>NZ_JALMFZ010000001.1:0-1992121 GCF_050447505.1 Campylobacter concisus | reverse complement strand
ACCAGTTACTACTCCAGTATCAGACGTTGTGCCGCCGCAGGTAGATCTCACTCCAAAGGCTGACGGCACAGTTGATGTAGTGCCTCACGACAATGACGCGACAAAGGTTGCAATTTCATACACAGACAATGGTGGCAACACGCAAACTATAACCGTGGTCAAAAACCCAAGTGCCGGCTGGGTCGTAGATAACACTCCTGGCAAGACGACAGCTCCAACAGGTGCTTTCAAGCTTGATCCACATAGTGGCAAGGTCACTATCAGCGACAATGCGACAAAAGACAACACTCCAGTGGTCGCAAAGGCTACTGATGGCGCTGGCAACACAGCCACAGGCGAGACTACTGCTCCAGATAAATTTACTATCAAATTTAATGATGATGCAGATGGCAATGGCACTATCACAAGAGGCGAGAACTATGCCGAGGATGGCGCAAAAGCTACTGCAACTATCAGCATACCAAACCTTGCAAAGGACGGCAGCAAGATACATGTCATAGGCACTGGCATAAATGACTATTACACAGTTCATAAAGATGCTAGTGGCAATATTACAAGCGTTATAGATACAAAAGGCAACAACGTATTTGACGGCGATAATGGCATAAAGATTAGCTATGACTATAACCACTATCAAACAGCCCTCGGAAATGCAGCTAGCATCACAGCTGAGCTAGAAGGTACAACCCTTAAAGCTACTTCAAGTGTTAAATTTGAAAATGTTGGTAAGGCTGAAGTTAAATTTGTTGAGCTTGATGAGCATGGCAATGTTCTAAATGAAAAATCAGATCAAATAACAAATCAAAATAGAAATACAGCTATGCTAGATGGTGATATCAACCACACCACAGCACGCATCTCACTACCTGAGAATGTTCAAGATGGCGACGTTGTAACTGTAAAATATGGCTACGGACCAGATGCAGCCTCTCTTGCAAAAACAGGTGGCACAGATACGACTGCTTATAAGTATTTCTTAGTTCATAAAGCAGCTGATGGCTCTATGACAGTTGATCAGATCACTTCAGAGACTGATAAGACAGTTATCAAATCAGGTCTTACATCTACAAATGGTGCTGGCGAGAAATTTGGTATAGATATAGCTGATATGCCAACAGCCAGCATGAATGGTACACACTCACGTGGTATAGAGGTAAGTATAAAAGGTGATGACCGTGCAGAGCAGTCTAATGGAAATACATGGATATTTAGAGATGGCATGGAGGCTCCGAAGATAGAATTTATAGAAGGCAACAAAGTTTATAATCCAAGCGTTTCAGGAAGTGGCTCAGGCGCACTAAATGCCGGCATAAGCGTAGCTGACGCTATAAAAGACGGCGATATCAACCACACTACAGCTCGCATAACATTACCAAAAGTGTTCTCAGACGGCGATAAACTAACAGTTGCTATAACTGACTACAACAAAATTTATGCTGACACTGGCGTAAAACAATACCCAGCAAATAACCCAGAGCCAACATTTGTGAAGACATTTGTCATTCACAAAGCGGCTGACGGCACTGTGACTTTTGACGAGGTCGATGTAGCTGGCAATGTCACACATGCAGGCATCCCAGCGCCAAATAACAACGCTATTGAAATAACTGGCGTGCCACTATATAATATGTATGAAAATGGCGTTGTGAAGTCAGATTATGTCCATGCAACAGGTGTTAATGCTACTATCACAGACCACCTTAACCTAAATGGCAACGATAGTGGAAGCAATACAGGCTATGCATTCTTAGCGAACGTAAATGTTGTCACTATCACAGAGGTGATCGATGATGTTGCAGGCGGTATAGATCACGGCAATGTCAAAGATAATGACGTAGTAGTAAATGGCGTAACTAAAAAAGGGCTAACAAACGACAGCACTCCGACATTTAACGGCAAGGCCGACCCTAACTCGGTAGTGGAGCTATATGATGGCACGACTAAGATAGGCAGCAGCAAAGCTGATAATTATGGCAACTGGTCTATCACTCCGGCCACTCCACTTGGCGAAGGCGCTCACAATATCACAGCCTCATCTCCAGCCACAAATGCGATCAAGGCCTCTGACCCAGCTACTATAACAGTAGATACAAGCACTAAGGTTACGCTTGATAGCGTTACAGATGATGTTACGGGCGGCGTTGTAAATGGCAATGTTAAGGGCAATGATGTGACAGTTGAAGGCAAAACACTAAAAGGTCTAACAAACGACAACACACCAACTCTATCAGGCAAGGCAGAGGCTGGCTCAACTGTAGAGATCTTTGATGGTACAAACAAGATCGGTCAAGTAGAGGCAAAAGCGGGCGGCTCTTGGAGTTTTAAAGTGAGCACTCCACTTAGCGAGGGCGAGCATGAGCTGAAGGTAAAAACTACTGACAAAGCTGGCAATACAGCCGAGGCCGCTCCAGTAACCATAACTGTTGATACGAAAGTGACAAATTTAAAAGTTGAGTGGATAGATGATCTCAACAATGATGGTAAATTTAGCTGGAGTGAGAATTTAAATCCTGAACACGCAGGACGTATAGCTTGGAAAGCATATCTTCCAAACGACGGTACGGTTAAAGTTGGTGACGTTATGCACTATATGTGGGGCGGACCAGGTGCTACTGGTGAGCTAACTTATACTATAAAAGCTGAAGATATAGCAAAAGGCTATGTGGGCTTTGTAAAACAAAATATGATTCATGGAACATGGGAGCATATTCCTTTTGGCAAGGACTCTGATGGTAAAATTTTTGAAGCTTGGGCATATTTAACAGACGCTGCTGGCAACAAAGGATCAACAGGCAAAGATGAGATAGTCTTTGACTTTAGTGATGCACCTACTCATATAAATGCTAGCGCTATTTATGGCACAAATAGAACAGGCTTGTTACTTGATGACAATCCAAAAAGCGCAAGTGCTGTTAATATCGAAGCACAAGGTAAAGCAGTAGAGCTAGATGTTAAAACATTCACTCATAGAGCAGATGTGAAACTAGGTGATGGTGACGATATAGTAACGGTGCATAAGAGTGGTGGTGTTTGGGGTGACATGGTAGAAGACTCAAAACTAAATTTAGGCGATGGAGATAATATCTTAAAAGTAGAGACAAATATCGATAGAGCATCAGTAATCGCTGGAGATGGTTATGACAACGTCAAAGTCGATGGATATATAACAAATCGCTCTAATGTAAATTTAGGTGATGGCAACAATACATTAACAGTTGGAACAAATATAGATCATAGTACTGTAGAAACTGGAAGTGGAAACGACACCATCAAAGTTGGTAACTATATCCACTACTCTAATATAAAGTTAGGCGCAGGCGATGACTCATTAACGATTGCAAAGTCAGATATGCAAGGTAATGATATAGATGGTGGCACTGGTTATGACAAATTATCTATCACTAACCCAGACAGATCTATAAATTTAGATAGCATCGCAGATCATGCACATAACTTTGAGGAGCTTAATATCTCTAATAAGAGCCAAAATACTACTTTAAGTGTCAAACTAAGTGATGTCATAAGCTTAACAGATGGTGATAATACGCTAAAAATAACAGCTGATGCTGGAGACAAAGTAGAATTTAAAGATACTGGCTGGCAAAAGGGTGCATCAACTGACGGCTATACCGCATATACAAATGATACTAGCGGAACAACTGTTACTGTTGAGATCAAGGACGAAGTAACACAGCCTATGTAATCATAGATGTAAATTTGCTATCAAAGTGGTGGTATTAAATCAAACGGAGAGCAAGGATGCTCTCCAAATTTATGTATCAGAAATAAAAATTAAATTTGTAAAATATTTTGCAATTATTTCAACTATCTTTAAGCATCACTCATATATAATTCCAGCTCACGAAACGAGAAACCACCTTTAACTTCAACGTTAATAAAGCCTTTTTCTTATCGTTGTTCTTTTAACTTACAATTGTTAAACTATTAGTCAATCTTTGAAATCTAAACAAGTGATCGATTGAGCCAGTCTATTATGATTAAATAATAGATTAGACAAACTAATATAAAAACTAAAAGTTTTTTTGATTAAAAACTTCATAATAAATACTAAAAGCAATTTTAGTAAAAACATTATTACTAGATTGCATTAGCAATCTTAGTCTTTAGTGTTGCTTCTTAGTAAAGCTTTGCTTTACGTTAAAGAAGGTTAATATGGAGAGTTTGATCCTGGCTCAGAGTGAACGCTGGCGGCGTGCCTAATACATGCAAGTCGAACGGACAAGTAAGAGCTTGCTCTTATGAGTTAGTGGCGCACGGGTGAGTAATGTATAGCTAATCTGCCCTACACTAGAGGACAACAGTTGGAAACGACTGCTAATACTCTATACTCCTCTCTAGCATAAGTTAGATAGGGAAAGTTTTTCGGTGTAGGATGAGGCTATATTGTATCAGCTAGTTGGTGAGGTAATGGCTCACCAAGGCTATGACGCATAACTGGTCTGAGAGGATGATCAGTCACACTGGAACTGAGACACGGTCCAGACTCCTACGGGAGGCAGCAGTAGGGAATATTGCTCAATGGGGGAAACCCTGAAGCAGCAACGCCGCGTGGAGGATGACACTTTTCGGAGCGTAAACTCCTTTTGTTAGGGAAGAATAATGACGGTACCTAACGAATAAGCACCGGCTAACTCCGTGCCAGCAGCCGCGGTAATACGGAGGGTGCAAGCGTTACTCGGAATCACTGGGCGTAAAGGACGCGTAGGCGGATTATCAAGTCTCTTGTGAAATCCTATGGCTTAACCATAGAACTGCTTGGGAAACTGATAATCTAGAGTGAGGGAGAGGCAGATGGAATTGGTGGTGTAGGGGTAAAATCCGTAGAGATCACCAGGAATACCCATTGCGAAGGCGATCTGCTGGAACTCAACTGACGCTAATGCGTGAAAGCGTGGGGAGCAAACAGGATTAGATACCCTGGTAGTCCACGCCCTAAACGATGTATACTAGTTGTTGCTAAGCTAGTCTTGGCAGTAATGCACCTAACGGATTAAGTATACCGCCTGGGGAGTACGGTCGCAAGATTAAAACTCAAAGGAATAGACGGGGACCCGCACAAGCGGTGGAGCATGTGGTTTAATTCGAAGATACGCGAAGAACCTTACCCGGACTTGATATCTAACAAATCATCTAGAGATAGAAGAGTGTCTGCTTGCAGAAATGTTAAGACAGGTGCTGCACGGCTGTCGTCAGCTCGTGTCGTGAGATGTTGGGTTAAGTCCCGCAACGAGCGCAACCCACGTCATTAGTTGCTAACAGTTCGGCTGAGCACTCTAATGAGACTGCCTTCGTAAGGAGGAGGAAGGTGTGGACGACGTCAAGTCATCATGGCCCTTATGTCCGGGGCGACACACGTGCTACAATGGCATATACAATGAGAAGCAATATCGCGAGATGGAGCAAATCTATAAAATATGTCCCAGTTCGGATTGGAGTCTGCAACTCGACTCCATGAAGCCGGAATCGCTAGTAATCGTAGATCAGCCATGCTACGGTGAATACGTTCCCGGGTCTTGTACTCACCGCCCGTCACACCATGGGAGTTGATTTCACTCGAAGCCGGAATACTAAATTAGTTACCGTCCACAGTGGAATCAGCGACTGGGGTGAAGTCGTAACAAGGTAACCGTAGGAGAACCTGCGGTTGGATCACCTCCTTTCTAGAGTACATATAGATATTCTCTCACAAGATATCTATAAGAAAGATATTCTCAATCATCCTTGTTTAGTTTTGAAAGATTGATAGACCTATAGGGGCCTATAGCTCAGCTGGTTAGAGTGCACCCCTGATAAGGGTGAGGTCACAAGTTCAAGTCTTGTTAGGCCCACCAGAGAATTTAATTGGGGAATTAGCTCAGCTGGGAGAGCGCCTGCTTTGCACGCAGGAGGTCAGCGGTTCGATCCCGCTATTCTCCACCATAAAATAGTTTAACAGCAAAAGTCTATATTAAGTGTTTTAAGAAACATTTACTTTAGACTTTTAAGCGTACTTGATCTTTATTGATTATAAAGTTGCCGAAAGCAACTTTGTGCTTTAGGGGTTTCCAAAGGGTGCAACTCTTTGGTCGTAAAGGCTAGCTTGCTAGTCTGCGAAGTCTAAATGTTCTTTTAATTAATATTGTTAATAGTCACAAGCAAGTTTTAAAAACAATTTTACAGGACTTGTTAAAGATTTAAATTTCTATTCTCTTTGCATTTAATGCAAAAGTTTGACATCACAATCTATTTAGGATTTAAAACTTATCTAAATAGTAGTCAATGCTTTCCGTCTTGAGAGCTAGAATTTAAATGTAGTAACATAAAGTTATCTTTAACAAGGAAGTGATGCGAATTAGAATAATCTAATATAGAAAAGGTAAGCTACAAAGAGCAAGTGGTGGATGCCTTGGCTAGTAGAGGCGATGAAAGACGTGCCAGGCTGCGATAAGTCTCGGGGAGCCGTCAAGGGGCTTTGATCCGGGAATTTCTGAATGGGGCAACCCAACTAATAGAGATATTAGTTACCGTATAACGGAGCGAACGAGGGGAATTGAAACATCTTAGTACCCTCAGGAAAAGAAATCAAAAGAGATTACGCTAGTAGCGGCGAGCGAACGCGTAAGAGGGCAAACCACTAGTTTACTAGTGGGGTTGTAGGACTGCAATATAGACTAAACTTAGCTAATAGAACAACCTGGAAAGGTTAGGCACAGAGGGTGATACCCCCGTATATGAAAGCTTTGTTTTACTTAGCAGTATCCTGAGTAGGGCGGAACACGTGATATTCTGTCTGAAGCTGGGTAGACCACTATCCAACCCTAAATACTACTACTAGACCGATAGTGCACAAGTACCGTGAGGGAAAGGTGAAAAGAACTGAGGTGATCAGAGTGAAATAGAACCTGAAACCATTTGCTTACAATCATTCAGAGCCCTATGATTTATCAGGGTGATGGACTGCCTTTTGCATAATGAGCCTGCGAGTTGTGATGTCTGGCGAGGTTAAGGAAACCCGGAGCCGTAGCGAAAGCGAGTCTTAATAGGGCGTTTAGTCAGACGTTGCAGACCCGAAACGATGTGATCTATCCATGAGCAGGTTGAAACCGGTGTAAGAGCCGGTGGAGGACCGAACCCGCTAGCGTTGAAAAGCTATGGGATGACTTGTGGATAGGGGTGAAAGGCCAATCAAACATCGTGATAGCTGGTTCTCTCCGAAATATATTTAGGTATAGCGTCATGTAGTAACACTAGGGGGTAGAGCACTGAATGGGCTAGGGCATACACCAATGTACCAAACCCTATCAAACTCCGAATACCTAGTGTGTAATCATGGCAGTCAGGCGGCGAGTGATAAAATCCGTCGTCGAGAGGGGAACAACCCAGACTAACAGCTAAGGTCCCTAAATCTCATTTAAGTGGAAAACGATGTGGAGTTACTTAAACAACCAGGAGGTTGGCTTAGAAGCAGCCATCCTTTAAAGAAAGCGTAATAGCTCACTGGTCTAGTGATTCTGCGCGG
This sequence comes from Campylobacter concisus, assembly GCF_050447505.1. Taxonomy (GTDB): domain Bacteria; phylum Campylobacterota; class Campylobacteria; order Campylobacterales; family Campylobacteraceae; genus Campylobacter_A; species Campylobacter_A concisus_BP. The sequence goes on along the minus strand of NZ_JALMFZ010000001.1, from coordinate 1,984,602 downwards.
AAAATATAACGGGGCTAAAATGAGTACCGAAGCTTTAGACTTAGTTTACTAAGTGGTAGGAGAGCGTTGTATTTGCGTTGAAGGTATACCGGTAAGGAGTGCTGGAGCGAATACAAGTGAGCATGCAGGCATGAGTAGCGATAATTGGGGTGAGAATCCCCAACGCCGTAAACCCAAGGTTTCCTACGCGATGCTCGTCATCGTAGGGTTAGCCGGGTCCTAAGCAAAGTCCGAAAGGGGTATGCGATGGAAAATTGGTTAATATTCCAATGCCAACTATAATGTGCGATGGAAGGACGCTTAGAGTTAGAGGAGCCAGCGGATGGTAGTGCTGGTCGAAAGGTGCAGGTTGGAGTTCAGGCAAATCCGAACTCCTTTAAGCCGAGGCCTTACAGGTGCGTGAAGTTCTTCGGAATGAATCGTAAATCCTTGATACTGTCGAGCCAAGAAAAGTTTCTAAGTTTAGTTATAGTTGCCCGTACCGTAAACCGACACAGGTGGGTGGGATGAGTATTCTAAGGCGCGTGGAAGAACTCTCTTCAAGGAACTCTGCAAAATAGCACCGTATCTTCGGTATAAGGTGTGCCTAACTTTGTGAAGGATTTACTCCGTAAGCATTGAAGGTTACAACAAAGAGTCCCTCCCGACTGTTTACCAAAAACACAGCACTCTGCTAACTCGTAAGAGGATGTATAGGGTGTGACGCCTGCCCGGTGCTCGAAGGTTAATTGATGACGTTAGCTCTGCGAAGCGTTTGATCGAAGCCCGAGTAAACGGCGGCCGTAACTATAACGGTCCTAAGGTAGCGAAATTCCTTGTCGATTAAATATCGACCTGCATGAATGGCGTAACGAGATGGGAGCTGTCTCGAAGAGGGATCCAGTGAAATTGTAGTGGAGGTGAAAATTCCTCCTACCCGCGGCAAGACGGAAAGACCCCGTGGACCTTTACTACAGCTTGACACTGCTATTGGGATAAAAATGTGCAGGATAGGCGGGAGGCTTTGATCCATAGACGTCAGTTTATGGTGAGCCATTGTTGAGATACCGCTCTTTTTTATTCTGATAGCTAACTAGCTTGAGTTATCCTCAAGTAGGACAATGTCTGGTGGGTAGTTTGACTGGGGCGGTCGCCTCCCAAAATGTAACGGAGGCTTACAAAGGTTGGCTCAGAACGGTTGGAAATCGTTCGTAGAGTATAAAGGCATAAGCCAGCTTAACTGCGAGACATACACGTCAAGCAGAGACGAAAGTCGGTCTTAGTGATCCGGTGGTTCTGTGTGGAAGGGCCATCGCTCAAAGGATAAAAGGTACCCCGGGGATAACAGGCTGATCTCCCCCAAGAGCTCACATCGACGGGGAGGTTTGGCACCTCGATGTCGGCTCATCGCATCCTGGGGCTGGAGCAGGTCCCAAGGGTATGGCTGTTCGCCATTTAAAGCGGTACGCGAGCTGGGTTCAGAACGTCGTGAGACAGTTCGGTCCCTATCTGCCGTGGGCGCAAGAAGATTGAGGAGAGTTGACCCTAGTACGAGAGGACCGGGTCGAACCAACCACTGGTGTACGAGTTGTCCTGCCAAGGGCACCGCTCGGTAGCTATGTTGGGATGTGATAACTGCTGAAAGCATCTAAGCAGGAAGCCAACTCCAAGATGAATCTTCTTTTAAGAGCTCATATAGACTATGTGTTTGATAGGCTGGGTGTGTAATGGATGAAAGTCCTTTAGCTGACCAGTACTAATAGCTCGTCTGCTTATCTTTTAATAAGCATCACTTCCTTGTTAAGGATAAAAACTTAATAAGATATGTTTTTATAAAACTTTGTTTATGACTTTTAACTTTATTTAGTAGTGTTAAATAAGAGATTTATCTAGTATATCTTTTATTTAACACTGCCCGTGACTATACAGACGAGGAAACGCCTTGCTCCATCTCGAACCAAGAAGCTAAGCTCGTCCTGGCTGATGATACTCTCCCTTACTGGGATGTTGGAAAAGTAGGTCGTTGCGGGCTTTGTTGTTTATCTGCTTTAATTCTTATATTATTAATTCTGGTTTTTATTAGTGTTTATTTCTATTTAAGTATAAAATAGTAGTTTTTATTTTTTTATTATTAGATTATTGGTTTAGCGACCTTTATTTTGTGCTGTATGCTGTAATTGTGTGTTTTTGGTGTGTAAACACAATGCTTTGTGCTAGGGTTGTTGGTTATTTAGTTACATTCGCCACCTATCGCACAAATATTAGACCAACAAGTTGTCTAATTGGTTTTCTGCTATGCTATATTTATTCCATTGCTTATTAAAAATGCAGAACCTTAACTATTTGATATTAGCATGACCTCTAAGCTGATCTTCAAAAAGTCATTTTTGAGGTGATGTATTGATAGTTTCTTATTTTTATCATTCTTGTTAAAGTTTTATTACACACAAATGAACACGATGCTAAATTTATTAAATTTAACACTGCCTCATGCAAAAGTATATACTTATATTAAGCTAAACGAAAAGTATTAAGTTATATTATTTTTTTAAGATTTATCAAATTTCTTTAAAGGAGAGCGTATGAAACTAGCATTTTCAAAAGCTGTTTTTGTAGCAGCTGGCGTTGCCTTATTCGCAGGCTCACTCTTAAACGCAGAGGATAAATTTAGCCCTGTTATTGTCATACATGGTGGCACTAGCGGACTTGAGCTTACTAAAGATGAGTTTAAAGTGCGCGAAGAGCCTATGAAAAAGGCGCTTTTAGCTGGTCAGGCCGTGCTTGAAAAGGGCGGTAGTGCTATGGATGCAGTTACGGCAGCCATTATGGTGTTAGAAGACGATCCAAATTTTAATGCTGGCAAGGGCGCAGTATTTACAGCTGACGGCTTTAATGAGCTGGATGCCTCGATCATGGATGGCTCTACTAAAAAAGCAGGTGCAGTAGCGATGGCAAGGCATATCAAAAACCCAATCCTTGGTGCAAGAGTTGTAATGGACAAGACTTGGCACACTCTTGTTGCTGGCGAGGGAGCTGACAAGCTAGCCAAAGAAAACGGCCTAGAGATGGTTGATCAAAAGTACTTTTTCACGCAGTTTAGATATGATGCACTCCAAAGGGCTAAAGAGAAACAAAAGCTCATGCTTGATAGCGAAAAGACAAAGAAAACTTCGCTAAATTTATATGAGCGTCCATATCTTGGTACTGTTGGAGCGATTGCTCTTGATAAAAATGGCAACCTAGCCGCAGCAACAAGTACTGGTGGCATGACAAATAAAATGACTGGCCGTATAGGTGATAGTCCGATAATTGGCTCTGGAACCTATGCAGATAATGACTCAGTGGCAGTCTCTTGCACAGGCACAGGTGATATCTACATGCGTGTAAATGCTGCTCATGAAGTCTCAGCTCTTTATAAATACAAAACTTCAGATGTGCAAAAAGCAGCCGAAGAGGCTGTAAAAGAGGTAGCAACACTAGGTGGCAGTGGTGGTATCATCTCTATTGATAAGTCTGGCAAGACAGGCTTTGCTTGGACTAAAGATAAGCTTGGTATGTATCATGGTGAGGCTAGACTGGGAGCTAAACCAGTTGTTTACTGGCCGCTTGGTGAGAAATGATTAGATAGCTAGGCCAGATCCTATCTGGTCTAGTTTTTAAAGGGAGAAAGTTTATTAAAATATATAAATTGCTCCAAGAACGATAAATGCTCTTAGGCAAAAACCGCCGATTAAAACACCATATTCATTGTATACGCAGGATTTGATGCCTTCGCTACATTCACATACTGCTCCGTCTTTTGTCACGCCACATCTTTGCAGCATAAATTTACTGCCACCAATTAATGGCAGTGCAAGACCGAGTACTATAAAGCCTATCCAAAACATCGGTGCTAGAGAACCTGATACTATTTTGGTTATGCTAGCCATGCCAGCAGCTTCGTTTCTAACGCTTGCAAATAGCATCAAGAGGGCAAAAATTTCAAGCGCTACTAAGATAGTGTGAAATTTATGCGACTCATGGCTTAAAACGCCACCACCACTTAGCACAGATATAGCGTTTGCACTAAGGCCTGTTGATATGGCTGAGATAGTAAATAGTATCGGTAGCCATATACTTGCCCAAAGTGGGATCGCTTTTACTACATATAAAAGTAGTCCAGTATATCCCATCACACCAAGCGCTAGTAACGAGCCAAAGCTAAGCATCATATCGCAAATTTTGCCGCCTTTTTTGACCTGTAAAAGCACAAGCACGCTAACTATTATGAAAAATGTTAGAAGATATGTGCCGATACTCATTATAGAAACTGGTCTTGTGTAAAGACCTATGATCTTAGCTGGATTGATCGCTGCGCTTGGTGCTAGGTCAAATAGTAAAAGTGCAGTTCCAACTATAACCGCTATTGGCGCGAGCAAGAATCCAAATTTGTAAAATTTCTCATCAAGCTTGCCCAAAAAGCCTTTGTAGGCTAAAGCCGAGCACAAAAACGCCCCAGCACCTAAACCACCTAAAAAGAGATATATGACTATGAGCCATCCCCAAGTTGTTTGTTCCATTATCTATCCTTTAACTCTTAAAAGTTAGAAGAGCTCTTGACTGCTCTATCTCATTTTCAAGATATAAATTTAAAAAATCAGCAAAGCTCACATAAGCTTCTAAATTTGTAGCCTCCTTACAGCGAGAGCTAAATTTATAAAACCACTCAAACGGATGAGTGCGGATGAAGTCATATTTTTTATGTAAAATTTCATCCATCTTCTCTTTTTCGTCTGCTTGCAAGGCATTGAAACTTAGAAAGTAAAGGTATTGCAGCTCGTATCCGATGAAATCATCTGGAAATTTATCAAACTGCTCTTTGCTAAGCTTTAGCCCAGAGCTCTCATAAAAGCTTCGCACCTGCATGGTCTTTTCGCCAAACATCGTTTTATAATCAAAATAAACCGACTCGTATGGCTCGGCCTTTGGGTGTCTTGGTCCTACAAAGAGCCTATTAAATTCATATCTTAGCTCGTCTAGCAAATTTAGATCATCTTTACACTTATTTAGCCAAAGTATGAAGTCGTGATTTTTAAATTTATCACTAAAATTAAGGCTTAGGCTTATGAGCTCATCTAAATTTTGCTCTCTAAGCTCTACTAAGAAAAATCGCCTTAAAAAGTCTTCAACACTAAGACTAACGCTAAGCTTTTCTTTGACCTTATCCATCTTTTACTCTTTAGTGTATGAATTCATTTCGCTTCATTCTTGGATAAAAGCGGATATTTGGCTTGGTAAAGAAGTGTTTAAAGCCTGGCATCTCTTTTTGCATACCAGCGCTGTCGCTAACGTTGCTATCAACTAGTTTTAGTACTCCACACGGACAGCCTGCTACGCAAGCTGGTTCTTCGCCACGCTCAAGTTTTTCGGCACAAAGGTTGCACTTTTGAGCCTTGCCGTCTTTGCCTTTTGTGATAGAGCCATAAGGGCAAGCCATCAAGCAGTATCCACAGCCTATGCACTTATCATGAAGTGGCTGTACGACACCATTTTCTAGCTTGATATAAGCCCCAACTGGGCAGACATCCATACAGGCTGGCTCGTCGCAGTGATGGCAAGAGTGAGTCATAAAGATCTCTTTTTCTATGCCATCTTCATGTATCATAAGGCCATCGACATGTCTCCAGTTTATATCTGGATCTTGGTTGTGATAGACCTGACATGAAATTTCACAAGCCTTGCAGCCTATACAAAAGTTATAATCAAATAAAAATCCTTGTTTTCTTTTCATCTTAGACCCCTTTACATCTCTTGTTTAGCTGCTTTTTTTACTTCACAAAAGCTAGCTGTATAGGTTGAGCCATTTCCTAGATCGCTAACGCCATCAGAGCAAAGTATATTTGCTCCAGTTCTTGATTTTGTCACTTTTACCCAGATGTTGTTCCACGCATAGACTATGCCTGGGTTCATTTGATTTGTCTCGACTGCTGTAAAGACGGCTGTTCCTTTTTCGTTTGTTGCCTCAACTGTGTCTCCGTTTTTGATACCGCGTGCTTCCATATCTTCACGTGTCATAAATAGCTCAGCATTGCCCTTAACGATAACCCTTTTTAAGATATAAGGCATATTGCCCCAGTTTGAGTTGTCTTGTAGCTGAGTACCTGGCGTCATGAAATAAAGCGGATATTTTTTGAGATAGTCTTTCCCAAATTTATTGCTCTTTTCGTAGTAGTCCCAGTCAGTTTCAAGGTCTATTACTGGATGATAGCCTGCGTCTTTAAAGGTTTGTGAGTAAAGCTCGCATTTTCCACTCTTTGTACCAAAGACTAGTTTGTCTTTTGGCGCATAAGGGTAGTATGGGAACTGATCTTTCATTGTTTCAGGCGTTCTAAATGGCTTGATCCAGCCGACTGATTTTAGTTTTTCATAGGTGATGTTTTGTTTTTTGGCAAATTCTGTATCCAAAAAGCGTCTGCAAACCGTTTCACTATCCCAGTTAAAGCACTCTTCTGTATAGCCCATCGCTTTTGCAAGAGCGTTGAAGAACTCTAAATTTGTCTTAGCTTCGCCTAGAGGTTTTACGCTTTGAGCGTTGTAGCAGACGTATCCAGAAATTTGGTCGTTTTGGATATCCTCACTCTCCATAAATGTAACACCAGGTAGAACATAGTCAGCATAGTCACAGGTATCTGTTTCGTAAGGATCAATTACAACCAAAAAGAAGTCATCGTCCATTACACGCTTTTTGATCAAATTTGTATTTGGAGCTGTTACCATTAAATTTGAGTTGTAGTTGATACATGCTCTAATGACAGTGTTTATAGGCTTGTCAAGATATGTTGGATTTTCTTTTTGTATGCCTTTACCAAATTCTATATAGCTTACTTGCTGTCTTTCTATCTTTTTGCCATCTTTATCTTTTGGAGAGAGATCTGGCATACAGTTATCGAAGTTAAAGCAGCCTTTTACATGCACATATGCCCAAAATAGTCCTCCACCAAGTTTTGTAAGGCAGCCCGTAAGTACCGGCAAGAAGGTAACCGCGCGCACTAGCCTTGCGCCGTTAAAGTGTCTTTGGCCGCCATCGCCGTGCATGATAGCTGGTGCTTTTGCGTGAGCGTACTCTCTAGCAAAGACTTTTATCTGATCCACACTTGCTCCGCACATCTCAGATAGTTCGCCATAGGTGTAGAGTGAGCACTCGTGCACTAGATCTTCAAAGCCTGTTGTGTATTTTTCCACAAATTCATGATCATATAGATCTTCTTCTATTAAAAATTTACAGACCGCTAGACAAAATGCAGGGTCACTAGATGGTTTTAGCTGGATAAACATATCTGCTTGGTTTGCTAGAGGAATTCTTATCGTATTTATAACGATGATCTTTCCGCCTCTTTTTTTAACACGGTGAGCAAATCTTATCCAGTGTACGGCCGTATAAGCTTCGTTTGATCCCCAGCTGATATACATATCACTCTCGTCGACCTCAAGTGCATCTTTTGAGAAATCAGTACCTATAACGCTAGGAGTACCCGCGTATCTTGGCCAGTCGCAAGGGTTTCTAACAAGTCTTGTGGCTCCATATTTTTCAAAGAAATTTCCCGGTGCGATAGTTTTTGAGATATGTCCCTCGTTGCCAGAGTAGACAAACTCGGTCAATGCTTCGCCGCCAAATTTCTCTTTTATCTCAGTTAGCTTTGCAGCTATCTCTTTTAAGGCTTGATCCCAGCTTATCTTCTCCCATTTTCCCTCGCCTTTTTTACCGACTCTTTTCATAGGGTGCATGATGCGGTCAGCGTTATATAGATGCATGGCATAGGTGTGACCCTTGACGCAGACTGTGCCTTGTGTTAGCGGGTGTTTTGGATCGCCTTTTATGCTTACCATTTTGCCGTCTTTTATCTCAGCGATCATCGAACAGGCATCACGGCAGTTTCTAGGACAGGTTAGGTAGTGGTACTCTACATTTTCCTCGTTCTTATAGGATTTTGGGTTAAAATCCACCTCAAATTGCTCCATACCAAATAGGCTAGGAGCTGTTCCAGCTGCTGCTAGAGCTGCTCCGGTACCTTTTAGGAAAGAACGTCTTTGCATGTTTTCTCCTTAAATTTGATAGCTATTTCATCTCAAAGATAAAAACTTTATTCTCTTTGCCTTCTCGTGAGAAGATGTAAAATTTATTATCTTTGATCGCTAATGCTCTTGGGTTATTTACCCCACTAAAACTAAAAGCCTCGTCTATCTCTTTAGTGGTCAAATTTAACTTTAAAATAGTTGAGAAATTTTTGCTTAAAAGATAGAGCGCATCAGGCTCCACATCAACACCAGTAATGTAGTAGTTGTTTAAATTTCTACCCTCTTTTAGCTGTAAATTTGCTCCAGCTTTTGGTATAAATTCTTCTAAGATCATCTTGTCGTCACCATCAAATATAGCCACACTCCAGTAGTCTCTAACGTCATTTGGCACGCTAGCTGTGAAAAATTTATTCTCACTTTCTAAGTAGTCCCAGCCTAAGATGTACTGCTGTTTTGATCTAATGGTAGAAAATCTGCCCTTGTTACCAAGGTCGTTTAGCTTCCATGCGTCATATCCAGCCAGTAGGTGCCTCCACTGGCTATTTTGCTCATCTTTACTAAGGTTGCTAGCTGGCTCATAAAAGACAAAAGTTTTGTTATAACTTATCATGCCAAGCTCTTTTTTATACCAAGTAGCTCCAACTGTTGCCTCCATCTCCATTATAAAATGGCGGTCGTGCTTGGCATAACTTAAAGGCTTTAAATTTTCATCTGCGATGTAAAATTCATTGTCGTTTGAGACAAGAGCAAAGTGCTTTTTGCTCTCATCGTAGTCAGCACCAGTTATTGCATTATCATTTTGCAAATTTAGAGTGAGCGTATCTTTAAGGCCTAGCTCTTTTATGTTTTGGATCGCTCCATTTTTACTGTCCATGTCAAAGTTAAACCCAAAAGCAAGGCTTGCCAATGCGACAAAAAATATTAGTTTTTTCATCTTTTACTCCTTACTTTGCTAGGTCTGGAAGCTCAGGGTTCCAGTCAAATCTAAAATCAAGCGAGCTATCCCAGTGGTCTTTCTCCCAGAACCATTTTGAAGGATCGATACTCATTCTTGGCGGTGTGCTAGATCCTAGATATGGTGGTGGACCAGAAGCTATAAAGGCTTGAACGCAGTTTGCAAGGATGATCACGATAAAGACTAAATTTGCAAATTTGCCAAGTGGCAAGTAGCTTAGAAAGTCGCCATATTCGCCATTTGAGCTTTTTTGCATTATAAGACCCAAATTTTTGCTAAACAAAAATATAAGAGCCAAAAATATGATCACACAAAAATCAACAACCATAACCCAAAACTGAGTGTGGGCACCTAAAATTTCAAGGCCAAAACCTTGTTTGATGTCAAGATAGCCGCCAAATGTTCCATCTAGGCTGTAATGGATAAAGCCATTAAATATGCCCCAGCAAGCCATTAGTAAAAGTGCTGCTAGATAGCCAGGCTTTAGTCCGTACCTGATGATGAAAAGCGCTATTAGGCTAATAGCTATCATCGTGATCCTCTCGGCCCAGCACATTACGCAAGGGTTATCACCTAGTCCAAAGCCAAGCACCAAGCAGGCGATGCCAACTGGAAGTGCCACAAGAGCAGTGATGGCTAGTGACATAAGGTTGAAAAAGCCTTGTTCGTTTGCTGGGATTTCGTTTTGTTTTGTTTGCATCTTGCCCTCCTAAAAGTTGCCTATTGGCAAGACTACCCATAAATTTACGTAAAATTCTAGTGCAACTAGTATTACGCACCCCAAAGCCATACAGGACATTGCTATTTTCTTCATTTGTGGCTTTATGTATAAGATAAGCCCACTAATCAGAAATAGCGTCAAAATTAGAAATTCCATTTTGAGCTCCCAATTTGTAAATTTTCAACTACAAGCATGCTTATCTGAGAAAAATAATATAACTATATTTATTAAATTTAGTTTAAAAAATATATTTTTATGGCTAAGTTTTACTTTATAAAATAAAATTTTGTAAATAAAAATATATTTATATAAAAATATTTTATATAATTAAGCTATATTTAATTAAATTAATATTAATTTTTACAAAATTATTTTTATTAGTTAGCTTGTAAATTTAAATTAGCTTAAAGAATAGTTATGTAATATTTTTGCAAAGGTAAAAAGGGGTATTAATGGAAAATATATTTTTAGAATCATACGATGTTTTTAAGGTATGTAAATCCCCAAGCAAATTAAAAATTTATGATGAATTTTTGCAAAATAACAAAAGGTACTCTATAACGCGTTGCTACTACGTCATTGTAGTGGACAATACCTTTTTAACCTACTCACATCTCATGGTCTATGAGCAGCTGCTCTATCTTTTATACTCACAAAATAAACTAAAAAATGGCGACTTTTCGCTCACCCTTAAAAAAGCAGAGCTTGCTAAGAAATTTAAAACAGATATCACCAAAAGTGCCACAGATACGATAAAGTGCTTTTATGAGATGCAGGATGTGAAAATTTCAATCTTTGTAAAAGATAAGATCGAAAAGCAGATGAATATCATCGAATTTATAGACGCGGATCAAACTGAAAAATACGGCGAGCTACAAGATGAGATAAATTTGAGGCTAAACCAAGAATTTGTAAAGCTCTACCGATGCATCTATCTTGATAAGATCGAGTATTTAAACAGCTTTGACATAGAGCAAGGCAGCTTCATAAGATACTTCATGCAGCACGAGCTAGATGGTGGCGTAAGAAGCTCAGCTATTATCGATAAAATGGGCGTTTTAAACTATTTGCCTTTTGCTTATAAAAAGCGTTTCGAGCAAGAGGTGGCAAATGTTAGCTTTTATTATAAAAATGAAAAATACGAGATAAAAGATGGCTTTGTAGTTGTTACAAATCACGCAAATAGAGTAATGGATAATCAAAATGCTTCGATCGAACTCTTTGGTCTTATCTATGAGCAGATCACAAAAAATTGCACTAAAAACATCGTACTAAATGATGCAAATTTGCAAAATTATTATGCGAGGTTTGGTAAATTTGAGACAAATCAAACTATCTTTAAAATTTTTAGCAACATGGAGCTCATGCTAAATCACTCAATACAAAAAGAAAATGTCAAAATTTCTTTCTTCTCTCACTTTTTTGAAAGCATAGTCTGCAAAAGAGATACGGAGCTTGAAATTTTGATCGAGCTAAATCAAAAAGGCTTTGAATATATCATCTCGCGAAGTGCAAATTTAGACTTTTATAACGTTGAGTCAGCTGACTACGGACTTACTTCATATCCAGCTAGCTCGTGTGCGGTGGGTGTAAATTTCTAAATTCAGTTGATTTTAGCTTTTAGTTTGGCGATCACTTCGTCAAGCTTGCCGCTATCTTGAGCGTGCTTTAAGCATTCGTTTATCTCGGTCATCTTTTTGGTAAATTCGTTTTTTATAATGCCAGCCACAAAGTCCTCGCTGCTAGTCTCGTCCAAGATAGGATACATGTCTCGCCAGATATCTTTGATCCACCAGCCGCATTTTGATATGCAAGGGAACTCTTTAAGCTCGCCAAGCTTTAGGCTCATCATAACTTCATCAGAGTGTTTGATATCGTCTGTGACAAAGTCTTTATGAGCGTTATCAAAGCTCGTAAACATGCGGTAGCCAAGGCTTGATACGTTGTTTTCAGAGCAAATTCTAAACTGAAAAACATTATCTTCATAGTCTAAATTCGATATGCAAATTTGATGTTTTTGGGTGAAATTTGGAAATGAGTTAAGCCTTTTATCATCTATGCCAAGCTGCCATTTTGAGTCACTATCGCTATTTAAAAACTCTTTAAAGCTTAGTTGTACAAATTCTTTATAGCTCATCTCGTCAGCTGTGAAAAAGTCATAGTTGCTACTGTTTTTTTCTTTAAAATCTTTAAATTTCATATCATTTCCGATCAAAAAAGTGTAACTATTTTACTACTTTTAAGGATAAAAGTTATTAAATTTTACGAAATTTGTAAGATCTTTTATTAGCGAGCTATTTCGGCTTTAGAAATTTAAGTTGTGTAGCAAATGTTTTTTAAAAACAAATCAAATTTCATCCGTGATTATCTCTATTTTGCTTACATCAACCAAGCTGTCATCTATGATAATCTCATCTATCTTGCCAGCTCTTATGACGCCACTTTTTGGATTTTTCACACTTTTTATGCTGCTTTTGGTGCTAACATCTACGCTTGAATACTCAAAAGCAAGGCTTGTATCCATAAAAATGCAATCTTTTACAACCAAATTTTCTACGTAGCAAAGCGCTTGCAAGCTCTTTATCGTGCAGTTTATGAGTGTTACATTTTTCGCGTTCCAGGCTAGGTATTCGCCTGAGATGAGGCAGTTTTGCGCGACCACGTTTTCGCAGTTCCAAAAGGCGTCTTTTGAGATGAGTTTTGAGTTTGTGATGCGAAGATTTTTGCAGCCATCAAAGCAGTAGTTGCCGTCCAAGTTTAGCCCATCAACCTCTAAATTTTCGCTATTTGCCCCAAAGTAATCCCCCTTTGCAAAGACGTTTTTTATCTTCACGTCCTCGCACCCCCAAAGTGTCTCGGCAGCGTCTGAGAAATTTACATTTTCAAGTGAAATTTGCGAGCTTTTTCTAAAGCTTTTTGGAGCATTTATGACCACGTCTTTGAAGCTTAAATTTTTGCTGTACCACATGCCAGCCCTTGCTAGAGGCTCAAGATAGCCGCCATTTAGTGTGATATCGCTTGCGTACCAAAGTGGATATTTGTAGGCAAAAACGCACCCATTTAGCTTTAAATTTGAGCTATGTTTTAGCGGTGACTCGCCATCTTCAAAGATGCAGTTAGTAAAATTTATCCCCTTTGCCCCAAACATCGCGCGTTCTCCTGTGAAAGTTTCGGCCTTTCTTTCTTGCATTTTTGTCCTTTATTAAATTTTTCTCTCAAAATTATACTGATTTTCTCAAAATTTATTGCAAAATGCCATTAAATTTACTTTAAAGACGCAAAGCGTTATAATCGCCCCAAAAAAGGAGCAAAAATGGGTTTAAAATCAGACTCTTGGATAAGGAAAATGTCGGTTGAAAAGAAGATGATCGTGCCATTTGCCGAGGAGCAAGTGGGGCGTGGCGTCGTTAGTTACGGCGTTTCTAGCTATGGCTATGATATCCGCGTGGGCGATGAGTTTAAAATTTTCACAAACATCGGCGGAACAGTCGTTGATCCAAAGAATTTTGATGAGAAAAACGTGGTTGATTTTAAGGGAGATGTCTGCATCGTGCCGCCAAATTCTTTTGCTTTAGCGCGCACGATCGAGTACTTTAACATGCCTGATAATGTGCTAGCGATCTGCCTTGGCAAGAGCACATACGCAAGGTGCGGTATCATCGTAAATGTGACGCCATTTGAGCCTGGATTTAAGGGGCATATCACGATAGAGATCTCAAACACGACGCCGTTACCTGCGAAAATTTATGCAAACGAAGGGATCGCACAGGTGCTATTTATCGAGGGTGATGAGCCTTGTGAGGTGACTTATGCTGATAAAAATGGCAAATACCAAGCCCAAGAAGGCATCACACTACCTAGAATTTTGAAGTAATCTTCATGCCTTTGCGACTTTGCAAAGGCTAAATTTATCGCCCACTTTTTATAAAAACCCTAAACAATAACGAAATTTTGACGAAATAGAAGCTAGAAAGAGCAAAGCTTTGATAAACAAATTTTAAATTTGGCACAGCTTTTGCTTAAAAATTTATAAAAAATAATTCAAATTAGCCATTTATAAATCAAAAAATGACTAGCAAAAAGGCGCAAAATGTTTAACAACAAATCGATATTGATCACTGGCGGAACAGGAAGTTTTGGTAAAAAATACACTGAAATTTTGTTAAAAAAATATAAGCCAAAAAGGCTAGTTATCTACTCACGCGACGAGCTAAAGCAATATGAAATGGCTCAAATGTTTAAAGACAAGGCCATGCGTTTTTTTATCGGCGACGTGAGGGACTATAAGCGCTTAAGAACTGCGATGAATGGCATAGACTACGTCATCCACGCAGCAGCAATGAAACACGTACCAATCGCAGAATACAACCCAATGGAGTGCATCAAAACAAACATAGATGGCGCTCAAAACGTCATCGACGCCTCTTTGGAGTGTGGCGTTAGCAAGGTGATAGCGCTCTCAACCGACAAAGCGTGCAACCCTGTAAATTTATATGGAGCTACAAAGCTAGCCAGTGACAAGCTCTTTGTCGCCGCAAATAACATTGTTGGAGACAAAAAAACAAGATTTAGCGTCGTAAGATATGGAAACGTTGTTGGCTCTCGTGGATCAGTCGTGCCACTTTTTAAAAAGCTGATCGCACAAGGAGAAAAAGAACTTCCTATTACGCATGAGAAGATGACTAGGTTTTGGATCACGCTTGAACAAGGTGTAAATTTCGTTCTTAAAAACTTTGAGAGGATGAAGGGCGGCGAAATTTTCATACCAAAGATCCCGTCAATGACGATGGTCGATCTTGCAAAAGCCCTTGCACCAGACCTTGGCGTCAAGATCATAGGCATTCGCCCAGGCGAAAAGATGCACGAGATGATGATCTCAAGAGATGACGCGCATTTAACTTATGAATTTGATGATTATTACGTGATAAGTCCATCTATTCAGTTTTTAACAGCGCAAGACTTCTCGACAAATGCTCTTCATCAAAAGGGCAAACCAGTTAGTGAGGACTTTGAATATAGCTCAAATACAAATAAAATTTGGCTTGATAGAGCAGGCCTTCTTGAGATGATAGGAGATGCTAAATGATCCCTTACAGCCGTCAGCAGATCACAGAAGAGGACATAAAGGCAGTCACAGATGCCTTAAAAGACGACATCTTAACAGGTGGCCAAAAGGTCAGTAAATTTGAAGAGGAGCTGGCAAAGTATATTGGTGTAAAGCACGTGATCGCTATGAACTCAGCCACTTCAGCCCTGCACGTAGCATATCTTAGCCTGGGCGTAAAGACTGGCGATGAAGTGATCACGACGCCTATCACCTTTGCAGCCACTGCAAATGCGGCTTTGATGGCAGGAGCGCAGGTCAAATTTTGCGATGTAAAAGCAAATGGCAACATCAATGAAGAGAAAATCCCAAATTTGATCACACCAAAAACAAAGGTGATAACTGCGGTTGATTACGGCGGCAACCCTGTGGAGCTAGATCAGATCATAAATTTAGCCAAAAAACACGGCATAAAAGTGATAGACGACGCCTCTCACGCCCTTGGTAGCGTGCAAAACGGCGTAAAAGTGGGCGTTAAGGCTGATATTAGCATATTTAGCTTTCATCCAGTAAAGCCTATCACCACACTTGAAGGCGGCGCGATTGCTACAAACGACGATGAGCTCGCAAGACTTGCAAGGCTTTATAGAAGCCACGGTATCGCTAAAACAAAGCTTTGGGATAGCGACATGAGCCTGCTTGGATATAACTACAGGATAACAGACGTAGCCTGCGCTTTGGGGCTTAGCCAGCTAAAAAGGCTGGACGGCTTTATCGCTAAAAGAAATGAGATAGCTAAATTTTATGATGAGAAATTTAGTGAGTGTGAATACTTTAAAACTATAAAGATCCCAGCAAATACAACTAGCTCAAGGCACCTATATCCAGTGCTTTTGGATGAGAAATTTTGGGATAAAAAAGAGCAAATTTTTGAAGCACTCTTGCAAAAGGGCGTTGGTGTGCAGGTGCATTACAAGCCAACATATAAATTTAGCTTTTATAAAGCGCTGCTTGGCGAAATTTCACTACCAAATGCGGAGAAATTTTATAGCGCTGAGCTTAGCATCCCATGCCATCACGGCATGAGCGTGGATGATGCTAAATTTGTTGCAAGCACGCTTTTTGATGTGCTAAAAAGCTTTAGCGAGTAAAAAATGATCTGCATCATACCAGCAAGAGGCGGCAGTAAGAGAATACCTGGCAAAAATATAAAAGACTTTTTAGGCAAGCCATTAATCGCATATAGCATCGAGGCTGCGTTAAATTCTAAAGTTTTTAGCGAAGTGATCGTAAGCACCGATGATGAAATGATCGCAAATGTGGCTAGAGAATTTGGAGCTAATGTGCCATTTTTTAGAGATGCGAGCTTAAGCGATGACTACGCGACAAGCACTGACGTGATAAAAGACGCGATAAGGCGCGTGAATTCTGACTTTGACGTCTGCTGCCTTTATGCTACAGCACCACTCATAACGGCTGAAATTTTAAAAGAGGCTGCAGGGGAGTTTAAAAAGCAGGAGTGTAAATTTCTATTTTCGGCCACTGCGTTTGATTTTCCTATACAAAGGGCGATAAAAATTGATGAAAACGCTAGAGTTAGCATGTTTTATCCGCAGTTTGAAAAGACACGCTCGCAAGACCTTGAGCCTGCGTTTCATGACGCTGGGGCCTTTTATTTTGGTAAAAAAGAGGCTTGGCTAGAGTGCAGTGCCTTGTTTGCGCCACATTCAAAAGCATATTTGCTGCCAAGAAATTTAGTCTGCGATATCGACACGTTAGAGGATTTTGAGTTTGCTAAAAAGCTTTATTTGATAAATAATGGAAAGATCTGATTGAAAGAATTTAAAGGACTCCCCCTGCTAAAAACGCTAGTGCGCGCTGATAGTAGCAGCAAGATAGGGCATGGGCACATCAGGCGAGACCTTTTGCTTGCTAAAAAATTTAATAACATCTCATTTGCATCTTTAAGGCTTGAAGGTGACATTTTTGATGAGATAAGCTACCCTAAATTTAGCTTAACAAGTGGTGAGATAGATGAGCTTTGCGAGCTTATAAATGATAATAAATTTAAGCTTCTAATAATCGACCACTACGGCTTTAGCTTTGAAGATGAAAGAGCTATAAAAGAAAAAACTGGTGTTAAAATTTTATCATTTGATGATACTTATGAAAAACATTTTACAGACTATATTTTAAACGTAAATTTATATGCGAAAAAGGCAAGATATGAGAGGCTTGTAGAAAAAGGCTGTGAGGTATTTTGCGGAAGCGAGTTTTTGCTAGTTAGAGATGAGTTTTATGAAGAAGCGCAGATAAAAAGGGAGAAAATTTACGACTACGCTATCATTCTTGGAGGCACTGATATCTCAGGGCTAAGTGCTAAAATTTCAGAAAAATTACTCTTAAAAGGGCTAAAAACAGCCGTCATAACAACTAGCGGAAATAAAAACTTAAGCGCACTAAAAGAGCTATCAAGCAAGAGCGAAAATTTTAGTCTTTTTGTAGATAGTAAAAATGTAGCAAGGCTCATGAACGAAGCCAAAATGCTTATCATAACAGCAAGCTCGCTTGTAAATGAGGCTTATGTTTTAGGAGCTAAATTTAAAGCCATTTGCGTAGCGGATAATCAAAAGGAGATCTTTGCTTGGCTCAAAGAAAATGGATATGAAGCTTACTGGGGAGATGAAATTTGCTTGAGCTTATAAATTTTACCTCGCTTAGTGGCGAGCAAAAACTGATGGTCTTAAAGTGGAGAAATGACGAGCGTATAGCCAAATTTATGAAAAATAAAAGCGTTGGCAAAGAGGAGCATTTTGCTTTTTTAGAGAGATTAAAGAGCATTCAAGATAAGATCTACTTTTTAGTAAAAGACGAGGGTGAATTTATCGGAGTGGTGAGCTTCGTTGATATAACGAAAGAAAGCTGCGAATTTGGCGTTTATAAAAACCCAGAGCTCAAAGGTGTGGGCAAAAAGCTGCTTGATCTCATAAAAGACTACGCTTTTTTTACATTAAAAGTTGGCTCGCTAAAGGCAAAAGCTTATAATAACAACGAAAAAGCGCTCGCACTTTATGAAAATTTTGGCTTTAGGATCTACGCAAAAGATGATGAATTTAGCTATCTTGAGCTAAAAAATGAAACGGACTAGCGGATGAAAATAGGAAATTTTGATACAGACAAAAAGGTCTTTATAATAGCAGAGCTCTCTGCTAATCACAGCGGTAGCCTAAAAACGGCGGTAGATACGATAAAGGCGGCTAAGCGCGCTGGAGCTGACGCGATAAAGCTTCAGACATATACGCCTGATAGTTTGACTCTAAATTCGCACCTAGACGACTTTGTCATAAAAGGCGGACTTTGGGATGGGCGAAATTTTTACGAGCTTTACCAAGAGGCACTAACGCCAAAAGAGTGGCATGCTGAGCTTTTTAAAGTGGCAAAAGAAGAGGGGCTTGTCTGCTTTTCAAGCCCGTTTTGCAAGGACGATGCCAACTTTTTAGAGCAGTTTAACCCGCCAGCTTATAAGATCGCAAGCTTTGAGGTGACGGACTATGATTTTGTAGAATTTGTAGCCAAAAAAGGTAGGCCCATCATCATCTCAACTGGCATAGCCTATGAAGAAGAAATAAGAGAGGTGGTGCAAATTTGCAAAAATGCAGGCAATAGTGACATCGCCCTTTTAAAATGCACTTCAAGCTACCCAGCGCCACTAAATGGTATGAATTTACAAACCATTGCTGACATGAGAGAGAAATTTGGCGTTGAGGTTGGCTTTTCAGATCATACTCTAGGTGCGACAGCTCCAGTAGTGGCTGTTAGTTTGGGCGCTAGGATAGTTGAAAAACATTTTATACTTGATAAAAGCGTAAAGAGCGTTGATAGCGCATTTAGCCTTGATGAAAGCGAATTTGCTCTTATGACAAAGTGTGTTAGAGAGGCTGAGGAGCTTTTGGGCGTGGTAAACTACGAGTTAGATGAAAAAGCGCTTTTAAACAGGAGATTTTCACGCTCGCTTTATGCAAGTGCAGATATTAAAAAAGGTGAAATTTTTAGTGATCAAAATATAAGAAGTGTACGCCCAGGATATGGTCTGCATCCTAAATTTTTAAAAGAGCTGATCGGAAAACCATCAAAAAGAGATATCAAATTTAGTGAGAGATTAACAAAAGAGGATTTATAAGGAGGAAAAATGGCTATTAAATTTCATGATGGTGTCGTTGCGCCACAAGAAAAAAGTGAAGAGAGAGCAAAAGAATACGCCCAAACTGTCAATAAAATAGAAAATGCTGTTTTTAGAAATAACCTAAATGCGCTATTTTCTCAAGACGAGATCTTAGCTACTAGGCTCTTTTCTTTGGGCGAGCAAAAAAACTACGAAGTGTTTATCGGCAAAGATCCGATCGATATAAACATAATAGACAAAAAAACTCTATCTTATCTTTATGAAAAGCCAGCTTCTGATATACAAAATATGCTTGAAGGGCTTGGCTCTCAGTGCAAGCGCTACCCAGTGATGTTCTTCTATGGACTTGGCAACGGAGTGTTTTACAAAGCTTTGCTTTATAACCAAACTCACCAGCATATTATTGTCGTCGAGCCAGATCTTGAGATACTTTACATCACATTAAATTTAGTCGATCTATCAAAAGAGTTGCTTAGCGAAAGACTTATCATTTTCTATTCAGAGCTAACAACTTATTCACAAATTTATCAGCTTATGATAGGTCAGGTTTATTCAGTATATGCCAAAACCTATAACTTTCATGTTCATACGCCTTTTTATGATAAATTTGCAGATGACTACAATAGAATAAACCAATATTTTGTAAGAGCCATTTCACAAGTCGTAGCATCACATGGAAATAGTGTAGATGACTTGCTTCAAGGTGTTAGAAACAACACCGAGAACCTGCCTCAGCTTATAAAGGGCTATGTCTATCAAGACCTCATAAAAAAACGAAAAGGCCTTATGGATACGGCTGTGATAGTAGCTACTGGACCAAGCCTAGATAAACAGCTTGATACGCTTAAGAAATTTGCCCCTTATGTTACTGTTATTAGCCTAGATGCCTCTTTGCCGATACTTGCAAAGCACGGCATCAAGCCAGACTATGTTACGTCTATAGAAAGAGTTATAGAAACATCGAGCTTTTTTAAAAAGAGAAATGGAAATTTGGATAAAGACGCATACTTTATCGTAGCATCGCTAACACACCCTCAAAGTGTGAAAAACATCTTGCCAAGACGCCTAGTGCTTACGCTTCGCCCACAGGCTGAATGCTCTATGGGTTTAAACAAGCATGGCTATCTTGGCATAGGACTTAGCACGGCAAATCAGGCCTATCAACTAGCTTATGTGTTAGATCATAAAAATATAGTCTTGATAGGTCAAGACCTAGCCTTTGCACCAGATGGCAAAAGCCACGCAACAGGACATGCGTTTGCCCAGGCAGATGAAAATTTATACACTACAGCTTACGGCGGAATAGGCGAGGTTAGGACGACTTATGTTTGGGATAAATTTAAAAACCAATATGAATCAGACATCGAGTCAACAAATAAAAAAGGCATAAAAAACTACAACTGCACAGAAGGCGGCGCTATGATAAAAGGCACCATTGAAAAACCTTTTGTTCAAGTTATGGAGGAGCTAACTCGTGGTAAAGAGCTAAAAAATTTACCTCACATTAGTTTTCCTAATGAAAAAACCATAAAAAAAGAGCTTTTGCAAGCCTATAAATTTATACAAACTAAGATCAAATTTGAAGAAGAGGTAAAACAAAAGCTTGAAGAGGTCTTTTTAGAAGTCGCTCCAGATATAGACAAAATGATAGAGATAAGAGATAAAGGCGAGCTTAGCGAGAAGCATTTTAAGAAGTTATTATCTATAACAAAAAAGATAGATAAAGCTAAGGAATTTGCAGGAAGGCAAAAGTATAGAAGATATATCGAATACATCTTGTCTATCTCCGTATATTACCAAGAGCTTGAGCTGGCTAAAATTTCAGTTGAGCCTAGTGATACGACTATACAAAAGGTAAATAAACTAGCAGAGTGGGTAGAGATGCATAAGTATTGGCTATTTTCTCTAGCTGGTGGCTTAGATGCTGAGATAAAAACTACAAAAAAAGCTAGTAAAAATTTAATTAAGGAAGTTAAAAAGCTTGGACTTATATAAGCCAAGCTTTTTAAACATAGACAAACCAAATCCCCAAATAATTTTATAAAAAGCCTTTAAAGTTTTCTATCTTTGGAGGCTTTTATTTAAAACACTATTTTACATATTGATTTTACTGCTTATAAATTTAAAAAGCCCCAAAGCTAGGCTTTGAGGCTTGGGGGTTTGCGTATTGTAAAAGCATTAACACATTTGAGGCTTCGCTACTGCAACAAAGCCTCTATTAAAAACTTAATTTAACTAGCTACGTTATTGTAGAAGTTTCATTACGTTTTGCTGTACGCTGTTTGCTTGACTCATAGCATAAGCACCTGATTGAGCTAGGATGTTATGTTTTGAGAAGTTAGCAGACTCGCTAGCAAAATCTACGTCCCTGATTTGTGATTCTGCTGATTTTACGTTAACTTGAGTTACAGTTATGTTATTAACTGTAGCTTGAAGTTGGTTTTGAACTGAACCAAGGTCTGAACGAATTTGGTCAAGTGTTTTTTGAGCTGACTCAGCGATACTCATAACAGCCATCGCACCAGTTAATGTCATAACACCAGCACTTTGGTTAGATGTCATAGCACCACTATTGTTCATTCTAGTAAAGCCCATAGCAGCAGCTAGAGTTTTATCTATCTGACCTTTGATCTCACGCAAAGAAACAGATGCTTGAGCACCACCGTTACTTTTTGCCTTAGATGACATACTAAAGGCTACTGATAGACCGCCTAGTGTATTACCAGCGGCACCAGTGCTAACTTTGATATCACGACCATCAAGTTTAACTAGGTTTAGTCTTCCGATAAACATAGTAGATAGTGCTGCGCCCATTTTTGTAAGGTCATCGCCTTTACCAGCATAACCAAAAACAGCAGACATGTTGTTTGCAACATTAGCTGCATCTGCTTTTGATTTAGCTTGTATAGCGCGGCCATCTACTGATGTAAGCACTAGCTTGCCTTTGTCAAGTGAAGCTGTTACGCCAGTTTGGTCTTTAACAGCATTGATAGCATTTATAAGTGCGCCATTTTCGTCATTTGCTTTAACGCTGATGTCACCTATGATAACATCGTTTATAGTTAGGTCTTTTAACTCACCAGCTTTAATAGCATCTTTGCCTTTCCATGTAACATCATAAGTAGCACGAACGCCAGTTTCGTTTGCAACTTTGTTGATGTTCTCTGCTAGAGCACCTACGCCTTTACCAAGGCCAGTTGAGAGAGTAGCAGCTTGAACTTTTACGTTGTTTACACCATCTACGTTTACAAATGTAAGGCTGATTGCACCTGCTACTGTTTTAGTAAGTAGTTTTGAGCTCTCAAAACGTGTAAGACCGATCTTATCAGATGTAGTCGCACCAATACTTGCTTTAACAGTTTGGTTTGAATAAGCACCTATTTGGAATTCTTTGTTAGAGAATGTTCCGTTTAGTAGTTGCTGACCGTTAAATGAAGTAGTGTTACCGATATTGTCAAGCTCTTCCATTAGACGAACGATATCAGCTTGCAATGCTTGGCGTGATTGAGTTGTTTGGCCGTCTTGAGCTGACTGAGTAGCTTTAGCTTTGATAGTGTCAAGAACTTTTAACTGCTCGTCCATAGCTTTGTCGGCAACTTGAATGATACCAATAGCATCATTACCATTTGCAATAGCTTGACCTAGAGCTGAAGCTTGGCTTCTTAAGCTATCTGCGATAGATAGACCTGAAGCGTCATCTGCAGCTGTTTGGATACGAAGACCTGAGCTAAGTTTGTTAAGTGACTTAGATAGGTCAGTGTTGTTGCTAACTGCGTTAGCGTGTGTGTTAAGTGCGTTTACGTTTGTGTTAATACGAAAACTCATTGTAAATCCTTTTATGTTTTAAGTTACGACTTCATGTCGCACGAAAACTATATCGATCGGTTTTTAAAAAAGTTTAGAGTTATGCATAAAAATTTTTTATAAAAAACAAAAATTGCGCTCCATCTAAAAATTTTTTGCATGTTACACTCTAAAAAATTATTTCTGCTACAATTACGCCAAAAAATTTAAAGGCTATATATAAATGAAAAGCTTAATCATCGTAGAGTCGCCCGCAAAAGCAAAGACTATCAAAAATTTCTTAGACAAAAGCTACAACGTTATCGCCTCAAAAGGCCACATCAGAGACCTGCCAAAAACTAGCTTTGGCATCAAGATAGAGGATGATAAATTTACCCCAGAGTATCGCATCAGCAGCGATCACTCCGCCATCGTAAAAGAGATAAAAGAACTTGCAAAGGGTGCAGATGAAATTTACCTCGCGACCGATGAGGATAGAGAGGGTGAGGCGATCGCGTTTCACATCGCAAATGCCATCGGTAAAGAGCCAACCAGTCTGCCTCGCATCGTCTTTCACGAGATCACCAAAAGCGCCATACAAAACGCTCTAAAAAGTCCAAGACATGTCGATATGAACAGTGTCAATGCCCAGCAAACAAGGCGCTTACTGGACCGCATCGTTGGCTACAAGCTAAGCCCACTTTTAAATTTAAAGATACAAAAAGGCTTAAGCGCTGGACGTGTGCAAAGTGCAGCGCTAAAGATAATAGTAGATCGCGAGCGTGAAATCCAGGCATTTAAACCGGTTGAATACTACACTATCGACACCGTTTTTAAAAAAGATCTAGACGCTGAGCTAGTTAAATTTGAAAACCAAAAGATCGAAAAGCTTACTATCCAAAACCCAGATCGCGCAAAATATATCATTGAAAATTTACAAAATGAGAAATTTAGCGTCCGTGAGATCGAGAGCAAGGATAGAAAGATCCAGCCAAGCCCGCCATTTATGACTTCAACCCTTCAGCAAAGTGCGAGCAACCGCCTTGGCTTTAGCCCCAAGAAAACGATGATGATCGCGCAAAGCCTCTATGAGGGCGTGCAAACAAACGAGGGCTTCATGGGTGCGATCACTTACATGAGAACAGATAGCTTAAATTTAGCCAAAGAGGCCGTCGCAGCCGCTAGAGAGCATATCCTGCAAAACTACGGCAAAGAGTATCTGCCAGCCAAAGCGATAAGCTACACAACAAGCTCAAAAGGCGCGCAAGAAGCCCACGAAGCGATCCGCCCTACAAATTTAGGCTTCACACCGCAAATCGCAGCTAAATTTTTAGAAAAAGATGCGCTCAAA
Source organism: Campylobacter concisus (assembly GCF_050447505.1). Classification (GTDB taxonomy): domain Bacteria; phylum Campylobacterota; class Campylobacteria; order Campylobacterales; family Campylobacteraceae; genus Campylobacter_A; species Campylobacter_A concisus_BP. Next base: position 1,960,531 of record NZ_JALMFZ010000001.1, on the reverse strand, counting down.
CTCTACACGCTCATCTACAATAGATTTTTAGCCTGCCAAATGAGCGCATGTGTGAGCCAAACGCAAAACGTCTATGTCGCAAGCGAAAAAGGTGAGTTTAAGATAAGTGGCAGAAAGGTGCTATTTGACGGCTTTTACAAGGTTTATGGCGAGCTTGATAAGGATAAAATTTTGCCAAATTTAAAAAAGGGCGACGAGATGAGTTTGCAAAGCATAAAAAGCACGCAAAACTTCACCGAGCCACCAGCTAGGTACTCTGAGGCTGGCCTTGTTAAAAAGCTAGAGAGCCTAGGCATCGGCCGCCCAAGCACCTACGCACCGACCATCTCGCTACTAACATCAAGAGACTACGTGAGGATCGAGAAAAAACAGCTCATACCAAACGAGATCGCATTTAGCATGATAGGCGTTTTGGAGGAGCACTTTAGCAACATCGTCGATAGCGAATTTACTTCACATCTTGAAGAAAAACTAGATGAGATCGCGCTTGACAAGGCTGACTGGCAAAAGGTGCTAAGCGATTTTTACTATCCATTTATGGAAAAAATAAGCGCTGGCAAAACTGGCATAAAAAGCCTAAAAACAGCCACTCCGATCGGCGAGAAGTGCCCAGAGTGCGGAAGCGAGCTAGTGCTTAGAAAGGGCAGATACGGCGAGTTTATCGCTTGTTCAAATTTCCCAAAATGCAAATACTCAAGAAACGTCGCAAAAGATAATGAAAAGAGCGCAGAAACTGGCACCACAACGGCAGCTAAGCCAAAACGCGAGCTTAAAAAGCTTGACGTGCCATGTCCAAAGTGTGGCGGCGAGATCGTCGAGAGATTTAGCAGGCGCGGTAAATTTTATGGATGTGCCAACTATCCAAAATGCGACTTCATCTCAAACTACGAGCCAGTCGCACAAAAATGCGACGAGTGCGGCGGAGATATGATCAAAAAAGAGCTTAAAAAAGGCACTTTTATAGAGTGCACAAAGTGCAAGAAAAAGACACTTATCTCTGAAAACTAAAAATTTCTAGCCAAATTTAAGCCCTTGAGCCTAAATTTGGCTTATAAATTTGGACTTTAAATGCCTGAAACCATCATAGAAGTTAGTCAGTATAAAGGGCAAAATAGCCTTGTGATAAACTGCACGCAGCTAGGAGATAGCTTCACGCCGCAGTATAAAACCACCAAGCAAAAAAGAGCGGTGCTTGATGAGTGGTGCGACTTTTTAAGAAGCGAGCAAGAGGCCTTTCATGAGCTTAGCTTTTGCACCAAAATGCCTCAAGAGCTCTTTGACGCGGTCTGCTGCCAAAGAAATTTAAAGAGCCTTCACATCAAATGGGGCTCGTATGAGAGCCTTGATGCGCTGGCAAATCTTTCTAGCCTAAAGAGCCTTTTTATAGGCTCTGGTGCAAGTGTAAAAAGCATCGCACCGATCGCGACGCTTACTGGACTTGAAAGCCTTGCGGTGGAGAATTTTCAAAAGATAAGCGACTACTCTGCGCTTTCAAATTTGCAAAATTTAAAGAACCTAGAGATCAGTGGCGACGGACTTTCGCCTAAATTTATCCACATCGAAAGCTTAGAGTTCTTACGCCAGATGTCCGGGCTAACCAGCCTTGTCATTTTAACGGCTAGGCTAAAGAGCAAGGACTACTCGCCTATCTTGTCTCTAAAATCCCTCACTCACCTCAGTCTGCCACCACAGCACGCACTTTTTGGACTTTTTGACGAGCTTAATGCTTTGCCAAATTTAAAAACAGGTCTTTTAAAAGAGAGAGCGGAAATTTATAAGAAAAGATGATGCTGTAAATTTAAGTTTTTGCCAGACTTGCGGTAAATTTGATGGTTTTAGGCAAATTCCAAAATTCCATTCACTCGCAAGAATTGACTACTAAAATTTGGCTTCGCTTGCAGCTTAGCTCAAATTTTAGAGCCGAAATTACTCGTTCATGAAATTTTAAAATTTGATAGAGTTTTAAAACGCATGCTGCATGATAGTGCTATTGCATGCCACTTCTAACGTCGTCGGTGTTAGGGGATTGTTAAGGGGGAAGGGAGCGACTTCGTAATTCAAGCCTCTTCCCCCTTAACAAAAAAAACGAAATTTAAATTTCTAAAAAATCTACTTTTGCAAATTTTAAATTTACTTGACACTTATTTGACTTGAGAAAGCAAATTTGCAAATTTTAAAATCTTACCCACTCGCCTTAGCAGACTACTAAATTTAGGCTGCACTACGTTTAGTACTAAATTTAGAGCCGTGATATGCCAGCTCTAATTTTAAAATTTATCCGTTTTTCTTGTAAATTCAAGACGATTATACTTAAAATTTAAACCTATCAAGGCTATAATACGCCCCAAAAAAGGATAAAAAATGAAAACAATCATGCTTTGTGCGATATGCTCTGTCACACAAGGAAACTGCGGCGAAGACTGCGCTTATTGCACACAAAGTGCCAAAACTGGCGCTGATATCACGAAATTTAAAGAAAAAAGCGTGCAGCAGGTGGTGGACGAGGCCAAAATGGCTTATAAAAACCACGCTCTTGGCTTTTGTTTAGTCACAAGTGGTGCTAGGCTAAATGATAAAAAGACCAATTACATCGCATCTTTAGCAAGAGCCGTGAGCAAAGAAGTGCCAAATTTGATGCTCATCGCATGTAACGGCATGGCGACTTACGAGCAGCTTTGCGAGCTCAAAAATGCTGGCGTTTTTAGCTACAACCACAACCTAGAAACAAGCCGTGAGTTTTTCCCCAAAATCTGCACAACCCACTCATGGGACGAGAGATATCAGACAAATTTAGACGCAAAAAGGGCTGGGCTCATGCTTTGCACTGGCGGCATTTACGGCGTTGGCGAGAGCGAGGCCGACAGGGTGAGCTTTAGAGCCAGCCTAAAAGAGCTTGAACCATTTTCGTCGCCTATAAATTTTTTTATAAAAAGTGACGCACTAAGGCTTGATCTGCCGCCTCTTAGTGCGGATGAAGCCCTAAAAATCGTGCGTGAGGCCAAAAGCGCGCTACCAGAAACTAGGGTCATGATAGCTGGCGGCAGGGAGAAGATATTGGGCGATAGGCAGTACGAGATCTTTGAAAATGGCGCAGATGCGATCGTGATAGGCGACTATCTCACCGCAAAAGGCGAGAAGGCAAGCAAGGACATCGAGGAGCTTACAAAGCGCGGTTTTAGCTTTGCAAGTATCTGCCACTAATGCTTGTAAATTTACTTTTTGCGGGGCTTGGAGGCTTTATCGGAGCTGGGTGCAGGTTTTTAGCTGGGGAGCTGCTAAAATTTAGCCACTTTCCGCTAGCCACGCTTGGCGTAAATGTGCTTGGCAGCTTCATTATCGGCGTATTATTTTGCCTAAATTTAAGCCAAAGCGTGAGAGTGTTCTTAGTCGTTGGCATACTTGGCGGCTTTACCACGTTTTCAAGCTTTAGCCTTGATAGCGTGAAATTTCTACTAGAAGGCGAACTCGTAAAAGGCTTTTTAAATATAATTTTAAATTTAAGCCTTTGCCTGCTCGCAAGCTATCTTGGCATTTTGCTTGGTAAGAATTTGTGAGGTTTTTAAGGTACGCAATAAAATAACTTTATCTATGCCATTTTGCAAATTTTAAAATCTTACTCGCTCGCAAGAATTGGCTACTAAAATTTGACTTCGCTTACTGCTTAGCTCAAATTTTAGAGCCGAAATTACTCGTTCATGAAATTTTAAAATTTATCGTATTTTTAACCCCATGCAGTGCGAAGCGCCGCCACATGCGCCTCTCTACCTAGCCTCTACCTTTGGCATCTGTAGCATAAAATTTCTAGCTTCGCTTAGAAGTACCGGTTTAAGCGCATCTGCTAAGGTTTTTGGATCGTAAATCCTCTCATACGAAAGCATCATAACTCCATCTTTTTTAATTAAAAAGTGGATTATTTCTATATTTTTGCTCTTAGTTTCATCTTTTATGAGGGCTAAAATTTGATCATTTTCTTCACTAAAAAGCACGTTTTTATCTTGCTTAAGAGCTCTTTTTAGCTCTTCCAGCTCGTTTTTTGTCTTGACATCTTTGTCAAACTTTACCTTAAAAGCGGCAAAGTGCTCGTCCATGTTTTCATTTTTTAAAAAGTAAAAACTCTCATTTTTAACCACTTGCTTTTTATAAAATGTGCTGCCATCAAATCTAAAACTCTCAACTAAATTTAGCTCGCCTGCCAAAGAAAAGACGCCAAAAAATATCAAAATAAAAAGGCTAAATTTACGCATAAAATTTCACTCCAAATTTCTAAAAATAGCCGCCATTTTGCCCAAATTTTGCTTAGCTTAATCAAAAAATAACAAAGCTTTTTATACAATCAGGCATTTTTATTTTAAGGATCTTTTTGCAGTTACACCAAGCAAGCGAGCTTAGCATCCTTGTCGTTTTGGCATTTATCGTCTTTGCTTCGCCTTATATTTCTAAAATTTTACGCATCCCAGTCGCACCTGCTGAGATACTACTTGGAGCGGTTGCCGGCTACATCGGAGTCGTTGGCGACAACGAGATGTTTAAGCTCATCAGCGAAGTTGGCTTTTTCTTTTTGATGTTTCTAGCTGGCATGGAGATTGATCTTAGGATGCTCATAAACATCGACCGTAAAATTTTGCGCCTCGGGCTCATCTATCTAGCGCTCATCTACGCTCTAGCCACGGCCCTGACGCTAGGACTTGAGCTTAGCCTGCTTTACATCATCATCATCCCGATAATGGCCGTTGGTATGGTATTTACGCTATTTAAGGAGTATGGCAAGCAGCAAGAGTGGCTAAATTTAAGCATGCTAATAGCAACTATCGGTGAGCTTTTAAGTATCACACTTCTAACATTTACCGCTGCTTACTTGCAGTTTGGAGCGAGCATAAATTTATGGCTAACGATTGGCTATTTGATCCTATTTTTGGCTATCAGCGTGCTTAGCTTTAAAATTTTGGACGTGCTTTTTTGGTGGTATCCGGGGCTTAAAGTGGTGCTCATGCCGCACTACGACAAGGATGAGAAGGACATCAGGCTTTGCATCGCGGTATTTTTCACGATGATAGCCTTGATGCTATATCTAAATTTAGAAGTAGCCTTTGGTGCGTTTATCGCAGGTATGTTTATCACGACATTTTTTGATCACAAAAAGGACTTGCCACACAAGCTTTCAAGCTTTGGATTTGGCTTTTTGGTGCCGATATTTTTCATCCACATAGGCTCTACCTTTAAGCTTTCAAGCCTAGGATCTAGCGAAGTGATAAAGGATGCTATTTTTATATTTTTAGCGATGCTTGGCACGAGAGTTGTATCTAGTTTGCTCTTTTTGGGCAAGCTTGGCTTTAGAGGGATATTTTTATTTTCAGTTTCGCAGTCTATGCCGCTCACTCTTTTGATCGCAGTTGCTACTATCGCACACAAATCAGGCGAGATAAGTGACTATTCTTACTCATCTTTCATCCTAGCAAGCCTCGCACAAGCTATAATAGGAGCTATAATCATCAAAATTTTAATGCAATCAAAAAGCAAGGAGTAAAAATGTCATCAAACACAGCCACACTAATCGACAACCGAACTGGCAAGAGCTATGAATTTCCTATCCTAAAAGGCACGATGGGGCCAGACGTCATCGACATATCGACCTTCTTTAGCGACACTGGGATGTTTACATTTGATCGGGGCTACACCTCAACTGCGATGTGCCGCTCAGCCATAACCTACATCGATGGCCTAAAGGGCGAGCTCATGTATAGGGGCTACGACATCGCGTATTTGGCTGAAAATAAGACATTTTTAGACGTTGCCTACCTACTTTTAAACAAAGATCTGCCAACGAGCGAGCAATACAGGGGCTTTAAAGATGAGCTTAAAAAAAGGAGCTTCATACATGAGGGCATGATGAAGCTTTTTGATGCATTTCCAGACAAGGCGCACCCTATGGCGATCTTGCAAGCAGCAGTCTCAGCGCTAAGTGCCTTTTACTCAGACCACCTAAATATGGATAAACCTGAAGAGTATCACGAGATGGCTATGCGTATCATCGCCAAGATCCCAACGATAGCGGCCTTTAGCTACCGCTATTCACGCGGACTTCCTATCATCTATCCAAATTTAGATCGTGGCTTTACTGAAAATTTCCTCTACATGATGAGGGGCTATCCATACGAACACGTCGATCTTAAGCCTATCGAGATAAAGGCGCTTGATACGGTCTTTATGCTCCACGCTGACCACGAGCAAAACGCCTCGACTACGACTGTTAGGACTGTTGGCTCTACGCACGCGCACCCATACGCATGTATAAGCGCAGGTATCGGCGCACTTTGGGGCTGGGCTCATGGCGGAGCAAACGAGGGTGTCATCCGCCAGCTTGAAGAGATCGGCTCGGTCGCAAATGTCGATAAATACATCGCTAGAGCAAAGGATAAGAACGATCCATTTAGGCTAATGGGCTTTGGCCACAGGGTCTATAAAAACTTTGACCCTCGCGCAAAGGTGCTTAAAAAGATGAGAGATCAGCTGATGGATGAGATCGGCATTAGCTCAGAGCTTATAAAGATCGCCAACCGCATCGAAGAGATCGCGCTAAATGACGACTACTTTGTAAGTAGAAATTTATATCCAAATGTTGACTTTCACTCAGGGCTCATCTTAAAGGCGCTTGGCATACCAAATAATATGTTTGCCGTAATCTTTGTCATCGGTAGGACGCCAGGCTGGATCAGCCAGTGGATCGAGCTAAAAGAGCAAGAGAGTATAAAGATCGTCCGCCCAAGACAGCTCTACGTCGGAGAGACAAACAGAACACCAAAATGAGCGAACTTTTAAATTTAGCCATCAAGGCAGCCATCAGTGCTGGGGGTGAGATAATGAAATTTTACTCATCTAATAGCCAGGCGCTTAAAGTCTGCCTAAAAGATGATAGCTCGCCGCTAACTAGCGCTGATCTAGCAGCAAATGAGGTGATACTAAAAGAGCTAAGCAAAAGCGGGATAAAAATTTGCTCTGAAGAGAGCATCTTGCAAGATAGCGACAAAGACGAGTTTTGGCTAGTTGATCCCCTTGATGGCACGAAAGAATTTCTAGCTAGAAACGGCGAATTTTGCGTTTGTATAGCGCTTATAAAAGAGGCTAGGCCAGCGCTTGGCGTCATTTTTATCCCAGTTAGCAAAGAGCTTTTTTACGCTGATGAAAACGGCGCTTTTAAAGAAATTTTAGGCGCCAATGATGAGGTCGTAGAAAAACAAGATCTAAATGAAAAAGCTAAAAGCTTAAATAACTTCATCTTTTCAAGCAGAAGAGGCGAGACGAAGAGGGCCACGCTTATAAGAGATAGTTTAAATTTAGAGCAAAAATGCATCGGATCTGCCATTAAATTTTGCCGTTTAGCCGAGCTTGGCGGGATATATGTGAGGTTTAGCCCAAGCTATCTTTGGGACAATGCTGCAGGCGAGGCGGTAGTGAAATTTAGCGGTGGCAAGGTCTTAAACGCTAGCGATAGATGTGAGCCAAGCTACAAGCTAGCTGATCTAAAAAGCCCATTTTACGTAGCTTTTAGCAAAAATGCTTTGGGCTTAGAAGATGAAGTTTTTAGGCTGATAGAGCAGGGCAGATAAGGCTACTTGCACCTTATCTCACCACTCATCTTTAAAAATGCGCTCTCGTTTTGCTTTAAAAATTTATTTGCCGCTTCTAAATCTTGAAATTTATCTTTTAGTCTAATCACCAAAGTGCCACATTTTAGCTCTCTAGCTCGCTCTAAACTAGCATCAAAGCTTTGCGCGAGATCATTTACGCTTTTTATCAAAAGATCGTTTTTACCTAGCTCTTTTACGTTAAATTTAGTGTGTCTCTCAGCTCTTACTACGCCAAGATAGTTTGCGACTTTAGCGTTACTTATGTAGATGAAAACTCCCTCACGCAAGTTGCTGCTAAACGCCACTGCATCATCTTGCTCAAGTATCTTTGCAAGCTCTTCGCCGCCGTAGTTTAGGCTGCTTTTAAGATTTAGATTTTTCACGCTTGGCTTGCTAGCACAACCTGCTAGAAATATACAAAATATAAGAGTTAAAGTTCTTTTCATTTTAAATTTCCTCAAGCAAATAGAGCATACTAGCTATTCTTATAGTGCCTGCCACATAGTTTAATATATTTGATACAACCTTATTTCTTTTTATCTCTTCGCCATTTGCTTCAAATATTTTTACGTCATTTTCTTTTATAAATTTTAAAGCCTTAGACGCAATGTCTTCTAAATTATTTTTACCATCTAATAGTAAAAATATATAGTAATCAACCAAATTTAATCTTTCAGATACACAAAATCTATTTGCAAAACCAATATTTGTCTCTTCTTTATTTTTTAAAAAATACTTAACATAATTTATCAAATTTGGGTTTAGCCTTGAATACCCTGGCCTATACTCTATATCTTTTAGCTCATCTTTTACTATCATTGCGCTTGCTGAGTTAGTTAAAAGCCTTACAAAAGCGCTATAAACTGTAAGCTTATCTTCTGGTAAAATTTCTAAAATTTGAGAGAGGTTTATGCTCGCTGGAAACATCTTGTTAAAAACCTCACAAAGCCAAGATATATCTTGTGGCATAACATTAAATCTATCATACCATCCGTCGTCTCTTTTTATAAAATTTGCCACAACGTGAAGTTTATTTATATCACTTGGTCCTATCTGTTTTGCCTTAATGACCTCAAAAGCATTTTTATGAACGATTAGGCTCTGCCTAAAAAGCTTCATATTTAAAATATCCAAAAACTGCTCACTTTGTATACGATCTGCAAAATGCACATTTTTAAAGTCATCCACAAGAGCATTTCCAAAATCAGGCACAAATACATCTTTCATATCAATATCACAAAGATAAGCTAAGTCAAATTTATCTATTTTTTCGCAAAAATCTTTAAAGTAAAATGGATCATTTATATCCTCCAAAAACTCATGCACTACATAAAAATCATCTTTGCTAAGAATATCATCTATCCAAGTGATAAGCGACTTAATAGGCATAAATTTTTCAAATTCTTCATTATCTCTTTTTAGCAAGACCTCCTTATAAACCAAAAGCGCCTCTTTAGCGGCCTTTAGCCTCTCTTCTGTACTATCCTTATCTTTTGCAGCAAGTAGCATGATATCTCTTATAATATCCTTTACTTTCCAGCCTGGATAGACATTGTAAGAGATAAAAGCCACGCCGTTTTGGCTTAAATTTTCTCTTACAACCCTTAGTATCGCATCTTTTACAAAGTCAGGCACCCAGCTAAATACACCGTGAGCTATGATGTAGTCAAATTTCTCATCACTTTTAAACTCACAGATATCGCCGTGAATTAGCTCTAAATTGCTTAATCCTATCTTTTTTACGATCTCTTTGCCGCGCCTTATCTGCTCACCGCTAAGATCAATGCCAACTACTCTTGCATCTTTATTATTTACAGCAAATGGGATCAAATTTCCACCAAAGCTGCACCCTATCTCAAGCACTTTTGCGTTTTTGCAAGGCGGTGGATTGATGCCAAGAAGTGTGGCGCAAGCCTCTAGTTTATAGGGCGATGACTGCGCAAATGCTGCTGATTTATATGTTAGCTCGTCATAAGACTTTTCGATCTTGTTATTTTTGTCCATTTTCTATCCTTAGTAGTCTTCGTTTTTTATCTTCTCCAGCATATTTTTAGCGTCGTTTTCAGGCTCATCAACGATATATGCGCGCCTTATATTGCTGCCTTTTATGATAAGTGTTTGACGAAAGTAAAATTTATGCCCATTTGAAGCTGCAAATACCGGAAGCTCAAGCGCTCGCTCTAGCATAAACTCGCTATCGTTTAAAAACATCACGCCAGTTGCGGTCTCTTCTTCAAATTTCTTCTGAGCTGCGATATCTTGGGAGCCAATAGCTACTACCATAAAGCCAAGATCGTTAAATTCTTTAAGAAGTTTTTTGTAGTTTATCGCTTGCTTCGTGCAGCCTTTCATGCCTGCAGTATTTTGCAGCTGCTTGCTTAAAAGCTCAAAGTCCTCGCCTATCTTTGGGTAGATAAAAACCACGCAGTCATGGCTCCTTGCAAAGGCAGAAAAGTCAAATTCTTTACCGTCTAAAGTCCTTAGATAGATGCTTGTAGGCACTTTTATCATCTTTCATCCTTTAAAATTTTTATCTATTATATATCTTTAAGCTTTTTTTGAATTTAAGAGATAGACGACAAAAAGAACGAAAAAGCTAATTGTTAGCATCAAAAGTGCGTAGATGTGAGCTTTGGTATAGTCAAGCATCTCAACTGCTTCAAATATCGCGATACTAGCGACCTTGCTCTCGCCAGCCACGCTGCCACCTATCATCAAAACCACTCCAAACTCGCCCATCGTATGAGCAAAACTAACGACGATCGCGGTTAGTAAGTTTGATCTGATACTTGGTAAGATGACCCTAAAAATGGTCGTAAGCTTGCTTTTGCCAAGGCTGTAGCTCGCCTCAAAAAGGCTCTTTTTTAGGCTATTTAGTCCAGCGTAAATGGGCCCAAACATAAATGGCAGCGAGTAGATGCAGCTTGCTACAACAAGGCCCGTGAAGTTAAAAACCAGTCTCACGCCAAAGAGCTCTTCTATAAATTTGCCAAAAAATGAGTAAGGCGAGAGAAAAATGAGCAGATAAAAGCCAAGAACGCTTGGTGGCAGCACTAAAGGCAGCGAGATGATGGACTCTAAAAATGCCTTGCCAAAGAATTTCTTTTGCGACATAAAGTAAGCAAGTCCTACGCAGAAGAAAAATAGTATAAAGGTCGTGATAAAAGAGAGTTTTAGCGAGAGCCAAAACGGCTCATAATCAATATTTGCTAGCTCGTTCATCATGCTTTTACCAAATTTACGCCAAAGGCTTTTGTGCTAACTATGGCCGCGTCACCAGCTTTTAGCCCACTAGCTTCTGCGCTACTTAGCACGACCTCGCAAATTTGACGGTTTATTAGCACGCTTGCCACAAAAATGGCGTCACACTTTTTGATCTCCAAAACCTTAGCGTTAAATGCAAATTTCTGCGATCCAGCACTTTTTAAAAATATCTCGCTCGCACTGCCAGACCTTGAAATTTTGCCATTTTCAAGGACGAAAACCTTGCTACAAAGCTTATAAATTTCAGCTATGTCGTGACTTACTAAAATAACGCTCATCTTAAACTCATCGTGAAGTGCTAGCAAATAGTCTTGTAGCTTCTCGCGCATGGCGTTATCTAGGGCACTTAGTGGCTCATCTAGCAGTAAAATTTCTGGCTTTCTCATCACCGCACGAGCGAGTGCCACGCGCTGCTTTTGACCGCCTGAAAGCTCGCCTATTTTGGCGTTTTTTAGGCTCTTTAGCTCGCAAATTTCAAGCAGTTTGTTTGCTAAATTTTCATCATTATTTGCAAAGAGCAAATTTTTAAAGACATTCATATTTTCAAAAAGGGCGTAGTCTTGAAACAAAAAGCCGATATTTCGCTTTTGCGGGGCTAAATTTGTCTTTTCATCAAAAAAGATCTTATCTGCAACCTTTATCACGCCACTTTGTGGGGCTTCAAAGCCAGCGATGAGCCTTAAAATCGTAGTCTTGCCTCCGCCACTTGCTCCATAAAGTGCGACAAACTCGCCACTTTCAAAGGCAAGCTCAGCCTCAAGCATAAATTTACCGCCACCGCCATTTAGCTCTTTTTTGCAAGAAATTTCTATCATTTTTAAGCACTTACGTGGATACTTGTTGATTTAATGTAGGCAAAAACCTGCTCGCCTACCGCTAAATTTAGCCCTTTTAGAGCGTGATCTGAGATGATAGTCTCAAAGCAAAGCTGCTCACACTTTAGGCTAACTATACTTAAAATTTCGCCACGAGTTATGCCAGCGACCTCGCATTTTAGCTCATTTTCAAGCGAACTAGCCTCAAGTCTAAGCCTTGATAAGATGACGTCTGAGCTTTTGAAATTTAAGCTCACCTCATCATTTAGAGCAAATTTGCTAGCCTCATTTAAGGCTAGCATATATAAATTTGTCCCTAAATCTAAGCACTCAAGCTCAAAAAAACTGACGCCATCTTTGGATGAAATTTGAGTGATCTTTGCTCTAATCATTTAGCTGGGACGTTGTAGCCAAATTTCTTGAAAATTTCTTTTGCCTTTTCGCCCAAGATAAACTCATAAAATGCTTTAGCATCAGTGTTGCCATCAGCATGTTTTAAAAGCACGATGCCTTGATCGATCGGAGTGTAGAGCTCTTGAGGCACGAAGATGTAGTTAGTGCCCTCTTTGTATTTTGCCATTTTCTCGCTAAAAAGCGCGCTAGCAGCGATAAATCCAACATCTGAAGCGCTCAAAGCTTGAGAAAGTGTCTCAGAAATTTTTTGAGCGTAGACGATGTTTTTCTCTACTTCGTCATAGATTTTTGCATTTTTAAGAGCCTCGATACTAGCCTTGCCGTAAGGTGCTGTTTCTGGATTTGCTACCGAGATCGCTTTTAAGCCGCGAACCACTTCGATACCTTTTTTAAAATCCACATTTCTTATAGAAAAGATCGCTACAGCGCCTTGCGCATAAACTTTTGGAGCAGCCACTGCAAACCCTGTGTCGTAGGCCTTTTGCGCAAAGCCCATATCAGCAGCCATGAAGATATCAGCTGGAGCCGAGTTTTGTATCTGCGTGACAAGGCCGCCGCTTGCGCCAAGAGTTAGATTGATCTTAGCGTCTGGATGAAGCTTGTTAAACTCTTTTATAAGCTCAGGAAACGCATAAGTCGTGTTTGCTGCGGCATAGACATTTACCTCTGCGCCAAGTGCGTTTATGGCAAGCAGAGCTGCCACACATAGAAATTTAAAAACCTTTTTCATTTATACTCCTATTATGATTTGAGATGATTTTACTATGGCTAAAAGCGTGTCACCAACGCCTATTTGCATATCCATCGCGCTATCTTTTGTGATGATGGCAGTTAAAGTTTGCTCATCACTTAGTTTTAGCGTGACCTCAGCATTTACAGCACCTATCTTTGCCTCGATGACCTCACCTTTTAGCTGATTTTTAGTGCTTATTTTTATATCAAGATCTTTTGCAAGGATGACAGATGGCGCTTTAAAGATGAAAACTACCTTTTGACCCACTTTTAGGCCTAAATTTTTCTCGCTTTCAACTGTTATGGTGGCTTCAAGCGTGTTGCCATTGCTTAGCTTTGCGATGATTTCAGAATTTACAGCACCTCTATTTATACTGACGATCTCACATGAGAGCTGATTTCTCGCACTTAAATTCATATTCATCCTTTGTAAATTTATGATATCGACATCTTCAAAATCAACCTTTTGGCAAATTTTTTGCAAAAAATCCTTTTGTGTCTCGAGGATAGCGTCGTAAATTTTTATCAGTTTTTTGGCGTATGGGCTAAGCTCTGAACCGCTATTTTTCTTGTTGCCATCAGCTCTTATGATGAGAGGCTTGCTGCTTTTGTTATTTATCGTATCTAAGCAGTCCCAAGCGTTTTTATATGATATGCCGACAACCTCAGCCGCTTTTGTGATACTTTTTGTCTCTTTTATCGCCTTAAGTAGCGCTATATGCTTTGCTAAAACCTGCGTATCTTCGCCCAGAAATAGCTCTAAATTTATATCTGCTTTCAAATTTTTAACCTCTAAATATATAATAATAACTTGCAAAGTATATCTAATTATATTAATACAAAAGCTTAAAATTACAAATTTTCTTTAATTTCTTGTAAAGTTTCAAGAGGATAAAATCAAGCTGTATTTTGTAAATAAATTTTAAGGTTTTATGATGAAATTTTTGCTTGCTATCTTTTGTAGCCTGCTTTTAGCCTGTGCAAGTGCTGATATAAATGCGACTAATGGCAATGAAAATGACGATTTTGACGTTGAATTTGAAGCAAAAAAAGATGTGTTTGACCCGCTTAGTGGCTACAACAGAGTGATGACAAATGTAAATGACTTTATCTACATAAATATGCTAACTCCAGTTGCAAAAGGCTACGCTTATGTCGTGCCAGCTACGGCTAGAACGATGGTTGCAAATTTCTTTGACAACCTCCTTTTTCCAGTGCGTTTTGTAAATAACTTACTTCAGTTTAAATTTCAAAACGCTGGTGAAGAGACTTTGCGCTTTTTGGCAAATACGATAATTGGCTTTGGAGGGCTAACAGACGGGGCAAAATACTATGATCTAAAGGCTCACAACGAGGACTTTGGACAAACACTTGGCTACTGGGGGCTTGGAAGCGGCTTTCACATCGTTTGGCCACTTATCGGACCATCAAATTTAAGAGATACTGGAGGCCTAGTTGGCGACTATTTTGCCGATCCTATCAGCTACGTAGACCCTATGCTTTTATCGCTTGGTATCATGTCTTATAGGACGTTTAACAGCTTTGCACAAGACCCAACAGCATATGAAAAACTACGCAAAGACGCGATCGATCTATATCCATTTTTACGCGATGCTTACGAGCAAAGACGCGATAAACTTATCAAGGAGTAAGTATGAAAATTTTTAAAGCTTTTGCGGTGATTTTACTTTTAGCAACTAGCCTTTTTGCCCTCTCAAAAGAGCAGATAAAGCCTGAGATAGAGGCAAAGACAACAAAGGTGATTGAAATTTTAAAAAATACAAATTTAGACAACAATGCAAAGACAAAGGAGATTTTTGCTCTGCTTGATCCACTATTTGACTACAAGCAAATGGCAAAGATCAGCCTTGGCAAACGCTACAACAGCCTAAGTGCTGACGAGCAAGCTAAATTTGACACAGCATTTGAGCAAAAGCTAAAAAGCTCATATATCGACAAGCTCTTAGGCTACAAAGACCAACAGATCCACATCACTGGAGAGAGTGAGCCTCAAAAAAATAGATACTGGCTCACATCAGAGCTTCTAAATGACGGCAAAAACTATGAATTTGTCTATAAATTTTACGATGCAAAAGAGCGTGGATGGCTCATTTATGACCTTGATATCGTTGGTGTGAGCATCATTCAAACTTATAGAAGCCAGTTTGGCGACGTGCTAAATAACGCTGATTTTAATACGCTTTTACAAAAACTAAACGAAGCGGTTTTGCCTGATCAAAACAAAACTAATCCTTAATGCGACAAATTTTTAAATTTATCATTGCCAAAAACAAGCTTGTTATCTCGCTTGTGCTAGTTCTAAGCGTGGTTTTTGGCTGCCTTAGCACAAAGCTTAGCATCGATGCTTCGGCTGAGACCTTACTGCTTGAGCATGACCCAGATCTAAAAGCCTATAGGCAGATCGCAAAGCGCTACGACTCGCCAGGGCTTTTGGTGGTCGCTTTCACCCCAAAAGATGATCTTTTTTCACCTAAAAATTTAGAGCTTATTAAAAATTTGAGTGGCGAGCTAGCCAAAAACGATATGGTTAGCAGCGTTATCTCTATCTTAAACGTGCCACTTCTAAATAGCGTAAAAGGTGGCGTTACAGGCATCTTAGATCACACGCCAACACTAAGTGATAAAGATATAAATATCTCAAAAGCAAAGCTTGAGTTTGCAAAAAGCCCCATTTATAGCGGAAATTTGATAAGCAAAGATCTAAAAACCACAGCGATCGCGCTAAATTTAAAGCAAGATGATAAATTTAACGAGCTTTTAAATGAGCGAAATTTACTTAGTCAAAAAGAGTCAAACGGCACTATCACGCAGGCTGAAAAAGAGAAATTTAAAGCGCTTTTAGCGGAGTTTAAAGCTTACCGAGATGAGCTTAGAAAGAGCGATCACAAAAACCTTGAAGCCATAAAGGCAGCCATCGCTAAATTTAACGCAAACGATGAGCTCTTTTTAGGCGGCGCAAACATGATCGCTGATGATATGATAGGCTTTATAAAGAGCGATCTTTTGGTTTATGGCCTAAGCGTTCTAGCGCTTCTTAGCTTTAGTTTGTGGCTATTTTTTAGGCAGATTAGATGGATCGTCTTGCCGATGTTTATCTGCGCGGTAAGTGCCATTTTTACGACTGGGATTTTTGGTATGTTTGGCTGGGAAGTGACGGTCATTAGCTCAAACTACATCGCACTTCAGCTCATCATCACCATCTCAACAGTCATCCACCTAGTCGTTAGCTACAGAGAATTTTACGCAAAGCATCCAAAATACAGCCAAAATCAGCTCATCTACCTGACACTTCGTGACAAATTTTCTCCATCTTTTTGGGCGATATTTACGACAGTCATTGGCTTTAGCTCACTCATGAGTGCCGATATAAAGCCAGTTATCATGCTTGGCATTATGATGAGTGCTGGCATTAGCGTTTCACTTGTGCTTGCCTTTTTGCTATTTGGCGCGATAAATGTAAATTTAAAGAAGCTTGCCCCTGTTAGGACATTTGAAAACAGCTTTAAATTTACAAAATACTGCGCAAATTTAGCCCTAAACTCAAGAAAGATCATCTACGCAGTTTGCGTGCTTGTTGTCTGCTTTGGCGTTTATGGCATCAGTAAGATAAAGGTCGAAAACAGCTTCATTGGCTACTTTAAAGAGAGCACGCAGATCCGCCAAGGCATGCAGGTCATCGACACAAAGCTTGGCGGCACGATCCCAGTTGATGTGATAGTTAAATTTAAAGAGAGCGAGCCAAAACAAGAAAAAAGTGATGAGAAAGATGACTTTGAAAGCGAGTTTGAAAACGACGCAAAGAGTGCGAAATACTGGTTTAACAGCTATCACACAAGAGTTGCAGAGAAAATTCACGACTATCTAAAAGAGCAAAATTTTGTAGGCAACGTAAGCTCGCTTGCAACGCTCATAAAGGCGATAAAAGAGCTAAATAACGGCGTTAGTGATGATTTTTTGCTAGCTGCGATGTACGAAAAACTACCACTTGAGTATAAAAAGATCTTGCTAAGTCCTTACGTGAGCGTCGAAAACGACGAGCTTAGATTTAGCCTAAGGATCGTTGATAGCGATCCAAATCTTAGACGAAATTTATTTCTAAAAGAGCTTAGAGAGGGGCTTGCAGAGCTTACTAAAAACGATAACGTAAGCATCGAAGTTGTCGGTATGATGGTGCTTTATAACAACATGCTTCAAAATTTACTTAGCTCGCAGGTTGATACATTTGGACTAACGGTTGCGATACTTTTTGTTATATTTTGCTTTGTTTTTAGAAGTATCAAGCTAGCAACCATCGCCATAGTTTCAAATTTGATCCCGCTTTGCACCCTTTTTGGCGTGATGGGATTTTTTGGCATTCCGCTTGATGTGATGAGCATTACGATTGCTGCCATTAGTATAGGTATCGGCGTTGATGATATCATCCACTACATCCACCGCTTTAAAGAGGAGCTGCTTACAAAGGACGTTTTTGAAAGCATCAAGGCTGCGCACGCTAGCATTGGATACGCGATGTATTACACCTCATTTACCATTTTCCTTGGCTTTAGCGTGATGATAACAAGCAACTTTATACCGACAATTTATTTTGGCTTGCTAACTGATCTTGTTATGGTCTTTATGCTACTTGGTGCGCTCATCATCTTGCCAAGTTTGATAGCAAGCTTTGTGAAAAAGCGCGAGGTATAAATTTATTTGATAACTTTGATAAACGAATAGACATCAGCCACGCCGTCAATGTGCTTAGCGTACCAAATGGCGTGCTTTTCTTGCTCGATGCTATCTACCACACCGCTAAAAACAACGTCACAGCCAACGATGCTAACACGCACATTTGTGCCCTCAACGACGCTATCTTTGAAGAGATTTTGCTTTAAATTTGCAAGAATGCTTAGGCTATCGCACGGATACTCGCTCTTTTTTACCCTAAGATAGGTGTAAATTTTTCGCACTCCGTCCGTGCTTTTGGCAAGCTCAACTAGCTTATCTCCTAGCTCTTTGCTATCAACAAGCCCTATAAGATAGGCGTCGCCATAAAAGACCTCTATCTCGATGTCAATGTTGCTAAGCCCTTTTGAAAACAAAATTTTGCTTTGTAGCTTGCTTTGGATAAATTTATCACGAGAGATCGAGTAGATGCCGCGTTTATCGCGAGAAATGGAGTATGCGTCATATACATTTAGCGGCGCTGTTGCTGGGGTGAGGACTGAGGAGCAAGAGCAAAAAAATAAGACCAAAAATGCAAAAACGCTAAATTTAGAAATCATAAATCCTTTTGTAATTTCAAAAAGTTTATATAAAATGGGCTAAAATTTATCTAAATCTGCTAAAATAACGCACACGGAGGATAAAGTAATCTGGTGATGCTCACGGGCTTCAAACCCGATGACTGGGCGGTTGACCGTCTGGTGGGGAGTTCGATTCTCTCATCCTCTCGCCACTTTTGCTTCTTTTAATTTCTACTTTTTAAATTATCTGTTTTTTGATTTAAGGTGCAGTTAGCTAGTAAAATTTTAAAAATAATGGTCGCAAATTTAAACCATGGTCTTTAAATTAAAGTTTAAATTTTTATATCCAAAACGTGCGGCTCTTCGCTCTCTTCTTCGCTATCAAGCTCGTCTTCAAAGACCTCTTCATATTTGGCTTTTGCGTTTTGCTCTTCGTTCTCAAACTCGCTCGCCTCTTCTTCGCTCTTTTGACGCTCGTGCTCTTTTTCAGGGTCTATTTTATATGACTCCTCCATCGGGCGCACCTCTTTGATCTCCTCATTTTGCTGGGTGGCTAGCTCAGCAGCCATTAGCGCTTGCATGTCAAAGCGTGCTTGCTGGTTTGCATGCACCTGCGAGACGACTGGGGCGTTTTGGTTGATGAAGTTGCTGTTTCCTAAAGGTGTTACCGCCATTTTTAGCCTTTATTTATGATGATCGTTTTGTAGTGTGTGTAAGTGACATTTGCGCCATTTTCGCGCCTTAAATTTTCACGTTTAGTGTAATCCACCTCATATCTGCCAGCCCCTTTTACGCTAAACTCCACGCAAAATTTGGCAGCCATTTCTAGCACGTCTTCTGGCACTTTGCTCTTATTTGTCTTGATGATGACGTGAGCGCTTGGAGCGTCTTTTAGATGAAGCCAGATGTCATCTTTTTTGGCAAGATCAAGCAAATTTATATTACCTTTTTCATTTCTGCCAACTAAAATTTTAAACTCTCTAACGTAGAAAATTTCAGCATTTTCGCTCACATCTTTTATCTGTCTCTCTCTTTGTTTTGCCTTGTTTTTTGGGCTTAAAATTTCAAGCTCGTAAGCACTTTTTGCCTCTTTTAAAAGCGACTTTAGCCCTTCTAAAAACTCTATTTTCTCACTTAAATTTCTCTTTTCTATCTCTACACCAAGGGCTTTTGCACGAAATTTTTTTGACCTTGCGTAAAATTCATTTGCGCTATTTTTTGGCGTGTCGCTAAGAGTTAGTTTTATCTCATTGCCGTCAAAATCATTAAGAGAAATTTCTCTCTCATAGCCCTTAAAATTTGCCAAATTTGCAAGCAAAAGTGAGCCATAGTTTGCAAACTCCTCGCTCTTTTTCATAAGCTCATCTTTATCTTCAAGCGAGTTTAAAATTTCACTCATGCTATCTATCTTTTTTTGCACGCTAGTAAGCTTTGCCTCTTTTAAGCTAGCTATCCTAGCCTCATTTATCCTGGCTGCTTCACTTTTAAAAAATGCCTCAAAGTCAGTTATAGGCTCGCACGGCTTTTCTTTGATGGCGATGGTTGGCAGCTCTTTTAAAACCTCGCCAGTTTCTATCTTGCGGTAGCTATTGTCGATATGTCTTAGCGCCTCGATGATCACGCTATTTTCATCAGTTATCACGGCGTTTGTAAAGCGGCCTGTAAATTCAAGATAAAGGATGAAATTTTCGCTTTTATATGAGCCACTTTGCGTGCAGGTAAATTTTAAAATTCTATTGTCTTTTAGGCACTCGACGCTTTTTATATGCGAGGCGTTAAAGCGCTTTTTTAGGACATTATCAAAGGGCGCTTGATAAATTTTCACCTCTTTTAGCTCATCATCTTTATATATCGCAGAGTTTGACTTATTTAGATCAAAAATGATCTTTTCGCCGCTAAATTCAATAAGTATAGCCATGTCGCTTACGCGCTTTGCTTGGCTGATCTTTTTAAATTTTGATAGATAATTTGCTATTTGAACTAAATGTGCGTACTTCATGCGGGGATTATATCAGAAATGTTGCAAAAATGTTTTAATGAAATGTCCTAGCTGGCTTGCTAGGACAAAAGTTAAAATTTGTTTTTAGCGACCTCTTTTACGATCTGATCAGCGATCTCATCGACCTCGTTTGTGGCCTTGTTTGTTTGATTTGCCACTTCGAGATTTTCTTTTGTTAGGTTGTCGATGTCAGCAACTAGAGTGTTTATCTGAGCGATCGCTATGGTTTGCTCGTTTATCGCCGCACTCATGTCGTCGATGTTTTGCGTTAGGATATTTGCATTTGCTTCGATCTCACCAAGGCTTTTTTGAGTGCGCTCGGCTAAATTTCTAACCTCATCAGCCACAACCGCAAAGCCCCTGCCATGCTCTCCCGCACGTGCTGCTTCAATGGCAGCGTTAAGGGCTAGCAAATTTGTCTGATCAGCTATGTCGTGGATGATGGTGATGATATTTTTTATCTCCTCAGATTGCCTTTTGACATCATCAGATCTTGCATTTACCTGCCTCATAGATGCGCTCATTTGCTCAACCGCAGCCGCACCCTCAGAGAGCGATGTAGCACTCTTGTTTGCCTTAGTGGTAAGCTCCTGCATATAGCCTTTTAGCGCCTTTGCGCGGTCTTCTAGCAGTTTTGCGACATCTTCATTATTTTTTAGCATCTGCGCGATCTTGTCGCCAAGTGCGTCAATGCCTTTTGCGATGACGCCCTCGTCGTTTATCCTGGCGGTAAAGTCATTTTTAAAGTAAATTTCTAGCGCTTTTAAGATATCGTGCTCATTTGAAGCGATATTTGTCTTTAGTGAGTCACGTAGATCGCCAAATGCCTCTTTTAGTTTAAGCAGAGCTTGGCTATTTGTCGTCGCTTCAAGCGTTGCTCTAAAGTCACCACCTTTTATCTTGCTTACAAATTCTTGCGTTTTGGCTAAAAACTCGCGCTCGTTATTTAAATTTTCTTTTGTGCTCTCGATGTTTTCGTTGATGATACTAGCCATAACGCCTAGCTCGTCGTTACTTTTTAGCTTGATAGGCTCGACGTTTGAAGTTTTGTTGTTTATAAATTTAAAGACCTCGATTAGTCCATTTTGTATTGTTAAAACTGGTCTTAAGAAGTATCTAACGACCACGATGATGGCGATGATGACTGAGATCAAAAACAGACTAAACATCAAAATTTGCTTGTTTGAAGCGCTTTTTATCTCAGCTACAAACTCATCAGCATCAGCCACTATACAGACGTTCCAGCCTGTTAGCTTTTGTTTTTGGCAGTAGATGACGTTTCTCATGCCTTTATAGAAAAACAGTGAGACCTTGTCGCCATCTATGCTGTTTTTCATATTTTCTTTGATGAGGTTTTTGTAGGTTTCATCTTCTTTTGAAACTAAATTTATATCAGGATGAACTATCACTTTGCCGTTATCATCGGCGATCATGATGTTTGAAGTCTTAGTTGTTTTTATCTCTAAAAGCTCTTCGCTAAGGCCGTTTAAGAAGATATTTGCGCCGATTACCGCTACAAGCTTGTGGTTGCTATCAAAGATAGGAGCGTAGGCTGTGATGGTTAAATTCTTTGTCGTGACATCTATATATGGCTCTGAAAATCCAGGCTTGCCGCTACTGCTTGCACCCTGAAACCAAGCCCTCGTGCGACCGTCAAAATTTGGTATCAAAAATGGCTGATTGTTTTTCAAAAGATCAGTCTTTATGACGTTGCCGTTATCTGCATAGCCCACAAATAGCGCGTCAAATGGCGAAATGATAAACGCACCCTTTAGTGCCTCGGCTATATCGTCCTTGCTAGCGTAGGTCTTTTTATCCTCAAGCTCTTTTGCAAAATTTTGCACCATGTGAAGTCTTGATTTTAAAAACTCATCGACAAAATACATCGTCGATTTTAGTCCAGTTTTACGCACATTGTTGTAAGACTGAATTTTTTCCGATTTGGAATTTGAGTAGTTTATGCTAAAAAATATGCCTATGCCTATTAGCATCCAAGCTGTCAGCAAAAAGGCTATCTTGTTAGACAAGCTAGAAAATAGTCTCTTCATCTTAAATCCTTTTAAAATTTTCGGCGTATTTTATAATAAAAGTTAAATAATATCTCTTAATTTTTATTTTTAAGAAAAAATGGCAAAAAGTAGCTAAATAACGCTTGTTATGATAAATTTTGCTAAATTTTATTAATTTAATTATCCAAAGTAATAAACAAAGTATTTTAGGGATTTAGCATAAAATTTAAGGCTAAATTTTACGTTGAATTGATTTTAGTTGCTTAAATTATAATTTTAAAATATATAAAAAAGAAAATTCTATCTTGTAAATCTTATCCGCACAAATTTTTTATAATAAATTTTTTGTCAAATTTATAGTGATTTAAAGCGCTGGCTAAATATCTTTTTATACAAATTTCGTTAAAATCGCCTCAAAATTTAAAGGAAATTTATGAAACAAACTATCACCGAAAAAATATTTTCAGATCACGTTGGCAAAGAGGTAAGCGCAGGAGAGATTATCGAGAGTAAGATTGATATGATCATAGGCAACGACATTACGACGCCTATCTCGATCAAGCAGTTTGAGCGAAGTGGCGCTAAAAAGCTAGCCAACCCAGACGGCTTTGCCATCGTGATGGACCACTACATCCCGACAAAGGACATCTTAAGCGCAAATCAAGCCAAAATTTCACGCGAATTTGCCTACAAACACGACCTCAAAAACTACTTCGACGAAAAAGATATGGGCATCGAGCACGCGATTTTGCCTGAAAAAGGGCTAGTCATCCCAGGCGACGTCATCATCGGCGCAGACAGCCACACCTGTACGCACGGCGCTCTTGGGGCATTTAGCACCGGTATGGGTAGCACCGACCTAGCTTACGCGATGATCACTGGCAAAAACTGGTTTAAAGTGCCTGAGAGCATCAAAGTCGTCTTTAAAGGCAAGCTTGATAAGCACGTCTATGGCAAGGACCTCATCCTTGAGATCATCCGCCAAATAGGCGTTGATGGCGCACTTTACAAGGCGCTTGAGTTTAGCGGCGAGGTGATAGATGGCCTTAGCATGGATGATAGATTTTCAATGTGTAACATGGCGATCGAAGCTGGCGCAAAGAGCGGTATCATTGCGGTTGATGAGATCACAAAAGAGTTTTTAAAAGATAAAAATTTACGCGATAAACCAAAATTTTTCTACTCAGATGAGGGTGCAAAATACGACAAAATTTTAGAGATAGATGTCACAAACCTTGATCCAGTCATCGCATATCCATTTTTGCCAAGCAACGGCAAGAGCGTAAGACAGGCGGTTCGAGACGATCTAGCTATAGATCAGGCATTTATCGGCTCATGCACAAATGGCCGTCTAAGCGACCTTCGCATAGCAGCGCAAATTCTAAAAGACAAAAAAGTAGCTCGCAAAACAAGGCTCATCATCACTCCAGCTACGCAAAAGATCGCAAGAGCTGCTGAAAAAGAGGGGCTTATCGACATTTTCATAGAAGCAGGTGCGATTGTGAGCAACCCAACATGTGGTGCTTGTCTTGGCGGATATATGGGCATTTTGGGCGCAAATGAGCGCTGTATCTCAACGACAAATAGAAATTTCGTCGGTCGTATGGGCGATAGGACGAGTGAAATTTATCTGGCTAACTCGGCGGTTGTGGCGGCGAGCGCGATAGCTGGTAAAATCGCCGATCCAAGGGACTTATAGGCGTTAGCTTTTAAGTATCTTTGAATGAGTTAGAAATTTTCACACTTTGATAAACTATGTGTTTTATCTTGTGTGAAAATTTCGTCACAACATCCAAATCTATCTTAAAATCTTGCCGCTAAATTTTTAAAATATAAATCCGACCTAGCAATCGACATATTCTTGCATTAATCTTGAGATGAAATTTGCCCTAAAAACTATTAAACCCATCTCACGATACTTTGCCTTACGTTTTGACAAAATTTGACTATTTTTTATTTAGCATCTAATTTTCTTTTTGAAATATCACAGAAATTTGAAGAGTTTGTATAAAATAAATTTAACTGGCAAATCCAGCTATTTTTTGCAAATTTACCGGTTTTTAGCGCATTAAAACGCTGTTATAGTTGCCAAAAGTCCAAAGATTATGCCTGGTAAGTTTGCAGCTGAAAGCGGATAGTCTTTTTTAGCTTTTAGTAGGCCGTAACTTGTCCAGATCGTGCAGTTTATCGCAGCTGCTAGTGGCTGGATAAAAGGCGTTTTATGGCCATCGAGGTTGCCCATTATTTGTGGGATGTATGAAAAGTACATAACAACCGATAAGCACGTGCCTATCCAACCTAAAATTTGTAAATTTCTTTCACTCATGTGATCTCCTTTAAAAGTAAGCCATTATATTATTCTTAGCTTTATGATTAGCGTGGTAAAAAAATTAATTTTATCTGCCAGAAAGTAGCCCATTGTTTTGGCAAAAGCGCTTTTTTGCAAATTTAAGGGCAAAGCTTTGTAAAGTGATAATAAATTTAAAACAATATGGGTTAGAAAATTTGGTTATACTTTTGTAATTTTTAAAATTTAAAAGGATAAAAGATGCAAACTTGCGTCATTTTAGCAGGGGGCAAGAGCTCGCGCATGGGGCAGGATAAGACCTTGCTTCCATTTGGGGGCTTTGAAACGCTTACGCACTATCAGGTCGCTAAATTTAGCAAAGTTTTTGATGAGGTTTTTGTAAGCTCCAAATTTGAGAAATTTAGCCCACCACTAAAGCTCATAAAAGATGAGAACAGCGAGGAGTATTCGCCGATGTTAGCGCTTTACTGCGTGCTAAAAAGCTTTGATCACAGCGTCTTTATCATCCCAGCTGATATGCCATTTTTTGATCTAAAAAGCTTAGAAGAGCTCGCTAAATTTAAAGATGAATTTGAGATGGTCGTGGCTGGTGATGATGAGCATATACATTCGCTTTGTGGCTTTTTTAGCCCAAATTTAGCCCCATTAGCCAAAGAGCTTTATCTAAAAAATGAGCATAAAATAGGTCTTTTAAGAAAAAGTTGCAAGCTTAAGGTGGTAAATTTTGAAAATAAAGAGCAGTTTTTTAACGTAAATTTCCCAGAAGAATACAAAATAGCAAATGAAATTCAAAAAAAGGAGCAAAAGGATGCGTAAGTTTATACTATTTTTGGCTCTTGCCTTTAGCCTTCTAACAGCAAGCGAGCTTAGCGAGTTTCAAAGGGCGCAGGCACTTGAGCAAAGTGGCGATATAAAGGGTGCTATGCAAATTTATAAAAGCATCGCCGCAAACTCTATAAACGCGCAAAGCGTAGCTTCCAAGACTAGCCTAAATACCGAGCCAGCGACGCCAGAAGCAAAGGTAAAGCAGGCTAAGATCACACAAGAAAACAAGGCTGACCACCATCTGCAAAACGCACTTGGCATAGAGCTTTATAAATTTAACTACCTTTTGCCAATAACTTATGCGAAAAATATACCAAATGACAGCAGAAAGAGCGTTGAGACTAAATTTCAAATAAGCCTTGCAAAGCCGCTATTTTACGACGTTTTTGGCCTTAGAGAGAGCCTTGTAGCGGCATATACGCAGACTTCGTGGTGGCAGATCACTAAAAAGTCATCGCCGTTTCGCGAAACAAACTATCAGCCAGAAATTTTCTTAAATTTTGCCTCACCAAAATATCTAGAGAAAATCGGCGTCCAAAACCTAAAATTTGGCCTTTTACATGAGTCAAACGGACGAGATGGCAGCAAATCAAGAAGCTGGAACAGAGCCTATGTGCAAAGCGACTTTGTCTATGGCAACTTTAGTGTCTCGCCAAGAGCTTGGGTAGTCGTTGGCGACAAGGGCGACAACAAGGACATCTTAAAATACATCGGACACGGCGATGTGAGGCTTAGCTACAACCTAAACGACCACATCTTTAGCCTAATGCTAAGAAATAACTTACATTTTGATAAAACAAATAAAGGCGCGGCCGAGCTTTCATATATGTTTCCGATATTTTCAAGCGGCGTTTATGGCTATTTGCAGTATTTTACAGGATACGGCGAGAGTTTGATTGACTATGATAGGCACACTGACAAGGTTGGTCTTGGCTTTGTTATTTTAAAATAGCCTTAAAAATTTAATCTTATAAAGTGGCTAAATTTGGGCAGATGAAGTAAATTTTAGATAAATAACGAAAAAAATTTAACTAATAGAAAAACTTAAAAATATTAGAAAAAATATAAGCAAATTTTGCTAAAATCACTGGCAAAATCTCACAACAAAGGAGTTTTCATGAGCGGTATAGCTTTGATTGTCTGTTTTGTTATAGCAATCATCCTTATGATCGTTATGATCTCAAAGTTCAAGGTGCATCCATTTTTGGCACTTATGAGTATATCTTTGGTACTCGCGATCGTCGCAGGTATCGATCTATCCAAGATCCCAGCGATGATAGGCGTTGGCTTTAGTGGCACATTTAAGAGCATCGGCATCGTCATCATCTTTGGAACGATCATCGGCACAGTGCTTGAAAAAACGGGAGCTGCGCTAAAGCTAGCAGACATGGTCGTTAAGCTAGTCGGACAAAGACGCCCTGAGCTTGCCATGCTTATAATGGGCTGGGTTGTTGGCATACCAGTATTTTGCGATAGCGGTTTTGTCGTCTTAAACTCTATCCGCGAGGCACTTTATAAGAAAATTTCAGCAAGTCCAGTTGCTATGTCAGTAGCACTTAGTGGCGGTCTATACGCTTCTCACGTCTTCATCCCGCCAACTCCTGGCCCGATAGCCGCTGCTGGCACACTTGGCCTTGGAGGAAATTTACTTCTTGTCATCATCATGGGTACAGTAGTTTCAGTGCCTGTTTTGGTAGCTGTTTATTTCTTTTCAAAAAGTATCGCTAAAAGCGTAACTATCAGTGACAAAGAGGCTGACGCTACGATAACAGCTAGCTACGAGGAGCTTTTAAAGAAATTTGGCAAATTGCCTTGCGGATTTTTGAGCCTTGCTCCTATCATCATGCCTATCATCTTCATGGCGGTTGGCTCTGTGATCGATGTTTTAGCAAAACAAGGCATGCTTGATAAAGCCGCGCTCTTACCAAAGATATTTTTATTTTTAGGTAACCCTATCATCGCCCTTGCGATCGGCGTGATCTTTTGCGTATTTTTACTAGCTGAAACTAAAAAGATGAGAGAATTTGACCATATAACAAACGAATCATTAAAGATCGCTGGTCCAATACTCTTTATCACCGCAGCTGGCGGCGTTTTAGGCAACGTCATCACCGAGGCTGGCTTTGTAAATTTCATAAAAGAAAATGCCTCAACTATAAAAGCGGTAGGAATTTTCTTCCCATTCATCATCTCAGCCGTCCTAAAAACAGCTCAAGGAAGCTCGACCGTGGCTATCATCACGACAGCCTCTATCATGGGCGCATTTAGCGATGGCAACTCGCTCATGCACATACTTGGCTTTACGAGCGAAATTTCAGCCGCACTTTGTGTCATGGCGATAGCATCAGGTGCGATGTGCGTATCTCACGCAAACGATAGCTATTTCTGGGTCGTGACAAACTTTAGTAAGATGACCGCAGATCAAGGATACCGCACGCAAACTGCGATGACATTTATCATGGGCGTTGTTGGAATGATCAGTGTTTATATTTTATCTTTGGTGCTTTTATGAGAATTTTGGTTGCGATAGATTCATTAAAAGGCTCGCTAAGCTCACTTGAAGCGGGCCTTGCTATAAAAGAAGCCCTTGAGGATTTTTGCGACGTCGTCGTAAAACCAGTCGCTGACGGCGGCGAGGGCAGCGTAGAGGCTATGGCTGACGCGCTTGATGCTAAATTTATAGATACCATTGTTAAAAACCCACTTGGGACTGAAATTTTAGCTAGATATGCCCTAAAAGACGACCTTGCCATACTTGAGATGTCAAGCGCTTCAGGACTTACTCTTATAAATCCTGATGAGAGAAATCCTATGAAAACTAGCACATTTGGCTTTGGTCAGATGATAAAAGATGCCATTAGCAAGGGTGCAAGGAAATTTATCATAGGCATCGGCGGAAGTGCCACAAATGACGCTGGCACAGGTATGCTAAGCGCTCTTGGTTTTAAATTTTATGATAAAAACGGCGCTTTGCTTGAGGGCAAAGGCGAGGATCTGGCTCAAATTTGCGACTTTTCATATGAAGAGGCGCTAAAAGAGCTAAAAGAGTGCGAATTTTTAATCGCCTGTGATGTGGATAATCCACTTTACGGTCAAAAGGGCGCAGCCTACGTCTATGCACCACAAAAGGGCGCAAATGGCCGCATGGTAAAGCAGCTTGATGACGGCCTTAAGCACTTTGCAAGCCTTGTAAAAGAGAAAAATGGCACCAAATTTCACACGCAAAAGGGCGCTGGAGCAGCTGGCGGACTTGGCTTTGCTTTTGTGGCATTTTTGGGAGCGAAGCTCAAGCCTGGCATCGAGATCATCACGCAGACCATCGCACTTGAAGATGAGATCAAAAAGGCCGATCTTGTCATCACTGGCGAGGGCCGCATGGACTTTCAAAGCACCATGGGCAAGACCCCAACAGGCGTGGCAAAGCTAGCTAAGAGGCATCATAAGCCAGTCATCGCGCTTGCTGGAAGCGTGCAAAGGTGCGCCAAAGACTGCCATAAACACGGCATAGATGCCTATTTTTGCATACTAAATGAGCCAATGAGCCTTGAAGAAGCCATGCGAAAAGATAATGCCCTTAGAAATTTAAAGATGACTGCCGAGCAAGTCATCCGTCTTTATATGCTAAACCATAAAGCATAAATTTAAAAAGATAGAAGCTAAATTTCTATCTTTTTCTCTCTAAATTTCAACTTCAAATTCTACTCACAAAGTGCTACAAAAATTCTCAAAATTTAATACATTTTGTAAAAAGATAAAATAAACTTTAGAAAAAAAATTTACTATGTTAAAATAAGAAAGACTTCTAAAAAGAAAGGAGAATTTCTTATGCAACAGACCCTAAACTCTCGTCGCAGTTTTATCGCAGCTGCAGGACTATTTTTCGCTACGACTGCGCTAAAGGCAGCACCAAAGGACTTTAGTGGTAGTGGCGTTCGCTACGGCATGGCGATAGATCTAACAAGATGTGTTGGCTGCCAGTCATGTACTATGAGCTGTATGTTGGAAAATGACGTTCAGCCAGGTGCTTTTAGGACCATCGTCTCTGAGTACGAGGCAAAGGATAAAAGCGGCAAAATGGCAGTCATTGCGTCACTTCCAAGACTTTGCAACCACTGCAACAAACCAGCCTGTATCGACGTTTGTCCAACAGGAGCAAGCTATCAAAGAAGCAACGGCATCGTAAAGATCGACACAAAAGAGTGCATAGGCTGTGCGCTTTGCGTGGAGGCCTGTCCATATCACGCAAGATATCTTAGCTTGCATACCTACAAGGCCGATAAATGCACCTTCTGCGACCACAGACTAAGAGCGGGACTTCAGCCAGCATGCGTAGAGAGCTGTGTGGGCGGTAGCCGTATAATAGGCGATCTTAACGATCCTAACTCAAATATCAGAAAATTTCTAGCCACACACGAGACTATGGTTATAGATAGCCCTAAAAATACAAATCCACAGGTGTTCTACCACGGCGTTAGCGAAATTTTGGCTAAAAACGATAAGAAACTCGAGCTTGATAATGGATACAAAAAGGTTATCAGCTGGAGCGAAGAGATAGCACAGTAAAAGGAGATAAGCAATGCAAAGAAGAGAATTTTTAAAAAGATCAGCCGTACTCTCAACACTAACCGCGAGCGCTGTGCTAGCAGATGGAGAAAAAGACGACTACAAACCGCAGTCAAACTCACTAGAGCCTGAATTTAGCGTAAAAGATGGCAAAATTTCACTTAACGACGGACATAGCGTTGTCTTTTCTATGTGCCACGGCTGTACAACGAAGTGTGGCATAAGACTTCACGTAGATGATAAAAACGACCGAGTTTTAAGATGTAGCGGAAACCCATACCACCCACTCTCAAACGTACACTGGGCAAATTTTGACACATCTATAAACGACGCTTTGCTTGCCACAACACTAAGCGGCGAAGATGAAAAGCGAGCCACAGTTTGCGCTAGAGGAGCGATATTACCTGAGATGATAGACTCGCCTGCAAGGATACTAACGCCACTAAAAAGAGTTGGCAAAAGAGGCGAGGGCAAGTGGAAGAGCATAAGCTTTGAGCAGCTAGTAGAAGAGGTCGTAGAGGGTGGAGATCTCTTTGGTGAGGGGCACGTGGATGGGCTAAGAGCGATATATAGTGACGAGCTAATAGACAGCGAAAACCCAGAATACGGCACCAAACGCAATCAATTTTTAAGCTTTTACCTATATGACGGACGCTCAGACATAGTTGATCGCTTTGTCAAAAAGTCATTTGGCACTATCAATCACTACTCACACGGCGGAATTTGCGGTGGTGGCTTTAGGGTCGGCGGCAAGATCGCACACAACGCAAAGGGCTTTGCACACACAAAACCAGACTATGAAAACTCTAAATTTGTTATCTATTGGGGCACTTCGCCGTCAAATGGTGGCAACCCTTTCCAAAAACAGGCAAAAATGCTCTCTTACGCAAGAGGCACTAGAGATGACTTTAGCTATGCAGTTGTAGACCCGAGCGTTACAAACGCTGTAAAATACGCCTCTTCAGATAAAGGCCGTTGGATAGCGATAAAGCCAGGCACCGACTCAGCTCTAGCTATGGCTATGATACGCTGGATCATAGAAAATGAAAAATACGCTACAAACTACCTTATCCAGCCAAATTTAGACCAAGCAAAGCTAGCAGGCGAGATACACTGGTGCAACGCCACGCATCTAGTCATCACCGAAAAAGGTCACAAAGACTACGGCAAATTTGCACTTATCAATAACGAGTGGCAGGTCTGCTCGCAAGATGGCAAGATACAAAGCTACAAGGTAAATGAACCAGCCAAGCTCTACTACAAAGGTAAAATTTTAATAGACGGCAAAAAAGTCGAGGTTAAAAGCTCGATGCAGCTTTTAAAAGAGTCAGCTTATAAGCATAGCTTAGAGGAGTACTCAAAAATTTGTGGCGTGAGCGTTGAAGATATCATCTGGCTTTGTGAAAATTTCACCAAAAACGGCAGACAGGTGAGTACAAACGTGCATGGTGGTATGATGCATACGCAAGCTGGTATGACTACTTTTGCGATACTTTGTCTAAACACGCTAATGGGCACTTACGGCTATAAAGGCGGCAACGTCAATGCAAGTGCCGGCACACACGAGTTTTTAAAGGGCAGATATGACCTTGAGAGCTTTGAGGGCGCTTATAAGCCAAATGGTTTAAATTTATCAAGATCAGGCAAATACTACGAAACAAGCTCTGAGTATAAGCGCAAAGTAGCAGCTGGTGGCAGTGGCTATCCATCAACTCAGCCATGGTACCCTATCTCTATGCCACTTGTAAACGAAACGCTTACAAGCCACAAGGCTGGCTATCCATACAAAGTAAAAGTTTTCATAAATTACATGACAAACGTACTTTACGGCCAAGCAGGACTTGAAAGAGCGGTTTTAGACGCGCTAAAAGATAGTAAAAATTTACCACTTTTTGTTGGCATAGACGCCTTTATGAACGAGACAAACGCCTATGCTGACTACATCGTGCCAGATGGGGTAAATTTAGAAAACTGGGCGCTTCCAAACTCTCTTTGGGGAACGATCGCTAAAACTTCAGTCGTGCGCTATCCAGCTGTTAGCTCAAAGCAGGCAAAGGATAAAAATGGCGGCGTGATCGACGTTGAGGCGTTTTATATAGCCGTAGCAAAGAGGCTTGGACTAAAAGGCTTTGGTAAAAATGCCTTCAAAGACAAAGACGGAAATTTCATGGACCTTGACGTAAAAGAGCAGTACTACGCGGCTGCACTAGCAAATTTAGCCTTTGATGGCGAGGGCGTGAAAGATATAAGCGACGAGGACAAAAAGCTTAGTAAGATTTCAAGAGTGATGACAAAACTCGATCCTTATCTAAAAGACGAAGAGAAGCCAAAAGTAGCACACGTACTAGCAAAAGGCGGTAGATATGATAGCTACGAGAGCGCGTACAAGGGCGATAAAACAACCGTAAAAGTGCCAGCACCTACGCCAGCTTCTATCTACTATGAGCCACTTGGCGGACACAGACACTCGGTAACGGGCGAATTTATGCCAGGAGTGCCAAGTCTGATGCTACCAGTAGCAAGTGACGGCACGCCGCTTGAGAAATTTTTCCCACGCTCTGAGTGGAAATACACAGTTAGCTCAAGAAAGTCAAATATCCAGCACTTCTACACCTTTGTTAGCCCAAGGCTAAGAGCTGTGCATCCTAGCAACTTCGTAAGGATAGCGCCAGATGTAGCGAGCGAGCAGGGCATTCGCTCAGGCGATAAGGTCAAAGTGACTACGCCTTATGGCGCGCAAGTTGGCGAGGCTTTTGTAACTGACGGCGTTGCTAGCGGAGTTATCAGCATAGAGCATGGATTTGGCCATGATGAGTTTGGTATAAGAACGCACATCGTCGATGGAAAGCCAGCTTTTGGGATAGCAAATTTAGAAAAAGGGGTCAATCACAACAAGCTTGGACTTCTTGATCCAAAAAGAAATGGCGAATTTAGCCTAAATGACTGGCTGGTTGGTACTTGCGCTAGACAAGCACTTCCTGCAAAGATAAGAAAGATAGGTTAGTTTGATATAAATTTGGCGAGCAGAGTAAAATTTGCTTGCCAAATTTGCCTATTTGTAAAGCAGTTTGTGTCTAAAACTTCTTACCCAAAGAAGGATAAGGACAAGCGACTTTAAATTTAAAATCGCTATCTTTTACGCCAGCTCATCAAGCCTTTTCTCATCAAGTGCGCCGAGTTTATTTTTTAGCATTTTTAGCAATGCAAAGTCCTTTGGTAGCTTGTTTTGTGGTGGTAAAATGATAAATTTGCGTTTTTCTCGCTACTAATGTATAAATTTTGATTTAAATTTACTCATTTGCCAGATCCTCAGCTACTTTAGCAGCGAGTTTTAGCTTGTCACTATCAAAGTGTGTGTAAATTCGTGAGGTGTTTAAGCTTGCATGTCTAAAAGCTTTTTGCACTAGTTTAAACCTTTATGTGGTTACGACCAAGAGAAATTTAAAAGGTAGGCTTAAATTTAAATATAAAAACTATAAAAGCTTAAGCACATATCCATTTTCGGCAGCTTCAAGCTTATATTTGTGCATCTTATCAAGCTCTAAAACCACTCTAAAATAGCTATCGTGCCAGCCGATTATGACGTTTTTAAATGTCTCGTTTTCGAGCTTTAAATTTCTTGTTTTAAAGCTTCGTGGAAGTTTTGCAAAGTCAAGCACGATCTTGTTTTTTTCATATGCAAAGTGCTTTAAATTTTTAGCTTTTGTGATGATATTTAGCTCTTTCTCGTGCACTAAAAAGCTGATAAACCCTAAGAATTTAACCTCTTTTTCGCTGCTTTTTATCTCCCCAACAGGTTTTGTGGCTGGCTCGATCTTAACTTCTACTACCTTTTGCTCAGGCTTAGCTGGCTCTTTTGCTTTTTTTGTGCCAAGGTCGATCACTACGACGTTTGGAGTTGGTACGTCTGAGGTTTTATTTCTATCTTTATTTGAAATTTTAGTCTCATTTTTTTCTATTATTACTGGCGTGCTCACCTTTTGAGCTGGCACCTCTGCCATCGTAACAGAAACATCTAGCTTTTTAGCTGCGACTGGCTCTGGATTTTTCATCTTGCTTAGGGCAAATTCATCGTTCCAGTCGATAGTTTTGTTTATATCAGTTAGTCTTTTTTCTTTTATGCTGCCGTCACTCGCCCTATATCTTATGCTCACATCCATCAAAAGCGCTGCGTCGCTTGGAAATTTAAACGAGAGCGAGTTGAAGCTGTCATATTTTTCGACGATATTTGTCGTCATGACGCTTGTATTTAGCTCGCTAATAGGCATAAATGGGTTTTCTCTAGCGCATAAGCTCGCAGTTAAGATAGATAAAACTAACCAAATTTTCTTCATCGTTCCTACTTTTTATTAGAGTCTGGCTCAAGGCCTTGTAGTTCAAAATAATCTTTTTGCAGACGTGCGTTTAGTTTTTTCAAAATTTCCACGTCTTCGCTAAGCCTCTCTTTTTTGCTCTGAAGGCTTAGCATCACATCAAGTGAGCGTTTGCCAAACATCATGTTGCCCACGTAAAAGGCAAACATAGCCACACAAATGGTGGCTATGACGTAGCGTAATGTCGGCCGAACAAATTTTATGATTTTATGAAATATGCCATCTTCTTTGCCATATTCATCTAAAATTTCGCTCAAATATTATCCCCTAAAAACTCACCCGCCTCAAGCTCGATCTCGAGCAAGCGGTTGTATTTCGCGTTGCGCTCGCTTCTTGAAGTAGCACCCGTCTTTATCTCGCCAGTGTTTAGTGCGACCGCAAAGTCAGCGATAAACGCATCTTCGCTCTCGCCGCTTCTGTGGCTCATTATGCAGCGGTAGCCGTTTCTTTGAGCAAGGCGGACAGTTTGCATAGTTTGCGTGACTGAGCCTATTTGATTTGGCTTGATTAAGATCGCATTTGCGATGTTTTTCTCGATGCCTTCGCGTAAAATTTTCTCATTTGTAACAAATAGATCGTCACCAACTAGCTGCACCTTGCTGCCAAGCCTTTTTGTAAGCTCAGCCCAACCGCTCCAGTCGTCCTCGCTAAGGCCATCTTCGATAGAGAATATCGGATATTTTTCGCAAAGTTTTTCATAGTAGCTAATAAGCTCGTCGCTGCTAAATTTCTTGCCCTCAAGCTCGTATTTGCCGTCTTTATAAAGCTCGCTTGAAGCGACGTCAAGGGCAAGTTTTATCTGGCTGCCTAGCTCATATCCAGCCTCTTTTACAGCTTGTGAGATTAGTTTTAGTGGCTCTTCGTTGTCTTTTAAATTTGGAGCAAAGCCACCCTCGTCGCCGACAGCCGTGCTGTGACCAGCTGCGTTTAGGATAGATTTTAGCTTGTGGTAAATTTCAGTTGCAGCTCTAAGTGCCTCGCTAAATGTGCTAAAGCCAAATGGCATGATCATAAATTCTTGAAAATCAACGCTATTGTTTGCGTGTGCGCCGCCATTTATGATGTTGAACATCGGCACTGGCAAGATGCTAGCGTTTGCACCGCCAAGGTAGCGATAAAGCGGGGTATTTAGGCTCTTTGCAGCTGCGCGAGCTACCGCCATAGATACGCCAAGGACTGCGTTTGCGCCTAAATTTGAGTAGTTGTGCGTGCCATCAAGCTCAAGCATCTCTTCATCGACTGCTTTTTGGTTATAAGCATCAAGGCCGATTATCGCTTCAGCGATCTTTTCATTTACGTTTGAAACAGCCTTTAAAACGCCTTTGCCAGCGTATCTCACATCTTTGTCGCGAAGCTCTAGCGCCTCGCGCTTACCAGTACTTGCGCCGCTTGGTACGATCGCGCTTGCCTCGGTTCCGTCGCTTAGTCTAACTGTCGCACGAACTGTTGGGTTGCCTCTGCTGTCTAAAACCTCGTGAGCTTCTACGTCTTCAATAAATACCATTATTCATCTCCTGCTTCGTTTGTGTCGTCGTCTTCGTCTTTTGCACCGCTGCTTATTAGGTGGTCTATACCCATTGAGCCTTTTATCGCCGCTACTATCTCATCAGAAATTTCTGGGTGCTCTTTTAGGTAGGCTTTGGCGTTTTCTCTGCCTTGACCTAGTTTTTCGGCCTTGTAGCTAAACCACGCGCCTGATTTGTCGATGATGTCGAGCTTTACGCCATAGTCGATGATCTCGCCCTCTTTGCTCACACCCTCGCCAAACATAATGTCAAATTCAGCCACTTTAAATGGAGGCGCGACCTTGTTTTTAACGACTTTTGCTTTTGTGCGGTTGCCGATAGGCTCGTCGTTTTGTTTAAGTGTGGCTATCTTTCTTACATCGATCCTTACAGATGAGTAAAATTTAAGCGCATTACCGCCAGTTGTGGTCTCTGGCGTGCCATATCCCATCATGCCGATCTTCATACGAATTTGGTTGATGAAGATAACAGTTGTCTTCATCTTGCTTAAAATTCCAGTTAGCTTTCTAAGCGCTTGGCTCATTAGTCTTGCTTGAAGGCCCACGTGCTGGTCGCCCATATCGCCGTCTATCTCGCTCTTTGGAGTAAGAGCAGCGACGCTATCAACTACGATAAGATCGATCGCACCACTTCTTGCAAGCGTTTCAACGATCTCAAGTGCCTGCTCGCCAAAGTCAGGCTGGGAGACGTAGAGGTTGTCGGTATTTACACCTAAATTTGAAGCGTATTTTACGTCTAGTGCGTGCTCTGCATCGACAAACGCACAAATTCCACCAGCTTTTTGCGCTTCAGCGATGATGTGAAGTGTGAGCGTGGTCTTACCAGAGCTCTCTGGTCCGTAGATCTCGATGATCCTGCCTTTTGGAACGCCGCCTATGCCAAGAGCCAGATCAAGCCCTAGTGAGCCAGTCGGTATCGACTCGATAGCCTCAACCTCTTTGTCGCCAAGTCTTAAAAGCGTGCCTTTGCCAAAAGCTTTATCGATCTGCTTTAGCGCAAGCTCAAGCGCCTTTTTCTTGTCCGCTTCGCTCTCTGGGATAGCTATCTTTTTGTCACTATCTTTTTCTTTTGCCATTTTTTACCTTATAGTTGAAATTTGGCTTGATTTTATCTAAAAAGAGATGAATTTTACTTGATTTACTCGCAAATTATAATATTTTCGCCAAGCAACGCAGCGCTATCAATAAGAGCAAAAAGCTGCTCTTTTTCAAACAAAAATCCATAAATTTGATCTTCATTTTTTAGTATCGCAAGCTTAAGTGGCTCTACAAGCGAACTTGCGCAAAGGTTTAAAAAAGCTTCGTCGATATGATTTTGCGAAATTTGGGGCTTATTTTTAAAATTTTCATCTTTTATAAAAGAGATAAATTTTTCTTGTGAGGTAGATTTATTAAATTTAAAAATTAATTTTTCTTTTAAGGCCTGAGCTAAAATTTCATCAAATTTAACTAGGTCGATGTGATCTTTTACGTCTAAAATTTTGGCAAAATTTAGCAAGTTTTTATCATAACTAGCCACATTTTTCTCATGCTCACTTTGCGCCTTTTTAGCCCTATAAATGGCGTAAAAACCGATAGCTATAAATAAAAATGAAAGGGTAAAAACTTCGCTCAAAAACTCACTCATCATCATCCTTATAAAATGCAAACTTCAGTCTTAAGCTCTACGCCAAATTTCTCTAAAACTCTAGCTCTAGCCAAATTTATAAGGCCAGTGGCGTCTTCAAAGCTTGCGTGGTTAAAATTTATCAAAAAATTTGCGTGCTCTTCGCTAAATTTCGCTCCGCCGATCACGTATCCCTTTAGCCCAACTGCCTCAATCAATGCCCCTGCAAAGTGCCCTTCAGGATTTACAAAACAGCTGCCAAAGCTAGCGCCTTTTGGTTGATTTGCCCTTTTTGCGCTTATAGCTTCAGATATGCTCGCGTCAAAGCCACTAGAAAGCTCAAATTTAGCCCCCAAAATGGCCTCATCTATGCCACTGTGACGGTAGCTAAAGCTTATCTCATCTTTGCGTACCCAGCCACGAGCCAGACGCACATGCGTGAGATTGTCGCTTATGCTAAATTTAAGCAGTCCAGCGTTCATTTTTATAAGTCCGCCAAGAGTGCCTGGGATATTTTTTAAAAACTCAAGGCCAGCTATGTTGTTTTGCTTGCAGAAGTTATAAATTTTAGCGGATTTTGTCGCAGCACCTATCTCAAGGTAAATTTTCTCATCACAAATTTCTAAATTTATATAGTCAAAGCTCTTGCCAAGCATCGCCATTTTTGGGGGATTTGGCGAGATAAGAAGGTTGTTGCCCCCGCCTATCATCACAGAGCCTAAAAAGTGAGGCGAGCTTAGATCTTCAAGGCTATCAACCTCGAAAATTTCATGCACGCCGCCTATCCTAACCGAGGTAAATTTAGAAAAATCAACAAGCCTCGTCACTGGATAAATTCCGGTATAAAATCAAGCATGCGAGTGGTAAATTCAACCATCATCGAGATCATCCAAGGCATTAAAAATATGATAACAACGACGACTAGCAAGATTTTTGGCACGAAGCTTAGCGTGGTTTCGTTTATCTGCGTGGTCGCTTGAAAGATGGAGATGATAAGACCTGCTATTAGTCCGCTTAGTAGCATCGGAAGGCTGATATAAAGGGCGATCTTAAAGGTTTCAACTCCAAGTGAGACAAGCGTGCTTTGCATCAGCTAAACCTTACTTCGTTGTATTCAGTTGGAATTAGATAGTCGTTTACGTCGATTGGCTTTTCAAAAAAACCTTTGTCGTAGCCTATTTGATATAGCTTATTTAGTGCTTTTAACTGCGTTTCGTTCATGCTTATTGACTCGTCATTTGCGTATAAATTTAGATACGCTTTAAGCTCGTCTTTGCCAACTCTGATGAGGTTTCGCTCCATTAGCATGTGAGATAAAAATGGCTTGTGCGAAGTGGCGATCCTAACGGCCTCGCTAAGCACTCTCTCGCACTCTATCGCGTCGGTTATCGGTAGGCTTCGTCTAAGCGCCATGCCACCAAGTGGAAGCGGTAAATTTTCGCCGTTTAGCTCGCTCCAGATATCCCAAATTTCGCGCTCTACGCAGAGCTGGTCTGAGAAATTTAAGATACTTTCATGTATAAGCACCCCAGCATCGACCTCGCCGCTAAGCACGGCATTTTCGATCTCTAAGAAATTTTTATAAACGATCCTTGCCTCTGGGTAGGCTATGCGAAAGAGCAGGGCGTTTGTCGTGTTTTTGCCAGATAGCGCGACCTTGAAATTTCGCTTTAGCTGCTTATCTTTTAGCTTGATAAGCTTTGGTCCGTATCCTTTGCCAAAGCTCACCGCACAGCGTAAAAGCGCAAATTCATCGCAAATTTTAGGATAGAGCGCAAAGCTGATCGCTGTGGCCTCATAAGTGCCTTTTAACGCCTCTTCGTTTAGCGTTTCTATATCAAGCGCCTTTGATGTGAAGGCTAAATTTTTACTGCTAACCCAGCCAAATTTGACCGCGGCATACATGAAAATATCGTCAGCGTCCGGCGAGTGAGCGACGTTTATGGTTTTTAGATTATGCAAAGGTGATCCTTTTTTTGATTACGCCATTTTAATGAAATTTATTTAAAATAAAGTTTTAAGGGTGGTTTTGAAACGATTTTACCAGCTTTGCCTCTTTGAAATTTAGCACGTATTTCACGTCTATGGCGTCTTTAGCACCTTTTCTTCGAGATAAGATCGTCGAGTAAAATGGATGCTTAAGTTCTAGCATCTTAAGCAGTTTTTGATCGCTATCTTCTTTTTTTATATTTTCAACGATTATTGTCGTTATAAATTTGCCCTCAAACTCGTAAAATGACCAGACCATAACGCCAGCGTCGCTTGTTTTAAAGTCCGTGATTTTAGATTTTTTAGGGATATTTAGCATGGAGATGATCTTTTTGCGTGAGCTATCTGCATTTTGCACTGAGATCACCTTTACAAGCAGGTCTTTTTTGACACCGATACCATTTTGACTAAAGCGATAAACGCCGTCTTCAACTATGCCAACCTTTTCAAAAGCGTTAGCGTAGTTTGCTGCGGTGCAGGCGGTTAGAAAAAGCGCTAGAAACGTTAAAATTTTTATAAATTTCATCTTTCTCCTAAAATTTCACTCTTTTTAGTCTATCTGAAGCGTAATTTTTCCTGCCAAATTTAGCCTCGCTTTTGCCGTTTAACTCGACTAGATCGCCTGTAAAGCCACAAATATCATTTTTAACAAGATAGCTTCCCACGCCGTAAATATCAACTGGGGTGTTAAATTCCTCAAATTCGCTCATTTTTTGCGGGTTAAAGCCTGAGCTAACGACGATTTTAACGTGCTTAAAGCCAGCCTTATCAAGCGCCTCTCTTAGGGCAAATATAAGCTCCTTGCAAACGCCGTGTGGGTCAAATTTACTCGTATCTTTGCCTTCAAAATACTTGTCTATCAAATTTTTACTAGTATCCACTCTAACCGCGCCAAGTCTCTCTTTTAGGGCATTTGCAGCCTTTAGTGCGTCTGTTATCACGTCGTTGTTGTAATCAACTAGTGCTGTGATCTGCTCGTTTTCAAAGGTTTTAGCATAAATTTGGCAAGCCTTCACCACGTCTCCGCCGCACATTTGAATGAGTGCGTGAGGCATGGTGCCACCACCTTTTAGCCCTGTAAGCTCGCCCTGAGCGTCTGTGGCGACCTTTTTTATACCGCCGATAAATGAAGCGTAGCCGTCGCCTGGCTGCGTGCAGATGTCGTCTTGTCTGTCCGCCATGCTAAAGACGTCCTTGCCATTTGCCGCTTTTATCACGTCTCTGGAGTTTGTCGCCACGCAGCTTCTTCTAGTAAGCGTCGCGTCGATGACGTTTTCTAAAAAGCCAAAATCCTCATACTTGCCACTTATCTTTAAAACTGGCTCGTTTGCGTTTATGATATCGCCATCATCAAGCGCGTAAATTTCAAGCTCGCTTGGGTTTTTGGCAAATTTATTGATTATCGCTAAAACCTCGTCGATACCGCAAAGCACGATATCATCACGCCTTTGAAAAAACTGCATCGTCACGTGCTGTTCAGGCAGGTTTTGCTTAATTATCTCATTTACTTTTAGAAAGTATTTCGCTGTAAAGTAGCCCTCGCCGATCCTAAGATCTAGCCTAAAAGTCTTATCTGTTAGCCTATCTATCTTGCCTTGCATCTTTAGCTCAAGTTCGTTCATGTCTGTCCTTTTGTTTTTGCGAGATTATACCATTTTGGCAAAATTTGGCGCAGGCAAGAGGGCTAGTAAATTTATGCAAGCAATCTTTATGCCTCAAAAAAGCGTGGCAGCAGCCTTTATCCTAGCGCTCTCGCGAGGGCTTGGCGAGGTTGGCATAACGCTCATTTTAGGTGGCAATATCATAGGCAAAACAGACACCATCTCACTTGCTATCTATAACGCTGTCTATGACGGCAGAAGCGATCAGGCACTCGCTTTAAGCTTTGTTTTAGTTGTGCTTAGTTTTATCTTATTTTTTATTATAAATTTGCTAGAAAAAAGTAGAATTTAGCACAAATTTTATGCTAGCTAAAAATTAAATTTATTTAAATTTCGCTACAATTAGGGGCTTATATAAAAATTTAGGAGAATTTTCTATGAAAAAAGAAGATATAAAAGAGCTTATCGAATTTTTTAATGGTATGGAGATGAATCATATCAAGATAAAAAGTGGTGATTTTGAGGTCGAGGTAGAGAAATTTGCTGATTATTGCGCGCCTGCAAAGCC
This sequence comes from Campylobacter concisus, assembly GCF_050447505.1. Classification (GTDB taxonomy): domain Bacteria; phylum Campylobacterota; class Campylobacteria; order Campylobacterales; family Campylobacteraceae; genus Campylobacter_A; species Campylobacter_A concisus_BP. The sequence continues at coordinate 1,919,069 of NZ_JALMFZ010000001.1, read as the reverse complement.
AGCGGCACAAGCAGCAGCTCCAGCGCCAACACCTGTAAATGTTGTCGTTAGCTCAGAGGTAAAACCATCTGCAAATTCGCCAAAAGATAGCATAAAATCTCCTATGGTAGGTACTTTCTACGCTGCTCCAAGCCCAGGTGCTGCTCCATTTGTAAAAGTAGGTCAAAGAGTGAGAAAAGGCGATGTGGTGGGCATCATCGAAGCTATGAAGATCATGAACGAGATCGAGGCTGAGTTTGACTGCCAGATCACTGAGATGCTAGTCTCTGACGGACAGCCAGTTGAGTTTGGATTGCCGTTATTTGGCGTGGAGAAAAATTAATGGAATTAAAAAGAATTTTAATCGCAAACCGCGGTGAGATCACTCTTCGTGCTTTGCGAACGATAAAGGAGATGGGCAAAGAAGCCGTTGTAGTTTATTCAACTGCTGACAAAGACGCGCTTTATGTAAAATACGCTGATGTGGCCATTTGCATCGGTAAAGAGCGCTCAAGCGACAGCTACCTAAACATCCCAGCTATCATAAGCGCAGCTGAGATCAGCGAAGCAGATGCTATCTTCCCAGGTTATGGCTTTTTAAGTGAAAATCAAAATTTTGTTGAAATTTGCTCACACCACAAGATTAAATTCATTGGACCAAGCGTTGCTGCGATGGCTTTAATGAGCGATAAGAGCAAGGCAAAACAGGTCATGCAAAGAGCTGGCGTGCCAGTCATCCCTGGCTCAGACGGCGCTGTGGCTGATACAAAAGCTGCAAAAGAGCTAGCTAAAAAGATAGGCTACCCTGTCATCTTAAAAGCTGCGGCAGGCGGCGGCGGACGCGGTATGCGCGTGGTTGAAAAAGAGGCTGATTTAGAAAAAGCGTTTTGGTCTGCTGAGAGCGAGGCGATGAGTGCATTTGGCGATGGCACGATGTATATGGAAAAATATATCCTAAACCCACGCCATATCGAGGTTCAAATCATCGGCGATAGCCACGGCAACGTACTTCACATAGGCGAGCGTGACTGCTCTATGCAACGCCGTCACCAAAAGCTAATCGAAGAGAGCCCAGCCATCTTGCTTGATGAAAAAACAAGAGAGAGGCTACATGAAACTGCCATAAAAGCGGCAAAAGCGATCGGCTACGAGGGAGCAGGTACGTTTGAGTTTTTGGTTGATAAAAATTTAGACTTTTACTTCATCGAGATGAACACAAGGCTCCAAGTCGAGCATACTGTGAGTGAAATGGTAAGCGGACTTGATATCATCGAGCTTATGATAAAAGTGGCTGAGGGCGAAAAGCTACCGTCACAAAAGAGCATCGAGCTAAAAGGCCATGCGATCGAGTGCAGGATCACAGCTGAGGATCCAAACACCTTCACTCCGTGCCCTGGCAAGATCACAAAATATGTCTGCCCAGGTGGCCGCAACGTGAGAATGGATAGTCACATCTACCAAGACTACTCTATACCGCCGTATTATGACAGTATGATCGGCAAGCTCGTTGTTTGGGATACTGATAGAAACAGAGCCATTCACAAGATGAAAGTTGCTCTTGATCAGCTCATAATAAGCGGCATAAAAACAACAAAAGACTTTCACATTGCCATGATGGAAAACAAAGACTTTTTAAGCAACAACTACGATACAAACTATCTTTCAAGACATTAAAACTAAATTTTAAACCATTGCCTTTTGGCTTTGGTTTAAAATTTCATATTTAAATTTATTTTATATAAGCCAAATTTTTGTGAGTTGAACTATTTTTAAATTAAGAGAAATTTAGCCAGTCTATGACTATTTGCAAAACGTAATAAATACTAAAAATTTATCTAAATTTATTAGTAGCAACTAAGTTTTGTGATATTCATACCGTTTTTAAAATATGGCGGATAGGGCATAGTCACGGTAAATGGCACTGCTTTTTGCTTTGGTAAATTTTGAGCTACGTCAAATTTATATGCCACAGTGTTTGGTCTCTCCTCCTCATCGCCTCCAAAAACCCATGAGAAAAATGAGATCCCGCTTGGTTTAAATAGCGCCTCGCCACCGAGGTCATTTTTATTTAGTGGTTGATTTATGAGCTTAATTGTAAGGGTGCATTTGCTAATGGTAAATTTGCCAACATTTCTTACTTGACCTCTAAAGACGATGCTTTCATTTCTTAACACTCGCTCGCTTTTTACGCCTTCGACTATGCCTTTTTTGGTGTATTTATCAAGAACTAGCATCAAAAAAATGGCAAGCGTGGTTGAGACCAAAATATTTGTAAAAAGTAGTGATAAAAATAGCTTTCGCTCAGCTCTAAGCGAGAGCACAAGAAACAAAATAGAAAGTAGTGCGATCGCAAAAAGCACGATGATATGAACGATAGTAAAGTAGTTTGAACTCATCAAAAACACTCCGCTTTTTTGGTGATATTGTAGTCAATGAAGGCAAAATCATTGACAAATTCTCTTATCTGCTTGCTCTGCTTTGGCAAAAGCACTTCATTTAAAATGATCCTTTTTTTAGCAAAAGGGTTTAGTGAATTTAGAAAATTTCTCGTGCTTTGCTTTGAGCCAAGGTAGAAGCCAAGCTCGATTTTGCAAATGTTTAATGTGTAGTTTGAATTATTTGTGATGTTAAAATCAACCATTAGCGCATCAACGTATTGAAGCTGTTTTGTATTTATTTTGCTTATGCTAACTGATCTTAGATTTTCATTTATATATTTGTTTGCATAGTAGTTGCCTGCGAAAAGTCCTAAAAAACCAGCTAGGATAAATAAAAATCCTATCTGCCACCATGATTTTATCGCAACAAAAATTCCTAAAAGCACGATAAATACAAATGCTAAAAAAACCCAACCATAGGCTAGAAAGTCGATAAGTTTGGCGTTTTGAAGTATGAAAAGTATGTTGTGCTTGATGCTATTTAACATCTCGCGATCTTTTTTCTTCGATGCCACTCATGCCAAAACGCCTTGCAAGCTCGTTTTTGACGGCATCTGGATGTATGTTGTGGGCTGAAAGTGCCACAAGTGCGTGAAAGCAAAGATCGGCTGCCTCATAGATGAGGTCATTTTTTGCTTTTTGCTCATCTTGTTTTATCTGCTTGGCAAAACTAAGCTCTTTTGCCGCCATGACAAGCTCTGTAGCTTCTTCGCCAACTTTTTTTAGAATTTGATTTTCACCCTTTTTAAAAAGGCTTGCCACGTATGAAGTTTGCGGATCAGCATTTAGCTTTCTATCTTCTATAACGTGATAAAGCTCGTCAATGACGCCGTAACTTGGCTTTTTAACCTCGCTTTTTTCATCTGAAATTTCTAAATTTTCTAAATTTATCTCGTTAAAAAAGCAAGACCTTGCCCCAGTGTGACAAGCAGCGCCTCCATTTTGAATGACTTTTAAAAGCAAAGTGTCGTTGTCGCAGTCTAAAAACGCAGCCTTGATCTCTTGCGTGTTGCCACTCTCTTCGCCTTTTTTCCAAATTCTATTTTTAGTGCGTGAAAAGTAGTGAGCGTAGCGGCTAGATAGACTTAAATTTAGTGCTTCTTCGTTCATATAAGCAAGCATCAAAACCTCGTTTGTAGCGTGATCGCAAACCACCACCGGGAGCAATCCACCAACCTTTTGCCAGTCTATACTTTTTGCTACGCTATTCATTTTTACCTTTCGCTAACCGAGCTAGCTTTTGCTCTATCTTTTGCATCTAGCCAGATATTTGGCACAGCTCCGCCAGGTGTTAAGAAAATTTTGGCATCTTTGTTCTCTTTAAGAGCGTCGTTAAATCTATTTTGTGTCTCGATCTGTTTTAAATTTAATAAATTTTGATCGACACTTTTTGCGATCTCTTTGTTTGCATACGCAGTCGCATCAGCTTCGATCTTGATAGCATCAGCCTTACCTTTTGCCTCGATGATAGCAGCTTTTGCGCTACCTTCTGCGAGGGCAGCTTGTTTTAGAGCCTCTTGATTTGCACGCTCAACCTCGTATTTTGTCCTCTCAGCCTCTTGTTTAGCGATCTGGACACGCTCGATCTGCTCTTTTACCTTTGAAGGCAAGATGATCTCGCGAAGCTGCACTGTTAGAAGCTCAACTGGCTTGTTTGGCTGTGAGTCGATATCTTTTCTTATGCCCTCATCGATCTGCCTTGCTAGGTCGTTTCTTTTGGTTGGTAGCTCTTCGGCTGTGTATTTACCAGCGATGCTACGAACCACGTCGCGCACGACAGGATCAACGATCTTGCTCTCCCAGCTAAGACCCCAAGATGCGATAGTTTGTGGTGCATTTTCTGGATTTAGACGGTATTGCACGGTGATATCGATGCTAACTGGTAAATTTCTAGCGTCCAAAACTGAGATAGAGTTTTTGCGTAAAATTCCAGCTCCCTGATAAGACTTTTGCAAGCTCTCGCCCATATCTTCACCTGAAGTGTAGTTGATGATCCTAACTCTAGTATCAACTACGATGATATTTTGGATAAATGGCAAAAAGAAGTGAAATCCTGGTTGCAAAGGATTTGGCTCATATTTACCCGCTGTGGCTTTGATGCCGACCTCGCCTGAGTGTATCACTTTAAACGGCTGAGTGATAGCAAGGATCGCGATAATGGCGATTATGATGTAGGCTAGCGCACCAAATTTGCCAAAGCCACTTGGTATATTTGGCATTTTAAAATCCTTTTTAAAAGGTGGCTCTTTGTCGTTATTTTGACCTGAGCCCCTGTTGTCATTACCTGGCTTTTTTTTGTTGAAATAATCATTTAAATCAGCGGGCATTTCGTTCCTTTAAATCTTAAATATATGTTAAAAATGATTCGTATTTTTTGTTTAGACCATAAACTACGTCAAAGTAAGCTTTTTGTAGTCTCTTTGTCACTTCGCCTCTAGCGCCGTTGCCGATGATGCGGTTATCTATGCTGTTTATCGGAGTTACTTCAGCTGCAGTGCCAGTGAAAAATGCTTCGTCAGCTGTGTATGCTTGATCCCTTGTGATGCGCTCTCTTCTTACTTCGATGTCAAGGTCGTGAGCTAGTCTTATGACTGTATCTTGAGTGATGCTAAGTAGGCTGTTGTCGTTTGGTGGAGTGATTAAAGCACCATTTTCAACGATAAAAAAGCACTCGCCTGGACCTTCAGCCACAAAGCCCTCGCTATCAAGAAGTAGCGCCTCGTCGTATCCAGCCTCTTTTGCTTCGTAGTTTGCCATTTGTGAGCTTAGGTAGTTTGAGCTAGCTTTTGCTCTGTTCATTTGAGCAGCAGGGGCTAGTTTAGCAAAGCTTGAAATTTTAACTCTGATGCCTTTTTCTAAGCCTTCATCGCCAAGATAAGCACCCCACTCCCATGAAGCGATAGCAGTTTGCACTGGTGCTTTTGTGTGCGCTACGCCCATTACGCCGTATCCTAAAAAGATAAGTGGGCGGATATATACGTTGCTGTTATATTTATTTGCGCGAAGTAGCTCGATCTGTGCTTTTTCAAGCTCTTCTTCGGTGTAAGGCACATTTAAAACGGTCATTTTTGCTGATCTTAAAAGTCTTTTTGTGTGGTCTTTGAGTCTAAAAATAGCTAGACCTTTTTTTGTTTTATAAGCTCTTGTGCCCTCAAATACGGCATTAGCGTAGTGCAAAGAGTGAGTTAGAACGTGTACTTTTGCATCGTCCCATTTTACTAGTTTTCCATCCATCCAGATGAATTCTGAAGCGTTCATAATTAAACCTTTCTTTTTTAGAAATTTGATCCGAGTTTATCTAAAATTGCTTTAAATTTACATTTCTAAGCCCAAAATGTCCGTAAATTTTAGGCTAAAGTTACTTATCTAAAAGCTCTTTTATCGTCTTTGCCATCTCATCGATCGACGAAGCTGCGCTTAAATTTATCAGATATTTGCCGCTTACCACAAAGGCTGGCACACCGCTGATATTTGCTACATCATAAGAGGCAAACCACTCGTTTAAAAGCTCTTTTGCGCGATCTGAGCTTAGCGCTTTTTCGTATTCGTCTTTGCTCACGTGAGCCGCATTTAGCGCTAGATCTATAAATCTTTGCTTATCTTTGCCGTCATTAAAGTCATCTTTTTCATCGTGCCTTGCTTTATAGATCGCAAATTTAGCTTGCTTAAATTTAGACTCATCGCTTAGCAGATCAGTCCCATTTGCCTCATCTATCGATATAAGAGCGGCGAAAATTTGACTTGTTGTCTCGCCAAGTTTGCCTTTGGTGCTTAGGTGATATGGGATAAATTTGACCCCGTCAAGCTTTGACATCAGCTTTCTTGTGATCGTTCGGTCAAATTTATAGCAGTGAGGGCAGTCGTAGCTAAAGACCTTGACGACTGAGTTTTTAGGCACGTTGAGCGGTTTTGCTAGAGTTTGATATTCAATGCCTTCAGTCAGTGCTGATAAATTTAGCGCAAAAAACGCACTTAAAATTAGCATTTTTATAAGCTTCATCTTTGCTCCTTACTTCACCAGATCAGCTAGCACTTTTGCGGCGTGGTCTTTGGCTTTTACGCTTTTATAAATTTTAGCTATCTTGCCGTCTTTGCCGATTACAAAGGTGCTTCTAACTATGCCAAGATACTCTTTGCCGTAGTTTTTCTTGACCTGCCAAACGCCATAAAGCTTTGAAATTTCTTTATCCTCATCGCTTAAGAGGATGTGCTTTAAATTTTGCTTGGCGATAAAGCCAACGTGAGACTTCACGCTATCTGGGCTAACGCCGATGATAATGGTGTCATTTTTGATGAACTGATCGTAGTTTGCGCTAAATTCGCAAGCCTCAGTCGTGCAGCCTGGAGTGTTGTCCTTTGGGTAGAAGTAAAGCACCACGTTTTTGCCTACAAAGTCCTTTAGTGCGACCTTTACGCCGTCTTGATTTAGCGCTTCAAACTCTGGCGCCTTGTCGCCAACTTCAAGCGTTATCTTTCTTTCCATGTCTGCTTTGCTAAATTCGCTCATTTTATCCCCTTTCTCTTATCTTCTACGCTCTCGCCTGCTACGCCGATATTGCCAGCATCGTGAGTTTCTAAAAATATCATAACCGCCTCTTTTTTCTTACCAAGCACTCTTACAAGCGTCTCGGTCACCTCTTGAAATACTTGATCTTTTTGCTCTTTTGTAGGCTCTGGGCCTGCTATTTTGATATTAACATAAGGCATTTTTGCTCCTTTTTTAAGATGCAAAATATTAGCCAAAATGAGTGAAATTTCAGATTAAAGCCGTTATTTAAGAATTTGGCATTAAAATAAGCAAACTTCCAAAAGGAGCGAAAAATGGACTATAACAGGCAAAATAAGGGCTTTGTTTGCTTTATGTATGGCTTTGGACGAAGCAGGGCGGTTTATGCAGTTTTGATGATAGTAATGGCGCTTTTAGCTGGCTTTTTAACACTTACTTCAAACGCTCAAGCTGACGTTTCAAATTTACAAATAGCCCTTGGCATCATACTTTGTGGCCTTTTGCTGATCCTTGTAAATCCTAAAATTTTCATCATCAAGCTAATTGGCTACTTAATCGCTTTGGCTGGCGTCATGATCGCCCTTCACAACGCAAATTTGCTAGGAGATAATTTTAATTTATATTTTTATGCAAGCCTTATTTTTGGGGCATTTATGATGCTTATGCTTCTTAGCTGGTTTGTCTATAATGCAAGAAGCAGCGAAATAAATGAAATTTAGTTCGCCACTCCCATTAGCACGCTTGTGTAGGTGTTTTGCTTAGGCTCTGAGCTTGTTGCATCGTTTATATTTATGCGACCAGCCTCAAGCCCAGCTTTTATAAGCGCCTCTTTTACCGCATTTGCACGCTCATTTGCAAGCTCTACTAGTTTTGCTTTATCGACCTCGATGCCCTTTAGCGCCTCTTCTCTTAAGGCTTTTTCGTTTCTATCTTTTAAATTTGGCACAAGCTCATTTAAAACTGCGATGTAGTCTTTGCCACTTGAAGCGATGATTTGATTGATCTTTTGATCTAGTTTTTTGCTCTTATAAAAGCTCTCATCGAGTTTTGAGTATGTTGGCGTTATACTAAGCTTCATTTTAGGTTTTGAGCCAGTTAGCTTTATAAAATCAGCTATCTTAGGCGCTTCTGAGCTTATGAGCTCGCTACTTCCTGCAAGAAAATCAATAGAGCTAAGATCTTTGCTGCCAAGTCCTAGGGCGTTGCCTAAAAATCTAAATGGAGCTAGCGTGATGTCAGCAAAGAGTTTTTTCACAGCTGCCCAGATGACGCCGCCATATTTAAAGTCAGGATCGTCTAAATTTCCCTCAACTGGCAGGTCGATGTTTATTTGATTATTTTGATCGCTAAGTATCGATATAGCAAGGGATAGCGGTAAATTTACAGCGTCTTTTGACTCAACCTTCTCTCCAAGTGTAAGTGAGTCAAAATTTATGAAATTTGAGCCATTTAGTTTTGAGTCGACGACGCTATAGTTTAGGTTTAAATTTAGCTTGCCTTTTTTGATCTTATAGCCCACAAACTGCCCACTATATGGCGTTATATCAGTTAGATCGATATCTTTAAAGTCAAGCTTTATGTCGGTATTTTGCTTTAGCTCAAATGGAAAGAGTTTTGCAGTGATCTGCGCAAAGCCATTTTTGCCAACCACACCTTGAAACTCGCCTGAGCTCGGGCGCTTTTTATCGATGTCAGTGAGCTTGCCATTTAGCTTTGAGATCGTTGTGGCAAATGGCATAAATAGCGATGCGTCCGAGAAATCAACCTCGCCATTTTTAAGAGAGAAGTTTTTCACGCTAAATTTTAGCTCGTCATCTTTCTTGCTAACTACCTTTTTGTTCTCAGGTTTTGCCTCGGTTTTAGCCTTATTTTTATCCTCTTTTACGATCTGAGATAGGTTAAATTTACGCTCTTTGCTTAGATGAGTCTTGATAAATGGCGAATTTAAGCTCACTCCGCTTATGGCAAGGTCATTTTTGGCAAATGAAATTTTTTCAAGATCAAGGCTTTTAAAGGCGACCAGTTTTTCGGCTTTTTTGCCATTTAGCCTTATATCTTTGATACTAACTTTTGCGTCTGCTTTGATATCTTTTGCGTAGCTTATCTCAGCGCTACTTTCAAGCTGTCCGCTAGCCAGATCGGCCTCTAAAAAGGGCTTTGCGTAGGCAAAATACTTTGGTAAATTTGTATCATTTAGCTTGATTTTAGCACTCACGTCAAGTGGCTCGATCTTTATCTTCGAATCAACATCCAAATTTAGCTTTTGTGAGCTTTTCATCGCCACTTTTGCGTCAAATGGCTTGCTAAAATCGCTACTTAAATTTGCTACTTTTACAAAAAGATTATCAAATTTATGAGCGATCTTTTCGCCCTCAAAAAGATGCGTTAAAGCGATGTCAGCGTTATTTACACTTATATTTTTTATATCAAATTTAAACTCATTTTCTTTGCTTTTTGAAGCACTTTTATTTTCAGCTTTTTTCTCCACTTTTTTAGTGTGTTTTGCCGTCTTTGTAGCTTTTGTGCTCTGCTCGCCAAATCCTAGCTCATTCACAGCGCTTAGACCATTGTCGTTTAGTTCTGAAGTAAATTTAGGCTTATTAACATCGACACTAGCGATATTTAGAGCCATTTTTAAAAGATCAAAGCTTACGCTCTTTACCCCCGCATCAGCGACGCTTGCTATCTCTTTATTTTTTGCTTTAAGCTCTATGTTTTTTACGTTTAGCTCATCAAGGCTCGCAAGGCTCTTGTTACCATCCATTGTAAAATTTGTATTTGTTACACCAGCACTTGCTACATTTGCATTTGCACTTTTGCTAAGTGGCGCGTTGATGCCATTAAGTGCTATTTTTTCAAGCGTTAGAGCGGTTTTGTTGTTTGCTAAATTTAGATTTAAATTTGAAGCATTTATATCTTTTAAATTTGCCAAATTTCTATCTGCTTCATCTATTTTAAGAGCGTTTACGCCTATGCTTTTTAGCTTGGCTGTGGCGTTTAGCTCGCTTTTTTCATTTAAATTTGCAAGAAGCGAGATATCACTTAAATTTAGTGATTTTACGCTCGCAGTGATAGCATTTTTAAAAGAGATATCATTTAAATTTATAGCACTTAAATTTAGCGTGGCCTCTGTTTTGTCGGCTATCTTGCTATCAAGGTCAAATTTTGGCAGATCAAGCTCGCCAAGGCTAAGCTCATTTGCGCCTTCATCAAGGCTTAGTCCTTTTACATTTAAAAAGCCATCTTTTAAATTTATCCCAGTTGCGTTCTCATCGGCATTTAAAGCGTAGTTTATCTTTAAGTTTATAATGGCATTTTTTAGATTTAACGTGTCATTATCGATAAAACTTATCGCAACTGGCTTTATGCTAAAGTCTTTTATGCTGACGTTGCCATCTATTTTTAGTGGATTTAGCTTGATATCGCCATTTAGATCGATCTTGTGCGCTAGGCTTGAGTTTGAGTCAAAGATGTGACTACCAGCGCTATTTTTCTTCGTATTTAGCGAGCTAAGCTCGTAGTTTATATCATCAAAGCTTACGTTAAATGGCTTTGTTAAATTTTGATCGCTATATGAAAATGAACCTTTAATGATTTTTGCGTTATTTAGCGCGAAATTTATCGAGCTGGTGCTGTTATCTTCGCTAGTTGGGTTATCATCGCTTATAAAATTGCTAAAGTTAAAATTTGCTTTTTTATCTCTTGTGATCTTTACTTTTGGCTCATCTAGCCTAAAAATGTCTATCTCAACTAGCTTGTTAAAGATAGAAAATGGCTTTAGCTTAAGGTCGATCTGCTTCGTGCTAAAAAGCGGCGAAGTGGTGTTTAGCTCGGCATTTGTAGCGTTTAGCTCGAAGGTAAATGGGTTAAATTTAGCATCACCAACAAAAAGCGTTGCGTTGTAGTCTTTTAGATATTTTGGCGCGATATTTTTGATAGCATAAGGCAGACCAAAAAAGCCAAGAAGCGTATAAATAAGCAAAAGTGAGACTACGCAGATGCCGGTGATTAGGGCTATTTTTTTCTTTTTATCCATTGTGAAATTTACCTTTTTGTTAGCTAAAATGAGCCTCGATTTTACTTTAAAAAAGGTTAAAAGTTAGTTAGAAATTTCAAATTTTCTATACATTAAATTTACACTTATCTTAATAATACTTTTATGCATTTCGTATTACTATTCGTCAAATATTTTTTAAACAAAGGAGCGAGTGATGAAGAGATTTTTGGCTTTATTGTTTTTGTTGTTTTCTGCCTTTGCTTATGCAAATGAAAATGCCGTTGTGGTCGCTATCGAGGAGCAAACACCTCGTATAAATCCACTCTACGACGAGGACCACGATCCTACACTTTCGCTGGTTTTTTCTGGACTTACTAGCCACGATGAAAATAGCAACGTGGTGCCAGAGCTTGCCAAGTCTTGGCAGGTGAGCGATGACGGCTTGGAGTATATTTTTGAGCTAAGAGATGATGCCTTTTGGCATGACGGGGTAAAATTTAGCGCAAAGGACGTTAAATTTAGTATCGAAGCGGCTCAAGATAAGAAGCTAAACGCACCTGCTATCTCAAACTACGAGGTAGTAAAAAGCGTTGAAATTTTGGGCGATTATAAAGTTAAGATCACGCTAAAAGAGCCTTTTCCGCCGTTTTTGGATGCGCTTAGCTTTGGCGTTTTGCCTGAGCACATTTTAAAGGGCAAAGATATCGCGACTGATAAATTTAATGACGCCCCTATCGGCACTGGCGCATACAAGCTTGTAAAATGGAAAAAAGATGAGAGCTTGGAGTTTGTGGCAAATGATAAATTTTATAAAGGTGAGCCAAAGATAAAAAGGCTATTTTTAAAGATAGTTGGTGATGAAAATTTAAGACTTGTTGGGCTTAAAAGCGGTGAGATCGACGTTGCACTCATCTCTCCAACAGGTGTAAATTTCATAAAAGATGATAAAAAATTAAGCTTGCTTAAATTTAAAAGTGCGGACTATAGAGCTTTGATGTTTAACTTTAATGATCCTCTTTTTCAAGATAAAAATGTAAGGATAGCCCTAAACTACGCGGTCAATAAAGATGAGATAGTTAAAAATTTATTTCACGGATATGCAAGCGTAGCGAACAACCCGATAGAAAAAAGCTTTGCAAACGACAGCGAGTTTAAATTTAGCTATGATCCGCAAAAGGCTAGGGAGCTACTTGAAAAGAGTGGCTTTAAGAAAAACAAGGCTGGCTTTTTTGAGAAGGACGGCAAGGAGCTTGCCTTTGACATCTACGCCTTTAATAACGACATCTTAAGGGTCAATCTAGCTAAAATTTTAAGCAGCGAGTTTGAGAAATTTGGCGTAAGAGCCAAAGCCTATGCAAAGCCAAAAACAGCCTTTAGCATAAGTAAGGTTGATAGCTTTGTGATCGGCTGGGGCAGCCCATTTGATCCAGACTTTCACACATATAGAATTTTTGGCGGATTTGCCGACATCGATGTCAATGAAAATGGCTGGAACTTTAGTCACTACAAGGACGCAAACGTCGATCTTGCCTTAAAAAACGCGAGATATACAAAGGACGTGGAGCTTAGAAAAAAATACTATAAAGAATTTCTAAAAGCGCTTTTTGAAAATCCACCTTACATTTTTATAGCATATCTCGACTATCCGCTCGTTTTTAACAACAAAATTTCAGGCATAAAGACGCAAATTTTAGGTCACCATGGGGCTGGATTTTTATGGAACATAAGAGAGTGGCAAGTAAAATAGTGGATAAAAACTTTGTTTAGAGCCATTTTGAAAACAGCGATCTCAAGCCTTGGGTTGCTGTTTTTTATCTCATTTTTTCTATTTTTGCTCATATATTTTTTGCCAGGAAACGTCACTGACGCGATGTTTTTGCGAAGTGAGGCGGTGAGCGTGGCTATAAAGGAGCAAATTTTAGAAAATTTGGGGCTAAAAGATGGCTTTTTTGTGCAGTATTTTAGATGGCTAGTTCACTTTGTTACGGGGGACTTTGGCACTAGTTTTGTAAGCGGGGCAAGTGTGTCGCTGCTCATTAAAGAGCGGATATTAAATTCGCTTATTTTGTTTTTTGCTTCGTTTTTTCTGATAGTTTTTTTGTCATTTTTCTTGGGGCTTTTAAGCGCCATTTATAAGAATAAATTTGCCGATATTTTTATAAATTTTAGCTCCTTTTTGCTAGCTTCCCTACCGCATTTTTACGTAGCACTCGTGCTAATAGCGATCTTTAGCGTCTATCTAAACGTGCTGCCAAGCTCTGGCGCAAACGAGCTAGGATCTAGCGGAGTTGGGGCTAAATTTATCATCTTGCCAACGCTTGCCATCATCTTGCCACACCTTGGCGCAAACGTGAAATTTGTAAGAGACAGGCTAAATCAAAGCCTAAACGCCGACTTTATCCAGACGGCTCACGCTAGAGGCTTGGGACGCGGCAAAATTTATCTCTTTGCCATAAAGCACGCAAGCACCGACATAGTCTATTATTTCGCAACCCTTGTAGCTGGCGTTTTTGCTGGCTCATACGTCATTGAGAGCATTTTTTCATTTCCGGGCATAGGCAAGCTTAGCCTTGATGCGGTCATCGCTAAAGACTATCCAGTCGCACTTGCGACCATTTTGCTAACGGCTGTTTTTGTCGTTTTTGCAAATTTACTGGCTAAAATTTTTGCCATTTTGGCAGATAAGAGAAATTTATGAGAAAAGTCATATTTTTCTTAGCCTGTTTTGTCTTTTTAGCACTTGTCACATTTGCCTTTGTGACGCCGTTTTTTTCTAAATTTGAGCCAAATTTCACTGACTTTATGGCGGTAAATTTAGCCCCAAGTAGCGGGCACATCTTTGGCACTGACATCCTAGGCAGGGACAATCTCATAAGAGTGGCCTACGCGCTTAAAAACTCGCTTCTTGTCTTGCTTTTAGCTGGCTTTTTAACGACGCTCTTCTCGCTCATCTACGCATATTTTGGCACGAGCAAGAGCAGAGCCTGTGAGAGCCTTTTTGATAAGGGACTTGATGCTTTTTTAAGCATACCAAACATCGTTTTCATCATGCTTTTTAGCTCATTTAGTAGCGGAGATCTGCTCATAACCTCTTTTATCATCGCCATTTGTTCTTTTATGCAGGGTGCAAAAGTCTTTATGCAAAATTTAAGACTTAGTAAAAAGTGCGACTACGCCGAGCAGGCTGTGATAAATGGAGCTAGTAAATTTAGCCTTATCTGCTTTGAAATTTTGCCAAATTTAAAGCATCTAATAGTTAGCATCTTTGGCATAAACGCGATAAACGCGGTCGTAATGGAGGCCACGCTTGGCTTTTTTGGCGTGGGTAGCGACGCAAATAAAATAAGCCTTGGCATCATGCTAAATGAGAGCAAAGAGGCGCTTTTTCTTGGCTCTTGGTGGATGGTGCTTTTCCCTGGCGTGACGCTCTTTTTGCTCATCCTTGCAACCTCGATCATCACGTCAAATTCAAAAAATGGCAATATAAAAATATGATAGAGATTAAAAATTTAAACGTTTTTTATAAGGATAAGAAGCTTTTGCGTGAGCTTGATTTTGCCATGGGCGAGGGTAAATTTATAGGTATCACGGGTGCAAGTGGCAGTGGCAAATCGCTCTTTGCAAAGAGCCTAATAAGGCTTTTTGATGATGATTTTAGAGTGAGAGCGGATAAATTTAGCATTTATAAAAAAGATATCTTAAAACTTAGCCAAAATGAGCTAAAAGAGCACCGAAAAAAGGTCGCCGCGCTCATCTTTCAAAACTCAGTTGCAAGCCTTCATCCGCTCTTAAACGTGGGCGATCACTTTAACGCCTATCTTGGCGGCGATAATAAATCAAATAAAGAGCTTGCATTTGCTTATTTTAGGGAGTTTGGGCTGGGTAATGCAAATCTCATCTGGCACAAATACTCATACGAGCTAAGTGGCGGCGAGGCGAGCCGTGTGCAGATCGCTCTTGCGCTTTGCTTGAAGCCAAAAATTTTAATCTGCGACGAGATAACAAGCGGGCTTGATAGCATTAGCGGTAGCCACGTGGCGGGCATCTTGGAGAGTTTAAAGGGCAAGATGAGCGTCATTTTTATCTCGCACGATGAGGCGCTGACAAGCTATCTTAGTGATGAAATTTGGCAGATGAGAGATGGGCGGCTAAATTTAAAGGAAAATGCGTGAAAATCAGGCTTGAAAATGTATCAAAAAGTTTAAGCTTTAAGGAGCATTTTAACGCTAGAGCTGAAGTGCTACACCTTTTGGAGGGGATAAGTTGCGAGCTTGATGATGGCGAAAATTTAGCCATTTTGGGGCAAAGTGGCAGTGGCAAAAGCACGCTTGCAAAGCTCATATCATTTAGCGAGCCAAAAAGTGGGGGCAAAATTTATATAAACAGTGAAGAGATCACGGACAAAAATGAGCTAAAAAAAGATATCAGATATATCTTGCAAAACCAAAAACAAGCCCTAAATCCAGCGCTAAAAGTAAAAACCGCGATCGCTCATGTGAGGTCATATCTTAAGCTTAGCTTTAGCGAAAATGAGCTCAAAGAGCTTCTGGCAAATTTAAATTTAAAAGATGAAATTTTAGAAAAATATCCATCTCAGCTAAGTGGCGGCGAGGCGACAAGGGTCGGGATACTGCTAGCGCTTCTTTCAAAGCCAAAAATCCTAATCTGCGACGAGATAACAAGCGGGCTTGACAACGAGACGAAGCAAAAGATTATAAATTTGCTTTTAAGCTTAGATAAAAAGATCAGCATTATCTTTATCACGCACGATATCCTAAGTGCGATGAAGATAGCGCAAAAGGTGCTAATCATCGAATCTGGCAAGCAAGTGGCGTGGGGTAAATTTGATGATCTTGCAAGTCAAAATGTCCTTAAAAAATACCTTGATGCAGCTAAATTTTATGACGCCAAACTTTGATATAATGCAAGCAAAAAAGGTCAAATTTGCTAGTTCATATCTGCTGCTCGGTCGATAGCCACTACTTTTTACAGCGCCTACGAAAAGATCATCCAAATGAGCGAATAGTAGGCTATTTTTACGATCCAAACATACATCCATATAGCGAATTTTTACTGCGTTTTGAGGACGTGAAGCGAAGCTGCGAGAAGCTAGGCATCGAGCTAATATGTGGCGAATACGACTACGAAGCGTGGCTTGGCGGCACAAAAGGGCTTGAAGATGAGCCAGAAAAGGGCAAAAGGTGCGAATACTGCTTTGACTTTCGTATGAAAGACTCTGCTAAAAAGGCGCTTGAGCTTGGTCTAAATAAGATCACGACGACACTTTTAATGAGCCCAAAAAAGGACTTTACTCAGCTTAAAAAGGCGCTTGATGAGGCGGTGGCTGGCTCAAATTTAGAGGCGGTTGCGGTTGATTATAGAAAAAATGGCGGTACAAGCGAGCAGTTTATCCTCGCTAAAAAGGACAAGCTCTATCACCAAAACTACTGCGGTTGCGTCTTTGCGCTAAAAAAACAGCGTGACTCGCAAAATTTACCCCAAAGTGAGCTAATGAGCGAGCTACACGCAAGGGCACTTTATGGTAGCATTGAGGCTAGACTTGAGCTTTACAAAAAGGTGCGCCTTTGCGAGGCGAGAGGGGAGAAATTTCACCTTTTTAGAAGGCGATTTTTAAACTACAGGCTTTTGCGTGCTAGTGTTAAATTTCAAAACGCTGTGGTGCCAAGCTACTTTGTGCTCTATTCTGGCTTTAAAAGAGAAAATTTAAAGCTAAATGTAGAGCGTGACTGCGAGATCGATGATGAGCTAAAAGAGGGCGCGATATTTATGAGCATAGAGCGCTTTAATAAATTTACAAATAGCAAATTTAAAAGTGTAGATGAGCTTTGCAAAAGGCCGCTTGAGCTTTGCACTGAGATGAAATTTCGCCGTGATATAAGCGGGGAGTTTTCGCAAAATCCTATCATCATCTTAGACGAGGTCAAAAAGGGCAGCTACGAAATTTACGCAAAGGCTGTTTTTTACAACGATAGCGAAGAAATTTTGGTTTTAGAGGACTAAATTTAGACCCATTAAGGCTAAATTTCAGAGATTTTAAAAGAGACTAATAATTTTTTTCTTAGTATAAATTTGTTACAATCTGCAAAAATTTACATTACTAAGGCCAAAACGTGATAGACGTCGTAGAAATTCAAAAAATTCTCCCACATAGATTTCCTTTTTTGCTTATCGATAGAGTTGTCGAGCTAGAGCCTGCAAAAAACATCGTCGCTTATAAAAATGTAACCATTGGCGAGCCGATATTTCAGGGGCACTTCCCAGGTCACCCGATCTATCCTGGCGTGATGATCATTGAGGGCATGGCGCAAGCTGGTGGCGTGCTAGCGTTTAAGAGTATGAGCGACGAGCATCAAGCTGGCATCGAGAACAAAGTAGTCTATTTTATGAGCATTGACGGAGCGAAATTTCGCCATCCAGTCCGCCCTGGAGATAGGCTAGAGTACAGACTAAACGTGCTAAAACACAAAGGTAATATTTGGGTGCTTGAGGGCAAGGCATATGTTGATGATGTGCTATGCGCCGAGGCTGAACTTAAAGCGATGATAGTCGATAAATAGGCTTTTGCTTAAAAAAGAGAGACAATGAAAAACATCCACCAAACAGCTGTTATAGAAGATGGAGCGATAATAGGAGATGACGCAAATATCGAGGCTTACGCATTTGTAAGTAAAGATGCAGTCCTTGGCAACAACGTCACGATAAAACAAGGCGCAAGGGTGCTTGGCAAGACGAGGATCGGCGATAACTCTCGTGTATTTAGCTACGCGATCGTGGGCGACATCCCGCAAGATATCAGCTATAAAGATGAGGTCGATACTGGCGTCATCATCGGCGAGCACGCAACTATACGTGAGTTTTGTACGATAAACTCAGGCACGCACAAGGGCGATGGTATAACAAGGATCGGCGATAATGCCTTTATCATGGCATACTCTCACATCGCACACGACTGCATAATAGGCAACAACGTCATTTTGGCAAATAATGCAACACTAGCTGGCCACGTCGAGCTTGGCGACTACGCTGTTGTGGGCGGTCTTACGCCTATTCACCAGTTTGTTAGAGTGGGTGAGAGCTGCATGGTCGCAGGAGCAAGTGCGCTAAGCCAAGATGTAGTGCCATTTTGCCTAGCTGAGGGCAACAGAGCCTATATAAGAAGTTTAAATTTAGTTGGCATTAGGCGTAGATTTGACAAAGAGCAGGTTGAAGAGCTTGTTCGCGCTTATAAATTTTTGTTTAATCAAGGCGTTAGCCTAAAAGATCAAGCAAATGAGCTGATCGCAAAAACAAGTGACGAAAATGTTAAAAAAATGTGTAAATTTATATTAGAAACGACAAGAGGAATTCCGCTTGCAAAAGGAAGAGATTAATGGCTAGAAAGTGTAATTTTTGTGGCGAGGCTGAGTCTGCTGAGAGAAGATTATTAGCAGATATCGAAGGAAACGCCTATATATGCGAGTACTGTATAGCAGCAGCATACGATATGATACATGGTGATACGAGTGTAGAAGAGAGCAAAAGTGAAGAGGCGATAGAGTATCAAAAACTCACTCCAAAGGAGCTAAAAGCGGTACTTGATAACTACGTGATCGGCCAAGATAGGGCTAAAAAGGTCTTTAGCGTCGGCGTATATAACCACTATAAGAGAATTTTTAAACAAAGCGACATCAAAGACGACACCGAAATTTCAAAGTCAAACATCTTGCTTGTTGGTCCAACTGGAAGTGGCAAGACGTTGATGGCTCAGACTTTGGCGAGATTTCTTGACGTGCCTATTGCGATTTGCGATGCGACAAGCCTGACTGAGGCTGGATATGTCGGCGAGGACGTTGAAAACATCCTTACAAGGCTCTTGCAAGCTGCAAATGGCGACGTGAAAAAGGCGGAGCAGGGCATTGTATTTGTCGATGAGATCGATAAGATCGCTAGGATGAGTGAAAATAGAAGCATTACAAGGGACGTCTCAGGCGAGGGCGTGCAGCAAGCGCTTTTAAAGATCATCGAAGGCAGCGTCGTAAATATCCCACCAAAAGGCGGCAGAAAGCATCCAAACCAAGACTTCATCCAGATAGATACGACAAATATCTTATTTGTTTGCGGCGGCGCATTTGACGGACTTCTTGATATTATCGAGCGCAGAGTTGGTAAAAACGTACTTGGATTTAACCAAGAAAAACGTGGCAAAAATGAAAAAGAAAATTTACTAAGCATGCTTGAGCCAGACGACCTTGTAAAATACGGCCTCATCCCCGAGCTTATCGGCAGACTTCACGTGGTGGCTACATTAAATGAGATAACAAAAGAGGATATGGTTAAAATTTTGACCGAGCCAAAAAATGCGATATTAAAACAATATCAAAAGCTTTGTGCGATCGACGGCGCTGCGCTTAAATTTGATGATGAGGCGCTTGAAGAGATAGCGAGCCTTGCTATCGAGCGCAAGACTGGAGCAAGAGGGCTTAGAAGCATAATGGAAGAGCTTATGACAGATATAATGTATGATCTGCCAGAGCTAAAAGACTACGATATCGTGATCTCAAAAGAGACGGTAAAAGATAAGGCAAAGCCGATTTTGGTAAAGCACAATAAATTAACAGCGTAAAGGAAATAGATGTTTTTAGATCAGGTTATAGGTTTTTTCTCAAGTGATATGGGTATAGATTTAGGTACGGCAAACACTTTGGTTTTGGTAAAAGATAAGGGAATAATCATAAATGAACCATCAGTTGTTGCAGTAAGACGTGAAAAATATGGAAAACAAAAAATTCTAGCAGTCGGCCACGCTGCAAAAGAGATGGTGGGAAAAACTCCTGGCGACATCGAGGCGATAAGACCGATGAGGGATGGCGTTATCGCGGACTTTGACATGACAGAGAGGATGATACGCTACTTTATAGAAAAGACTCATAGAAGGAAAAATTTCTTACGCCCAAGGATCATCATCTCAGTTCCTTACGGACTTACTCAGGTTGAAAGAAAGGCTGTTAGAGAGAGCGCACTAAGCGCAGGAGCTAGAGAGGTATTTTTGATAGAAGAGCCTATGGCAGCAGCTATCGGAGCAAATTTACCAGTTCGCGAACCACAAGGCAACCTTGTAGTTGATATCGGCGGTGGTACGACTGAGATCGGTGTCGTCTCACTTGGCGGTTTGGTAATATCAAAATCTATCCGCACAGCTGGTGATAAGATAGATAGCAGCATTGTTAATTACATAAAAGAAAAATACAACTTACTAATAGGCGAGAGAACAGGCGAGGAGATAAAGATCGCTGTGGGCTCTGCTGTGCAGCTAGAAAAAGAGCTAAGCGTAGTGGTAAAAGGACGCGACCAAGTGAGCGGTCTTCTAAGCAGGGTTGAGCTAACAAGCGAGGATGTGAGAGAGGCGATGAGAGAGCCGCTAAAAGAGATCGCAGATGCGCTAAAAACTGTGCTTGAGATGATGCCGCCTGATCTTGCTGGCGATATCGTCGAGACTGGTATCGTGCTAACTGGCGGTGGAGCGCTTATTAGAGGGCTTGATAAGTTCTTGTCTGATATCGTTAAGCTTCCAGTATTTGTAGCTGATGAGCCGCTTCTTGCTGTTGCTAGAGGCACAGGCAAGGCACTTCAAGAGATCGGACTTTTACAACAGCTAACAAATGAAGAGTAAGATTGTTCTTTTTGTTTTTATAGCGTTGCTTGCTGGCGCCTCGATGTTTAAGGGCGAAATTTTAAGCAACATATCTATCAAATTTAGCAACTACGCTATAAATTCATACGACAATTTTGCCAAAAGCGTGAAAGATTACATAAACGAATATTTTAGGCAGGCTAGCGAGATAGAAAAACTAAGAGCGCAAAACAAAGAGCTAGAGCGTTCAGCCACGCTTCTATCTACTTTTGCAAACGAGCTAAATCAAATTTTAAAAGATAAAAACTCAACTGCCTACGCCCCAGCTGTAAAGCTAGTAAAAGGGCTTAGTTACGTACATATCGGGGATTATAATAAAATTTGGATAAGCGAGTTTGAAGGATACGACCCAAATAAAATTTACGGGCTCATCTATCAAGGAAGCAGCGCTGGCATCGTCATCGCAAAAGATGGCAAGCCGCTAGCATACTTGCAAAATGACCCAAAAAGTATATTTGCAGTCTATATAGGAAATGACAAAATTCCAGGCGTCGCGCATGGAAATCAAGGCCAAATAATGGTGAAATTTATCCCACAATGGCTCAGCCCAAAAGAGGGCGATGAGGTCTTTACGAGCGGGCTTGACGGGATATTTTTTAGTGGGGTGCCAGTAGGGCGCGTGAGTAAAATTTTAAAAGAGAGCTCCTATCAAAGCGTGATAGTTGAGCCCTATGCGAAGCTAAACATACCAAACTACCTATACGTTGTAACAAAGGAAAAATGATGCCAAAAAGAACAGATATAAATACCATTTTGCTAATCGGCTCAGGCCCTATCGTCATCGGTCAAGCCTGCGAATTTGACTACTCAGGCACGCAAGCAGCCAAGACGCTAAAAGAGCTTGGATACCGCGTAGTGCTTATCAACTCAAACCCAGCCACCATCATGACTGATCCAAATTTCGCCGACGCAACGTATATAGAGCCGATCACAAAAGATAGCATTTTAAAGATCATCGAAAAAGAAAATATTGACGCCATTTTGCCAACGATGGGCGGTCAAGTGGCGCTAAATGCCGCTATGGAGGTCTTTGAGAGTGGTCTTTTAAAGGATGTCAAATTTCTTGGTGCAAACCCAGAAGCGATAAAAAAGGGCGAAGATAGACAAATTTTTAAAGCGACCATGCAAAAGATCGGCATGGATCTGCCTGAGAGTAGATATGCCTACAATATGGACGACGCGCTAAATGCGGCAAACGAGATAGGCTTTCCACTCATAATAAGAGCTAGCTACACGCTTGGTGGCGCAGGAAGCGGCGTGGCTTACAATATGGACGAATTTAAAGAGCTAGCCAACACTGGCCTTGACGCAAGCCCGATACATGAAATTTTGATAGAAGAGAGCTTGCTTGGCTGGAAAGAGTACGAGATGGAGGTCATTAGAGATAGAAATGACAACTGTATCATCGTCTGCTCGATCGAAAATTTTGATCCAATGGGCGTGCATACAGGCGATAGCATCACGGTCGCACCAGCACTCACGCTCACAGATAAAGAGTATCAAGCTATGCGTGACGCTAGCTTTGCCATACTTCGTGAGATCGGCGTTGATACTGGTGGCAGCAACGTGCAGTTTGCCATAGACCCAAAAACTGGCCGCATGATCGTTATCGAGATGAACCCACGCGTTAGCCGAAGCTCAGCACTTGCCAGTAAGGCTACTGGCTACCCGATCGCAAAGGTAGCGACACTGCTTGCAGTTGGTTTTAGCCTAGATGAGATCAAAAACGATATCACAGGCACGCCTGCTAGCTTTGAGCCGGTGATCGATTACATCGTGACAAAGATCCCGCGTTTTACATTTGAGAAATTCCCAGGATCAAACCCATATCTAGGCACTGCGATGAAGTCAGTTGGCGAGGTTATGGCGATAGGTAGGACATTTAAAGAGAGTATCCAAAAGGCGCTTTGCAGCCTAGAGCGTGATCTTTGCGGATTTAACAGCCTTAGCCTAGAGAAAAACGCTTTGATTTATGGCATCAGAAATGCAAATGAGAGAAGAATTTTATATCTAGCGCAAGCCTTTAGAGATGGCTTTAGCGTGGCTGAGGTGCATGAGTTTAGCAAGATCGACCCTTGGTTTTTGGAGCAAATTTATGAGATAGTTAAATTTGAAGATAAGATCGACATGGATATCTTAAACAACGAAGAGCTACTGCGAGAGGCCAAAAGCATGGGCTTTTCAGATAAGATGATAGCTGTGCTTATAAATGAAAAAGACGATCTTGAGCTTAGCCAAAATGATATCTATTTTGCTAGGCAAAAGCTTGGCATCGAGCTTGAATACAACGAGGTCGATACTTGCGCGGGCGAATTTAAGGCGCTAACGCCATATCTTTACTCAACCACAAATATCACTAAATTTCCTAAAAAAGAGCCTGTAAAAGACGCTAAAAAAGTGATGATAATAGGCGGCGGTCCAAACAGGATCGGCCAGGGTATAGAGTTTGACTACTGCTGCGTGCATGCAAGCTACGCCCTAAGAGACCTTGGCATAAAAACGATAATGTATAACTGCAACCCAGAAACCGTCTCAACCGACTACGACACGAGCGATATTTTATACTTTGAGCCGATCGATTTTGAGCACGTGAGAGCTGTCATCGAGCGTGAAAAGCCAGACGGCGTGATCGTGCATTTTGGCGGCCAAACTCCGCTTAAATTTGCAAAGCGCCTAAGCGTGATCGGCGCTAAGATCATCGGCACAACCGCAAGAGTGATCGACGTGGCCGAGGATAGAAAAAAATTTAGCGAATTTATAAATAAAATAGGCGTCCTTCAGCCTAAAAATGACACCGCCACTAGCCTAGAAGAAGCCTTGCAAAAGGCCGCGACTATCGGCTACCCAGTGCTTGTTCGCCCAAGCTACGTCCTAGGTGGTAGGGCGATGAGAAGGGTGCATAACGAGAGCGAGCTAAAAGAGTATATGAACGAGGCAGTAAAGGTTAGCAATCACTCGCCAGTGCTACTTGATAAATTTTTACAAGATGCAAAAGAGCTCGACGTGGATGCGATATGTGACGGCAAAGAGGTCTATATAGGTGCGATAATGGAGCACATCGAGGAGGCTGGAATTCACTCTGGCGACTCAGCTTGCATATTGCCACCAATGAGCTTAAGTGCAGAAATGATAAAAAAAGTGGAGAGGCAAACTAGAGATATCGCGCTAAATTTAGGCGTTGTTGGTCTTATGAATATCCAGTTTGCTATCTATGAAAACGAGCTTTATATGATCGAGGTAAATCCTCGCGCAAGCAGGACTGTGCCGTTTGTGAGCAAGGCTACTGGCGTGCCTATGGCAAAGGTGGCTACAAGAGTTATGTGGCAGGGAAATTTACGTGAGGCGCTTAAATTTTATGATGATTATAAGGTTGTTTATGAAGATGGCGATATCTTAAAACCTCGCGTAAGTTCGCATGTTTGCGTAAAAGAGTGCGTGCTGCCGTTTAACAAGCTAAGTGGAGCTGATCTCATCCTTGGCCCTGAGATGAAGAGCACGGGCGAGGTCATGGGTATCAGCCACGACTTTGCAAGCTCATTTGCAAAGAGCCAGATCGCTGCTAGCAACACTTTGCCAAGCAAGGGCAGGGTATTTTTAACGCTAGCTGACGCTGATAAATCTTACGCGCCTGATCTTGCAAAAGAGCTAATAGCACTTGGTTTTAGCATCGTCGCAACTGGCGGTACGCATAAAATTTTAAGCGAAGCTGGCGTGGAGGCTGAGTTTGTCTATAAGATAAGCGAGGGCAGACCAAACGTTGAAGATAGGCTTAAAAACGGCGATATCGCACTTGTTATAAATACAAGCGATACTAAATCAAGCGTGGATGATGGCAAAAAGATCCGCCAAAATGTACTTAGATTTAAGATCCCTTACTTCACAACTATCCGTGCAGCACTTGCAGCTGCTAAGTCACTAAGCACAGTTCAAACTGGCAAAGCACTTGAAGTAAAAAGCTTGCAAGAGTATCTAAGCGAGAGATAGTAAATTTAGTGGTAGTCTTTGCTGCCACTAGCTAAATTTCACTTCTATTTAATTAGCTATTTTTTAAAGCGCTAGCTACCTTTAAAGCACTTGCAAATGCAAAATGCAAGTTATATCCACCAAGCATACCAGTGATATCTAAAACCTCTCCTATAAAGTAAAGCCCTTTTACGCTTTTGCACTCTAAATTTTCATCTAAAAAATTAGTTTTTACCCCACCTTTTGTAACTTCAGCTCTTTCAAAGTCAAATGTCCCAGCAGGAGCAAATTCGTAAGCAAAAAGCCTTTTCATGATGCTCTTTTCATCATCATTAAATTCATAAAACGCTCTATCTTTTAAACCAAAATTTCTTAAAAACTCCAGCACAAATCTTTTCGGCAAAGGCAAAACCGAGCTAAGCTGCTTTTTGCCATTTACTAAGTTTTTCTCACTAAATTTAGGCAAAAAATTTATGCAAATTCGACCCTTTTGCCAAAAGAGTGAGGCGTTTAATATCGCTGGACCGCCAAGAGCAGGCGCAAAAATCAAAGATGGATGAGAAAATAGATTAAATTTATCAGTTAAATTTAGTTTTTTAGATTAACAGTAAATTAAATTTACTGCATATTTATGCTTCCAGCTGGAGCGGGCATATCGCCCTTTTCATCGATAAATGGAGGGCCTTTTTGAAGTAGTGCTGTCACTTCAGAAGCAACCTTTGGATCCATCTTGGCAATGATGGTTGAGATCTTTTTTGCATCAAGGGCGTAAAGTATGGTGGCTGCGTTTGATCTAGGCATTTGCGAGAGCACTTCGGCTGCTGCGCCATCTTTCATTTTGGCGTAGGATTCATTGACTTTATCAGTCGTCATCGTTCGAAGCTCTTTTAAAATTTTCTCATTTTTAGCGACAACTTCATCGATCTCTTTGCGTTTTTGCTCGATCACTTTCATCGTCGCATTCAGATCAGCCTCTTTTTTGGCGAGCTTTTTGTTGTTCTCTTCATAAGCTGCAGCCGAGCTTGCTCGAAAGACCTCTAGGGCTTGACGCTGCTCATCGATAACCTCAAGCTCCTTTGAAATTTCTTCTTTTCTAGCTTCAAAGATCTGCGTGCAATCAACCGGCACTTCAAAGCAAAATGCAAAATTTATAACCATAAAAAAGAGTAAAACAGCTCTCATTACGCCTCGCTTTTGGCTGCAAATTTCATAACTGCAAACTCATCAAGAGCCAGCGCTTCAGCCTTTTGTATGCGTTTTATCTCTTTTTTAAATTCTTCTTTTTCTAGATATTTCATCTTTTCATACTCTAAATTTGCATTTTTATATTTGTGCTCGTAGTGCAAGACCTCTTTTTTTGCTATCTCTAAGCTCTCTTTGCATGCGCTTAGCTCGGCTCTTGCTATATTTATGAGCTCTAAATTTTCTCTTAGCTCGCCTATGTTGCCACTTTTTGGCAGGCTAAACTCGTTAAGCTTGGCTCTTAAGAGTGCTATTTTTTCTTCATCATTTCTTACATTTAGCCTAGCAACGACGAGCTTAGCCTCTACCTTATCCATCTCCTGCTTTTTGACGCGGACGACGGAGGTAAATTTACTTTTCATCTAATGATCGTATCGCTTCTCTCAGGGCTTGTTGAGATATAGCCGACTTTCACGCCAGTTAGCTCCTCTATACGCTCGATATACGCTCTTGCGTTTGCTGGTAGGTCTTCATATCTGCTGATACCCTTTACGCTATCCCAGCCCGCAAGCTCTTCATAGATAGGCGTTGCATTTTCAAGATCTGTTGGCACGTAGTCGATAGTTTCGCCGTTGTATTGATAGGCTTTGCAAATTTTTACCACTTCAAAGCCATCAAGTACGTCAAGCTTCATAAGCGCATAAGTATCGACGCCATCAAGCCTTGAAGCGTATTTTACGCTTACTGCATCAAACCAGCCACAACGTCTGCGGCGGCCTGTTGTTGTGCCAAATTCTTTACCGATCTCGCACATCTTATCGCCGTTCGTGCCTTTGTCTTCAGTTGGGAAAGGTCCATGACCTACGCGAGTTGTATATGCTTTGATGACGCCTATGACCTTGCCTATCTCTTTTGGATTTAGCCCAAGGCCTGTGCAAGCGCCAGCGCTTATGGTATTTGAGCTAGTTACATAAGGATATGTGCCGTGATCGATGTCTAAAAGTGTGCCCTG
Source organism: Campylobacter concisus (assembly GCF_050447505.1). Classification (GTDB taxonomy): domain Bacteria; phylum Campylobacterota; class Campylobacteria; order Campylobacterales; family Campylobacteraceae; genus Campylobacter_A; species Campylobacter_A concisus_BP. The sequence goes on along the minus strand of NZ_JALMFZ010000001.1, from coordinate 1,892,300 downwards.
AGCGCCTTCAAGTAGGACTTTTTTGTCTTCATCAAGCGCTTTCCAAACTAAATTTGTAGTGTTTGCGATAAATGGAGCAAGCACCTCTTTATATCTTTTTAGCTCTTCAAGCAGCTCATTTTCTTCAGGTATCTTTACGCCAAGAGCGTCAAATACAGGTTTATTTGTTTCAAAATCATGCATCAAAGCATCGCACAAGCGCTCTGGCTCAAGTAGCTCGCCAACTCTGTGGCCGCTTCTACTTATCTTGTCTGCGTATGTTGGTCCGATGCCTTTGCCAGTCGTTCCGATCGCTTTTTCGCCTTTTAAGCGCTCTTTTGCTTGATCGACTTGGCTGTGGTAGCTTAAATTTAAGTGTGCTTTGTCGCTTATATAAAGTCTGCCCTCTAAGTTGTCAAATTGCGCCATCTCAGTGATGAGCACCTCTGGAGAGACAACGACGCCGTTGCCGATGATATTTATGATATTTTTGTGCAAAATTCCGCTTGGGACAAGGTGAAGCGCGTATCTAACGCCATCGACCCAGATCGTATGACCAGCGTTGTGGCCACCTTGAGAGCGACAAATCATGTCATAGTTTAGTCCTAGCATATCAACTATCTTGCCTTTGCCCTCATCACCCCATTGAACACCAACTACTAAATCAGCCTTTCTCATTCTTACTTCCTTAAATTAATTTTTTCTTCTATCAATGCATCAGTATATACAGCGAACCCGCTGCTTGAAATATCGTCTATTTCATAGTTTCCGCCACTTGCTAAGATGGCGTTGTCTTTTAAAAATCTAAAAAATAAACTATCATAATATCTCATTTTTGAGTAATATAGCGGAACTATTCTTAAATTTTTATATTCTAGTGATTTTGCCACAGCTTGTAAATTTTTTAGCGCCTCTTTTAGCTTATCAGGGACTAAATTTATTATCTCATCAAGCTCGCTAGCGTCCTTTAAAAGGGCTAGTTTGCTAAGCCACGGCACGTTTTGGGCTAAAATTTTTTCTAGCCATGAGTTTTCAAAAATTTCTATCTCTAAGTTTAAAATTTCGCAAATTATCCTTGGGATTTGCATGTTGCTAAGCTGCAAACAAGCGCCGATCTCAAGCTCGCTAAAGAGCTTTGCTACTATGTTTATACTCTTTAAAATGTCGTTTTCACCGATAAGCTCAGCGCCTATTTGATAAATTTCTTGGCTTGGGTAGCGAAAGACTGGCTGGATGTAAAACCACCTCTTTGGCTCGTTTGCTTTTAGCCTTCTAAGCACGATCCTAACGGTATCAACCGTGCTATCAGCCCTTAGGCTTATCTCGTGGTTTAGACTGTCGCTAAAGCGCAGAAGGTTTGTCGCATCCACGCTTAGATGTTGATGATACGAAAAAAACGGCGTTACGATCTCGCTAAAACCCTCATCTTCTAAAATTTCACTCGCTTTTTGCTCGATTTTTCTCTTTAACTTTGCACTTTTTGCAAAGTAAAGTTTGCTTCCGTTTGGGATCTCGTGCTCATAAACATTTACATCACTCAACTCTTATCTCCTTACTAAAACCTAAATTTATATCGCACTCTTTGATGATGGACATGGCTAGATTATAGAGTTCGCTGCTGTCACTACTGCTTGCTAGTTTGCTTAAATTTATGGAAATTTCTTGATTAAATTTACCTATATTTTTTATCTCGTCTTCTATTTTTTGTTTTAGGCTTTGTGCTAGTTTGTCGTCTTGATTTAAATTTGCTATCACTTCATTTGCAAGCTCTTTTAGCACGACTAAGCCTTTGAAAAGCTCGAAATTTTCGCTATTTTTATAGTCTTTTATGTGCAGATATGGTCTTTCAAATTTAAACGAAGCAGCATCTTTTGCCAAAAGCGCTAATGAGAAAATGTTGCCTTGAAATTTATTAAAACCAAGACCAAGTAAAAACTCAAGCGTTCTTTTGTCATCTATATTTTTTATAGTCGCATTTAGTCCAAATTTATCAGCCACAAACCTTATCATATTTATGCTCTCAAGCGCCTCTTTTGAGTTAAAGATATGTTTGCAAAATTTATTGTCTATATTAAAGCGGTTTGTCTTTAGCATACCAAGAGCTTCTATCGAGCTTGAGTATGAGGCAAAATCATCAAGCGAGAAGTGTATGCCAAGCTCTTTATATTTTCTCACATAAATTTCTAAAACTTCTAAATTTGTAGCTGTTGCAGCGTCGATAACATCGATGATAAGCCCAGTTGGATCAAGGCTTTTATCCTCATCAAATATCGCTTTAAATTTATGCCAAAATTCCTCTGTAAAGAGCTTTTTAACGCTTAAATTTACGCGAACCTTTGCGCTTATGCCATTTTCTAGCCACATCTTTCTTGCTAAAAGCGCCTCTTTTATCGTAAATAAAGCGATATTACTCGATGCGCTACTTGTCTTTATAAGTGGTAAAAAGTCGCTTGGATAGATGATCTCGCCATCTTTTCTCCATCTAATAAGAGCTTCAAAACTTAAAGTCTCGCCCGTGCTAAAGCTGATCTCTGGTTGAAATTCTAAAAACATCTCACCAGCGTCAAGCGCTTTTAAAATTTTTGAGCCATCTTCGTATTGGCTCTTAAAATAGACATCTTTTTTCGCATCAAATGTATAGCTTCTGTTTTTGCCGCTTATCTTAGCTTGATACATCGCCCAGTCGGCTCTTTGTAGCACATCATCAGCCCCAAGCTCACTATCAGCCAAGGCTATGCCTACGCTAGCGCTTGCTTTTAGTTTTAGCTCGTCTATCTTTACTTCATCTGAAGCTAGCCTTAGCATATTTTGCGCTATTTCATAGACTTCACCTAAATTTTCATAGTTTATGACGCCTACAAACTCATCTCCGCCTATCCTTGCAAAGATATTTTTGCCATTAAACATAGCGCCTATTTTTTCAGAGATAGCCACTAAAAATTTATCGCCTATTTGGTGGCCAAAGTTGTCGTTTATGCTCTTAAAATCATCCATATCAAGGTAGATGACGGCTATTTTTTGTTCATTTTTTTGTATGAGAGAATTTAGCTTGTTGTAGAGTAAAAATCTATTTGGTAGCTTTGTGAGCGGATCGTGATATGCGATAAATTCTAGATATTTCTCATTTTGCGCTTCGTTATTTGCCAGCATTGCTAGCATGATGTAGCCAGTTCTTTTCTCGCTCGCATCGATAAGCGGTAAAATTTCTATGACTTCAAGCTTGCTCTTATTTTTATTATTTTCGCTCCAAACCTTGCCACTCCACGAGCCACCTTGGTTTATAGTCTCTATGATCTGGTGTTTTATATCGCTTAAGCCTTGCTTTATAAAGGTGATATCTTTTAGATATACGCTATCTTTTGCGCCCGCACTTTCAAAAAATGCGTCATTTGCATCAATAACCCTCATCTCCTCATCAAGCAAGACGACCTCTTCTTTGCTAAATGAGAAAATTTTTGCAAGCAGGTCTTGGCAGACAAAGAAGCTATCCTCTAGGCTAAGATCTCTTAATGTGCCTTTTATCAAGCTTACTTCGCCAAATTCGTCGTATTCAAGCGCTTTTGCCCTTAGTCTAAAGTGTAAAATTTCTTTATCTATGCTGTAAAGCTTGATATCTTTGATGTATGTTTGAGCATCTCTTAAGCTCTCAAAAAAGCTATAAAAACTATCAAACTCATCGACAAAGACCGACTTTGCTTGCTCGAAATTTAGAGTGCTTTGCGTGCCGAGAATTTTACTTAGCTCGTCTGAGATGTTGAGCATGTCGCTTCTTTTATCCCAAGTAAAGACATTTGCCTCACTCGCCCAAAGCAGCGCCTTACTCTCTTTGCTTTGTTTTTCAAATCTCTCTTGAAGCTTTAGCATATCACTAAGATCGGTAAATGAGTAGATGACCTTTTGTTCGTCTGCATCGATAAATTTAGCCTTTATCTTAAATGGAATTTTCTTGCCGTAAGCGTTTGTCATATTTGCTATGAAATTTAGCTCTTCATTTTTAAAGCTTGCTTGCAAAAAGGCTTTTTTACCTGCTAGCACGGCAGCTTTAAAGCTATCAAAGTCCTCGCTTGCGATTATATCTTCTAAATTTATAAGACCTTGGCTTTGGACATTAAAAATTCTCTCGACATTGTTTGTGCTTTGGATGATCAAAAATGGCTCTTGTGCCGAAGCGATGGCGATGACATTTGGCGATAAAAAGACGTAGCTTTTGATGATATCGTCATTTCTTTGCGTCATCTTTTCTTGAGTGATATCTTTTATAAGTATGAAATTTAGCCTTGTGTTTTCTAGCTCGAAGCTACTTTGGGTCGCTAAAACGTCGATTATCTCGCCATTTTTACGCCTTAGCTTAGCTTCATACGATAGATCATTATTGATAGCGTTTTCTCTATCTTCTACTAAATTTTTAGACTCATCTTCAAGTAGCTCTTTGATATTTAGATCTGCTACGTCATCTTTTTTGTAGCCTAGATTTTCTAAAAGAGCGTTGCTAATGTCCGTGATGACGCCAGTATAAGCGTCATAGACCACGATCTTTAAAAAGCTCTTTTCAAATACATAGCCAAATCTACTCTCGTAGCTTTGTGCCGTCTCGTAAGCTCTATCTCTATCTTCGTAGAGTTTTTTGATGCTGTTGTTTAGCGAGGTAAATTCTTTTATGTCAAATTCTTCATCAGCCAGCCTACTTTTATCTGCCGCAAAAAGAGCGATTCTAATAAATGGAGAGAGAATTTTATCTTTTATATATGAGTTATCACGTAGCCAAAGTATGCTAAATGCGACAAAACACAAGAACGAAAGTACGACTAGAACTAGCTGGATAAAGATCTGCGCTTGTCTGCTAGAGCCTGTTATGACAAATAGCTTTTGCTCCTCTAGGTAGCTGATCTTGTAAAAATTCATATCCTTTAGTATAAAAATGATCTTGTCAGCTTTAAACTCGCCACCTTGCGAGATGTATTTGTTAAAGTCCTCTTTTATAAATTTTCTATAAAACTCATCTCTTGAGAGGTTGCCATCTTTATCGACCAAAAAGACGTATGCGGCAAGGTTTTTATTGTAGCCTGTATCGACCTTGTTTTTTAAAAGATTTGGATTTAGCTGGGCGAGAATTTTATTGCCATTTTTTAGCCCGTAAGCTATGTAGATATCTTTAAAGCGTCTATTTTTGTAAAATCTATCAGAGAGCCTAAACTCGCCTGCTTTTATATCTGAAAACCACGAGATATCGTAGTTGTGTAACTCAAAAGCGCCCTCAAATTTACGCTCATAAAGCAAGGAGTTGTCTTTTGCTATCACGTAAAAAGCGGCGTAGAATTTACTTACAACAGTATCTTCATAAAATGGCTCTACGCCGTTTGCTATGAGTCTTGCCTTTGTGGTGATATTGTCTTTTACCTCTACAAATGTACTCACGATATTGTTTCTAGTGATTAAATTTAGCGTTGAAATTTCATATTTTATATCGTTTATGCCAGCAAATATGACAAAAAGTGCAAGAAAGATGAAGGCAAAAAGAAGTAGTGCTATCTTTACATAGAACCTCTTAAAAATCTGCAAAACTGGTTTAGCGCTATTTTTTTGCATTAAATTTAAGCCTCGCTTTTTAAAACTAGCCATGATTTTAACGCAAATTTACTTTTTTTAGCTTATAAAATGCCTTTTTGTTTAAATTTAAAGAGATCACAGGGCGTTTTGCCCCGTGACTTAGTAGATCCAAGTAACTACTTCGGCTCTTTGTCTGCGTATTTTTTCAGGTTGTGGATTTAGGCGGTAGCCAAATGGCACTACGATAGCCACTCTTTTTTCGCTCTCATCAAGACCTAAAATTTCATTTAAAGCGTGCCTGTCAAAGCCTTCGATCGGGCAGCTGTCAATCCCAAGGCTAGCGGCTGCGTTCATCATATTTGTCGCAGCTATCATGCACTGCTCGTGTGACCACTGAAAGGTTAGCTCATCGTCATTTTTAAAATTTGATAGCAAAAAGTCGTGATAAAATTTCTGCCTTGCAGCGATAGCTTCGTGGTCTTTATCAGCCCTTCTAGCGATCATTTTATCGATATAGCTACTACCAACCTTTACCTCTTTGATCTTAGCTAAGATGACAACCAAATGCGAGCAAGAGGTGATTTGCACTTGGTTCCATGAAACAGCTTTTATCTTCTCTCTAAGCTCTTTATTTTGCACGACCAAAAAGTCCCACTGCTCAAGCCCAGTCGAGCTTGGGCTTAGTCTGCCAGCCTCTAGGATAAAGTCAAATTCGCCAGCGCCGATCTTTTTGCTCTCATCAAAAATTTTGCAAGCGTGACGAAATTTTAAAATTTCAAGATAGTTCATCATATCTCCTTTGTTAAATTTCTTGACATTATAAAGCGACTAGGTAAATTAAAAGAAATTTAGCCAGACTTTAGCTGGCCTTGAAATAGGCTAAATTTAGCCTAGAGTTAGTTTAAAAATATATCAAACTCGCCTTTTTGTATCGCCTCTGCGATGATGGCTGAGCGCTCATAGCCAGCCTCTTTTAGGCGCTTTAGTGCTAGGCTCGCATCGTTCTCGCTAACAGCTAGCAAAAGTCCGCCAGAAGTTTGCGCGTCAAAAAGCAATATATCAGCCTCTTTGCTCACAAAATGCTTTGCAAATTCGCGGTTTTTGTAGCTTCCCTCTGGGATGATGCCCATGTCGGCAAACTCTTTCGCACTTGCGATCACTGGCACATCTTTTTCAAAGACGTTAAAGCTGATCTTGTCGTTTAACATCTCGCTTAAATGCCCTAAAAATCCAAATCCAGTCACATCGGTAGCAGCATAAACCTTAATGCCGCTTAGCGCTTTTAGAGCGTAGAAATTTAGCTGAGCCATGATGCCAGCGACCTCATTTATCTGCTCCATGCTTAGTAGATCAGCCTTGATCGCTGTGCTTAAGATGCCACTGCCAAGAGGCTTTGTAAGGATCAAAACGTTGCCAACTTCTGCTGTATTGTTTGCCCAGAAATTTTGTGGGCTCACCTTGCCAGTCGCGCTTAGTCCATAATACATCTGTTGCGTCTCTATCGTATGTCCGCCAACGATGACGCCGCCACACTCTCTTACTTTATCGGCTCCACCTTGCAAAATTTCGCCTAAAATTTCAGGTGCAAGGTTGCAGCTATCAAAGCCCACGATATTTAGGGCGTTTATCACCTCGCCACCCATTGCAAAGACGTCGCTTAGGCTATTTGCAGCAGCGATCTGACCGTAGATAAATGGGTCATTGACTACTGGCGTGATAAAGTCAAGCGTCTGAACGAGCGCAAGATCGTCTGAGAGCTTAAAAACGCTCGCATCTTCGTTTGAGCCGATGCTTGAGAGCAGGTTTGGATGAGATAAATTTAAACTACTAATCGTTTTGTGAAGACCCGACGGGTCAAGCTTAGCAGCTCAACCAGCGGCTTTAACAAACTGCGTAAGCTTTTTGTCGTGATAGATCATAGTTTGATTTGCTCGTGAGTTGAGAGTATGTCGATGATCTCATAAGCGTTTGAAATTTCGCCAACTGCAAGATCGCTTACTAGTTTATAAGCCTCCAAGCAGCTTCCGCAGCTTAAAATTTGAACACCAGCAGCTTCAAGATCTTTAAGCGGCTTAAAGCTTGGATGTGAGCGGTTTGTCGTCATCTTAACGGCGTTATTTACGCAGATGATTATCTTTGGTTTTTTCTCTACTTGAATAAGTGCGCCTAGGAATTTTGATAGCAAATTTATGCCAACTTCTCCGCTACCTGCGCGCTCTTCGTTTAGATAGAGCACCTTTTCATTTTTTGGTGTTATGTCGCAGACAAACTCATCAAAATTTGTAAGCTCAAGTGCGCTTTTGCCCTTGATGGCTAAAATTTTAGTCTCATTGCCATTGCTTTCTAGGCTAAATTCTATATTTTGATTTTTTAAAAATCTTGAGATATTTTCTTTTGGAGCTAGGGCATTTACGATGATCTCTAAGCTCTCTCCTTCATTTAAACCCTCTAGTGCGTTTTTAGTCATGATGACTGGTTTTGGGCACTCTAAATTTCTGCAATCAATTGTTCTTGTCATTGTTTTTCCTTTGTGATTAGTATTTCAAACCTTGAAACTGATTTTGGATTATAGCTAAAAAATATTAATTTTTTAAAAGGATTTGTGCTTTGAAATTTGCTATAAAAGAGAGTTTGACCCTGCGTAAGTCGCAAGGTCAAGATTAATTATTTTAAATTTGTGTAAGATTTCTCGTAGTCAGATACTGGGATCTTGTTTTTCTTAACAAGCTCTTGATACCAGTAGTGGTGAAGTACATAGACCTCTTCTTCTTCTTTGTATCCAGTGATCATCGACCAGATAGCGCCATGTATAGCGATCGCAGCCATATAGATATGAACTAGGAAAAATACCGCACAGACGATGCCAAGGCAGTTGTGGATAACGACGCTATATCTTAAAAGCTCGATCTGTGATATGCCTAGCCAAGTAGCGACTGCTGGCTCTTTGAAGTCTTGAAAATACATAATCGCACCAGTGATGATCATCACGATACCACCAGGGATAGCGATCCAATACCATGCTTTTTGTCCTGCGTTAAATTTACCAGCAGGAACTGGTCTTTTCTTCTTTGATAGATAACCACCAACTATAAACATCCATCTGATGTCATACACTGCTGGGAGCATTCTTTTTGTCCAGCTAAAGAGCATCGGTAGCACAGATATAGCAAAGATCACAGTTGCTATCTCGTGCAAGTATCTACAGAAACGCACAAATGTGCCGCCGCCTAGCTCTGCACCCCACATGATGATGATACCAGTTGGCACCAAGATGATCCAAGAGATCGCAGCTAAACCGTGAGCTATACGTATAAATACTGAAAAAGCAAGCACTTTTTTGCCCTCGTGACTAAAGTGTTTTGGTCCGATGATCAAGAAGTGTAGCACGAACGCGCCGATAACAGCTAAAATGATAGAAAGTGCAGCTATCGCGAAGTAGTCGTTGCCTTGTATAAAAGTAAATATCGGGCCCCAGCCATGCTCATAAGGCTTGATATTTTCTATCCTCTGTGCTGCCCAAATGGTGCTGTCATATTGATTGACGCCAGTTGGTCCCTCAATGGCCATTGCCGCAACGGACAATGTAAAAAGTAGAGTAAGAATTCTCGTCATTTTATTCCTTTATTTGCTAAAGCTTAAATGATTTAAGCTTTGGTTAAATATGCTAAAATCACACAGCTATGCCGTTTTGCGGCTATTATATCAGAGCTAATCACAAGCAAACCTTAGCAAAAAAGATTACTAAAAATTTTATAAAAAACATTTAAGTTTTGTTAATTTTTAGCGTTTTTGATCTGAAAATTTAGCTAAAATAAAGCCAAATTTTAGCCGAAAAAGGACCGCACTATGCATCTTTTTTGCCTTATATTTGATGAGTATGAGACACTTGATCTCATGGGGCCAGTGGAGTTTTTAGCAAGGGTGCCTGAAATGCAGATAAGCTACGTCTCGTTTGATGGCGGGATGAAAAGAAGCAAGCAAGGCTTTTTTATAAAGACTAAAAAGCTTAGTAAGATGCCAAAAGAGAGCGTTTTGCTACTCCCTGGGGGTCAGGGCACGAGGACGCTTGTAGATGATAGTGAGTTTATTTTGAGACTTAAAGAGTGCGTTTTGGCTTCACAATTTTGCCTAAGCGTATGCACTGGCTCGGCGCTCATCGCTCGCACCGGAGAGCTTGACGGACTAAAGGCTACTTCAAATAAAAGGTCGCTTGAGTGGGTAAAAAGTTGCGGCGAGGCGGTAAAATGGCAAGAGCGCGCCAGGTGGGTGAGGGCAGGTAAATTTTACACAGCTTCAGGCGTGGCTGCTGGCATGGATATGGCGCTTGGCTTTATCAGTGATCATTTTGGCAAAGAACTAGCCCAAAAGATCGCAAATGAGACCGAATACAAGTGGCAAAAAAGCTCAAAGATAGATAAATTTGCCAAAATTTATGGGTATTAAATTTAAAATAGCTTGTGACTTTTTGATAAAGTTAGAAATTTGCTAAATTTTAAAAAGGATAGCAAGCTAAGATAGCTTTAGCAAAAAGTGTCAAGATAAATTTTGTAGAGAATAAATTTAAATCATTTTGGAGTTCGTAATCGGACTTTAAATTTTGAAAACGAAAATAGCTTCAAGATAAATTTTTAAATTTAAGTAGCTCAAAGCTATTTTGGCGAAATTTGCAAGCCAGATAAATTTGACCTAAATTTAAAAATCCAAATTTACCTTCAAAAACTCAGCCTAGTTTCTGCGCCTATACTCTTCGTAGTCTAGCTCTCTAATCATCTTTATCTCGCCATTTTCTTTTAGAAGTAGCAGATCAGGCAGTTTTATGCCGTTAAACGTCGTATTTTTCACGATGGTGTAGTGAATTTGATCTTCAAATATGACGCGGTCGCCGATTTTTAGCTCACTATCAAATTTATACTCCGCATCGCCCGCTTCAAGCCCTACTATATCGCCAGCTAGGCAGGTATTGCCGCCAAATCTATAAGCAAAATTACCATTTTTGCTCTCGCCTCTAACGGCTGGGCGGTAAGGCATGAGCACAGTATCTGGCATGTGCGCCTCAGCTGAGGTGTCAAGGATGGCGATATCTTTTTCGTTGTGCACGATGTCAAGCACGCTACTTATCAAAAAGCCAGTCTGCCAGCCCACCGCTTCGCCTGGCTCCAGATAGACCTCCACGCCGTATTTCTCGCGAAAGCGCCTAATGATCCTTATAAGCAGCTCCACGTCGTAGTCGGCTCTCGTGATGTGGTGACCGCCGCCCATATTTATCCACTTCATCTTTGGTATAAACTCGCCAAATTTCTCCTCAAACGCCTCCAGCACGACCTGCAAGCTGCTAGCGCTCTCCTCACAAAGCGCGTGAAAATGAAGCCCAGTGATGCCATCAAGAAGCTCTGGCTTAAAATTTGCTCTCGTGATGCCAAGCCTGCTAAATTTACCGCATGGGTTGTAGCTATCAGTTGGCGCAAGTGAGACCTCTGGATTGACCCTTAGGCCGCAGATGATGTCGTTTTGTAGGGCAATGCCTTTAAATTTTTGCCACTGCGCAAAAGAGTTAAATGTGATGTGTTTTGAAATTTTTAAAATTTCATCAAAATCCTCATCTTTAAAGGCTGGGCTATACGTGTGGATCTCGCCTTTTACGTATTCGCTCGCAAATTTGGCCTCATGAAGCCCACTGCAAGTCGCTCCGTCAAGATATGAGCCCACCATATCCATCACTCCGCTAAATGCAAAACCTTTGAGCGCTACTAAAATTTTAGCTCCGCTTTGCTCTTTTACATACTTTAAAAGCTCTAAATTTTTACGTACTTTTGCCTCTTCGCAGACGTAGGCTGGGGTTTTTATGCTTTTTAAAATTTCGTTCATCTTCTATCTCTTTTGTAAATTTTCAAATAAGTATATCTAAATTTATTTTTAAGTAAAATCAGCAAAAATTTCAAAGGATAAAATGTGATAGAGATCGAATTTCTTGGGCCTATCGGGCTTGAGAGTATAAAAGTAGAAGCAAAAAATTTAGGCGAGGTAAAAGCGGCTTTAAGCGAGAAAGAAGAGCTTAAAAAGTGGCTAAATATCTGCGCTGTGGCTGTAAATGACGAGATCGTAAGCGATATAAATTTCGCTCTAAAATCAGGCGATAAAATTTCTATTTTACCGCCAGTTTGTGGAGGCTAAGATGCAAATTTATAATGGAAGCTTGGATGTTCAAAACATCACAAATGAGTGGTATGAGAAATTTAAAGACAAAAACTGCGGCGCGCTCATCACTTTTGTGGGCATAGTAAGAGAAGAGGGCGGTATTTCGGCGCTTAGCTTTGATATCTATGAGCCGATCCTTAAAAAATGGCTAGATGCTTGGCAGGAACGAGCCAAAAAAGAAAATGCCTACGTGCTCTTTGCTCACTCAAAAGGCGATGTGCCAGTGCATACGAGCTCTTATGTAGCAGGTGTTGTTAGTCCTCAAAGAAAGGTCGCGCTAAGGCTTATAAACGAGTTTGTCGAGGACTTTAAGGCAAATGCACCGATCTGGAAATATGACGTGATAAATGGCGAGAGAATTTACGCCAAAGAGCGCAGCCAAGCGATAAATGGCGCTGGACTTTTGGCATAAAAGGGCAAAAATGATAACCAAAGAGAGTAAAAAAGATGTTTTTTGGGCACTAGCCTTTGGGCTTGGGCTCTTTGTCTTTAGCGTCGCTAGCTACTTTTATCTTGATCTTGGCACGCCCTCTCTTTTTGGTGTCATCGTTGGTGCTATTTCAACCTTTTTTTGCGTGAGAAAGATCTTGCAAAACAACTTTTTTGAGATAGATGATGATGGATTTGTCATAAAAAAAGGCTCAAAAAATATCAAATTTTTCTTCAAAGATATCGACGAGATCGCCATTAAGAGCTTTGGCGATAAGAAAAAAGTCGATGCGCTAAGTGTTAAATTTAGAAAAAATCGCCTCGATAGAGATGCGTGTTTTGGCTTAGTGCAAGCGCTTGGCGATGATATGATCGTTATTTTTGACAGATATGAGCTTTCACAATTTACACTTTCAAAAGAGCTTCGAGATAGGCTCGCTAAATTTAAAGATAGGGCGTAAAAGCTATTTAATTTGTATAACTTTCAAGTTTTTCGTGGTCGATGATGAGAAATTCGTGCGGTGTGATCTTTCTAATGATGTCGTCTTTGATAAGCTCATTAAAGGCTGTTGAGGCGCTTTGGCGCTTTAGCCCAACAAAGCTTGATAGCACCTTTAGAGAAAACGGCAAAAATACATATTGGTAGCCATTTTGTTTTAGATCTTGCTCATTTGCAAGCTCGATCAAGAAATTTGCGATCCTGCCCTTTGCGTCCTCAAAAAGTATCGACTTTGTGATCTGGCGCTGCACTATGATGGTGTTTAGCGTGGTTGTTAGGATCTCGCTTGCAGCTTTTTGATTGTGCAAAATTTCACCTATTTTATCCAGTCTAATGACGTAAATTTGGGCATCTTCAAGCACTTCAAAGGCGCAGTTGTCATCGAGTATGGCGATATTGTTTTTTTCTAAATGATAAAGGATAAATTCCTCGCCATCTTCAAAAAATGAGAGCTTTGCTGAGCCGGTTTTTAAGATGATGATCTCGATATCTTCGGTGTAGATCGTGCTTGTTTTTGGCAGCTCTTTAAACTCAAATTTCTCCAGCTCATCTTGTGTTAAGATATCTAAAATATGCGTTTGTAAAAGCCCTAAGCGTGATTTTTTCATCTTTCTCCCAAAAAAGTGTAAGGGCTGATTTTACTTTATAAAGCATTTAAATAAGTTGAAATTTCTCTTTTTTGGTGTTACTTTTTTTCAAATTCTTTTAAAAACAGTGATAAATTTAGGGGTTTGGCTGCATAAATTGCAACCAAATTTTAAAAGCCATGAAGCTCTTTTATCTTCTCATCTATCGGTTTTTTGTGCCCATCTTTTGTCACACTAACATAGGTCGCAGTCGCGCTTGTGACGTGTATAGTCTCTCTAAAACCGCCGTCATTTAGCCTAAGTGCAGTCACTTCTATCTGCGTTGTTATCGATGTTTTGCCAACTGCGATGATCTTTGCGTAGCAGCTTAGCACGTCACCAACAAAGACTGGTTGCTTAAATATGATCTCTTTCATCGAAATTGTCACAACTCGCTCAGGCGAAATTTCTCTAGCAGCCTGCGCACCTGCAAGGTCGATCTGGCTCATTATCCAGCCACCAAAAATATTTCCAGCTGAGTTTGTATCTTTTGGTAGCATCACTTGCTTGATGCGTGGCTCGCCAAAGTCCTTTAAAATGTCCATTTTTGCCCTTTAGATTTTAAATTTTTGGTAAATTGTAGCAAATTTTAATGGCTTTATGCTAAAATCCTGCAACTTTAAGGGATGAAAAGATGAATGATTTTAAAAGACTAAACGAACTTACAAAAGAGCAAAAATCCAAGCTAAATGCGATTTATAAAAATTTAGATGACAAGATCATAGCTGATGCTTTGAAAATTTGCGGCCTTACTGGCACACCAAGCCAAAAACTAGCCCTTGCAAGAAGGATAGTTGATCTTAAAGTTGATCCGCTTCAAAATGAGCTAAAAAAGCTAAATTTAGGCGAGGACGAGCAAAAACGCGTGCTAAATTTGATCTATGGCTATGTTAGAAATTTATATGAAAATCTACACTCCCAGCTTATAAAAAAGGCACGTGATGAGCAAATTTTAGACCCATTTTTTCAAGCCTTTGTAGAGGCTATGCACGAGTTTGGGCTTAGTCTAAATGCGTGGCAAATTTCATGGCAAGATAAGATAATAGATACTACAAATAAAGAGTTTGAAGCTAAATTTAAAGATTTAGGCGAGGCAAATGAGTTCATCACTAAAAACGGCTTATTTCAGTGTGATGATAACGGCGTAAGAGCTGATAGAACGTATGGTGCAGTTTGCAAAGAGGGCGAGAAATTTAGCTTTTTGCCTTATGCGCTTGCTTTTAAAGATGAGGTTAGAGAGCTTAAAAAAGTATTTGTAAAAAATCTTGAAATTTTAAGAAATTTAGCTAAGAGCGACGAGCAAAAATCCTACGTAAAATACCTTGAAAAGCTGCAAAATGCCTTTTGCGAAGAGGACAACGCAAAGGTTATAAACGCTTGGCAAGAGGCTGAGATAGCGTGGATGGATGTAAAAGGTGCGCTTCAGCCAGGCCATCCGCTAGAGTACTACGAGGACGCCTACACGCATGCAGTCGCACTTGAATGGGACATCAGGCTGGTCGATAGCGAGGGCATTGATGAGCTTAAATTTAAAGAAAAAGTGACAAAAACTTACGAGAGCGTTTGCGAAAAGATCAAATTTAATAACGCCGCGACAAACAAGGTAGTTAGCGAAAATATCGTTAGAACGCAGCTTTATATAAGCGTGCCGATGATCTATTACGGCGCGGAGCTAAACGGACTTTTTAGCGCTCAAGTCGTGCCAAATGACGAGAGTGTGAGCGCAAAATGCGGCAAGAAAATTTTTGCCTTTGTAAATCACGTCTACGAGGGGGCAAAGGCAAAGCCTTTTATGAAGCTTGGGGCTGAAATTTTTAGCAAGGAATTTTTGGATTTTGGTAGGGAAATTTTATTTTTAAAGCCAAAAATTTGGAAAAAAGTATATGAAATTTCAACGATCGGCCATGAGTTTGGGCACATCCTCTTTATCGGACTTGATACGGAGATGAGCATGAATAAAAGTGGCGTCTTTAAATTTATAGAAGAGTACAAGGCGACGACTGGCGGGCTAGTAAATTTCTTCTTGCACGAAGAAGCGGAGTATAAAATTGCCGTCTTTCACGAGCTAATAGCCCGCGCGGTTGGGCTTATAGCGTGGCGAAAGGTCGATGAGGTAAGGGCTTATTACTGCGAGGGGCTCATACATCTTAGCCTGCTTTTTAGGGCTGGGGTGCTTAAATTTGACGGCAAACTAAGCGTGGATATGAGCGAGCAAGCTTACGCTAAATTTAAAGAAATTTGCTTACAAAACTACTTCGAGCTAGCGCAAACATACGCTAAAAAAGCTGATGCGAGCACATTTTTGGAGAAATTTTGCCAAAAAGATGAGCAGAGCTATCTGCCAAAAGATGAAGAGTGCAAGAAATTTGTTGAGCATTTTTACGCCAGGTACGAAGCTATCGGCAACGACGTCGATGATAGCGGCGAGTGGCAAAGGTGGCAAAAGCTAGCCCAAGAAGCGGAGAGTGGCCGTGCTTGATAGGATAACAAATTTTCACAACGGCTCGTTTTTATTTATATTTGCCCTGATTATTGCTTATTTTTTTGCTATTTATCTGGGTGATCAGCTTTATCTGACAGCTATATCAGTAGGCACTGATGTAGTGATCGCCTTGTTTTTGTTCTTTTTCTTAAAAAGTAGTAGAAATTTAAACTCATACTGGACCTATATATTTTTAGCTATCGCGAGCTGGGCGCTGGCTGATATCCTTTTATTGCTTTATGATAGATCGCTTCTTATGCCAGGAAACATCTCCCGCACGGATCTTATGCAAATTTTATATTTGATCCCATTTTTTATGTTTCTTGTATCTGCTATTGCTTTTTTTGCAAGAATTTTAAAAAGAGTGATATGGCAGCAAGTCGTGGTAGATGCGCTTGCTTTGATGCTTATAACGGTTAGTTTTTTTTGGTTTGTAGTTTTTGATAGAAGTTTGGCAGTAGCGCTTAATAAAGAATTCGTGACTAGCCTTTCATACATCATAATGGATATTTTTATCTTTTGCTTTGTCTTTGTTGTCGCATTTTCACTAAATTTTGTATCAAAAAAACCAATTTTTAGCTATAAAAGAGTTAGCCTACTTTTATATCTATTAGCCTTGCTTATCATTTGCATTTGCGACGCATACTACTCATCAAAGGCCTATTTGACGCATAGCGGCACAAATGTTCATTACGAGTTTTTCTTTAAAGTTGCATTTTTTATTATATTTGTAGCTTGTTTGCATCTAAAGGAAAACGAGGCAAATATCAAGATAAGAAGCTACAGAAAAGACTATACAAGGGCGCTTATATATAAATTTGTCACCTTGCTTTTCATCTCTTTGCTTTTTTTGGGAGCTGCTAATACCGATAAAATTTACTCTGTATGGATAGTTTTTCTACTTATGGTTTTGCTAGCCTATGCAGCGCTAATTTATAGTATCTCAAGCACAGTTGCCATGAGGGATCTGGCTAGATCTGAAAGGCATATCATCGCTAAACTAGATGAAGAGATCCAAGATAGCCTAAGAGAGCTTGAAGAGAAAAACGAACGCTTAAGGCAGCTTAGCGAATTTGACTCACTCACTGGGCTTTTAAATAGACAGTCATTTTTAAGCAAACTATCAGAGATGATAAAGACCAAAGCGCTTGGCGAAAAGATAGATATTTATTGCATCGACATCAACCACTTTAAGGCAATAAACGACTCATACGGCCACTACGTGGGCGATGAGGTGCTTTTAAAACTTTCTAAAAATATCAAAGCTATCTTGCCAGAAGGTGCTATCATCTCAAGGTTTGGCGGTGATGACTTTATGATAGTTTTAAAGCAAAAAAATGAGGGGCATTATAGAGAATTTTTATACTACCTGCTAAACATCATAGCCGAGCAAATCTCAGTTGGCGATTATAAGATAGCTCTTGGAGCAAAGGTTGGCGTTAGCTCAACGCAAACAAGTGAAATTTTAGCTGATGATCTCATCATGCAAGCTGGAGCTGCACTTGATGCAGCCAAAAGAGATGTCAATACAAAATATGTCTTTTACGATGATATAAAAGAGATCATTCAGGAGAAAAACTACATAGAAATTTTGCTAAATTCTATGAATTTTGATGAGGAATTTAGCCTAAATTTCCAGCCGCAGTATCTGCTAAATGGTAAAAAGATAATAGGTGCTGAGGCTCTTATAAGATGGAACTCTCCGGTAAAAGGCTTTGTAAGTCCGGCCAAATTTATCCCAGTAGCTGAGCAAAGCTCAATTATAAATACAATAGGAATATGGGTAGCAAAAGAGGCCATAAGGCAGATGAGCTACTGGAACAAAAAGTATGGCATCAGCCTAAAAGTTGGCATCAATATCTCGCCAAAACAGGTTGATAATGTAAATTTTGCATCAGATATCTTTGGCTATGTTGAAGAATTTGGCATGGATCCAAAGTGCGTTGATATCGAGCTTACAGAGGCAAGCCTCGTCAATGCCGAAGAGATCATGCAAACAGTCTTAAAGAAATTTTCAGATAAGGGCATGAGCATCTCTATCGATGACTTTGGCACTGGCTTTTCGTCGATGAACTACGTCAAAAAGTATCCACTAGATAGGCTAAAGATCGCAAAAGAGTTAGTTGATAACATCGCTACAAACGAGATAGATAGAGACGTCGTAAAGAGCGTTATAACATTTGCTAAAAATATCGGGCTAAAAACGATCGCTGAGGGTGTTGAAGATGAAACTCAACTTGAAATTTTAAGAGAGCTAGGCTGCGATGAGATACAAGGTTATTTCTGGGGTAAGCCGATGAATGCTAAAGACTTTGAAGAGCTCATAAGAATCACGCTTGATCACATCTAAGCTTGTAAATTTACAAGCTTAGCCAATAACGCTTTTGTAGTCTAAATTTTCAAAAAGTAGTAGCTCTTTTTTGCTCTCTTTTATAAGCGCTTTTACTAGCTCTGAGGTTTCTTTGTTTTTTGGCAAGACAAGGTGGATTTTTTCATTTATAAAGATGACAAAGATATTTTTAAGCTCGTAAATTTCACTTACATCTTTTATGTCAAAAATTTCATTTTCTTTTGGCTCTTTCTCATAAAATGCCAAATTTTTCTCATTTACTTCAAAGATCATCTCTTTTTTAAAGTCTGAAATTTCTAAGCTTTTTAGCACTGATTTTCGTCTATTTTTTAAAAAAATTGGATAAAAAATGATCCAAAAAATAGCAAAAATGACACCGATAATAGTAAAAATTTTGGTTTTTAAGAGCATATCAGCGACAAATCCAGCTATAATGGCCTCCGTAAAAATCATAAAAACATTTATAAAATACTGTTTTCTAGCCTTTTTTGAGAAAAATAGATTAAATGCTTGGTAGTCTATTAAATTTTCTCCAGATAAGACGATATTACATTTCATGATTAACCTTAAAGAAAAATTTGCAAAATTATAACTAAAAATAAGGTTTGAAACAGAATAAACAATGGAGAGAAACATTTTTTTTACGTCAAATTCGTCACTTATCCTAAGACAAAAACAAATTTTCTATGCCGTTATAGCTCTTTTTATATTTTCTCAGTTTGCCGGCATTTTAAACTATAAAATTTTTGAAAATTTGTTGATATTTTTGGGCTTTGGTCTTGTAGTTCTTGGTATCTACATCTCTATGAATAGATCAAAGCTTAAAGCTATGCACTGGCTTGCTGCATGCTTTGGAGTCTTTATCTGGACTATTATTGACGCCATTAGAAGTGTCAATGAAGACTTTCTTTTAAGAAGCAAAGAGCAAATTTCTTATCTTGATTTTTTCGATCTGCTCCCTATGTTTTTACTATTGGCCGCTGTTGGTATATTTTTTGTGGTCAAATTTATAGCTAGTGATAAAAAGATCCTAGTTCTAGCCGATAGCTTTAATGTCCTTTTGCTAGTTTTCACGCTTGCTTATTGCATTGTTGGCGATATGGGCGATTTTAATATATTGATCCATCCTAAAAGCCCTAGCGAGCTTGCTGCTAGCATTGCTATTTTTGTAAATTTATCTATTTTATTCATCGCTCTTAGTGAAATTTTTAATAGCAACCATCTTTACATTAGACATAGCGGCTTTTTCTTGATAATCGCAAGTGCGATTTTTACGCTATTAAATTTATATGTTTTTTATAATGAGCTTATAAACAAAGGGCATGATTTTACTCTGCACTCTATCTATCTTGTGCCATTTTTTCTCTTGATGCTTGGAGCTTTTTACTTAAGGGGCGACAACAAGCGTATAAGCGCAGCAGATGTTGGCATAAAAACAACATCCAAGCTCGTACCTATCATCTCAGCTGCACTAATACTTATAAAAGCCAACCTCTCATCTTATGTCGATCTACTTATAATTTTTGTGATTGTAGCTGGAGCGGTCATTAGCTATTTTATGAAGGTGCTTGATCAAAGCGAAGAGATATATAACGCAGAGCAAAATTTACATGATGCTAAAAATAAAGAGAAGCACCTAAAGACAAACGAACTTGAGATGATAAATTTAAGCTTAGAGGGTGTATCTGAAAAAGACTATCTAACCTCTCTTGGCAACAGAGACTCTTTGCTAAATGAGCTAAAAGGTATGTGTAGTGTTTTGGGCGAGAAGCAAGAGATCGCAGTTTATTATATAAATATAAGTCGCTTTAAAAATATAAATACATCTTATGGACATGAGGTTGGCGATAAAATTTTAAAAGCGATAGCAAAGCGCATACGTGAAGCGTGCAACAGACAAGAGGTCACCGCAAGGATCGGCGCTGATGAGTTCATCGTGCTTTCAAAAATGGAAGAAAATAGCCACACTAAACGCATGAAGCTTGGTATGGAGCTAAGAGATACGATAGAAAAACCTTTGCAAATAGATAAGTATCACTTTGCGATCAAGAGTGTCGTTGGTATCCACGTTGTCACAAGAGACAACATCAGCGATCCTAGAAATATCATCAAAAAAGCTGATATGGCGATGTACTACGCTAAGCAAAATCCAGCCAAAAACCCGATGGTTTATAATAATGAGATAGATAGCGAAATACAACAAAGCTCAAATATAGAGATAGCTCTTAAAAAAGCAAATTTACAAGAGGATTTTGAGGTATATTTTCAGCCGATTTATGACATTAAAAATTTAAAGATCATCTGCGTAGAAGCGCTACTTAGATGGCAGTCAAAAGAGTATGGACAAAAAGAGGCTGGCGAGTTTATGGATATAGCTAGCTTAAATAGCGATATCTTAAACGACATCTGCACGCTTGCTGTCTCAAAAACAGTAGAGCAAGCTGTAAGGTGGCAAAACAAAAAGCTAAAAATGCCAAAAATAAGCATAAACGTAGCGCAAATTCAAAGCACATCTGAAAAATTTGTAAATGAATTTATGCTAACTTTAAACTCGCACCACCTAAATCCAAAGCAGTTTGAGCTTGAATTTAGCGAGGATATCTGGAAAAACGACCAAGAGACGCTTGATAAAATTTTCTCACTTTTAGAGAAAAATAGCATAGATGTTTGTATAGATGACTTTGGCTCTGGATATACGTCGTTTGTCTATATCAGAAAGTATAAGATCGACCGTATAAAGATAGCAAATGACTTTGTCGCTCAGTCTGTGATAAATAAAAAAGATATGCAAGTAGTCGCTGCTATCATAAATATAGCAAAATCAATGAAGCTAAAAGTAACAGCAAAATGCGTTGAAAGCCACGAGATAAAAGAGCTTTTAAAAGAGCTTAATTGTAATGAAATGCAAGGATATTTCTTATCTCGTCCGATGAGTGCGGAGGAGTTTGAGAATTCTTTAAGGCAGAATTCTCACATGGTGGCTGATATTTAAATTTCAGCCTTTATCTCTTCGTTTGATTTTACGACCATGCCTGAGCCATGTATCACGCTTGGGATACAGCTTGTGCAGATATCAACCTCTTCGCCGTTTTTGTGAGCGTGGATGAAAACTGCATTTTTATCATCGCTGCTTTTTAGTCCGCAAACGTTGCAAACTACTAGATCTTTCTCTCTCATCTTTTCTCCTTTGAAATTTTGGGTGATTTTACATCTTGTAAGCTTGCATTAAGATGATTTGGGTCAAGCTTGTCGCTTAAGCATTAATTGTTTTTTGTTATAATCATTTAAAATTTAAAAGGTTTAAAAATGGATGAAAGAACTATTGTTTTAGAGATGTTAAAGATGCAACAAAGCCTAAATGACGAGACAAACGGGCTTGGTTGGGAAAATGGCTATACAAATAAAAATAAACTCATAAGCTGGAGGCGCTGCATATATATGGAGTGCGCTGAGCTTATCGACAGCTTTGCGTGGAAGCACTGGAAGAGCATAGATGCTAAGACTGATGAGCAAAATTTACGCATCGAGGTTGTCGATATCTGGCACTTTATAATGAGCCTAGCGCTACAAATTTACAAGGCAAAGCAGCTTGGTGATGTTGAGACATTAGCTGATGATATCTGCCAGTCAAGTGGCTTTAGCGACTATTGTAAAGAGCCATTAAAGGTCGAAGATGAGAGCATTTACGAGATCATGAACGACGTTGAGATGCTTATACATGAGTGCAGCGGCTTTGACTATGACATCTTTGATATCTTTAAAATTTATTTCTCAATGTCTTTAAAATGTGGCGTAAATTTATACTCACTTTATGAGTGCTACATCGCTAAAAACGTGCTAAATCGTTTCCGCCAAAACAATGGCTACAAAGAGGGAAGTTATAAGAAAATTTGGAACGGACGCGAAGATAACGAAGTGATGAGTGAAATTTTATCAAATGGCGTTAGTAAGATAGATGAAATTTACGCCGCACTTGAGCGTGAGTACAAAAAGGTAAAATGATAAATCTTCTTCGCCTTGGCTTTAAAGACTTTTTTACAGCCAAATTTATAACGCTATCGATCTTGCCGCTTTTTCTTAGCATCGCAAGCCTTGCATGGCTTACGATCTGGGGAGGCGGCGAGATATTTGACCTTTTAAGCGATGGCGCTAAAAACGAGAATTTCGCCTTTTTGGAGACAAACTCGACGCTATCTTTTATAGTTATTAAAATTTTAAGCTTTAGCGCTACAAAGTGGATAGTTAGCATACTTTTTTATGTTTTAAGCACCTTTTTAACGATCATCATTAGCATCGTGATCGCCCTAATCGTAGCTGGCTTTTTAACGCCAGTCGTGGCTAAAGAGATAAACAAAAGGCACTACAACTACGTGCTTAAAAGCGAGGCTAGCACGGCTAGAGTGCTAAAGGTGATGATGGTTGAGATCATGAAATTTCTTGGGATCTTGCTCGTTTGCTTGCCACTTTTGTTTGTGCCGGTCTTAAATTTCTTTATCATCAACGTGCCGTTTTTTTACATCTACTACAAACTTTTACTCATAGACGTTGGCTCAAACACACTTGATAGCGATAAATTTGAGCTAGCACTGCTTGAAGGTGGCGGGGTTAAATTTATAGTTTTTACACTTTTGTTTTATCTCATCTCGCTTGTACCGCTTGTGGGATTATTTTTTCAGCTTTATTTCGTGATAGTCTTGGCGCACCTCTTTTATCAAAGAGAGGCGCTAGTTAAAATTTAGAGCCAAAAGCTCTAAATTTAAGCGTAGTAAGATACTTTTTTGCTCTCATCAAGCAATGTGTCAAATAGCCTTTTTGTTGCACTTAGTAGATTTTTATTAGCGTCATTTTTAGCTAAAAGTTCGTCAAACATTTTTAGCATATTGTCATTTATGAAATTTTTATGATCCAGATCTTTTGCGTCAGGCAACATCTGCTTGATCTTGTTTGAAAGCTCGCTTATGCTTTGGCTACTACCCGCGATCTTGTCGCCCTCTTTGACATTTTTCATAAACTCATCAACTTGCGGGCGAATTTGCTTCATCGCCTCTTCGATCTCTTTCATATCTTGCTCGTCTATGCCGTTGCCTTTATAAGCAAACTCATATCCGTATTCATGAGTGAGAGTTAGACTTTTTTGGCTTGAAGTGCCATTTTTTTGGCTTGAAAACTCCAAACTTTTGTTGTCATACATAGAAAAGCTTATCTCATCGCCTGAGCTAGTCTTCATCGAAAAGCTCATGTTGTTGTAGCTTCCTTGAGAGTAAAAATTTGTTTGCATTTTTAAATCCTTTTGAGGCTAAATCGGCAAATTTTTAAATTCATAAAGCAAAATTTTGTAAAATGCGTCAAAAAAGGACGGGCGATGTGTTGTTTTGGGACTAGGATCTTTTTGCTGATGCTTATCACTGTTTTAAGCTTCGTTTTTGCTAGGCTTTGCCCTGTTTTGCCAGTCGTTGGCTACTACTTGATACTTGCAAATTTGCTTGCCATTTTGATGTTTTCACTATTTTTTAAAGGGCTTTTGCCAAGCTTTGTAAAGGTAAATGCGATCCACTATTTTTCGCTAATTGGTGGCTTTTTTGGGGCGTTTTTAACAATGCTTGCTTTTAAAAAGGTTGCAAAAGATAAATTTACTCTAATAGAGCTCATTATTTTTACGCTTTGGGTGCTTATAATCGCCGTAGTCATCTTTAAATTTCAAACCATTCTTGACATTTTTAGGGGAATTTAGATGGATGAGAGGATAGTTAAATTTTTTAAAAAGATGCATCTTGCAAGCGTTTGCGCCATCGATGATGATGGGCAGCCTTACGCTTTTAGTGCATTTTACGCCTTTGATGAGGCAAATTTTAGCCTTTTGCTAGCTAGCTCTGATGAGAGCTCTCATGTTAAATTTTTAAAAAACTCAAAGCTCGTTGCTGGCACCATCGCTCTTGATACAAAGATCGTTGGTAAGATAGAGGGCGTGCAGTTTCAAGGAGCGATGAGAAAAGCGGACAATAACGAGAGAGAGTTATATTTTAATAAGTTTTTTTATGCTAGGGCGATGAATCCTGAAATTTGGTGTATATGCCTAGAAAAGCTTAAATTTACGAGCAATACACTTGGCTTTGGAAAGAAAATTCAGTGGCAAAAGTAAAAAAAGAGCATAATATTTCCGTACTAGCTTAAGAGCCAACTGTTAGATATGTGCCGAAAATAACGCTTTTCTTACAGTAAAATATACAAAAAATTTACAAAATTTTTTAGGATTTTGTTTAGCCTAAACTCATCTTGGTCGCTATTTTAAGCCATTTTTAAAAAAAATATGAAATCAAAAAACAAAATATTAAATAACTAAAAAATAGCTTAAAAGTACCGTAAATTCGGTTAATCTTTCTAGCCTTACCCTTATTATATAATCGCGATAAAATTTATAAAGGAGCACTTATGGCTAAGGAAGTAGGCGTAGTAAAGTCGCTAAATGGCAAGGCGGTTGCTGTTGACCAAAATGGAAACGAGAGAGAGCTAAAAGTTGGCGACATCGTTTATATGGGCGAGAGCATCAAGACAGATGGTGTAGCAGACAAGGTAACTATCGTTGCAAATAACGGCAAAGAGATCACAGTGTTAGGCAGTGATACGCTTTCTTTAAATCCAAGCACAATAGGAGCCGAGGGCTTAGCAGATATAAGCGCTCTGCAAAACGCTATCTTAAACGGCGGAGATCTAACAAAACTTGAAGAGACTGCTGCTGGTGGAAATGCTGCTGCAGGCGGTGGTGGCGATGGCGTTAGCCTTGGCGAAGCTAGATTTGCTGAGGGCGGTCACTATTCAAACATCAATGAAACTTATAGAAATTTAACTGACACAAATAGAGCTTTTGAATCATACGATAGCCCAATAGGCGGATATGCTGATGGTGGCACAGGCGCTGAGCCAGTGATAATCCCAGGCGCACCAACCGTAACTTTCATAAGCGATACAGATAATGATGGCACATTAGGCAGAGTAGAGCACTTGGCAGACAATAGTGCCAATACATCTAAAGTTCTTATAGAGGTACCAAATGACGGTACAGTAAGAGCTGGCGATATCCTAAATGTCACTGTGACTGACCCAAATGGCGTTCAAACAACAACTAATATCGTTATAACTCCAAATATCATAGCTAATGGCTACCCGCTTGACGCTCCAGTTGAAAAAAACAAGACTTCAAAAGTAGAAGCAACTATTACAAATTTCCAAGGAAATGAGAGCGAAAAAGGCGAAGACTCTGTTAAGGTAATACCTGAGGTTATCAACCCGCCGGCTGTTGAATTTACAAATGACGGTGATGGCAACCACACTTTAAATAGATCAGAGCACGCAAACGATCCTGATCCAAGCAAGACAAAAGTAGTTATAAAAGTACCAAACGACGCAAACCCAGGCGATAAACTAGTCATTGAGGTGACAAACCCAGATGGCTCAAAAACTCCACTTCCACCGGTTGTTATCACTCCAGAGATCATTAGAGATGGTCATCCTATCGAAGTTCCTGTTGAAAGAGATAAGAAGACAACAGTCGATGCTAAGATCGTTGATAAGCACGGCGATGAGAGCACAACTGGAACAAACCACGTAACTCCTATCGAAGTTCCAGAGGCTCCAACTGTTAAATTTACAGAGGATATCGCAGGTGATGACGGACTTTTAACTTATACTGAAAACAATAACGACTCAAAACAAAATGTAACACCAGTTTTAATCACCGTACCAAGTGACGCAAAAGTAGGCGATACGCTAAATATCACTATCACAAAACCAGACGGTACAACTGAAAATAGACCTATATCAATCGATCAAAATATAATAGACAATGGCTACACAATACCAGATGTACCAGTTGGAAGTACAGATGGTACGACAAACTATACAAATGCAAATGGTGATGTTATACCAAATGTGCCAAATGAGACTCCAAAAACTTCAAAAGTAGAGGCTTTCATAACTGATCAGCACGGACAAAATAGCCAAACAGCAAGCGATACTACGACTCCAGATACAAGACCAGTACTAATCTTCACAGAAGATCTAAACAATGACACTGGACTTGGCGAGAGCGAAAACAAACAAGATGGCAACAACAGAAGTACAACAGTGGAGATAACTCTTCCAAAAGATGTAGCTGTTGGCGATAAAGTTGTTATCACATATACTGATCCGGTAAGAATTTTTGACGATCCTAATGCAAAACTTACAAAAGAGGTGATCCTTGATCAAGATATGGTAGATAACCTTAAAGTAAAAACAAACCTTCCGATATTCCCAGATGTAAACGTAAAAGCAACTGCACACGTTGAGACTCCAGCTGGCGTTCAAAAGAGCCCAGAGTCATATGAAGATAAGGTGTGGGTTGTGCCAAGAAACGTATCTATCGAGCTTATAGAGCAAAAATCTACAATCGAAATCACAAGAAATGAGAGTATGGGCGAGCACAAAGTAAACGTGACTACTGCTAGGATCACTCTACCAAATAAGATCGATGATGGTGATAAGCTTGAGCTTACAGTAAATGAGCACTCTAAACCTCAATATAAGAGAATTTTCACTATCCATATGGATGAAAAAGGCATGGTTACAAAGGTGACAGAGGATACAGACGGCGGTAAAGAATTCCCAGTTACTGCAACTAGCTTCCACACATTTACTATCGACGTGCCTGGCTTTGAACTAAGACATGGAGAAAATACTAAGATACATGCTCGCGTTGAGAACCATACAAGACATGCTGGCCGGTCGGACGCTGAAGCAAATGCTAGCTTAGAGCACGTAAAAGCTCCTGTTGTTAGCTTTGATGAGGCAAAAGGCTCAAAATCTATGAGTAGAGAAAAATCACTAAGTGATAATGACGAATACAGCACAACAGTAACTATCAAAATCCCTAAAAACGCAGTTGATGGCGATAAGATAGAGGTTAAGATCACTGAGCCACAACTTGACGGCACAACAAAAGATAGAACAGTTAAATTTGATATCCATAAAAATGGCTCAACATTTACAGTGACTGATGAAAATGGCAACAATGTACCAGTAGCGGATAATGGATTTAAGATCGGTGGTGTTGGTACTTTAACTAGCGCAAAAACCGTAGTTACAGCTACTATCATCGATACAGACGGCATCCAAAGCGCTACTGGTGCAAATAGCGTAACAGTAGCTGGCATAGATGATGCTGGAATTTACTTTGGTGAAGACGCAGACTTAAATACATCTATCACAAGAGATGAGAGCTCAAAAGATGGCGAGCTACGCCAAACTTCACTTGTTATAAAAGTGCCAAACAATGTTGTAACTGGCGATAAGATGACACTAGAGGTTACAAGTGATGGCGTGACTACAACTAAAGAATTTACTATCACGAAAGATATAGATCCTAACACCAATATTGCAACCATAACTCTAACAGGTGCTAATGGCGAAACTATCGTCGCTGATGCTAGCAATAAAGTGACAATCCCAGGTGTAGAGATCAAAGAAGATAAGCAAGCAGACGCAAAAGCTACATTTACAGATAGCAAGGGCTTTGCAAACAATGAGGTAGTAAACGAGGCTACACTTGAAGCGCTTCATGATGATATGAGTATCACATTTGCAGAAGATACAAATTTTGATGGAATTTTAAATCACGGCGAAGCAATAAGTGACGGAGATGTAAATTCTACAAAAGCTACTATCAAACTACCAAGCAACGTTGTTGATGGTGACATACTAAAAGTTAGCGTAGATGGCCAACCTGAGGTAGCGTATACTATCAATAAAGACACTAGTGGCAACATCACAATAAACGGACTAACTGTTGTTGGTAATAAAGCTGTTGAGTATCCACTAAATCTTACAGAAGATCATACTACAACTATAAAAGCGACAGTTTCAGACAAAACTGGTGTTGATAAAGTTGGCACAGTAAGTGACATCTTACTTGACGCACAAGGCGGCGGAGCTGGTACTGCGCTAAGAGTGCTAATCGATGAGGATAAAGACAGAAACGGCAAGCTAAGTAGAGATGAGGCAAATTCTGACGGCAATATCAATGTAACTTCAGCAACTGTAACTCTACCAAGCAGCCTAAACGCTGGTGAAAATTTTGTAATAACAGTAAATGGCACACCAACTACATATAAAGTCTCAACTAAAACTGGTAGCGTTTTAACTATAGAAGATGCAAGTGGAAATAGCGTGCCTCTACAGACAGGAAACGTACTAAAAATTCCTAATATCCCAATCAGCGTTGGCAACCCAGCTAAGGTAGAATTTACATCTGCTAACAGCGGTTCAAAAGCAGCAGAGGCTGAGCTAGAAGCTATAAAAGGTAGCGAAGTAAAAATATCTTTTGACGAAGATAATGCTAGTAGAGATGGCGGCCTAAGCAGAAATGAAGGTGTCTCAGTAGATGGCTTAAGACAAACAACAATGAGCGTTAAGATCCCTTACAACGTCATTACTGGAGATAAGGTGGCAGTAGTTGCAACTGATACAGTAACTGGAGATAAGATAGAAAAAACTTATGAGATTACTAAAGATGCTGACGGCAAAATATTTGCAAAAGACGAAAATGGCGTCTCTACATTGGTTGAAAACAACACTATCAAAGTTGCAAATGTACCTATGTCACCAGGTGGCACGACTGAGGCAAAAGCTACACTTACAAGCAAAGATGGCGAAGTAGTAGAAGACAATGGTCAGTTAAAGCTAGCTAAACTAAGCGCAGCAGGTCTAAACGTATCTTATCTTTCTGATACAAATGATGATGGCAAGATCGATAGAAGCGAAGCTGATAGCCAAACAACAAAAGTTGCCGTAACACTTCCAGCTAGCGTCATAACAAGCGATAGCCTAAAAGTGACTATTGATAATCCAGATGGCACACAAGATGTGAAAACCTATAGTATCGAAAAGAGTATAACTGGCGTAGTGACTTTAACAGATACAGTAACTCACGCTCAAACTGTGCTTGATGGCAGTACGCTAGTGCTTGATAACGTAGCGATCGCAGCTGGCACACCATCAAGGGTAACTGCAGAGCTAAGCGACCAAACAGGAGAGCACGTAGAAGTATCTGACGAAGCAGAAATCAGCACAAATGGTATAAGAGGTGTTTGGTTTAAAGAAGATGAAAATAGAGATGGCAACTTAACTAGATATGAAAACTCTATAGATGGCAGCAGAGGCACAACTAAACTAAGAGTATATCTTGATGATGACGCAAAAGTGGGCGACACTGTAGAGCTAACATATACAGATCCTTTCAACCCAGGTGCAAATGTGACAAAAACAGCCATTTTAACAGCTGATGATATCAACAGAGGCGAGATAAAAGATGGCATGACAGTTGATATCGATACAAGTGTACCAACGCACAATGTAACAGCTACTATCAACCTCGTGACACCAGGTGGTGTTAAAGGCAAAGCTACTACTACAACGCTTAGTATCGAGCATGAAGCTGAAAATGATACAGTTGCATTTAATGCAAACTCAGAGAGAATTTACGGCGGCGCAGGCAATGATACGCTTGTCTTTAATAACACTGCAGTTGTTGACTTTGGTAGCATAGCTGATCTAAACAAAAAGGTCGATAGCTTTGAAAATATCCAGCTAAAAGGCAACTCTGAGATCAAATTTGACGCTAAAGACATCTTTGCGATCACTGATGATATCAGCACAGTCCTAAAGATCAGCGGTGATGAGACAAGTAAAGTCGATATCAACGGCAAGTGGCATGAAGACACTTCAGTACACGCTGACGCTGGCTATAAAGGCTACACAAGCAACGATACAGTTAACGGCCAAACTCTTCACATCCAGATCGAAGATAAGATCCAAACAGACCTATAATCCCCCAAAAGTGAGTGCGCACCAAGCACTCACTTTACAAATTTCCAAAATTTATACTATTTTTTAAGCCTTATTTCATTAAATTTAGTTTTTTTAAAAAGGAGAAAAAATGAAAAATTTAATAGCCATCGTTGTGGTCATCGCAGCACTTGTTTTTGGCGCTTTCAAATACGCAAATTCATTTGTTGTACTTGATGAAAACACCAACGAGAAGTGGTCGCAGGTGCTAAATCAATACAAAAGAAGAGCCGATCTCGTGCCAAATTTAGTTGAAACCGTAAAAGGCTACGCAGCTCACGAGCAAAAGGTCTTTGAAGACGTGGCAAACGCAAGAAGCAAGAGCATGCAAATAAGCATTGACGCAAGCAGTCTTAGCGACGAGGCAAAGGTTAAAGAATTTATGGCGGCTCAAGGTCAGCTAGGCTCAGCTCTAAGCAGGCTAATGGCAGTTAGCGAGAGCTATCCAGAGCTAAAAGCAAATCAAAATTTCCTCTCACTCCAAAGCCAGCTTGAGGGCACAGAAAACCGCATAAGCGTAGCAAGACGCGACTACATCGAGGCTGTAAAAGAGTACAACGTAGCTCTTAGAAGCTTTCCTGGTAAATTTATAGCCAGCATCTTTCATCCAGAGATGAAGCCAAAGCAAGGCATCGAAGTTAGCAGCGAAGATATGAAAAATCCAAAAGTTTCGTTTGAGAAGTGATGAAAAAAGCTCTTGCTCTTTTGCTCTTTGCATTTTGCTTTTGTTTTGCTCTAAATTTCAATGAGCAGATCAACGATGAGGCTCATATCTTTTCACAAAACGAAAGAGACGAGCTTCTAAATTTAGTGCAAAATTTCGAGCAAAACAGCACCACGCAAATCGCCATAGTGACTTTAAATTCGCTTGATAGCAAAAGCATCGAAGAGCTATCGCTAGGGATTGCTAGAGGCTACAAACTAGGTCAAAAAGAAGATAACAACGGCGTGCTTTTGGTGGTTGCTCCAAATGAGAAAAAGGTCCGCATCGAGGTTGGATACGGGCTTGAAGGGGTGCTAACTGACGCCGTGGCAAGCGAGATCATAAATAGCGTGATGATACCTGAGTTTAAAAACGGCAATATGAGCGAAGGCGTGAAAGAGGGCGTTTTGGCGATCATGAAAGTGGCTAGCGGCGAGGAATTTAGTAGCAAATCCGGCCTTAGCGACTTGCCTTTTGGCGTGTTTGCCTTTTTTGCTGGCATGCTCTCTTGTTTTGCCTCCGTGATCTTTGGCAAATTTTTTATGCGAACTGGCTTTAGCACGTGCTTTGCTGGACTTGTATCAACAGCACTTGAACAGGGATTTGGCGTGCGAAACTACCTTATCATCTTTGGCGCTTTTGCCTTTATATTTGCGGTATTTTTCTTTATTCTAAAAGATGTTTTTAAGAGAAATAGCCAAGGTGGCTCTTTGCCAATAGGCTTTAGGCGTGATAATTCAGGCTCAAATGGTGGCGGTCGCTCAGGTGGTAGAGGAGGCGGCTTTAGTGGCGGAGGCGGTGGTTTTGGCGGAGGCGGAGCTAGCGGCAGTTGGTAAATTTGCCTACCTTAGAAGTAAATTTAACTACCCTTTGCAAATTTTAAAATTTGAGCTAGCCTTTTTAGAATAAACCGCATGCAGTGCTTTAGCACAATTGCATGCCACCTCTAACGTGCGAGGGGTTTAGGGGATTTAAAAAGGGGGATAAGGGGACGGCCTCGTAACTCGAGTCCCCTTGTCTCCCTTTTGGATAAAAGAGTTTTTAAATTTAAGGTCTGTATTTTTAAAAGAGAAATTTGCTATTTCGCAAATTTTAAAATTCCATTCACTCGCAAGAATTGACTACTGATTTTAGGTCTCGCAAAGCTTGCCACTAAAATCAGAGCCGAAATTGCTCGTTCATGAAATTTTAAAATTTACTTGATACTTATATGCCTGACAAAGCAAATTTACAAATTTTAAAATATTACTCGCTCGCCTTAGCAGACTACTAAATTTAGGCTGCACTTCGTTTAGCACTAAATTTAGAGCCGTGATATGTCAGCTCTAATTTTAAATTTGCTTTTTTGGAGTAAAACGCATGCAGTGCTTCGCATAAGTTTTAATCTAAAATTCACTATTTTTCTTTCTAAATTAAGAGATCATTTTATGGATTTTAGACCCAACATTTGCATATAAAAGCTAAATTTCTTAAAATATGCCAAAAAATTAGGAGCAAAAATGCTATCAGGCGAGCTACTTAAAAGCCATTTTGCTAAATTTGATCTAGTGGTGATGCTTAGTGAGTTTTTTGAGCAAAGTCGTTTTTATAAAGAAAAATTTCAAGCACTTAGGCGAGATGGTTTTAAAAGCTTAGATAAGAGCCAAAGAGAGGGGCTTCTTAAAATAGCAGGTTTTAAGGCGTATCTTGACGCGAAATTTCAGGGCTTTTTGCGTGAGCTGATGCAAAGCAAGATCCTCGTTGTAAGCGGCGCGGAGTATAAATTTAGCGAGCTTGAAATTTACACCTGCTTTGATGCAAACACCTACAAAAGATCGTGCGAGGCTGGCGAAATTTACTTTCACAACTTTGGTTTTGACATCTCTTTTAAGAGCGAGCCAGCGCTTTATGGTGGCATCTTGGTAAGGAGCTTGAAGCCATTAAATGAGCGAAATTTCATCTTTGGACCAAGAAAATGTGCCTTGCATATCTTAAATAGCAAAATAAGTAATTTAAATTTTGATCTAAAAGAGGCTGATTTTAGAGGGGATGAGGTCGCTTTTACGCCAAGGATTAGGTCGTTTAAAGATGAGAGTGAGCTTCAAAATGACGCTTTAAGGGCGGTTAGCGGCGAGTTTATAGGAGCACTTGAAAGTGCAAAAGAGTATAAAAAAAGAGTTGAAAATGCCTATAAAAAGGGGTGAAATTTATCTTTTTATCGGCTTTGGGGCTGAGAAATTTAGTCCCAAAATGCTCTCTAGAAAAGAGCGTAGAAAGCTAAAAAAATATCCAAATTTAATAAATTCAAACTCATTTAAACTTTCTCGCTATTTAAAATTTAAAGCAAAAAAACGGGGCAAAATTTGCCTTTCTCACAAAGAAAATATCGCCGTTTTGGCTATCTCAAAAGAAAAAGTTGGCGTAGATGTGGAGGAGCTAAAAGAGCGAAATTTTGACGGAGTGATCAAATTTTGCTTTAGCAAAAAAGAGAGCGAAATTTATGCAAACGCCAAAGATAAAATGCAAAAATTTTATGAAATTTACACCGCAAAAGAGGCTGTGATAAAAGTCAAAAATTTAGCCTTTAGTGATCTTGCTAACGTTAAATTTGACGAGATGGAGAGAAGATACTTGATTATTAATAATCTATTTATCATTTGCCTTGCATTTAAGCATTGCAAAGATATAATTGTTAAATTTTTATGATTTTAGAACACTAAAAAGGCAAAAAGTGCTTGTAAAAAAGATAGCTATGATCCTTGCAGTAACGCTTCTAGCTCTTGGCTGTACGAAGAAATTTGATGCGCCAAAGCTGGCAGATTTTAGCTTAAAAGCGTTTAAGGTTAGTTCATCAAAAGGGCCGCTAATGCTCTATGTGCAAAATAGTGAGAATGAGTATAAATTTAGCCTTGTAAACGCACTTGGCGCACCAGAAGCTAGGCGAGTTTTAAAGGGCGGCACATTTACAAATTTAGGCTTCTTGCCGCCAAATAGCGCCTACAACGAGCTTTTTATCAAGGTGCTTGAGATGATAAAAGATGAAAAAAATGAGCAAAAATTTATGATAAATGATCAAATTTATGAGGTAAAAAGCGTTGATCTACGTTAGCAAACCAGCCATTATCAGCGCAGCAGGTAGCAGTAGTGATGAGAATTTAAGCTCACTTTTAAGTGGCAAGAGATTTTTAAGTAAAAGCTCTGAATTTCACCCGCAAAATGAGTTTTTGGTGGGTAAATTTAGCGGTGAACTGCCACAATTTGCTAAGAGCACAAAAGAGCACTTCAAAACTCGCACCAACGCCTTGCTTTTAAGCACGATGCTAGAGATTGGTGATGAGATAAAAAGAGCGATAAAAAAATATGGCAAAAGCCGTGTGGGAGTAGTTCTTGGCACTACAACAAGCGGCGTTGAGGAGAATTTCGAGCCATTTAAAGGCTATATCGCGACTGGATTTTTTGATAAAAGCAGGTTTGGCATAAACAGAAACTGCCTTGCAAATGTGGCTGAATTCGTAAGTGACTTTTACGAGCTTAGCGGCCCAAGCTACTGCGTATCGACTGCGTGTACCTCGGGCGTTAAGGCGGTTATTGAGGCAAAAAGGCTCATTGAAAGCGAGCTTTGTGACGCGGTCATTTGTGGTGGAGTAGATAGCCTAAATACGCTTACGATAAATGGCTTTAACTCGCTTAGCATACTAAGCAGCGCCCCAAGTCAGGCCTTTTCTAAAAATAGAGAGGGGATAAATATCGGTGAGGGAGCTGGGCTATTTTTACTAAGCCGTGATGAAATTTCAAACGTCGTAGTCGCTAGCTCAGCCTCAAACTGCGATGCTTTTCACATGACGCAGCCTGATTTTAGTGCCAAAATGGCAATTTCTTGCATAGAAGAAGCTTTAAAAAAAGCTGGCATAGACGGCGTGGACTATGTAAATTTACACGGCACTGGCACGCAGGCAAATGACAAAATGGAGGCAAAAGCTGTAAATTTAACGCTTGGCGCCACCTTTGCAAGCACGCTAAAGCCTCAGATCGGTCATACGCTTGGGGCTGCTGGAGCTGTTGAGAGCGCCATTTGCGTCATGCTTTGCATGGAGGAAAATAGCACCTTGCCACCACACGTTTATGACGGCGAGTATGATGAGAGCTTGGAGGCTATAAATTTAGTAAAAAGTGGCACGAAATTTGACGTAAAAACAGCGATGTCGCTATCTTTTGCCTTTGGCGGAGATAACGCCGCGATAATATTTAAAAGAGTGAGATGATGATAAGTGATTATTTGCCGCACAGCAGCGCCATAACCCTGATCGATGAAATTTTGGAATTTATCCCTTGCGAGAGCATAAGGGTAAGAAGCGTGATAAATGAGCAAAATCCATTTTTAGAAGATGGGAGATTGCAGACGCAAAAGGCGATAGAGATGATGGCTCAAAGTCTTGGGATTTACGACTCAAAGATGCGTGAGCTGCGCGGTGAGAAGGCGATATTTGGCTTTTTACTTGGTAGTAGAAAATTTGAAATTTTTAGGCCATATTTTAAAGTGGGCGATGAGATAGTGATCATCTCAAAGTGCTCGATCCAAGATGAGAGTGGATTTGGCGTTTATGACAGCGAGCTTTTTGTAAATGGCGAGCTTGGCGCAAGGGCGGTTTTAAACGTGATGAGCCCTGATGAAGAATTTGTAAAAAAGGCACTTAGTGAGTAAGAGAGTATTGATAACTGGATCAAGTAGAGGCATAGGAGCTAGCATCGCTAGGCGCCTTGCTAATGAATACGAAGTGGTGCTTCATGCAAGAAGTAAGAGTGATGAGCTTTTAAAGATGGCTAGCGAGCTTGGGGCTAAATTTATGACATTTGACGTGGCTGACACTGCTGCGGCTAAAGAAGCTATAGAGGCTGATATGGAGGCAAATGGCGTCTATTACGGCGTTATTTTAAACGCTGGTATAACAAGGGATAATACCTTTGTTGGGCTAAGCGATGAAGAGTGGTTTGATGTGATAGATGTAAATTTAAATGGCTTTTACAACGTCCTAAGGCCAGCGCTAATGCCTATGATAAGGGCTAGAAAGCCAGCTAGGATAGTGACGCTAAGCTCTGTTTCAGGGGTTATTGGTAACAGAGGTCAGGTGAATTACTCAGCTAGCAAAGCTGGCATCATAGGAGCTAGCAAAGCCCTTGCAGTCGAGCTTGCCAGCAGAGGCATAACAGTAAACTGCGTGGCACCTGGGCTTATAAAGACAGATATGAGCGAAGAAATTTTAAATAGCGATTTTTTAGACGAGGTGTTAAAGGCCATACCTGCAAAAAGAGCTGGTGAAGCAGATGAGGTGGCAGGGCTTGTTAAATTTCTACTAAGTGGCGAGGCTAGCTACATCACAAGGCAGGTCATCGGCGTAAATGGAGGACTTTGCTAATGCGTGTATTTGTCACAGGTATCGGCGCAGTCAGTGCTTTTGGCAACAGCTGGGAGGAGATGAGAGCTAAATTTCTTGAGGGCAAAAATGCCGTGAGATATATGAGCGAGTGGGAGGGCTATAAGGAGCTAAACACGCGCCTAGCAGCACCTATCATAGACTACAAACACCCGCAGGAGTGGGACAGAAAACAGCTAAGAAGCCTTGGTAAGGTCTCATGTTACAGCGTGCATGCGGCTGGACTTGCTTTAAAAGACGCTGGCTTGCTAAATGGCGAAGATTTGCAAGCTGCAAATTTAGACCCAAGCGTGCAAGATGGCAGGATGGGCGTGGCAAGTGGCTCAAGCACTGGTAGCACCGACTCTATACTTGACATGGCAAAGCTAGTTTTGGACATGGATAGCGGTTTTAACGCAAATACTTATATAAAAATGATGCCTCACACCACAGCGGCAAATATCGCGCTATTTTACTCGCTAAAAGGGCGCATCATCCCTACATCTTCGGCATGTACTAGCGGCTCACACGCCATTGGCTACGCTTATGAGAGCATAAAAAATGGCAGTATAGATATGATGCTAGCTGGTGGGGCTGAGGAGCTTTGTGTAAGTGAGGCATACGTCTTTGACAAGCTCTACGCGACTAGTGTCAAAAACCACACTCCAAATTTGACACCAACGCCGTTTGAAAAAGATAGAGATGGCTTGGTGCTTGGTGAGGGAGCTGGATTTTTAGTGCTTGAAAGCGAAGAGTGCGCTTTAAAAAGAGGAGCTAAAATTTATGCTGAGGTCGTTGGCTTTGGCTCTACGTGTGACGGCACGCACATCACTAGACCACAAAGCGCTACGATGAAAGCGGCGATGAGCCTAGCACTCCGCGCGGCAAAACTAGAGCCAAAAAGCATAGGCTACGTAAATGCCCACGCTACCGCTACAAAACATGGCGATATAGCTGAAAGTATCGCTACAAACGAGCTTTTTGGAGAGGATATCGCCATTAGCTCGCTTAAAAGCTATCTTGGTCACACGCTTGGCGCTTGTGGCGGGCTGGAGGCGATAGCTAGCATAATGATGATGAGAGAAGAGCTATTTTTCCCAACTATAAATTTAAACGTAACTGATCCTGAGTGTGCAAAACTAAACTACTTAAAGGAGCCAACGCCGATAAATACGGACTTTGTGATGAGTAACAACTTTGCATTTGGCGGTGTAAATACATCTTTGATATTTAAAAGATTAGATAACAAATTTTAAAAAGGATAGAAAATGAAAAGATTAGTTTCATTAGTTGCCGTTTTGGCATTTGCCTCAAGCCTTAGCGCAAGAGATGACGTGAAGTACCACTCACTAGACTTCTTAAATGGCCCAAAGGCTAAAGAATTTTTGCTACCAAACATTAGCATTAGCTTTGGCACAGGATACACTGGCAAGGTGATCGTAAGAGATCTAACGTCAAACAAAAAGACAAATGGCTTTAACAAAAGTGACGAAGAGGCTTGCCAGATCGCGCTTCTCTCTGCCTTAAAGTCATTTCAAGAAAGAGCGGTGAAAGAGGGTGGCACGAAGGTTGTAAATTTGACTGGATATTACAAAAAACAGCCATTTAACTCTAAGACTCAGTTTCAGTGCGGCAGCGGTTCTTTGATGTCTGGCGTCACACTAAGAGGCGACATCGCGAAATAATGAAATTTCAAGTTGATTTTTATGACGCTATAGCTTACGGCGAGATCAGCGAGGATCTAGCTAGATACAAAAAAGAATTTGATCTAGCAAAGATCCCGCCGATGCAAAGAAGAAGGCTAAGTAGTGCTGCAAAGTGCGCTTTTAGCCTGCTTAGTAGCTTTGATAAGATCGACATGCCAGTTATTTTTAGCTCCTATGAGGGCGAGATAAATCGCTGTTTTGAGCTAGAAACTGCGCTTGCAAAGGCTGAGCCAGTATCGCCAACATCTTTTTCACTCTCTGTGCATAACGCTATCTCGTCGCTTCTTAGCATCGAAGCTAAAAATCACAATGAAATTCTAGCCATCTCATCATTTAGCCCAGTAGAAGATGCGCTGCAAGCTGCGTTTTTAAGGCTAAATGACGGATATGAAAAGGTGCTCATCCTTGCCTATCATGAGTCGATATCGCAGAGCTATTTTGATGAGCAAAAGCCATCATTTATGCTAGCGCTTGTCGTCTCAAAGGCAAAAGATAAGAGAGTTTTAACTCTAAAAAGAGTGGAAAAAGAAGAAGAAATTTCAGAAAATTTACTGCAAAGCTTCATCGTAAATTTTGACCCAAATTTGGCAAAAACGTGGCAAAGTAGCAGTCATTTCGCGTCTTGGAATTTTAGCTATGAGCCTTAAAATAGTAAGAGCTGGATTTTTATTTTTCTTTTTTGCGCTAATTTGCATAAGTGGCGATCTTTTGCTCGTGCCAGTCGTGCTTTTAGGGCTAAATAAATTTAAATTTGTGCAAAATTTATGCCGAGATCTAGTTAGAGTTTCTTGGGGATTTTTTATAAAAGTTACTAAAATTTGTGGGTATCTGGACTATAAATTTGAGCTTAATAAGCTAAATAGCGGCTCAAATTTAGTCATCGCAAACCACCCTTCGCTGCTTGATGTGGTCTTTTTGGTCTCAAAATTTAAAAGGATAAACTGCATCGTAAAGGGCGAGCTTGGCAAAAATATATTTTTATTTGCAGCTATTAGGGCGTGCAACTACATACCAAACACAAATAACGAGGAATTTTTACAAAAAAGCGTAGATGTTTTAAAAAGTGGCGAAAATTTGCTCATTTTTCCAGAGGGTACACGTACGAAAGAGGAGATTATCTTTCATAAAGCGGCTGCGTATATGGGCATAAAGGGCGCGTCTAACGTGGTTTGCGTTGGTATAAATATGGCTCCAAGAAGCCTTAGAAAAAATGAGCCATGGTATAAAACGCCAGATGAAAAGATAAAGTACGTCTTTAAAGAGCTAAAGAAATTTGAAGTTAGTGAGTTTTTAAAAGATAGGCCAAGCCCCGTAAGGGCAAGGGCGCTACACGAAGAGATAAGTAAAATTTATAAGGAGGAATTTAGTGAAAGAACTAGTTAATGAGATAAAAGAGCTGATCATCACAAGCTTAAATTTAGAGGATATGAAGCCAAGCGATATCGACGAGAACGCGCCGCTTTTTAGCGAGGGGCTAGGCCTTGACAGCGTTGATGCACTAGAGCTTGGACTTGCTGTACAGAAAAAATATGGCCTCGTGCTTGACTCAAAGACAGCAAATTTAAAAGAGATATTCTTTAGCGTATCTTCTCTTGCAAAATACATTTACGAAAATAGGAAATAACAATGAGCGAAGTAGAAATTTTTGAAATTTTAAAGAAGGCTTTGATCGAGCTTTTTGAGATAGACGAGAGCAAGATAAAGCCTGAAACTAGGATATATGAGGACTTACAGATAGATAGCATAGATGCTATTGATATGATTGATTACATCAAGCGCCAAACTGGTTATAGACTGATGCCAGAGGACTTTAAAAACGTAAAAACGCTTGATGATATCGTAAAAGCCGTAGCAAAGAAATTTGAAGCATAAGATAGTAAAAGTAGCGCTAGTTTTAGCAAGCATCGCCTACCCTTTGGTGCTATTTTTTTGGCAAAAGGGTGCAACTCTTATCTTTTGCGTGCTCTGCGCTCTTTGGCTGGCTAGGGCATATTTTGAGAGCGGTAAAACAAGGCAGGTTTGCTTAGCGGCTGGGCTATTTTTTGCAGTTTGTGCTATTTTTAGAAGTGTAAATTTAGCGCTTTTATACCCAAGTATCGTAAGTCTTGGCTTTTTGGCGGTATTTTTTTACAGCTTAAAGGGCGAGGCGGTCATAACAAGACTTGCTAGGATAAAAGAGAAAAAGATAGATGAAAAGGTCGTTAGCTACACAAGAGGGCTAAC
Organism: Campylobacter concisus; assembly: GCF_050447505.1. Classification (GTDB taxonomy): domain Bacteria; phylum Campylobacterota; class Campylobacteria; order Campylobacterales; family Campylobacteraceae; genus Campylobacter_A; species Campylobacter_A concisus_BP. The sequence continues at coordinate 1,852,294 of NZ_JALMFZ010000001.1, read as the reverse complement.
TAAAATTTGGTGCTGGTTTTTCGTTTTTAACGCAGCTCTTGCCTTTGTTTTGGCGCAGTTTGAGGATAAAATTTACTGGAGCATTTACTGCTCATTTGTATCTTATATCTTGATGGGAGTTTTGTTTTTTGGCGAAATTTTATATCGTAAAATTTTTATTTTAAAGAGGGAAAATGGATTTTAAAAATAGCCTAAAGGCATTTAAATTTGTGGACATTAACAAGGATCTTTACGAGTACGCGGCTACTTTTGGGGCAAATTTAAAAGAGAAAAATTTAAGCGAGATAGAAATTTATCTAAGCCAGAGCTTTGACTTTTGCGCCGCTTTTTTTGGAGCACTTGCTATCGGCGTAAAACCTATCTTGCTTGCAAAGCCGATATATAGCGGGGATAAATTTGTTATTAATGATGAAAATTTTGGTGATTTTTTAGACTTTAGCAAGAGCATGGAGCTAAAATTTGATCAAAATTCTACATTTTTCCTTCAGACCTCAGGCTCTAGTGGAGCTAGTAAAAATATCCAAAAAAGCCTTGGAGCGATGATAGAAGAGGGGCTATTTTTAAAAGATGAGCTTGGATTTGGCGAAGGGGATAAATTTTTTGCTAGCGTCTCGCACCAGCATATGTTTGGCCTTACATTTAAGATCTTTTTGCCGCTCATCTCTGGCGCAAAAGCCGTTAGCAAGGAGCTAAACTACCCAGAAGCGATCTTTGAGCTAGACCTTACAAATTTAAGCTTTGTAACAAGCCCAGTCCTACTTCAAACGCTAGTTTCTAGCCCAAGAGCGGCTGAAATTTCAGGGCTAAAAAACATCATCTGCGCAGGTTCGGCGCTAAAGAGCGAGCTAAGAGCCAGCATAGCAAAACTAAGCAGCACGCGTATCATTGACATCTACGGCAGCACCGAAACTGGCGCGGTGGCTAGAAATTTAGGCGATGAGCTTTTGCTTTTTAGCAAGGTAAAAGCAGGCCTTAGCGAGGACGAGGCGTTAAATGTGAGCTCGCCTTGGTGCGAGTTTTTCCAAACTAGCGACTGGGCGCAGATAGATGGTAGCAGGCTCACGCTAAAGGGCAGGATCGATAGGATCGTTAAGCTAAATGACAAAAGGGTCAATCTAATAAGTATAGAAAATAAGATGTTTGAAAGTGGTCTTTTAAAAGACTGCTACTGCGACACACATCCTAAATTTAAGCGTCTAGCTGCGCTTTTGGAGCTTAGTGAAGAAGGGGTGAAGCTCTTTAGAGATAGCGGCAAAAAAGGCGTTGTAGCAAGGCTAAATGAGCTTTTAAGACCTGAGTTTAAAAATAGTGTTAGGTATTTTAAGATCGTTAGCTCGCTTTGTAAAAACGCTCAGGGCAAGTTTTTAAAGGCAAATTTTAAAGCTCTTTTAGAAAAAAACGAGGAGCTTTTTTGGGATAAAAGTAGCAAAGAGGGCGTTTATAAATTTAAGACAAAGCTTAGCCCTGCACTTGGCATTTTTATGGAGCATTTTCCAAATTTACCGCTTTTGCCTGGCTTTGTGCAGCTTGATTTTGTATTTAAATTTGCAAGAGAGCTTGGCGCAGAAATAGGCGATCAATGCGTGGTGGAGAATTTGAAATTTTTAAAATTTGTAAGGCCAAATGACGAGCTTTGTATAGAAATTTCGCAAAGAGATGAGAAGGTCTATTTTGAGATATTTTGTAATGGCGCTAGAAGTGCTGGTGGCAGGATAAAGCTGGGCTTATGAAGACGCTCTTTCTCATACCATTTTACAACCATCCAGAAAAGATCAAAGCCCTTTGTGAGGCGCTTGCGAGATATGATCTACACATTTTAATAGTCGATGATGGCTCAAACGAGGCATCAAAAAAAGCTTTGCAAAATTTGAGCAAATTTGGCATAGAAATTTTAACAAGAGCCCAAAATGGTGGCAAGGGAGCTGCGCTAAAAGATGGCTTTAGACACGCCTTGCAAAATGGCTACACGCACGCGTTTCAGATCGACGCTGACTTTCAGCACGACATAAGCTTGGTAGCGGAGTTTTTGGAGCTTAGCAAAAGATATCCAAGAGACCTAATCATGGCTGATCCAATTTACGGCGAAGACGCGCCAAAGTCGAGGTTTTATGGCAGAAAGATCACAAATTTTTGGGTCAAGATCAACACTTTAAGCTTTGACATCAAAGACGCGATGTGTGGCTTTAGAATTTATCCTCTAAAAGAGCTTGAGAGCGCGACCTCTAAAAGTAGCTCAAATAGGATGGAATTTGACATGGAGATCTTGGTCAATGCCATAAGATCTGGCGTAGAGATCAAGTGGATAGCGCTAAAAGTACGCTACGAGGCTGGTGGCGTTTCACACTTTAAAATGCTAAAAGATAACGCACTAATAAGCCTCATGCACGCAAGATATTTTTTTACTTTAGTGCCATTTTTGCTTGGTAAAGCCTTTAAAGGGCAAAAATACGCATGGTGGCAAAAGGGCGAGAGATCGAACGAATTTTTTCTTAGAGTTAGTCTATTTTTAACTAGAAATTTGCCTATATTTCTCATAAAACCTATCGTTATCATTGTCGTTTGCTTTTACTATCTCTTTTCAAAAGTTGAGCGAGAAAATATAAGAGAATTTCTTTTAAACGTAGAGAAATTTAGCGGTAAAAAGCCGGCAACTGGCGTTTTTAGCAACTTTTATGACTTTGGCATAGCAATATGTGATAAATTCCGTATCTGGCAAAATGGTGTGCTTGAAAGCGAGTTAGAACTTAGTAAATTTAATAGCATCAAAGATGAGTTTGAAGCTTCAAAGCGTGGTAGGATCGTGCTTACAAGCCATCTTGGAAATGTAGAAATTTGCAAGGCGCTCTCGCTTAGATCGCCAAATTTTCGAATGATCATCTTGGTTTATAGCAAGGGTAGCGAGAATTTTTATAAAATCTTAGAGCAGATCAGCAAGGGGCAGATCAAACTAATAAGTGTTGAAAAGCTTGATGCAGCCGCGATGATGCAGCTAAAAGAGGCGGTTGAAGATGGCGTAAATATCGGCATAATGGGCGATAGGACACCACTTAATGGAGATAAATTTATAAGGCTTAGCTTTCTTGGCAAGGAGGCTAAATTTAACTACGGCCCATACTTGCTAGCTGGCATTTTGGGAGTAAAAATGAGCGCACTTTGGTGCATAAAAAAGGGCGATAAATTTGACATAGAACTAAGCGATATCGCTGATGAGATAAAACTAGGTCGCGACCGCAAGGCAAGCGTCCTGCCATACGTGCAAAGCTATGTAAGACAGCTTGAAATAAGAGCGTGCAAGAGCCCATCGCAGTGGTTTAACTTTTTTGATTTTTGGAGATGAGAGTGAAAATTTCACACGTTAGCACATTTAAAGTGGCGTTTTTTGACGTTGATAGCATGGAGGTGATGTGGCATGGCAACTACGTCAAGTACCTAGAAATGGCGCGTTGCGAGCTGCTTGACAAGCTAGGATACAACTACATCGCTATGAAAAAAGATGGTTACGCCTTTCCTATCGTAAAACTTGACGTAAAGTACGTGCGCCCAGCCTTTTTTAACGACGTCATAAAGGTCACGACGACGCTTAGCGAGTGCGAAACGTTTTTGAAATTTCACTACCTTATAGAAAATGAAAAGGGCGAAAAACTAAGCGAGGCAAATACCGCGCAAGCCGTCATAGAGATGAAGAGCTTACAAACTTGCTTTGAGATGCCAGAAGCCTTAAAAAAGGCACTTAAAGCCTACAATGAAAAGGAGAAAAGATGAGAAAAATAGCTCTTTTTTTAGCCATTTTTATATCTTGCTTTGGCTATGAGCTGGGTGAGCTTAAAAATATAGTAAAAACAGATGGCGTAAGCGGAAATTTCACGCAGACAAAGAGTCTGGCTGGCTTTAACAAAAGCATAAAAAGCACGGGCGAGTTTAGGCTAGAAAAGGGCGGTCTTTACTGGGATACGCTTGAGCCTGTTACTTCAAAGGTTTTTATAAACAAAGATGGCATTTTCAAAAATGAAAATGGTAAGCTTGAAAAGACGAGCGCAAATTTTGATGAAAAGCTCTTTTTAGCTATTATCAGCCTCGATGAGAGCGAGCTTAGGAAAGAATTTGATATAAAAACAAGCGGCAGTCTAAAAGAGTGGAGCATAGAGCTAAGCCCTAAAAATTTACTCTTTAAACAAATTTTTAAATCCATAAAGATAAGTGGCGATAAGGCGGTAAAAAAGATCGAGCTTGACGAGGTAAGCGGCGATAAAACGCTAAATGAGTTTAGTATAAAATGAAAAAACTAGCCACGATCTTGGCTTTTATCTTTGTTTTTTTAGCCTCGCTTGGATATTCGCTTGCGAGCCTAAAAAACGTCCAAACTGACATCTTTTCACTGATAAATTTCAAAGACGCCAAAGAGGCAAAGGTGCTAAAAGAGGTGCAAGATGAGATGGCATCAAATTTTTTAGTACTGGTAAATTCCAAAGAGCTAGCCAAAAACGTGCAAAGCTTGGCGCTTAAAAGCTCGCTTTTTAAGAGCTTTGAGGCGACCATCGACGTAAATTTAAATGATATAAAAAGTGACATCAACCGCTCAAAGATCGCGCTTTTAAGTAGGGGTGATTTAGAGCTTTTAAAAAACGATAAAAACGCCTTTTTCAAAAAGCGCGCAGAGGAAATTTTTAATAGCTTTAGCTTTAGACTTTTAAATGTAAATGATGATTTTTTCTCGCTAAGTAGTGGCTTTAGCGCAAAAAATGGCAACGTAAGCTTAAATTTAGCAGATCTCATGCTTGAGGTAAAGGACGGTAAGAATAGCTTTTTCTTGCTAAAAGGCGAGCTAAAAAAGGGGGCTTCGAGTGAGGGGCTAATAAATTTTTATAACGAGCTAAATGCGCTAAAAGTTGGGCAAAACGAGCTTTTTGTACATTCAAGTGCCCTTTATCAGGCATTTTCAAAGCAAAAAAATGAGAGCGAGAGCCTTTATATGAGTGTGGTCTCGCTAAGCCTAACCGCTATATTTCTGATACTTGCTTTTAGAAATTTGAGAATTTTTTATGTGATATTTATCGCTGCATTTGGCTTTAGTGTGGCATTTGCAGGCACTTTGCTCTGCCTAAATGAGCTAAATATCCTTACTATTTTAATAAGCACGAGCCTCATTGGCCTCATGTTTGACTACGTCTTGCACTGGCTTAGCAAAAACGAGGGCGAAGCGATCAGGGCTAGCAGCATAAAAAATATGCTAAAAATTTTCTTGCTAGGCCTACTTATCACGCTTAGTGGCTATCTGGCTTTTACTTTTTCTGATCTTAGGCTACTTAAAGAGGTGGCGCTATTTTCGGCATTTGCGCTAGTTGCTGCGTTTTTAGCTAGCTACTTTTTTATGCCTTTAGTCTTTGAAGGGGTGAAATTTTATAGATCAAAGATTTTTGACGCGTTTTTAACTAAATTTTGTGATCTCTCAGGCGCGGCTGCAAGGCATTTAGGAGTTAAATTTCTAGCTATCTCACTTATTTTGTTAGCTATTTTTCTTGGTTTTGATCTTAAAAATTTATCAAAAAGCGAAAACGTAAAAGACTACTCAAATATGCCAAAGAGCCTGCTAGCGGACTCTTCTTATATATTAAGTCTAACTGGCAACAACCAAAACACGATGATAGTGACAAGATCAAGAGGTGACATTTTGGGAGGTGAAAAGAGCCTTTTAGATGAGCTAAAAAAGAGAAATTTGATAAAAAATGAGAGCTCACTAAGTGATATGTTTTTAAGTAAAAGCGAGCAGGATGAGCTAAAAGAGGCCTTTAAAAAGGCGCTTAATGATGAGCAAATTTATGTGATTTATGAGAAATTTGGCTTTAGCAAAGATGAAGTGCGAAGTGAAATTTTAAAGGTTTTGGGCGAAAAAGAGCTTAGCGTGAGTGAAATTTTGGCTCTAAAATCGATGAAGGATTTTAAGAAATTTATGCTTGATGAAAATGCAAGTGTGGCTTACGTGAGTGGCTTTGTAAAAGGGGCAGCAAGTGATGATGTGCTAGAGCGCCACAACGCATTTAGTCTAAATTTCGCTAGCTCTCTAAATGAGAGCCTAACGCAGGCAAAAGAGCTTGCACTAAAGCTAAAAATAGCAGCGCTTGCGATTGCGTTTGTACTGCTATGGTTTTATTTTAGTGCGCTTATCTCGGCACTTGTGATGGGCGTCATCATCTTTGGTGTGCTTCTTACGCTCTTTATCTTTGCCGTTTTTGGTGTAAATTTAAGCATTTTTGGTGTTTTTGGGCTCATCCTTGCAAGCGCTGTGGGGATTGACTACATGATATTTGCGCTAAATGAGAGCCTTAGCGAAAAAGAGCGAATTTATGGGATATTTTGCGCATTTATCACGAGTTTTATCTCGTTTTTCACACTCTCTTTTAGCCAGACCGCCGCTCTTAGCGTCTTTGGACTAAGTGTTAGCCTTTGCGTGCTGATATATGGGCTATGTGCTAGTGTTTTGGCTTGTAAAAATATAAAAATTTAGCTTTGTTTTCACGCCCCAAGCGTTTTGGCTAGCTTGGGGCTTTGGTGATATTATTTTATGACGGCTAGTTTGCCTGTGCCAGCGTTTTGATTTACCTCGTTTTGGACGTTTGAAGCTTCGAGGAGCTCAAATTTATATGGAGGCTCAAATGGCGGCTTGGTTAGCTTTTCGCAAACGCTGCCCTTTTTAGAAAGGTCTATGTTGCCGCTTTCAAAAATGGTGCCTTTGTTACATTTGTAGCTTATCTTGACGCCATTTGTAAAGTAGTTGTTTTGAGCGTATATTAGCGAGCCAAAGCGCACGCCAATGGCGTATTTTTGGTCATAAAAGCCATCTTTTGAGTCGTAAAAGTTGTTATAGACGTGCACCTTTGCATTGCGTGCTATAGGTAGGCGTTGCGCGCAGTTGCTAAAAATGTTATGAGCGACCGTTATCGTCCTTGTTTCGCTGCTGCCGTCTGAGTCTCTTGAGCCTATTAGCATCGTTTTGTCGTGGTTTTCAAAGATGTTGTGCGAGATCGTGATAGCCGCACTATCTCTCGCACAGCCCCGTCGTAGGCTTGCCATTTAGTAAGCTCCCCGCCTGCTAAATGCACATGGCTAAGCTCGACCGTGTCCTTAAAATGGCAGTGATCTACCCAGATGTTTTTGCTTGACTCTATGCTCACACCGTCATATTGCGCATTAAAGCCGTCATTTTTTTGTATATCTGGAAATGGATCAAAAGCATCTAAGGTATTCATGTTGCGGATAGCGATATTTTGGACATTTTTTAGTAAAAATGAGCCACCTTTTATGCCTGAGTTTTCGCCTAGGCCGATTATCGTGGTATTGCTAGCTACCGGCATTACGATGAGCTTTTTGTACTCGTTGGCTAAATTTTTGCGAAGCGCTGCTAACTTTGGATCTTGCGAACCATCTAAAAATGCACGGCATGAAGCGCCGTAAGCCTGCATAAATTTAGTATAAGTGTCAAATTCGCCACCGCTAATCTCACTTATAAATTTATCTAGCCCATCGCTATTGCCATTTTGCGGGATCTTACCTTCGCTAAGGTCTATGAGACCATCCACATAGATGACGTAACCACCCATTTTGGCGTATTTTACGAGCTCTTGTCTATCTTTTACGGTGACTTCTTTACTCTCTTTGCCGGCGTATCCGCCAAAATTTTGCTCTGCACCAACGCTAGCGTAACCAAAGGGCGAGTCGCTTGCTTTTATCTCGCCCACCTGTGCCTCAGCGCCAAATGCAAATAACGCACTAATGGCGAGTAATAATATCTTTTTAAACATCTTTAGCCTCCTAAATTTGGCTTTTTATTTTTGATATTTTACTGCGAATGTCGCTGTTAAATTTAGTGCAATTTTTAAAAAAGATAAAATTTACGCGAAAAATATCTCGCTTTTTAGCCGAAGCAAACATAGATAGGCGCTTAGCACGCTTTGCTCTCTAACGTAGTTGCGCTCCCCTTTTAAAAGTAGCCTCTCAACCTCGATGTTGCCGTTTCTATCGCCAGCTGCGACATATACCGTGCCAACTGGCTTGCTAGCTGTGCCCCCACCAGGTCCTGCTATACCGCTAATAGCAAGCGCAAAGTCCGCATTTGTCGTGCTTAGCGTGCCTTTTACCATCGCTTTTACGCAAGGCTCGCTCACGGCTCCGTAAGTATCTAAAATTTCATCCTCAACGCCCAGCCACTCGTGCTTTATGTGATTTGCATAAGTTACTAACGAGCCATCAAAGCTAGCTGATATGCCGCCATATCTTGCAAATTTAGCCGCCGCAAGCCCAGCCGTGCAAGACTCAGCAAATGAAATTTTAAGTCCCTTTTGCATGAGCTTTTTTGCTACAAATTTGATCACATCTTTTTGTGGGATAAATTTTTGTGAAAATAGCGTTTTTACACCTTGTAAAAAGCTCTCGATCTGGCCAAATTTATTGCTTTTTGCCCTTACTAGTATCAAATTTGGTAGGATCTGCGCAAGAGTGATATCGACCTCGTAAGTTTTGGCAAGTGGCAGCATAAGGATCTTCGCGCTATCTGCGTCGATGTCTATTAGATGAAAGTAGCTAAAATCAGGCTCGTACTCGACTAAAAACTCGCCTAGCTCTTCATTTGGATTAGCTTTTATGAGATTTATCTGGGCGTTATTTAGGCTGGCTAAAAAGCTATTTTTAGAGTAGTCTAAGCTATCTTTAAGCGCAAGGGTCGTGCTATCTTTTAGCTCGAGCGAGCCCCCAGTTAGCGTCGCTACGATCTTTGCAGCGATGGCAAAATTTTCATCCGAGCCAAAAATGCTTACAAAGTCATAATCTTTTGATAAATTTTCGATGATAAAAGGTAGCTCTTTACTATTTTTTGGAGCAAAACTGACCACTCCAAGCTCTCCAAAATGATCCTCGTAACTTTGAAAAATGTAGTTTAGAAATTCTCTATTTATCTCAAGATCTTCGCCTATTATCAAGATACTTTGTCTCATTTTTAAGCTCCTTTTTTTGCCTCATTATACTATTTTTCAGTGTGATTTAACCAGCACAGGTGTAAAATTAGCAAATTTTAAAATCAAGGTAAAAAATGGACTACAAAGAGACACTTTTACTCCCAGAGACAAATTTCCCGATGCGCGGAAATCTCCCACAAAATGAACCACAAAGACTAAAATCATGGTACGAAGAGCGCAAGGTTTATGAAAAAATGAAGAAAAATCGCCAAAATGCGGTTAAAAACTTCAACATCCACGACGGCCCTCCGTATGCAAACGGCCACCTACACATCGGCCACGCATTAAATAAAATTTTAAAAGATATCATCACAAAAACGCACTATTTTTACGGCGAAAACGTCCGCTACGTGCCAGGCTGGGACTGCCACGGCTTGCCGATCGAGCAACAAGTCGAAGTAAAACTTGGCGATAAGAAAAAAGAGCTTAGCAAGGTCGAGATCAGGGAGCTTTGCAGGCAGCACGCGAGAGAATTTATAGACATTCAGCGCGATGAGTTTAAAACTCTTGGCATCATCGGCGACTTTGAAAATCCATACATGACGATGAAATTTGAGTTTGAGGCTGACATCTACAAAGCACTTTGCGAGATCGCTAAAAAGGGCCTTTTGATAGAAAGAAGCAAGCCAGTTTATTGGAGCTGGGCGGCTAGATCGGCGCTAGCTGAAGCTGAGGTTGAGTACGAGGAGAAAGAGGACTACTCTATTTACGTAGCATTTGAGCTTGATGGCGACGCGTTAGAAAAGCTTGGCGTAAAAGAGGCAAGCGCTGTCATTTGGACGACCACGCCTTGGACACTTCCAGCAAATCAAGCCATAAGCCTAAATCCAGATGAAATTTATGTGCTAACGGCTGAAAATTTGATATTTGCAAAGCCACTACTTGAAAGCGTTGTGCAAAGTGGCCTAAGCAAGGGCGAGATCAAAAAAGAGTTTAAATCAAGCCTGCTTGAAAACGCCCACGCGATAAATCCACTAAACGGCAGAAAGTCTAAATTTTTACTGGGTGATCACGTTATGATGGATGGGGGTACTGGACTTGTTCATACAGCTCCAGGACACGGCGAGGACGACTACTACGTATGTTTGAAATATGGCTTTAGTGAAATTTTGATGCCAGTTGATGATGGTGGCTGCTACGATGAGAGCATAAAACATCACGGACTATTTAGAAGCGACGTGGTAGACGAGTTTGTCGGTATGCACATCTTTAAAGCAAATGAGAAAATTTTAGAGCTACTTGGCAAAAGCTTGCTTAGTGTATCTAAATTTAGGCACTCTTATCCATTTTGCTGGAGAACGCACAAGCCTGTCATTTATAGAGCCACAAAGCAGTGGTTTATAGCTATGGACGAGGCTAAACTAGGTGGAAAAACGCTTAGACAAACAGCGCTAAAAGAGCTTGAAAAGGTTAAATTTTACCCAAGTGTGGGCATAAAAAGAATAGGCTCTATGATAGAAAATCGCCCAGACTGGTGCATCTCTCGTCAGCGTGACTGGGGCGTGCCGATCGCGTTTTTCAGAGATAAAGCGACAAAAGAAGTTATATTTGATAGTGAAATTTTAGATCATATCGTGGCTATCTTTAAAGAAAAAGGCGCTGATGCGTGGTGGGCGCTAAGTGTTGATGATCTTTTACCAAAGGGCTCAAAATACAAGGCTGAAAATTTAGAAAAAGTGATGGATATCCTTGACGTTTGGTTTGATAGCGGCTCGACTTGGCATGCGGTCTTGCAAAGCGACAACTACGACGCTGGCAAATACCCTGCAAGCATGTATCTAGAGGGCTCAGACCAGCACCGCGGCTGGTTTCAAAGCTCGCTTCTAGTAAGCACAGCTATAAATTCTCACGCACCTTACGAGAGTATCCTAACTCACGGCTTTACTGTCGATGCCAAGGGCGAGAAGATGAGCAAAAGTAAGGGCAACGTCATCGCTCCACAAGACGTGGCTAAGACTCACGGCGTGGAAATTTTACGCCTTTGGGTTGGTATGAGTGATTATTCAAGCGACCTAAAAATAAGCGAAGATATATTAAAGCAAATAAGCGAGCAGTACCGCAAAATCCGCAATACGATCCGCTTTTTACTAGCAAACGTAAATGATCTTGAGAGCTTAAATACAGAGTTTAATATCCTTGATAAATGGATACTAGCTCGTGCTAAAAAGGTCTTTGACGAGGCGAGCGCTTGCTTTATAAACTACGACTTTTCAAAGGGTTTTAACATCCTTTTAAATTTCCTATCAGCCGATCTTAGCGGCGTCTATCTTGACATTTGCAAAGATAGACTTTACTGCGACGCAAAAGACGCCCCAAGAAGAAGATCAGCTCAAAGCGCAATGGCGATCATCACAAAGGCACTTTTGCCACTCATCGCTCCAACGCTTACTTACACCGTTGATGAGGTGATGGACTACGCTCCAAATATCATCAAAGGCGACGCTAAAGACGCGTTTGATCTAGTCTATGAGCCGATCAAATTTGACGTTAGCTTTGAAGATGAGCTGCTTTTTGCTAGCAGGGAGAAATTTAACGAGATCGTGGATGTTCTTAAGAAGGACAAAAAGATAAAATCAACCCTAGAGCTAAGCCTAGAGACCACAAACCACAACATCACAGGCTACGACGAGCGCGAAGTGGCCGATCTTTACATGGTAAGCTCGGTTAAAGCTTATGATGATAGTGAGCCATTAGCTGAGTTTGAGCTAGAGGGCGATAAATTTAAGATCATAGCAAGCAACCTTCACAAATGCCCAAGATGCTGGAAATTTAACGCTAGCAAAGAAGATGCGCTATGTCCAAGATGTGAAGAGGTCATAAGTGCTAAGTGAGCCAGTAAGCGCAACTATCATAGTCACAACGATCGCTGCGGTGGTCGTTGTTAGCTTGTTTGGCATATTTTTGGTTAATAAATTTAAAGGATAAAAATAGTGGTAACTTTAAAAGAAGCTTTGAAATTTTCAGCTGAAGAGATAAAAAATTTAAGAGCCGAGCTTGAGGCGAAGATCATAAAAGAAAAAGAGCTTGGCGCTTATGTTGAGCAGCTAGCAAATTTAGAGATCGCAAAACTAGGCGAGGGCGTGCCTATCGCTATAAAAGACAACATCCAAGTAAAAGGCTGGAGCGTCACGTGCGCTTCTAAAATTTTACAAGGCTACGTAGCACCATATAACGCAACCGTTATCGAAAAGCTACTTGGCAAGAATTTAGCTCCATTTGGCCGCACAAATATGGACGAATTTGCGATGGGAAGCACGACTGAGAGCTCATTTTACGGCAAAACACTAAACCCACTAAATCACGCTCACGTCCCAGGCGGCAGTAGCGGCGGCTCAGCAGCAGCAGTCGCAGCTGGTATTGCAGTCGCAGCACTTGGTAGCGACACTGGTGGCTCTATCCGCCAGCCAGCGGCATTTTGCGGATGCGTAGGACTTAAACCAACCTACGGCAGAGTGAGCAGATACGGCCTTGGCGCCTACTCAAGCAGCCTTGATCAAATAGGCCCAATCGCTCAAAACGTAGAAGACGCAGCCATTTTATATGACGCAATCGCTGGACACGACCCAAAAGATAGCACGAGCGCAGATGTGCCGTTTGTAAGCGTTAGCGATAAGATAGATGGCAACAAAAAGCTAAAAATTTGTGTCATCAAAAACTACGTAGAAAACGCAAGCGAGCAGACAAAAGCTGCTTTAAATTTAGCCATCGAGAAGCTAAAATCACACGGACACAGCGTAACTTACACAAATTTTGAAGACTCAAAATATGATGTCGCAGCCTACTACATCATCGCAACCGCAGAGGCAAGCGCAAATTTAAGCCGCTACGATGGCGTAAGATACGGCAGACGCGCAGATGCTAGAAATTTAAAAGAGCTATATGTAAATTCGCGTTCTGAAGGCTTTGGCGAAGAGGTAAAAAGAAGAATTTTGCTTGGTACATTTGTACTAAGTAGCGGATACTACGATGCTTACTACATCAAAGCGCAAAAAGCAAGAGCGCATATAAAAGCTCAGTATGAGAAAATTTTAGAAGAAAATGATCTCATCTTCATGCCAGTTGCCCCAAGCACAGCTTATAAATTTGGAGCACACAGTGATCCGCTTCAAGCCTACCTAAGCGACATTTACACGATCAGCGTAAATTTAGCAGGTCTGCCAGCTATCTCTGTGCCAGTTGGCAAAGATGATCAAAATTTAAACGTGAGCGCCCAGCTCATCGCAAAAGCGTGGGACGAACAGACCTTGATAAATGGTGCTAAGAGCCTAGAAAATTTAATAAAAGGATAAAAATATGAAGATAGTAAAGAGAGCTTTAACATTTGAGGATGTGCTTCTTGTGCCGCAATACTCTGAAATTTTGCCAAAGCAAGTTGATGTAAAAACAAGGATCAGCAAAAACGTCACGCTAAATATCCCGATCGTATCTGCTGCGATGGATACGGTGACTGAGCATAGAACTGCTATCATGATGGCAAGGCTTGGTGGTATCGGCGTCATTCACAAAAATATGGACGTCGAAAGCCAAGCAAAAGAGGTCAAACGCGTCAAAAAAAGCGAAAGTGGCGTCATCATCGATCCTATCTTTATAAATCCAGAAGCGACCGTGGCTGAAGCTCTAAGCCTTATGTCAGATCTTCATATTTCAGGCGTTCCAGTCATCGACAAAGACCGCAAACTAATAGGAATTTTAACAAACCGCGATTTGAGATTTGAGACAAATATGAGCACTTTGGTAAAAGACCGCATGACAAAAGCACCGCTTATCACTGCACCAAAGGGCTGCACGCTTGATGATGCGGAGAAAATTTTCTCTCAAAACAGGGTTGAGAAGCTACCTATCGTCGATAAAGACGGCAGACTTGACGGACTTATCACCATAAAAGATCTAAAAAAACGCAAAGAGTATCCAAATGCAAATAAAGACAGCTACGGCAGACTTCGCGTGGCTGCGGCTATTGGCGTGGGTCAGATAGAGCGCTCTAAAGCACTTGTTGATGCTGGCGTAGATGTCATCGTCATCGACTCAGCTCACGGCCACTCAAAGGGCATCATCGACACTTTAAAAGAGGTAAAAGCAAATTTTAAAGTCGATGTCGTAGCTGGCAATATCGCAAACCCAGCAGCCGTAAAAGACCTAGCAGAAGCAGGAGCTGACGGCATAAAAGTGGGCATTGGACCAGGGTCTATTTGCACTACAAGGATCGTTGCTGGCGTTGGCGTGCCTCAAATTTCAGCTATTGACGACTGCGCAAGCGAAGCAGCGAAATATGGCATCCCAGTTATCGCTGACGGCGGACTAAAATACTCAGGCGACGTGGCAAAAGCCCTTGCAGCAGGGGCAGCTTGCGTTATGGCTGGTAGCTTACTTGCAGGTTGTGAGGAGAGCCCAGGCGAGCTTATAACATTCCAAGGTCGCCAGTACAAAGTATATCGCGGTATGGGCTCAATAGGCGCTATGACAAAGGGCAGCTCAGACCGCTACTTCCAAGAGGGCACCGCTCAAGACAAGCTTGTGCCTGAAGGCATCGAAGGCCGTGTGCCATTTGCTGGCAGCATAAAAGATGTGATCCATCAGCTAATAGGCGGCCTAAGAAGCGCTATGGGCTATGTTGGCGCAAAAGATATCCCAACCCTTCAAGAAAGAGCTGAATTTGTCGAGATAACAAGCGCTGGACTAAAAGAGAGCCACGTCCACGACGTAGTTATCACTCACGAGGCACCAAACTACAAAGTTAATTAGTGTTAGAGCTGCAAACTAGAACTATTAAATTTAACGAGCCACTCTATCTTGAGAGTGGCCGTATGCTATCAAATTTCAAGCTTATTTACGAGACCTACGGCACGCTAAATGCTGATAAAAGCAACGTTATCGTGATCTGTCACGCCCTAACTGGCTCGCACCACGCTGCTGGCACCTACGCAGGCGATGAGAAAGCTGGCTGGTGGGACGGGCTAATAGGCAGCAAAAAGGCGGTCGATACGGATAAATTTTACGTCATCTGCGTAAATATCTTAGGCTCGTGCTTTGGCTCGACCTCGCCGCTAAGCGTGGATAGAAGTAGCGGCAAAGAGTATAGGCTAAATTTCCCAGTCCTTGCCATAAGCGACGTGGTAAAGGCGCAGATGAGGCTATTTAGCGAGCTTGGCATCACGAGGGCAAGAGCCGTGATAGGTGGCAGTCTTGGCGGTATGCAGGCACTTTGCTACGCTATCGAGTTTTCAGAATTTGCGCAAGATATCATAATGCTTGCAAGCACCTATCAGACAAAGCCTTGGGCGATAGCGTTTAATAAAATCGCCATCGAAGCCATTTTAAACGATGAAAATTTTAAAAACGGCGAATACGACGCAGAATTTATAAGAAAAAATGGGCTAAAAGGTATGGCTTACGGCAGGATGGCAGGGCACATCAGCTTCTTAAGCCCTGATAGCATGGATAAGAAATTTGGACGCAACTATGTTGAAACTGATGGCCTTTACGATCTTTTTGGACATTTTCAGGTCGATCGCTACATGGAGTATAACGGCTACAACTTCCCAAAGAGGTTTGACCCGCTAAGCTACCTATATATCGTAAAGATGATGAATATCTTTGACTGCACAAGGCACTACGATAGCCTAAAAGACGCCCTTACACCGATCAAAGCAAATTTGCACCTTATCGCATTTAAAGGCGATCTACTCTTTCCGCCAAGCTGCATGAGAGAAATTTACGACGCACTTTGCGAGATGGGGCGGGAGGCAAAGACAAATTTTGTAGAGATAGATAGCAATTACGGCCACGACGCCTTTTTGGTCGAGATAGAAAAATTTGATGGATATATAAAAAATATATTAAAAGGATAGAAAATGGAGCAAAAAGAGCAAAGTTTTGAAGAAAAATTAGCCCTTGCAGATAAAATTTTAAACGATCTAAATAAAGATGATGTGAGCTTAGAAAACAGCATAAAGCTACACGAGCAGGGCAAAAAGCTTTTAAACGAGGCAAGAGAAATTTTAGAAAACGCAAAGCTTAGCATAAAGCAGGTGGATGATGAGTAAAATTTGCGCCCTTCAGCTACCAACGCAGCCTTTAAGCGAGGCGAGGCTTGATTATTACCTTAAAATTTGCGCGGATGAAAACGCAAGGCTGGTTGTGCTTGGCGAATACGTGCTAAATAGCTTCTTTAAAGAGCTTGCCACCATGCCAAAAAGCCTCATAAAAGAGCAGAGCGAGCGCAAAAAAGAGGCGCTATTTGCGATGGCAAAAAAGTATGATCTAAACATCATCGCGCCTATCATAAATTTAAAAGGCAAAGAAATTTTTAAGAGCCTAGCTAAATTTAGCCCAACGCAAGTAAAGCTATACGATCAGCAGATCCTCATGCCTTACGCGCACTGGAACGAGGCGAAGTTTTTTAGCAATGCAAGCGATGAGCTAAATTTACCTATCTTTACCTACGATAAATTTAAAGTTGGTGTCATGTTTGGCTTCGAGGCGCATTTTGACATTTGCTGGGCGTATATGAGCGCTAAAAAGGTCGATATCGTGCTTGTGCCAACGGCTTGCACGTTTTTCTCGCAGGCGCGCTGGGAGGAGCTTTTAAAGGTTAGAGCCTTTACTAACAACGTTTATGTGCTTAGAGTAAACCGCGTGGGGAGCCACAAGAGCGAGGATGAGCAGTGGAGTTTTTACGGCGACTCGATGCTCATTAGCCCATTTGGCGAGGTCAAAAACAGGCTTGGCAAAAATGAAGAGATGATGATCGATGAGCTTAGCAAAAAGGAGCTTAGCGAGGCTAGAAGCACCTGGGGCTTTATGCAGATAGAGGCTAAATTTAAAAGATGAAGCGCTGCGCCTGGGCCAAAAAGAGCGAATTTAGCAAGAGCTATCACGACTTTGAGTGGGGCAGAGCGGTCAAAGATGATAAGAAATTCTTTGAAATGCTCATTTTAGAGGGCTTTCAAGCAGGCCTTAGCTGGGACTATGTGCTACGAAAAAGAGCTGGGCTTGCTCAAATTTTAGACGGCTTTGACGCAAAAAAGATCGCTAGCTACGATGAAACAAAGCTTCAAAGTCTTTTAAGTGATGATAGAGCGATCAAAAACCGACTTAAAATTTACTCCCTGCCAAAAAATGCCAAGGCTTTTTTAGAGCTTTGTGCCGAGTTTGGCTCGTTTTATAACTACATCTATAAATTTACAAATGGTAAGCGCGTCATAAATGACATAAAAAGTGCCAAAGACATGCCAGCAAGTAGCGAGCTCTCTAAGCGCATCTCAAAAGATATGAAAAAGCGCGGCTTTAAATTTGTAGGCGCTGTGATCATCTACTCGTTTTTACAAGGCGTTGGCGTCATCGACGATCACGAAAATGAGTGCTTTTGCAAAGGAATTTCGGAGTGAAATTTGAAACGAAGCGAAGTTGAAAAATATATAAAAGAGAAATTTGACATTTTAGGGGAGCAAATTTTTCCAAAATATCCAAATTTTAGTGTCTTTCGTCACAAGAAAAACAAGAAGTGGTTTGCGCTACTTATGCAGCTAAGTACAAGCAAGCTAGGTCTTAAAAGTGACGAAGTGATAGATGTTTTAAATCTAAAATGCAGTCCAGATCTAGCCATGGTGCTAGTTGATGAGAGGCAAATTTTTAAGGCATATCACATGAATAAAAAGCACTGGATCAGTGTAAATTTAAACTCCAAAATCTCACAAAAAACAGTTTTTGACCTGATAGATGAAAGCTTTAGCTTAAGCAAATAAAAGCCATTTTCAGCCTTAAATTTAGTAGTTTTTGTTAAAATCACGAAAAACTTAAGGATAAAATTTGCAAGAGCTAAATAACGAGATCAGAAAAGTCCATTTCATAGGCATCGGTGGCATCGGCATCTCAGCCATCGCTAGATTTTTACACGAAAAAGGCCACAAGATAAGCGGCAGCGACATCAAAGAGAGCAAGACGACGCTTGAACTTCAAAATGAGGGCATCGAGGTCATCACGCCGCACTGCAAAGAGGCGATAAAAGACCAAGACTTTGTGGTCTATTCAGCTGCGATAAAAGAGGATAACATTGAGCTAGTAGAGGCTAGAAGAAAGGGCATAAAGTGCTTTTCAAGAAAAGAAATTTTGCCTTATGTGCTTGAAGATAAGTGCGTTTTTGCAGTTGCTGGCGCACACGGCAAGAGCACGACTTCAGCGATGCTAGCAAGCCTAATTGAAGGCTCAGTCATCATCGGCGCCATCTCAAAGCAGTTTGGCTCAAATATGCGCTACGCCAAAAGCGATAACGTCGTATTTGAGGCTGATGAGAGCGACTCAAGCTTTCTAAACTCAAACCCATATCTAGCCATCGTCACCAACGCAGAGCCAGAGCACATGGAGCACTACGACTACGATCTAGCTAAATTTTACGCAGCCTACAAGGGCTTTTTGGAGCGTGCAAAGGTTAGAGTGATAAACGCTGAGGATGAGTTTTTAAGCACTCTTAAGCTTGATGCGATCAGGCTTTATCCAAGCAGTGATATCACTGAGCTAACAATGGTTGTAAGAGACTATCAGCCATACACCAGCTTTAATCTTAAAAATTTAGGCAAATTTGAAGCCTTTGGCATGGGCGAGCACATCGCTATAGACGCATCTTTGGCCATTCTAGCTGCGATGCACGAGACGCCGCTAAAAGATATCAGAGAAAATTTACTAAATTTTAAAGGCATCAAAAAGCGTTTTGACATCCTTAGTGCAAACAAGAATTTCGTCCTAATAGACGACTACGCGCACCATCCAACCGAGATAAAAGCGACGCTAAAATCAGTCTTTGAATACGCCAAAATTTTAGGTATTAAGAGCGTTACAGCGATATTTCAGCCACACCGCTACACAAGGCTTAGCACAAATTTAGCTGGCTTTAAAGAGTGCTTTAAGGGCGTTGATGAGCTTGTCATCTTGCCAGTTTATGCAGCTGGAGAAAATCCGATCGAAGTTGATATGAAGAGCGAATTTAGCGAGTATAACCCGATCTTTACCGACAAGGTTGAGAGGGTTGAAGAAGGGATAGAATTTACAGATGAATTTGGCGTGAAAAACCGCCTAAGTGACGGCATAGTAGTTGGCTTTGGAGCGGGCGATATCAGCGTGCAGCTAAGAGGCGGATATTAATGGATCTAAGTAGTTTCAAGCCTCAAGATGAAAATGAAATTTTAAAAGAGATAAAAGAAAAAGAGCTAAGCGAGGATGAAATTTCAAGCCTTATAAATTTAGGCAAAAAAGATATCTTGATCGCGCTTGCAAGGTCGCAAAAACTAAATAGCGCCCAGATAAAAGAGATGCTGCCAAATGCCCCCTATCTAGCCGTTTGCTTGCTGGTTGAAAAGCAAGATATAAGCGAGGTTAGGGCTGAAATTTTAGAAAAGATCAAGCCTCATGCTGAGCTTTACAAAGAGCTCATCGCAAAGTATAAAGGCGTGAAATGGTAAGAAATTTGATAATAATCGCTGGCGTGATGCTGCTTTTTGGAGCGATCTGGGCGATAAAAGATGAAAAGATAAGCAAAGGCGTTAAAGCGCTCGTTAGCGCGGTGCTTGTAGCGATCCTTGTTTGCGTCTATTTTTACGAGCAAAATTTATCAAAAAACGAGGACGCCATCTCAAAGCTAGTGACTGACTTTAAGCAGGGCAAAACACTAAAATGCGGCGAATACAACGTAAGCGCTGAGAAATTTAACTACGAATTTGGCACGGCTTCATTTTTGCCAAAGCGAGAATTTAGCGATCTCTCAGGCGTCATCGTGCCTATAAAAAGTTGTGAGCAATGACTGAAGAGATATTTTTAAAGCTCGATCTTGGCGAGTATCTGGATAAATTTAACTCATTTTTAGCAAGGCAAAAACCGCTATTTTTACAAGGCGACAGCAAGATCCACTTTGAAAACATTAGCGAGCTTTCAAAGTATGATTTTAAGGCGCCTGACGAGATAAAAGAGCTTGATGACGCGCTTATGAGACTTAGCAAGCAAGCAGTGCTTCACATCAGCGAAATTTACGAGTTTGCAAAGATCATTAAGTATTTTTCATATCTAAAAAAGCAAAAATTTGAAGGCAGGCTTGGCGAGTGGATCGCAAAGGTTGAAATCCCTGAAGCGATGAGCCAGATGGCAAACAGCTTTGATGAAAACGGCGAGTTTAGCGACAGCGTAGATGAGAGATTTGCTGCGATAAAGCAGGCATTTAGCGAGAAAAAGCGCCAGATCGACGCTGAACTTAAAAAGCTCATCTACTCAAAGCACATCACACCCTATCTAGTCGATACCCAGACGCACTACATCAACTCACAAGAGGCACTTTTGGTGCGTGGCGGCTTTAATCACGCCCTAAAAGGCACCGTGATCGCTAGAAGCTCAGGCGGCTACTTCTACGTCGCACCTGCAAGCACTGAGCGCCTAAAAAAGGAGCAAAGCGAGCTACTTGATAAAAAAGAGGAGATCATTTTTGAGCACTGTAAGAAATTTAGCTTGCAAATGAGCAAGAGCCTACTCTTTTTGAAATTTATAAATAATGCTTTTGATCAGTTTGATGCGTATCAAGCGCGTGTAAATTTGGCTAGATCGCGCGACTATGAGTTTGTTTTGCCAAATAGCTCGCACGTTATCAAGCTTGAGAAATTTGCCCACCCAGCGCTTAAAAATCCAAAGAGCGTGAGTGTGGATTTTAGCAAAAAGGTGCTCCTCATTACCGGCGTAAATGCTGGCGGTAAGTCAATGCTTTTAAAATCGATCATCTCAGCCACGCTACTTGCAAAGTATCTGCTGCCTATGCGTATCGACGCAAACCGCTCAAGTATCGGCTCTTTTAAAGAATTTGACGCTATTATCGAAGATCCGCAAAGTGTGAAAAACGACATCTCAACCTTTGCTGGCAGAATGGTGCATTTTGCAAAGCTTTTTACTAAAAAATCGATCATCATCGGTATCGACGAGATCGAGCTTGGCACCGACTTTGAGGAGGCTGCGAGCTTGTATGGCGTCATGATAGAGCGCCTCATCACTCAAGATATCAAAATGATCATCACGACCCACCACAAGCGCCTTGCGATGTTGCTAGCTAAGAATCCAGAGGTTGAGCTAGTGGCGGCACTTTACGACGAGGCGGCTCAAAGGCCTAAATTTGAGTTTTTAAAGGGCACGATCGGCAAGTCTTATGCCTTTGAAACTGCGGCAAGATACGGCATATCTCAAAATTTAGTGGCGCAGGCAAAGAAAATTTATGGCGAAGATAAAGAGAATTTAAACGAGATCATCACAAAGACGCTAAATTTACAAACCAAGCTTGATGAGGGGATAAAAGAGGTCACGGCAAAAGAGGAGCGGCTGGAGCGCTTGCTTGAGGAGCAAAAAGAGCTAAAAGAGAAAAATGAGATCAGGCTAAATGCGACTATTTCGCGCCTTGAAAAAGAGTATTATGAAGCGATAAATGCGGCAAAAGCTGTTATAAATTTCAAGGATATAAAAGACAAACAAAGAGCGCTAAATGTGGCAAATGAGAAAAAAGCTGCTATCGTTAAGCCTAAAAAAACTGAACGCGAGAGCCTAAAAGTGGGCGATAGAGTGAAGTATGAAAATATAAAAGGCACGGTTTTAAGCATCTCTAAAAATGACGCGATGATCGAGTCAAATGGCATAAATTTGCGCGTGCCACTCGAGCTTTTAAGAAAAAATGGCAACGAAGTGGTCTTGCCTAAAAAAGGCGGCGTAAGTTTAAGCGTAGATAAGCCAAAAACGGCCTCGCTTTCGCTTGATCTGCACGGCATGAGAGCTGACGAGGCGATAGCTAAGCTTGATAAATTTATCTCAGATAGTCTTGTTATGGGATTTGATGAGGTTAGCGTATTTCACGGCATCGGCACTGGCAAGCTTGCCTTTGCTGTTAAAAATTTCTTAAAAGAGCATCCAAGCGTGAAAGAATTTCACGATGCACCGGCAAATCAAGGCGGATACGGTGCAAAGATCGTTAAGCTTTGAGCTAAATTTTTAATTAAAAAATGAAAGAAATTTTTTATTTAGCTTGGATATAATCCAGTAGAAAAATTTAAATTTAAGAAAGGAAGTTTAAACTTTATGCCAAGCGACGAATCGCAAAAAAAGCACTTTAGTATGGTTAAAACCGTCACTTTGGTCGTGGTTTTGCTTCTTGCTTTCTTTGTAACTGAAAATTTAACGATCTACTCGTATAAATACAATAATGCGCTCTCTACAAACAACTTTGACCTTAAAAAAAAGACCGAGTATCTAACATCTCAATATGTAAATTACCTTAAAAATATAAGTAAATTTAACATTATAGATTTTCAAAATCATATAACCGACAATGCCGTTGGCGATATCTTTTTACTAAAAGAAAATGGCAAAAATGGCTTTAAGATAGAGGCATCGTCAGATAAAAGCCTCGTAAATAAAGACTACGAAGACAAGAGCTGTGGCGACATCTACTCGCATGATTTTCAAAAGGATTATTTCTGGGCTGAAATTTTGCCAGAAAACAGTGCCAAAGTATGTATGTTTGTCGCCGTAAATGACTATATTTTGGGCTTTAAAGCGCATATCGATCAAAGGATAACTGGCACTAGCGACCAATTTTATTTTCAGTGGCTGATGAAAAACATGACTCTTACTTTGATCTTAAGCTCGATTGGTCTATTTTTAGGGCTTGCAGTCTGTCTTTGGTTTGTATTTAAGTATCTAAACATCAAATTTGACTATCTAAAAGTAAAAGAAGAGAGCACTACTAAGATCGCCCAGCTACAAGAGAAGCTATATATCGATCCGATGACTGGGCTTTTTAACAAGGCAGCGCTCATAAAAGATGTGAGCGAGTATAAATATCCAAAAGTGATACTTATGGATATCGATGATTTTGGCAAGATGAACGACTACTACGGCAAATACGTGTGCGACCAGATACTAAAACAGATGGCAAATCTCATCAAAGAATTTGCAAAAAATGAGAATATGAAGGCTTATTGTATCGAGGCGGACAGATTTGCTTTAGTTGAAGACAACAACGACTTTATCGACAGATACGAGGAGCTAGCTGAAAATTTACTAGATATCTTTAAAGGCAGGATGCTTAGCATAAAAGATGAAAATGGCGTAGAGGTCGATGATATAGAAATTCACAACACCATAGGCTTTGCGCTTGATAGCGATCAGACTTTAAGAAAGGCAACCATCGCGTTAAAATCAGCCAAATCACTCGATAAAGACTATGTTTGCTACTTTAAAGGGCTAAGTCAAAAAGATGAATACGCAAATCAGATCGAGCGCTCAAAGCTTATCCAAAACGCTACGATAAACGACAACATCGTGCCGTATTTTCAGCCGATATTTGACGAGAAAAAGATCCCTATAAAATATGAATGCTTAATAAGAATTTTAGACCGCGACGACGTCATCTCGCCAAGCGTATTTTTGGATATCTCAAAGCGTATCAAGCGTTATGCAGACCTTGAAAAACAGCTCATTAAAAAGTGCTTTGAGCACCTCACTGAAGATCCAAATTTGGTTCTTTCTATAAATTTAAGCAGCCGAGATATGATAGATGGCGACGTTAGCGCACTTGTTTTAAATTTACTAAACAAGCACAATGTCGCTGGTAGGATAGTTTTTGAGATAGTTGAAGACGAGGAGCTAAAGAGTGCTGAGCGCGTCTCGGTCTTTATCGAGCGAGCAAAGAGCATGGGCGCTATGATAGCGATTGATGACTTTGGCTCTGGCTACTCAAATTTCTCTTACATCATAAAGATCAAGCCAGACTACGTGAAGATCGATGGCTCTATCATCAAAGACATCGATATCAATAAAGACTCATACGCCATCGCAAGCGCGATCGTGGCATTTGCAAAGGATCTTGGCATAAAAACGATCGCAGAGTATGTTCATTCTAAAGAAATCTTTAACGTCTGTAAGGAGATAGGCATCGACGAATTCCAGGGATTTTACTTGGGACTTCCTTCTAAAAAGGCGTTTTAGTGGTAGTTGGCTTTTTAAAAGAGCTTTTAAAATTTCGTTCTATCACGCCAGATGACGCTGGAAGTTTGGAGTTTATCGCTAAATTTTTGCCAGACTTTGAGGCGAAATTTATAGAAAAAAACGGCACTAACAATCTCATACTTTCTAAAATTTATGGAGACGGGGAGCATCTAGCCTTTGCAGGACACGTCGATGTCGTGCCGCCAGGTGATGGCTGGGAGAGCGAGCCATTTACCCCACTAGAAAAAGATGGCTACATCTACGCAAGGGGCGCGCAGGATATGAAAAGCGGCGTGGCTGCCTTTGCTTGTGCTGCTAAAGATGCAAAATTTGATGGCAAACTAAGCCTCATCTTAACAAGTGACGAAGAGAGCGATGGCACTTACGGCACGCCTTTAGCGCTTGAATATCTGCGTGAGATAGGGGATCTGCCCAAATTTTGCGTCGTGGCTGAGCCAACTTGTGATAAGAAATTTGGCGATAGCATAAAGGTCGGCAGACGTGGCTCGATAAATGGCAAGATCGTGATAAAGGGTGTTCAAGGCCACGTGGCATACCCAGAAAAATGCGTAAATCCAGTAAATTTGATAGCTCCACTTTTAAGTAAGATAGCTGACCATGATATGGACGGAGGGAGCGAGTTTTTTAGCCCAAGTAAGATCGTGGTAACGGACATTCGTGGTGGCATGCAGGTTTGCAACGTCACGCCAAGCGAGCTTAGCATAATGTTTAACGTTAGAAACTCAAATTTAACCGATGTAAATGACGTTGAGAGCTATCTTAGAAGCGTTTTAGATGGGCTTAGTTACGAGCTTAGTATAAAGCAAAGCTCAAAGAGATTTTTAACGAACAAAGATAGCAAGATCGTAAGAAATTTAATGGCATCTGTCACAAAGATCACTGGCGTTACGCCACTTTTAAATACAAAAGGTGGCACGAGCGATGCTAGGCACTTTGCTGAATTTGGTGTAAATGCGATAGAATTTGGCGTCATAAACGACCGCATACACGCCAAAAACGAACGAGTTAGCGTTGATGAAATAAATAAACTTTATGAAGTTTTTAAAGACCTCATAGAAAATTTTCACTAATCTCATTTGTCGTCAAATAGTTAAATTTAACCGACACTTCTAGCTTTTATAAGATAAATTTAAAAAACAGCTACATTTTACCTGAGAGTGAAACCACTTGCAAAGGCGATAGGACTTTTGCCAACTATCATTGCTATTTTATTTTTGATAGCACTTATCTTTGGTCTAAAACTTGGCGAAAATGGCGCATTATTTAGCTCAGAAAAAGGCCCAGGCTCACAGCATGCAAATTTATTTATCTCGCTTATTTGTGCCATCATCATCGGCGCATTTATGCAAAGAAGTAAATTTTGCTCAGTGGGAGCTATCAGTAAAATTTTTGAACGTGACTTCTCGATGTTTTATGGCATAGTCTCTATCGTTCTTTTTGCAAGCATCACAAATTTAGTGCTAGATCAATACAAATTTGGCTTTGAGGCTCAGCTCTTTTGTTTTAGGCATGGGAGCTGGAGCTGCTATAAGTCACAACTTCGTGCTTGCAAGCTCAGGTGCTGGCATCACACCTTTTGCTCCTTATGCTGTAGTAACCCTTATATCTACGCTATTTACGTTGAATTTTTCACTAAAAAGTTTAACTGAATTTGGCTGCTTTTGCAGGTTTTTGCTTATAAATTTTGAAGTTAAATTTTGGAGAAATTTAGCCACCAAAGTGGCTAAATTTGAAGTTATCTTAGGATTTGAATTTTTGCTTTTGCGCGGAGTTTTTCGAAGTAATCACTCATTAATTTTTCTTGCTCACCTTGATAAAGCTCGTTTATAACGTTATCTTTTACATCAGCAAAGCTTGGTGTGTATGAGCCGATCTTCTCTTTTACTAAAAACATATCAAAACTGTCAGGTCCTTGCAAAGGCTGTGTGTAGTCGCCGTTATTTGTGCTTGAGATGATCGCAGCAAGTCTTGGGTCTATGCTTTGATAGTCCAAGCTTACCTCTTGTGTTTGCACGCCGTCTAGTAGCTTTAGACTTGTCTTTTGAGCTTCAAGCAGATCAGGGTCTTTTGCTCTATAAACTACGACTCTAGCGGTGCTAAAGACCTTAAATTTATCAGGATTAGCGTCAAAATATGCCTTTGCTTTTTGCTCGTTTATGTTTTTGCCAGCCTCAGCAGCTATGCTTTTATAAAGTTTTTCTTGAAGCATCTTGTGCTCTAAGTTGTTTTTAAAGTCCAAAAAGTCCATGCCTTGAGCTTGGATAGAGTTTCTAAACTGCGAATTTGTCATGCCATTTTGCTTTGCGATCGCCTCGATCCTGTCGTTTAGCTCAAAAGGTGTCACGCTTAAATTTAAGTTTTTTATCTGCGCATCTTCAAGCCTATCTCTGATAAGCAAATTTAAAGCGTCCTGCTCTGTTGTCTTTAGCTGTTCCTTCAAGCTATAAACCTCGTAAAGCGTGATAGGCTCGTTCTCCACGATAGCTGCGATGCCGTTTATCATCTGAGCTGAATATAAATTTAAGGCACTTAACACGCCAGCAGCCAAAAAGAGCAATTTTTTCATAATGAAACCTTTATTTAAGTATTTAGTAAATATAATTTTGGGCAATTATAACATAAAAATAAGGCACAAAATGATAGTTACTAGATTTGCTCCGTCGCCTACTGGATACCTACATATAGGCGGACTTAGGACAGCTCTTTATAATTATTTATACGCAAGAGCTAACAATGGAAAATTTCTGCTCCGCATCGAAGATACTGACTTAAAACGAAACTCAGAAGAAGCCACGCAAGCGATAAAAGAGGCATTTGCTTGGTGCAAGCTAGATCACGACGGCGAAGTGACCTATCAGTCAAAGAGATTTGATCTTTACAAAGAGTACGTTAAAAAGCTGCTTGATGAGGGCAAAGCCTACAAATGTTACATGAGCAAAGAGGAGCTTGAGGAGCTTAGAGCTAGTCAAGAGGCAAGAAAAGAGCGCCCAAAATATGATAATAGATATAGAGATTTTACTGGCACGCCTCCAGCTGGTATCGAGCCAGTCATCCGTATAAAAGCCCCACTTAGCGGCGAGATCGTCATACATGATGGCATAAAGGGCGAGGTTAAATTTAAGGTTGAAGATATCTTAGACGACTTCATCATCGCTAGAAGCGACGGCACGCCAACATATAACTTCACAGTTGTGATAGACGATGCGCTAATGGGCGTCACAGACGTTATTCGCGGCGATGATCACCTCTCAAATACCCCAAAACAGATCGTTCTTTACGAGGCGCTTGGCTTTAAGGTGCCAAAATTTTATCACGTCGCTATGATAAACGGCGAGGACGGCAAAAAGCTTAGCAAAAGGCATGGTGCCACTGACGTTATGGAGTACAAAAAGATGGGCTACTTGCCTGAAGCGCTCTTAAATTTTCTCGTTCGTCTTGGCTGGAGCCACGGCGATGATGAGATTTTTACTATCGAGGATATGCTCAAATACTTTAATC
Organism: Campylobacter concisus; assembly: GCF_050447505.1. Lineage (GTDB taxonomy): Bacteria > Campylobacterota > Campylobacteria > Campylobacterales > Campylobacteraceae > Campylobacter_A > Campylobacter_A concisus_BP. The sequence continues at coordinate 1,824,770 of NZ_JALMFZ010000001.1, read as the reverse complement.
CAAACGATATCAACAAAAGCTCAAGCACCTATAACGCTCAAAAGCTTGACTGGCTAAATTCTCACTACATAAAAACTTTGCCTTACGAGAGGCTAGCGCACGATATGCTCGAGTTTGGCGTTGATTTTAGGGCTTTGGCAAAGGGTGAGCTACTGCTAAATTCACTCCGTGAGAGATCAAAGACACTAATTGAAATGGCAAATAGCGCAAATGCTATCATCAACGCTCCAAAAAGCTACGACGAGAAAGCTTGGGCTAAATTTATAAATGAAAATAGCAAAGAAATTTTGGCGAAATTTGCTCAAATTTTAGACCGTGACCTTGACGCAAAGGGCTATGAGGAGCTAACTAATAAATTTTTAGAGCAAAATGGCTTAAAACTAAAAGACCTAGCTCAGGCCCTAAGGATAGCGCTAACTGGCTCAAGCGTGAGCCCAAGCATATTTGAGGTGCTTGAAGTAGTAGGTAGCAACGAGATCAAAAACAGAATACAAAATTTATTAAAGGAAGAGAAATGACACATGTAACTAAAGAAGAGGCACTAAACTACCACATCGGCGGTAAGATCGAGATCAGGGTAAAGACACCTTGCGAGACTTCAAGAGACCTTTCAATGGCCTATACACCAGGCGTTGCTGAGCCATGCCGTGAGATAAATGCAGACACTGAACTAGCTTATAAATATACAAACAAAGCAAATTTGGTGGCTGTCATTACTGATGGCACGGCTGTTCTTGGACTTGGTGACATCGGCGCTATCGCTGGCAAGCCAGTTATGGAGGGCAAGGCGGTGCTATTTAAGAAATTTGCAAACGTTGATGCCTTTGACATCGAGCTAGACGAGCATGATCCTGATAAGATCGTTGAGATTTGCAAGGCTCTTGCTCCTACATTTGGCGGTATAAATTTAGAAGATATCCGCGCTCCAAAGTGCTTTGAGATAGAAAGAAAGCTTCAAGAAGCAGTCGATATCCCTGTAATGCACGACGATCAGCACGGCACAGCGATGATAACAAGCGCTGGCATTATAAATGCGATGGAAATTTCTGGCAAAGATATATCTAAGATAAAGATCGTAGTTAGCGGCGCAGGTGCAGCTGGCATCGCTTGCGCAAAGATGTATAAAGCACTTGGCGCAAAACACATCGTGATGATAGATAGTAAAGGCGTCATCCACTCAAAAAGAACAGACCTAACTCCAGAAAAGGTTGAATTTGCGCTTGAGACTGAGGATAGGACACTAGCTGATGCGATGAAAGGCGCTGATATGTTTTTAGGTCTTTCTAAGCCTGGCGTTGTGACAAAAGAGATGGTTGCGTCGATGAACAAAGAGCCTATCATCTTCGCTTTGGCAAACCCAGTGCCTGAAATCTTCCCAGAGGACGTCGTAGCTGTAAGAGATGACGTTATGATGGGTACAGGCAGAAGCGACTATCCTAACCAAGTAAATAACGTTTTGGGCTTTCCGTTTATCTTTAGAGGCGCGCTTGATGTTAGAGCTAAAAAGATCACTGAAAATATGAAAATGGCAGCAGCTAAAGCACTTGCTCAGCTTGCAAAAGAGCCAGTGCCAGCTGAAGTTTTAAAAGCAAGTGGCGTTAGCGAGTTAAAATTTGGCAAAGAGTACATCATCCCAAAACCATTTGACAAGCGCGTGCTAACAGCGGTCGCTCCAGCAGTTGCAAAAGCTGCAGTTGAAGATGGCGTAGCGAGAGTAAAAGATTTTGATGTTGAGGCTTATAAAGCCAAACTTGCAAAAGGTTTTTAATCAAATTTAGCCCAAATTTGGGCTAAATTCTCCTCTTGGCATTTTGTAAAAGACAAACCTTGTAAAAACAGTAAATTTAAGGACAAAAAATGCAAAACGTGAAGCTCATCTCACACCCATTGATCGAGCATAAATTAACAATCTTACGTGATAAAAACACCCAGCCTTTTCAGTTTCGCATGCTAGTTGATGAGATCAGCTACCTTATGATCTTTGAGGCGACTAGAAATTTAAAGGTAAAAGATGTCAAAGTCCAAACACCAGTTGCGGTGGCAGACGCAAAAAGACTAACTACAAAGGTGATGATATGCCCTATTTTAAGGGCTGCTCTTGGCATGCTTGATAGCGTCTTTACCATCATACCAGATGCGAGCGTTGGCTTTTTGGGCTTTCAGCGAAACGAAGAGACAGCGCAGGCTGAGTTTTTCTACGCAAAGCTTCCAAAAGACGCAAAAGAGCGCATGGCCATCATCATCGACCCTATGTTTGCGACTGGTGGCACGGCGATAGACGCGGTTAAGTTCTTGCGTGAAAAGGGCGTTAAAGAGATCAAATTTATCTCTATCATCGCTGCACCTGAGGGACTAAAGAGATTTAGTGAAATTTACCCAGACGTCGAGGTATATACGGCATCGATCGATGAGAAACTAAACGAGAAAAACTACATCGTTCCAGGTCTTGGTGACGCTGGCGATAGAGTTTTTAACACTCTTTAAGGGCTAAATTTGAATAAAAGACTTTTGCCAGCCTTAGTTGCCTTTGTTATTGCCATCATCATCGGCACCTTCTTTTTTTCAAAAGAGGGCGGTGAGGCAAATAAAAACGCTCAAATTTTACTTGAGCAGCTTAATAAAGAGGGGCAAAAGAGCCAAAGCCTCGCAGAAAATGGCTCATATACCTCAAAAGACGAGGTCGCACTTTATATCTATAAATTTAACAAGCTACCAAAGAATTTCATAACCAAAAAAGAGGCACTTGAACTTGGCTGGGACGCAAAAAGCGGAAATTTATGGCAGATAAGCGGTGGCAAAAGCATCGGTGGGGATAGATTTTCAAACCGAGAAAAGAGGCTGCCTGAGGCTGATGGTAGAAAGTGGTTTGAGTGCGATGTAAATTATAATGGCGGCAGGCGCGGCGCTGAGAGAATTTTATACTCAAACGACGGGCTTATCTACTACACGCCCGATCACTACGAGCATTTTTACCTGCTTTATGAGAAGAGGATGCAATGAAAAGCGTGATCTTAGATGCTAAAAAGATGCTCGAAAAAGAAAAAATGCATGAGTATTTTGCTAAGAAATTTGACCTGCCAGAGTACTACGGCAAAAATTTAGACGCGCTCTTTGACTGCCTTTGCGAGATAAATGAGCCAACGCTCATAAAGCTAAAAAACGAAAATGCTTTGGATGATGGCACAAAAGAGAGCTTAACCCAGCTATTTCGTGATGTTTGCAGTGAAAACGCGCTAGTTAAATTTGAGCTTGTAAAAGATGAAAAATGATATTTGGAAAGATTGATTATCTAAATTTACTCCCATTTCACGTATTTTTAAAATCAGCCCCACTAAGCTCTCAGATAAAAAAGGCTATCGAGTTTAAAAAGGGCGTGCCAAGCAAGCTAAACAGAGCCCTAAATGCCAGAAAGATCGACGCTGCGGTCATATCAAGCATAGCTAGCAAAAAGGCAAATTTAAAGAAGCTAAATTTTGGAATAGTCGCCAAAAAAGATGTAAAAAGCGTGCTTGTGCGCAAAAACTCAGCCCCAAAGCCAGATCCTGCCTCAGCTAGCTCAAACGCCCTAGCCAAGGTGCTTAAGCTAAATGGCGAGGTGATCATAGGTGACAGAGCGCTAAAGGCATACTTAAATGAGGGCAAAGAGTACTTTTACGACCTTGGTCAAATTTGGCACGAAAAGACAAATTTGCCCTTTGTTTTTGGTAGATTTTCTTACGTAAAAAATGGCTCGTTTTACAAAAAGCTAGTCGCAAAATTTTTACAAAAAAATGTAAAAATCCCAAATTATATATTAGCCCAGTATGCCAAAAGCCGCGACATAAGCGAGCAAGATATCAAGTGGTATTTGAAATTTATAAGCTACAAGATCGGCCCAAAAGAGCAAAAATCACTCCGAAAATTTTTTAAAGAACATAGGTTTTTAAGAGAGGTAAAGTAAGTTAAATTTACTAGCATTATTTCTTTGCTATATTTGACCTTATAAATGGCGAAGATAACGAGGCTCGATACGCAATTTAATAAATTTTAAATATATTTTTAAATTTTAAGCTAGTATTAACTTTAGCGTGAAATTTATGTTATAAAGATTTACTACAATTACACACAAAGCAAATCATTTTTGTTATTCCTTTTACTGATTTAAGCCTTGGTTTTTGCCAAGGCTTTTTCTAAATTTTATAAGTCTTACGAGTAAGGTTTATAAAATTTATCTAAAGGAGATGTTATGAGAAAGACTTTGTGTTCTGTTGCGCTTGCTTCTGCACTTTGTACGGCTGCTTTTGCCATTGGTGGTCCAAGCGGAGCTAAACTTGACTACGCTATAACTGGGCAGATCGGCGAAGTAGTGGTAAATCCTTACGACACAGCGCCTCTTACTGCAGTCATCAAAAATGGCGGCTACACACTAAGCAACGCTAAGGTCACTATCGTGCCAAAACAAGGCGGTCAAACTATAAGCTACAAAGTGGCTGACAAGCATCTTCGCACACATGGTGGCATCCCAGTTTTTGGTATGTACCCTGACTATCAAAACACCGTTGAAGTCGAGTACGACAAGAGCTACAAGGGCAAGACTGAGCATATAAAAGAGAGCTATAAAATTTACGCCCCAGCTATCTACCTAGAGAGTGCTGGCACGCCAAATCAAAAGGGCGCGCTATTTGATAAGATCGAGGTTACTAAGCCTGCGAGTGCTAAATTTGCAAACCGCCTCTACTACGTAAATAACTTTGTAAATAAAACAGGCAAGGGCACAAAAGTCGTTTGGAACAACCCAGCTGGCGGTGCGATCGAGTGGAACTACAGCCCAAATAACTTCATCCTTGATACAAAAGGCGAGGTTAGATGGTACCTTGAGCCAAGTAAAATTTACGATCTTAAACAGCCATTTCACGCTGGTGTAATGATGGGCTTTAAGCAAAATGACGACGGTGCGATGACTTGGGGATATGGCCAAAGATACGCAAAATACGACATCATGGGTAGAGAAATTTTCAACCGCGAGCTACCAGCTAGCTACAACGACTTCTCTCACTCAATGGATGTAGCACAAAACGGGCACTACTTCTTGCGTGTGGCAAATGCTGACTACAAAAGGGCTGATGGTAAAAACGTAAGAACAGTGCGCGACGTGATCGTCGAGCTTGACCGCGACGGCAACGTAGTTGATGACTTTAGACTATATGAAATTTTAGATCCTTACCGCGATATCGTGCTAAAAACGCTTGATCAAGGCGCAGTTTGCTTAAATATAGACGCTAAAAAAGCAGGTCATACTGCAAGCTCTGATGAGCTTCAGTCTATGGATACACACGATCAGTGGGGCGACATAGTTGGCGCAGGTCCAGGACGCAACTGGGCGCACGTAAATAGCGTGGATTACGACCCAAGCGATGATAGTATCATCATCTCAAGCCGCCACCAAGACGCAGTTATAAAGATCGGCCGTGATAAACAAGTAAAATGGATCATGGGCGCTCACAAGGGCTGGAGCGATAAATTTAAAGATAAACTACTTCAACCAGTTGATAGCAAAGGCAACAAAATAGTCTGCGAAGATGAGTACTCAAAATGCCCAGGATACGAGAGCGACAAAGGTGGCTTTGACTGGCAATGGACGCAACACACGGCATTTAGGATAGATAGCAAGTCTAAAAAAGGCGAAATTTATCTAAGTGTTTTTGACAACGGCGACACGAGGGGCATGGAGCAACCAGCCATCGCTGGCATGAAGTACTCTCGCGCGGTCGTTTATAAGATCGATGAGAACAAAAAGACCGTTGAGCAGATCTGGGAGTACGGCAAAGAGCGCGGCAAAGAGTGGTATAGCTCAGTTACTAGCCTTACGCAGTATCAAGATGACCTTGATAGCGTGATGGTCTATTCAGCTGTTGCTGGCATGCAGTTTGACATCGCAAAAGGTCGCCCAGTAGGACTTCCTAGCCCACACATCGATGAGTTTGAGTGGGGCGCAAAAGAGCCTAGCATCGAGATAAAGATGACAAATGCTATGGGCTATCAGGCGTTTCCATTTAGCTTGCAAAAAGCTTTTGAGAAATAAAAATTTTCCTCCTTTGCTTTGGCAAGGGAGGCTTTTTGGTTTTGTGTGATTTTAAAATTTATTTGCTATTTTGCTCTTTTAAAACAACCTTTGCATTTTTCCCTTTTTTACAAAATTCCAGAAATTCTCTTCCATTTTTTGTATCGTCATTTAGCCCTATGCATCCAAAACCTCTCTCATCATGCGGATAAAGTGCTAAATTTAGGCTTGGAAAGATAAAAAAGCACCACTCATTTAAGGAGTATGTGTAGAGCATGAGTAGTTTAGCCAGATCTTTGATCTCATCAAATTTCAAAGCATCTATCCTAAGGCAGATGGCAGGTAGCAAAATCTCACCATCTAAACCAAGGTCAAAGTGCTCATTTAGCTCTTGCAAGATGCCTAGCTTTTTAAATTTATCGTGCAAATGTTTTATTTCAAGCGTTTCATCGCTCAAGTTAGTATCGTCGTAGTTTAAGGCGCTTATGACAAATACCTCTTTTTTAAATTTATTAAAATATTTATCAAAAAGCTTTAGCGCGGTATCTACACCAGAAGCCCAGCTTTCATCCTCTATCTCAAAAAAGCCTATCCAGTTTTTAGAGTGGCTAAAGGAGTTAAAATTTATATCGCTAAGCTTTAGAGCCTTATTTATCAAGCTTGATGATTTTTCCATTTTGTTTAATGCACTCTTGCAAGAGCTCTATAAACTAAGAGCCTCTCGCATAGAAATTTCTATCTTTTTCTCATCAAGGCTGCTGTTATAAAATAAATTTAATGCTAAAACCGCTTGGTACAAGAGCATATCAGCTCCGTATTTGCATGCTAAATTTTGCCTTTTAGCCTCTTTTAAAAATGGCGTTTGCTTGCCGTATATCACATCAAATGCAAATTTAGCGCTTTTTAAAATGCCATCTAAAATCTCTTTTGGTGCTGGCAAAAGATCATCTTTTAGCCCTGCTGAGGTCGAATTTACCACCAGATCAAATTTATGCTCTTTATAGTCATCCCAGCTAAAGCACTCATAGTGATCTTTAAATTTATCAAGTCTTGCCTTGCTTCTATTTAGTATGCAAACATCTATGTTTTTCGATCTAAGTGCGTAGGCTAGGGCATTTGCGGTGCCTCCAGCTCCAAGGATGATAGCGCTTTTTGCCTCTTTGAAATTTGATATCGCTTTTAAAAAGCCAGGTGCGTCAGTGTTGTAGGCATAAATTTTCTCATTTTTTAGCACCAAGGTGTTTGCAGAGCCTATTTTTTGGGCTGTCTCTGAGGCGTCGTCGGCTAAATTTAGAGCAAATTCTTTATGTGGGAGTGTGACATTTGCGCCGTTTAGTTTTAGGGATTTAAATTTATTGATTAGCTCATTGCCATCTTTTAGCAAAACCCTAGTATATAGGGCATCAAGAGCTAGATCGGCAATGGCTTTGTTGTGTAGTCTTGGAGATACCGAGTGAGCTATCGGATCTCCAAAAACTGCGAAGGTTTTCATTTTGCTCTAAAGACAAAAGCGTCTTTATTGACATCTTTTCTTATGTCATTTACAGCTTTTTGTAGCCCTTTTTCATCAAATGGACCAACTAAAATTTTAGTTAGCTCGCCAGCTTTTATAGTTTTGTAGCTATAACCTTTGGCTGCTATTTTTTTCATATAGTCGGCATTTGGGTTAAATTTGCTAGTTGCAAATACTTGAACATAAGAGCCTTTTGCAACGCTCTCGGCTTTTGCTGGAGCTTCAACTTTTTTCTCCACTTTTTCTGCTTTTGCAGGAGCTTCAACCTTTTTTTCTACCTTAGTTTCAGGTTTTTTCTCAGCTTTAGTTTCAGCTTTCTTCTCTGCTTTTGCCTCAGTTTTGGCTGGCTTTGCTTCAGCTTTTTTCTCTGCTTTAGCTTCGCTTTTTGTTTCAGCTTTTTTAGCTGGAGCTTCTACCTTTGTCTCAGCTTTTTTAGGTGTTTCAGCTGGATGCTCGACAGCTTTTACTACCTCTTTTGGCTCTTCAGTTTTAGGAGCTGATTTTGCACCTTCTTTGTCTTTTAGCTTTTTGATCATATCTTCAAAATCATCTTGTTGCTTGTTTTCAGGCACGATAGGCACTTGCTCGAAAAGTTGAGTATCGCCTTTTTTAACATCTGAATTTGTATCTTGTGCAGGCACCTGTGTATCGACTGGCTGCTCTGCTGGCACTGGAGGCAGAACTAGTCTTGAGTCAGCTTCGTTTTGTGCTTGTGTTGAGTCGCCTGAGTTTATAAGCTTCATGGCTACGATGATGATTAAAAATAGTATAACAAGAGCTGCTATAAACATAAGAAGTTTCTTTAGTTTCGCGCCCTTTGCCTCATCATCTTTTTCTAAAAGTATATCTTTTAACTCTTCGTTTTCCATTATCTCTCCTTACATATATTTTGACCAACTTGCCCCGCGCTCTTTTTGATAGAGGTTATATGGCAAAGTTAGGATGTTAAATTCTTTTGGCATGTCGATATTTGGGAACATTCTCCACTCTTTGGCTAACTTTTGTGAGAGCTTTGCGCTTAGCATATTTGCAAGCGTACAAGCCTCATTTAGCGTAGTGTGACCTTTATGCACATAAAGGTGTAAATGTCCTGGCGTCTTGGTCTCGTAGGCTGTGAAATTTATAAAGCCTTCTTCTCTTAAAAGAAGTTGAGCTCTATGCCAAAACCTATCTGGAGTTCTGCCGTTGTAGTCAAAGACTATATTTTCGACCTTGTCACTTGCATTGATTAGCGAGTGGGCGATTATAGCTTTGCCCTCTTCATGCTCTTTTATGACACTATAAGTTAGTGGTTCGTTGATCTTTTCAAATTTATCAAAGAAAATTTTACCCTTATACTCTATCTTATTGACGATCGTGTCACGTTTGATGTAGTAGTGGGTTGTTATTATCTTTATAAGAGATGTATCAATACTTTGCATCAAAATGTCGCTTTATCATAGATTATAAATTTATGAGCAAGATCGACTAGTTCGGCTTTTGTCTTCTCTTGCAAAGAGGTGTTGTTAATATCGCTTAGAACGTCGGCGATCTTGTTTGCTATTAGCTCAAATTCAGCCTCTTTCATGCCACGAGCTGTAAGAGCTGGGCTACCTACACGTATGCCGCTTGTGATAAACGGACTTCTTGTCTCACCTGGGACTGTGTTTTTATTTACTGTTATGCCGGCATTTCCAAGAGCGATATCTGCGTCTTTTCCACTAAAATCGCGGTTTAAGAAGCTCATTAGGATTAGGTGGTTATCAGTGCCGCCACTTACTAGATCAAAGCCTCTGCTTATTAGCACTTCGCCAAGTTTTTTAGCGTTTGCTTTTACTTGTTTAGCATAAATTTTCCACTCAGGGCTAAGGTTGTGCTTAAAGCCAACTGCTTTTGCAGCGATGACATGAACTAGTGGTCCGCCCTGGATGCCTGGGAATATAGAAGAGTTTATCTTTTTAGCGTACTCTTCGTTGTTTGTCATGATGATGCCGCCTCTTGGGCCTCTTAGAGTTTTATGCGTAGTTGAGCTTACGACGTCGCAGTGTGGGAAAGGATTTTGATGCTCACCGGCTACGACTAGGCCAGCGATGTGGGCAACGTCTGCAAAAAGTATCGCGCCAACAGCGTCAGCTATCTCTCTAAATTTCTTAAACTCGATCTCTCTTGTGTATGCGCTCGCGCCACAAACGATCATCTTTGGTTTTACTATCTTTGCGATATCCATAACTCTATCGTAGTTTATGCGACCATCAAGCTCAACGCCGTAAAAGAAGCTCTCATACATCTTGCCAGAGCTGCTTACCTTTGCGCCGTGTGTTAGGTGTCCGCCGTGGCTTAGATCCATGCCTAAAATTTTATCGCCTGGGTTAAGCAAAGCACCATAAACGCCTTGGTTTGCCTGAGAGCCTGAGTTTGGCTGAACGTTTGCAAATTCGCATCCAAAAAGCTCTTTGCATCTATCGATCGCGATTTGCTCGATCTCATCGACAAATTCGCAGCCACCATAATATCTCTTGCCAGGGTAGCCTTCGGCGTATTTGTTTGTTAGGATTGAACCCATCACCTCCATGACTTCTGGATATGTGAAATTTTCGCTAGCGATCATCTCAAGGTGGTCACACTGGCGTTTTAACTCTAAATTTACTAGGTCGTAAATATCTTTATCATAGCTTTGCAAACTCATTTTTCGTTCTCCTTTGTCTCAGTTTTTAGTGGCCTCATCGCTGGGAAGAGGACAACGTCGCGTATTGATTTTTTATCTGTTAAAAGCATGACAAGCCTATCGATGCCTATGCCTTCGCCTGCAACTGGTGGCATGCCGTATCCTAGGGCTTTTACATAGTCCTCGTCCATCTCGTGAGCCTCGTCATCGCCTGCATTTTTAGCGTCGATCTGCGCTTTAAAGCGGTTGTATTGATCAATTGGATCATTTAGCTCGTTAAAGCCATTTGCCAGCTCTCTACCAGCGATAAATAGCTCAAATCTCTCTGCTACGTCAGGATTTGTGTCGCTTCTTCTTGAAAGTGGGCTTATAGAGATCGGATAGTCGATGACAAAAGTTGGGTGTATTAGCTTGCTCTCTACGTAGTTATCAAAAAGTTCAGCCTGCAAGTGGCCAAGGTCAAGCTTCTCGTTTGCCTCAAAGCCATCAGCTCTTAGTTTTGCTAAAATTTTATCTTTATCACTTACGACATCTTCAGCAAGTCCGCCTATCTCAACTAAGGCTTTTTTATAGCTTATGCGTTTAAATGGCTTGCTAAAATCAATCTCCATGCCATCAAAATTTATCACTTTCTCCATGCCAAGTTTTTCTAAAATGACATTAAATAGATCCTCTGTGATGCCCATTAGATCATGGTAGTTGTGGTATGCCCAGTAAAACTCTATGCTTGTAAATTCAGGGTTGTGGGTTAGATCCATACCCTCATTTCTGAAGTTTCTATTCATCTCATAAACAGCTTCAAAACCGCCAACTACAAGGCGTTTTAGATATAGCTCGGGAGCGATTCTTAGGTATCTCTCAACTCCAAGAGCGTTGTGAAATGTCACAAATGGTTTTGCATTTGCGCCGCCAGCTATTGGGTGAAGCATCGGAGTTTCAACCTCTAAAAAGCCCTTTTCTTCAAAAAATCTTCTAATCGTGCTTATAATCACCGAGCGCTTTTTAAAGTCAGCCCTAACTTCAGGGTTCATTATCATATCAAGGTATCTTTGGCGGTATCTTGTCTCTACATCAACTAGCCCGTGGTACTTCTCTGGAAGCGGACTTATTGATTTTGTAGCTAAGCTAAGCTCATTTACATGCATTGAAAATTCGCCAGTTTTTGTTATAAAAGCGTAGCCTCTAACATAGACGATATCGCCTATTTCTACATATTTCTTAACGATTTTAAACCACTCTGGATCAAGCGTCTTGTTGCTAAAATAAATTTGTAAATTTCCATTTTCGTCTTCGATGTTTGCAAAGACCGCTTTACCAGCGTCACGGATCAGCTTTATCCTGCCTGCAAGGCCAACTAGCTGCCCCTCTGCTTTTTTCTCTTCTGTATCTTTTATATAGTTAAATTTAAGTCTAAATTTAGAGATATTCATATCTCTTCTAAGAAAATGTGGATATGGATTTATGCCTAAATTTCTAAGCTCATCTATGCTTTCTAATCTTTGAATTTCGTGTTGGTTGTCAAATATCACCTTACTTTCCCTTTATATTATTTTTTGAACATTTTTCGCAAATTCCATAAAGCTGCATCATGTGACCAGTTAGTTTAAAGCCATGCTCTTTTGCGATGCTTATCTGCCTTTTTTCTATCATAGTATCTTCAAACTCTATGATAAGGCCGCATTTTCTGCATATCATGTGGTCGTGGTGTGGCTTTGTGGCAAGCTCAAATTTCTTGCCTTGCGAACCAAAGCTAATAGATGTTACCATCTCTGATTCTTCAAGTAAATTTAGCGTTCTATAAACGGTTGCGATGCCGATATTTAGCTCAGGGTAGGTCTCTTTTATAAAAAGATATAGCCTCTCTGGCGTAAAGTGTTCGTCGTTGTTATAAAGCGTTTTTAGCAAAATTTCACGCTGTTTTGTATATTTTAAACCATTGTCGCGAAGAACTCTTTTAAATTTCTCAAGTAACGCATCGTATTCTAAATTTTCTATCATCTCACTCCCCTTTGGTGACGTTTGTGTCGGTATTTGTGCTCGCATTTGCATCCATTGATATAAACGCGTCAGTTTTGTTTGTATCCTTTGGTCTTGCTACCATTTCGTCTATTTCGTTTTTGATATTTTTCATATCGACGTTTGTTATCCATCTGCCAGTCTCAAGTAAAAGCGGATAAACCTTGCTGTTTGTAAAGTATGGCTCGATCATTTTGTTTAGCGAAGTGCCTGACATCACGGCAACAACTGCTGAAAATGTGAGGAAAATTTTGCCACTTCCCATGACAAATCCACCAAGCCTATCTAAAAAGCCAAGCCCACTTACTGAAACTATCTTTGATAAAAATTTACCAACCAGCAGACAAACCAGCCAAAAAACTAGCCAAAGTCCGATAAATGCGACAAACTGCAGCAACGAAGCATTTTCAAATTTATATATATTTTTACTTATAAAACCCTCAGCCACATCTGAAAACCTGCTAGCAACAACTAAACCTCCGATAAGTCCGATGAGCCCAAAAGTCTCTTTTATGAGGCCATTTATTATGCCCTTTACGCCCAGCATCAAGACAAGGGCGATAATGATAATGTCAAACCAAGTTACTAAATCCATCATACAGTTCCTATTAAATTTTGAAGTTCTTGCTGGCTAGTTGAGTAGGCTAGCGCGTTTTCTTTTGTGATCAAGCCCTCTTTTAGCGCTTTCATCAGTGCTTGAGTCTGCGTGCTCATGCCAGTTTGTTGCTGATTTAGCTGCATTTGAGAGTAAATTTGATGCACTTTGTTTTCGCGTATCAAGTTTGATATCGCCATGTTATTTATCAAAATTTCATGTACAGCACACCTTCCGCCGCCTATTTTTGGTATCAGACTTTGTGAGATGACGGCAGTTAGCGAAACGCTAAGCATATTTCTTACTTGAAGCTGCTCGCTTCCATCGAAGCTATCAACGATCCTATTTATAGTTTGTATAGTCGAGTTTGTGTGAAGCGTGCCAAAGACTAGGTGTCCAGTCTCAGCCGCTGTAATGGCTGTAGAGATCGTCTCTCTATCCCTCATCTCGCCCACAAGTATGATATCAGGGTCTTCACGAAGTGCAAATTTTAGCGCTTTTGAGTAAGAGTGCGTGTCGGTGCCTATATTTCTATGTGAAAATAGCGCTTTTTTGTTGTTATGTACAAACTCAACTGGGTCCTCAACGGTAATGATGTGCTTTCTATAATTTAAATTTATCTCATTAAGCATCGCCGCAAGCGTTGTTGATTTACCACTGCCCGTTGGTCCAGTAACTAGAATAAGGCCTTTTTCTCGTTTGATGATATATTTAAAAATTTGTGGTGCATTTAGATCATCAAGCGAAGGTATATCGATAGGTATGATACGAAAAGCTGCCGCTAGATCACCATTCATCGTGTAGTAGTAGTTGCCACGAAAGCGGCCGATATTTGGAAGCTCTATGGCAAAGTCAAGCTCTTTGTTGTTCTCAAGCTCGCTTTTTTGGGCGTCTGTGATAAGCGCGTAGCATAAATTTTCTATATCTTTGCCACTTAGCACGCCAAATTCAAGTGGCCTTAAAGTACCATCTATCCTTATTTGTGGCTCAGACCTTGAGACTAGGTGAAGGTCACTAGCTTTATTAAAAACAACGGTTTTTAGAAGCGTTTGGATGTCACCAGAGAGATTGCTCTCTGATGCTTTGATTTGAGCGTCCGAGCTTTGTGCTCTTAGTTGTTCGATTAGATCCATATTTTACTCTATGATCTTTGGCACGGCAAAAAAGTGTCCTTCGCGTGAAGGGGCGTGCTTTAAAATTTCATCTACAACGTCACTTAAATGTGGTTCATCTTCTCTTAATGGAGTGCCGCCTTTTATAGAGCTAACTACGGCCTCATCGCTGCTTAGATCAAGCTCGTTTAAAACATCGACAAAAGATACGATTTCACTTAATTGCTTCTTGATCTCTTCTCTTTTTTCATCATTAATTTGTAATGCTGAGAGTTTTTCTAGTTTATTTAAGAGAGTGTCGTCTATTTGCATTATTAAGCAACCTTTTAATTGATTTTGAGGCATTATATCACATTCAAGCTTTAATTTTGGGCTACTTTTAATTTAATTATGCTAAAATCTGCGAATTAAAATTTTTCAAAAACAAGGAAAAACGTTGGCTATAAAAGAAGACTTAACCGAGATAAAAAAAGAGATCGACGCTCAAGAGCAGTTTCTTGAGGGTATGATCAAGGGAGAGCGTTTTTTTAGGAAATACAAAACTTTGCTGATCGTGCTATGCGTGGTAGCTATCGTCGCACTCATAGGATTTTACGCTAGTAAGGTTTTAAACGACAACAGAGTTGAGGAGGCAAATTTAGCCTATTCAAAGCTTATCTTAAACCCAAATGACGCAAGTGCTTTAAATGTTTTAAAGGAGAAAGAGCCAAGCTTATATGCACTTTTTTCACTTGGGCAAATGCTCGATAAAAACGATACAAAAGGCATTAGCGAGCTTGTAAATTTAAAAGTAAATCCGATCGTAAAAGATATCATTCTTTCACAAACTGGCGATGCGAATACTCAAATTTTAAGCGAATATAACGCACTTTTAAAAGGTTTTGAGCTTTTAAAACAAAACAAAATCAAAGAGGCAAATGTGGAATTTGACAAGATCGCACTTGACTCACAACTACAAACTTTAGTTAAAAATTTAAAACACTATCAGGGAATAAAATAATGAAAAAACTTACACTATTCTTGGCATTTGCCATGGCTTTAGTTCTAAGCGGATGCGGCACAAAAAGACAATATTTTGAGCCTGCGCAAACTTCTGGTGAGATATCTTTGTCAAAAGATCTTCCTTCTTACATCAAATCAGCAAATGCAAATGGCGCAACGCTTGATAATGGCAACATAATCACTAAAAATGGGCTAAATAAAAGCGTTACCTTGCCTGAAAATTTCAACTTCTTAAACGAAAACAATGGCTTTGTCATCTCAGCTAGCATAAATGGCGATCTAAACGTGACTGATCCTAGCGGTCACAGCGTTTATAGCGGTAAATTTCCAACTGCGATCGTAGCAGCCTCGCTTGATCAAAACCAACTTGCGGCCATCAGTGCATCAAACCACATCTATCTAATCGACATCAACACAGCTACTACACTAATGGAGTATAGCTCATCTGACATCGCTGCGGTTGATTCAAGAGTTGTGGCACCTTATTTTATGAGCTCGCTCATCGTATATCCAGCACTAGATGGCAAAATTTACATCGTGCAAAAAGATAGTGGTAGAATTTTACGTGACGTTGTCGTAAGCTCTGAAAATTTCTTTAATAACATCATATTTTTAGGCGTTGAGGGCGATAACCTAATCGCAGCAACAGCTAAAAAACTAATCGTCATCAACCCAAGTCAGACAGTCTATTATGACGGCGAGATCAAAGATGTGCTAGTTCATAACGATGAAATTTACATCTTTAAAAAAGATGGCACGATCGTAAGAACAGACCTCATGCTAAAAGAGCAAAATAAGGTAAATTTCAAATTTGCTATCTTCTCAGCAGCTACTATCATCAACAATAAGCTTTATGTCATCGAAAAAACAGGCTATGTTATAAAGACAAATTTAGACCTTAGCGGAGCTGAAATTTATGAATTTAGTGACGAGATAAAAGATAAAAGCTTCATGGGCAATGGTGCATTTTACTACGATAACGAGTATGTTAATCTAGGGCAATGAACCAAAAAATTTGGGAGCTTTTCGAAGCTAAAAAGATCTTGCTAAGGGATCTAAAAAGACTTGACCTTAGCGAATTTACCAAGAAACGCTCTTTTGAAGCGTTTTTTGGTGTTGATACAAAAAATTTCTACGAGATCGTTTTTTTAAGAAGTGCAAAGAGCAGGCTTTTGCTCAAAGAAGCCAGCGAGATAAATGAAATTTGCACTAAATTTGAAGAAAAATTTCAAACCAAGATCAAAAAACGTGTGATCTTTTACAACTCTCAAATTTGCTCAAAATCCCTAAACTACTTAAAAGAAGAAGGCTGGAGCTGTTATGATTTTGTGTGATATCGGCAACACCAACGCCTCTTTTTTGCAAAATGGCAAGATCACACACATAAAAGTTAGTGAATTTAAAAACTACAAGCCAGACGAAAAGGTCTATTTTATCTGCGTAAATGAAGAAATTTTGCGCATGATAGATGATGACGAAATGTTTGTAAATTTAGAGCCTTACTTTGAGATAGACACGATCTATCAAGGTCTAGGTGTAGATAGAAAAGCAGGGTGCTATATGATAAATGATGGTGTTATAGTAGATGCTGGAAGTGCTATAACCGTCGATATAATGGCAAACTCACTTCATCTTGGCGGCTACATCTTGCCTGGCATCTCAACTATGTTAAATGCCTATAAAAGCATCTCGCCACGCCTTGATGTGACGCTAAATTCGCAAATAGACATCGATGCGTTGCCTCAAAAGACGAGCGACGCTGTGAGTTATGGCATCATAAAGCCCATTATCACGCTTATTTCAAAGTTAGCAGGTAGTAAAAAAGTCTATTTTACTGGCGGGGATGGTGACTTTTTGTCTAAATTTTTTAAAAATGCCATTTGCGACAAGATGCTGATCTTTCGCGCCATGCAAAAAATAATCGATGAGAAAAAGGAAATTTTAAAATGATAACAGTAGCCTTGCCAAAGGGCAGGATCGCAGAAGATACACTTGAAATTTTTAGAAAAATTTTTGGTTCGAGCTTTATGTTTGAGGATAGAAAACTCATCCTTGAAGAGGGAAATTTTAGATTTTTAATGGTTCGCAACCAAGACATACCAACATACGTCACTGAAGGAGCTGCAGATATCGGCGTGGTCGGCCTTGACGTGCTTGAAGAGCATAAGCCAAATGTAGTGAGGCTACTTGATCTGCAAATAGGCAAGTGCAAGGTCTGCATCGGCATAAAAAACAAAGATGAGCTTGACTTTTCAAGGTCTGAGTTAAAGATCGCTACTAAGATGCCAAATATCACGAGAAACTACTTTGCCAAGCTTGCCGTTGGCGTGAAGATCATCAAGCTTTATGGCTCGATCGAGCTTGCACCGCTTGTTGGGCTAAGTGACGCAATCGTCGATGTGGTAGAGACAGGCTCAACCATGAAGCAAAATGGGCTAAAAGTGGCTGGCGATATCATGCAAAGCTCAGCCTATCTGATCGCAAATAAAAATAGCTTCATCATCAAAAAAGATGAAATTTTGGAGCTTTATCAAAAGATAAAAGATGAAATTTCAAAGTAAAATTTGAAATTTTGGCTTCTAAATTTAAAAACGCCTAAATTTATCCACTTTGAAGTTAGTAAATTTAAGTTCATAGGGTATTAAATTTACACGGCTTACTTTGTCTAATTTTTTAAAAAACTTTGCTATTAAAATTTGGGCAAATCAAAAGTCGCAGCCGCTACTAAATTTACAAGTTAAATTTGAAGTTATTTGGTTGGGTTTGTGTGTCGCTATGATAGGTTTTAGTTTTATAGTCAAATTTTATTTTGGCGTGATGAAATTTGATGTAGATGAGGCAGGTTTAAATTTAAAAAAACTAATTTTACAGAAGCTACTTAAAGCAAAGCGTTTAAATTTCAAAACCTATTTTTAAAAGACTTTGCTATTAAAATTTGGGCAAATCAAAAGTTGTAACCGCCACTAAAGTTACAAGTTAAATTTGAATATTTTTATTGAGTAGTGGAGTAGGTAAGCTTTATGGTTAGGCTTGTGGGCTATCTTAAATTTTTATTTCAGACCGACTAAATTTTATATAGGTAAAGCCAGTTTAAATTTAGAAAACATAACCAATGTCGTAGAGGCTGTTTAAAAGCAAAACGTTTAAATTTCAAAACCTAATAAATTTAGCCTAAATTTTCCCGCCAAACATTTCATACATCGCTTTTTCTTCGCCCCAAAGCTCGCGGTGCTTTTTGATGGACGACTTGATAGCGTTTACGAGATAGAGCACGTCCTCTTTTGTATGCGTGTAGTGCATGCTCACCCTTACAAAACCTGGTTTTTTCTCTAAGATTTTATTCTCTTTAAGCCCTAGCAGATCAAAAGCGTAAGGCCCAGCGCACATCACGCCAGCGCGACTTTGTATGCCGTAGTCGTTGCTAAGTGTTGCGGCAAAGTCATATGGCGAAATGTCACGCACATTAAATGAAAAAATAGGCAGTTTTTCTGCACTTTTAGGACCATAAATGGTGATATCTTCGATGCTGCTAAGCTCTTTTTCAAAGAAATTTGCCAGCTCCTCTTCGCGTGCTTTGATATTTTCCACTCCGACACTTGCTTGCAGGCTGTAAGCTAGGCTTGCTCGCACCAGCCCCAAGATAGATGGCGTGCCAGCCTCTTCAAGCTGCTCGGCATTTTTTATAAAAAGGTGCTTTGATGGCGTCGCAATAGCGATAGTGCCACCACCTGCAAAGCTTGGGATATCGCTTGTATAAAGCTCTTTTTTGATCGCCAAAAGACCACAACTCCCAACTCCTCCAAGTAGCTTGTGGGGCGAGAAAAAGGCTGCGTCAAAGTAGGCGGAGTCTAAAATTTCATGCGAGCTGGTCGCTGCGCAGTCAAATGCCACCACCCCGCCAAATTTTTTAACGAGCGAGTAAATTTTCTTGTAGTCAGTTTTCACACCTGTGACGTTTGAGGCGGCGCTAAAGCAAGCGATGATCTTTCTTTTTGCGTTTAGTTTTAGCGTCCTCTCAAGCATCACGTAGTCTATCTCACCGTTTTCATCAAGCAAGGTGCGCTCGCAGTCGCAAAGCCCTTCACGAAAGCTGATCTCGTTTGAGTGGTGCTCATAGGGGCCAACAAGCACGAGTGGTAAATTTACGCTTCTTAAATTTGCTTCGCCGATCAAGGCTCTTGTTGTTGGTGGCAGATAAATTCCCATTATCTCTTGAAATTTCTTTATCGCAGCCGTTGCGCCTTGACCTGTTGCTATTAGATAAAAGCTCTCATCAAGTCCCAAAAGCTCCTTTAGCTCAGCCCTTGCGTTTTCATAGCGTTTTTGCGTTAGCACAGCGCTTGAACTGCTGTCTGAGTGAGTGTTTGCGTATGTTTTTAAAAATTTTGAAATTTCATCTTCGATAGGCGCATAGGCAAGACCTGAGGCCGTGTAGTCAAAATAGTAAATTCCATCTTTTAAAATGATATTTTTTCTTACTTCATCTATGGTTGGCACGATTTTCCTTTTGGTTAAAAGCGCGATTATAATGAAATTTTGTATAAAGTGAGGTTACAAGCGGGCAGGGCGCCCACTCGCGTGTGTTTATTTGTTTAAGAAGTTTTTCTCTAACCACTCGTTAGCTTTTGCTTCACTCTCAAATCTTTGGCTCTTAGCAACTTGGTTTGCACCCTCGTAGAAACGGATACGAATACCGTCTTGAACGCTATCGATCTTGATTCTAGTGATCTTATCTTTGTTTAGATAAGTCCTGTCATTTAGTTTTACATACATGTTTTTCTCCTTTTAAAAATTTGGTTTATTTTTTATCGTTTTTCTTCTCGTCTTGTTTTAAAAATAGCTCTTTAAAGCGCTTATTTGCGTAGTCTTCGATGTCATTTTGAAGCTGTTTATAAGCGTTTATGAGCTCATGGGCCCTATCATTTAGCGTAGTGCCAGCGCTATCTCCGCCACCTTGCTTGGTCGTAAAGAGATCTTCTTTTAAATTTTTTTGCAAAATTTGTAGGTGCGACCAGCATTTTTTATAGTTCATACCTAAAATTTCAGCTGCCTTTGATATCGAGCCAACCTCGGCTATAACGTCTAAAACCTCGGTTTTGCCCTTGCCAAATATAAGCTCGCCTTCGTCGTTTTCTATCCAAGTCTTTGTCTTTACTCTCATCTTTTTGCCTTTCTTTTCCTTAAAACAGCCTAGCTGACAGTACTTCACGTCAAAGCCGTAGTCTCTAAGCGTCGATCGCATGGTCTTTAGCCCGCCGTTAGCCGCCGCCATATCCCTTGCATCTTTGCAAAAAACTCTACCCTTTTCGTCGCTCACTTCTTTTAGTTTTAGTGACAATGTAAATTTACCGCGGTCTTTATCTAGGGCGCCAAACTGCCCAAGCTCGCAGTTGTCTATCTTGATGCCAAGTCTGGTTGCCTCGTCGCTTACCTCGCCAACCTCTATGCCAAGCTTGTTTGCGATCTTAAAAGCCGTTCCGCAGTCAAGTTTGCCGCTTTTATTTAGCGTTTGTTTTATTAGCTCTTCTAAATTTTTACTCATAAATTCTCTCTTCGCCGCTATAAACGTTGATATTTTCGCCCCTTGCAAAGCCACAAAGCGTCAGCTCAAATTTACGAGCGATCACCACGCCAAGGCTAGTCGGTGCTGTCCTTGAGATAAGCGCTGGCACCCCGTGCATAACAGCCTTTGCGACCATCTCTGAGCTAAGCCTGCCACTCACCATCAAAAATGAATTTGCTAAGTTAGCTCCGTCTAAAACAGCCTTGCCAACAGCCTTGTCTATCGTGTTGTGCTGAGCGATATCCTCACCTATGTAAAATTTATCTTCGCTCACAAAAAGCTTTGCCGTATGCACGCAGCCAGTCATCTCATAAAGCTCGCACTGCGTGTAGAACTCACTCATTTGAGCAAGGATCATATCTTTGTTAAATTTAGCCCCGCTTTTTACAGCTCTTGCCGCCATCGCTTGTGGGTCGATATTTGCCGTTGAGCTTCTGCCACAGCCACTTATTATGACCTTTTCTTCGTCAAACTGCTCTAGCCGTTTTTTATTCACTTTGGCGCTTACATAGACGCTTAACTCGTCGCTTGAGAGCCTAACTTCGGCTATGTCCTCTGGCTTTGTGATGACGTTTTCACTGATCAAATAGCCCACAGCAAGCGCCTTTTGATCCGTTGGCGTTGCCATAACGGCACCAAATTTTTTGTCATTTATGTAAATTTCAAGCTTGATCTCACGCACCAAGATATCATCAACCTGCGCTTTTTGCTCGCCTTTATATTTGATGATCTGCGTTTTATAAATCGGTTCCATCTTGCTCCTTGAAGTTTTCACAAATGATAGCCCAAAAAGCTAAATTTAATTTTGGATTGTAGTAAAAACTTGCTTAAACAAAGCAAAAAGCTTAAACACATTTTGATACGAAATAAACGTTATTGTAATTAAAATTTGATATGCAAAATAGGCATATTTCTTAAAGTATAAAATTAGAGAAAATAACAAATTTTATAGGTGCAAAAAGCACCTATAAATTTACGCTTTTAGTTTTAGTCTGTCGCCAGCGTAGTAAGCGATCTTCCAAACAGTAGTTTGTTTTAGGTTCTTTTCGCCGTAACCTCTTGCAGCAACTCTGTCATTGTAGATTTTTTCGATCACATCTGACTCGCCAACTAGTAGAGCTTTTGTAGAGCACATCGCAGCACAAACTGGCACCTTGCCCTCAGAAATTCTATCTTGTCCATATACTTCGCGCTCTTCTTCACTATTAGTTGGTAGCGGACCGCCTGCACACATGGTACATTTATCCATTACGCCTCTTGCACCAAAGGCACCATCTTTAGGGAATTGTGGCGCACCAAATGGGCAAGCATATAAGCAGTATCCACAACCTATGCAGATATCTTTATCGTGAAGCACGATGCCATCAGCTCTGATGTAGAAACAATCAACCGGACAAACAAGCGAACAAGGCGCGTCTTCGCAGTGCATACATGCTATTGACGTTGAAATTTCTTTACCTGGCACACCTTCATTTAGCGTTATAACGCGGCGTCTTCTAACGCCGATAGGTAGTTCATGAGCTTCATCACATGCTACTGCGCAGCCGTTGCAATCAATGCATCTATCTGTGTCGCAGTAAAATTTAAGTCTATTGTTATCGTTAAATGCGCTCATATTATGCCCTTTCTATGCGGCAAAGACCGCCTTTTGTTTCTGGAATTTGAGTGACTATGTCATATCCGTAGTTTGTTACGGTATTTGCGCTCTCGCCAACTGCAAAAGGTCTTGTTCCCTCAGGGAAATTTCCAGTCATATCAACACCTTGCATATATCCAGCCCAGTGGAATGGCAAGAAGATCATATTAGGCTTAACCGATGGCACGATCCTTGCGCGAACCTTGATCTTAGTGCCCTCAGGTGAATGAACCCAAACAAAATCCCAATTTTTAATGCCATGTTTAGCCGCTAGCTCTGGGTGGATGTCGGCAAACATCTCAGGCGTAATGCGTGATAGATACTTACTAGCACGCGTCTCCATACCAGCACCACTGAAATTTACGAGACGAGCTGTAATAAGGTTGATAGGGAATTCTTTTGAGAAGTCCTTACTTTGTTGCAAGCTCTTATACTTCGTATATACGCGGTAGTGATTTGGTTTATCCTCAAAGCTTGGATATTTTTGCGCAAGATCTTGACGCTGTGAGTGGATAGGCTCTCTATGCTGAGGTATCTGATCAACAAATGTCCAAACTATCGCTCTAGCACGTGCATTGCCGTATGGAGCTATGCCCTTTTGCATACATTTTTCAGCGATTATGCCACTGCCATCAGTCGCCCATGTAGCGCCCATTTTTTCGCGCTCTTCATCTGTAAGTTTTATACCAAGAACCTCTTCGATATTTTTCTTAGTTATCTCAGGATATCCGCCATTTATCGCACCTTGTGCTGGAGCAGAGCCCTCAGCGGCAAGCTGATTAACGCCGTTATGCTCTAGGCCAAAGCGGTTTCTAAATCCCATACCACCTTGCATTACTGGTTTGCTTATATCATATAAATTTGGACTACCAGGGTGCTTTTCCGTCCAGCAAGGCCATGGCAAGCCGTAATACTCACCAGCTACATCAGTGCCCTCTTTGCCCATAAGTGTTTTTTCATCAAATTTATCCCAGTTCTCTTGGTGGCGTTTTAGGCGTTCAGGTGTCCAGCCTGTAAGTCCGATACTTTTTACGATATTTGCTATCTCGCGTGTAGCAGCTTCTGGCCACTCTATTTTACCATCAGCGTCCCTTATAGTGCGAGTTAGCTCATCATAGAAGCCTATGCGTTTAGCTAGTTCAAATAAAACTTCATGATCTGGCATGCTCTCATAAAGTGGCTTACATACTTGGCTTCTCCATTGACCACTTCTGTTTGTAGCTACGACTGTGCCGCTAGTTTCATATTGAGTTGCTGCTGGGAGAAGATAAACGCCATCTTTTTTATTAGTGATAACGCCAGCATCATTTACAAATGGATCCATAAGCACTAAAAGCTCAAGCCCGTCAAGACCCTCTTGAACCTTTGCTTGCTGTGCAGTAGATGTTATGCCGTTACCTATAACTACAAGAGCTTTTAGGCTATCGCCTGCGTTTTCGATAGCGTCGTTGCCATCTTTGCCATCAAGCACACCAGCCCACCAGCGAGCTAGGGTAAATCCAGGCTTCATCATCCACTCTGGTTTTACGAAATTTCCTTGTAGCCACTCGTAATCCACCTTCCACATTTTGGCAAAATATTTCCATGTAGCTTCGTTTTTAGCGTAGTATCCAGGCAAGCTGTCAGGTGCGTTTGCCATGTCGCTAGCGCCCTGAACGTTGTCGTGGCCTCTTAGGATGTTGCATCCGCCGCCACTTACGCCCATGTTGCCAAGAACTAGTTGCAAGATCGGAGCTATACGAGTATTTGAGCTGCCTATTGTGTGCTGAGTTAGACCCATCGCCCAAACGACTGAGCCAGGGCGGTTTTTAGCATAAATTTCTGTGATCTCTTTTAGCGTTGCAGCGCTCACTCCAGTCACATCTTCAACAACTTCTGGTGTCCATTTTGCAGCCTCTTTGCGGATCTCATCGATGCCGTATGTGCGCTCATCTATAAATTTCTTATCTTCCCAGCCATTTTCAAAGATGAGATTCATCATCCCATACATAAATGGTATGTCTGTGCCTGGGCGAATTTGTGCGAAATAATCAGCCTTTGCTGCGGTTCTTGTATATCTTGGATCAACAACGATCAGCTTTGCGCCATTATTCTCTTTTGCTTTTAAAAAGTGTCTAAAGCCAACTGGGTGATTTACCGCTGGATTTGCACCGATTATAAAGATAGACTTCGCGTTTTGGATATCTCCAAGGTGATTTGTCATAGCTCCATAACCCCACGTATTCGCCACACCGGCGACTGTTGCGCTATGTCAAATTCTAGCTTGGTGATCTAGGTTGTTTGTCCCAAACATCGCAGAGAATTTACTGATGTAGTAGCTCTGCTCGTTGCTATCTTTTGCTGATCCTAAGAACATTACTTGCTCTGGATTTTTCTCGCGGTAAGCTTTTAGCTTTGCACCGATCTCGTCAAGTGCTTGCGTCATAGAGATGCGTTGCCACTTGCCACCAACTTTTTTCATCGGATATTTTACACGGCAGTGTGAGCGCACCATATCGATAACGTCTGCACCTTTACAGCAGTGACCACCAGCACTTACTGGGTGATCTTGTGCTACTTCTTGACGCACCCATACACCATTTTCTACCTCTGCTAGCACTCCGCATCCTACAGAGCAAACTGTGCAGACAGTTTTTACTATTTTTGAGTCTGGAAATGGGTTTGCCATCTCTTGAGCTGTTGCTTCTCTTGTGACATTGCTTGCTGCAAAGCCGGCCGCGCCACAAGTACTTGCTAATGCAGCCATTTTTAAAAACGATCTACGACCGATGTTGTTTGGCGTAGTGTTTAATCTAGCTTCAGACATTTTCATCCTTTCTTAAATTTCTATCAAATTTTATTTTGCTTGTTTGTAGTAAAGTTCCCAGTATTTGCTTCTTTTGTAAAGCACTTCGGTCTTTTTACTCTTTCCTGATTTTAAATTTTCATTAGCATTTGCTGCTACAGCACCGCTTGCTGCTACAGCGCCAACTAGACCGACTTTTTTTAGAAATTCGCGTCTATTTTGCATATGTACCCTCCGTTCTTAGTTTTCTTATCCTATTTTTTTCTCTTCTTATGCTTTCAGATCTTGAAAGACCATCGCTCTTTTTGTGGTCTATCTTGACTGGTTTTGGTGAGTTTAGTGCCACGCGCTCAAACGCGATAAATTCGTTTAGCAAAACGGCCACATCCTTGTAAATTTCACTATTTTTATGCTCATATAAATTCTCTATAAACTCATCAATGTTTGGATTTATAATATTTTTAAAAAGCTCCTCTTCGCACTCGTCAAATTTACCGATAAACTCGTTCATAAGTGTAAAGACAAAGCCTACATTATCTTCATTCTCTTTAAATTTACTCTCATCTCTTCTGATGTTTGTCTTAGCCAAAATTTTACGCACATCAGCACAAGCATGACCCACTTCATAACCCTCATCGTAAAAAGAGAGCGAATTTCGAAGCGGACTTGGCGGAGTGTGAAAAATGTCATCAAATTCGGTGATCAAATTCTCTGGATTTTTTTCATTAAATTTACTTTTTATATTTGCAACAGCTCGCGATACTTCATCGTTTAGGCTGTATTCTTCTATGAGATCAAGCATTTTACTAAGACCATCAAATCTCTTTTCATCTTCACTAAATACGAAGAATTTAGAGAAAGTAGCGTAGTAAAGTTTTCTGCCAGCTGCAAATTCCTCTTTTGTGCTCACCTTTTTCCTTAAATAGTTTTTTAACGACACTGAAACTATACAATTAATTGCCTTATTAATGTGGCTTAAAATAAAATAAATTAGAAAAGTTAAAAAAAGCTTAAATATGCCTTATATGCATATTTAAAAACGCCATTTTTAGGGAGTTATATAAGATATGATTTTTTAGCAGGATTATTAAAATTTAGCTATTTTTTGATATCCATTTTTAAATTTGGACTAAATTTAAAGAGTGGGAGTAAATTTTACTCCAAAGCTAACATAGAGCCATCTTCAAATTCTAAAAATACCCTCTCGCCGATCTTTGTAATTTCATCATCGTGGCTAAAAATTTTGATCAAAAAGTCGCCAACTTTGACCTTCAAAAGCTTTTCATCACCCATGTAGAGCGAGGCCGAGTGCAAAATCCCTGAAATTTGACCCTCACCACCTATTTTAGAAATTTTTATCTTGCTTGGGTTGATCGTGATTTTACTTTTGCCTTTAAAATTTAAAGGCAAATTTAACTTTGCTTCGTCGCCAAAGCTTAGCACACCATCCTCTATCTCGAAGATATTTTTGTATTCAAACTCGCAGACCTTGCCTTTGTGTAAAAACACGCACTCGTTTGCTAGCATGCTAAGCCACTTCTCGTCGTGACTTGCGATGACAAAGCCGCAGCCATATCTCTCGTGCATCAAATTTATGGCCTTGCTAAAGAGCTTTGAAGTGCCGATATCAACGCTATTTGTCGGCTCATCAAGCAGATAAAATGGCACCCTTAAAGAAAGTGCAAGTGCAAATGCGATGCGCTGCGTCTGACCAGAGCTTAGCTCAAAGTGGCGCTTGTCTAAAAATTTCTCATCAAGTCCCACAAGAGCGAGTGCTTCGCTGGTTCGCTCCTCAAATTCGCTTAGTAAATTTCTACTTTTTAAAATGGCTTTGAAATTTTCTCTAACACTTCTTTTTAAAAGGGCAGGCTCAGGCAGCAAAACGCAAATTTTACGCAGCATTTCAAGGCTTGGCCTATTTTCACCCCAAAGTGAAATTTCGCCACTATCTTGGCTTTGCAGGCGTGAGAGCACTCTTATTAGCGTGCTTTTGCCACTGCCATTACTGCCCATTAGAGCGGTTATCTTTTTAGTATTTATATCAAGGCTTGGGATATTTAGGATCTCGCTTTTGCCGTAGCTTAGGTGTAAATTTCTTATCTTTATCAAAATTTGCTCCTATTTATCTAGTTTTTTGAGCGCAAAGATCGCTAAATTTACTAAAAATGCGATGAATATCAAAACCATGGCAAGCGCAATACCCATGGCAAATTCGCCCTTGTTCGTCTCAAGCGAAACGGCTGTGGTGATCGTTCTAGTAAAGTACTTGATGTTGCCACCTATCATCATCGCAACGCCCACTTCAGCCACGATCCTGCCGTAGGCGGTGGCGATAACGACCATAAGGGCGTAGCGCAGCTCGTAAAGCACACAGCAAACTAGCCTTGCTGGCGCAAGGCGTAAATTTAGGATAGTTAGATAGTGCTTTTTCTCCATATTTTCAACCACGCTTGCAGTAAGCGAGATGATGATAGGAAGGGCAAGCACAAACTGACCCAGCATGACCGCTTTTAGCGTAAAGAGTAAATTTAAGCTGCCAAGCGGGCCGTTTCTAGTGATAAATGCATATAAAATAAGACCGATCGCAACTGTTGGCATGGCAAGAGCCGTGTCACTTAAAAGGCGTAAAATTTTGCGGCCCCTAAAGTCATAAAAGCCAAGCATGAAACCAAGTGGAAAGCCCACAATAACAGCAAGAAGTATCGACACGCTTGATGTGTAAAGGGTAGCCTTTATGGCTGAATATGTTTCAAGGTTGCCGTTTAAAAGTAGATTAAAGGCTTCTGTAAAGCCATTAAGTAAAAAATCCAATTATTCTTTCCTAGCATATTTCTTAAGATTATTTTAAATGTGCTATAATATCACAATTTTTTTTAAAGGAGAAAAATGAAAAAGATTATTTTAGGCTCACTAGCAGCCGCAGTTTTGGCGTTTGGCGCTGATAATGAACTAATCATGGCGACTACAACAAGTACAGATAACACTGGCTTGCTTGATGCGATCTATCCAGCTTATAAAGCAAAAACAGGTGTTGATATAAAATGGACAGCTGTTGGTACAGGCGCAGCTCTAAAGCTTGGCGAAGACTGCAACGCTGACATACTTTTCGTTCACTCACCAAAAGTTGAGAAAGAATTTGTAGAAAAAGGCTTTGGCTTAAAAAGAAATGCCGTAATGTACAATGACTTCGTCGTTATCGCTGATAAATCAATCGCTGATAAATTTAAAGGTAAAGATATCAAACAAAGCTTTGAGCTCATCAAAAAAGATGGTATCAAATTCTTCTCACGTGGTGACAAATCAGGCACAGACAATAAAGAAAAAGGCATCTGGAAAAAGATCGCTGGCGAAGTCCCTGAAAAAGATAGCTGGTATATGCAAACAGGTCAAGGCATGCTAGCTACGATAAATGCTGCTGCTGAGCAAAAAGGCGTTACATTTACTGACCGCGGTACTTACATTAAATATGAAGCAAACCAAAAAGGTCATCCTGAGATGGTCATCATCAACGAGGGCGACAACGACCTTAAAAACTTCTACTCTCTAATCGCAGTAAATCCAAAACACTGCCCTAAAACTGACATCGAGAATGCAGAGAAATTTATAAAATGGGCGACAAGCGAAGAGGGTCAGAAATTTATAGGCGACTTCAAACTTCTTGATAAGCCACTTTTCACTCCAGACGCAAACACACGCAAAAACTAATTCAAAGGGCGAGCAATCGCCCATTTTTTTATAAATTTTCATATTTTTTAAATTTATTTTTAATCACTTAAACTAAAAAACCAAATTCAAAATAAGACAAAAACAGCAAAAAGCTCCGTAAATTCAGCGTCAAAGAAATATGCAAATTTTGCATATTTACTTAAAAGAAAATTAAAAAAAAATATTAGTTTTAAAAATAATTTTATATTCTAAGGTATATAATAACCGAGTTATTAGAAATATTACTTGAAAGGAAATCTATGCAAAAGATTGTTCAAACAACCTGTCCGTATTGCGGAACTGGTTGCGGCATAGACCTTATCGTAGAAAACGGTAGGATAGTCGATGCGAAGCCAACAGACAACCATCATGTAAATGACGGCGAGTTGTGCTTAAAAGGTATGTTTGGTTGGGAATTTGTAAATTCTCCAAAACGTTTAACTAAACCAATGATGAGAAAACTAAACGGAGAGTTTAACAAAGAGGGCAAACTTGAAGAGGTTAGCTTTGAAGAGGTTTATGAATTTTTAGGAAAGACTTTTAAAAATAGCGTTGAAAAATATGGTCCAAGCTCTATCATGGGCTTTAGTTCGGCTCGTTCAAACAACGAAGACAACTATGTATTTCAAAAATTCTTTCGTGCTTTAGGAAGTAACAACGTAGATCACTGCGCTCGTCTTTGACACGCTCCAACAGTGGCAGGTCTTGCCAGCACCCTTGGAAACGGAACGATGACAAACGATCTTGTTGAATTTGCGACTGATACAGATGTATTTTTACTAATAGGCACAAACACAAGCGAATGCCACCCTATCATCGCTATGCAGATGCAAAGAGGCTTAGAGCGTGGTGCAAAAATGATCGTTGTGGATCCAAAACGCACCGATATGGCTAAAAAAGCCGATATATTCTTGCAAATTCCAGTTGGCTCAAACATCAAAACACTAAATACAATGATGAACGTCATCATCTCTGAAAATTTACAAGATACAGAATTTATCGAAAAATATGCAGAGGGTTTTGAGTATCTAAAAGAAGCGGTAAAAGACTTCACTCCTGAGAGATTTGAGCGTGAGACTGGCGTCAAAAAAGAGCTTATCACTGAGGCTGCTAGGATGTATGCAAAAGCTGGCAGTGCTGCTATTTGCTACACTATGGGTATCACTCAGTTTAGCGACGGCACATCAAATGTCTTCTCGCTTTCAAATTTAGCGATCCTAACAGGAAATTTAGGTAAAAAAGGCGCTGGAGTAAATCCACTTCGTGGACAAAACAATGTTCAAGGCTCATGCGATATGGGCGCACTACCTAACGTCATCCCAGCAGGTGCAGTAAATAGCGCTTACGCACAAGAGCAAGCTCGCAAAGTTTGGCACTTCGAGCTTAATCCAGTGCCCGGCTTTAAACTAACATACGCACCTGATAAGATGGATAGCGGCGAGCTAAAAGTGCTTTACGTTTACGGCGAAAACCCTGTTATGAGTGACCCTTGGACAGAGCACTTTGTGCATGCTACGCATCACCTAGACTGTTTCATCGTGCAAGATCTATTTTTCACTGAAAGTGCTCAAAAGGCCGATGTCGTCTTACCAGCAGCTGGTTGGGGCGAGAAAGATGGAACATTTATCAACACATCTCGCCGCGTTCAAAGAACTAGAAAAGCAAGCGAACCAGTAGGTGGCGTAGAGCCTGACTGGAAAGTAGTTTGCAACATCGCAAAAGCTATGGGACTTGAGGGATTTGACTTCTTAAGCGCAGAAGAGGTTTGGGACGAGCTTAGAAAACTAATGCCTAAATTCTTCGGCGGTATCAGCTACTATAGGCTTGAAAAACTAGGTGGCATCAGCTGGCCATGCCCTGATGAAGATCACCCAGGCACACCTGATCTCTATACCGATCACAAATCAATGCTACCTGATGGTAAATTCCGCCTAGCTCCAGTACTTTACGCTGACGATAAAGATAAGCGTGCGAGCATGGAGGCTGAATTTAAAGCCAAAATGCATATACCTGATGGCTATCCAGTAGGCTCAGGTGCGATGAGCGAAGTACCTGATGAGGTCTATCCTTGCTTATTTACAACAGGTAGAAAAGTTTATCACTACCACACTGGTACGATGACAAGAGAGTGCCCACCGCTAGAGTATGGTGCTGGTATCGAAGGTCCGCTAATCGAAGTAAGCCCTGATATCGCAAGAGAAAGAGAGCTAGAAGATGGCTGCTACGCAATGGTAGAGAATAAACGTGGTAGGATCGCAGCTAAACTTCGCGTAAATCCTGACCTTAGAGAAAGCACGATATTTACGACTTTCCACTATAGTGAGGCTGACGGTAACGAGCTTGCAAACGCACAAGACCACGACCCACTCTCAGGTATCACACCTCTTAAGATCACTATAGCTAACATAAAAAAATTAAGCGAAGAAGAGTATATAGCATTTAGACAACAAAACGAGATGTCTATGCACTCTGAAAAACCTTATCTTTCACCTGTTAGATCATAATTTCAAGGGCGCAATGCCCTTGAATTTTTAATTCAAATTTTCATAGCAAATCAACTTTTATTAATTAAATTTTTCTATTGTTTTAGATGAAATCTCATAGTAAGAATGGGTTGTTTTTATAAAATTGCTATGAAGTGCTATCTCTATTTTTTCTTTCACATCTATCAAGGCTCTTAGACTTTTAAAGCTTGTATGCGTCGGCTAAAAGCGTTGTTGGCTTTAACTTTTAAATTCTGTGATCACTAATTGGCGTGAGAGTTTAGGTATTATTTTTCTTTTAGCTGACTAAGGCAAAATTTTTGGCTGTTTTTGAATTGTCACCCAAATACTCAATATTTTTATGTATCGTAATTTGCCTATATTTGCTAACGCCTCCTTTTTGCTTGGCAGTCTTAACATTTATAAATTTTATGCCATCTTCTTCGCCTACGCTTTTACTATCAAGTTGCCAAATTTCATTAAGTCTTAGCCCAGTATGAAGAGCAAACATCATATAGTTTCGTAGATCAAGCCTTTTTGTAGCAAAAACTATTTTTAATTCATCTAGACTAAAGTTATCTTTTGGTGACTTCTCGTCGGCTGAAATTTTAAAAGATGTAAGCATTTTAAAAGGATTGGTCGTGAGCTTGCCCATCTTTATGGCATAGTCAAAGAGCCTCTTTGAGTAAGATGTGTAGTTGTTGATGGTCTTTTTATTAAGCTTTTTGCTAGCTAGAGTTGTTTGAAAATTTTCAGCATCGCTGTAGATAAACTCTTTACCTTGATGATCTTTAAAAAACTCATCAAGGAGCTTGCCAGTCTTAATATAATAGCCCTTGGTCTTATCACTAGATTTTAGCTTTAAACACTCTGTTTGCGCATATCTTTTAGCTACTGCTTCAAAAGATAGCGGCGAGGTTTCTTTTGGATTTAAAGATGCATCCAATAATGTTTTGAGCTCTTTTTCAAGCTTTTCTTCTGGAGCCACTAGATTATAAAATTTAGCTATCACCTCTTGTGAGAGCTCTTTATATTCGCTAACATCTAAAAATATGCCATTTTGTTTAATGCACCGCTCATTTAGTCTTTTAATGTTTATCAAGGCTCTTAGGCTTTTAGAGTTTGTATGTGTTGTGGTTATCTTTTTAGCAAGAGCTTCGTTGGCTGCGGCTTTTATAGAATTTGCCAGTTTTACCGCCTCATCTAGATCTTTTGTGAAAAGGCAAAATTTAACAGTTAGCTTTTTGCTATCTTTAAGAGCGGTATCAAAAAAGTAAAAATTTGGTCTGTTGGGAACCTTGGTGATCAATCTAGAGCTCATAGAATGATCCAAATAGTTTCTGTAACAAAAGTGCAAATTTTCTGTAACAAAGCTGATTTGTCTGAAATTTAAGACAAAAATATCTGCTAATAAATGCAGTTAAAACATCGAAATTTAGGGAAGTTTGGAAAAAAAATATTGTGTTGGTGGCGGACAGAGAGGGATTTGAACCCTCGAGCCCCGATTAAGAGCTGCACCCTTAGCAGGGGTGTGGTTTCAGCCGCTCACCCATCTGTCCATGTTTATGAAAAATTTTATTAAAAAGAAATGGTGGTTAGAGGCAGAATCGAACTGCCGACACGCAGATTTTCAGTCTGCTGCTCTACCGACTGAGCTATCCAACCACCTTGATAAAAGAAATTGGATTATACATTTTAAATATTTAAACTAAGTTTAAAAATATACAAGAAGCTTTTGTTTTTAAGAAATTTAAATCTAAAACTATAATTTTTAGCCTGACAGAGTTAAATTTAATGCACCAAATTTACTACACTTACATCTTTATCTATCTCGATAAAAAATGTTTGTGCGCCAGCTCCGCTGCCGTATGTGCCTTTATAGACTTGATTTATTGCATGTCCGCTAGCATCTACGTCTACTTGGTTGTGCGTATCGCCTGAAGCGCTATGTTTTAAATTTAGTGCTGCCACTTCGCTGTCTGTTGCTTGTGTGAAGATAGTGCCTTTGCCCTCTAGCGCCACTTTGTCGTTATTGTCGCCTTTGATCTTCAGCACGGTATTTACACTTTTTAGCCCACCATCTGTTACTTGTCGGTCTATGATATCAAGCACGCTTTTAGCATCCAGTCCTATCGAAACCGCCTGAGTGCTCTTGCTACCAAGCTGTAAAATTTCAAAGCTCTTTAGTTTATCATTTAGATCATCCACTCTGCTAAGATCGATATTTTCAGTAAAGATGAGCGTATCAACGCCACCTTTTGCGTCTATCTTGTTGCCTTCGTAGGTAAATGTATTGTTTTGATCATCTCCCTCGTGAGTGATCTTGATATTTTTATCTATCTCAACGAAAAATGTTTTTGTGTTAGCTCCATCAGTGTATGTGCCCTTATAGACGTGATTTACCGGAGTGTCGTAGGAGTCGATAATTGGCTTACCGCTTGCATCTTTATATGTTTTCCACACATCTGGGTTATGCGCCGAATCTGGTTGAAATTCTCTTACATGTCCGTTACTGTCAGTTTCTACTTTGTTGTAGCTGCCACCTATGGCTTTGCTGTGCTTCCAGTTTAGTAAAGTCACCTCTTCATTTGTTGCTAATTCAAATTTGTTTGTGCCATCGTTTATTAGTTTTACGATATCGTTGCTATCCCCTAGTATTTTTAAAACTGTGTTTATGCTTTCAGTGCCAGATACGGTTGTTAGGGTTGAGTATTCGCCCTCTGTTATCTTTGTTGTTCTAGAGTCTATTATGTCAAGAATATTTTTTGTGTTAAATGATATTGAAACAGCTTGATTTTCTGTGCCTAGCTGCAGGCGTTCGAAGCTTTTTAGGTTATCATTTAAATTACTCACCTTTTCTAATTTTGTATCTTCAACAAATATTAGTTTATCTACGCCACCTTTTGCATCTATGCTCTTGCCATTGTAGATAAAGACATCGTTTAGATTACTTCCTTCAAGAGTATCTGTGTTGTGTTTGAGATGTATTACTTTGTTAAAGTCATCCGTGTCATCGCCAAAATATTTTGTCGGCTTACTACTATCTTTTTCTTGATTTATTAAGCTTCTATATCCTTTTTTACCAGCTATAAGACCATCTTTTTCATCGCTAACATATCCTTTATCATGTAGGGCTTTTACATAGCTATCACTAAAAAGGTGCGTGCCACTACCCTCTGAGCCTATTATTTTATAGTCGCTAGCATTTTGTGACCTTTTCTTGATCATTATGTCCAAGAATGTATCTTGCGTCCTATCAACATAATCAACCTCTATCCTATAAAATCCTTTTTTAAGATTATAAATATGATTGCCTCCGTGAGGACCATTGTCGCCTGAACCAAACCAATACGCCCACTTTCCAAAACTTTCATCTGCTATTTTTACATCTACCATATCTTGAAAGTGCTTTGCTGCTATGTTGTATTGACCATCTTCTTTTATATATATCCAACCTTTCATTTTCATGATCAGATCAGTTCCTATAGGCTCCGCCTCCTCAAGGACGTAGTTTCCTGTCTTGTTTAGATTATAATGCGCCCCAGTGTGATCGGTATCACTTGCTTCTGGAGAGTGACCCACCTTTGCTATATCGTTTGTGTTTAGCTCACCTGCGTGTGGTCTTGTTGATTTTAGCTTCCAGTCTTTACCTCCTTGAAAAGAAAGCTCATTATAAGTAGTAGTAGCACTTACGCCAGTTCCTGCCCATTTGGTCCATGCCTCGTAGTGATTTGCTACGTGGTATCCATATCCTCCAGGTGAGATATTGTCCGCTCTTGGACCAGTCGTAACTGCTGGGTCATACGACCAAAATTTTGTATTAGTGCAGTCAAAAAACCACATATCAACATCAAGGCCTTTATTTGCCACCATAGTCACGGTTTGAACGGCTAAATTTCCCGCATCATCTAGTCTTTCAACGATGTAGTTTTTACTGCCAGTGTTTTGCGCTACGTTAAAGCTTCCAGAGTAGCTTAAATTTCTATCAAGTGTTAGTGTCGTCTTCTCAGATGTCTCAGCGTCTATGACCTCTACATCTTTTGATTTTTCATCGTGTGGATTGTTTGCAGCTTCGCCTTTGCCGCTAAAATTTATAGTGTAGTTGCCAGAGCTGTTTTTTATATTATCAAAGTCAGATTCTATTAGCTTGTCAGGCTTTGAGTCAAGATCGACTGTGATAGTTAGGTTATCATCTCTTTGAGGCACGCCGTCAGTCCCTACGTAGGTAGCGTCTATGATGTGGTGAGTTCTATCTAGCTTTTTGCCAACCTTTTCAAAGTCTGCTATGACGGTATTGTTTTCGATCTTAGCTATAAAGCTATCGCTTAGACCTCCATTTTCGTCTTTTATCTCGATTAGCACGTAGCCCTTGCCATCACTTGTGGTGTCAGGCTTATTTATGCCAAATTTAATGTATGGCTGTTCGTCATTCGTAAGAGCGATGTTGTAGTTTATCTTTTGGGTCGAATTTGACTCATACTGGCTTGTCGAGATGATATGCTCGTAGTTCTCTTCGTTTAGGTATTTTGCGGAGTGGATATCGGCATTATCTATCTTTGTAACAAGTTTTACATCATCTATATAGTCAAGCACTCCAAAGGCAAATAGCCTACCGCTTGAAGTGCCTGATATTGCACTTCCATCATCTTTTATAAGGGTCGCATCGACTAGGGTCGGACGCTTGCTACTTACCGTCACGTCTGGTATGGTGATAGCGCCGTCACTTATCACTTTTATATCGCTTGGATCTTTTTTGTTTATCATATGCACGCCGTCACCATCTAGGATGTAGCTCACGGTTGATTGTTTGTTGGTAAGTGGGTTTAGGATGCTTATCTTTAGCTCATCTTTTGGCACTGCGCTACTTGGGAGATAGACCTTTACATCAGAGGTCGTTATAGATCCGGTGGTGTCATCTATGAGCCCATCTCCGTCAGCGTCTTTGACAAATTTAGCCACTGGGCTGTCACTAAATTTTATCTCATTTGTGTCGCTCTCGCCTTTGTTGCCAGCCTTGTCCATCATGGTCGTCGTTATGCTTGTGGTTTTGCCATGCTCTATTGGCACTGTGATCTTAAATTTACCATCATTTAGTGGCACTTCATTGTGATCAGGGGCGATTATCTTGCCATTAGTGTATGTGTAAATTTTGTGCGTTTTACTGCCGTCTGGGTTGGTGACATCGATGGCTATCTTATCGCCTTCTTTTATCACGCTTGGGATTTTTATAGATGCCTCAGTTTTTGTTGGGTCGCCGTCATTGTATCTATTTTCTGAAGTGTCTATCTTGCCATCTGGTGTTCTATTACTAGAGCCCAAGTCACTATCAAAGCTTATCTTAGCTGATTTTGGAGGTGGAGTTACTACTACACTTGGGGTTGTTTGGCTGCTTGAGCCATTTGGTTTTGGCGTGCCATGCTCGTCATTAACCGTTGTGCTTATAGATACACTTGAGCTAGGTGTCACTGGCACGCTTACACCTGGCACTTCAAATTTACCATTAACTATTGGCACTACTACGCTTGGGTTATTTTTATCATAAACGCTTGTGCCATCGTCGCTTACGACAAATTCTTTTGGCGAGCCACCTATGTTGATAGTGACGCTCTCTTTTGGCTTTATGGTGCGAGGTAAATTTATCTCAACCTTTGAAGTGCCGTCACCTATCTCGTCGCTACTTATTAGCCCATCGCCGTTTTTATCAGCTGTTAGCGTCACTTTGACGGTGTCACTTACATTGCTGCTTGGCGTAGTGCTTGTGGCTGAGACGTTGCCAAATTTATCAACTACGCCAGTTTCTATGCTGCTTCCTGCCGTGATGTTTGCGATGTTTGGCACGCTAAAGCTAACCGCGCCATTTTCATCGGTTGTAAATGTATAGGTGTTGCCGTCCTCGTCAGTAGCCGTGCCATTTTCTTTATCTAGCGTAAATTTCTTCTCAACTGGTGGTTTGCCTGGTTCATTTAGCTTAAACGTGATCTTATCTCCAGTGCTAAGCTCGTCAGGCACTATAAATTTCATACCGCTAGTTTGCGTGCCGCTGCCATATCCTAGCTCGGTCGCATCTATCACGCCGTCGCCATTTTTATCAAGATCAAGCGTGGCTGTCACTTTTGAGATAGCCGGCGTGTCGTTTAGCTCATAAGCAGTTGGCGGCGCGGTAAATGTCTTGCCACCAGTGGTGTATGAGCTTGTCACGGTTGTTTTGCCATGGTTTAAAATTTCAACCTCAGTGATCTCTGCCTTGCCATTTACGATAGGTATAGGAGGTGCTCCAGTAGGCGTGCCAGTGCTATCAACTGGGATTAACTCGTTTGTAGCAGTATTTATTTTGTAGTTGCTAGTTTTGCCACCACCTTTCATATTTGTCTTTATTGTGATGATGTCGCCATTTTTGGCAACGTCTGGGATATCAACGCCTATGCTTGTGATGATTTTCTTGCCATCAGGAGTTTTTGGTAGCGAGTTTAGCTGAGCTCCTCCTAAAAAGCCTTTTTTCTCGCCAGTGTCGCTTGTGAGGTTGAAATTTAGCACGATGTTTGGCTCCGGAGGTACATAAGTGCCAGGATTTATAAATGTGTTATTGATAGGAGGTATGTATGTGTCATAGTTTATGACGTTGTTATTGGTTGCACTAGTATTTGACTCTAGTTTGTTAGACCCAGCGTATGAGACCCCACCGATCTTAGCCTCGCCAACTGGCCATTTGACCTCGTCATGCCTAGCTTCAAGAGCGCGCAAACCAGTGTAGAAGTCATAGATATTTGAGTAGTGGCCACCTAGTTCAAATTTGATGCCACCACTGCCCACTGAAGCAGAGTATTGCGATGATGAGCCGTGAGAAGATAGCTCTTGATGGGAGATTTGATCATCGTCATTTGCGTGTTCTTTGTGGTTTTCAAGGATGTTTGCGTTTTTTGGGATGACTAGCTCGCCTTTGTGCTCAGCAAAGACATTTATAGTGTGAAATACCGAGCTAAAGCCGACATAAGCCTTTTCGCCGTCATCAAAAACAATGGTAAGGTTCGAGTTTTCGCTCGTTTTTATATCATCACCAAGGTAAATTTCATCGCCTTTGTGCAGCACCCTCATAGTGCCGTCCCTGCTTATGGCGATGGCTTCACCCTTGATCTTTTTGATAACGCCGATCCTTATGGCGTCAAAATTTGGCATTTTTTCATCCCTGTAAAATGTGTGTATTGTAGTATCGGAAAACTCTTAAAATTTATATAGTTTGGTGGCGTTTTAGGATGAGGTTTAAATTTTTGATAAATTTACTACATCACCTCGACATGCACATTTTTGTCTATCTCTACGAAAAATGTCTGCCCAGCGTCGTTTTTGCCTCTATAGACTTGATTGACCGCGTCGCCACTTGGCTCTATTGTGAGCTTGTTATAATCAGCTCCGATGACGCTATGCTTTGTATTTAGGGCGGCTACTTCGCCATTTGTGGCCTTTACGAAATTTCCAACTAGCTGCACCACGTCGTCACTATCTCCTGAAATTTTAAGGATGGTGTTTAGGCTCTCTAAGCCATCAGGTCCTTTGGTAGGGTTGGAGTCTATCATGTCGATTATGTTTTGCCCGTTTAGCTTTAGCTTCACGGCCTTTGTGTGATCAAGCTCGATGCGCTCAAAGCTCTCAAGGCGCTTATCTAGCTCCTCGATCCTTGTTAGATCCACGTTTTGGGTAAAAAGTAGCGTGTCTTTACCGCCTTTTGCGTCGATATCGTGTGAGTTAAAGATAAATTTATCATCATCGTTGCTGCCAACGTCTTTAGTGCCTTCAAATTTTAGGTCATATTTCTCATTAAAGTCATTTGCATTGCTACCAAATATAGTGCCATCAGGCTTATTTGCTGCCTTATAAAACGTATCGCTCTCTTTTGTCACAAGATGATTGTGTTCAAGAGCCTCCATGTAGGCATTGCTGACTAGTTTTATGTTAGGGTCATCTGAAATAATTTTATTAGTAGGGCTGATGCCAGAGAATGCTGTAAAATTATAACTATATCTATCATCAGATACTTCTATATGTACTTTATAAAAGCCGTAGTCTTCTGTTAAATTTAGGCTACTTGTGCTTACGCCTTGTGAGGCATTGCCTTCATCTCTGCCGCCATTTTTACTTGCCGATCCAAATGGCTGCCATGAAATTTCTCTACCATCAAATTCAAACTTAATACTTTGCCTTTCAGGCTTTGCATCATAATAAAAATTGTTAATATCACTACGATTTTTTATAAATATCCAGCCATCCATGCTGACCATTACTCCATCTGCTGTTATCTTGGACTCATATAGTTTATAGTGTCCGTTTAAATTGTGTGGCTTGAATGGGCTAGTCATATTTTCGCTTAGTCTATCATTGGCATAGTCTGCATTTGAAGCTCTGCCTATCCTAGCGAGCTCCATAGCTGTCGGAGTACGGTCGCGTAGTCTGCTAGCTTTAGCTGAATCTGATGTGTCGAAATATCCAGGATCAGCCTGTTGCCCACTATAGTAATATAGGTCATTAAAAGTACTTGTCGCACTTACGTGATGGCTTGCACTCCACTCTTTTAGTATGCTTTTGCTATTATGCTCTATATCATAATAATCAAGCCCTCGCCCATGGTTTCTAGTTGAGTCATAAAGCCATATATCTGCGTCTAGTCCTCTGTTTGTGACATTTAACACATTTATGGTATCTATAAATGGCTCTTCTTTTGGCTCTGCAGCGCCGCCGCTTTTTTCTACCAGCGTGCTAGAGGCGCCTGAGACGCTTTTTAGCTCGCTTGGCTGGGCGCTACTTACGTTTGACTCTAAAGATCTGTGTTGGTTGTAAATTTGATGGATATTTGCGCTATGTCCGCTTGTGACAAAGCTCGCCGCGCTTAGAGATATGCCCTCACTCGCCGATGATCCATATCCGCTCTCGCTCTCGCCTTTTTCTTCTGCTGGTTTTGTTGAAATTTTTAAAATTTCATCGAAATTTATGCTTTGATGAGCGCTTAAATTTACCTGCTCGCCATCTTCTAAAGTGATCTTGGCGTCTAAATTTTTAGTAAAAATTTTCTGATCAGCGTAAATCTCATCGCCATCTTTTAGCATTTTTATGCTTCCATCTTGGCTTATGACGTAAATTTCACCCTGAATGTCTTTTATGATCAGTTTTTTATCTTTCATATCTTTCCTTGTTTTAGTCTAAGCCATATCGGATAAATTTATAAAATATGTATAGCTAAGGTTTTATTTTGTGGGGATTGTAGTGAAAGATGCTAGGTATTATCATTGTTTTACGTCAAAGTAATATCTATAAATTTATCATTTTTTGGTGAGTGTTTGGACTATTTGTAGTTTATTTTGGTTTTTATAAAACCATATTAAAATCACGGATACTCAAAACCAAATTCATATTCTTTTAAGTGCCGTCTATAGGTATATTAAATGTAGCCTTATATGAGTTTTTCATATCTGAGTCTTTATTTTTAACTAAAGAGCTGCTCTCATATATACTCTTATCACCGCAGTGGTGAAGATATACCTTATCTATATCACTAGCTTCACCTTTTTCGTTTTCAATGATGAGATTATCTAGTGTTAGAGCTAGGCTTGAGCTAGATGTTGATGTAGGTACTACATTGTTACCAAGAGCTAGACGAAGCTTCATATCAAACATAGCTGAGTCTTTATCATCTCTAAGGGTAAAGTTATTCTCCTTAGCGAAATTTAGAAGGTTGAAATTTAGATATTCGTCTTTAGATGAGGGGAGGTGGAAGTGGCTCATCTTTACAACACCATCTTCTAGCTTGTACTCTATCTCATCGCTACTTTGTCTTATACTAGTAAAGCAAGCACCCTTTGTCTTGTTTTTATCATCTTTGCCATCATCGTTTTCTTTATAGAGGATCACACTATCTGACTTGGTCTTTGCATTTTTAAATTTGATATCTCTATCAGACGAAGCGCCTTTGCTCTCTTTTTCGTAAGAGTCAAATTTAAAGTCAGTGAGTATTAGCTCGCATAAATTGTGTTTTATCACGGATACTCAAAGCCAAATTCGTATTCTTTTAAAATTCCACCAGAAAAGACAAATTTTTCATAGTAAAGTGGCATGTCGAATTCTTGCAAAAGTTTGCTTTCATTTTGTTCAGTGGTATAGGTAACAGTAGTTGTGTCATTTTCCTCTAGTATGTCGTTTGGCTTGCCAAGTTTTTTTAAAATTTGCTCTTGTTTGTCGCCAAGTTTGATACCAGAATTTGTAGTAAATTCTTTGAGTTTGCTGAAATTTATATAGTCTTTAGTCAAATTTTTATCATAAAATTTGACGTTTATCCTTTGAATTTCGCCGTTACCTCCACAGCAAAAATCAAGCGTCATGATCTGCGTTTTTTCTAAATTTATAAAGCTTGCCTTTTCGCCATCTAAAAAATATTTGACATTTTTTAGAGCTAAATTTTTATTAGATAAAATTTTGCCTACATTTATTTTGTCTATGCTTGTTGTGCGAGGTAAATTTTCGCTAGCTATTAAATTTAGAAAGCCTAAAAGTATATATAATATTAAAAAGCGTTTCACTGTGTTATTCCTTTACTGTAATTTTTTTGGTGGTTTAGAATTGTTTGGATTGTTTTCTATATTGATAGTAGCCTGAATATTCCTTTTTTGTTTTAGTAAATTTTTTAGAGTTTTCTCAAATTCCAAAAGTTCTTCTTGGGTACCAGTAACTCCAATACAACCAAGAGTACCTTTATTATTACCATCAGGGTGGATTCTTAGAAGTGATCTTTCGGTTTCAAATTGTGGATTTAGATTGAAGCTGAAGCCTACTCCAAGAATATTCATGCCAGGATTATAATCTTTGTCTTTTCTTCTGTTTCTATATGTGTCAACCGTGTACTCTCCATTTTGTGGAGCACCACTTCCAAAGCCACCAGCAACCATATTAATAGACAGAATAGTATCTTCATTTTCCCTTAAAAGTAAAAGTCCATTGCCCATTTTACTGGTTTCCATTGTTCTTTCAATTAATATATTATATGTTTTATTATTTAAATCAACCCCAACCCCTCTATCCCCATCCACCCACATACCTTTATCTACTCTTGTTATGCTCTTTGACTCATTAAAAGAGTTTATAAAGCTATTCATATTATCTTTGCTTAGTAGGTTGATGCCATATTTGGTATCTTGGTTTATCTTTGTTTTACCTGTTTGGTTTGTATTGCTTTGGTTTTGATTGTTTGCGGAATTTACTTCATCTATATAAATTTGATATCTCTTATTTGTACTATCTTCACTCTTTAGCTCTTTAGTAAGTTTGTCATCTTCATAGATATTTATATCCTGTGCTGACATATCTTTATTTATATATAAGTAGCCACTTTTATTTACTAAGGCATCATCATGATTTAGACTAGCTTTAAAGCTCTTCTCTTTTATAGCATGCTCAAACTCATATATGATGAGCTTATCATCTTTAAATTTAATATATAGAGGTATCTTTATATCTATCCTTATATGGTTTTTACCATATACGCTTTGGTATTTAAATTTATCCTTCTCTCCTTCAAGATATGCAAAAAATACTATAGTATGACCACCTTGCTTTAGCCTCTCTAGATCATCTTTTTTTATAAGATCTGAAATTTTAAATCTTATCTCTTTACCTTTTTGATCTTTTAAGGCTACAGCTTCTCTAGGTTGTTTCTTTGATAGCTCGTTATATTCTATGGTTTTTATCACCATATATCCCCAAAGTACCTCTTTATACCTCTTGCTACCTTTTTCTTGTTTATATATAGCCTTTAAACTTATCTCTTCATTTGTCTTAAATGGATACTGGCTATCAGATACTACATTTACTATATGATCTGTTATATCTCTTAAAGATACCTTGTTTGTATAGCTATAACTATCACCACTTTTATCTTTATATCCTATAGATATGATAGCTGTACCAGTGTAGGCATGTATCCCTTTGGTATCATAAATTTTGCTTAGATCACTTGAATAGACTATAAGCTTAGTATCTTTCTTATCATCTCTATCTATAGGGATATTAAATGTAGCTGTATATGAGTTTTTGATATCTGAGCCTTTATTTTTAACTAAAGAGCTGCTCTCATATATACTCTTATCACCGCAGTGGTGAAGATATATCTTATCTATATCACTAGCTTCACCTTTTTCGTTTTCAATGATGAGATTATTTAGTGTTAGAGCAAGGCTTGAACTAGATGTTGATGTAGGTACTACATTGTTACCAAGAGCTAGACGAAGCTTCATATCAAACATAGCTGAGTCTTTATCATCTCTAAGGGTAAAGTTATTTTCCTTAGCGAAATTTAGAAGGTTGAAATTTAGATATTCGTCTTTAGATGAGGGGAGGGAGAAGTGGCTCATCTTTACAACGCCATCTTCTAGCTTGTACTCTATCTCATCGCTACTTTGTCTTATACTAGTAAAGCAAGCGCCCTTTGTCTTGTTTTTATCGTCTTTGCCATCATCGTTTTCTTTATAAAGGATCACACTATCTGACTTTGTCTTTGCGTTTTTAAATTTGATATCTCTATCAGATGAAGCGCCTTTGTTCTCTTTTTCGTAAGAGTCAAATTTAAAGTCAGTGAGTATTAGCTCGCATAAATTTAGCTTGCCATAGTTTGGTCTGCTAGGATTTAGCTCTTTTGGGTTTAGCTCGCTGCAGTCAAATTCTGTTTGGCTGGCTAACACTATGGTAAAGTTGCTCTTTTTAGGCTGAAATATCCTAATAGGAGTAGCCGTCTTTATAGGGCAGAGTATGAGCATATCCTCTTGTTTATAAAGCTCTTCTTCTCTTCTTTTTAGGAGTTTGTTTATCCTTGAAGCGTTAGATGTAGAAGAGGAGGTTAAATTTACGCAGTAGATATTTTCGGTACTAAATTTATTTGATGTTTGGGAGGCTAAAAGAGAATTTAGCTTATCGGCAAATGGCTTAAATAGCTCCTCGCACTTTGAAGCGGTGCCGTTTGATCTCTCTTCGTCTTTTTGCATAAATTCTAAGTGAGTGACGTCTTCTTTGTGCTCTTTGCCGTTTTTGTCTTTTGTTTGACTATTAATTATTATAGTCCTCATCTTTTTTTAAGCTATTGCTGATATTTGTTTTGTAGCTTCTTGTAAAATTTTTCAAAGCTCGCAGGTAGCATTTTATCTATTTCTTTAAGTTTGGATAGGA
Source organism: Campylobacter concisus (assembly GCF_050447505.1). Classification (GTDB taxonomy): domain Bacteria; phylum Campylobacterota; class Campylobacteria; order Campylobacterales; family Campylobacteraceae; genus Campylobacter_A; species Campylobacter_A concisus_BP. Next base: position 1,780,479 of record NZ_JALMFZ010000001.1, on the reverse strand, counting down.
ATTCTTCTTGTTCTATCTGTTGTAAATCATCGCTTTTAAAAATAGTTTTTCCTTGCTTAAAAACGTTTAAATACATTTTTCCACCAGACATTATGTCGCCATAAATTTCATATATGTAGTTTGAATTTTTAAATTTATATCCCATCAAGCGCTCATTTACACTATTTTTTATCGGTGTGGGTTTTGATAAAATTTCTAAACTTTTGGCATTTCTTTTATTTACCCCAAAATAACCACCATTTGTACAATGTGTGTCACCCTCACATTCAAACATTGGAATAGCTATTAAAAATTTTTCATTTTCATAGTAATACCCGAATTTGTCAGCCTTGATAAATGCAAAGAATAAATTGATTAAAATAAAAAATCTAAAAACTATCATAAGTTCTTTCTATTAAAATTTACTGCAAAATAGTAATTACAAAATCACGCACGCTAGCCCTATTTATCAAATTTTAAGTATTTACTATCGCAATCTTCAAAATGATTATACTCGTTCATAGAGTTTCCGTAGTTTTGTATGACTATACTACCATTTTCATACACTCCGCCAATCTTTTTAAATTTTATGTAAAATCCACCTTCGCCGTTGCTTTTTATGCTTGATATATAGCCTTGTGATTTTGTCTGATTATTATCAACTATCTTGTAAAAATGCTTTGCCTTATTGGTATTTTTCGTTATTTCTATTGAAATATTACAAGGCTCATTCTTGTAAATCCCCGTTAAATTTATATCTTTTGCGCAGGCATTATGCGCTATAAAGGCTAGCACCATAAAATAAAAAATAAATATCTTGTTTGTCATATCTATCCACTCTTTTTTAAGTGCATTATATCTATTTAACAAAGGCAAAACTATATCTTTTTGATCTTCCCATTCTCAAATTTATATTTTCTTTCATTTGATAGTTTTCCGCTACTTTTAAAATTTGGCTCACCATTGTTGGTTAGTGCATTTTTGTGTGGTTTGTCTATTATCAAGATGCCTTCATTGGTGACTTCGAAAAATGGCACACTCGTGCACCAATCTATCTCACCTTGAAATTTTATCTTGTCGTCATCTTTCTTTTCAAAAATTCTCAAAGAGCCGTGTCCGCTGCAGGCGGCATAGTTTTGTATGTCTTGAAATATCCACACTTCGCTACGATTAAATTTGGTATAAAAGATCAAATTTGGTTCAAGCTCATACTCGCACTCCCTGCTATAAATCTCTTCATCATTTATACTTATGGAGCATTTGTTATCCTTGCTGTATGTTTCTATGCTTAAGTTTTTGGCATTAGAAAATATAGCTAAAAGTAGCAATAAGTATAAAAAACTAGTTTTTGACATCATTTTTTCTATTCTCTGGTAAAACTAAATGACCATTTTTGTCAATGAGTGAGTATTGCACGAGCATGATATATAGCATATCATCTATCTGTGGGTAGTCGTCATCATAGTGGTAACTTTTGTATTTTTGTAAAAAGTCGTTGTTTATTTCAGCTCTTTTTACATCTCTTGGTATGCTACCATTTTCTATCGGTACATATTTTAAAGTATCTTCAAATACCTCTTTAAATTTCTCGTAGTCTTTGCCGTAAATTCTTTTAAATAGCTCTTTATTGTTCTCATAAAGCATTAAAGATAGCTTAGCAGTGTACTCTCTATAGAAATTCTTTATGCAGTAGATACTTTCAGATACAAAAAATACTGACTTAGCAATAAAGCTATAGTCATACTCTTTTTTTGAGTATCTAATGCACTCTTTTTTGCTATCTTTTATCCTTTCTCTAGCTACCTTTTGAGCTTTGTCTTTTAAATTTGGAGCTTCTTTTATTATTAGATTATAAAGATCAGCAAAATAGTTATCCCTAAAAGAGTTATAGTCTGACTGGCATATAAAGTCTTCTAAGGAGTATTTTTTAAATTTATACTTTCCTTTGGTATCATAGCAGGCAAAGCTTGGCTTGCTTTTTGTGCCGTAATCTCTCCAGGGGCTTGAATCATAATCACTTAGTTGGCAAAAATCATTATTAAATTTATTGATAGCATTTTCAGGGCTTAAAGGTTCAAAAGCGCTTAAATTTAAACTAGCAATCAGGGCTAACAATATAGTTTTAAATTTCATCACAATATTCTACTTATTTAAATATATTTACTTTTAAATACGTTACTCAAATTACCTAAATTACTGCTTATTTTTATAAAAGTTTTTTCTTATGTCATTAAGAATTTTTGGAGTGATTTGATTTATATAAAGTCTATTCTTTTTACCATGATCTGTGTAGTAGTTTTCTATTTTATTAAATTTTTCATCGTTTGTAGGTTCATCTATATATCCAAATTTCCAAAAGTACTCATACAAATAAAATTCTGAGGCTAAATTTTTAAAAAGTATATAAAAATCTACTATGTTTCCGTTTCTATCTTGTGTTCCGCCTTTAAACTCAATTATATTGCCATTGGCCGTAACGCTCCACATAGACATATCGTCATAACAAAAACTCCATTTTTTTATCTTGTCTTTGCAAATAATGGCGCACTCTTTTATATCTATTGCCCGACCTAGATTGTCTTCATTATAATCACGTAAAACTTTTACAGAATAGTCATCATTGCCTATTTTAAAATAATAATTAGATGCGTCTTTGTATTTAAAATTTGGTATTTCATCTTTTCCCATACCATTGCAAGCCAGCAATAATATTAATAAAAATGCACTATTTAAAAATTTGAAAAAATTCATATTCTATGATCCCTCAATAATGTATCCATCGGGATTTTTTATTAGAAATTTTTTAACAGCATCCGCGTCATATCCTTCGCAATCGCCTTCACACTGAAAGTCTATGATTTTTGTTAGAGGTGAAATAATGATCGAATTTTCTTTTTTGTTTAACTCATAGCAGCTAGTTAAGTTGCTATTTGTGCCATTTAAAGAGTAGCTATTGATGACACAAAGATTTTTCTTTTTATTTATATCCGTAAAAAACACTGACTTTGTTTCATCAAAGATATCTATAATGTCAGGTTCTATTAAGGTTTTATCCGTGTTTAAAAGCGCCATTTGTGTTTTGTTGTTTTGTGTTTTTAAAAACGCAAGTACAGCTAAAGCACCGTCTAGTTTTACTACGACTGGTTTATGAGGCATTGTATCTTTGCTATCTATTTTGCATTGCTCCCAGTCATCTTTTATCCATTGGCTTTGAAGCTTTTTAGAGATAAACATGCAGTTTATTTCGGCTCTATTGGCATTTTTTGGAGGCTCGTACGCATATAAATTTAAACTCATTAGAAAGCTTAATAATAGTATGGTTTTAAATTTCATAGCTATTTTATAGGTGTATCGCAAGGTGTTCTTTTTGATATGCTTTTTAGCTTCATCTTGCCATTTTTAAGTGTTTTTAGTACAAAATACTCTTGTTTGCAAATATCTGTATCATTTTCTAGGTACTGAACTAGCATTAGAGTGCTATCTTCTCTAGTGGTAAGCAAAGTATATCCTGCTAAAAAATTATTCCCAACTGCAAAGTTGGCAAGATTATTATCAAATTTACTCATTCCATCTACTTTTACGCTCTTGCCTGCACTTAAGTCCTCAACTGTTCTATAATAACAACTAGTGCCACAGCTATGCGTGACTATCATATACTTACCTGCAAAATTTACGTAAAAATCTTGCTGATTACCTACGTATTTACCGGCACTATCTCTATATTTTCCTTCTTCATCTTTTTTGTAACTATTTGGAATTTTTATCTCACCTTTATATACTTCTTTAACCTTATATTTGTCAAATTTAGCTTCCAGTTTTTGCTCCAGCTCAGCACCAAAAGCTGATGTGAGCAAAGCAAAAATAAGCACCATTCTATTTAACTTCATAACATCTCCTTTAATCTAAAAATCTTTTAATCTCTTCATCATCTATAGCCAAGTCACTTATGTCTCTTTTTTCTAATTCCAAATGATGCATATAGTGTTCCAAAAACTCTTCCATAGTTATAGTTCTCTGTTTATATGGAGAATCTGGCATACTAGCCCATTCTCGATTTAATCTTTTATTTATACTGTCTGTTCTACTCCTAACTGCCTCATCAATTTTGTCATTAATTATTAGTTTTAGAGCGTCTCTTGTATGTTTTATTAATACAAGACATGCTTTGTCCTGATTTGCTGGTGAAAAATCAGTGATATTGTAAGTTTTTCCGTACTTTTTGATAATTGTATCCCAAGTATCAGGCATTATCTGATAGGCTCCGGCAGCAGTTGAATTAACAGATTTTACATAATATCTTGGATGATCTGAAAAGTCTTTTCCGTAATCTTTAGTAAATAACTTTCCACCGACATTTATTTCGTATCCGTTATTTCCACTTGTTCCTTCGCCGTATTTTATGGCACACATAAAGGCTCTTATTCTAAGGATTCTAATATCTCCATCCGTCTTTACCCCAACCCCTCTATCCCCATCCACCCACATACCTTTATCTACTCTAGTTATGCTCTTTGATTCATTAAAAGAGTTTATAAAGCTATCCATATTATCTTTGCTTAGTAGGTTGATACCATACTTGGTATCTTTATTTATCTTTGTTTGACCTGTTTGGTTTGTATTGCTTTGGTTTTGATAGTTTGTGGAATTTGCTTCATCTATGTAAATTTGATATCTCTTATTTGTACTATCTTCACTCTTTAGCCCTTTAGTAAGTTTGTCATCTTCATAGATATTTATATCTTGCTTAGATATATCTTTATCTATATATAAGTAGCCACTTTTATTTACTAAGGCATCATCATGATTTAGACTAGCTTTAAAACTCTTCTCTTTTATAGCATGCTCAAATTCATATATGATTAGCTTATCATCTTTAAATTTAATATATAGAGGTATCTTTATATCTATCCTTATATGGTTTTTACCATATACGCTTTTGTATTTAAATTTATCCTTCTCCCCTTCAAGATATGCAAAAAATACTATAGTATGACCACCTTGCTTTAGCTTATCTAGATCATCTTTTTTTATAAGATCTGAAATTTTAAATCTTATCTCTTTACCCTTTTTATCTTTTAGCTCTACCACCTCTCTAGGTTTTTCTTTAGATACTTCGTTATACTCTATGCTCTTTATCACCATATATCCCCAAAGTACCTCTTTATATCTCTTGTCTCCTTTTTCTTGTTTATATATAGCCTTTAGGCTTATCTCTTCATTTGTCTTAAATGGATACTCATTATCAGAGACTACATTTACTATATGATCTGTTATATCTCTTAAAGATACCTTGTTTGTATGGTTATAGCTACCACCACTTTTATCTTTATATCCTATAGATATGATAGCTGTACCAGTATAGGCATGTATGCTTTTAGTATCATAAATTTTACTTAGATCAGATGAATAGACTATAAGCTTAGTATCTTTCTTATCATTTCTATCTATAGGGATATTAAATGTAGCCCTATATGAGTTTTTCATATCTGAGTCTTTATTTTTAACTAAAGATGTACTCTCATATATACTCTTATCACCGCAGTGGTGAAGATATACCTTATCTATATCACTAGCTTCACCTTTTTCGTTTTCAATGATGAGATTATCTAGTGTTAGAGCTAGGCTTGAGCTAGATGTTGATGTAGGTTCTGCATTATTACCAAGAGCTAGACGAAGCTTCATATCAAACATAGCTGAGTCTTTATCATCTCTAAGGGTAAAGTTATTCTCCTTAGCGAAATTTAGAAGGTTGAAATTTAGATATTCATCTTTAGATGAGGGGAGGGGGAAGTTATGAAGAGTAGGCACACTACTCCTCTTTTCTATTCTCTGGCAAAACTAAATGACCATTTTCGTCTATTAGAGAGTATTGGACTAATACTATATAAATTAGATCATGGATTTTGTAATTACCATAATTGCCAGTATAGTCATCATATTTTCTTAGGAATTCGGCATATGGGGCATTGTCTGTTTTTCTTATATGTGTTATTTCTGGAGTAGAGTGGATTATGGGTACATACTTTAAAGTATTTTCAAATACCTCTTTAAATTTCTCATAGTCTTCGCCATAAATTCTACTAAAAAGCTCTTTATCATTTTTATAGAGCATAAGTGCAAGTTTTGCAGTGGAGTTTCTATAGTAAGATCTAGTACAATGGATAGAATTGCCGACACTATAATTATATTTAACCCGTACATAAAAATATTTAGAATGCCCATCTATGCACTCTTTTTTAGTTTTAGCTATCCTCTCTCTAGCTATCTTTTGAGCTTTTTCTTTTAAATTTGGATTTTCTTTTACGATTAGATTATAAAGATCAGCAAAGTAGTTATCCCTAAAAGCAAGAAATTTGGACTGACAAACAAAGTCTTCTAAGGAGTACTCTTTAAATTTATACTTGCCTTTAGCATCAGAACAATTAAAGCTGGGTAATATCTTAGTGCCATAATCGTTAAAAGAATAGTCATCACCAGTAAAAAATTCGTCTTCGATCTGTTCAAAATTTTCGATCACTTTTTTGGTAGCTATACTAGGATTCATAGGCTCAAATCCATATAAATTAAGGCTAACTACTAAAAATAAAAATACTAATTTTACAAATTTCATACTTCAGTCCTTTATTTAAATTTCTTAAATATATTTGCTTCTCTTATACGTTTATAAGAGTTTATTCTTAATTGTTTATTGCCATCATCTGCTCCAGGATTAACTACTTTTGTTACTTTATTTACTACGTCTTCATTATTTGAATCTGATTTGCTTTCGTCGGCTTTTTCATAAATCTTTCTTTTCTCGGCCCAATAATATGCAGCCGACACAAAAGCATAGGTTTTATTCTCAGCTACCAGCTCTGGATTATCTACAAAGCTTACTTCATCTCCTACTAAATTAATTTTATGTGCGAATGTATTAAATTTGGTATATATTTCCCTGCCAGTTATTTGTATTATCCCTCTGCCTCTATATTTCCAGCCATCGCCTTCTTCGGTATTGCCAAGTCGCAAGTCTTTAGGTCTATTTTCATCAGCATATCCTAGATTGGCTATTGCTTCTTGATTGGCTTTTTGAATTATTTCCCCTTTTTTGTTTTCTATTCTTCCTACATCCTTGCTTCTATCATAATTATTTTTAAAATAGCCAATATTAGACCCCACAAGACCTTTCACGCTATAATTTAATCTCTCTGTCAGGTTTGGAAAACTACTTTCTACCTCCACTGCGCATTGCCCAAAAAAATGCTCCAATCTATTTCTAGTATCAAGCTTATATTTTATATACATTTGAATTCCATCTTCATCATCTCTTCTATTTAGCTCATCTACCATCTCTTGTAATATATATTCTTGATTTGCTTTTGTATTTATAAATACCTGCTTTAGCATACTTAGCGTAAAAGGATAGTCTTTGATCTCTATTAAAATATTTGCCTCCTTATCCCCATCCACCCACATACCTTTATCTACTCTTGTTATGCTCTTTGACTCATTAAAAGAGTTGATAAAGCTATTCATATTATCTTTGCTTAGTAGGTTGATACCATACTTGGTATCTTGGTTTATCTTTGTTTGAGCTGTTTGGTTTGTGTTGCTTTGGTTTTGATTGTTTGCGGAATTTGCTTCATCTATGTAAATTTGATATCTCTTATTTGTACTATCTTCACTCTTTAGCCCTTTAGTAAGTTTGTCATCTTCATAGATATTTATATCTTGCTTAGATATATCTTTATCTATATATAAGTAGCCACTTTTATTTACTAAGGCATCATCATGATTTAGACTAGCTTTAAAGCTCTTCTCTTTTATAGCATGCTCAAACTCATATATGATGAGCTTATCATCTTTAAATTTAATATATAGAGGTATCTTTATATCTATCCTTATATGGTTTTTACCATATACGCTTTGGTATTTAAATTTATCCTTCTCTCCTTCAAGATATGCAAAAAATACTATAGTATGACCACCTTGCTTTAGCTTATCTAGATCATCTTTTTTTATAAGATCTGAAATTTTAAATCTTATCTCTTTACCCTTTTTATCTTTTAGCTCTACCACCTCTCTAGGTTTTTCTTTAGATACTTCGTTATACTCTATGCTCTTTATCACCATATATCCCCAAAGTACCTCTTTATATCTCTTGTCTCCTTTTTCTTGTTTATATATAGCCTTTAGGCTTATCTCTTCATTTGTCTTAAATGGATACTCATTATCAGAGACTACATTTACTATATGATCTGTTATATCTCTTAAAGATACCTTGTTTGTATGGTTATAGCTACCACCACTTTTATCTTTATATCCTATAGATATGATAGCTGTACCAGTATAGGCATGTATGCTTTTAGTATCATAAATTTTACTTAGATCAGATGAATAGACTATAAGCTTAGTATCTTTCTTATCATTTCTATCTATAGGGATATTAAATGTAGCCCTATATGAGTTTTTCATATCTGAGTCTTTATTTTTAACTAAAGATGTACTCTCATATATACTCTTATCACCGCAGTGGTGAAGATATACCTTATCTATATCACTAGCTTCACCTTTTTCGTTTTCAATGATGAGATTATTTAGTGTTAGAGCAAGGCTTGAGCTAGATGTTGATGTAGGTTCTGCATTATTACCAAGAGCTAGACGAAGCTTCATATCAAACATAGCTGAGTCTTTATCATCTCTAAGGGTAAAGTTATTCTCCTTAGCGAAATTTAGAAGGTTGAAATTTAGATATTCGTCTTTAGATGAGGGGAGGGAGAAGTGGCTCATCTTTACAACGCCATCTTCTAGCTTGTACTCTATCTCATCGCTACTTTGTCTTATACTAGTAAAGCAAGCGCCCTTTGTCTTGTTTTTATCGTCTTTGCCATCATCGTTTTCTTTATAAAGGATCACACTATCTGACTTTGTCTTTGCGTTTTTAAATTTGATATCTCTATCAGATGAAGCGCCTTTGTTCTCTTTTTCGTAAGAGTCAAATTTAAAGTCAGTGAGTATTAGCTCGCATAAATTTAGCTTGCCATAGTTTGGTCTGCTAGGATTTAGCTCTTTTGGGTTTAGCTCGCTGCAGTCAAATTCTGTTTGGCTGGCTAACACTATGGTAAAGTTGCTCTTTTTAGGCTGAAATATCCTAATAGGAGTAGCCGTCTTTATAGGGCAGAGTATGAGCATATCCTCTTGTTTATAAAGCTCTTCTTCTCTTCTTTTTAGGAGTTTGTTTATCCTTGAAGCGTTAGATGTAGAAGAGGAGGTTAAATTTACGCAGTAGATATTTTCGGTACTAAATTTATTTGATGTTTGGGAGGCTAAAAGAGAATTTAGCTTATCGGCAAATGGCTTAAATAGCTCCTCGCACTTTGAAGCGGTGCCGTTTGATCTCTCTTCGTCTTTTTGCATAAATTCTAAGTGAGTGACGTCTTCTTTGTGCTCTTTGCCGTTTTTGTCTTTTGTTACATACATAGCTTTAGAGATATTTAGGTGGGTAAAGATGTCTATGCACTCGCCAAAGCTGACGCGCTCCATGCTAGCCGCACTAGATGAGTCGCTTAGAGCTCTGTTGTTTTCGTCTGACTCATAAAGGCCAAACTGAGCTGATATCTTTTTTCTTAAAAGTTTAAGGTTGTGTGGATTATCACCGCTAAAGCTCTCGAAAGCAAGCCAAAACCACGCTTTAAAGCGGCTTTTGCTCTTAATGAAGCTTGCTAAGGCCGGGTCGATGTTTTTCTTGCTACTTATGTGAAGCAGGGCAAGAAGTGCGACGTGCTCTTTTGAGACATTAGACGTCCCAGATGAAGCGAGCTTGACCTCCTCTAAATTTGCAAGCGACGAGCCTCTTAGCTTCTCTTTTATATCAGCCGCTAGTGGCTTTAGTTTTGACTCTAAAATGGCATTTAACTGCTCATCTTGGCTAAATTTAAACTCAGGCAACTCTGCGCCGTAAGCAGCCCTTGCAGCATTATTTATATCATTAAAAAGCTTCTCTGCATCTATCTTTGAAACCACAGTTTTAGTCATAGTGTCGGTTATGGCTTTTCTAATAGCCTCGGTCACTTTTGCTTTGCTAGCACCATAAATTTGAGTGCATATCGCGTCTAGATCGTCTTTTAGGCTAAAGCTATATCCCATAAGCAGCTTGTCACCAGAGATAAAAGGCTTATTGATGTCGGCGCTATATGATAGTTTGATGATATCTATTAAGTTTTCTTTAAAATTTTCATCATTTCTAGGGGTAATTGGCATAAAATTCTTCCTTAATTTTTTCGCCAAATATTAGCATAAACTTAAAAAGTATTCAATAAAAAACTCTTATAGAGAAAATTTTTGCTTTTTCTCTAAATTTTGGTAGCAAATTTTAGACAAAACGCTAATATCTAAAAAATAGCTTAAAATCAAAGAGCCCTTATAAACTCTTTAAATTTATCTCCTCGCTCGGCGTAGCTCTTAAACTGATCAAGGCTCGCAGCCGCTGGGCTTAGAAGCGCTATCTCGCCACTTTTAAGCTCTTTACTTATCTCATTTACAGCGTTTTGCAAAAAGTCGCATTTTAGGGCAGGCACGTTAAATTTAGCAGCTAAATTCATAAGTTTGTCGCTGTTTGAGCCGATGGCGTAAATTTTGACTTTAAGACCCTTTAAATTTTCAAAGAGCTCATCCATGCTAACGCCCTTGTCGTCGCCGCCTAAGATCAGGTGCATGAAGTGATCTTTGTAGCGTTTCACGGCTTGAATGCTCGCATCTATGTTGGTCGCTTTTGTGTCATTTACCCAGGTTCTACCCTTGTTGTCAGTAAATTCTTCAAGCTTGTTTGCCTCGATAACAAAGGTGTTTAAAAGCCCTACATCGCAGCGGTCAAATAAAATTTTCTCCACCGCCAGTGCTAGCAGTGCGTCAAGTAAAAATGGCGTTTTAAAGGCTATATCGCCTAAATTTACAGCGCAAAAACAAGCTAAGTCGCTCTCATCTTTATAGGCGATCACTTTGGCCTTTGTAGGCGTTTTAGCGTAAATTTCAGGCACGATAGCTACGCTTGTTTCGCTCATGCTAGCAAGCGGCTTAAGCTTTGCCTTTTCGTACTCGCTCATGTTGCCATGCCAGCTTAGATGATCTGGAGTGATCGGCAAAAGCACGTAGATGCCAGGCGTTGCGCGCTTTGTGTAGTGCAGAGTAAATGAGCTAGTCTCAAGTATCCAAATTTTAGCGTGCGGGTCTAAATTTGCTAGTGCGATGCCGACGTTGCCTCCCATGACTGAGCCTTTGCTCTCTAGCAGGTGCTGCATCATCTTTGTAGTCGTCGTCTTGCCGTTTGTGCCGCTTATCCAGACGTTAAATGGCAGATGCGCCTTGTAAATTTCATAAAAATAGTCATATTCGCTGATCAAATTTTTAGCTTTTTTGACAAGCTCGTGGTGAGGCGGTATGCCAGGGCTTGGTATCTCTAGGTTGCTTTTTGCTGGGTCAAATTCGCTAACTGGCAATAGAGTGTTGCCAAACTCGTCCTTAGAAATTTCGCTAAATTTATCGTCATAAATATCCCAAAGCCCGTCATTTACGAAGTTTTTAGCGATAGCCTTTGTCGTGCCACCATAGCCAAATAGTGATTTTCTCATGCTTTTATCCTCTTTTGCCCCATAAAATTTCTACTATCTCGTTAGCACTTAGCTCACGCATTACGCCCTCTATCTCGCGGCGCTCAAAGAGTTCAAAGCTAAAGGTTTTGGCAAAATTTAGCTTCAAAAACTCTGCGAAATAAGCACCCTCGCAAGCAAATTTTACTCTTATATAAAATGCCTCTAAAAAATCATCATAAAATTCAGGCACAGGTGCCAACATACGCTCTACGATCACGCTAAGCTCGTCTTTTGTTATATCAGGCACCACTTTTGGCTCTGGCAAAGCGATGTCAAAGGCGAGATTTTCAGCGCCCTCGGCCTCCCACCACTCGTGCAGGCTAAATTTACTCATATCTTTGCCGCTGATCTTGGCTAAGCGCTGCTCTACCTTGCGGTACTCTTCGCCGTCCTCATCGCCAAATTCGTCGCAATAGTCGGTATAGGCTAAAATTTGCTCCAAAATTTCATCATATTTTTTTCTAGCGCTCTCAAAGTCTGGCTCTATCTGCGCTCGCATGATCTACCTGATCTTTAGCGCGGTCAGTGCGATCAAATTTGCCAAAAGCGCGATAATCCAAAAGCGCACGATGATCTTATTTTCCGCCCAGCCTTTGATCTCAAAATGGTGATGTATAGGTGCCATTAAGAAAATTCTGCGTTTAAAAATTTTAAAGCTGCCCACCTGCAAGATGACGCTTAGGGTCTCAACTACAAAGATGAGGCCGATGATGATGAGCAAAATTTCGTTTTTGGTCGCAACGCCCATAAAGCCGATATATGCGCCAACGCTTAGGCTGCCGCTGTCACCCATAAAGACCTCGGCCGGATGGCAGTTAAACCACAAAAAGCCCATGAGTGAGCCAATTAGCGCAGAGGCCACAACTACGCTCTCGCCAACGCCCGCGATCTTTGGTAAAAGTAGGTACGAGCTAAAGACAGCGTGGCCACAGATGTAGGCAAAAACGCCAAGTGTTAGAAGCGAAAATATCGATGGCACGGCGGCAAGTCCGTCAAGTCCGTCTGTTAAATTTACCGCATTTGAGGCTGCGACAATGACTAGCGTCCAAAAGAAAATGGCAAAAATTTTCATGTCAAAGATCGGCTGCTTGTAAAATGGCAGGTAAAACTCGGTGTTTAGCTCTTTGCTAAAATAGAGAAATGCTGCGAGTAAAAAGGCGATTAAAAATTGAAAAAAAAGCTTTGCCTTTGGACTTAGGCCGGCGTGGTTTTTCGCACCTAAAATTTTGCTGTAGTCATCCTTATAGCCAAGCAGAGTAAAGCAAACTAGGCAAAAGAGCGAGGCTAGCACGAAAGCGTTATCAAGCCTAGCACAGATGATCGTAGCGATCACGGCTGTAAAGACAAAGACAAGTCCGCCCATGGTTGGTGTTTTAGCCTTTTTTTGGTGAGTTTGCGGGGCTAGCTCGTAGATAGGCTGGGCGGCGTTTTTCGCCTTTGCCCAAGCGATAAATTTAGGCATCAGATAAGCTGTCAAGATAAATGCTATGAAAAACGCGATGCCAGCGCGAACGGTGATATACTGAAAGATATTAAAATTTAAAATTTCATAGATATAGTAAAACATAGGGGCCTTTATTTTAAAAAAAAGCAATTTTAGTATAATGGCCTTAAAAATTATCTAAATTTAAGGATAAAATTTAAAAATGGCTCAAAAAACTATACTTATAATAACTGACGGCATTGGTTCAAACAAAAATGGCAAATTTAACGCATTTGAGGCGGCTAAAAAGCCAAACTACGATAAATTTTTTAAAGAAATTCCAAACTCACTCATAAAAACCTCTGGAAACGCTGTGGGACTACCTGAAGGACAGATGGGAAACAGCGAAGTAGGACACATGTGCATAGGAAGCGGGCGAGTTTTGTATCAAAATTTGGTCAAAATTTCACGCGGCTTTAATGATGGCTCTATAGCAGAAAATGAAGCGCTAAAGGCTCTTTTTAAAAAGTGCAAAAAAATTCACGTGATAGGGCTTTATAGCGACGGCGGCGTGCACTCTCACATGGAGCATTTTGATGGTATGTGCGAGCTTGCTAGCAAAAGTGGCTGCGAAGTTTTTGCCCACGCTATCACCGATGGACGCGACGTTAGCCCAAATAGCGGTCTAAATTTCATAAAAAGCTTGGAGGCTAAATTTAAGGTAGCAACCGTTTGCGGCAGATTTTACGCGATGGATAGAGACAAACGCTGGGAGCGCGTAAAAGAGGCCTATGATAGCTTGGTAAAGGGGGCAAATTTAAGCAGCTTAACGCCAAACGAGTATCTACAAAAAAGCTACGATGAGGGCGTGACAGATGAGTTTGTAAAGCCAGCAAGTTTTAATGGCTTTAGTGGCATAGGCAAAGATGACGGCGTGATCGTAATAAATTTTAGAAATGATAGAGCAAGAGAGATTTGCCAGGCTCTGGGCGAAGAGAAATTTAGCGAGTTTGAGCGACCTTTTGCTATCAAAAATCTAATCACCATGACCGAATACGACGCAAATTTTAAATTTGAAGTGCTCTTTAAAAATGAAAAGATAAAAAACACTCTAAGCGAGGTCATAGCAGCTGCTGGACTAAGGCAGCTTCACACAGCTGAGACTGAAAAATACGCCCACGTCACATTTTTCTTTAATGGCGGCGTTGAGGAGCTAGCCAGCAACGAAACTAGGGTGCTCATCCCTAGTCCAAAAGTAAAAACCTACGATGAAAAGCCAGAGATGAGCGCTGCTGAGGTTTGCAAAGCCGTGCTAAAGGGCATGGATGACGAGCAAGACTTTATCGTGGTAAATTTCGCAAATGGCGATATGGTGGGGCACACTGGTAACTACGAGGCCGCTATAAAAGCAGTTGAGGCGGTGGATGCGGCTCTTGGAGAAATTTACGCCAAGGCAAAAGAGAAAAACTACGCTATGATCATCACAAGCGATCACGGAAACTGCGAAGAGATGCGTGATAGCAGTGGCGAGCTACTGACAAATCACACAACTTATGACGTCTTTTGCTTTGTGATGGCTGATGGGGTTAAAGAGCTAAAAAATGGCGGCCTAAACAACATTGCGCCTAGTGTTTTAAAGCTCATGGGGCTTGAGATCCCAGCTGAGATGGACGAGGCGTTATTTTAAATTTGATAATATAAGCAAAATTTATAAGGAGAATCTATGAAATTTAGCGGAAAAAACGTGCTAATAACAGGTGCAAGCAGAGGTATCGGTGCACAGATCGCAAAGACGCTTGCAAATATGGGCTTAAAAGTGTGGATAAACTACCGCTCAAAGCCTGAGATAGCAGACGCTTTGCAGGCTGAGATCGAGCAAAATGGCGGCAAAGCTGCGGTGATAAAATTTGACGCAACAGACGAAGACGAGTTTATAAAAGGTATAAATTTGATAGTTGATAGCGACGGCGAGCTAAGCTACCTTGTAAATAACGCTGGTATCACAAATGACAAGCTAGCACTTCGCATGAAAACTAGCGAATTTACAGATGTGATAAATGCAAATTTAACTTCAGCTTTCATAGGATGTAGAGAGGCTTTGAAAGTGATGAGTAAAAAGCGCTTTGGAGCGGTCGTAAATGTCGCATCTATCGTTGGCGAGATGGGAAATGCTGGACAGGTGAATTATTCAGCTAGCAAGGGCGGACTAATCGCCATGAGTAAGAGCTTTGCAAAAGAGGGCGCAAGTAGAAATATCCGCTTTAACAGCGTAACTCCGGGCTTTATCGAGACTGATATGACGCATGGGCTAAGTGATGAGGTGAAAAAAACTTATAGCGACAACATCCCGCTTAAACGCTTTGGCAGCGCTAGCGAGGTGGCTGAGGCTGTGGCATTTTTACTAAGTGATCACGCTAGCTACGTGACTGGCGAGACGCTAAAAATAAACGGCGGACTTTATATGTAATGAAATTTCAACAAGTTTTGAAATTTAAAATAAATAAAAGCGTAAATATTATAAGATAACAGACATTTTTTATAAGGAGACCTTAAATGGCAGTATTTGAAGACGTAAGAGACGTAGTTGTAGAGCAACTAAGCGTAGATCCACAAGCGGTAAAACTAGAGTCTAAAATCATCGAAGATTTAGGCGCTGATTCACTTGACGTTGTAGAGCTAGTTATGGCTTTAGAAGAGAAATTTGAAGTAGAAATTCCTGATAGCGAAGCAGAGAAATTAGTAAGCATTCAAGACGTTGTAAATTATATAGAAAAACTAGGCAAATAATTTAAATTTGCATAGTTTGATTTAAGGAGATGTATTGAAACGAGTCGTTGTAACTGGTATTGGCATGATAAACGCACTTGGTCTTGATAAAGAGAGCTCTTTTAAGGCTATTTGCGAGGGTAAAACAGGTGTGAAAGAGATCACGAGCTTTGATGTAAGCGAATTCCCTGTTAAAATTGCTGCCGAGATAACTGATTTTGATCCAAATAGCATTTTAGACGGCAAAGAGGTGAAAAAAGTAGATCGTTTCATACAGCTTGGCATAAAAGCATCTAACGAAGCTATGGCTGATGCAAATTTTAAGGAGTTTGACGCTCATAAATTTGGCGTTAGTTCAGCAGCTGGCATAGGCGGTTTGCCAAATATTGAGAAAAACTCAATCACATATTTTGAAAAAGGTGTAAAGAGAATTTCGCCATTTTTCATCCCATCTGCACTTGTAAATATGCTAGGTGGCATAGTTTCAATAAACCACGGACTAAAAGGTCCAAATTTATCAAGCGTAACAGCTTGTGCAGCAAGCACTCATGCGATATCACAAGCTGCAAAATGCATAATGATCGGTCAAGCAACAAATATGCTAGTTATCGGTGCTGAATCAACTATTTGCGGCGTTGGCATAGGTGGTTTTGCAGCGATGAAAGCACTCTCAACAAGAAATGATGAGCCAAGTAAGGCGTCAAGGCCATTTGATGCAAACCGCGATGGCTTTGTAATGGGCGAGGGCGCTGGCGCACTTGTACTTGAAGAGTATGAGTCGGCTGTTGCAAGAGGCGCTAAAATTTACGCTGAAGTAGTTGGATTTGGTGAGAGCGGAGATGCACACCACATCACATCACCAACACTTGAAGGCCCATTAAGCGCGATGAAGCAAGCACTTGATATGGCAAAAGGCGTAAAAATAGACTATGTCAATGCACATGGTACTTCAACGCCAGTAAATGATAAAAACGAGACAGCTGCGTTAAAGGCTGTTTTTGGCGGTAAGTGCCCACCAGTTAGTTCAACCAAAGGTCAGACTGGACACTGCTTAGGCGGTGCTGGTGCGATCGAAGCTGTCATATCTATAATGGCAATGAGAGATGGCATCATCCCTCCAACGATAAACTACGAAACGCCAGATCCAGATTGCGATCTAGACTACGTTCCAAATAAAGCCAGAAAAGCTGATATAAAAGCTGTTATGAGCAACTCATTTGGCTTTGGTGGAACAAACGGCGTCGTGATATTTAAAAAGTTGGATTAAGATGTCAAATTATTTAGATTTTGAAAAGAGCATAAAGCAAATTGATGAAGATATAGCAAATGCTAAGATCAGAGGCGATGAACATGCTGTTGAAATTTTAAATAAGAACCTATCTAAAGAGATATCAAAAGTATATAAAAATTTAAACGAATACCAACGTTTGCAACTTGCTCGTCACCCAGATAGGCCATACGCTATTGACTATATAAATTCATTTTTAGTTGATGGCTATGAGATCCATGGCGACAGGGCATTTCGCGATGACCCAGCAATAGTCTGCTACATCGGCTATATCGGAGGCAAAAAGGCTGTCGTTATAGGCGAGCAAAAAGGTCGTGGCACTAAAAATAAACTAAAAAGAAATTTTGGTATGCCTCATCCAGAGGGTTACCGAAAGGCTTTACGCGTAGCAAAATTGGCTGAGAAATTTAACCTACCTATATTATTTTTAATAGACACTCCGGGTGCATATCCTGGTGTTGGCGCTGAAGAGCGAGGTCAAAGCGAGGCCATAGCTAGAAATTTATTTGAATTCGCAAATTTAAAAACTCCAATAATAGCTGTCGTTATCGGCGAAGGCGGAAGTGGCGGCGCTTTAGCTATTGGTGTGGCTGATAGACTTGCTATGATGAAAAACTCTGTCTTTTCAGTCATCTCACCAGAGGGTTGTGCAGCGATACTTTGGAACGACCCAGCCAAACAAGAGCAAGCTACTAAATCTATGAAGATAACGGCTGATGACTTAAAAAATTTATCGCTTATAGATGACGTGATAAACGAGCCGATAAATGGAGCTCATAGAGATAAAGACGGTGCCGCAAAAGCACTTGCAAACTACTTCATCTCAGAGCTAGCCGAGCTTGAGAAGCTTGATATAAACGAGCTTGTCGCAAAAAGAATAGACAAAATCCTCTCTATCGGGGCTTATGAAGAGTAAAATTTATAGTCGCAAGTGAGTCGAAAGTTTAAGTAAATTCGCTTGCAGCTCTCCTTGACGCTAAATTTAATGTGCCTTTTTTTAAATTTTAAAAATTAAACAATTTTATATTTTTATCCCACTCTTTTAAATTTTAATAACTCATCTATGCGACTTTTAAGTCTTTAAAGCTAAAATTCTTAGCAAATTTCATAAAGGCTATTTGTGGATAAATTTCAAGAAAAATATATAAAGCTTTCAAAAGATTACTACAAAAATAACGGCAATGCGGCGAGCGTGGAGGCTTTGTATCAGTTCAAAGAAGAGCTTGAGGCAAGCGAGGATATGCAAGCAAAGAGCGTTTTAGTCGATATTTATCAACTTTTGTCTATGCAAAAGAGTGCTTACGAGCTACTTTTAAAGATACACGATAAAAACGACAAAAAGCAGCTAAAAACGCTTGGCTACCTTGCGCAGTTTTTGGATGAGGGCGACAAATGGGCGGTGCCAAGGCCAAAGAGCAAAGAGCAAATTTTAGCTCAAAAGGCAAAGGCTGCCACCTTGCCAAAATTTCGCTATCACCCAGAGCCATTAAAAACTGGCGCATTTAAAGATGATATGAATGTCATTTGCGAGTGCTGCGGCAAAAACACAGAAATTTATTACAACAATGGCGTCTATAGCGAGCAAGACGTCACCTATCTTTGCCCAGCCTGCATCGCAAATGGCGAGGCTGCCAAGAAATTTGACGCTACCTTTGTGCAGGGCGCCGACAAGCTTACCACAGATGACGCCAAAAAAGACGAGGAGCTCTTTAGAAGAACACCTGGCTATGAGAGCTGGCAGGGCGAGCACTGGGTGGCGTGCTGTGATGATTATTGCGCATTTTTGGGCGATGTGGGCACTAAGGAGCTTGAGGAGCTTGGCATCGCAGATGAGGTCTTTGATGACTACGCAAAAAGGGACGATTACGACGCGAAAATGGCTCGCGAGCTGCTTGTAGCGGGCGGCGACTTTGCTGGGTATTTGTTTCGCTGCTTGCACTGCAAAAAGTATCATATCTACATTGATGCTTGCTAGAAAGGGAAAATATGGATCTAAATGAAATTGCAAAAGGCTGCAAAGAGCGCGGTTTGGATGAGCTTTTTGAGTTTTTAAAGCCAATGGCTAAAAATGCTATAAAGATAGATACGCAGGCTAAAGATGACGGTGATATCGCTGTTGGAGCGTCTAAATTTGGCGGACAGCCAGATCTACCAGCTAGTGTGCCTTGGCCGTCAAATGAAAACGGCGCGCTTAGCTTTGTGGCGCAGATAAATTTTGCTGAAGCTAGTAAATTTGACACCGACGGGTTACTACCAAAAAGTGGCATTCTATATCTTTTTTATGATATAAATTTACGCATTTGGGGTTACGACCCTGCTGATAAAAAGGGCTTTGCTGTGATCTTTAGTGAGGCAGCTCAAGACCAGCTTGCTCGCCAAAACATGGATAGCGGAAATTTCACATTTGGCGTACGCTCTCTTAGCTTTAAAAACGAGCAAAATTTGCCAAGTTTGCAAAGCTCACTCGTGCCATTTGGCAAATTCAGCGAGGAGCAGTGGGAGGCATATCACGAGATCATCGAGCCAAGCTGGCAGGCCAAAGAAAACAAGCTCCTTGGTCACTCTGACAACATCCAAGATGGCATGGAGCTAGAGTGTGAGCTCGTGGCAAACGGCCTTGACTGCGGCGATGGTAGCGCTTATCACCACCCAAATATCGCGGAGTTTGAGAAAAATGCCACCCAGTGGCAGCTGCTTTTGCAGATAGATAGCGACTGGGATAGCGACATGGACTGGGACGGAGAGGGCAGAGTTTATCTGTGGATAAAGAGGGACGACCTGGCGGCGCGCGACTTTAGCAAGACGTGGCTAGTTTTGCAGACGAGCTAGGGGCGAAATTTAGCCAAAAGCTTTTGATATGCGTCCGGTAGTAAAATTATTATTGCTGTTTTTTGCGAGCTATCTAAATTTTGCGATTAGAGCGTGTAAATTTAAAGGCAAATGGCAGATGAAATTTATACTGGCTAGATCAAATTTAATTTTTTATAATTTGCTGCCAATTAAATTTATCTTATAAAAAGTTTTTGCTACCAAACTAGTGGCTCATCGCTAATTTGCCAGCATTTTTACATTCTTTTCCTAGGTTGCACTCGCGTTTTTTGTTTTTTGCGTGACCGCTCAAAACCTATCTTAATGTCAGTTGTGATATTTAGCCTTTATACCTTCTAAATTTCACAAAACTAGCAAGTCTATCCATGCGCCAAATTTAGGCAAAATTTAGTAAAATCCTTAAAAAATTTAAAGGCAAAATATGTTTAATGGCTTAATCAGGGAGCTTGCCGAGGTCATTAGCTACTCGCAAAATGTTTTACGGCTAAAGGCTAAATTTCGCCCAAATTTAGGCGACAGCATCGCAGTAAATGGCGCTTGCTTAAGTGTCATAAAACTATATGATGATGGCTTTAGCGTGGAGCTTAGCGCAGAGAGCAGGGCAAATGTCGCGGTTGAAAATTTAAGTGGCCTAGTACATATCGAGCCCGCTATGAAGCTTGGAGAGCGCGTAGATGGGCATTTGATGCAAGGGCACATCGACTTTATCGGCGTGATCTCGGCCATAAAAAAGCATGAAAACGGCGTTGATTTTTACATCGACTTGCCACGTGAGGCGATGGCTCTGATGGCAAACAAGGGCTCGGTGGGCGTTGAGGGCGTGAGCCTTACGATAAATGAAATTTTGCCAAAGGGCATAAGGCTAACGATCATACCGATCACGTTTAGAGATAGCCTTTTTGGCACTTTTAAGGTCGGCAGGCGCGTAAATATCGAGAGCGACTTGCTGGCTCGCTACGTGGCTAGGATGCTTGAGGCTAAGCAAAATGGCGGCCTTAGCTGGGACGAGGTCGAGAGAATTTCAAGCCTCTACTAAGCGAGCGAAGATGCGTGAAAATTTAGAGATCGTTTTTGATAAAAATGGCATAGTAGCTGGCTTTACAAACAGGCTTGGCGGCGTGAGTGAAGCTAAATTTAGCTCGTTAAATTTAGGCGATCACGTGGGCGATGAGCTAGGAGATGTCATAAAAAATAGAGAAATTTTGGCTAGAAATTTAGGCGTTAGGCAGCTTAAGTTTATGAAGCAGATCCACTCGGACAAGGTTTTTGTCCTTGAAAACGAGGAGGACGAGCTGCCAGAGTGCGACGCTGTGATCACAAATTTAAGCGATGTTGGCATCTGCGTTTTGGTGGCTGACTGCTCGCCGGTTGTGATGATAGATGAGAGGCAGGGCGCTATCTGCGTGGCTCATGCTGGCAGAGCTGGCGTGACGCTAAAAATTTGTACAAAAGCCGTTATGCTCATGGGCGAGAAATTTGGCTCAAGAGCGGGCGAGATCAGCGTCTTTGTCGGAGCAAATATAAAAGGCGGCTGCTACGAGGTGGGCGAGCTTGACCTTGGGGAATTTAATGCATATAAGATAGGTAGAAATTTTGATATGAACGCAGCCTTAAGGGATGAATTTAAGGCACTTGGGGTTAAAAATCTAAACTTTAGCGAGGTCTGCACGCACTGCGATGAGAGATATTTTTCATACCGAAGAGACGGCGTGTGCGGTAGATTTTGCGGATTTGCAGTGAAATTTAAGGATAAAAATGGGATATGAGAGCTTTAAAAATCCACTAGCGGCAAAAATAGCTCAAAATGCTAGAAATTTGGGCTTTGAGCAGCTTATGAATGAAGAGTTTGTGCAGATGCTACTTAGCTCAAAAAAGATGGAGCTAAGCGCCGTGGATAGGGAAAATATCGAGCAAATTTTTATAAAACTGATGGAGATAGAAGAAAAAGTACAACTTAGCAAATAAAGGAGAAAATATGCTTTTGCTTAAAAATGCTAATCTATACACGCCAAAATTTCTTGGCAAGCACGATGTTTTGGTAGGTGGCGGTAAAATTTTAGCTATCGGCGAGGGGCTAAGCTTTAGCGTAGAAGGGCTTAGCGTTTACGACCTAAAGGGCAAAATTTTAGCTCCAGGTCTCATTGATCAGCACGTGCATATCACTGGTGGTGGCGGCGAGGCTGGATATCACTCAAGAACGCCTGAGATCACGCTTAGCCAGATCGTAAAATATGGCACTACGACGCTTGTTGGCGTTTTGGGGACTGATGGCGTGACTAGAAGCCTAGAAAATCTCTACTCCAAAGCAAAAGCGCTCGAGTTTGAGGGCATATCGACCTTCATCCACACTGGCTCATACGCAAGCCCCTGTGTGACATTTACCGGCGACATCGCAAAGGATCTCATACTAATCGACAAAGTGATCGGCGTAAAGATCGCACTAACCGATAACCGCGGCAGCTACGTCTCAAAAGAGGAGCTCATCAAGATACTAAGCAAGATACGCATAGGCGGCATGGTCTCTAAAAAAGGCGGCGTGCTTCACATGCACATGGGCGGACTAAGCGAGAAATTTGATAACGTATTTAAGGTGATAAAAGACTACGAATTCCCAGTTCATTACTTCTCGCCGACGCACTGCGCTAGGACGAAAGACCTGTTTAACGAGGCTTTGAAATTTCAAAAAATGGGCGGAAACATCGATATCACAAGCGGCGGAAGTAAATTTGCACCACTTCACGAGGTGGTGGCTTACGGCCTTGAAAATGGACTAAATTTAGAGCGCCTAACGATGAGCTCAGATGGCAACGGCAGTGTGCCTAAATTTAACGAAAATGGCGAGCTTGTCGGATATGGCTGTGCCTCATGTGCGTCAAATTTAGAGGTATTGCAAGCTTTGGTAAGAAATAAAATTTTAAATATAGAAGATACCTTGGCTGTGATGGGCAAAAACGTGGCAAGATATCTAAATTTAAGCCAAAAAGGCGAGATAAAAGTTGGCAATGACGCTGATTTTTGTGTATTTGACGAGGAGCTAAATTTATACGACGTGATCGCAAAAGGCGAGTTTTGTGTTAAAGACGAAAAGGTCGTAAAAAAAGGCTTTTTTGAGTAAATTTAAAGAAATTTGAGCTTTATTTGTAGCTAAAGAAATCTTTAAATTTAGCTTCAATAAAGCCAAGTTTCAATATAATCCAAGCTTTATTTCACACACGACAATCCTAAATTTGGTTGTGCGAAAGCATTAATGGTCGTGGAGGATAAAACTAAATTCAAGGCAAAATGCCTAAAACAAGGAGAAACTCATGGTAACAATGAGAGATTTATTAGAGTGTGGTGTACATTTTGGTCACCAAACACGCCGCTGGAACCCAAAGATGAAGAAATTTATCTTTGGCGAGAGAAAAGGTATCTATATTATAGATCTACAAAAGACTATCCGCTACTTCCGCTACACTTACAACATCGTTCGTGACGCAGCTGCTGAAGGCAAGTCAGTGCTATTTGTTGGTACTAAAAAACAAGCTATCGACGCTATAAAAGAGTACGCTGAAAAATGTGGAATGCCTTATGTAAATCACCGCTGGTTAGGTGGTATGATGACAAACTTCGGTACTATCCGCCAGTCTATCCGCAAGCTAGAAGTTATCGAGACTATGGAAGAAGATGGCTCGATAAATTTACTAACTAAAAAAGAGGCTTTGATGCTTCGCCGCAAAAAAGAGAAACTTATCGCAACTCTTGGTGGTATCCGCAATATGAAAAGCCTACCTGATATGATATTTGTTGTTGATACAGTTAAAGAAAAGATCGCTGTTCAAGAGGCTAACCGCCTAAAAATCCCAGTTGTGGCACCGATCGATACAAACTGCGATCCTGACGTTGTTGATTATCCGATCCCAGGAAACGATGACGCGATCCGCTCTGTTCAGCTTTTCTGCCAAGAGATGGCTGAGGCGATCAACGAAGGCAAATCACTTCTTGAGCAAGATGGTGGCGAGCAAGCTGCTGGCGAAGAAGTAAGCCAAGATGAGAAAGACGCAGTTGTAGCTGAGGCTATGAGTGAAGAAGACTTTGGCGAGGACGAAGAATAATGGAAATAACTGCACAAATGGTAAAAGAGCTCCGCGAATCAACCGGAGCTGGAATGATGGACTGCAAAAAGGCACTTGGCGAAGCAAATGGTGACATGGAAAAAGCTGTTGACATCCTTCGTGAAAAAGGCCTAGGTCAAGCTGCTAAAAAGGCTGACCGCCTTGCAAGCGAGGGATTAGTAAGCGTTGAAGTTTGCTCAAAATGCAAAAAAGCAACTATCAGTGAGATCAACTCTGAGACTGACTTCGTTGCTAGAAACCCACAGTTTCAAGCGCTTGCAAAAGACACAACAGCTCACATCCAATCAAGTGGCATAAAAACAGTTGAAGAGCTAAATACAAGCACTTTAAACGGTGTTAAATTTGAAGAGTACTTCAAAACTCAGATCGCAACTATCGGTGAAAACCTTGTAGTTCGCCGCTTTGAGACTATTAGTGCTGATGACAAGGGCGTAGTAAATGGCTATGTTCACTCAAATGGCCGTGTTGGCGTGCTTATCGGTGCAGCTTGTGAAAGTGCTGAAGTTGCAAACAAAGCAGCTGAATTTATAAGAAATTTATGTATGCACGCAGCTGCTATGAAGCCAAGCGTTATAAGCTACAAAGACCTTGATAAAGATTTTGTTGAGAAAGAATTTATCGCACTTCGCGCTGAGCTTGAAAAAGATAATGAAGAGCTAAAACGCCTAGGCAAGCCACTTCACCACATCCCTGAGTATGCTAGCCGCTGCCAGATAGGTGAGGCTGAGCTTGCAAAAGCTACAAAAGCGATCGAAGAAGAGCTAAAAGCTGAGGGCAAACCTGAGAAAATTTGGGACAAGATCATCCCTGGCAAGATCGAGAGATTTTATGCTGATAACACAGTGCTTGACCAACGCCTTACACTTTTAGGTCAGTTTTATGTAATGGACGATAAAAAGACTATCGAACAAGTTATCGAAGAGAAGAGCAAAGAGCTTGGCGGCAAGATCGAGATCGTAAAATACGTTCGTTTCGAGCTTGGCGAAGGCTTAGAGAAAAAAGTAGATGACTTTGCTGCAGAAGTTGCTGCTCAAATAGGCTAATGGAAATTTTAAGAGCGTCTAATCTAGGTTTTGCGTATGATTATACGCTCTTTAACAATATAAATTTAACTCTCAATCAAAAACAAAGTATCGCGATAACAGGCGTTAGCGGTTGTGGCAAATCAACGCTTCTGCACATACTTTCAACACTTTTAAAGCCAAATTTTGGCGAGGTCATCTACCAAAATAGATCGATCTACGAGCTTTCTCAAAACGAGCTTTTGGCCATTAGAAGGCTTCATTTTGGTATTATTTTTCAGTCGCACTATCTTTTTAAAGGTTTTAGCGCTTATGAAAATATCGAGCTTGCAAGCATACTATCAGGCGAAAATATAGAAAAAAATGATCTTGAAGCGCTTAAAATTTCAAGCGTCATAAATCAAAAAGTTGGCGAGCTAAGCGGCGGTCAGCAGCAGCGTGTCAGCATCGCTAGAGTGCTTACTAAAAAGCCAAAGATCATCTTTGCAGACGAGCCAACGGGCAACCTTGACAAGCAAACGGCAAATGAAGTGATGCAAGTTTTATTTGACTACATAAATGAAAATAACGCCGCCCTTGTTCTAGTCACTCACGACAACGACCTAGCTGCAAAATGCGATAACTCATACAAGCTTGAGAACAAAGAGCTTGAGCAAATTTCTTAAAATTTAGCTTCAAATTTCTAAAAACGACCACATAAATTTAAAAACAAAGTAAAATTTTGTAAAATTAGCAAAAATTTAAAAGAGCAAAATGGAACTAGTAGAATTTTTTGGAGCCGATAAGACAATAGTTTTTATGCTTTTATTTGCACGTCTAAGCGGTCTCATCGTTTTTTTTCCATTTTACTCGCACAACCAAGTCCCGCTTACAGTAAAAACGCTTTTAGTCTTTGTCCTTTGCGTCGTGCTTTTTCCTCTCTCAAAAGCTCATGAAAACTCTATAAATTTCTTAATCGGCGAGATCTTAGGCGAGGTTATGCTAGGACTAAGCGCTGGACTTATGCTAACCATCATCTTTGCCACACTTCAAATGGCGGGCGAGCAAATCTCGATGGTCATGGGCTTTTCTATGGCCTCTGTGCTTGATCCACAAACTGGCACAAACTCCCCAGTCATAGCAAACGTTATAAATTTTATCGCGCTACTTACATTTTTGGCATTTGACGGCCATCATTTGCTCCTTCAGTTTTACGCTAGCTCGCTTGCTGTTGTGCCACTTGGTGACTTTTATCCACGCCCTGGTATCATGAGCTATGCGATAAATTTATTTACAAATTTGTTTATGTTTGGCTTTATCATGTCATTTCCTATCATCGCCCTCTCTTTGCTCTCAGACTCTATCTTTGGCATGCTTATGAAGACGATGCCGCAGTTTAACCTACTAGTCATCGGCTATCCTATCAAAGTGACGATCGGATTTTCCGTTTTGATAGCCATTTTAGCAGGCATTATGAAGATCATGAGCGACCTACTTTTAAAAGTGATAAATGATCTGCCGGCTCTGTTTTTTTAAGAAAATAGCAATGAAATTTATCATAGAATAGGCTTTTACTATTACAAGGAGGGATGATGAAAGTTGCTCTAATAAATAAAAATCCAGCAGTTTCACGTCTGATAACTTTAAGTCTGAATAAAATCGGTACCGAATATAGCGAATTTGAGGATCTAAATGGATTTGACGATGCTCAGTTTGACTTTATCATAATCGACAGTGACGTGGATAGTAGCGAGCTAGCTACAGATAAAAAGGTGATGTATCTAGCAAGTCGTGGCGAGAGCAAACCAGAGTTTGCTACTTTGATGCTTGAAAAACCATTTTTACCGACTGAATTTATAAGTGTTTTTGAGCAAAATATCCCAAAAGATGAGCCAGCTACTGAGCAAAATGCTAGTGAGCAGGGCGAAAGCGACTTTGGCGACTTTAGCGACGAGGCTATAAATTTTGACGAGATGTCAGGGTTTAAACTGCCTGATATCGATACAAATTTAGAAAATTTCGCAGATCTTGATAAAGAGCTTTTAGAAAGTGGCATAGATAGCCCAAGCGAGGAGATTAACGAGAGTGACTTGCAAGAGGAAAATGAAGCTAGCGATGTGGAGTCTTTAGAAGAGCTTGAGGACCTACAAGAGCTTGCTAGCGAAGATCTTGCTGATGAGAGTGTGGATGAAGAGACTAGCGAAGCGATAAGTGATGCAAATGAGAGCGAAGAGAGCAAAGATGGCGATCTAGCAGAGCTTAGCGCGCTTGTCGATGAGATAGAAAATATGCCAGAAGAGTCTGAAACAGATGAAGAGCTAAATAAAAATTTAGATGATATTATTAGCCAAAATGACGTTGTGGGCCTAGTTGATGATGAGAAGGTAGATGGCGAGCTTGATGAGATAGATCAGAGTAAATTTGAGCTTAGTGAGATTGATTCGCTTGATGAAGAGCTAAATAGTGAAGAGGCTGACGAAGAAAATAAAAATTTAGACGATACTGAGCTAGATGTTCAAAATTTAGAGCAAGAAGAGCTAAATTTAGACGAGCTAGCTAAATTTGATGATGAAGATAGCCTTGAAAATGAGCTAAATTTAGAAGATGAGCCTAAAGATGAGGAGAATTTAGATGAGATCTCTGAGGGCGATGAAGAGCAAATTCAAGTAGATGATGAAAAAGCAGAAGAAGATATAGAAGAAGAGGCTCTAGATGAAATTTCAAGTGAGGAGCTAGAAAATTTAGAGCCTAGTGATAGCGAGAACGCTTCTAGTGAGATGCCAGTAGAAGAGCTAGAAGAGGCTAGCGAGCCAGAAGCCAAAGAAGATCTAGGTCTTGCGGATGAAACTTTTGAAGAAGAAAATGCTCAAGAAGAAAACGCACAAGAAGAGAGCAAAGACGTGGCATCAAGTGAGGTAAATTTCGACGTGGCATCGATAGATGATATAGATGAAAATACGATGTTAGCGGCATTTGGACTAAAAGATATACCTCAAACAAGCTCAAAAAATGATGCAAAAGAGGACTACAAAGAAGAGCTAACTAAAAAGATCACAAAACACGTCCACGAGTCACTAAATGAGAGCTCACTAAGAGATGTGCTAAAAGATATGAACATCAAGATAAATATAAGTTTCGAGGAAAAGTAGTTGCAAGGACAAATTTTAGTAGTTTCAGGACCTAGTGGAAGCGGTAAAAGCACGCTTTTGGGCCGTCTTTTAAAGGAGGAGAAAGACCTATATTTTTCTATCTCAAGCACAACAAGAGCCAAAAGAGAAGGCGAAGTTGATGGGGTGGATTATTATTTTATAAAAGAAGATGAATTTAAAAGCGGCATAGAAAAGGGCGAGTTTTTAGAGTGGGCGCAGGTGCATAAAAACTACTATGGCACGAGCCTAAAGCCAGTTTTAGCAGCACTTGAAGCTGGAAAGATAGTGATATTTGACATCGATGTGCAGGGCTTTCACATCGCACTTGAGAAATTTAAAAGCTACATCACTTCAGTTTTCATCACAACTGCGAATAAAAAAGAGCTAAAAAGACGCTTGAAAAACCGCGGAACAGATAGTGACGAAACAATAGAAAATCGCTTAATGAACGCAGTTGGAGAGATGGAGCATATTTTAGAGTATGATTATTTTTTAGTAAATGATGATATAGAAAAGAGCTATAAAGGGCTAAAATCAATCCTCCGGGCGATGAGGTTAAAAAGTGCTAAGATTAACTTAAGAAACGTCATCGACGAGTGGATAGATTGTTAGAAATTCAGGAATTTATGATAATATTTTGAGAAAATTTGATAAGGAGAAAAGATGGGTTCTTTTAGTATTGGCCACTGGTTGATCGTTTTGGCGATCATTGTATTACTTTTTGGAGCAAAGAAGATCCCAGAGCTTGCGAAAGGACTAGGCAAAGGCATAAAGACTTTTAAAGCTGAGATGGAGGACACAACCCCTGAAAAAAGCGAAAAAGTCGAGCATAAAGAAGAGAGTGCAGCTAGTCAAAAGATAGAAGAAACAACTAAAAACGCGTAGGTTTTAGAGTTGAAAGATAAAGTAAAAGCTGAAATTTCAAAGGTTTTAGAGCGAGAATTTGTGCTTGAAAAGCCAAAGGATAAAAATTTAGCCCACTATGCGACGCCGCTTTTTAGCCTCGCAAAAGAGCTAAGAAAGTCTCCAGCTATGATAGCTAGCGAGTTTGCTGATAAATTTAGTGATAGTAAGATAGTTGAAGCTAGCGCGGTAAATGGTTACTTAAATTTCAAGCTTAAGAGTGAATTTTTAGATGAAATTTCAAAGCAAATTTTGCTAGATAGCGAAAATTTTGCAAAAGAAGATGCGAAAAAAGACAGCTATTTAATAGAATACATCAGCGCAAATCCGACTGGACCGCTTCACATCGGACACGTTAGAGGTGCAGTTTATGGCGATACTTTGGCTAGACTTGGCAAAAGACTTGGCTACGCCATCTCAACAGAATACTATATAAACGATGCGGGTAATCAAATAGATCTGCTTGGCACATCGATATCACTTGCGGCTAAAGAGCAGCTTTTTAACGAAAGTGTCGTCTATCCGGAGAAATACTACCGCGGGGATTATATTTTAGATATCGCTAAGCTTGCAAATGAGAAATTTGGCAAGGAAATTTTTTATGACGAGAGCAGAAACCTTGAGCTTGCCGAGTTTGGCAAGGATATCGTGCTTGAGATCATTAAAAAAGACTTGGCTGATGTTGGCATTTTTATAGAGAGCTGGGCCAGCGAAAAAGCACTTTACGACCGCCTGGAGCCAACTATAGAAAAGCTAAAACGTTCAAATCAAATGTATGAAAAAGAGGGCGCTACCTATATCGCTTCTACCACACTTGGTGACGATAACGATAGGGTTGTGGTTAGAAATGACGGCAGACCGACATATCTAGCTGGCGACATCATCTATCATAACGCTAAATTTGAGAAAAATTTTGACCACTATATAAACATTTGGGGCGCGGATCACCACGGATATATCGCAAGGCTAAAGGCTGCGATAAATTTCCTTGGATACGACGAAAATAGGCTTGAAGTGATACTTATGCAGATGGTTAGCCTGTTAAAAGAGGGCAAGCCATACAAAATGAGCAAGCGCGCTGGCAATGCTGTGCTGATGAGCGATATCGCGTGTGAGATCGGTGCTGAGGCGCTTAGATTTATCTTTATAAGCAAGGCAAATACGAGTAGTTTGGAATTTGACGTAGATGAGCTTAAAAAAGAGGATAGCTCAAACCCTATTTTTTATATAAATTACGCTCACGCTAGGATAAATCAGATCTTTGCAAAGGCTGGAAAAAGCGTTAGTGACGTGATAAATGCAGACTTTGAATGCCTAGATGAAAATGCTAAAAATTTACTTTTTGAAGCACTGATATTGCCTGAAATTTTAGAAGACGCTTTTATCTCAAGACAGCTTCAAAAGATACCAGACTATCTAAAGTCGCTGGCTGCTAGCTTTCATAAATTTTATAATGAAAACCGCGTGGTTGGAAATGAAAATGAAGATAGCTTGTTAAAAGTCTTTGCAGTCGTTGCTGTCTCGATAAAAACAGCATTTAATATAATGGGTATCACAGCTAAAGAAAGGATGTAATTACTATGTTAAGTTTTAATGATTTTAAAGAAATGGCCCAAAATACTTCTCTAAATAATATAGAAAAAGTTGGGTTTTCTAATTTACATAGAAAGGAAACAGAGGCAAATATTTTTCCGGATATTTTAAACAAATTAAAAATAAAGCAAGAATCTAAAGGATCAAAAATTATAATGGATATTGGGTGTGGTTGTTCTGGTCCTGTTAGATCTCTCATAGAATATTCTAAGCAAAATAACTTCATTTTATATTTAGTTGATTCGAAAGAAATGCTAGATAATTTACCAAATGAACCTTTTATAAATAAAATTCCATATGAATTTCCATACAATTACGATTATGGTCAGTTGTATTCAAAAGTTGACTATATTATTGTTTATTCTGTTTTGCAACTAGTTGTTTATCATTCTAACTATGTAAGATTTTTGGACGAATGTATACAGCTTCTTAAAGATACAGGAGGGAGAATGCTGATTGGAGATATTCAAAATATAAGTAAGAAAAAGCGGTTTCTCTCATCTGTGTCTGGTTGTGAATTTCATAAAAAATGGTCACATTCTGATTCTGTACCAGATATTTGTTGGAATAAGCCAGAACCACTTTGTTTTGACGATAGTATGGTTTTTTTTATACTTCAAAGGTATCGCTCTATGGGATGTGAGACTTATTTGCTAGAACAGTCGGATGATCTACCTTTAAATCATACTAGAGAAGATATTCTAGTAGTGAAAAATATATGAATATTTTAGACCTAATAGGTAGAAAAAACCATCTTTTTTTACAAGATTTATTGAAACTAGGAAATGAGTTAAAAAAAATAATTAACACTTCTTCCTTTCTAGTTATCGGTGGGGCAGGGTCTATAGGCTCTGCCGTGACAAAAGAGATCTTTATAAGAGACCCCAAAAAACTCTACGTCGTCGACATCTCTGAAAACAACCTTGTCGAGCTAGTACGTGACATAAGAAGCGAGTTTGGATATATAAATGGCGACTTTAAAACTTTTGCTATAGATGTTGCAAGTGCCGAATTTGACGCACTTTTGGCGCAAAGTGGTGGATTTGACTACGTGTTAAATTTATCAGCGCTAAAGCACGTTAGAAGCGAAAAAGATCCGTTTACACTCATGAGGATGCTTGAAACAAATATCTTTAACACCGATAAAACGCTAGCACAAGCTTGCAATATGAAGTCAAAAAAATATTTTTGTGTCAGCACCGACAAGGCCGCAAACCCTGTAAATTTAATGGGAGCTAGCAAGCGCATCATGGAGATGTTTGCGTTTAGGCACTCTTTAGAGATCGACGTCTCGATGGCTAGGTTTGCAAACGTGGCATTTAGCGACGGCTCGCTTCTTTTTGGTTTTCAAAAACGCATAGAAAAGGCTCAGCCCATAGTCGCTCCAAACGACGTTAAACGCTACTTTTTAACGCCAAAAGAGAGCGGTGAACTCTGCCTTTTAAGCACTATTTTTGGCGAAAATAGAGATATATTTTTCCCAAAACTAGATGAAAATTTAGACCTTATAACATTTAGCGAGATAGCCAAGCGGTACTTGGCAAATTTAGGCTACGAGCCATTTTTATGCGAAAATGAGGAGGAGGCCAGAAAGCTTGCAAAAGTGCTTCCAAAAGATGGCTTTTATCCTTGTCTTTTTGCGCCTAGCGACACGACTGGAGAGAAGGACTACGAGGAGTTTTTCGTTGACGGCGAGAGACTTGATATGCAAAGACTTCAAAACATCGGCATAGTCAAAAATGATGCAAATTTTGATAGCGAAAAGCTAGAAATTTTCAAAAACAATATCTTAAATTTAAAATCAAGCTTGACATGGAGCAAAGAGGATATTTTACACGAAGTTTTCGAGCTCATACCAAATTTTATGCATAAAGAAACAGGAAAATATCTCGATGAAAAGATGTGATTTTGACGAGGTTTTGAAATTTATAAAAAGCACTTTTTGCAAGGACAAAGTCCCACTTCACGAGCCTAAATTTATAGGCAATGAGAAAAAATATCTACTTGAGTGCATCGACTCTAGCTTTGTCTCAAGTGTCGGCAAATTTGTCGATGAGTTTGAGAGTAAGCTAGCTCAAATGGTAGGTGCTAAATTTGCAGTTGCCACGACAAATGGCACCTCGGCGCTTCACATCTGCCTAAAACTAGCTGGCGTAGAGCAAAATGACGAAGTGATCACGCAGCCAGTTACTTTTATAGCCACTTGCAACGCCATTAGCTACCTTTTTGCAAAGCCGGTTTTTGTGGACGTTGATCTTGATACGCTTGGCATGTCGCCAGCGTCACTTAGTGCATTTTTAGAGAAAAACTGCGAGCTAAAAGGCGGCAAATGTGTCAATAAAACTAGCGGCAGGATAGTGCGTGCTTGCGTACCTATGCACACTTTTGGACTACCTTGCAAGATAGATGAGATAGCTGAAATTTGCAAGCGTTGGAACATCGCTTTGGTGGAGGACTGTGCTGAGAGCCTTGGCAGCTACTACAAAGGCTCTCATACAGGGAATTTTGGCAAGCTTGCTGCGATGAGCTTTAATGGCAATAAGATAGTCACAAGCGGAGGTGGCGGAGCTATCATCACAAACGATGAGGAGATAGCAAAGCACGCTAAATTTATCACCACAACGGCCAAGGTGCCACATCCTTTTGAGTATCGTCATAGCGAGATCGGCTACAACTATCGCTTGCCAAATTTAAATGCAGCTCTGCTCGTGGCGCAGCTTGAAAATTTGGAACTATTTTTAAAGAGCAAACGCGAGCTTGCGATGATTTATAAAGAGTATTTTTCTAAATTTGATGATGTGAAATTTATAGATGAGCCAACGGACGCTAAGTCAAATTTTTGGCTAAACGCGGTGCTTTTTGAGAGCCGTGAAAAACGAGATGAGTTTTTGAAATTTAGTAATGAAAATGGTGTTTTTACGCGTCCTATCTGGCAGCTCATGAACGAGCTTGATATGTTTAAAGACTGTCAAAGAGATGAGCTAAAAAATGCTAAATTTCTAAGCGACAGGATAGTAAATATCCCAAGTAGCGCAAGAGTTTAGCCGTGCAAGATATAGTTTTGGTAGGTGGCGGTGGGCACTGCAAGAGTGTGATAGATGTTATCGAGAGCGAAGCTAAATTTAATATAATTGGTATCATAGATACGGCAGAAAATATTGGCAAAAAGGTGCTTGGCTATGAGATCATAGGTAGCGATGATGATCTGGCTGAGGTTTTTAAATCATGCAAAAATGCTGTGGTGACGGTTGGGCAGATAAAAAGCAGTGAGCCTAGAAAAAGGCTGTTTGCGCTACTAAAAGAGATAGGTTTTGGCCTTCCAGTCATTATCTCTTCGCTTGCGTATATTTCAAAGCATGCAAGTGTAGGCGAGGGAACGGTTGTGATGCATCATGCCTTGATCAACGCTGGTGCAAGTGTCGGTAAAAACTGCATCATAAATACAAAGGCACTTGTGGAGCATGACGCAACTATCGGCGATCATTGCCATATCTCAACAGCAAGTGTGGTAAATGGCGGCGTTGTCGTGCAGGATGGGAGTTTTTTTGGTAGCAATGCAACTAGCAAAGAGTATATAGTGATAGGCGAAAATTCTATCATAGGCGGCGGAACTAGCGTGATGAGAAGCTTGGAGAAAAACGCTTTTATAAAGGCGTAAAACTAGCATTTTAAAGGAAATTTGATGTCAAATAGAGTTTTTATCATAGCTGAGGCTGGGGTTAATCACAATGGTGATATAAATTTAGCTAAAAAACTGATCGACGTGGCAGCCAAAGCCGGCGCTGATGCAGTGAAATTTCAAACCTTTAAAGCTCAAAATCTAGTTTCAAAAAACGCGCAAAAGGCTAGCTATCAAAAAGAAACTACCGATAAAAATGAAAGCCAGTTTGAGATGATAAAAAAGCTTGAGCTAGATGAGAACACGCATAAAGAGCTTATAGCCTACTGCAAAGAAAAAAATATCACTTTTCTCTCAACTCCTTTTGATAGCGATAGCATAAAGCTTCTTGATGAGCTGGGGCTTAGTACATTTAAGATCCCAAGTGGCGAGATAACAAATTTACCTTATCTTAGGCAGATAGGTGGGCTTAATAAAAAGATCATTCTCTCAACTGGCATGGCAAATTTAGGCGAGGTGGAAGCCGCGATAGAAGCACTTGTAAAAAGTGGCACAAAACGTGAAAATATAAGCCTTCTACATGCAAATACGCAGTACCCAACGCCGATGAAGGATGTAAATTTAAAGGCGATGATAACTCTTAAAAATGCCTTTGGGCTTGAGGTCGGATATAGCGATCATACCATTGGCATCGAGGTCGATATCGCAGCGGTTGCTATGGGTGCAAAGATTATAGAAAAGCACTTTACGCTTGATAAGAGCCTGCCTGGACCTGATCACAAGGCTAGTCTTGAGCCAGACGAGCTAACGGCTATGGTTAGGGGCATTAGAAATATTGAGCTAGCACTTGGTGGTGGGCTAAAACACTTTAGCAAAAGCGAGAGTGAAAATATCAAAATAGCTAGAAAGTCGATCGTGGCAAAATGTGATATAAAAAAGGGTGAAATTTTTAGCGAGCAAAATATCTGCGTAAAACGCCCAGGAGATGGCATAAATCCTATGAGGTGGGATGAGGTGGTCGGGCAAATTTCACAAAAAGACTATAAACAAGATGAACTGATATGAGAAAAATTTGTGTAGTGACAAGCACCAGAGCTGAATATGGCCTGCTTTACTGGCTCTTAAAAGAGATCGAGGCAGATAGTGAGCTTAAGCTTCAGCTTATTGTCACTGGTATGCACCTAAGCCCTGAGTTTGGACTAACATACAAAGAGATAGAAAAAGAATTTAAGATAGATAAAAAGATAGAAATTTTAAGTAGTTCTCATACAAGTCTTGATATTTGCGCTGAGATGGCAAGAGTTTATGAGAAATTTGCTCCGGCACTAGCCGAGCTTAAACCTGATATATTAGTGCTTCTTGGCGATAGATATGAGATATTTGGAGTAGCAGGCGTGGCTAGTATCATACAGATACCAATAGCACATATCCATGGCGGTGAGACCACGCAAGGTGCGTTTGACGAGGCTTTTAGACACAGCATAACAAAGATGAGCCATATACATTTTGCAGCTACAAACGAGTACGCAAACCGCATAATTCAGCTTGGCGAAGAGCCTAGTAGAGTTTTTAATGTCGGCGGCCCTGGCATAGAAAATATAAAAAAGCTAAATTTACTAAACAAAGATGAGTTTGAAAAGTCTATAAAATTTAAGCTTGCTAAAAAAAATATCCTCATCACTTTTCACCCAGCTACACTTGAAAATAGTAGTGCAAGAGAGCAGTTTAATGAGCTTTTAAAAGCACTTGATGAACTAGAGGAAACAAATTTTATCTTCACAAAAGCAAATAGCGATACAGATAGCGATGTGATAAATAAAATGATAGATGAGTATGTGAGCGAAAACCCACAAAAAGCAGTGGCTTTTGCATCGCTTGGGCAGCTAAGATATCTAAGCGCGATCAAATTTGTTGATATCGTCCTAGGAAATAGCTCAAGTGGCCTTTTGGAAGTTCCAAGCTTTAAAAAGGCCACCATAAATATAGGCGACCGCCAAAAAGGACGTGCTCGAGCTAGCAGTGTGATAGACGTTAGGCCTGATAAAGAAGAAATTTTAGCTGCTATAAAAAGAGCATATTCAAAAGAATTTGAGCAAACTTTAAAAGATACGATAAACCCCTATGATGGTGGCAATCCAAGTAAAAAAATGGTTAAAATTTTAAAAGAGACCAAGCTTGAAGGTATTTTGAAAAAGAAATTTTATGACGTAAAGATATAAATAATGAAAAATATAAAAAACATAAAGCTAAAACAAAATGCTACTATAAAGGAAGCTTTGGGGATTATAGATAGCGGAGCTATGCAGATAGCTTTAGTTGTTGATGACAATGATAAGCTTCTTGGGACACTAACAGATGGCGATATAAGAAGGGGTATATTAAGGGGGCTAGACCTTGATAGTCCTATAGAGACGATTGTTTTTAAAGAGCCGGCTGTTGCAAAAATTTCTAGTACAAAAGAGGAAATTTTAAAGATAGCGTTATCTAAAAAACTTCACCAGATACCAATAGTAGATGATAATGGAATAGTTTTAGACTTAAAAGAGATAGAAGAGCTTGTTGAGCCAAAGATCAAGACAAATAGAGTTATCCTAATGGTAGGAGGTCTTGGCACTAGACTTAGACCACTCACGCAAGATACGCCAAAGCCGATGCTAAAGGTTGGAAATAAACCAATCCTTCAAACGATAGTCGAGAAATTTGCAGAGTATGGCTTTGTAAATATCACGATGTGCGTAAATTTTAATGCAAGCATTATTAGAGACTATTTCGGCGACGGAAAAGAATTTGGCGTAAATATAGACTATGTTTTAGAGCAAAAAAGGATGGGCACAGCAGGGGCGTTAAGCTTGCTAAAAGAGCGCCCAAGTGAGCCATTTTTCGTAATGAACGGCGATCTTCTTACAAATGTAAATTTCGAGCATATTTTTAACTACCACATGCTAAATAAAACTACAGCCACAATGTGCGTCAGAGAGTACGACTATGAGGTACCTTACGGCGTGGTAAAGATGAATGATAATAAAATAATAGAGATCGCAGAAAAACCGGTGCAGAAATTTTTCGTAAGTGCTGGGATATATATGCTCTCACCTGAAATTTTAGATCTGATCCCTAAAAATGAGTTTTACGACATGCCTGCGCTATTTGAAAAGCTTATAAAATTAAGTAAAAATGTTATATCATTCCCGATCAGAGAGTATTGGCTTGACATCGGACGTATGGAAGAATATCAAAGAGCAAATGAAGAGTATAAAGAAGTTTTTTAATGTATAAAAATAATAGTTTTTTAGCGATTGTACCGGCAAGAGGAGGCAGCAAGGGTTTGCCTGGAAAAAATATTAAAGAATTATGTGGAAAGCCACTTGTTGCGTGGAGCATAGAGGCTGGACTAAAAAGTAAATATGTAGATGAGGTCATGGTTAGCACTGACGATGAGAAAATCGCAGAAATTTCAAAAAAGTATGGTGCAAATGTCCCATTTTTAAGACCAAGTGAGTTGGCAAGTGACACCGCCACAACCTTTGATGCCATAAAACACACTATAGATTATTATAAAAATGAATTAAAAAAAGAGTTTGACTATATCGCTTTATTAGAGCCTACGTCCCCTTTGAGAGAAGTTTGTGATATAGATAGGGCTATTGAAATTTTACTAGAGTCAAAAGCTGATTCGATTGTTGGAATTTGTAAAACAGAGAGTCAAAATCCAGCTTTTTTAGTCTCAAAAGATGAAAAAGGCTTAATTTCTGGATATGAAAATAAAGATATGAGGGTTTTAAGAAGGCAAGAGATAAAAGATGTTTATTTCTTTGAAGGAACGATCTATGTCTCTAAAACGGATGTTTTGCTTGATAAAAAAACATTTTATCACGACAACACCATAGGCTATGAAGTTCCAAAATACAAATCACTAGAGATAGATGATATTGATGATTTTGTAATGATTGAAGCAATAATGAATTATAAAGGTTATAAAAAATGACTTATCAAGATAGATTATTAAAAGCAATACCAGGTGGTGCACATACTTATAGCAGAGGGTTTGATCAGTATCCAGCTAATGCTCCACAAATTTTAAAAAGAGGGAAAGGCGCATATGTATATGACGAAAATGGTAGAGAATTTTTGGACTATGGAATGGCGCTTAGGGCTGTAAATTTAGGCTACGCGAATGAAGAAATAAACAAAGCTGCGATTGAGCAAATAGAATTTGGAAACAATCTAACTAAGCCTAGCATGATCGAGCTAGAGGCTGCTGAATTATTAATAGATATGATAGATAGTGTTGATATGGTTAAATTTACTAAAAATGGCTCAACAGCAACAACAGCAGCTATCAAACTTAGTAGAGCATACACTGGAAGGGAGCTGGTTGCAAGATGCGCAGAGCACCCATTTTTTAGCTATGATGATTGGTTTATTGGCTCTACACAACTTACCAAGGGTATACCGCAAAAGGATACTGAAGGCACAAAAACGTTTGGCTATAACAACATTGAAAGCCTAGAGAGGCTTTTTGATGAATTTCCTAATCAAATAGCTTGTGTGATTTTAGAGCCAGCGGCAACAGAGCATCCAAAAGATAACTTTTTACATAAAGTAAGAGATCTGTGCCATAAAAATGGAGCAGTATTTATACTTGACGAGATGATAACTGGCTTTAGATGGCATTTAAAAGGGGCTCAATATTATTACGACATTAAGCCTGATTTGTGCACTTTCGGAAAGGCAATGGCAAATGGATTTTCAGTTGCAGCTATAGCTGGAAAAAGAGAGATAATGCAGCTTGGCAGTATAGAATTTGAAGGAAAAGAGAGAGTCTTTTTGTTGTCAACAACACATGGTGCAGAGATGAGTGGCCTAGGTGCTTTTGTTGCGGCTATGAAATTTATGAAAGAGCATAATGTGGTTGAGTATATTTGGAACTATGGCACAAAACTAATCTCGATGATAAATGAGCTTGCAAAAAAATATGAAATCGAAAGAAATTTCGTAGCAGGTGGGATCGAGTGCAGCCCATACTATTTGACCTTTGATAAAAATGGTCAAAATTCTTTAGGGCTAAGAACTCTTTTTTCTCAAGAAATGATCAAAAATGGTGTGCTTATTCCTTGGGTGGCACTTTCTTATGCTCATGGAGAAAATGAACTTGCAAAGACAAAAAACGCGCTAGAAAAAACTTTTGAAGTTTATAGAAAGGCAGTTGATGAGGGATATGAAAGATATTTAGTAGGTAGCCCTATCAAGCCAGTGTTTAGAAAATTTAACTAAAAGTAAAATTTATATAAGGAACAGCAGTGTTAAAAGATAAAGTAGTTGTAGTTACTGGTGGAGCTGGACTTATTGGTAAAGAATTTATAAAAGCCATTGTTGAAAACAACGGCATAGCTATTATCGCGGATATAAATGAAAAAATAGGACAAGAGGTAAAGGAGGAGCTATCTAAAGAGCTAAATTCAAAAAATATAGACTTTGTGAAGCTCGACATCACGTCTAAAGACTCTTTGGAGGCTTGTATAAAATATTTGCATAATAAGTATAAAAGGATAGATGCACTAGTAAATAATGCATATCCTAGAAACAAGAACTATGGAAGGCACTTTTTTGATGTTGAGTATAGTGACTTTATAGAAAATTTGGGGCTAAATTTGGGTGGTTATTTTGCCGCATCTCAGCAGTTTGCAAGATATTTTAAAGAGCAAGGATATGGAAATATCATAAATATATGCTCGATCTATGGCGTGGTTGCTCCAAAATTTGAAATATATAACAACACAACAATGACTATGCCGGTTGAATATGCTGCCATAAAATCAGGGCTTATACACCTTACTAAATATATGGCAAAGTACTTTAAGGGGATGAATATAAAGGTAAATGCACTAAGCCCTGGCGGTATATTTGATAACCAGCCAGAGCCTTTTTTGGAAAAATATAAAGATCAGTGCCTAAACAAGGGTATGTTAAACAATAGTGACTTAAAAGGCACCTTGGTATATCTGCTTAGCGATATGAGTAGGTATGTGAATGGTCAAAATATCGTAGTTGATGATGGATTTAGCATATGATAGTGCGCTATAAAGAGGATAGTGAGAATTTTGAAGCTAGATGGCAGGAATATATCTCAGAAAATATTCACAGCCCAAGATATCTAAACTCATATCTGGACTATATGAAATTTTATTCCAAAGATATACTTAGCGATGAAAGCTTTGTGGTTGTTGAGAGCAACAAATGTGTTGGAATTTGTTTTTTGCCAGTAGAGCAAGCAAATGGCGTTGTCTATATATCTTTGTCTGGATATTTTACGGTTGCTCCGCTTGCGATAAGCGATAGAGTTTATGACATAGTTTTTAAAGAAATTTTTGAGATAAGTAAGAGCTATAATGTTTGTAAGATAATGTTTTATTTGGACTCTTTGGTTATGGAGTTTTTTAACAAATATAACTATCTTATCAAATATGGCTTTATAGATGCTACGGGCAGCAACTGCGTGCTTGATCTTTGTGGCGAAAAAAGCACTTTGTGGTCAAGACTAAGAAAACGATACAAGTCATCCATAAATGCAATTTTTAAAAATAGTGAATATGACTTTGTTGTAGTATCTAAAGAAAATCCAAGCTATGAAATCCATGAGGCATATAGAGAGCTTCACAAAAAGGCTGCTGGTAGAGAAACAAGACCTAAAACAACCTTTGATAAGCAGTATGAAATGCTACAAAATGGCAATGCTACTATTATAGGATTAAGATATAAAGGCCAATTTATAGGTCTTTGCTATTTTTTACATGCGAGCGAAGTTGTTGTATATATGAGCGGCGCAGATGATCCAGAATTTACAAATATGAGAATTCCTATATATCACGCCATTTTGCAAAAAGCTACTGAGTATTTTCATGATATGGGTTTTAAGTATATGGAGTACTCTCAGCCTGCAGGGTATAACTTAGTGGATGGATTTTTAGACTATTTGGACGAAAAACAGATAAATATAGCACATTTTAAAAGAGGTATGGGTACAAAAATGGTGCCACTATTTCGAGGAGTAAAATACTTTGATAAAAATTTACTCTTAAAAGATATAGATAGTTTTAGAGAAAAATGTGTTTCTTCTTTTGAAAGTATGACATGAAGTTTTATTTAGATATTTACTGCTCTCCAGATATATCATATCAATCTTCTATTAATCAAGGGGATCCTGTTGATTGTGATGATGTTGATGGGTTTGTTGAAAAAGTATTTGATTTTCTTTATTTTGACTATATAAAAAATAAAGATGATGAATTTTCGGAAGTTTTAAGAATAGTATCCCCTTTTATTGTGTCTAATTTGACTACTTTATATTCTAATATTCTTGTGGGGTTTCGTCTAAAACAAAAAGGTTTTGAGCTAGTTTTTACCGGCAAAGATATAATTGATAGTAGGATTGGTAAAAGATGTCTCTCCCCATATTATTTGCCAGATCTGTATTCTGATGGGAAAGAAGTGCCATTTGTTGATTTTTATCTATCTGAGATATATAATAAAAAGGACTATAAGTATTTTTTGAAAAAAATATTTATATTTTTTTCAAAAAAAGAACAGGTTGTTGTTTTAAATAGAAATAAATGGCTAATAGAGTTTTTAAATAATTCAAATATAAAATATTCAATTATAGACTTTGAATATTTTTTTGACGAGATAAAAGTAAACGATATTGTGAAATTTGATGATCCTAGTTTGAATAGTTTCATTGAGAACATATCGAAAAATATAACCCAAATAATCTCAGAAGATATGGATAAAGATAAATTTTATAACCTTTTGGTGGCAATTTTAAGAAAAATAGTTTATAAAGGACATATTGATTATAAAAACTGCAAAAATGCAATGAAAAATAAGAAAATATATTTTAATAAAATATTTACTGGAACGATGGGTAATTACAAAAGCAGAGTCATTTTTTCTGTTCTTAAGAATTTTGGCGTAGAAACAAATTCTTGTATGCATTCTGGCTCTATATCTCATATTGATTATAAATTTGATCCTAGGCTGTATATAGAATATTTAATACCTAATAATTTTTATATATTTAATAAATTTGATGTCGATACAATACATAAAAGGGTAGATAAATACGGGCTAAACATACAATTTAAGTGTCTTAAAACAAAAAAAAGTGTTGGTTGTAGCAGCAATAAAGAGCATGTGGTTGTCGAAGGTAAAAATATTAAAAAAATAGGGATACTTTCTTCAAATTTATGGGTCAACAGAAGGGCTATTTTTAACCCTAGTGATTTGCAATATTTCGAATTTAAATATAAGTTATTAAAGTTAATAGGCGAAGATTACGAAGTATGTATAAAATCACATCCAAAAGGGGCCTTAAGGCCTAAGGATAAGGTATTATCATTATTTAATAATGTTAGTTATGTGGATGAATGCCCTATGGATAAATTTTTAGAAAGTGTAGATTGTGTTATTACTCCGTTTGCTGATTCTACATCTTTTAATGAAGTTGTTTCTTCTAATACTCCGTTAATCTTAATAGATTTATGTAAAGCAGGGCTTACATCTGAGGCAAAGGAAACACTAAAAAATAGAGTAGCTTTTGTTGATTGTTCTTTTGAAAATGGTTTGGCTATAATCAATAAAGATCAATTTACTGAAGCTTTTAATAGAAAGTATATTATGGATTTTGAATTTGCTGATAGGTTTCAATAGGACATGAGCATAAAGATATTAAATTACTTTAGAGAAAATATTCCAATTCCAATTTTTATTTTATTCTTTATAATGATCATAAGTGCACTTTTCGAAATAGTTGGAATCGGTTTTTTTATTCCTCTCTTGGATACTCAGAGTAGTTCTGATCTTGTTAATATAATCAATTTTATATTTTCTAGCATTGGCTTACAATATTCAACAATTAATATTGCTATTTTAATTGTTGTAGTATTTGTTGTTAAATTTATGTTTTTAAACATTCAAAATTTCTACATTTATAAGTCTAGTTATCAGTTTATGTTTAATGTAAAAAAGAACATTATGACAAATTTGTATAGTATGGATTTTGTAGAATATAACAAAATGGGCATTGATGTATTAAATAATATTTTTGTAAAAGAGATAGAAAAGAGTGCCTTGTCTATACGTTACTTTCTCCAAATTTGGGTTAATGCTATTTATTCTTTGGCATATTTACTCTTTGCCATGTATATTAGTTTTACGCTTGTTTTAGTGTCTTTGGGGGTCGGATTAGTCGTGGTTGTGCTTCAAAGAAAAATTACAAAAGCTATTATTAGGTATTCTAAAACGGTTGTTGATTATAGTGCCAAAACAAATCTTGTAGTACTACAAATATTAAATAGCATGAAATATATTAAAGCTACCAATAGGTGTGAATATAATAATATAAATTTTAATAAAATTTCACAAGACTATAGTAATAATATGGAAAAAATGTCTTTTTTAAATTCCATACCAAAGAATATGTCCGAATTTATTGGTGTAATGGCTATTTCGGCAACAATTATTATCAACGAAATCATGTTTCATGAAAGTACTGTGACGGTTGTGTTTTTAGGATTGCTACTATATAGAACCTTGGTTAAGATACTTAGTATACAGCACTCGTATCAAGACTTTTTAATAAATATAGGCTCAGTGGAAGTTGTTATGAATGTATATAATTATATTTTAAAAAATACAGAAAAACAAAGCCAAAATGATACTTTACAACATATTTCAACCATAGGCTCTGCCAAAATGGAGAATGTCTTCATTTCTGTAGATAGCAAGGTTATACTAAAGGATATAAATGTTGAATTTAAAAAGGGTAACAACTACGCTTTAGTTGGACAATCTGGATCTGGTAAAAGTACTCTTTTAAACACACTTACTTTTTTATATAGGCCATTGTCGGGACAACTAACTATTAATAAAAATAGTATCGATAATCTAAGTTTTAGAAATAAGATCGGATATGTATCACAAGAAGTCATTATTTTTGATGGAAGTATTATGGATAATATTGTTTTTGGTGAATTGTTTGAAAAAGAAAAGTATGATGGCATAGTAAATTTACTCGGAATAGATAAGATAAGGGTTGAAAAACTAAATATGAATGGATCAAATATATCTGGTGGACAAAGACAACTTATTGCTTTAGCTAGAGAGTTATATAGGGAGCCAGATCTTTTAATATTGGATGAATTTACTAGTGCTCTGGACTCGATCACAGAAAAACGTATAATAAGTGTTATAAATTACATAAAAAAAGATAAGATAATTATAACCGTAGCACATAGGCTATCTTCTGTAATGGGCAGCGACTTAATATTATTAATGGAAAATGGAGAAATTTTAAGCCGTGGCACTTTTAAAAATTTATATGATCAAAGTTCTAAATTTAGATCTATGTGCAATGAGCAGAGTATTTTTATGGATTAGGTAGGAATGGTATGGTAGTTATAGATATAAAACAAGATCAATTTTGGAACAAATTTGAAAAAGACGAGATGAGTATATATTTAAAAGGGCATATATATTCTCACTCTATAAATGAATTAATAGAGCTACTTTAT
This sequence comes from Campylobacter concisus, assembly GCF_050447505.1. Classification (GTDB taxonomy): domain Bacteria; phylum Campylobacterota; class Campylobacteria; order Campylobacterales; family Campylobacteraceae; genus Campylobacter_A; species Campylobacter_A concisus_BP. The sequence continues at coordinate 1,735,619 of NZ_JALMFZ010000001.1, read as the reverse complement.
GGTATAGAGGATGAAAGTAGCATAGCAGAACTATCACATAGTATTGATGGGCACTTTGCCATTGCTGTACAAAAAAATGATCTATCTTTTATACTAGTAGATAAAATAAGAAGTACACCGTTGTTTTTTTATAAATTTGATAAAAATTTTTACGTTAGTAACAACCCACAGAATATAATTAATCAAAATGATTCAAGAGTAGGTGTTGATACAACAGTACTTTTAGAAGCTTCTATGTCTGGCTATACGATAGGCAATAAAACTTTTTACAAAGGGTTATATGCTTTAAAAGCTGGAGAGTTAGTAGTTTTTAAAGATGATAATTTTAAGTATATACAGTACTATAAATATTTTGGAGAAATAGAAAAAAAAGATTATAAAAGCTATCAAGAAGAGTTATTTGACGTAACATTAAAAATTTTTAAAAAAATTTTAAAAGATATAGGTGATAGACAGATAGTGGTGCCTTTGAGTGCTGGAAATGACTCTAGGCTAGTGGTATCTGCGCTAAAGTATCTGTCCGCTAAAAATGTTAAATGCTTCTCTTACGGTACACAAGATAATTCTGAAGCAAAAGTTGCTAAGATTGTGGCTGAGAAGTTGGGCTATGAGTGGATTTTTATTCCTTTAACTCATTGCACCGAGAAACATTATTATAGTTCAAGTGATTATGCTGAATACTTAAAATATAGTGAGAGTTTTGCATCAGTGCCGTATATACAAGGATTATCTGCACTTAAATATCTAAAGGATATTGGCTATGTAGATAGTGATGCTATATTTATAAATGGAAATAGTGGCGATTTTATTTCAGGTGCACATATTAGCAAGATGATGGAGAGTGGAAAAAATTTAAGCTCATATGAAGATAGAAAAGAAAATATTTTAAATAGCCTTATTAATAAGCATTTTTCTCTTTGGGGGTATTTAAAAACAGAGAAAAATATATCATTGATCAAGAAAAAGTTGTGGGATGAAATCGTCTTAGCCTGTGGTGATTTAAGGAGTGATAGTTCTCAGGATCATTTGTTTTACGAGTATTCTGAGTTCATAGATAGACAAACTAAGTATGTAATATCTGGTCAAAGAATTTACGAGTATTATGGATATGAGTGGAGAATGCCATTATGGGATGATGAATATTTATTTTTTTGGCAAAAGGTTCCAGCAGAATTTAAAGACGAGCAAAATCTATATGTTAGTATGTTAAAAGATAAAAATATGTGTAATGTATGGGGTGATGATATCCCTGTTAATAAAAAAAGTATTGTCCCAAGCTGGATCATCCCGTTAAGGTTTATTTTTAAAATTCCTTTTGTTTTTTTTGGTAAAAACGCAAAGAAATATTGGAGAAATTTTGAGATAAGCTTTTTTTATTATTGGATGGATGTTACTCATATGATGGATACTGTAAAGTATACAAGAGCTATGAAAGATATATTTAAGAAGCCAAGAAGTCATGTTTCATGGCAGACTGAAGATTATTTGTCAAGGTTTAGAAAATGAAAAAGACATACATTAAGTTACTTGAATTATATTTGTGTAAATGCAGTTTGAATAAACTAAATAACATGAATATAGATATTGAAAAAATAGTAGCTATTGATTCTATTAAAAATCATATAATCGATTTAAATGAAAGAAATATTGATTTAGTAGATAAGAAAAAGTGGTTTAATAATACAAAGAATAAGTATAGATTATATTCTTCTGTTTATAGGTATATAAAAACAAAAGAAATTATAGAAAAATACATTGATATAAAAAATAATAAGATTGTTGATTTTGGTGCTGGAAATGGTGTTTTCCTAGAATTTTTGGGATTGGGTGGTGTTGGTGTTGATATAAATAAAAAATGCGTTGAACATATGAAATCAAAAGGAATAGAAGCATATACGGTAGATGAGTTGTCTTCTCTTGAAAATAAATTTGATAGTGCTTTTGCTTTTGAGGTTATTGAGCATGTAGAAAATCAGTTGATGGTATTAAAAAATATTTGCGAATATATAAAAAATGGTGGCTACTTATTTTTATCTATACCTTATGTAAAAAACAGTCATGTGCTAAAAAAACAACAAGAGGATACGGCAACTAAAAGGTTAGAGAACTATCATATATTTGAGCTAGATACTACAGATTTCAAAAATTTAACAACATATACAGATCTTGAGATTGTGGAAGTTGTACATTTAAACCCACATAAAGGTTTTTTTGGAGTTTTTAGTATATTTTTTGACCTATTTTTTAGATCAAAAAGGCCAAAATGGACAATTTTTATATTGAAAAAGAATAAGAATGTCAAATAGTGCTAAAGAGATAAAAGTATTAGTAGTTTCAAGTAAATTTATAGAGGAGTATTCTGGGTCTGGACTGCGGGCTTATAATACATACAAAAGACTTTCTGATAAATATGGTATTAAATTTGATGTTGTATCAAATTCTGTATCACTTAATAATAATCTAAAATATAAATATAATGATGTGGATGTGTATAGAATTTCATCTCCATTTAATGTTCCTAAAAAAAGATCACTAAAAAGAAGCGTTATAGTTTTAGCTGATATGCTTTGGGAGTTTTTTTATAGCTGGCTATATATACGAAAAAACATAAAAGACTATGACTTGTTACATACTTTTGGCAATACATTTACTATAGGGTTTTTGACATGGTATTTTTCTAAAAAAAATAAACCCATCATAAGAGAGCTTTGCAATGATATGCCAAACCCATTTTACCCCATACAGTTTTCAAGAATTATGCAAAAGATTTTTTCAAAAGAAAATACTGTGGTTGTTGCTATATCTAAGCGGCTTGAAATCCTAGCAAGAAAATTTGCTATTAAAAATATATGGTCAAGGCCCAATCCTGTAAACGAGGATAAATTTAATTTGTGTAGTGAAGAGTTAAAAAGTATATTGAGAGAAAAATACACCAAATTTTCTGATCAAGATACTGTATTGTGTTATATCGGCAGTTTGCGTAGTAGCAAAAATCATATTTTTTTACTTGATGTCTTAAAGTTATTGCCATATCACTTTAAGTTAGTAATAGGTGGTCCTGAAAATAAACGAGAGCCTTATATGTTTGATAATATAATCAATAAAATAAAAGAATTTAGATTAGAAGATAGAGTGCAGTTTAAAATAGGCTTTGTTGATAATATGGATGAATACATAAAACTAAGTGATATTTTTGTGTTTCCATCAAAAGATGAAGGATTTGGAACGCCTATCATGGAAGCCCAAGCCTGTGGGGTGCCTATAGTGGCAAATATTATAGAAAATATAACTGATGTTGAGATAGTTGATGGAGAGGGTGGGTATTGTTCAAGCTTGGATCCGAAAGAATTTGCTAATAAAATAATAATGTCATTAAAAATTCCAAAAGAAAAGCTTACTAAAAACGTAGAAAATATTATAAATAGGGCATCTACAAAAGTTATAGATGAGGCGTACTACAAAATAATATGTGGACTAGTAAATGCATAAAAAAATAGTTATTCATCAACTATCGCTTGTTGGCATAGGAGGAGTTCAGCAGTCTTTTGTTCCATATTTTAAGATGGCGCTGCAAAAAAGTGAGTTTGACCATCAGATCTATGGCACTTATCCATTAGACGATTATTTTAAGGAAATAGGGTGTTATTATAAAAATATAAGCAGTTCCGTATTTAACAAACTAAAATTTATCTATTTTTTATACTCCAAAGACTACATAGTTCACTTTTATAATAATATAGGAAGCCACTCTTTGCATAGAATTTTAAATTCACTGCCTTTGTCAAATATTATATTGCACGAAAGGGGAGTTGCTTGGAATTTAAAAGATGAAGATATTCGTGTGTATAGAGATAATGCCAATAAAGCAAATTTATTGCTTGCAAATTCTAATGCGTCAAAAACTATGATGATTGAGAGATTTGGTGTAGATGCAAGTAAAATTCATGTTTTGTATAATGGTTTTTTAAGTGGTGATATGATTCTAAACAATAACGCATTTGCTACTAATGATAGTAATAAATTTAAAGTCGGATATATAGGCAGGCTTGATACTCCAAAAGGAGTTCATACTTTTATAGAGGTTGCAAAAAAGTTGCCACAATATGAGTTTTTTATAGCTGGGAATGGCCCATGGGAGCTGTTGCTAAAAGAGATGGCGGGTAAAAGAGACAATATATTTTTCGTTGGTAGAGTGAAGAATCCACTTGATTTTATAAATAGCATGGATCTAATCATTGTGCCATCTATTAGAGAGCCACTTGGCAACACCATAATCGAGGCTGGGTTTTGTAAGAAACCTGTAATTGCTTCATGCATAGATGGAATTTTAGAAATTATAGATAATGGGATTAGCGGTGTGCTTATAGAGCCTAAAAAGGAAATTAGTATTCGTCAGATACCTATTAATTCTGTTCCGATGCCAGAATATGTGGTCAATCCAAAAACAAAAAAGCTACAACAGCCAAAAGAGATAGAGTCTGATGAATTGGCAAATCATATAATTAACTTGGAGCAGGACTATGCGCTAAGGCAAAAATACGGGAATGCTTTATATGATAGTGTTGTAGATAAATTTAATATTAAAAAATATTTTTCAGAATTAGAAAAAATATATAAAAATATAAATTCTTAAATCATGCAAAAAATAGCTATATTGATTAACTCTCTTGGTGGTGGTGGTGCAGAGAGAGTTGTTAGTACCTTATTAAACGAGTTGTGCTTTGAATATGAATGTTATCTGATTTTATTAGAGAACAACATAGACTATCCACTTGATAACAGAATAAATGTTATTTGTTTAAACGAAGATGTAAATTTAAGTGGCGTAAAAAAACTAATCAGGCTTCCATTTTTGGCCTTTAAGCTAGCTAAAATCATTAAAAAATTTGGCTTTAATCAGGTAACAAGCTTTTTGTATAGGGCAAATTATATAAATATATTATCTAGTTTTTTTGCAAAACATAGGGTTGTTATTAGCGAGAGAATAGCGCCTACTGCAATGTATCGTAAGAATTCTCTCGAAGATTTAATTAGCAAAATTTTATTAAAAACTCTATATAAAAAGGCAGACTTGATAATATCGGTTTCAAAGGTAATAGAATTTGACTTGATTGAAAATTTTAATATTGGTGTTAAACAGGTGGTAATTTACAACCCATATGATATAGAGAGTATAAACAATAAGACCAACGAAAAAGTTTGCGTTGATATTGACAAGAAAAGTATAATCGCAGTTGGAACATTGTGTGATAGGAAAAATCAGCAGTTGATATTAAGATCATTTGCAAGAATAGCTGATAACGACTATGTATTATATCTACTGGGAAAAGGCGAAAATGAGAGTAAACTAAAAGTTCTTGCAAGAGAGCTTGGTATCGCCACGAGGGTAGTTTTTTTGGGTTTTGATAATAATCCATATAAATATCTTTCAAAATGCAGTATATTTGTACTCGGTTCAAATGCTGAAGGCTTCCCAAATGTGCTGGCAGAGGCAATGGCTTGTGGATGTGCAGTTATAAGTACGGATTGTCTTAGTGGTCCAAGGGAGATTTTAGCACCAAAAAGCGATATTAAATTTGAATTAAGAGATGATATTGAGCTTGCAGAATTTGGTGTGTTAGTGCCGGTGCAAGATGAGGCAAATTTGACAAAAGCGATAGAAGTTGTAATAGGTGATAATGAGTTAAGAGAGAAGTACCGACAAGTTGCTAAAGAAAGGGCTAATGACTTTAACATTGATGGTATTATAAAACGATACAAGGAAGTAATATGTGCGGGTTAGTTGGTTTTATAGATAAAAATAAAAATGAGCAAATTTTAGTAGATATGCTAGAGATACAGGCATATCGCGGTCCAGATGATAGAGGTGTTTTTTTTGATAAAAAAAGTGGCGTTCACCTTGGACACAACCGCCTATCCATAATGGATCTAAGTTCAAATGGACATCAGCCTTTTGTGAGTGATTGCGGTGGATATGTGATAGTTTTTAATGGAGAAGTTTATAACTTTAAAGCTATAAAGGGAGAGCTATTAGCCCTTGGCTATAAATTTGTATCAAATTCTGATACCGAAGTTATTTTATACTCTTATAAAGAGTGGGGTGATGAGTGTCTTGCTAAATTTATAGGAATGTTTGCATTCGCTATTTTGGATAAAAATAAAAATGAGCTATTCTTATGCCGTGATAGAGCTGGTGTAAAACCACTTTATTACTATTTTGATGGTATAAATTTTATTTTTTCTTCTGAGATCAAATCTTTTCACAAGCATCCAAAATTTAAGAAAGAGCAAAATTTAGATGCGCTAGCTTATTTTTTTCGGTTTGGCTACATTCCTGCACCTTATAGTATTTTCAAGGATTGTTTTAAACTTCCTGCTGGTTGTTATTTAAAATTTGATATTGTCAAAACAACATTTAAAATAACAAAATATTGGGATGTAGGATATTTTTATGCACAGCCAAAATTTAATAAAAATGAGAGTGAAATTTTAAACGAGCTTGAAGGTCTTTTAGATAGTGCAATAAATTTACGTACTATCGCTGATGTACCAGTTGGTGTCTTTTTAAGTGGCGGATATGATAGCTCACTGGTGGCTGCTTTACTAAGCAAAACGCAAAAGATTAATACATTTACCATAGGTTTTGATGACTCTAGATTTAACGAGGCTGCCCACGCAAAGCAAGTGGCCACGCACTTTGGTACAAATCATCATGAGTATTATATAAATGAAGCCGACATGCTTGCATATATCGACACTCTTTCTTTCTTTTATGATGAGCCTTTTGGGGATAGCTCTGCAGTAGCGACCATGGCAGTTTCAAAAATGGCAAAACAAGATGTAACAGTTGCACTTAGCGCAGATGGTGGAGATGAACATTTTTGTGGATATAGCAAGTATTTCTTTTTACATAAATTTCAGGGTATTTTTTCTACTTCGTTCAAGAAAAATTTGATAAAAATTGGATTAAATTTAATAAATGAAAAAATAGCCGACATGGCAAATCAAACCCTGCCAAATAATATCCGCCAGACAAATTTCAGAGATAAATTTCTAAAGTTAAAAAGAGCTATAAATAGTAAAAATTTAGACGAAATGTTTATAAATGCAAGTAGTTATGTAGATAGGTCGGACGTAACTAAATTTCTAAAAATAGGGCTAAAACAAGAGTATATGAATGTGTGGAAAAATGAGCTCAAGCTTGATTTTTTAGATCATATGATGATGTGTGATTATAAACTTTTTATGTGTGATGATGTGCTTACAAAAGTTGATCGCGCCACAATGAGTGTTAGCTTAGAGGGACGTGAGCCACTACTAGATCATCGTTTGATAGAGTATTTGGCACGCGTTCCAGTAAATATAAAATATAAGAATAATCAGCCAAAATATTTGCTAAGACAAATTCTGTACAAATATATCCCAAAAGATATAATAGACAAGCCAAAATCAGGCTTTCAGATCCCACTTGCAAAGTGGCTAAGAGGTGATCTAAGATGGCTTGTTGAAGAGAATCTGGACTCTAGGGCTTTAAATGATGAGATATTTGATGTAAAACAAATACAAAATTTAAAAGATAGATTTTATGCTGGAGAAGAGCTTCAAAGTCTTATTTGGTTTATTGTGGTTTATCAAATGTGGAAAAGGAGATGGCTTGAGTAAAAGCATCTTTATAGTGACAAATAGTGCTTGGAGTGGGTATAACTTTAGACTGAGCCTTGCAAATCACCTAAAGAAAAATGGTTTTAAAGTGTCGTTTGTTGTTCCGTTTGATGAAAAATACTCAGCTTTGTTGGAAGAAAATTTTGAAGTTTTTCATATAAATTTTGATGCAAAAGGGATAAATCCGTTAGTTGATCTTAAAACTTTTTTTAGTTTGCTAGCCCTTTATAAAAAGGAGAAGCCAGCTTGTGTCTTAAATTTTACTATTAAGCCAAATATTTATAGCTCACTTGCCTGTAAAATTTTAGGCATTTGTTGTATTAGCAATATCACGGGACTTGGGACAGTTTTTATAAAACAAAGTTTTGTAACAAGCATAGTTAAAATTCTTTATAAAATATCGCTAAATGCAAACAAGGTTGTATTCTTTCAAAATTTAGACGATCAAGACCTCTTTGCAAATTTGGACATTATTTCAAAAGGAAAATGCGACCTGCTACCAGGAAGTGGTGTAGATATAAATAAATTTGCCCCAAGACAAGAGAGCAAAAGCGACGAAAAATTTAAATTTTTATGTGTAGCAAGACTTATAAAAGATAAGGGCATTGTTGAGTTAGTTGAGGCTGGTAAAATTTTAAGAAAAAAAAGAGATGATTTTAAGATATTGCTACTCGGAGAAAAAAATGTCAAAAATAATACTGCCATTAGCGACGAAGAGTTAAATTTGTGGCTCAAAAACGACTTTTTGGACTATCTTGGTATGAGCGATGATGTAAGTAAGGTTGTGGCTAGTGCTGAGTGTGTCGTGCTGGCATCGTACAAAGAGGGAATGTCAAAAAGTTTATTGGAGGCCGCGTCCATGGCAAAGCCCTTAATAGCTACAAATGTTAGTGGTTGTAAAGAAATAGTAGATGATGGAGTAAATGGCTTTTTGTGTGAGCCAAAAAACTCTATAGATCTCGCTGAAAAAATGGAAAAAATTTTAAATCTTGACAAAAGCATTCTTGAAAAAATGGGTAAAAACGGTAGAGAAAAGATGATTTTGTCTTTTGATGAGAATATCGTCCTAGAAAAATATACGAAAGCTATTATGGACTAAACAGCTAAATACCTTTTTTGCCTAGTATTATCTCAAATGTTTTAAATATGGTTTTTATCTCCAGCCAAAGCGACCAGTGCTTGATGTAGTAAAGATCATACATCAGCTTTTGTTTAGCGTCGTGTGTGTTTGCGCCGTAAGGGTAGTTTACCTGTGCCCAGCCGGTGATGCCAGGGCGGACGATGTGACGTTCATTGTAGTAAGGGATCTCTTTTTCAAAGAAATTTATCCAATATCTTCGCTCTGGTCTTGGTCCTATTAGGTGCATCTGCCCGCGAAGTACATTTATGCATTGTGGCACCTCGTCGATGCGAGTTTTACGCATAAATTCGCCAAATTCAAAGACTCTCTCATCGTTTTTGCTAGCAAATTTTGCCCCATCTTTTTCAGCATCAACTACCATTGAGCGAAATTTGATACATTCAAATTCCCTGTTGCCCAGCCCAACCCTATTTTGCAAGAAATAAAGGCTGCCAGGGGACTGTTCGTCTATCTTTTTCTTTACGTAAAATTTAAGCACAAAAAGTACCACAAGAAGCATCGAGCAGCTTACATAGTCGATCACGCGTTTTAAGGCGTATTCAAGGGTATTATAAGGCTTTATGTCGTTCAAAAAGTTTAAATTTTCGCCATTTTCTGGGATGTAGCACTTTTGCAGATAAATTTCTAAAAAGCTCTCCACATTTAGAAATTTGATCTTTTTATACTTCGTCTTAAACTGCAAAAGCGTGAGAAATCTCACCAGCTTGCCATCAACTGGCTTTGCAGTATTTAGTACGATCAGCCTTTGATCGCCTGATTTTATGAGATTTTCTAGTGCGCTTCGCAAGGCTTTCGCATCGCTATTTTCATGGGATAAAAAATTTACCTGGCCAAATTTCTTCCTAAGCTTCTCTAGCTCGAGTTTGGTGAAAGTATATTTTTCGCCAAGGATGATCATAGGCCTATCCCTTTATCTTTATTTTAAATTTGCATTATAAAATTCGTCTAATTATACCCAAACGTGCTAATTGCATTTTTAAAAAAAGAGTTAAGGTTAAAATATGTCTCATAAATTTCTTGCTGTGCTTGTTCTAGCACTAATCTGCGCCATTTCTTTTGCGCTCTCAAACACGGTTTTGGCTAAATTTCACACAAGTCCGCTCATCATCTCGATCATTCTTGGCGCCATTTTTGCAAATCTTTTCACCAAACAAACTCAAATTTTAAAATCAAGCGGCGTCGTGGCGATCGCTGGGAAGCAAATTTTAAGGCTTGGTATCATACTTTTTGGCTTTAACATAAGCTTTAACCAGATCGCAAGCGTCGGTGCTCTTGGCGTGATATACTCAGCTTTTATGGTATTTGCGACCTTTTGCTTTGCGCTTTTTACCGCCAAAGCCTTAGGACTTAGCAAAGATAGTGCCGTGCTCATTGGCTCAGGGGCAAGCATCTGCGGTGCAGCTGCTGTTATGGCTACTCAAAATGAGATAAAAGCGGACGCAAACAAGCTTGCTATCGCCATTTGCACGGTGGTGCTCTTTGGGACGATTGGTATGTTTATCTATCCATTTATCGCTAAATTTCTAGCTCTCACGCCACACCAAACCGGCTTTTTTATCGGCGGCTCGCTTCACGAAGTAGCCCATGTAGTGGCAGCCTCAGCAGCATTTGATAGCACGACAAGTAGCACCGCTGTCATCATAAAAATGCTTCGCGTCATCATGCTAGTGCCATTTTTGTTTTTGCTAAATTTCTTAAATTTAAGCCAAAATAGCGGTGGCTCAAAACTAAAAAGCATACCATGGTTTGCGCTATTTTTCCTAGTGGCGATCTGCGTTAGGTCTTTGCCATTTTTCCCTGAAAATTTGGTACAAATTTTAAAGCTAGCCGCCAGCATCTGCCTTTGCGTCGCGATGTGTGCTTTGGGGTTTGGGATAGATAGGAGTATATTTAAAGCGACGGGCAAAAAGCCATTTTTGCTAGCATTTTTTATATTTTTATGGCTTATTTGCTCATCGCTTGTGTTTGTTAAGACTCTTTGCTAGTTTTTAGCTTTTGCAAAAACTCTTCGATGTTGTATTTTGCTCTGTAAGCTGGGCTTAAAAGGTGTATCAAGATGTCGCCAAGGTCCATCACGATCCAATCAGGCGAGCTCTCCGTACCTATAAATTTCTCTCCAAGAGGCTTTAGCTCCTCTTTTAGGTCTTCTCCTAGCGAGTAAGCATGCCTTTCACCAAGCGTAGTGGCGATAATTACGGCCTTTACGAAATAATCATCCCCGCTCATATCAAACACTTGTATCTCTTCGGCCTTTTTTGCGTCTAAAACCTTAACTATACTTTCGGTGCGCTCCTGCATCGATCTTTCCTGCATCTTTAATCCTTGGTAAAAATTTATAATCTCATCTTTTATCTCGCTAGGCAGCTCATCAAGCCCCTTTTGGTGCCTGATCTGCGACGAGCTAACATCGACGTGCACGTCCATTTTTTGTAAATTTTGTGGAATTTCTATGTGATTGCGCTTAGCGATCACAAACTGCACTAAATTTCTAAGCTCCTCGTAGCCATGCCACTTATCAAGCGTAGCTAGGTGGTCCGCGCCTATTATGAGATAAAATTTCTCTATCTTGAATTTCTCATACAAATACTTAACCGTCTCTATTGTAGGCACTGGGCGAGCTAAATTTATCTCATAGTCTGAGATCTCGACCTTCTCTAGGCCGCCCCAAATTTCTCTTATCCACTTTAGGCGAAGCTCTGGCGGAGCTGAAAATTCGCTCTTAAAAGGACTTATAAAAGTTGGCATGATGATGAGCTTGTCGATGTCAAGGCCGCTTAGTGCCATTTTCACAATGCTATCGTGTCCTAAATGAACCGGGTCAAAGCTCCCGCCAAAAAGTGCTAACTTCATCTATTAAAGTGCCTTGTTTATATTTGTTTTAAAATTCTTTTTTGTAGAATTAGGCGTAATTATATCAAAAGGAGCTAAGATGTCAGTTAAAGTAGCAATAAACGGCTTTGGGCGTATCGGTAGGTGTGCTGCTCGTATTATTTTAGAGCGTGATGATGTTGAGCTTGTCGCTATTAACGACACCGCAACAAGGGATATGACGAGGTATTTGCTCAAATACGACAGCGTTCATGGCGAATTTAAGCAAGACGTTAAGGTGATAAGCGACGATTTTATAGAAGTAAATGGCAAAAAGATAAGAGTTTTTTCTACAAGAGATCTAAACGAGCTTAGCTACGCAGACTACGGCGTAGACGTGGTTTTAGAGTGCACTGGCAAGTTTTTAACCACTGAAAAATGTGAGCCATATCTTGCTCGCGGCGTCAAAAAAGTCGTCATGAGCGCTCCAGCAAAAGACGACACTGCGACATTTGTAGTTGGCGTAAATGACGATAAATACGCGGGCGAAGCGATCGTCTCAAACGCAAGCTGCACCACAAACGGCCTAGCTCCAGTGGCAAAGGTGCTAAATGATAAATTTGGCATCGTAAAAGGGCTGATGACTACGATCCACGCATATACAAATGGTCAAAGCCTAGTTGATGTAAAAGCTAAAGACTTCCGCCGCTCACGCGCTGCAGCGCTAAATATCGGACCTACGACCACTGGAGCTGCAAAAGCGATCGCTAAAGTGCTTCCAGAGCTAAGTGGCAAGCTGCACGGCCAAGCAGTCCGCGTGCCAGTGGCAAACGTCTCAATGGTCGATCTAACGGCGGTTTTAAAAAGACCAGCTAGCAAAGAGGAGATAAACGAGGCATTTAGAGCGGCTGCGGAGTCAAATTTAAAGGGAATTTTATTCGTCGATGACGACTACAGAGTTAGCAGTGACTTTTGCACAAGCACCTTTAGCAGCATCGTAGCGAGCGACACTACACAGGTTATCGCTGATGATATGGTGAAGGTCTTTGCGTGGTACGACAACGAGTGGGGCTACTCAACAAGGCTTGTTGATCTTGCCAAGATCGTGGCTACAAAGTAAATTTAAAGGGTGAAAAATGAGTGATATTTTATCGATCAACGACCTTGAGCTTAATGGTGCAAAAGTCTTTATAAGGTGCGATTTTAACGTGCCTATGGACGAGTTTTTAAACATCACTGATGACCGCAGGATCCGCTCGGCGATACCAACTATCCGCTACTGCCTAGATAATGGCTGCAGCGTGGTTTTGGCTAGTCACCTTGGTCGTCCAAAAAATGGCTATGAAGAGAAATTTTCACTTCAAGGTGTTGCTAAGAGGCTATCAAGACTGCTTGATAGAGAGGTGATATTTGCTGAAGATGTGATCGGAAATGACGCTAAAACAAAGGCTGCGGCTCTAAAAGCTGGCGAAATTTTGATGATAGAAAATTTACGCTTTGAAAAAGGCGAGACCAAAAACGATGAGGCTTTGGCAAAAGAGCTTTCAGAATTTGGCGAATTTTACATCAATGACGCATTTGGCGTCTGCCACAGGGCACATAGCTCGGTTGAAGCGATCACTAAATTTTACGATGAAAAGCACAAGGCAGCGGGATTTTTACTACAAAAAGAGATAAATTTCGCTCAAAATTTGATAAAACATCCGTCACGTCCATTTGTTGCAGTCGTGGGCGGCTCAAAGGTGAGCGGCAAGCTTCAAGCATTGCATAACCTTCTTCCGCGCGTGGATAAGCTCATAATCGGTGGCGGTATGGCATTTACATTTTTAAAATCACTTGGCGAGAACATCGGAAATTCGCTCCTTGAAGAAGAGCTCATCGAAGATGCAAGGCAAATTTTACAAAAAGGCAAAGAGCTAGGGGTTAAAATTTACCTGCCAGTGGATGTCGTCGCTGCTCAGACATTTTCAGCTGAAAGTGCCGTAAAATACGTCCCAGCTCAAGAGATCCCAAGTGGCTGGATGGGGCTTGATATAGGACCAGCGTCGATTAGGCTATTTAAAGAGGTCATCGCCGATGCGCAAACCATCTGGTGGAACGGACCTATGGGCGTTTTTGAGATGGATAAATTTAGCAAAGGTAGTATCAAAATGAGCCACGCTATCATCGACACTCACGCGACAACTGTCGTTGGCGGCGGTGATACGGCTGACGTGGTTGAGCGCGCAGGCGACGCTGATGAGATGACATTTATCTCAACTGGCGGCGGTGCGAGCTTGGAGCTAATAGAAGGCAAAGAGCTGCCTGGCATAAAGCCGCTTAGAAAAGAGGAGTAGGTCTTGAAATTTCTAGCGAATTTAAAGTGCAACCACACAAGAGAGAGCTTTAGAGAGTACGCGAAAATTTTAGACGCAAATTTAAGCGCAAATGACGACGTGAGCGTATTTGCCCCAGCTAGCTCCTTTGATGAGAAAAGGCATCTTTTTAGGCTTGGAGCGCAGAATTTCTACCCGTGCGAGAGTGGGGCATTTACCGGCGAGATCGGCAAGGCAATGCTTGATGAATTTGAGATCAAAGATGTGCTGATCGGCCACTCTGAGAGGCGTGAAATTTTAAACGAGAGCGAGGAGTTTTTGCGAGCGAAATTTGACTTTGCCGCAAAAAATGGCTGGAATGTCATCTACTGCATCGGCGAAAATTTAAGCACAAACGAAAGCGGAGCGACCAAAGAATTTCTAAGCCGCCAGCTTGAAAATATAGACCTTGGTTATAAAAATTTAGTTATCGCATATGAGCCGATCTGGGCGATAGGAACCGGCAAAAGCGCTAGCATAGAGCAGATAGATGAGGTGCTAAGTTTCTTAAAGACAAAGGCAAACGTGCCGCTACTTTACGGCGGAAGCGTCAATGCAGCAAACATAGCTGATATCGCAGGTATAAAGAGCTGCGATGGGGTTTTGGTAGGCACAGCCAGCTGGGATGCGAATAATTTTTTAAATTTGATACGCGTTGTCTCGTGAGCGCTTTTAAATGAGTTCGAAATTTTAAGTCCGCGACAGGCTATTTGCCTAGTCTTGACCTAAAATTTCTACACAACATTAAAATTCATCTCACGATACTGCCGCTATTAAATTTGGTTTAAAATTTAAATATCGCTTAAAAGTCAAACAAAATAAAAAGGAGAAATGATGATACTAAAAGGTAAAAAAGGTCTAATCGTAGGCGTTGCAAACGCCAAGTCAATAGCTTACGGTATCGCAAAAGCTTGTCACGATCAAGGTGCGCAGATGGCATTTACATACCTAAATGACGCTCTTAAAAAGCGTGTAGAGCCGATCGCTGAGGAGTTTGGTAGTAAATTTGTCTATGAGCTTGATGTAAATAACCAAGCTCACTTAGATGGGCTCGCTAGCCAAATCAAAAAAGACCTTGGCGAGATCGATTTTGTCGTACATGCGGTGGCTTACGCACCAAAAGAGGCGCTTGAGGGCGAGTTTGTAAACACAACAAAAGAGGCATTTGATATAGCGATGGGCACTAGTGTTTATTCGCTACTAAGCCTTACTAGAGCGGTTTTGCCGGTGCTAAAAGAGGGCGGCTCGGTGCTAACTCTTACATATCTTGGCGGACCAAAATTTGTGCCACACTACAACGTCATGGGCGTTGCAAAAGCGGCACTTGAAAGCTCAGTTCGCTACCTAGCACACGATCTTGGCGCTAAAAATATCCGCGTAAATGCTATCAGTGCAGGTCCTATCAAAACGCTTGCTGCAAGCGGTATAGGCGACTTTAGGATGATTTTACGCTACAACGAAGTAAATAGCCCGCTAAAACGCAACGTCACGACTGAAGATGTCGGCAACAGCGCTATGTATCTGCTTAGCGACCTAGCTAGCGGCGTAACAGGCGAGGTTCATTACGTAGACTGCGGCTACAACATCATGGGCATGGGCGACGTAGCTACCGACGCCGAGGGCAACACGATCCTAGCTTGGGACGCAAAATAATCTACTGACATAAATTTGGCGGGGCGACTCGCCAAATTCTTCTTTTAAATTTCACCAAATTTATCGCAAGGAAAGAAAATGAGGGCTTTAGATGAGCTTATAGATACAAATGAGCCAGGCTGGGCGCTGATCGAAGAGTGGCTAAAAGAGGCCAAAAATGGCTATGAAATTTTGCCTCGCGATGAGAGCAGGGCGCAAAGCGAGCTTCTAGGGCTTCAGGTCACCACTCGCTCGCCGATGGGAGCGCTTGTTTATGGGTGCGGCGGCATAGTGATAGATGGCGGTTGGCTGCGCCTACTTGGCTCAGGATGTGAGCAGATGAAGCGCGGAATTTACAGCTTTAACCTTGGCAAAAGCTTTAGCGAAGTAGGGCAGATGCCTGGCTATTTGCTCGTTGCGGATGATGTTTTGGGCGGATTTTTTGCGGTAAACGGCGGCGCCTTTGGTGGCAAAGCTGGCAACGTCTTTTACTATGCACCAGATAGCGGCGAATGGGAGGATACGCAGCTTGGCTACTCGCAGTTTTTATACTGGGCGCTAAGTGGGGATATATCTAAATTTTACGAGCTTTACCGCTGGGATGGCTGGCGCGAAGATGTGAGAAATTTTAGCCTTGATAAGGTGATGTTTGCGCTACCACCGCTTCTTTGGCAAGATGCCGACGTAAGGGCGAGGCTAAAAAATATGAAAAAAGATGGCGTTAATATTGATGAGTATTTTGCTTCTTTGTTTAAGGGTGAGAAATAGGATTGATTTTGTAAATTTCGGCTTTTGCAAATTTTAAAATCTTACTCACTCACCTTAGCAACTTACTAAATTTTGAAGCGTGATATGCTCGCTCATTAATTTTTAAAATTTGCCTGACACTCGCATGATGATAAAACGCATGCGGCGCAAAGAGCTTTCGCATGCCACCTCTAACGTTGTCGGGGCTTTACTTCGACTTCGTCTCGTAACTGCGGGCAGACAGGGGATTTTATTAAGGGGGAAGGGAGCTCTTTTGCTTCGCTAGCTCGCAACTGCAAGCAGAACGTAATTCAAGCCTCTTCCCCCTTAATAAAGAAACAAACATTTAAATTTGATTAGATTGCTTTACAAATTTTAAAACATCACTCACTCGCAAGGATTGACTACTAAAATTTGGCTTCGCTTACCGCTTAGCTCAAATTTTAGAGCCGAAATTGCTCGTTCATGAAATTTAAAAATTTGCCTGATGCTTGCCTGATTTAACATAGCAAATTTACAAATTTTAAAATTTAAATTTCACTGAGCGGTAGGTCTGATCAAACCTAAACGTTAGCAGATTTTGTAGTATCCCAAAAAGTACCATAAAGGTGACGAAGCTGCTTCCGCCGTAGCTAAAAAACGGCAGCGGTACGCCCACAACTGGTGCAAAGCCGATCGTCATCGAGACATTTACCCCCACGTAGACAAAGATTAGTGCGGCTATGCCAGTGGCGGTCACCTGCGTGAAATAATCATTCTTAAGCCCGTAGTTTAGGCTAAGTAAGTGCGTTATAAGCGCTCCATAAAGCCCAAGCAAAAGCAGCGCCCCATAAAAGCCAAAACGCTCGATATTGTAGGCAAAGATGAAGTCACTTGTGGCGATTGGCAAAAATTTAAAGTGCGTCTGCGTCGCCTCGTCCTTTGGCTTGCCTTTTAGCCCGCCGCTACCTATGGCGATGATACTTTGTTTGACGTGGTAGCTTGGCTCTTCGGCGATGAAGTCGTGGATCCTCTTTTTTTGATAATCATGCAAATTTTCATACAAAACTGGCGCCGAAAATCCTATGGCAAGGATGATGCAGATCCAAATTTTCTTATTTACGCCGATGACAAAAAGGATGGTGTAGCCAACTATCAAAAGTATGAGCGCGGTGCCAAGATCAGGCTCTTTCATGATGAGTGCAAAAGGCAAAAGTATGTAAAAACTAAGCCTTAAAAAGTCTTTTAGCCCGTATCCATCGACCTCTGGAGGTCGCTGCTTAACTAGATAGGCTAGCATCAGCAAAAAGGCTGGCTTCATGAGCTCTGAGGGCTGAAGTGTGAAGTGAACAAATGGAATTTCAAGCCAGCGCCTAGCTCCAAGCTTGCTAACTCCAAAGATATCAACGCTTAAAAGCAGCACGATGCAGACCCAGTAAAACATCGGGATGATCCAGTCGATACGTCTAATAGGCAGCAAAAATGCGATGCAAAATGAGACAAATCCTATGCCAAAATATACAAGCTGTTTGTTAGCCAAAATGTCGTTTGCTTCGGAGACTAGGATGTATGAGATGGCTATGATTGGGATGATCAAAAACGGCTGAATAAAATCAAAATGTGTTAAAATACGCCGATCTAGTTTTATCAAGAAGCAAACCTTAATTTTTGGGCTAGATTATATCACAAACAAGGCTTTGATTTTGGTTAAATTTAATGTTTTAAATAGCTCAAGACTCGACGTTGCAGTGGCCAAAGAGCTTCAAATTTCACGTAATCAAGCTTTAAATTTGATAAAAGACTCCCTTGTAAGCGTAAATTTAAAACCAGTCTCGAAATCAAGCTTTTTACTGAGCGAAAACGATGAAATTTGCGTAAATTTTGCCCCAAAAAAAGAGGTGCAAAACGAATACGAAGTAAATTTTGACATCCCTATCATCTACGAGGACGACGATCTCATAGTGCTAAACAAACCCCCACAAATCGTCGTTCACCAAGCACCAAGTGTCAAAGAGGCGACACTTGTTGAGTGGCTAAACAAAAAAGGCTTTATGCTTTCAAATTTAAACGGCGACGTAAGAGCTGGCATCGTTCACCGCCTAGATAAGGGCACGAGTGGCGCTATCGTCGTTGCTAAAAACAACTTCGCCCACGCAAAACTTAGTGAGCAGCTAAGCGATAAAAGCATGGGACGAATTTATCTAGCGCTCACCGACCTGCCTCTAAAAGAGGACGTCATCATCGATAAGCCAATCGGCAGAAATCCAAACAACCGCCTAAAAAAAGCGATTGTCGCGGACGCTAAATTTGCAAAAAGCGCCTTTGTAAATTTGCTAAGCGAAAGCGGAGTAAATTTAATAGCGGCAAAGCTTTTTACAGGTAGGACGCACCAAATAAGAGTGCATCTTGCAAGCATAAATCGCCACATTTTAGGCGATGATTTATACGGATTTAAGAGCCAAGGCGATAAAATAAGCAGGGTTATGCTTCACGCTTATATGCTCTATTTTATCCATCCGCGAACTGGCAAAAGGGTAGAATTTACCGCAAAAACGTATGATGACTTTAACCAAATAATTTACAAAAAAATTCCCAAGGAGATTTTTGATGAAAAAATTTGCCCTACGCATATTGACACCATTTTTAGTAGCTTTCTTAGCGGGATGCGGCTCTAGCGTACCGACTCAGCAAAGCACGTCACTACCAACTATTACAAGCTTAAAAACTATTTCAGACATGACAGAAGTTGGCTTTGAGTGGAACCCAGTGACCGACGAGAGCGTCGTTGGCTACTACCTTTACCGCTCAAATCCAAATGAAGCAAACTCAAAAATGCAGCTAGTTGCAAACATCAAAGACCGCTTCTCGACGCACTACGTAGATCGCAACCTAGCGCCAGAGACCACATATACATATCAAATGAGAACATACTCAAGTAACGCCATCTCTCAACCAGGTGCGATCGCAACTGCGACTACTAAGCCACTACTTGACTCTGTGCCATTTGCGCAAGCTATCACAGGGCTTCCAGGCCGTGTAAAAGTGATCTGGAGACCACATCCTGATAGCACTGTGGCTAGCTACATCATCCAAAGAAGCGATGCAGGAGCTAATAAATTTAGCCAAGTAGCAGAGGTAAATGGCAGACTAAACGCCGAGTATATCGACACTGAGGTAAAACCTGGCAGATCTTATGAGTATAGGATCTTAGTTAAAACTTCTTCTGGCGTCATCTCAAAACCAAGCCAAAACATAAGCGCCACAACAAAGGAGTTACCCTAAATCAGTAACGAACGTCCAAGCAACCAAAAATGCTCCAAAAAAGATCATCTTAACGTGGGATTACGCGCCAGCTGAGGATTTTGCTTATTTTAAGGTTTATAGAACGACAAGTAAAATTTTGCCTTATACATACCTAGCAAAAACGACTAGCAACACCTATGAGGATCTCATAAATACAAACGCAGCGACAAGGTATTATAGAGTCACAGCTGTCGATAAAGACGGTCTTGAGAGCTTAAAGCAAGATGAGCCGATCGTTGGTAGCACACTTGGCGCACCAAAAACTCCAAGCATAAGCGCTAGCTACGATGGCAGCGGCGTAAATGTAAGCTGGAGTGCAGTTGATAGAGCTAGCTCATATACAGTTTATAGAAGCGGTGCTAGCGAGAAAGTCTTTAGCGGTATAAGTGATACTGGGCTTAGAGATGACAGTGTCCAAAAAGGAGCTAGCTACTCTTACAGCGTCGTAGCAGTCGATGAATACGGCATCGCCTCTGATAAGTCATCAAAAGCAGAAGTTAGCATAAAATAATGCCAAATTTCATCGCTTCGTCCTTAAAAGAGCTCTCGTTTCCATTTGGTAACGACAAGATCAAATTTCTTTGGCAGGCAAATGGCCGAAACGAGAGGCTCATCTACACAAAAAATGAAGATGAAGGCTTTTTTCTAGTCGTAAAGCCAGGCAAAAATGGCGTCGTCGTAAAGGGAGAAAAGCTTACAAAGCCTGCTAAAGTTGGACTTTTGCAAGAGGCACTTGAGCTTTTTAAAGAGCAAAGTTGTAACGGCGTCATCAGTCAAGCATTTGCTGTAAAAAAGACAAATTTAACCAAAAAAGTTAGTGAAATTTTAAGCCTTGAAGAATTTGTGCCAGCTTTTTGCGAGCTAAAAGGTAA
Organism: Campylobacter concisus; assembly: GCF_050447505.1. Lineage (GTDB taxonomy): Bacteria > Campylobacterota > Campylobacteria > Campylobacterales > Campylobacteraceae > Campylobacter_A > Campylobacter_A concisus_BP. The sequence goes on along the minus strand of NZ_JALMFZ010000001.1, from coordinate 1,715,121 downwards.
ATTTAAAGAGATTTTTATCGAGATCGGCTTTGGCTCTGGCAGGCACTTGCTCTATCAGGCTAAAAACAACCCAAATGCCCTAGTTATTGGCATAGAGGTATATAAACCAAGCATCGAGCAAGTAGCAAAGCTAGCTAGGGCAAATGCCCTAGAAAACGTGAGGCTTATAAATACCGACGCAAGGCTCTTACTCTCGCTTATTGGATCAAATTTAGTTGATAGAGTATTTTTGCACTTTCCAGTGCCGTGGGATAAGGCTGAGCATAGACGCGTGGTCTCATCGGCGTTTGCGCTTGAGTGTGAGAGGATACTAAAGCTTGGCGGTAAATTTGAGCTAAGGACTGATAGCAAGGAGTATTGCGACTTTAGTTTGAGTAAATTTTTAGAGCCTACAAACTCAAAGATAGAGGCTTTTAAAAATAGAAATTTAGAAGTAACAAGCAAGTATGAAGACCGCTGGAGACGCCAAGATAAGGACATTTACGACGTTATTTATACTTGCGAGGTTGAAAGTGGCGAGAGCGTTTTGGCTGGGGATTTTAGCTTTAAAGAAAAGACAAGCGTAAAAAATATCATTAAAAATTTTAAAAATTTCATCATAAAAAAAGAGGATCATTTTTTACATTTTGAAGAAATTTACACCATAAATGAGGGTGAAATTTTGCTAAAAGTCGCCTTTGGAGCGTTTAACAAACCAGAGCAGTGTTTCATCAAAATAAGCGATGAGAAAAGCGAATATTTTATAAAAAAACCGATCTTAATTCGTGAAAATTTAGCAGCACACGAGCTTTTGAAGGAGTATTTGGCTGATGCAAGAGATAATTAGCGCAAGAAATTTAAGCCTAGCTTACGAGCGCAACGAGGTTGTGATCAATAGCGTAAATTTAGACATCTATGCAAATGACTTTGTCTTTATCACAGGCAAGAGTGGAAGCGGAAAAAGCACGCTTTTAAAGTCATTTTACGGAGAAATTTCGCCCCTTGCTGGCGAGCTAAATGTCTGCATGACGCAAATGGACGATATCGATGACAAAAGACTTTGCGAGCTTAGGCAGCGAGTTGGCATTATATTTCAAAACTATCGCTTGATAAATGAGTGGAATGTCGAAAAAAACGTCATGTTACCCCTCATCATCAAAGGCGTCAATCAAAATGTGAGCAAAAAGCAGGTGGCTAAACTTTTAAAGCACGTAAATATGCTTCATAAAGCCGATAAATACCCTCGCGAGCTAAGTGGCGGCGAACAGCAAAGAGTTGCCATGGCAAGAGCACTCGCGCACAATCCAAATTTACTCTTATGCGACGAGCCAACGGGAAATTTAGACGAATACTCAAGCGACGTCATCTGGTCGCTTCTAAAATCAGCCAGGGAATTTCTAGGCACAAGCGTCGTCGTGGTGACGCATCACATCCCATCAACGCTTCGCATCCCATACCGCCACTTCGTCATAGAAAATGGAGGCGTGCATGAGATCGCTTAAAAACCACCTTGGATTTATCCTGCCGTTAATCGCGCTTTTATTTTCAGTGCAGTTTAGCCTCACAGCAGACAAGATCGTAAGAGAGTATGAGAGGCTTATGGGAAATGACTACAACATCGTGGTGGTCTCAAACAAAGAGCTAAGCGAGCCAGTGCTAAAGCCAGTGGTTAGCATGCTAGCTAGCGTTGAGCCACTAAGCCCACAAAAGATAATAGATCGCCTATCAAACGACATCTCGGCTAAAAATTTATCCATCCTTCAAAACGCCTTGCCTAAATTTTACTCGCTAAGACTAAGCGAATTTCCATCGCCAGAATATATGGAGGAGATAAAGCAAAAGCTTTTGAAATTTGATGGTATAAGCAAGGTCGAGACATTTTCAAAGACCCATGACAAGGTCTTTAAGATGCTAAATTTAGCCAAAAGCATATCGTATGCATTTATGGCGATACTTTGTGTCGTTGGGCTTATGCTTATGCTTAAACAGACTAAAATTTGGCTATTTGAGCATAGAGAGCGCATCGAGATCATGACGCTTTTTGGCGCGCCATTTTGGCTAAAATCAGCTATGCTCTATAAATCAGCCATGGTTGATAGCATAGTTGCGACCATTGTTGTTGGCGCATTTTTCTTTTTCTTGCCTAGTATTGAAATTTTTAGAGAAAATGCCGCAAGCATCGATGTAGTCTTGCCTAGTCTTGATCTTTCAAGAGATATATTTATCTTATTTGGCGTGGCTGTGGTTTTAAGCATTTTTGCTGTTAGTTTAGTGATGAGTAAGGCTAGAAAAAGCACGATATGAAAAAAGGAATTTTTACACTTTTGCTAGCATTTAGTCTAGCTTTTGCATCAAATACTAAAGAGAAGATAAAAGACTCCAAAAACTCGCTAAGATCGACACAGGCGATGAGCGAGCAGCTTAGTAAAAAGCTTGATGACTTGGCCGGCGATATCGTAAATGGCGAGAAAAAACTGCGCGGCATAAGCGGCGATATCACAAATTTAAAAGGTCAAATTTCTGTTCTTGAGACAAATGCTTCAAAAGCGCTTCTTGAACTTGATGATCTAACAAAGCAAAACAAAGAGCTAGAGCGCACCCAAAAAGAACTAGAGCAAAATATGATAAGGATCATCGCAGAAGATCTCTCTTTTGATCTTATGATGTCAGCAAGCGAGGGCAAACAAAGCGAAGAGAGCATCATCTCGTCGCAAATTTTAACCAAGCTAAATGCCATAGCAAAAGAGGACTTTAAAAGACTTAGTGAGAACTACGAAGATACGATAGAAAAGATAAAAAACAAATCAAGCAAGATAAATGAGATAAACTCAAGCATAAAAAACTATAGGCGCAAGCAAAATGATCTACAAAGCCTAGAGAGCACGCAGAAAAATACAATAAACGGGCTAAAACGTGATAAAGAAATTTACAGCAAAAAGCTAGCCAAGCTTCAAGCCCAACAAGACGAGCTAAGAAAGACACTTGAGCAGCTTGCTATTATGCAAAAGCAAGAGGATGAAGCAGCCAGAGCTGCCAGAGAAAAGCAAGAAAGAGCAGCTAGCAAAGGCGGCAAAAAGGGCGAAAAGAGCCAGCCAATGGGTGGGGGCTATCAGACAAGCTCAGTTAAAAGATACTCAGGCGCAAGAACGATCGCTCCGCTTGATAGCTACTCTGTAAAGCAAAAATTTGGCAATTACGTAGATCCGATATATAACATCAAAATTTTTAACGAATCAGTCATACTTCGCTCAAGCACGCCAGATGCGAAGGTTAAAAGCGTGCTAAATGGCAAGGTCGTCTTTGCAAAAGCAACTCCGATGCTTGAAAATGTCGTCATCATCGAAAACGAAAACGGCATCCACACGATATACGCTCACCTAAGCCAGATCGCGCCAACTGTAAAGGTCGGTTCAGTCGTGCAAAAAGGTTATGTTATAGGCCGAGTTAGAAACGATCTAACCTTTGAAGTAACGCAAAGAAACTACCATATCGACCCGCTTGAAATGATCTCAAAATAGTCACTTTGTAAGCGTTATTAGCTAAATTTAAAGGCTTTTTGGCTAAAATGCGTGAATTTCAAGGAGCATGACAATGAGTAAGAGAAAACGCGTATTGGTCAAATTTTCAGGCGAGGCCTTGGCTGGAGAAAATGGTTTTGGTATAGACACAGCTGTGCTTAAATTTATAGCAAGCGAGATAAAAGAGCTTATAGAAAATGATATCGAAGTTGGTATCGTAATAGGCGGTGGCAACATAGTGCGCGGTGTGAGCGCTGCAAAAGATGGTATCATCAAGCGAACAAGTGGCGATCACATGGGCATGCTAGCAACTGTCATCAACTCGATCGCGATGCGTGAAGCATTGGAGCGAAGCGGGCTTGAAGTAAGAGTGCAAAGCGCGATCAAGATGGAGGCGATCTGTGAGACATTTATCGTGGGACGTGCGCAGCGCCATTTAGAAAAGGGCAGAGTTGTCATCTTTGCTGCAGGCACGGGCAATCCCTTCTTCACAACAGATACAGCAGCTACGCTAAGAGCTATCGAGATCGGCTCAGATATGATCATAAAAGCGACAAAAGTTGATGGCGTTTATGATAAAGATCCTAAAAAATTCAAAGATGCAAAACTTTTAAAATCACTAAACTACGAAAAGGCGATGAGCGATGATATCAAGGTTATGGACGATACTGCCATAGCTTTAGCAAAGGACAACGCACTGCCGATCTTAGTTTGTAATATGTTTAAGGCTGGAAATTTATTAAAAATAATAAATGAAGAAGAAGCAGCCCTATACTCAGTTGTAAAATAAATTTCAAAAAGGATAAAAATGAGAACAGAACAAATCACAGCAAGAGCGCTAAAACAAGTAGGAGATGACAGATATAAGCTTTCACTTATCGTTGCAAAGCGTGCAGAAGCGCTAGCAAATGGCGCCATAGCTTTAGTTGATGCTGATACTTCAAAGATGAAATTTGCAGACATCGCACTACTTGAAGTGGCTGAGGGTAAAATAGGCTTAGAGGCAATAGTTGAAGGAAAATAGTCTTTTTTTAGAGCAGCTTATCGAGCAAATTTTAGCTTGCAGAAACGTCCCAGACGCTATGGCGCTGCTCTTTTCTCTTTGTGAAAGAAGTGAAATTTTAGACAAAGCTGTAGATAGCTGCGTCACATCTCACGCTGGACAATACCGCAAAAGCGGCGAACCATACGCCATCCACCCCATCTTAGTAGCCTCTATCGTAGCAAACATGGGCGGCGATGAGAGCATGGTCATAGCTGCACTTCTTCATGACGTGGTCGAAGATACCGACGTAACGCTAGGTGAGCTTCAGGCTGAATTTGGTGATGAGGTGGCAAAGCTGGTTGAAGGGCTTACAAAGATAGTTGCCATTAGAGAAAACAAGCTCGCAAGCTCAGACAGCAACGAAAAACTAGCAAGCTCGGCGCTAACTTTTAGAAAGATGCTCTTAATCTCCATAGAAGACGTCAGAGTCCTTGTCGTAAAGCTTTGCGACAGACTTCACAACATGCTAACCCTTGAAGCGCTAAGGCCTGAAAAGCAAAAACGCATAGCCGAAGAGACGCTTATGGTCTATGCTCCGATCGCTCATAGGCTGGGAATTTCATCGATCAAAAACATGCTTGAAGATCTAAGCTTTAAATACGCGATGCCAGAAGAATACGCAAAGATCGATAGCTACCTAAACAAAAATAAGCAGCAGCTTAGCCTAAAACTAAATGCTTTTCACGAAAAAGTAAGTCAAATTTTGCTTGAAAATGGCTTTATTGAGGGCACTTTTGAGATACAAAAACGCATAAAACACTACTACTCGATCTATCTAAAGATGCAAAGAAAGGGCATTTCTATCGAAGAGGTGCTTGACTTGCTTGCTATTAGGATCATCGTGCAAAAGCCGCTTGATTGCTACCTTGCACTTGGAAATTTGCATATAAATTTTAATCCTCTCATCTCAAGATTTAAAGACTATATCGCGCTTCCAAAGCAAAATGGCTATCAAACGATACACACAACCATTTTTGATAACAAAAGCATATTTGAGGCGCAAGTTCGCACTTATGATATGCACAAAACCGCTGAATACGGCGTTGCCGCTCACTGGAAATATAAAAACGGCGAGGGCAGCCTCTTAAATCCAAAGCTTGACTGGCTAAATGACATCAGCATGCAAAATAGCGAGAACGAGAGCAACGTCGAAGAGCTTTATGAATACGCAAAAGATAGCCTTTATATCGAAGATATCGCAGTTTATTCTCCAAAGGGCGAGGTCTTTACTCTGCCACGTGGTGCTACGGCGCTTGATTATGCTTATGAGATTCACTCAGAGATCGGACTTTACGCAAAAGAAGCTTATATAAACCGAGTTAGGATGCCACTTCTAACAGAGCTAAAAAATGGCGACATCGTTAGGATAGTAACTGGCGAAGAGGCTAAATTTCGCTGTTCGTGGATAAATAGCGTACGAACAGGCAAGGCAAAGGCGACGATAAGGTCATTTTGTAAGCAAAAGATCAAAGATATAAACTACAAAATGGCGATAGATATCTTAAAATCAGTGTTTAACGTCTCAAAAGATAGAATTTTAGAGTGGGTAGAGTGCGAAAATTTAGGCAAAAAGGTATTTCGTGCAGCAACTGATAGCGAGTATCTGCAAGAAGTGGCAAATATGCTTAAAAAATACATTAGAAAAGAGCGCCCTTTTATGATCTCTTTGGGCGACAAATACCAGATCAAAAAGCAAAAATTTGAAAACATAGTGATCTACTCAAATCACAAAATTTCAAATGTCGAGTTTGATTATTGCTGCAATCCAAAAAGGGGCGATAGCATAGTTGGCTTTAAAAATGGTCACACCGTGACAGTGCATCACAAGCTTTGCGAGCGCGCTGGCAAGTTAATGGATAAAGGCGATGAGATCATCTTTGTCAAATGGACGAGAAATGCCCCACATAGGTATAAAATTTTATTAAATTTAGAAAATAGAAAAGGTGCGTTGGCTGAATTTTTAACATATCTTGCTAGACTTGATATAAATTTAGCTACAATCTCGCTAAACGAAGCAAATGATCTTAGCGGAGATACGTTTGAAATAAGCGTCGAAATAGCAGAAAATATCGATGCAAACGAGATCAAAGAGAAGATCAAAGATAGATATAAGATTATTGATTTTGTTTCGCAAAGCGACCCATATCATAATTAGGAGAGAAAAATGGTTCAAGATATAGACGATATTTTACAAGAGATAAACCGCGGCGTTGCCGAGATGATCGATGCTGAGAGAGTTGAAAATTTGGTTAAAAATTATTATGAAAAAGGTGAAAATTTCTACGTAAAAGCAGGCTTTGACCCAACAGCTCCAGACCTTCACCTAGGTCACACAGTCGTTTTAAACAAGATGGCTTTGCTTCAAAAGCATGGCGCGATAGTGCAGTTTTTGATAGGCGATTTTACCGCTCAAATAGGCGATCCAACAGGCAAGTCAGCCACTAGAAAAAAACTAGATCAAGAGACCGTTTTAAAAAATGCAAAAACTTACGAAGAGCAAGTTTTTAAAATTTTAGATCCTAAAAAAACTGTGATAATGTTTAACTCAAAATGGTCAAATGAGCTTGGCGCTGCTGGTATAATTGAGCTAACTAGCACATTTTCAGTAGCTAGGATGCTAGAGCGAGATGACTTTGAAAAGAGGATAAAAGCGGGCAATCCTATATCAATCTCTGAGTTTATGTATCCGCTTCTTCAAGGATATGATAGCGTTGCTATGAAGTGCGACATCGAGATGGGTGGCACAGATCAGAAATTTAACCTTCTAATGGGCAGAACTTTGCAGCGAACATATAATATCGGCAAAGAGCAAGCTGTCATCATGATGCCACTTCTTGAGGGGCTTGATGGTGTAAATAAGATGAGCAAAAGCCTTGGCAACTATATCGGCGTAACTGAAAATGCAAATGATATGTTTGCAAAAACGCTTAGCATAAGTGATGAGCTTATGTGGCGCTGGTACGAGCTACTAAGCACAAAAACACTAGGCGAGATAGAAGAGCTGATGAATGACGTAAATAGTGGCAAATATCATCCAAAAAAGGCGAAAGAGGATCTTGCTTATGAGATAACAGCGAGGTATCACGGCGAGGAGGCTGCTAAGGCTGCTATGGCTGAATTTAACAGCGTTCACTCTCAAAATCAGCTACCAACTGATATGAAAGAATTTAGCTTAAAAGCGCCGATTTGGATAGTAGAGGCCTTATCTCAGTGTGGGCTAAGTGAGTCAAACTCTCAAGCAAGGCGAGATATAAAAGCAAACGCAGTTAGCGTCAATCAAGAAAAAATTAGCGATGAGCAGTTAAAATTAGGAGCAGGCGAGTATATCTTGCAGGTTGGAAAGCGTAAATTTGCGAAGATAAAGGTTGAATAAATGGAGTTAAAGCCGTTAAAAATAGGTAAATACGAGATAAAATACCCGATATTTCAAGGCGGTATGGGACTTGGCATCAGCTGGGACAAACTAGCTGGCAATGTGAGCTTAGAAGGCGGTCTTGGCATAATTAGCTCAGTTGGCACAGGCTACTATGAAAACCGCAAATTTATAGATAAAGAGCTAAATGCAAAGCCTTTTGGAAGCGAAAATTTCTACTCCACAAGAGGCCTTCGAGCTGTAATAGAAAATGCACGTAAAATTTGTGGTGACTTGCCACTTGGCGTAAATATAATGTATGCAGCAAATGACTACGCAAGGGTGGTTAAAGACGCTTGCGAGGCTGGTATAAATATCATAGTATCTGGTGCAGGGCTACCTACAAATTTACCTGAATTTACACAAAATTTTAAAGAGATAGCACTAGTTCCGATCGTCTCAAGCGCAAAAGCACTAAAGATAATCTGTAAGCGCTGGCTTCAAAGATATGAGCGCTTGCCAGATGCTGTCGTGCTTGAGGGACCGCTAAGTGGCGGCCACCAGGGCTTTACATACGAGCAGTGCCTTGATCCTGAGTTTTCACTATTTAATCTCATCCCGCAGGTAAAAGCTGAGATCAAAGAGTGGGGTGACTTTCCGCTCATCGCAGCTGGTGGAATTTGGGATAAAAACGACATCGAAAAGGCGATATCGCTAGGCGCAGACGGCGTTCAAATGGGTACACGCTTTATTGGTACACACGAGTGTGACGCAGATATCGGCTTTAAAGAGGTCTTGCTTGCAGCTGAAGAGAAAGATATCGAGCTTATAAAGAGCCCAGTTGGCTATCCAGCTCGCGGGATAAGAACAAATTTGATAAATTTAGTCGATAAAAGAATGGGGCCAAAGATCCAGTGCATAAGCAACTGCGTGAGCCCTTGCCAAAGAGGCAAAGAGGCAAAGCAGGTGGGATACTGCATCGCGGATAGGCTATTTGACGCATATAGTGGCAAAAAAGAGAGTGGGCTATTTTTTACGGGGGCAAACGGCTACAAACTAAAAGAGCTAATAAGCGTAAAAGAGCTAATACATAAGCTGGTACATGGTGAATGAAACGGGTTTTAATATCTCTTTTTCTAGCATTTAGCTTTCTTTTTGCGGCGACAAATTCGGAGACTTTTGCCAAATTTGATAGAAATTTTATGGCTCTAAATAGAAGCGCTAAGATAAAGCTTCACAACGATATAAAAAATATCTACGTTGATGCGATCATTAAAAACGACAAAAACACGAAAAAGCAGGCACTTACTAGGCTCATAACAAGCTCAAAAGCGCTTGGCTTTGACTCAAGCGCATATATAAGAGATCTAAATTCGATAAACGGCGTAAAAGGTGCCAGCGCGCCAGCGGTTTCGCCAGCTTTAACGCTACTAAGTGCCACAAAGGTAAATGACACCTTGGTGCTTAAATTTAACACAAAGCTAGACACCGCAAGGCTAAAAACATCGTTTGCCAAACAGCAAAATGCCTACAAAAATATCATGGACATCGATGGCAGGCTAAATGGCAACCCACTAACTTATAAAAATTTCATCTCAGACTACATCCACATCTCGCAGTATGATAAAAACACCGTCAGGATCATCTTTTCTGACAAGGTGCAAAAGACGATAAAAGCAAATGCAACTGGGGATTTGTTAATAATTAGCGCTCAAAATTTCATCTCAAATGAAAATGTAAGAGCGCCACTTCATAAGCTTAAAAATAAAAACGAAAAGCCAGCACAAAGCGCGGTAGAGCCAAATTTAAAGTCTGAGCCAGCGCAAAGTGAGCCAGTAGAAGAGCCTTTACCTCCAGTTGCGGCGGGTAAGTTTTCACGCAACAAAACGATCGTCATCGACCCAGGGCATGGCGGCACAGATCCTGGTGCGGTAAATGGTAGTTTAAAAGAAAAAACAGCCGTTTTAGGTGTAGCCAAAAAGCTTGGCGAGATACTAAAATCTCGTGGCTACAAGGTCTATTTCACCAGATCAACTGACGTTTTTATAAATTTAAGATCAAGAACGAAATTTGCAAACGACAAGATGGCTGACCTCTTTGTATCCATCCACGCAAATGCCGCTCCAAACGCTGCTAAAGCAAAGAGCATGCATGGCATCGAGACATTTTTCTTATCGCCTGCAAGGAGCGAGCGCAGCAAAAACGCAGCCGCACTTGAAAACAAATCAGACATCGAAGAGATGAACTACTTTTCGCAGCAAACGTTTCTAAACGTGCTAAACCGCGAGAAGATCATCGCCTCAAACAAGCTTGGCATCGACATCCAAAAAGAAATTTTAGCAAGCGCTAGAAAGGTCTATGCAGCCAGCGACGGCAGCGTGCGAGAGGCGCCATTTTGGGTGCTCGTGGGCGCTCTTATGCCAGCGGTTCTTGTCGAGATCGGATATATCACGCATCCAGTCGAGGGCGAAAAACTCTTTAACGAAGCCTATCAAAAAGCCCTTGCAAACGGCATCGCAAACGGCATAGATGGATATTTCGCAAAAAATAGATGAAAAATGCAAATTTAAGCTTTAAAGGACAAATTCCATTTAACGAAGAGTTTGGCGACATCTACTTTAACACCGAAAAACCTTGGCTTGAGAGCGAATTTGTCTTTGCGAGCGCACTTGATGAAATTTGGCAGAGCAAAGATAGCTTCATAGTTGCTGAGACTGGCTTTGGCGCTGGGCTAAATTTCTTCACGCTTTGTAAGAAATTTAAAAATAGCTCCAAAAAACTTCACTTCGTTAGTATCGAAAAAAGCCCCATTAAAAAAGAAGATCTTTTAAAAATTTATGAAAATTTAGGCATTTTTAAAGCCTATGCTAAAAAGCTAGTTTCGCTCTATCCACCGCTGATTTCTGGCATACACCGCATAAATTTCGCCCCAAATATCACCCTTGATCTTTGCTACGGCGAAGCAGATCAAATTTTGCCTGAGCTTGATTTTGCCGCTGATATCTGGTTTTTAGACGGCTTTGCCCCAAGCAAAAATGGCTCGATCTGGAGCGAGGACGTCTTTAAGCAGATCGCAAGGCTAAGCAGGGTTGGCACCATAGTTAGAACTTACTCGTGCGCAAAAATGGTAAAAGATGGGCTAAAAAATGCTGGCTTTTTTCTGAGCCTAAAAGAGGGCTACGCTAGAAAACGCCAGATGAGCAGCGCTGTGCTAGAGAAAAAGGATGAAAATTTAAAGGACGCTTGGTTTGCGAGGTGCGAGCCGGTTGCCAGCGTAAAAGGCAAAACAGCGCTTGTTATAGGAGCAGGTGTGGCTGGACTTGCCACCGCTGGAGAGCTAGCCAAAAATGGCTTTAAAGTGGTGATCGCCGAGGCAAAGAGTGAGGTCGCGACAAATGGCTCAGGTAATCACTGCGGCGCCTTGATGCCACTAGTTACGAAGCCTGGGGTAAATTTAGGCCGCATGCACATAAATGCGTTTTTGCAAGCAGTGAGATTTTACAAGGCAAATTTACCAAAAAGCCTCATCAAATTTAATGGCTGCATCGACTATGCATTTGACGATGAGCTCATTAAAAGATACGCCTCATGGCAGGATCAAAGTGCGGAGGATCTTTTTAAATTTGATGAGAGTTTAAAGCCATATCCTGGGATATTTATAAAAGAGGCGGCTTATGCTAGGCCAAGAGAAATTTGTAAATTTCTATCAAGTAACTTTGAAATTTTATTTAACCACGAGTATGAGAGCAGGACGCACCTACAAAATGGCAAGATAAGCGTTAAATTTAAAAATAAAAAAAGCTTGGAGGCTGATATTTTGATCTTTTGCACAGGTAGCAAGAGTAGCGAGATATTTAGAAGTTACGACATGCAAATAAGTAGTGTCAGAGGTCAAGTCACGCACCTAAAACCAGTGCTAAAAAATGAGCTGCCACTAAGTGCAAAAGGCTACATCTGCCCAGCCGTAAAAGGCGTGCAAGTTATCGGTGCAACCTACGCTAGAAATGAAATTTGTGACATGCCTAAAGACGAGGATAATGCTAAAAATTTAAGCGACGTGAGCGAGTTTTTTGACACCACAAAAGTCACTATCATCGGCTCACGTGTGGGATATAGAAGTTATAGCGGAGATAGATTTCCGATAATTGGCGCCTTGCACGATGAGGAGTTTTACAAGCAAAACTACAAAGGGCTATTTTGGAGTAAAAATAAAGATAATAACCCAAAAGCAAGCTACGAAAAAAATCTCTTTGTAAATTTCGCTCACGGCTCACGTGGCCTTGGCACAGCGATACTTGGAGCAAATTTGATAACAGATCTTGTGCTTGATCGCCCACTTTGCATAGAAAGATCGCTATTTTTTGAGCTTCATCCTGCTAGATTTTTGATAAGAAAGCTAAAAAAAGGACTAAAATAGTCAAATTCCTTAACATAAGTTAAGAACTGTTATCAAAACTTGCATTATAATCCTTCGCAAAAAAGGATACAACTTGAGTAAAATTTATAATCTTGACAAAGACACAAAGATAGTTGAAAAAAGCGTCGTTAGCAAAAGGCTCTTTCAAAATAAAAACGCAAGCATCGATATATACGCATTTGATGAGGGCGAGGAGCTTGATCACGAGATGCTTTTTATAGATAGCCTTGCCTTCGTCATTGACGGCGAAGCGCAGCTTGAATACGGCGAAAAGCAGATGAAGCTTGGACGTGATGAGGCCTGCCTTATCGAGGCAAAAACCTGGCGAAAGCTCAAATTTACAAAGAAGACAAAATATTTACTAATAGATTTTAAGGAGAATGTTATGATAGATCATTTAGACAAAGCGAGTGTCTTTAGCCTCGCAGATGCCGTTAGCTACGAGAGTGGCAAGATAGTTAGTAAGACGCTTGTCAAAAACGAAAATGGCTCGATGTCGCTACTTAGTTTTGACAAAGACCAAGAGCTCTCAACCCACGCTGCCCCTGGCGATGCGCTACTTATCGCGCTTGATGGCGAGCTTGATTTAAAGATAGCTGATGAAAGTTTTCATCTAGTAAAGGGCGATAGCATCGTGCTTCCAGGCAAGATCCCACATGGCCTAAAAGTGAAAGATAAATTCAAAATGCTTCTAATCGTCACAAAAGACAAAATGTAAAAATAAGCCCTATTTTAGGGCTTTTCTCTTTTATAAATCACATTAAATTTACCCTTAATAACCCAAAAAGCAAAGTCATAATATAATCCCTTTAAAATTTAAAGAAGAGCTATGAAAAAAGAAAATTCCAAACTATTTTTACTACTATTTTTGGGCGCGCTTTCAGCTTTTGGACCATTTGTCACAGACCTTTACCTGCCAGCACTTCCAGCCATAACTGAGTGGTTTGGCACAAGCGTTTCAGCAACCCAGCTAACCCTTACAACCTCGATGGCAGGCCTTGCGATAGGCCAGCTAATAGTTGGTCCAATCAGCGATAAATTTGGGCGAAAAACGCCACTTACCATCTCGCTCATCATCTACACGATAAGCACGATTTTTATATTTTTTGCGCAAAATATCCAGTTTTTTATCTTTATGCGCATCATACAAGGGCTTGCAAGTGCGGGCAGTCTGGTTATCTCAAGAGCCGTTGTGAGCGACCTTTACAAGGGTCACGAGATGACTAAATTTTTTAGTCTTATGATGGTTGTAAATGGTCTTGCTCCGATATTTTCGCCCATAGGCGGCAGCTTGCTACTTAAATTTACCGACTGGCGCGGCATCTTTATGGCGCTAACGATCATTGGCATTTTGCTATTTATCGCAAATTTTTACTTCAAAGAGAGCCTAAGCCCTGCTAACCGCCTAAAAGTGCCTTTGCTTCAGACCTACAGCGTCTTTGGCAAAATTTTAAGAAAAAAGAAATTTATGCTATTTATTGCGATCCAGACATTTACGATGGCTGCGATGTTTGCCTATATCGCGGCATCTTCTTTTATCTTACAAGAGTTTTACCTGCTAAGCCCAGTAAGCTACAGCTTTTGCTTTGCGGCAAATGGTCTAGCCATCGTCATAGGTGCTAGGCTTGCAAGCTTGCTAAATGAACGAAAAGCACTAAAAACTGGGCTTTTTGGCACCTTGTTTGCTAGCATTTTTATAGCGTTTATGCTTTGCTTTAAATTTGAAGTGATCGGCGTTATCATCGCATTTTTCTTACTTTTGCTCTTTACTGGCTTTATCTTACCAACAGCCTCTTCACTTGCGATGAATGAGGGCAGAGAGTACGCTGGCTCAGCCTCGGCGGTGCTTGGATTTTGCCCATTTTTCTTAGGTGGCATCATCTCGCCATTAGTTGGGCTTGGTGACATTTTTTACTCGACTTCAATAGCTATTTTAGCTTGCAGCGTGCTTGCTTTTATATCATTTGTGGGGTTAAAAAGAGTTGCGTAAAATTTATCTTGTTTCAAACACAAAAACGACTGATGAGAGCGTTATAAATTTAAGCGTTAGTAAGATAGAGTTTTTGAAATTTGAGATAAATTTAAGCGAATATGACGCGCTTGTGGCAACCTCCAAAAATGCCTTTAAAGCTTTAAAATTTAATGGCATTTCGCCTATAAATTTGCCAGTTTTTGCTATCGCAAATAGTTGCGCAGCGGCGGCAAGAGAGTTTGGCTTTAGTGAAATTTACACTGGGCAAAATGCACACGGAGATGACTTTGCAAGAGAAATTTTGCCACTTTTAAAAGGCAAAAAGGTGCTTTATCTAAAGGGCAAAGATAGCGCTTCAAATTTCTTAGAAATTTTACAAAAGGGTGGCGTAAATATAAAGGCGGTCATCGCTTATGAAAATGTCTTAAATCCTTGCAAAATGGAGCTAAAACCGCCAAAAAATAGCATTTTGATCTTCTCATCTCCGATAAATGTGAGAAATTTTCTAACTAATTTTGGCTGGGACGAGAGCTACCAGACGATAAGCATCGGAAAGATTACTGCAAAAGAGCTAAAATTTAGCACGCCACTTGTTAGTCAAAGTCAAGATATAAACGCTTGTATCGCACTTGCCAAAACGTTACTTTAAGCAAAGAATTTATATAATTTTATTGCCTGAGTGAAGCGAGTCAGCATTTTACGGGGTCCAACACTTTTTTGTTAGCGAAAAGGTATGGGTGCCTTGCGATGTGGCTTCGTTTGAGCCTTAAACAGCGAGAAGTTGCAACCTTTTGGTATCCATCTATTTGCAAGATTGGCTTTGTTTATGGGCCACTCTTCTATGCGACGCCCACTTGGGTTTTTAAATTTACGGAGATAATATGAACATTCTCATAATAGGAAGTGGCGGCCGCGAATACGCCATTGCTCTAAAACTAAAAAGCGAAAAAAATATAAATTTATACTTTGCGCCTGGAAATGGTGCGACCTCACGCCTTGGTGAGAATTTAAACATAAAAGACTTTCATGAGCTAGCAAATTTTGCCAAAAAAAATAGTATCGAGCTAACTATCGTGGGACCTGAAGCGCCTCTTAGCGAAGGCGTGGTGGATATCTTTAAAAAAGAGGGTTTGCTCATCTTTGGACCAAGCAAAGCAGCTGCTAGACTTGAGGCTAGCAAGGCCTATATGAAGGACTTTTTAGCTAGAAATGATATAAAAACTGCAAAATATTTAAACACAGACGATAAAGAAAAAGCATTTAAATTTATTGATACCCTAAGCACTCCGATGGTTGTAAAGGCTGACGGACTTTGCGCTGGAAAAGGCGTGATCATCGCAAATTCTAAAGAAGAAGCCAAAGAGGCAGTTAGCGACATGCTAAGTGGGGCTAGCTTTGGTGATGCTGGTAAATTTGTGGTGGTTGAAGAGTTTTTAGACGGCTTTGAACTAAGCTTTTTTGCCATTTGTGACGGCGAAAATTTTGTAAGCTTGCCAGTTGCACAAGACCACAAACGCCTGCTTGACAACGACGAGGGTCCAAATACTGGTGGCATGGGTGCTTACGCTCCAAGTCCGCTTGCTTCAAAAGAGCTGATAAAAAGGGTCGAAGAAGAGGTGGTAAAACCTACGTTAAAAGGGATGAAAAACGAGGGCAGTCCGTTTTGTGGAGTGCTTTTTGTGGGGCTAATGATCGTGAAAAATGAGCCTTATGTGCTTGAGTTTAACGTGAGATTTGGCGATCCTGAGTGCGAGGTTTTGATGCCATTAATCGACGGAAATTTGAGTGAAATTTTACTAAACGCTGCAAAAGGCGAGCTAAAGCCTATTAGTTTAAAAGATGAATTTGCTGTTGGCGTCGTGATGTCTAGCAAAAATTATCCTTATAAAAGCAGCCCAAAGGCTAAAATTTCAGTTTTAAATGATGTAAAAGATGCACATATAGCTTACGCAGGCGTGAGCAAAGATGGTGATGAAATTTACGCAGATGGTGGCAGAGTGCTAGTCTGCGTGGCGACTGCAAAGAGCATAAAAGAGGCGCGTGATAAGGCCTATGAGCTTTGCGAAAATGTCAAATTTGACGGAGCGCACTTTAGAAAAGATATCGCGTGGCAGGCTCTAAAATGAGTATGCAGATAGAAGAGAAGCTTCAAAACGAAGAAATTTCACTTGCTCCTTTTGCTAAGAGGATCATGGCGTTTTCTATCGATGAGATCATAGTTTCGTTTCTTTTTATGATCATCTATTGGGAGCCTCTTTCTACTAGCACTAACTATGATGATGCTAGAAATTTAGTATTAAATTTATTTTGGCAAGTGGTCGCTTTAAAAGTAATCTATCACACATTTTTTGTTTGGTATTACGGCGCAAGCCTCGGGCAGATGATAACAAAGACGATGTGTATAAATGTAGAAATTTTAGACAAGCCAAATTTAACTCAAAGTCTTGTTAGGGCGATCTTTAGGATAGTTAGTGAAGCTTGTTTTTATCTTGGCTTTGCTTGGGCACTTTCAAACCCTGCAAGGCAGACTTGGCAAGACAAAATAGCAAAAACAGTGGTGATAAATGCGTAAAATTTTATTTTTAATTCCGGTTTGTGTTTTTAGTTTAAGTGCAGCAGTGCAAGATGTGCAGCTATTGGCTGATGATGTGAAGCAAGATAAGGGCATCGTAACGGCAAACAAAAACGTCGTTGTATATTCGCAAGAGTATCTTGTGACGGCTGATTGTGCTGTTTATGATCAAAACAACTCAGTCATTGAGCTCTTTGGCAATGTTAATATGATGAAGGGCAAAGACGAGGTCTCTCGCTCAAACTACGCTAAGCTAAATTTAAAAAACAACAACGCTGCTTTTGAGTCGCTCTTTATGATGAACAAAGATATGGAAGTGTGGATGAGAAGCGATGAGAGCAGCTCTGATAGTGAGTACTACAGGGTAAGAAAGGCGATGGTTTCAAGTTGCAACGTCCAAGATCCTGACTGGAGCATCACCTCAAGCTCAGCCATGCTAAACAAACAGAGTAAATTTTTGCACCTTTTTAACCCAGTCTTTCGCATAGCAAACGTGCCAGTCTTTTACCTGCCATACTTTGGCTTCTCAACTGATACTACAAGAAGGACAGGCCTTTTGCCACCAGAGCTTGGATACGGCAAGTCAGAGGGCTTTTACTACAAGCAGCCAGTCTATTTTGCACCTTATAATGAGTGGGATCTGGAGTTTGATCCGCAGATAAGAACAAACAGGGGCGCTGGAATTTACGGTGCTTTTAGATTTACTGATTCGCCTGATTCAAGAGGTGAGATCAGTTTTGGTTCATTTACTGATAAAAACAGCTACCGAGCCAAGCAAAAAAGCGAGACTTCAAACAGAGCTGAGCTAAAAAACAAAACCCATAAAGGTGTCGGGCTAAAATATGAAAGAGATAAGCTTATAAAATACCTTAGCGAGGCCGATCTGCAAGAGGGCATGTGGATAGATGCAACCAAGCTAAATGATATAGACTATCTAAATTTAAAGGGCAGAGACGATGACTATGACTCGCTTATCACCTCTAAATTTAACTACTTCATAGCAAATGACGATCACTACTTTGGTGCCTATGCGAAATACTACATAGATACCGAAAAGATCGGCTCAAAGAACGAAAACAAAGATACGCTTCAAGAGCTTCCATCGCTTCAGTATCATAAATTTACAGATGATATAGTCTTGCCAAATATCTTATATTCAATCGATCTTCAATCACATAGATATGATAGAAAGATAGGCGTTAGAGCAACTCAGTATGAATTTACTCTACCAGCTTCAGTGCATGTGCCACTGTTTGATGATAGCCTAACGTTTTCTTTTTACGAGTACCTTTACGCTTCAAGGATAAACTACGAAAACAAGATAAATTCATTTGATGACAAAAGAGAAGATAAACACGCAAATTTTGTAAATAACTACCATAAATTTGCTCTTCACACAGACCTTGCAAAGGCGTATGAGAGCTTTTACCACACTTTAAATTTTGGTGCTGAATACTTGCTGCCAGGCTATAGAAAAGGAAATTTAGACGACGAGTTTATCTATGACAAAGATCTAAATGAGTATGAAAATTTCTTAGCTCAAGATCAGAGCAAAGAAGAGGTTTCTGGCTATTTGACGCAGTATTTCTTTAACGGCAGTGGCAGAAAAGTCGTCAAACACAGCATCTCACAAGGTTACTACACAAAAGATGATGAGTATTCAAATTTAAAAAATGCCATCTACCTATATCCGTTTGAGAATTTTAGCCTTTATAACAAGCTAGAGTACTCACACAAAGATAGAGAGCTTAAAAAGGTGCAAAACGGACTTTACTATACGCACGATCTATTTTGGATAAATATGCTCCATACGATGAAAAAGAGCGATAGCAAGGCTAAAAATAGTGCAACAAAAGATAGCTACTTTACAAGTAGCGCTGGCGTGAAGCTCCCTCATCAATATAGCTTAATTGGCGGCTGGCAATACGACCTTGAGAGAAGCTACACAAAGAGCTGGAGAGTTGGCGTGCTTCATCAAAGGAAGTGCTGGAACTACGGGCTAATTTATCAACACGATGTCGAGCCGACAACAACGACAAATGGCTCAGCCTCAACTAAGAAAAGCGGCATCTACTTTACTATAAATTTCTATCCGATGGGCGGCTTGCACTATGACTTTTCACAAAGCAGCACCACTTCATCAAGTAGCAAATAAGATGGCTAGATAAATGGCAAGCGTTAAATTTAAAGATCAACTAGATGCAGCTAACAAGCTCATCGAGATCTTGCCAAAAAAAGAGCTAAATGACACTAAGACGATAGTTCTTTGCATGTCACTTGAGTCAGTTATCCTGACTGATGTGGTTTGCAGGGGGTTAAATTTAAGCTATGAGATGCTCTTTAGCGAGCCAATCCCTGCGCCAAATAACAGCGAATGCGACGTAGCAATAGTTAGTGAAACTGAGGATATCGTGCTAAACGATCCTCTCATAAAAGCTTTTAACATAAGCTATGACTACATCTACGGCGAGGCACATAGAAAATATGAAGAGAAAATTTTAAAAAATGTCTATAAATACAGAAAAGGAAATTTGATAGGAGAGCTAAAGGGGAAGAATATTTTACTGATCGATGAGGGGTGTGAGACTGGCATGACGGCACTCATCTGCATAAAGACGCTGCTTGATGTGAAGGTAAAATCCATCTCATACGCAACGCCGATGATAGCCACTGATGTCTTTGCAAATTTAAATGATATGGTCGATGAAATTTACACGATAAACAAGATCGTTGATTTTATCGATGTGGATTCGTATTACGAGAAAAAGATCGAGGCTACGAGCGAGCGCATCATGTCGATATTAGAAGAGAGCCCTCACTATTTACCGTTACAAAAACAACAAGGAGATAAAAATAATGCAATATAGTATAGAAGTCAATAATCAGGTCGAAATTTTTGACCTTAATAAAGTAGCTAAACAAGCTAGCGGGGCAGTGCTTTTAAGAGTGAAAAACACCGTAGTTTTAGCAACTGTGGCAAGAGAAGATGTGCAAGTTGAAGAGGACTTTTTGCCTCTAACGGTGCAATACATAGAAAAAGCTTACGCTGCTGGTAAAATTCCAGGCGGTTACGTCAAGCGTGAGACCAAGCCAGGCGACTTTGAGACGCTAACAGCTCGCATCATAGATAGATCACTTCGCCCACTTTTCCCAAAAGGCTACGCATATCCAACGCAGATCGTTGTCATGGTGCTTTCGGCTGATCCTGAGGTTGATTTGCAAGTTGTGAGCCTAAATGCGGCTTCAGTTGCGCTTTATCTTAGTGACATCCCTGTAAATCGCCCAGTTTGTGGTGTAAGAGTTGGCTATATAGATGATAAATTTGTCATAAACCCAAGCAACTCTGAGCTAAAACAAAGCGCGATCGATCTATATGTGGCTGGCACAAAAGATGAGCTTTTGATGATCGAGATGAGAAGCTTGCCTCAGCAAACTACGCAGCTCATACCGATGGTAGCGATTGAGCCGATGATAGATCCAAGCCTAAGCGATAGCATGGCGCAAAAGCAAGTGATGAATGAATTTAGTGAAGATAAGATGGTTGAGGCGATCGACTTTGCTGGCAAGGCTATACTAAGAGCTAGCAGCGCTTACGAAGAGGCGTTTAAAGAGCATAAAAAAGAGGACGCTGCACTTGAGCTAAAACCAGAGATAGAAAACGAAAATATCGCTATTTACATCGATAAATTTTATAAAGCAGAGGTTAAAAACGCGATCAATCAAATGGCAAAGAGTGAGCGTGCAAGCGAGCTTGGCAAGATCGCTAAGCAAATTTCAAGCGATGAGGTAGCTCAAAAAGAGGGCTGGGACGAGGCTGTTATCTCAAATGTCCTTGGTAAATATAAAAAGAAAATAGTAAGAGAGCAGATCATAAATGAGGGCGTTAGAGCCGATGGACGCGGGCTTGAAGAGGTTAGACCTATTAGCATCGAGACAAATGTCCTTCCAAATGCTCACGGCTCATGCCTCTTTACAAGAGGTCAAACTCAGGCGCTAGTTGTCGCCACTCTTGGCACAGATAGCGACGCTCAGATGTATGACATCCTTACTGAAAAAGCTCCTTTGGTTGAGAAATTTATGTTTAACTACAATTTCCCAGGCTTTAGCGTAGGCGAAGCAAGCCCGCTTAAAGCTCCTGGCAGACGTGAGCTTGGACATGGAAATTTAGCCAAACGTGCCCTTGCACCAAGCATCGACCTAGCATCTCCATATACGATAAGAGTCGTTTCAGAAATTTTAGAGAGCAACGGCTCAAGCTCTATGGCTAGCGTTTGCGGTGGTTCGCTCGCACTTAGAGCTGCTGGGGTCAATACCCAAAAACTAGTCGCAGGTGTTGCTATGGGTCTTATATTTGAAGGCGATAAACACGCTGTTTTAACTGATATCATGGGACTTGAAGACCACGACGGCGATATGGACTTCAAAGTTGCTGGCACAAGTGACGGCATCACAGCACTTCAGATGGACATCAAGCTTGGAGGCATCAGCTTAGAGGTGCTAAAAGAGGCGCTTTATCAAGCAAAACGTGGCAGAGAGCACATCCTTGCTCTAATGACACAGGCCGATAAAAATATAGAGATAAACGAGGATGTATTGCCAAAACTTGAGCTATTTAGCGTTGATCCAAGCAAGATCGTAGATATCATCGGTCAAGCTGGCAAGACTATAAAAGAGATCATCGAGAAATTTGAAGTCTCGATCGACCTTGATAGAGAAAAAGGCGAGGTTAAAATCGCAGGCGGTGCTAAGAAAAACGTCGATGCAGCAAAAGACTACATCATCTCTATCACTTCAAAAGAGAACTCTCGCTCATTTGGCAAAAAGCCGTTTAAACACGACAAAGACCGCGTAAAACCGACATTTAATATCGGAGATGAGTTTGTTGGAAGCGTAAAAAGCGTGGTTGATTTTGGAGTATTTATCGAGTTAAAAGACGGTGTAGATGGTCTGCTTCACATCTCAAAGATAAAGAGCCCATTAAACGTAGGCGATCAGGTAAAAGTGTGTGTGAGCGAGCAAAAAGGAAACAAAATTTCGCTCTCTTTGGTTGAATAAATTTTTAAAGGATAGATGATGAAATACAAAAAGTTGCTTTTTCCAATAGGAGCAGGGGACGATATCGAGCCAAGAATTTACGGTGCTTTAAAGGTTGCACAATGGTTTAAAGCTCACATGGAGATCCTCACTTGCCAACTAGATCCAAGCGTGGTTTATAATATGAAAATGACGCTTCGTGGTGGAGTGCTTTTTGAGGAATTTTTAAAATCAGCCAAGTCAGAGCTTGCGGTTGAGCACGAAGAGAACGAAAAGCTTTTTAATAAAATTTGCGCAGAGTTAGGCATAAAGGTGAGCGACGAGGTCATCGAAGATGTCTGCACTGCAAATTTCACGATCCATAATGGAAAAAGAAGCGCCATAGTCGAGCAAGAGAGTAAATTTTGCGATCTAGTCGTAGCTGCAGTGCCACTTGATGGCAAGATCACTGGCACATTTGAGTCAGCTGTTTTAAAAAGTGGCAAAAATGCGATCGTTATCCCTAGAAAGATGCGTGAATTTAGGGCTGATAACATCCTTGTAAGCTGGACAGGAACAACTCAAAGCTCAAGAGCTCTAACTGGCGCGATCGATCTTTTAAAGAGCGCTAAAAAGGTTCAGTGCATCACTTCAAAAGCAAGCCTTGGCGATAATGCCGAGCTAAATCTTAAAAAACTTGAAGAGTACTTTAAAGTTCATAATATCAGTGCTAGTTTTGAAGTTATAGCAACTACAACGATACCTGGCGAGGCGCTTTTAAAAGCTGCAAATGACAGAAATGCAGATCTCATCGTAGCTAGCAGATACGGCGAAAACGGACTAATGGAGATGGTCCTTGGCGGAACATCAAGATTTTTCTTAGAACATACAAATATCCCAGTTTATTTATAATGGATTGCGGCTTGGTCCGCGATCTAATTTTTTATTTTGCAAATTTTAAAATCTTACTCACTCGTCTTAGCAACTTACTAAATTTAGCCCTCGTAAAACTCGCCACTAAATTTAGAAGCGTGATATGCTTGTTCTTAAATTTTTAAAATTTGCCTACACTTGCCTGACGATAAAACGCATGCAGTGCGAAGCACTGAACATGCTACCTCTAACGTCGTCGGAGTTGAGGGATCGTTAAGGAGGGGGCTTCTTTGCTTCGCAAGCTCGTAACTGCAAGCAGACCGTAATTTAAGTCCCCTTGTCTCCCTCTGATAAATTTATATCGCAGAGTAAATTTTAAAATTCCATTCACTCGCAAGAATTGACTACTAAAATTTGGCTTCACTTGCAGCTTAGCTCAAATTTTAGAGCCGAAATTACTCGTTCATGAAATTTTAAAATTTGCTCGAGCCTCTTTGTTATAAAACGAACGCAGCATGACAGCTTAACCATGCGCTTTGCTCTTGCCACATACTAAAAATCTCTAAATTTTAAAGCTATCATTAAGCTTTCATCAAGCGCCTTATTAGCCAAAATTTTGTAAAATCCGCTCATTAAAAAGGATAAAAAATGAGTGAAAATTCTGGCTTTACGCACCTACATTTACACACCGAATACTCCCTACTAGACGGAGCAAACAAGATAGAAGAGCTAGCTCATATGCTCCATGACAGAGGTGACACGGCAGCAGCGATCACGGATCACGGCAACATGTTTGGCGCGATTGATTTTTACAAAAAGATGAAAAAAAATGGGATAAAACCGCTAATTGGCATTGAGGCATACGTGCATAACGGCGAACAGCTCGATGACAAGAGTACCAAACAGCGCTTTCACCTCATCTTAATCGCCAAAAACGAGACTGGCTATAAAAATTTGATGTATCTTAGCTCCATGAGCTACATCGAGGGCTTTTACTACTATCCTCGTATCAATAAAAAAATCCTAAAAGAGCACAGCGAGGGCCTAGTTTGCAGCTCTGCTTGCTTGCAGGGCGAGGTGAGCTGGCATCTAAATTTAAGCGAGCGCAATGTTAAATTTGGCGCAAAAGGCTACGAGCGGGCAAAAGAGGTCGCGCTTGAATATAAAGAAATTTTTGGAGATGACTTTTACCTTGAGATCATGCGCCACGGCATCGGCGATCAAAGGCGTATAGACGATGACATCTTGCGTATCGCAAAAGAGACTGGCATCAAGGTCATCGCCACAAACGACACCCACTACACTTTTAAAGAAAGAGCCGCCGCACACGAGGTTTTCATGTGCATCGCGATGAACAAAACTCTAGATGATCCAAACCGACTTCGCCACAGCGTCCATGAGTTTTTTGTCAAAAGCAAAGAGCAGATGAATGAGCTATTTTTAGATATCCCTGAAGTGATAGAAAATACCCAAGAGATCGTGGATAAGTGCAACCTTGAGATCAAGCTTGGCAACCCAACTCCGCCAAATTTTAAATTTACTCTTGAGTGCGCCAAGGAGAGAAATTTGACCCTCCCAGAGCCAGAAAACAGATATAGCTTCAAAAATGACGCTGTATTTTTCGAGCATGAGTGCAGAAAGGGCCTTGAAGAGAGGCTGAAATTTGTCCCTGAAAATTTACACGAAGAGTATAGAAAGCGCCTTGAGATAGAGATCGGCATCATCAATAAGATGAATTTCCCAGGATATATGATGATCGTTTGGGACTTCATCAACGAAGCCAAGCGCAGAGGTGTACCAGTTGGCCCAGGGCGTGGCTCGGCGGCTGGTAGCTTGGTCGCTTACTCGCTAAAGATCACCGACCTTGATCCTATCCCATACAACCTGCTTTTTGAGAGATTTCTAAACCCAGAGCGCGTTAGCATGCCAGATATCGACGTGGATTTTTGTCAAAGTAGACGTGGCGAGATCATCGACTACGTCACGCAAAAATATGGCAAATTTAACGTTGCTGGCGTTATTACATTTGGTAAATTGCTCGCAAAAGGTGTCATTAGAGATGTCGCTAGAGTCTGCGATATGCCTTATGCTGAGGCTGATGCGATGGCAAAGCTTATCCCTGATGAGCTTAACATCACGCTAAAAGATGCCTACGAGAAAGAGCCAAAGATAGCTGAGCTAATAAGTCAAAATCCAAAGGCGGCAAAAATTTGGAAATTTGCCCTTGATCTTGAGGGGCTAAACAGAAATGCCGGCCAGCACGCAGCAGGCGTTGTCATCTCAAACGAAGAGCTTTGGAACAAAACCCCGCTATTTCGCCAGCCAAACAGCCCAGAAGATCGCTTTGTGACGCAGTATAGCCTAAAATACCTTGAAGACGTTGATTTAATAAAATTTGACTTTCTTGGTCTTAAGACGCTAACGGTTATCGATAATGCGATCAAGCTCGTTAAACAGCGCACTGGCAGAGACATCATCTGGGAGCAGGTCGATAAAAACGACTCTGGCGTTTATAAGATGATACAAAGTGGCCAAGCCATCGGCATCTTTCAGATAGAGGGCGAGGGCATGAGAAAGCTAGGAACTAGCCTGCGCCCAGACTGCTTTGAGGATATCGTCGCGATGCTAGCACTCTACCGCCCAGGACCGATGGAGAGTGGTATGCTTGATGACTTCGTCAAGAGAAAACATGGCGAGGCGGAGATAACATACGCATTTAAGGAGCTTGAGCCGATCCTTGCGCCAACATACGGCGTCATCGTCTATCAAGAGCAAGTCATGCAGATCGTGCAAGCCATAGGTGGCTTTAGCCTCGGTGGGGCGGACCTTGTGCGCCGTGCGATGGGCAAAAAGATCAAAGAGGAGATGGATAGACTAAAGGGCGAGTTTGTAAAAGGCGCTGAGGCCAAGGGGCTAGACGGCCAAAAAGCGGACGATCTTTTCGAGCTGATCGTTAAATTTGCAGGATATGGCTTTAACAAGTCTCACTCTGCAGCCTACGCTTATGTCACATTTCAGACAGCTTATCTGAAGGCTTACTATCCGGCTGAATTTATGGCGGCACTTCTAACAAGCGAGGAGAGTAACGTCGATAAGATCGTTCGTTACATCGACGAGATAAAACGCATAAACATCGATACTTTGCCACCATCTATCAATAAATCAACCAAAGAATTTAGCGTCGTTAAAAATGAGGGTCACGACGGCATTATTTTTGGACTTGGAGCGATTAAAGGCGTTGGTGGAGCGGCAATTGAGAACATCATCGCTGAGCGTGACGCAAAGGGCGAGTTTAAGAGCATGGACGACTTTGTCTCAAGGATCGATCCATTTAAGGTCAATAAAAAGGTCTTTGAAAGCCTTATAAAAGCTGGCTGCTTCGATGAATTTGGCTTTAGCCGTAAGATGCTTTTGCAAAATGTAGAAAATATCGTAGAAGCTTGCAAAAATGCAGCTCAGATACGTAAAAATGCGGCTGAGAGCCTCTTTGGCGAAGATGATAGCATGAATGATGTGAAGATAAATTTCGTCACTATAGATGATGAATTTGACATCAAGCAGATCTTGAAATTTGAGCAAGAGAGCGTTGGCATCTACCTCTCAGGTCACCCGCTTGATGACTATAAGGACGAGATAAATAAGATCAAATACACGCTAAGCTCAGAGTTTGAGACCTTGCCACAAAGTGCTGAAATTTTAGTGGTTGGCAAGATCGAGGACTTTAGCACGAGGATCACAAAAAGCGGCAAAAAAATGGGCACTATAAATGTGCTTGACTTTCACGGTAACATCGAGATAGCCGTCTTTGAAAGAGAGCTTGGCAACATCGAAGATATCGTAAAAGACGAGGCAAAGCGCGATCTGCCTTATGCTTTTAGGATAAATATCTCGCGCGACGATCAGTTTGTTAGGACAAATTTAAATGAGGTTTATAGCCTAGAAGATGCGCAAAATTTAGACTTTAAGACTAGAAAGCTAAAGCAAAACTCTAAATTTAGCAAAAATGAAGAGGCGAGCGCCCCTCAAAAAGTAAGAGAGTATGCCGAACTAGAGGTGCTTTTAAGCCTTAGTGAGCTTAGCAGGCAAAAGCTGGAGCAAATTTACTCGCTAGTTTTTAGCAAAAATGCTCCAAATAATCAAAAACGGCTAATTTTGAAGATAAAAAATGAAGCAACTGGCGAAATTTTCATCTATAAGACTGAGTTTATCGTAAGTGATGATGTGGGCGAAGAGATAGAAAAGCTCGCTGCTTCGGCGTAAATTTAAGGACGAGAAATGTTTGATATTTTTAGAAAAAAGGGCCATCTTTTAGATGAACTTGGTGTGGATAAGTCTAGCTGGAGTGAGCTTTTTAGTGCTTGCCTTGGCAGAGCGATGCTGCTTCAAAAGAGATTATTTAAGCAAGTGGTTGAGGCTAGTAAGTGGCAGGCTGACTTTGAAAGCGGCAAAATTTACTTTGATGAAAAAGAGTTTGATATGCAGTTTATCGGCTCTGAGAGCTTTTCGTCTAACACTTGGCTTTGGGGATATGAAAATATAAATGGCTTTGACGAGCACTTGCTTGGCCTTGCAAACAGGGCGCGTGAGTTTGGCGAGAAATTTGGACTTGAAGCGTTTAGCACGGCGCAGTTTGAGCTAGATGAAGAGATAAATGGTCATACGATTAGCTTGGTTGCTTGCGTGGCGCTTGGCGAGGAGCTAAGCTACTATAAGATCGATTACGACGGAGGTGCTGCGTATGTTGCATTTATGGCGGAGGCTATCTTTAAAGAGCCAGTTTTAGCAAATGAAGTAATAAGCGTAGTAAATGAGTGTATAAGTGCCTATGAGCTTGATCACAAGCTTTTTATAAAAGGGTTTTTGCTGGGCTGCGAGATAAAATTTAGCGAAAACAAAGATGAGATAGTAGCTAAGTTTAAAGATGAACTTAGCTTCAAATTTGATGATCTTAATAGGCTGATAAATATTTCAGGTGTGATTTAGCAATAATTCAGCCATATTTTTAAGTCTAAATTCATAAAGCAAGTTTGAAATTTTATCTGCTGAGCTTAAATTTAGTCCTAGATCACTTGCTAACATTTTGTAATAAATTTGAGGATTTTGGCTTAGATCTATTGGCGGCGACTTGGAGCTTTTAGAAAGCTTTTTGGCTCCGTCTAAAAGTAACTTGTGGTGGATAAATTTAGCATTTAAAAAGCTAAAATTTAGCCTTTTTGCAAGGTATCTTTGAGCTAGCGTGCAAGGCAGCAAGTCCTCGCCTCTAACGACCAAATTTACCCCCATATCCTCATCGTCTATGACGCTTGCGAAGTTGTAAGCTGGAGTAAAATCCTTTTTATAAATGACAAAATCGCCCATCTGCGCTGCCACTTGCCTGCCAAGCTCGTCATTTTCATCAATGCTTAGTCTGATAGCGGTTTTATCTTTTATAAAATTTAGCTTTTTATCTTTGCAAATTTTAGTGTAAATGCCGTTTTCATAGGCATCTTTGGTGGCTCTTGTGCACTCACAAATGTAAATTTCATCTAGCTTTTTAAGTGCATTTTCATATCTTTTAGCCCTTGTTTTAAAGCTAAAATTACGCTCAAAGTCGCTAACGCTTGTAGCGCCTTTGTCATAATCTAGCCCCAAAAATTCTAAAACGTCAAAGATATTTTGAACAAATTCGCGCCGGTATCTGCCAAGGTCATAATCATCGATCCTTAAGTGCAAAACGCCACCCAGTGAGCGCGTCAGAAGATAAGTCAAGATGAAGTTATAGGCGTTGCCAGCGTGCAGATAGCCGCTTGGCGTCGGAGCTATGCGAGAGACTATGCCACCAGATGGTGGCAAATAGTCATTAATCCCTTGGTCTAGCCTCATTTACTCTTAAAGTGCGTCCGCCAAGTTCTTTTTCATTTAGTGCGTCGATCGCCTTTTGGCCCTCGTTCGCGTCGTCCATTTCAACAAAGCCAAAGCCCTTTGAGCGGTCTGTTTCTCTATCTTTTACGATTTTTGCGCGCTTTACTTCACCAAATTGTGCAAAAGCTTCCTTCAACTCTGCCTCTGTCGTTCTATACGACAAATTTCCTACATAAATGTTCACAGGATTATTCCTTAAAAAAATTATCGATCTGATCGATTAGAGAAATAATAGCTTATTTCCGTCAAAAAGATGTAAAAATCAAGAAAAATATTACAAAATTTTAAAAAATATCCTTAAATGCAACAAATCGCAACAATACGGCATTATAATATCTATCACTAAACAAAATTTATTCTTAAGTTTAAGTGGAATAATTAAATAAAAAATTACAATTTTTTTATAAACTATTTATAAAGTAAATCATTTTTTACTTTAAGATAGACCTCTTCGCCAAGCAAATTTTTCACTATAAAAAGTGCAAATTCCATAGAAAAAGCAGGTCCCTTGCCAGTGATGATATTTTGATCTTTTAGCACGTTTTTATCGCTCACGTAGCCTCTTTTGTCACTTCTTACATTCTCTTCAAAGCCAGGATAGCAAACAAAATGCTCTTTAAGCACACGAGCTCGCTCAAGCACCATAGGAGCGGCACAAATGGCACAAATTAGCTTACCCTCTTTATCAAATTTTTGCAAAATTTCTCTTAGTTTGGCGTCATTTGCAAGATTTTCTGCGCCAGGCAGACCCCCTGGAAGCACGATCGCATCATAGCCTAGCTCCTCCACCTCACGAAGTGTAACATCAGCTTTTACATTTATATTGTGAGCACCCCTGATCTGCGCGTCTTTTAAGCTAGCGATAGATGCTATCGCGCCTGCTCTGCGTAAAACATCGACGGAGGTTAGCGCCTCGATCTCCTCAAAACCATCAGCTAGGATTACGGCTACCTTTTTCATAAAATCGTCCTTTCTCATGTTATCTGTTCGTTAGGATAAATTTTATATAATCAAAGCTTATTTCACAAGAAAGGACAGAGCATGCAAGTAAAAATTATTTACTGCAACTCTTGAAACTATCGTCCGGTAGCTTCTCGTGTAGAAGATGAAATAAAAGCGAACTTTAGTGATGCAAGAGTCGAGTTGGTTGTAGGAGATGGTGGAAATTTCATCGTCGAGGTTGATGGAAACGTTATCTTTTCTAAAAAGGATCGCATCGGAAACGATGAGTCAAGGTTCCCACACGGCGAAGAGATCACAACTCTTATAAACAAGTATCTCAAAGAAAAGTCGGCTTAATGCTAACTAGCGGGGCAGGTGACTGCCTCGTTTTATTTTTTTGCCTAAATTCCACTCTCTTTTCTTAGTAAATTTATCTCATCTATCACCATTTGTGGCTTTAGATCTTTCATGCAAGCATGCGTTTTCAGCGGGCAAACTCGCTTCATACAGGGCATGCAAGCTAAATTTAGATGCACTATCTTTGCAAATTCGTTTCCCCAGGGCGAGGTCTCGCTAAATTTTGTCGGTCCAAAAAGAGCGATCGTTGGCACATGAAAGGCGGCAGCTACGTGCATAGGACCGCTATCGTTTGTGACGAAAATGCCATTTTTACTAAGCCCAGCTATGTGCGCACAAAGCTCTTTGATGCTGGTTTTGCCAACTAAATTTTGGCAAGCTACGCCATTTTCTTTTAAAATTTGCTCTATTTTTTCACAAATTTCTTGCTCGCCTTTGCCACCAAAGATAACGATATCAAACTCATCTTTGAAATTTAGTGCCACCTGCGCAAAATACTCTGGGTACCATCTTTTCGCACTTCCGTAGCTAGCACCTGGATTTAGAGCTAGTGTTTTTTTGCTTGAAATTTGAGGTGTAAAATGTAGCTTTAACTGAGTAGAAATTTCGCCCAAGCCAAGGGCATTTTTTACAAAATTTGCATATTTTAGCACCTGATGAAGGACGGTCTTACTCTTTTTAAATATGGCTTTTTTCTTAGCGTTTATAAAAAATAGCAAAAATTTGCTAGCAAACGAGCTTCTAAAACTAAGCGCTAGATCAAATTTACCAAGACTTTTTGCACTTTTAGCAAGAGATAAAAATCTAAATTTAGCCTTTTTGCTCTCATCAACGACCACTTTTTCGCAGTTTGGATGCGATTTAAAAAGCTCGCAGGCTACAAATGAGCCAAAAAAAACGATTTGTAAATTTTTCTCATTTTGCACTAAATTTTCGATCGCAGCGCTTGCCATCACGCTATCACCAAGCCAGGTTGGAAGCTCGATAAAAACTCTCATCTTAAAAGACTTTTTATCACATTAAGAGTGAGCTCAGCGTTTTTTTCGATGCTAAAATTTAGCGATAGCTCGTAAGCCTTCTCTTGCAGGCTCGCTAAAAGCTCGTGGTTTGTGAGAATTTCATCTATAAACTCCAGCGCGTTCTCATCATTTGGGCTTTGAAGTACAAATTTATCTTCTAAAATCTCGCTAGCGCCATTTTGAGCCGTCGTAAAGACCACGTTTTTAAAGCTAAGCGCTTCTAGTACGACATTTGAAAATGGTTCATAGTGCGTTGGAAAGATAAAAATATCGCTCGCCTCATAAAATTTCGCCGTGCTCTTTTGCTCGCCGACAAAGTAGGCGTTTAGTCCAAGTTTTTTAGCTAGGCGTTTGTAGCTTGAGATGTTTTTGTCTTTGCCGACAATGAGCGTATTTACGGGCGTTTTTAGCTTTGAAGCAAGGAGTAAAAACTCTTTTAGCCCCTTTCTTTTAAAGCCATTTCCCACAAAAAGCAGGGTCGCAAGCTCAAATTTAAGTCCAAATTCCTCACAAAGTGTGAGCTTTGCCTCAGCTTTTTGCACCTTTTGGGGTAAATTTACGCCGTTATAAATGGTCGTGATCTTTTCAGGCTCTATGCCGTAAGTCGCGATGATCTGCTCTTTTATGAAATTTGAGTTTGTGATGATCTTTTGAGAGTTTTTAAAGCACTTTTTCTCTAAGTATGGATAGACGAAATTTAGGGGGTTTAGCCACCAAAAGCTCTTTGTCGCCCTATAAACCTTATGCACGCCGTCTCCTGCCCTGTAGATATCAGCGCAGCTTACTCGCTCTAGGCTAAAGTAAAACTCGTCCTCTTTTTTTTGGCGTTTTACTTGGCGGTTAAAATTTAGAGCTTTTTTCCAAGAAGATATGCCAGCATCTCCAAGATATGAGCGAATTTCTGTTTGGATACCAAGCTCATTTAGGGCCTTAACAAGCCTTCTTAAGTATCTTTCAGCACCTCCAACTGCGTTTGGATTAGTTCTTAAAAATACTATTTTTTTCATCGATAACTCCTAAAGCCAGTGCCCAAAATAAGAGCATCAAAAGTGCGTTTTCATGGTGAAATGTCGTGTTTACAAGTGAAATTACATTTTGAAAAACAAGCATCAAAAGCGCTAGAAAAACTATGTTGTTTTGCCTGAAATTTTTAATAAATTTAATAAAAAGTGATAGTTGAAATACTAAATATGCAAGCAGGGCGATGATGCCTTTTTCGGTTAAAAATGTTAAAAAGGTGTTGTGCGCATGAGATACATTGACTTCAACGTTACCTGGAAAATATTTTGTTATATCTATGGTTTTAAACTCGCCAGATCCTATGCCAAAGAAAGGATGCTCAAGCCAAGTATAAAAGGCACTTGCAAAGATAGGATATCTTGTCTCTGATCCTGTTATACCCTTTGTTAGCTGACTGTAAATTCGTCCATCTTGCGTGATATTTGCTGATATATAAGTATAGGATATAGATATGACGCTAAATAAAATTATTAAGACAAATGATGTTTTTAGGTTAGCTTGTTTGTAAAAAAATTGATATAGTAGTATAGAGAAAACTGCAACAGGCAAAAGGTACATGGTGGCTCTTGAACCAGCAACCATGATGCCAAATACACAAATCAGGGCTATAGTTATACCTAAATATTTTTCATATATTTTTTTAAGCTCGGATACCGATATTAAAGCCACGCAAAAAACTAGCAGCATAAAGATGGCGCTATGGTTTACATGACCTATTGATTTAAGCTCTAAGAGTGCGGTTGAGTCGCTTGATGTAAATTTTTTAATGCAAGCAGGTACAAAGGCGACGATAAATCCAGCAAATAAGGCAAAAAATAGAAATTTAAAGTTTATCTTCTCGACACTAACACTTCTAGCTACAAAGAAAAACAACATACATCTTAATGGATCAAGCACTCTTGAAGGCGAAACCCCATTTACAAGGCAGCTTATAAAAGTGGCCAAAACAAAAATGAAAAGAGAGATATTGATAACATCAAATTTGAATTTCTTTTTTTCTTTAACGCAAATACAAATTCCAACTAAAACAAAAAGTATGAGTGAAATTTGTTTTAAGCCTTCGGTAACAGGTAGTGTGAATAACATCAAAAGCAAAAAAAAGTTGTAAAGTTTTGACATAATGTCATTTTTCATGCGTATCCTTTAAAATTTAAGTTTGTATTTTATCATTGATGAACTAAAAATAATATACAATATTAACAAAAAGTTAAAAGGAAGTATCGTGCGTGGCGTGAAAATAAGCTTTATAGTGCCTGTTTTTAACAAAGAGGAGCATATTAGAGATTGTTTAAATTCGCTTATATCTCAAGACATGGATGATATTGAAATCATAGTTGTAGATGATGGAAGCAGTGACGATACATCTAAAATTTTAAAAGAGTATGAAGATAAAATAATTTTAAAAACAAAAAACAATGCAGGTGTAAGTGCTGCCAGAAATGATGGTATATTGCTAGCTAAAGGAAAATACACTATCTGTATTGACGCTGATGATTACGTAGAAAAAGACTATGCTTCATCTGTTTACGATATCGCTGAAAAATTTGATGCTGATATCGTGATAACAGATATGTGTAAGATTTATGGTGATAAAAAGCTCTTGTTTAAGGATTTTGATACAAAAGAGGATGGCATTATCGATAAAGACGAGTATCTAAAAAGGCTTTTAATATCAAGGCACAACAAAGTTTTACACAATGCTGCAAACAAGGCAATAAAGACTAAAATTCTAAAAGAAAATTTATTCCCAATCGGGATCACACAGGCTGAAGATTTTCACGCTGTTGTGAGAAATGTTATCGCTTCAAAGACACTTGTAAAGCTAAATAGGACGTTTTATAATTACAATATCGGAGAAAATAATACAGGTGGCTTTGAAAAGCTAAAAGCTGTGATGGATCATAAATTTGTCTATGAGGACATAATCTCAATTTTAAAAAATAAAAATTTAGCTCTTGAGATGGTGCCAGATCTAGAGTTTAGAAAGATAAAAAGTGTCTATATGCCAGCTATCTCATCAAGGCCAAATTTAAAAAATAGTAGCTATGTAAAGGCGCTTGATCTTTTTTATGAGGATATTGACAGCATTATAAACTCAGCTGGTTTTTCAAAGCTTAGACTAAAATACAGAATTTTGATAAAAATGCTAAAAAATGTAAAATCATACGAAAATGTATCAAAAATTTTAAAAATATTTAATACAATAAATGGCTTTTTATCAAATAAAAAAATGAAAGAATTTAAAGAGTAAAAAATGATAAATATACTTGAGCTTGAAAGCTCTTTAGGATTTGGTGGGCAAGAGCACCGCACGCAGCGCGTGATAAATGGGTTAGATAAGAGCAAATTTAAGGTTTTTTATGGGCTAAATCCTGGCTCAAAAAGCTTTGAAAAGCAAATAGAGTGCGAATTTGTCGAGTTTAATCTCAAAAAATCTTTTAATATCTTTGAAATTTTAAAAATCTGCAAATTTGTAAAACAAAATAATGTAAAAATCATCTCAACTCACTCAGGCAAAGATGGCACCATAGGCGCGATCGTAGGCAAAATTTGTGGAGTTAGCGTGGTTCGCACTAGGCATTTGCAGCTGCCTATAACATCGCCCTTGCCATATAACCTAAGCACCAAAGTAGTTGGCGTTTGCAACTCAGTTTGCGCTGATCTTATTAAAAGAGGTGTGAAAAAAGAGAAGGTGCTAAAAATCTACACTGGCATCGACACGCAAAAATATACGCCAGAATTTAAGATAAATATAAAAAAAGAATTTGGCCTAAGTGACGATGTAGTGGGCGTTTGCATCGTTGCAGTGCTAAGAGCTGCTAAAAATCATAAGCTCTTAATCGATGCATTTAGCGAGCTAAATTTAGAAAAATCAGCCCTTTTTATCGTTGGCGACGGTCCTCAAAATAAAAATTTACACGAGTATATAAAAGATAAGAAAAATATCTTCATGCTTGGCAACAGAACCGACGTGAGCGACTTTTTGAGCTCGCTTGATATCTGCGTGCTACCTTCAGACATGGAGGCTATCGGCGGGGCGCTACTTGAGGCATCTTCGTGCAAACTAGCCACCATTGGGAGCAATGTGGGCGGCCTTGGCGAGGCAGTGAGTAATGGCAAAAGCGGATTTTTATTTGAAAATGGCAACAAAGAGGAGTTAAAAAGGGCGCTTGAAAGGCTCATTTTAGATGAAAATTTAAGAAAGCAGATGGGTGAATTTGGCAGAGAGTACGTCAAAGAGACATTTAGCATCGAAAAAATGATAGAAAACACACAAAATTTATATATGGAGCTTGTAAAATGAGCGTACCAGTTTTGATGTATCACCACGTGCTTGAAAAGAGCGGATTTATCGCTAGTAGCGTGGATGAGTTTAGATCGCACATGAAATTTCTAGCCGAAAATGGCTATAAAACGTTAAGTATAAATGAATTTATCGCGTACAAAAAGGGCGAGCTTGAGGTGCCCAAAAAGAGCGTTTGCATAACATTTGACGATGGCTGGATGGATAACTACATCTATGCCTATCCTATCGTGAAAGAATTTGGACTAAAAGCAAATATATTTATAATAACTGGCTGGATAGAGGCAGCGCAAAAGGCCCATGAGATGAGGCCTGCTAGTTTTTTAAACGTCGATCACAACGAGTGCAAGAGGCTTGCTCCAAGTAGGCCGCAAGATGTGATCTTAAATTTAGAGCAGATTGAGAAGATGAAGGACTGCTTTTATTTTCATTCGCATACGCACGGGCATTTTGATGGATATTTTGGGCAGCTTAGTTTGGACGAGGAATTTGGTCTTTGCCGTGAATTTATGAAGAAAAATTTTGGCTTTGAGGACGACGCACTTTGCTGGCCAAGAGGCAAATATAATGATGAGTATCTAAATGCCGCTAAAAAGCATGGTTACAAGGCATTTTTCACGACAAAGCGTGGCATAAACAAGGCTGATGGCAACTTAGAGGAGATAAAACGCATAGTGACAAAACGCGACGAAAAGTGGCTTAAAAAGACCATGTTTATCTACCAAAATGACTTTTTGGGATCGATCTACGCGGCGATAAGGTCCTAGTGGGCTAAACTATTTAGTAAAAATTTTCTCATTCTTTGTTAGATGCTTTTCGTAAGATCTAGGGAATTGCTTGCGTTTAAATATTTTGTTTTATTGGTGATTTAAATTCTAATTTAATTTTATATTCAAGACCTACTAGATCAAGCTCTTTTTTATCTATGTGCCTTTGTGTATTGTTTTGATCTTCTACTGGATTTCTTTTGTAAATTCTAGCGATCCTATCTTCTTCATTGATATTTAAAATGCAGAGTATATCGCATTTGCTGATGCGCGAAAGAGGATTGGCGCTTGCGTAGATCACAACCTTTACAAATGGCATGATAAATTTAAAAAATGGCCTTAGTTCATCTCTTTGATCACTCTTGATTTTTACTCTTGGGCGTATAAAAAAGAGATTTACACTCATCACTCCATCATCTATGACAGCGATCTGATATGGTTTAAAGTCACCAAAACCTTTGCGTCTTAGCTCTTTACCAAGTGTGCTTTTGCCACTACCATGAAGTCCGGTAAGAGCGATAAGCACCCGTTTTTTTTCTTTTAATATCTCTTTGCAAGCCGAATTTAATGCTTTTAGCATTATTTATAGCCTCTATTCCTAAAATTTGAATATAAATTTCCTATTATTGGTGTCGAATAGATAAAAAGCTTCTTTTTGATCCTAAAAATGTAGTCGCTCTCGCTCTTTGCGTTGTTTGAGATATCGATACGCCTTATCTTAAATTTATCATCCCCAGCGCAAAATCCGCCATCTATCACGCTAAAAGCAAAGTCATAATACTCTTTAACTATCCTTTGTGAAAGCTCGTTAAAATGCCCTTTTGGAAAGCAAAAACCAAATTCTTTTTTTTCAGGAAATAGCTCTTTTATCTTGGCAAGCGAGCTAGAAAACTCCTCTCTTAGCTTTGCCTCATCGTCACTCCTGCAAGAAAAGTGGCTCGCTGTGTGGCTATCAAACTCAAAAAGCCCACTCTCTTGCATCTGCCTGATCTCATCTAAATTTAAAAAATACTCCGCGTCTTTGTCGTAGTCGATCTCTTTGTGTTTTTTAAACAAAAAATCATAATCTTGCCTTTTAAAATCCTTGATCTTATTTGTTATCAAAAAACAAACGGCTGGGATATTTAGCTCTTTTAAGATAGGAAATGCAAATTTATAATTGTCAAAATATCCATCATCAAAAGTTAGTAAAATGCTCTTTTTGGAGGCTTTTGACCTGCCAGCAACGATATCTTTAAACTGGCCATAATTTATAAATTTATAGCCCTCATCTAAAGCCATAAGAAGCGCTTTTTTAAATAGCTCAGGCCTTATGGCAAAGTCGTTTTCATTGTTATTGCAGTGGTGCATCGTTAGCACGCAAACTGGGTAGTTCATTTTTGCTCCAGTAAATTTCTTATAGCCTCTTTTAGCGCCTTGTGGCTAAAGTTTTCATCCACAAATTTAAAGGCGTTTTGAGAGTAAATTTTGGCTTTTTCAGGCTCATTTATCAGCTCTAAAATGCACTCTTTTAGTGAAATTTTATCTAAATTTCTAGCACAAAGCCCACGTTCTTTATCTTTAACCAGCATGTTCATCGGCGCGTTATCATAGACCACGACTGGCACCTTTGAGCTCATCGCCTCAAGCAAGACCGTACCAAGCCCCTCAGAGTGCGAGGCAAATACATAGATATCAAAGCTTTTTATAACATTTGCCGCATCATTTCTAAAGCCAGTGAAGATGATCTTATCTTTTTCATCAAACATAGAGGCGATCTGCTCTTTTGTGCCGTCACTAATGTTGCCAGAAAATACAATAGTTGCATCCTTTGTCTTTAAAATTTCTTTTGCAGCACTTGCGAAGTCAAATACCCCTTTCTTGCGGTAAAGTGAGGTGAAAGTACCGATGACTAGCTCATCTTTGGCGATATGAAACTCATCTCTAAAAGTGCTTTTTGTGCTATCAATCTTTTCGACATCAACCGTGCTTGGCATAAAAAAGAGCCTATCTTCGCTAACGCCGATGCTTAGGAGATACTCTTTGACACTACCTGAGATGTATAAAATTTTGTCAAAAAGCTTTTTATGCATAAATTTAGAAATAAGCCCCTTTATAGGGAAAAGATTGTGTCTTTCTTTATAAAATTTAACGCCTCTTTTGCGGTAAAAAAGCCCAGCTATGGCGCCGACCCAGCTATCAGTAGAGCCATGTGTGATCACGACATCTATGTTGTTTGATCTTATCGCTTCGCAAAGTGCTGGCACGCTTTTATGAAAATTTTTCTTATTCATCTCGTGCGTGATGACCTTAAATCCATCTTTTTTTGCGATGCTTTCGATCTGCGAATTTGGGTTGCAAAAGAGCATCACTTCATGACCCATTTCACGCATAAAGCGCATCTCGTTTAGCGTCTTGTTTTGCTCGCCACCCCAGTTAAAAAGCGTCTGCGTATGGAGGATATTCATCGCTCTAGTCCTAAATTTTGCTTGATTTTTGCTTTTATCTGCTCCATCTCGTCGCTAAAGTCCATTAAAGTCTTCTCGATGCCGTGCTCTTTTATGCCCTCTTTGTCGCAAGGCACAAAGTCCCAGTCCTTTTGATATACGATATGCTTGCCCATGCTTTGGATGCCATTTTGCGCTGTGTAGCCATTTTGCATCAAGCTATTATCCCAAGGTCCCCATTCAAAAGCATTGCTAGGGCCAAAAAAGGCGATCACTGGCACGTCATTTGCTGCGGCTATATGCATGATGGCAGTATCGACGCCAATAAAGAGACTTGAGCGCTTTGAGAGGGCGATCGTTTGTTTTAGGCTTAGCTTGCCACCTAAATTTATAGGCTCACTTTTGCAAATTTTTAGCACGCTTGCGAGCTTATTTAGCTCATTTTCTTTGTTGTCGCTTGTTAGCACGACTTTTACATTTAGCTCATTTTCGCAGTAGTCGATGAGCTCTGCCATGCTCTCGTCGTTTGCGCATTTAAACATCCAGCGGCTTGTTAGATGCACATGCACAAAGCGTTTTGGTAAATTTAGATGCTCCACGCTCTCATCTGAAAAAACTCTCACTTTTTTACTCACCGGCTCAAAACCCAAAGCCCTTAGCGCGTTTAAATTTAGATCAACCGTGTGCGAGAAATTTTCGTAGTATTTTGCCTTTACGCTTAAAAGCTTGTTTATCGCCTTATGCTTGCCTAAAAAGCCAACTATCTTTTTGATCTTGGCGTACTTTGAGATGATGACGCCGCGGTCTCCAGTGGTCGTTTGCACCGCCATATCGTATTTCTCTTTTTTGATCGCTCTTATAAATTTTAGCTCGGTCATTAGCTTTTTAAAAAAGCCAGAATTTGCACTTTGCCTATCGTAAATGTGGATTTTATTTATGTAAGGGTTGCCTTCTATCATCGCTTCTGTCCCTTTGTTTAGGGCAAAGTCGATGGTTGCCTCTGGGTAGTAGTGGTGCAGGTTTTCAATGAGCGGCGTTGTCAAAAGCACGTCGCCGATGTTTCTAAATTTAATCACAAGTATTTTCATTTTATATATTTCCAAAATGTGTACTGGGCGTAAAGTCTAGCGATAATGTAGCCCGTAAAGCCCTCTTTAAAGCCGCCTTTTAGCACGTAAAGCTTAAAAAATGTCCAAGCTGGGCTTGTAAGCGCCTTTAGCAAATTTCTTTTTGCGCCCATGCTTGAGTAGCGATTTTGCTTGGCGATAAACTGCTCGATGCTCTCATACGCGTAGTGCAAGAAGTGATTTTTAAGCGCTCCAAGCTCTTGTGAGCCGTCATTTAAAACGACCTTTTCATGCACAGCTCTGCCATCAAATTTGGCAAAATTTTTATTAAAAAGTCTCACCGTGTAGTCTGGATATAGCCCCATATTTTTTATCGCTTTACCAAAAAAGAAATTTAGCCTAGCAACGTTGTAAGCGCTAAATTTAGGCTCTTTTAGCGTGCTAATGATCTCATTTTTAAGCTCGTCTGTAATCACCTCGTCGCTATCAAGCACAAATACCCACTCGTTTTTGGCTAGATCCACGCCCTTTTGCTTTTGCGCGCCAAATCCAAGCCAAGCTTGCTCGTGAAATTTCACGTTACTAAAGCCATCACAAATTTGCTTTGTGCTGTCTCGTGAGCCGCTATCAACTACGATGATCTCATCAGCAAATTTAGCGCTATCTAGCACCTCTTTTAGGTACTTTTCGCTATTAAAAGTCAAAATGACAACGCTTAACATTTATACTCATTTTCGTAAAATCTCTTAAACCTTTGGTGAAACCAAAAGTACTCTTCTGGCCTTGCTCTAACCATCTCTTCGCACGCACTACACTGCATCTGCGTCGCTTTTTGCACGGCATCTTCTTTGTCAAACGTGCTTATGTCTATTGGCTCTTCAAAGCAAATTTCGTTTAAATTTTCATCTTTTTTGTAAATAAAAGCGTTTATGATAAGGGCATTTGTCTTTTGCGCTAGCACGCTTGCCGCTGGCGTATGAAGCACATCTTTGCCAAAAAACTGCACCTTTATGCCATCTTTTGGAGCGGTGTTTTGATCGACTAAAATTCCTACTATTCGCCTAGCTTTTAGCGCTTTTAAGATATCTTTTGCGCCGCCATTTTTGTCAATGAGTTCCATGTCAAACTGCGCTCTGTTTGCCCTTAAAATTTTATCCATGACGCTGCTATCAAGCTTTCTGCCAAGCGCTGAAGAAGCTCCAAAGCGAGCTGCGACAGCTAGGCCAAATATCTCCCACTGCCCAAAGTGCGCCGTTGTGACGATGATAGGCCGGCCAGATCTTATCGCATCAAGTAAAAAGTGCTCATTTTTAAAAACAACTTGTTCAAGTATCTTTTGCTTTGTCGTGTTTTGATTGAGGATGAAATTTATACCAAGATATTTTGCAAAGTTGTAGTAGCATTTTTTAGCGATTTCTAGCTTCTCTTCTTTGGTTTTTGTCTCGCCAAATGCAAGGTTTAAATTTGTCATCACGACGTGAAAGCGCTTTTTTTTAAGCTTCATAAACGCAAATGCTAAAAATTTAGCAAGCAGGTTTTGAAGCGAGCTTGGCAATATAAATATAAGAAATTTCAAGGTATAAAAGCCAGCTAGATAGAGCCTATCCATTTAGCAGCCTTTTTGCGAAATTTGCAACCGTTTCAGGATAAATTTCTCTTATGCAAAAGTCGTTTTTATCGATGCTTCTAGCATCTATCTCCTTGCCCATATCAACAACAAGGTTTTTGTCCGTGACGTAGGCATTTCGGTGGCTTGGTCGGTTACCAAAAAGCGTGATAGAAGGCCTGTTTACAGCCCATGCAAGGTGCGTTAGACCGCTATCATTGCCGATTACCAGATCGCAGCTCGCGATAAAATCTATCATATCTTTTATGCTTAGCTTTTCAAGCAGTCTTGCTTTGGTGCCTGAAATGATCGCCTCAGCCCTTGTTTTTTCGCTCTCACTCCCGTAGCAAAGGTAAATTTCACAACCATCAAGCAGTCTGATCACATCTTTAAATTTGTCATAAATTTTGCTCTCTTCGCTTGCAAATGCAGCGATTAGTATGCGTTTTTTGCCGTTTTCATTTTTAAATTTTTTGCAAATTTCAAAGCAGGGCGATTTTTTTAAAATTTCATCTCTGTCAAAGCTAAAATTTAAGGCGTATCCAACGAGGCTTAGGTTTCTAATTATGATATTTTCATTGTAGTCGATCTTAAATTTATGCCTATAAAGCCTAGCTGCGATCTTTTCTTTGACGCTCTCTCTGCTAAAGCCATAAATTTCTTTGCCAAGTAGTTTTGCGACGACGGCTGACTTAAAAAGTCCTTGCAGGTCGATGATCTTATCAAATTTACCAAGCGTTTTTATGATCTTGTAGCTCTTTTTAAAGCTCTCTTTAAGCGGCAAAACGACTAGTTCGTCGATTAGGGGATGGTCTTTTAAAAGGCTTGCAAAACGGGCATCAACTAGCCATGTGATGTGAGCATTTGGGCAGTGCTTTTTGATAAACTGAAGCACGATGGCTGCATGGACAATGTCACCAAGTGCCGAAAGCTTTACTATGGCTATTTTTAGTTGATTTTTATCTTGCATTGGCTACTTTAAATATAAATTTTTGGTATGATTTTAAAAAAAAATGCTTAAAAAAGGGCTAAAATGGCGAAAAATTACATCTGTGTCTTTGACTGCGAGACGATACCTGATGCAAATTTGATAAGAAAAATTTACGGCATTGATGGAAGCGACGAAGATGTGAGCGTGCAGGCTATGGCCTTGCAAAAAGAGGCCAGTGGGAGTGAGTTTTTGCCTGTGATGTTTCATAGAGTTGTGGCGATCTCTGCGGTGATGGCCGATGAGTACGGCAAATTTTTAAAAGCAAGCACGATGGAGGGCAAGGACGAGCGCGAGATCATCGCTAAATTTTTAAAATTTATAAATGATTATAACCCAAGGCTTGTTAGCTTTAATGGCCGTGGTTTTGACCTGCCAATGCTTATGGTGCGTGCGATGCGCTACAACCTAAATGCGGCAGCATATTATGAGAGCGAAAACAAAGAGCTAAACAAAAACAAATGGGAAAATTATAGGGCAAGGTATTCGCCTAAATTTCACCTTGACCTGCTTGATTTTATAAGCGATTTTGGAAGCGTAAGAGGGCTAAAGCTTGATACGCTTTGTGCTAGCTTAAATTTACCTGGCAAGTACGACGTGCACGGCGATCAGGTGCTTGAGCTATACTATGCTGGCGAGCTTGATAAGATCAACGAATACTGCGAAAGTGACGTGCTTAACACCTACTGGCTCTTTTTGAAATTTGAGCTTTTGCAGGCAAATATCTTGCAAGATGACTACATAAATCACCTAAACGTGATGAGTGAATTTTTAGCTAAAAACTGCGCTCACAGGGGATACACTGAGGTCTTTTGCTCAGCGATAAGTGACGAGCTAGCAAGGCTTGGCGGACAGCTAGACTATGAGATAAAGGTAGATAAAGAGGCTTTGGAATTTAGCGAATTTGATGATGTAAGGCCGATTAGCAAAGAGGAGCTAAACCGCGATATGCTAGGCGGTTTGCTTAAAAAAGCAAGCGATCTAAAGCCAAAAGAGCCAAAGAGCAAGACACTTTTTGAAGAGAAAGTGCCTGAGATAAATTTAGACGACGAATAAGCCAAAATGAAAGGAAAAATATGAAAATTTTAGTAACTGGAACAGCTGGATTTATAGGATTTCACCTTGCAAATGCCCTTGTGGCGCGTGGGGATGAGGTTGTTGGATATGACGTGATAAATGACTATTACGACGTAAATTTAAAGCTTGCACGCCTAAAAACGGCTGGCTTTGACGTGAGCGAGATAGACTACGGCAAGCTTATCACCTCAAAAACGCATCCAAATTTAAAATTTATAAAAGCAGACCTCGCTGATGAAAAGACGATGAAAGAGCTTTTTGAGAAGGAGAAATTTGACGTAGTGGTAAATTTAGCCGCACAAGCTGGAGTTCGCTACTCGCTTATAAATCCAAAAGCCTACATCGACAGCAACATCACAGGCTTTATGAATATCCTAGAGTGCTGCCGCCACAATGAGATCAAAAATTTAGTCTATGCAAGCTCTAGCTCGGTTTATGGTCTAAATGAAAACATGCCATTTTCTACGCACGAGGGGGTCAATCACCCAATAAGCCTCTATGCAGCGACCAAAAAGAGCAACGAGATGATGGCGCACACTTATAGCCACCTATTTAACGTGCCAACGACTGGACTTCGCTTTTTTACGGTTTATGGACCATGGGGACGCCCTGATATGGCGCTATTTTTGTTCGTTGATGCCGCACTTAAAGGCAAAAGCATCGACGTCTTTAACTACGGCAAGATGAAGCGCGACTTTACCTACGTGGACGACATCGTAAAGGGTATCATTAAGTGCATCGACAACCCTGCTAAGCCAAATCCAGCTTGGGACGCAAAGCACCCAGACCCTGCCACCTCAAAAGCGCCGTTTAAGGTCTATAATATCGGCAATAACAGCCCAGTCGAGCTCATGGACTACATCAAGGCAGTTGAGATAAAGATCGGCCGTGAGATCAAGAAAAATTTTCTCCCACTTCAAGCAGGCGACGTGCCAGCGACATTTGCAGACGTGAGCGATTTGGTGGCTGACTTTGACTACAAGCCAAATACAAAAGTAAATGATGGCGTGGCTAAGTTTGTCGAGTGGTATAGCGAGTTTTACGGCATAAAAATTTGAAATTTATAGCCGTTTTCTTGGTATTTTGCCTTAGCTTTGCCTTTGGAGCAGGGCAGGGCAAGCTTGAATTGCTGCGACTTAGCGAATTTAAAGATCAAAATGTCTCAGGCTGGCTAGCTAGCGAGAAGCTTGATGGTGTGCGTGCCTACTGGGACGGAGAAAATTTGCTCTCAAGGCAGGGCAAAAAGCTAAATGCACCGCTAAGTTTTACTAAAAATTTCCCTAAATTTGCACTTGATGGCGAGCTTTACGCAAAGAGGCTTAAATTTGAAGAAATTCAAGCGACCGTA
Organism: Campylobacter concisus; assembly: GCF_050447505.1. Lineage (GTDB taxonomy): Bacteria > Campylobacterota > Campylobacteria > Campylobacterales > Campylobacteraceae > Campylobacter_A > Campylobacter_A concisus_BP. The sequence goes on along the minus strand of NZ_JALMFZ010000001.1, from coordinate 1,670,558 downwards.
ATGGATAAGCTGCCAGATGAGAAGGCGTGGAGCAGGCTTAAATTTCACGTTTTTGATGTGCCAGAGACAAGTGGTGGCTTGCTTGATAGGCTTGAAGTTTTGGCTAAATTTCTAAAAAATGAGCCAAATGACAATTTAATCATCATAAAACAGATAAAGATGCGTGATAACGCCCAGTTTTTAAAATTTACAAAGGACATTATCGCAAAAGGCGGCGAGGGAGCAGTCGTGCGTGAGCCAAATGCGCCGTATGAGCGAAAAAGAAGCAAAAATGTACTTAAATTTAAGAAATTTAAAGATGCCGAGTGCGAGGTTGTTTCTATAAATAAAGGTAGCGGCAAATACGCAAATCTTGTTGGCTCGCTCACCTGCAAGGCGCTTGGTGGCAAAGATGATAGAGAAAAAGCTGGCGAGCCAAAAGAGGGCACTATCTTTAAAATAGGCTCAGGGCTAAGAGATGAAAATCGTCAAGAGCCCCCAAAGATAGGCTCTATCGTCACATATAAATTTCAAAATTTAACCTCTAACGGCAAGCCAAGATTTCCTATATTTTTAAGGGTTAGAGAGGATTAAATTTCGTCCGCGATCTCTTTTAAAGCCCTAAAAGAGTCAAACTGTGCCTCCTCATCAAAAATGAAACTTTGAGCCATTATTTCATCGACTGCCAGTCTATTTTGAAACTCTAAAATTTGCTCTTTAACGCTTTGCCTTGAACCTATAAAAGAGCACGCCATCATCTCTTCTGTGACGGCTCTTTCTCTGTTTTTTAGCTCTATTTGCCTAAAGTCGATCGGCCCAAATTGTGGAGCTTTGGCGCCTGTTTTACAAAACGCAGCAAATACTTCGTCGTTATCCTTTTTTGGTGGCTGCAAATACTCTTTTTCGCCAGTGACTACATTTAAGAAAAACTGCGTTTTCGTGGTTGCCAAACTCTTTGCTAGCTCGTCAGTTTGGGCTATTATCACATTTGCTCCTGCGATGACATAAGGGGCGGCAAGAAAGTGTGAGGGCTTAAAATTCTGACGATAAATTTCTACCGCTTTCTCTAGCGCACGTGGTGCAAAGTGCGACGCAAAGGCGTAAGGCAGGCCAAACTCAGCCGCCACGTATGCGCTATATATGCTTGAGCCAAGTATGTAGATGGGCGGAATTTTGTCTACTTTTGGATAGGCTTTCACGGCTCTTTTGGCGTTAAAATAGTCCATTAGCTCGTTTATCTGCATGTCAAATTCTATCTCTCTAGCTCCTCGTCTAAGCACTGCAGCCGTCTCTTGGTCAGTCCCTGGAGCTCTGCCTAGCCCAAGATCGACGCGGTTAGGAAATAGCGTCTCAAGGGTGGCGTACTGCTCGGCGATAGAGCAGGGGCTGTGGTTTGGTAGCATCACGCCGCCAGAGCCCACGCGCAGGTTCTTTGTGTGCTCTAAGATGTGCGCGATGATGAGCTGCGTGGCCGAGCTTGCTAAGTTTCTCATATTGTGATGCTCGGCAACCCAGTAGCGCTTCATGCCGATATCTTCGGCAAAAATAGCTAGTCTAACGGCTGCATCTATGGCAGCTTTTGCATCACTGCCTTGCTTTATCGGTAGTAAATTTAATATTGAGACATTCATTTTTATCCTTTTTTTAGATGAAGGATTATAAAGATTAAATTTAAAATAGATTGTAAGTCTATTTTAAATTTATAAAGAGAAATATCTATTTTGCAGCTTTTAGGCAAATTTTAAAAACTAACCTTGCTTTACTTTTGCTTTACTCTATTTTTGATAAAATTACACACTTTTAATGAAAGGCTTAAACTTGAAAATTTTAGTAACAGGTGGAGCTGGATACATCGGTAGCCACGTAGTAAAAGCACTTTTAAAGCAAGGCAAAGATGAGATAACCATCATCGACAATCTCTGCAAGGGCTCACAAAAAGCACTTGAAGCACTCCAAAAGATAGGAAATTTTAAATTTATAAACGCAAATTTAGAAGATGATCTAAGCGAAATTTTTGCAAATGGCAAATTTGATGCGATTATCCATTTTGCAGCGTTTATCGAGGTTTTTGAGAGTATGAGCGAACCGCTAAAATACTATCTAAACAACACCGCAAACGTCGCAAGGGTGCTAAGATACGCAAAAACTTACAATGTAAATAAATTTATATTTAGCTCGACTGCCGCAGTTTATGGCGAGCCAGACGTGGCGGAGGTGAGCGAGACAACACCTACAAATCCGATAAATCCATACGGCAGAAGCAAGCTTATGAGCGAGCAGATTATCAAAGACTGCGCCGCTTCAAATGAAAATTTCAAATTTGCGATTTTGCGCTACTTTAACGTAGCAGGCGCGGACGAAGAAGGGCTTATCGGTCAGAACTATCCAAACGCCACGCACCTTATTAAAGTAGCCGTGCAAACTGCCCTTGGCAAGCGTGAGAGCATGGGTATCTTTGGCGATGACTACGCGACAAAAGATGGCACATGCGTAAGAGACTACATTCACGTTAGCGACCTAGCAGACGCTCATATAAGCGCGCTGGAGTATATCGGCCAAAATGGCAGCGAAACCTTTAACGTGGGATATGGCAGGGGATTTAGCGTAAAAGAGGTCATCGAGACCGCAAAAAAAGTAAGCGGGGTAAATTTTAAGGTGCTAAATGCGCCAAGAAGGGACGGCGACCCAGCTATCCTAATCTCGAACGCAAGCAAACTGCGCTCGCTAACAAGCTGGAAGCCAAAAAGAGACGATCTGGCGCTCATCATAAAAACCGCCCTTGAGTGGGAAAAGAGAATTTAAGGATAAGCATGAAAATAGCAGTAATTGGAACTGGATATGTTGGACTAGTAAGTGGTGCATGCTTTGCTAAGATGGGCAACAGCGTGATCTGCGTCGATGTTGATAGCAAAAAGATCGAAGCGCTAAAAAACGGCGTCGTGCCTATATATGAGCCAGGGCTTGCTGATATCGTGAGTGAGTGCTATAAAAATGGCTTGCTTAAATTTAGCACGCAGATAACTGAGGCGCTAGAGCATGCAGATGTGCTATTTATCGCGGTTGGCACGCCTATGGGTGCTGATGGGCAGGCGGATTTAAAATACGTCCTCTCAGTTGCGAAATCTATCGGAGAAAATTTAAGCAAACCGCTAATCGTAGTCGATAAATCAACCGTTCCAGTGGGCACTGGAGCTAAGGTGCACGAGGTGATCGAGGCTGAGCTTAAAAAGAGAAATTTAGATGTTAAATTTGAAGTCGTCTCAAACCCAGAGTTTTTAAAAGAGGGCGCGGCGGTTGAGGACTTTTTAAAGCCAGACCGCGTAGTTATCGGAGCTAGCAGCGAGTGGGGCTTTAGCGTGATGAGAGAACTTTATGAGCCATTTATGAAAAATCACGACAGGCTCATTTGCATGGACGTAAAATCAGCCGAGATGACAAAATACGCTGCAAATTCGATGTTGGCAACCAAAATAAGCTTTATAAACGAGATAGCAAATATCTGCGAACGCGTGGGCGCTGATGTAAATTTAGTAAGAAAAGGCATCGGCAGCGACTCAAGGATCGGATACAGCTTCATCTACCCAGGCTGCGGATATGGCGGCAGCTGCTTTCCAAAGGATGTCGAGGCGCTCATCTACACAGCTAGACAAAATGGCTTTGAGCCAGAGCTTTTAAACGCGGTCGAGTCAAGAAATAAGGCTCAAAAAAGAGTGCTATTTGATAAAATTTATAACTTCTTTGACGGCGATCTAAAGGGCAAGACGATCGCACTTTGGGGGCTTGCGTTTAAGCCAAATACCGATGATATGAGAGAGGCTAGCTCACTAACTTTGATAAAGCTTTTAGACGAGGCTGGCGCAAAAGTGGTCGCTTACGATCCAAAAGCGAGCGAAGAAGCTAAAAAATATATGCCAAATTTAGATGTGAAATATGCTAAAAATAAGTATGACGCTCTTAATGGCGCCGATGCTATGGTACTTGTGACGGAGTGGAGTGAGTTTAGATCGCCTGATTTTATGGAGATCAAACAAAGGCTAAAAAATGCCGTCATATTTGACGGACGCAACCAGTATAACGCTAAAGCTTTAGCCGAGCATGGATTTAAGTATTTTCAGATAGGCGTCAAAGCGTGAAGCAAATTTTATCTCTCATAGCTTGTTTATTGCCTTTTGTGCTTTTTGCTAGCGAGGCAGCAGGTAAAAGCGAGGTAAAGACGCAAGAGCAAATTTTTGAGCTGCCTGTCTCAAAGATGCCGAATGATTATTTTAAATATGAAGCTACATTTTTTAAAGAGGTGCAAACGGATTGCGAATTTGCTATGCTAGATGGTGGGCATTTAGATAAAAAAGAGGATAAAAGCGGGGTTTATTATGAATTTAGCGCAGATGATGAGCTGCTTAAGCCTTGCAATGTCAAAAATAAAAAGAGGCAAATTTATTATGAATTTACTCAAATTTTGCCTGGCATTAGCCCCATTAAGATCGTAACCCCACAAGGCGTGGGCGCAGAGATAAGAATTTATGAACGTGTAGAAATAATAAAACCAAAAATTTTAAAAAGGAAAGAGAAATGAAAATAGCAGTAGTAGGACTTGGATATGTGGGACTTCCACTAGCAGCAGCTTTTAGTGAAAAGTACGAAGTAGTCGGCTTTGATGTAAATGCAAAACGTATAGAAGAGCTTAAAAGTGGCTATGATAGAACGCTTGAGCTTAGCAACGAGCAGATGAAAAAAGCGATCGATAATGGCATGAAATTTAGCCTAAATTTAGATGACATCAGAAGTTGCAACTTCTTCATCGTAACTGTCCCAACTCCGATAGATAAGAACAAACGTCCTGATCTAACTCCAGTGGTAAAAGCTACGCAAAGTGTGACAAAAGTGCTTAAAAAAGGCGACATCGTAGTCTATGAAAGCACCGTTTATCCAGGCGTTACAGAAGAAATTTGCGTGCCGCTACTTGAAGAGAGCGGGCTTAAATTTAATAAAGACTTTTTTTGCGGATACTCGCCAGAGCGTATCAACCCAGGTGATAAAGAGCACACGGTAACTAAGATCAAAAAGATCACAAGTGGCTCAACCCCAGAGATCGCTGACAAGGTCGATGAAATTTACCGCTCTATCATCACAGCTGGCACGCACAAAGCTTCAAGCATCAAAGTAGCCGAGGCTGCAAAGGTCATCGAAAACACTCAGCGCGACATCAACATCGCTTTTATAAACGAGCTTGCGATGCTATTTGAAAAGCTTAATATCAACACCATAGACGTTTTAGAGGCGGCTGGTACGAAGTGGAATTTCTTAAATTTCCGTCCAGGACTAGTTGGCGGTCACTGCATCGGCGTGGACCCATATTATCTCACTCACAAAGCTCAAGAGGTTGGCTATCATCCAGAGATGATCCTAGCAGGTCGCCGCATCAACGATGATATGGGCAGATATGCAGCCGATCAAGTGATAAAACTAATGATAAGAAAAGGTGTGCTTATCAACAAAGCGCGCGTGCTTGTTCTTGGTATGACATTTAAAGAAAACTGCCCAGATATAAGAAATTCTCGCGTTATAGACGTGGTTGATGAGCTAAAAGACTTTGGCTGCAAGGTCGATGTGACTGATCCTTGGGCTGATAGCGCTGAGGTAAAACATGAGTACGGCTTTGATCTAGTAAAAGAGTATAACCTAGACGACTACGACTGCATCGTGATCGCCGTAGCGCACAATGAATTTAAAAAGCTCAACCTAAAAGGCCACTTGGTTTATGATATAAAAAATATCTATCCAGAGGCTGACGCTAGGCTGTAAGTGAAGGTTTTTTTAAAATTAATAAAGCTCACCTTGCCTAAGGGCGGGGTGGCTAATAAATTTTGCTTTTTAAATTTAGCTAATTCGCTAAATTTCAAAGGTTAAAAGTCTAATGCTAATCAATCTAATAAGCTCGATCGTCGTTTTTGTCGTATCAATGGGCATAAATTTTTTTCTTACGCCATTTATTTTAAAAAGCCTTGGCAACGAGGCATTTGGCTTTGTGGGACTTAGCAACGCCATCGTTAGCTACGCAGCGGTCGTAAGTGTAGCCATAAACTCGGTTAGTGGGCGCTTTGTCGCTCATGCGTGGCACAAAAAGGATCTAAGCCTTGCAAACACCTACTACTCATCAGTCCTTGTTGTAAATATCTTCTTTTGCGCCGTTGTCGTGGTGCTTAGCTCTGTTTTTATACTAAATTTGCAAAGCTTTTTAAATGTCCCTGAAAATTTACTCTTTGACGTGAGAATGACCCTTGTTTTTTACTTTATAAATTTCTGCGTTGGGCTATTTAACGGCGTTTTGACGGTCTGCGCCTTTGTGACAAATAAGCTCTACCTACTCTCCATCAGAAACGCCATCTCAAGCGCGATCCTAGCAGCCCTCATCGTGGCGCTCTTTTTCTTTTTTAAGCCGTTCATTTCATACATCGCCATCTCAGCGCTAGTTGCTAGCCTTTTTGTCTTTTTTAGCACCATTTTTATGTCAGCTCGTATCACGCCGGAGCTAAAATTTAGCCTTGGTAAATTTGACTTTTCTAAGATCAAAGAGCTTCTAAGCTCTGGCATTTGGAACAGCTTTAATGCGCTAAACCGCATACTTTTAACGGGTATGGACCTTTTTATCTGCAACATTTTTGTAAGTGCAAACGCCACTGGTCTTCTTTCTGTCGCCAAGGCCGCTCCTATTATACTTGAGAGCTTTGTAGCGCAGCTTAGCGGTATCTTTGCGCCAAAATTTGTCGAGCTTTACTCTAAAAATTTGATCACGGACCTCATAAAAGAGGCTAAATTTTCGATGAAGGTGATCGCCTTTGTGATGAGCGCTCCGGCCGCATTTTTCGTCGTTTTTGGGCTTGATTTTTACACGCTTTGGCTACCTTTTAAAAGCGCAGATGAGGTTAAATTTATCTACAATGTCTCGATGATCACGCTAGTGCCTATCGTATTTATAAGCTTTGTTTTTTCGCTTTTTAACCTTGATAGCGCGACAAACAAGCTTCGCCGCCCAGCCATTGCCAACACCATCCTTGGCGTTAGCACGATCATAGCGCAGATCGCACTGCTTAAATTTAGTGACTACGGCGTTTATGGTATCGTCATCGTCGCAGCCATTTTTTATAGCATAAGAATTCTTGGCTTTGACCTCATAAATGCCGCTTTAAATTTAGAAGTGAAGCTCACCACATTTTACGGGGTCTATTTTAAAAATTTAGCCGTTTTTGCGCTTTGCGTGCTTGCGATGTTTGCCTGCAAGGACTTTGTGAGCCTAGATAACTGGCTAAAATTTGCTATCTTTGCTGCGATATACGCCAGCGCAGCTTATGTTTTGGGATATTTTTTGTTTTTTAATGCCTTCGAGCGAGGCATAGTCTGGCGTAAAATTTTAAAAAAATTTAAAAGGTCTTAAATGAATGAAATTTATCTGATCTCTTTAGCAAAAGACACCAAAAGGCGCGAGCTTTTGCAGCAGAAATTTAGCTCTTATGATAGCTTTAAGCTAATAGACGCAGTTGATGGCAGGGAGCTAAACGCGAGGGAGTACTACAAGATCATCTCGCCATCATTTAAAGCTTACGGCAAGGTTTTAAGCCCAGCAGAGGTTGGCTGTTCGCTCTCGCACGTGAAGGCTTATGAGGCGTTTTTGGCAAGCGAGGCTAAATTTGCTCTCATCTTTGAAGACGACGTGATCGGAGATGATAATGCCATAAAAGAGGCCTTTTTGGCAGCTAGCAAGATACCAGAAAATAGCGTGCTCATATGTGGCATGCAAGATGGGCTAGAGGGCAGGTTTAGCGCCTTTGGCAAAAAGGTGGATACTAGCCTAAGTAAGCCGCTTTGGCAGGTCTCAAAGCACTCATTTTCGAGCATTTATAGAGCAGGGGCTTATGTGCTAACTAAAAAAAGCGCTAAAAATTTGCTTGAAATTCATAAGCGTGCGCTTTGCACGACCGATGTTTGGGACTATTTACTAGGCGTTAATGATATGCAGATGTATTTTTGCGATCTTTTTGCGCACCCAACTGATCTTAGTGGCTCAAACATCGAGGGCGAGCGCCTTGAGAGAGGATACAGCGCAAATTTAAAGGCATACATAAAAACATTTAAATTTATACTTTTCTCACGACTTGAAAAGCTTCAAGGCTATGAGAGAATTTTTAAAAGGGGCTAGATGAGCGAGCCATTAATCAGCATAGTAACAGCGACTTACAAGCGTCCAGAGCTTTTACAAAAGGCCATAAAAAGCGCTCTAGCTCAAAGCTATAAAAATTTAGAAATAATTGTGACCGATGACGGCGATGACGAGAGTGCGAGTGAAATTTGTAAGAGTTTCAACGACGCAAGGATCAAATTTGTAAAAAACAGCGCTCACAAAAAGAGTCCAAATGGCAACAAAAATAACGGCTTTGACAACGCAACAGGCGAGTTTGTCTGCTTGCTTGACGATGATGACGAGCTTTTGCCAGAGGCGATAACAGAGTGTTATGAAATTTTAAAAAGTGGCGAGTATTCGTGCGTTTTTGCAGACGCTATCTGCGAAAAAGATGGCGTGATGACCGAGGTCGTGGCTGGCAGAAGCCCGTATAGCAAGAGTGGGGCGATGAGCAAGGTTGATTATCACTGTGGGCGGATAAATGGCGAGTATTTTAAGCTTTTTTCGCGTGAATTTATAGACGGCTTTAGGTTTGATGAGAGCAGTTTTGGCGGCGAAAATGAGCTTTATATCCGTTTTTTTGAAAAAAATGTCTTCTATCTTAAAAAGCCACTTTACATCTACCGCATCGCAAGAAGCGATAGTGCGACGCTAAATGCTGGTAAGCACGCGCTAAACGTGGCAAACGCTTACATTAAAACAGCAAATTTACACTACGACATCGCTATAAAAAATGAGCCAAAATTTCTAGCTATGCAGTATAAAAATGCCGCTTACTACGCCAAAATAGCAGGCGAATATGGCCTTATGCTAAGGTGTATCTTTAAAAGTCTTAGCATTAAATTTAGTAAAGAAGCGTTTATTTTTTTACTGCTTAGTCCGCTCCCAAGTGGCATTTTATCAGCACTCTCAAAGCTTAGAGTAAAAATCAAGCAAAGGTTTGGCGTATGAAGATATTATTTGTCACATCAACGCTTAGAAGTGGTGGTGCGGAGCGAGTTTGCGCGGTGATCGCATCAAGATTTAGCGTGGATCACGAGGTAAGCCTTGTTAAATTTGACAAGGACGAGCCATTTTACGAGCTAGCAAGTGGTGTGAAGCTCATAAATTTAGGCGTTGGGGCTGATGAGCTTGGCTTGGTTGGAAATTTAAAAAAGAGAGTTTCAAAGGTGCTTGCTTTAAGAGCACTCATACGAGAGGGCAAATTTGACGCTGTGATATCCTTTTTAGACGCCGTAAATACCTTGGTTCTCTTTAGCTCAGCTGGACTAAAAACGCCTATAATCATAAGCGAGCACACAAACTATCTTGCGCCAAAAAGAGCCATTTTTAAGGTGCTAAGACGCATAAGCTATCCATTTGCAAATGCACTTAGCGTCCTAAGCGATGAGGATCTTAGCTACTACTCTAAATTTTGCAAAAATGTGATGAAAATTTACAACCCACTCTTTGAAGAGATGCGCAGTGAGAGCTTTGCTAAAGAAAATTTAATCATCTTTGTTGGCAGGCTAAATAAGATAAAAAACTGCGAAATGTTTGTAAGAGTGGCTGCAAGCTTAAAGCAAAGCGGCTATAAATTTGCTGTCGCTGGAGATGGCGGAGAGAGGGCAAATTTAGAAAATTTAGCCAAAAGTTTAGGCGCTGATGTTGAATTCTTAGGCAATGTAAGCGATATCGCTTCGCTTTATAAAAGGGCAAAGGTGTTGCTCTCTTGCTCAAATTTCGAGGGTCTTGGAAACACATTGATAGAAGCTATAAACTACGACTGTGTGCGGGTTGCGACAAGAACTAGCGGGGCAAAAGAGCTTATAAAAGATGGCTTTGATGGCTTGCTTTGCGAGATAAATGATGCTGATCAGATGAGCGAAAAGCTTGCAAATTTGATCCAAGATGAGGCAAAAATGGGCGAATTTGTCAAAAATGCAAGAGCTAGACTTGATGAGTTTAGTGTGGAGCAAATTTATAAAAAATGGCTGGAGCTTTTAAGGCTTGGAGGTGTGAAGTGAAAATTCTTTTTGTAATAGCTGCGCTTAGAAACGGCGGAGCCGAGCGTGTGCTAAACGTGCTTGCAAACGAGCTTTGCAAAGATAATGAGATCACTATCGCTCTTCTTGAAGAGGACCTTGGACTTTATAAATTTAGTGAAAAGATAAAGATCATAAATGTTAGCGTCACTGGCTCAGGGCTCGCTTTAAAATTTAAAAAAATCCTAGCTCTTAGAGCGCTTTTTAAGGAGCAAAGGGCTGATCTGATAATGAGCTTTATCGACTGGACAAACGTCGCTTGCGTGCTGGCAAATGCTGGGCTAAAGAGCAAGCTAATAGCAACCGAGCATCACGAGCACAGCTACCTAAAAAGCAAAATCGCAAGCGCTATGCGTGATATTAGCTACCGCTTTGTAGATGGCTTAAGCGTGCTAAGCAAAAGCGACTTCAACTACTATAAATTTGCCAAAAATCGCGAGGTCATCCACAATCCACTTTTTATCGATGTGCCTGAAATTTGCGAGAAGCAAAACGTTATATTGAGCGTGGCAAGGCTGGAGGCGGTAAAGGGCTATGATATCTATTTTGAGGCGCTTAGTAAGGTAGATAAGAGCTTGCTTGATGGCTGGGAGATAAATATCGCAGGCAGTGGCAGGCAAGAAGTGCAGCTAAAGCAAATGGCATCAAATTTAGGGCTTAATGTCAAATTTCTAGGTCACATGAGCGACGTTAGCAAGCTTTATAGTGAGGCAAAAATTTTCACTCTTAGCTCAAGAAGCGAGGGACTTTCAAACGTGCTAATAGAATCAGGCGCTTTTGGTTGCGCTAGGCTAAGTAGCGACACCGTGGGCGCAAGTGAGCTTATAAATGACGGCATAGACGGACTTATCTTTAAAAATGGCGACGCAAATGATCTAAAAGAGAAGCTTGAGATGCTTTTAAAAGATGAAAATTTAAGGCTAAAACTAGCAAAAAACGCCAGAGAAAATGCAAATTTATTTAGCAAAGAAAATATCATCAAGCAGTGGCGAGAATTTATAAAAAAGGTTGTTAGCAAGTGAAAAAATTAGCCGTTTTTTTATACTCGATGGGGCCTGGTGGGGCTGAGCGAAATGTGGCAAATTTACTGCCATTTTTGGTTAAACGTTATGAAGTTCATCTCATCTTAATGAGCAAGGTCATCGCTTACGAGATCCCAAGTGAGGTGCAGATCCACTTTATAGAAAATAGCGATCCTTACGAGAGCGGACTAAAGAAGCTTGCAAGGCTCTTTTTAGCGATGCCGTTGCTTGCCTTTAAGTATAAAAAGCTCTGTCAAAGCTTAAACATCGACACGCAGTTTGTGCTGATGAACCGCCCTTGCTATATCGCTGGGGTTGCTAGGATTTTAGGGCTAAAGGCTAGGCTAGTTATCAGCGAGCGAAGCTGTCCGTCGATCCTATATAAAGACGATCTAAGCGGGCGAGTTAATAAATTTTTACTCACTCATCTTTATAAAAAAGCTGATCTAATCCTCGCAAATGCAGCTGGCAATAAAGAGGATCTGGTGCTAAATTTTGGCATGAGTGAGGCAAAAACAAAGGTGCTTTATAACGCACTTGATCTAAAAACTATAAATTTGCTAAAAGATGAGCCGCTTGAGAGCGACTTTAAGCCATTTTTCATAAACATAGGCCGCCTTGATAGCGGTAAAAATCAAGCCATGCTAATAAAAATAATAGCTTCAATTAACGACCCTCGAGCCACGCTTGGCATCCTTGGCAAAGGGCCTTTAAAAGATGAGCTACAAAATTTGATAGACAAATTTGGCGTGGGTGATAGAATAAAGCTTCTTGGCACTGATAAAAATCCTTTTAGGCATATAAAAAACGCCTCTTGCTTGCTTTGTGCCTCGCGTTTTGAGGGCTTTTCAAATGTGCTTTTGGAGGCACTAGCGTGCGAAAAAACTATCATCTCAACCGAGCACAAGAGCGGTGCAAAGGAGCTTTTGGGTGATAGCGAGTTTGGCATCTTAGTGCCTGTTGATGACGAAAATGCGATGAAAGAGGCGATGTTAAAAGTGCTTAACGAGCGTGAAATAAGGCAAAATTTTGAAAATGTTGCGTATAATCGGGCTAAATTTTTTGATAGTGAAAATATAGCGAGCGAGCTTATAAATTTTTTGGAAAATCCTAATGAATAGAAATTTGTTTTTTAAAAATTACTCTTTATACCTTATGATATTTGTCGCAGTCCTTTTTGGCATGGTTTGCAGGCTTTACTGGGTCTTTTGGGCGAGCGAGTATCCAGTCTTTTTTTGGAACAATGAGCTGATGATCAGCACAAACGACGGCTACGCATTTGCCGAGGGGGCAAGGGATATGCTAGCTGGCTTTCATCAAGAAAACGACCTTAGCTACTACGGCTATCCGCTCTCTACGCTTACTTACTGGATCGTGAAATTTCTAGGTGTCAAGCTTGAGACGGCGATGATTTATATGAGTGTATTTTTCTCATCGCTTGTGGCTGTGCCTGTTATCTTGATCGCAAACGAATACAAAGCAAAAATGGCTGGCTTCATCGCTGCGCTTCTTGCAGTGATCGCAAATAGCTACTACAACCGCACGATGGCTGGTTACTACGACACTGACATGCTCATCATCCCGCTTAGCGTCTTTGTTGTTTGGGGGCTTGTTAGAGTGCTTGAGAAAAAGGACGCAAAGAGCCTGATAATAGCACCTTTGAGCGTGCTTATCTATATGTGGTGGTATATGAGTGCCTTTTCGCTTATTAGCATTTTAACTGGGCTATTTTTACTTTATACGCTCATTTTTGATAGGAAAAATCCACTTTTTTACATTGAAATTTCGCTGCTTTTACTTGCTATCTCAAACCTTGATCTAACTCTTAAATTTGTCGCTGTTATCGTTATTTATGCACTTTGTCTATTTAAAAAAGAGGTGATAAATTTAAAAATTGCTCTTGGCGTTTTGGCGGTTATCTTTGTTATCTTTGTCATCCGTGGTGGGCTAAATCCGATAATCTTTCAGCTTAAATTTTACGTCTTTAGAGATGCGCCTGAAGTTGGCGGCATGAGCTTTCACTTTTTTAATGTCAATCAAACTATCCAAGAGTCAAGCGTCGTCGATTTTACACTATTTTGCGAGAGGATCAGCGCAAATGTCATAACGTTTTTGATCTCGCTTGCTGGTGTTGCTCTTTTTTGCTACAAACACCGCTCATTTGCCGTCTCGCTTGGTATGCTCGCACTTGGCTTTTTAGCCTTTAAAAGCGGCCTTAGATTTACCATTTACGCCGTGCCTATCATGGCACTTGGCTTTGGCTACTTAGTAGAGTTTGTGCTTGTAAATTTAAAGCTAAAAGAGGCCGTTTTAAATCTCATAAGAGCCTTCATAGCAGCTCTGGTGCTTGCTCCAGCGCTCATTCACATCTATGGCTACAAGGCTGAGCCAGTCTTTGTAAATAAAGAGGTTGAAATTTTAAATAAGCTAAAAAGCATCGCAGGACGCGAGGACTACGTGGTTGCGTGGTGGGACTATGGATATCCGATTAGATATTACAGCGATGTTAAGACGCTAATTGACGGCGGAAAGCACCTTGGACGTGAAAATTTTGCCGTGAGCTTTGCGCTTGGAAGTGACGAGATGAGCTCGGCAAATATGGCAAGGCTCGATGTAGAATACACTGAGCGAAATTTCAAAGAGCACTTTAATGGCAACTTGGCGCAAATTTTAAAAGATAGAAATTTAAGCGTTGATCAGTTTTTTAGCGAGATAAAAGAGGCAAATTTTAGCCTACCAGTAAAGAGCAGAGAGATATATTATTATCTGCCAGATAGGATGCTTAGCATCTTCCCGACCATTTTGCAGTTTAGCAAGATCGATCTAAAAAGTGGTAAAAACCTAAACAACGGACTTTTCATCACCACAAGAGCGATCTCGCAAAGCGAAAAGGGTATTAGGCTAAGTGGTGGATTTACTCTAACAAGTGATGTCACAAATTTGATCTATGATGGTAATGTATTACCACTAAGATCTTTCATAGAGACCGACTACAACGAGGCTGGCAAGTTAAATGTCAAAGAGTATAAAAATAATGAAAGTTCAAACATTTCTGTCATTTTCATGAGGGATTATGGTAGATTTATCATCCTTGATGAGAGCATTTTAAATAGCGCCTACATCCAGCTTTTCGTGCTTGAAAGATACGATCCAAAAGTCTTTGAGCCAGTCATACTTGATGGGGCGGCAAAAGTTTATAGGCTAAAGAGGTAGAGATGGCAAGGATAGGATTTTTAAGCCATGCTGATATGAGCATACACTTTTTTAGACGCCCTATTATGCAGGCTTTAAAAGATATGGGGCATGAGGTTTTTGCTATCGCTCCAAAAGGAAATTTCACTAATGAGCTTGCTAAAAGCTTTCACACCGTCACCTACGAGCTTGATAAGGCGAGCCTAAATCCGCTAACCGTGATAAATAACTCAAAAAAACTATCTCAAATTTTAGGCGAGCTAAATTTAGACTTGCTTCAAACTGGCGCTCACAAGTCAAATGTCTTTGGCACGTTTGCTGCTAAAAACGCTGGCATAAAGCACGTGATAAATTTGGTCGAAGGCCTTGGTAGCTTTTATATCGATGATGATCTTAAGACAAAGGCTGTGCGTTTTGTCATGGAGAGCCTTTATAAGCTCTCTTTTGCAAAAGCTGATGCTTGCATCTTCGTAAATGACGCAGATCCAGACTATCTGATCTCAAAAAATTTGATAGATAAAAGCAAGGTGTATCGCATAAAAAGTGTCGGCGTCGATACTGCTAAATTTGACCCAGCTATCACGCAGGCAGCTGACTTGGGTGAAAAAAAGGTCATTTTAATGATCGCAAGAGCCATGTGGCACAAGGGCGTTCGTGAATTTTACGAGGCAGCAGAAATTTTAAATGGCTACAAAAACTGCGAATTTGTCTTTGTGGGCGAGGGCTTTGCTGGTAATAAATCAACCGCGGACGAGAGCTTTTTAAAAGGTGGCAAAGTGCGATATCTTGGCGCTAGGAACGACATACCGCAGCTTTTAAAAGCCTCTTATTTACTTGCTTTGCCAAGTTATAAAGAGGGTTTTCCAAGAACGGTTTTAGAGGCGATGAGTATGGCAAAAGCAGTTGTCGCAAGTGACGTTACAGGCTGCAATGAAGCTGTAAAAGAGGGCTACAACGGACTTTTATGCAAGGTAAAAGACGCAAATGACTTAGCAGAAAAGATCAAAATTTTGCTTGATGACGAAGCGCTTTGCGTAAAACTTGGTCAAAACGGCAGAGAGTGGGCGGTGAGTGAGTTTGACGAGAAGCAAATCGCAAAAAGATATATAGAAATTTATAGGAAATTTATAGATGTATAGAAATTTTTTAAAAAGGGTGATTGATATTTTGGGAGCTTTGTTTTTGCTCATTTTAACATCGCCTATTATCATAGCAACGGCGATATTTATCTATTTTAAAGTAAGCCGTGATGTTATTTTCACGCAGGCTAGACCAGGGTTAAATGAGAAAATTTTTAAAATTTATAAATTTAAGACGATGAGCGACGAGCGTGACGCAAATGGCGAGCTCTTGCCAGATGAACAGCGTCTTGGTAAATTTGGCAAGCTAATCCGCTCACTTAGCCTTGATGAGCTACCACAGCTTTTTAACGTGCTAAAGGGCGACATGAGCTTCATCGGACCAAGGCCGCTTTTGGTCGAGTACCTACCCATCTACAACGAAACACAAAAGCACCGCCACGATGTGCGCCCAGGCATTACCGGGCTAGCGCAGGTAAATGGCAGAAACGCCATAAGCTGGGAGAAAAAATTTGAATACGACGTCTATTACGCTAAAAATTTAAGCTTTATGCTTGATGTAAAGATCGCTTTGCAGACAATAGAAAAGGTGCTAAAACGAAGTGGTGTCAGCAAAGAGGGGCAGGCTACGACGGAGAAATTTAATGGCAAAAACTAAGAAAATTTATATCTACGGAGCGAGTGGGCATGGGCTTGTGATCGCTGACATCGCTAGAGATAATGGCTATGATGAGATAGCTTTTTTAGATGATGCTAGTGAGCGTAAATTTAGCCCAGAGCTTGAAAAAGCTGACATCATAATAGCCATAGGCGATAATAAAACAAGGCAAAAGATCAGCCAAAAAGTAGAGGCCGCTGGCTTTGAGATAGTAAATTTGATCCATAAAAGTGCGGTTGTGAGCGTGAGTGCTGTGATAGAAAAAGGCGCAGTGGTCATGCCAAATGCCGTGATAAACGCAAAAGCTCGCGTAAAAGAGGGCGCTATCATAAACTCTGGTGCAGTGATAGAGCATGAGTGCGTGATAGGCAAATTTGCTCACATCAGCCCAAATGTAGCCCTTGCTGGAAACGTTAGCGTGGGAGAATTTACGCACGTTGGCATTGGCTCAAGCGTCATTCAAGGCATAAGCATCGGCAAAAACTGCATCATCGGCGCTGGAAGCGTGGTCGTTAGAGATATAAAGGACGGCATAAAGGCGTATGGCGTGCCTGCATGTGAGCGCGCTAAGATATAAATTTAAAAATAAGTGCTAAAATCGCCAAAAAATCACGAAAGGTATGAAAATGGATAGGGTTTTTTTATCTCCACCAAATATGAGTGGAAAAGAGCAGGAATATATAAAAAAAGTTTTTGAAAGCAACTACATAGCGCCACTTGGCGAATATGTCAATAAATTTGAAGATAGCATAAAGGCTTACACTGGCGCCAAAGATGCGCTTGCACTATGCGCTGGAACTGCGGCACTTCACCTAGCACTCCGCGTCCTTGGTGTAAAAGAGGGCGATCTTGTGCTAGCTTCTAGCTTTACTTTCATGGCTTCAGTCTCGCCGATACTTTATGAAAAGGCAACTCCAGTCTTCATCGACTGCGACGAGAGCTGGAATTTAAGTCCAGAGCTACTTAAAAAAGCGATCTCAAATTTACCTAAAAAGCCAAAAGCGCTGGTCGTCACTCATCTTTATGGACAAGCTTCAAAGATGAAAGAAATTTGCGAAATTTGCCAAAATGAAGGCATCGCTTTAGTTGAAGATGCAGCTGAAGCGCTTGGTGGATTTTACAGCGGCAAGGCACTTGGCACATTTGGCGTGATGGGCGGATATAGCTTTAATGGCAACAAGATCATCACTACTTCAGGTGGTGGCATGCTAGTTGGAGATAGCGAATTTGTAGAAAAAGCTAGATTTTACAGCACTCAAGCAAGAGAACCTTTGCTTCACTACGAGCACAAGGATTATGGCTACAACTACCGTTTAAGCAACGTCCTAGGCGCTATTGGCGTGGCTCAGATGGAAGTTTTAGAAAAGAGGGTCGAGCAAAAGAGAAAAGTATTTGAAATTTATGAAAAAGAGCTTGGCGATATTTTAGAATTTATGCCAGAGCTACCAAATTCTCGTGGTAACAGATGGCTCACAACTGGCGTTTTTGCTAAAAAAGATGCACACTTAAAGGTTATAAAAGCACTAGCTGATGCAAACATCGAGAGTCGCCCACTTTGGAAGCCTATGCACTTGCAGCCTGTCTTTAAAGGTGCGTTAAGTTTTGTCGATGGATATAGTGAAGATCTATTTTCAAGAGGAATTTGCTTGCCAAGCGGCAGCGATATGAGCGAGCAGACACAAGAAAGAGTGATAAAAATAGTCAAGGAAAATGCGTAAATGTTTCATGCAACGAAGTTAAAAAGGCTCGTATTTTTCCTTCTTGGCGATGTTTTTATATTTGTTTTTTCGATATATGCAGCATATCTTTTAAGATTTAACGCCGACATCCCAGATATCTACGTGCAAGGGCTTTTTGTAACGGCTGGATTTTTGATCGTATTTAAGCTCTTTTTTATGTGGATGTTTAAAATTTACAAGGTGCCGTGGAGATTTTTTGGCTTAAATGAAGCTCGTAAAATTTTCCTAGCTCACGTTTGCGCGGCGATCTTATTTACGATCGTATTTTTCATCATACAAGATTTTTTAAATCCTTACCCAAGAAGCGTCATATTTATCGATCTTCTCATCTCGTGCCTACTTATCGGGCTTTTGAGGATTTCAAAGCGTATGGTACTTGACTTTTCAAACAGACCTCACAAAGGCGAGCCATGTGTGGTCATCGGCGCTACCTCAAAGGCACTTCACGTTTTACGCGGCTTAAAGCAGGGCTATCTTGACTACTATGCAGTTGGCGTGGTAGATGGCAGAAGCGATCTTGTTGGCACATATTGTGATGGATTTTTAGTTCAAGATAAAAAAGATATACCAAGCCTTATAAAAGACTATGACGCAAAGACTGCTATCATCGCACTTGCGCTTGATCAAGACGAGCTTCAAGCTTTAGTTGATGAGCTAACTGGATATGGCATAAGAGATATGAAGCTCTTTTCGCTTATCGAAAATGAGCCGATCAAAGATATCTCGATCGAAGATCTGCTAGCTAGAAAGCCAAAAGACCTTAATCCAGAGGCCATTTCAAATTTCTTAAAAGATAAAAGAGTGCTTGTCACTGGAGCTGGCGGTAGTATAGGAAGCGAAATTTGTAAGCAGTGCTTGAAATATGGCGTCAGTGAGCTTATAATGGTCGAGCACAGCGAGTTTAACCTTTATAAAATAGGCGAAGATACAAGAGATAAAAGAACTGTTAGCAAGCTTGTAAATATCACAAATTTAAAAGACTTTGAAGAGGTTTTTGAAGAATTTAGACCAGAGATCGTCATCCACGCTGCAGCCTACAAACACGTGCCACTTTGTGAACTAAATCCTCGCTCAGCAGTTGAAAACAACATCCTTGGCACAAAAAATGCAGTCGATCTTTCTAAAAAATATGGTGCTAAGAAATTTGTCATGATCTCATCAGACAAGGCTGTGCGCCCAACAAACATAATGGGTACAACTAAGCGTGTTTGCGAGCTTTACGCACTAAATTCAAACGAAGCAGGTGTGTGCGAGATAGTTTGTGTGCGCTTTGGTAATGTCCTTGGCTCAAGTGGCTCAGTCATACCTAAATTTAAGGCGCAGATCGCTGCAAACAAGCCTTTAAGCGTCACTCATCCAGAGATCACAAGATATTTTATGCTTACATCTGAAGCGTGCCAGCTAGTCCTTCAAGCAGCCTCTATCGCAAAAGGTGGAGAGCTTTTCGTGCTTGACATGGGCGAGCCTGTTAAGATTGTCGATCTTGCTAAAAAGATGCTTCTGCTTTCAAATAAAGAGCATCTGGGTATCGAATTTGTAGGGCTTAGACCTGGCGAGAAGCTTTATGAGGAGCTACTTATCAACAAAGATGACGTTCAAACTAAGTATGAGTCGATCTTCGTGACACACTCGCAGCCTTATGATCTAACCCTTTTAAATTCGCAGATAAATGGGCTTTTACAACTTGAAGATGACGAGGTAGCACCTGCTCTTAAGGTGATCGTGCCAGAGTTTAACCATGCATTAAATTTAAAAGGCTAGTTTTGGTTATAAAAGATATTAAGAGATTTAGTGACACGAGATATAAGGCAAGGGCGTATATCTGCTATTTATTTAGTAGAAATTTACCAAACAGACTGCCTGGAGTATGCTTAGAAAACATAAAAGCTGGCTTTGATAAGATCAGCCACGAGATAGAAAATTTTGATGCACTATACATTTTGGACGAAAATGGCATACAGATCGAAGACTCGATCAGCCTAAATGAAAAGTATAAAATTCCAAAAGGCGAAAACCGCGCAAATAAAGCCTACTACTACACCGCTGTGCGCGAGAAAAGGTGCGTTTTAAGCGATCCATATCCATCAAGCCTAAATGGAGGTTTGTGCGTCACAGCAAGCGTGCCTATCTATAATGAAAAAAATGAGCTTAAATTTATCGCTTGCATCGATATAAGCCTAGAAAATATCCTAAATATGGTCGATAGCGGCTTTGTCGAGGAGCATTTTGGTAGATTTTTAAAGACAGTCTATGCGCTCTTTTGTGCATCGCTTTTTATGATCTGCGCATTTTTATTTTGGCACGGCGTAAAGAGCTTTATCTCAAAGAGCATCGAGCATATAAATGTCGAAGAAATTTTTGAATCAACCATCATTTTAACGCTAGCCCTCGCCATTTTTGACCTTGTTAAGACGATATTTGAAGAAGAGGTTTTAGGCAAAAATCACGAGGAAAATAGCGTTATTTATAAGACGATGGTTAGATTTATCGGCTCTATCATCATCGCACTTGCGATAGAAGCGCTTATGCTTGTGTTTAAATTTGCTATTACTGCACCTGAAAATATCATAAACGCTATCTACTTAATAGGCGGCGTGGCTATGCTAATGGCGGCACTTAGCTTTTATCTCTTTAGCGTAAAAAGACAAGAGAACAGATGATCGCTATTATTGATTATGGTGCGGGCAACATCAAAAGCGTGATAAATGCTTTTAAATTTCTTGGACATGAGTGCGTTTTAGTGAGTGAGCCTGAAAGTTTAAAAGAGCACTCTCACATCGTTTTACCAGGCGTTGGGGCGTTTGGCGAGGCGATGAAAAAGCTTAAATTTAACGGCATGGATGAAGCGATAAAAGAGGCTGTGAAAAGTGGAAAAGCCTTTATAGGAATTTGCCTTGGTATGCAGCTTTTATTTGAAAAAAGCTTTGAATTTGGCGAGCATGAGGGGCTTTCTCTTTTGCCAGGCGAGGTTGTTAAATTTGATGAAACTAAATTTGATAAGCCGCTAAAGATCCCACACATTGGCTGGAATACGCTTAGCTTTAAACAAAAAAGCCCTTTAAGATTAGGATTAAAAGAGCTTGAATATTTATACTTTGTGCATAGCTACCACGTGGTTTGTGATGATAAATTTGCACTTGCAAAGACAACTTATGGATACGAATTTACAAGCGCGGTGCAACATGAAAATCTCTTTGGTTTTCAGCCTCATCCAGAAAAAAGTCATGAGGTTGGGCTTAAAATTTTAGAAAATTTTGCGAGGTTGTGATGGAAATTTTCCCAGCGATAGATCTAAAAGAGGGGCAAGCAGTTAGGCTTAGTAAAGGGCTAATGCAAAGCGCTAAAATTTATAGCAGTGAGCCAAGTGAGCTTGCAAAGAGGTTTGAAGAATACGGCGCAAAATGGCTACATGTGGTCGATCTTGACGGAGCATTTGCAGGAGAAGCTATAAATTTTAACACGATAGAAAAGATAGTAAAAGCTACAAATTTAAAAGTGCAAGTTGGTGGCGGCATAAGGGATGAAGAGCGAATAAAGCGCTATTTGGACCTTGGAGTTAGCAGAGTGATCCTTGGCTCAGTTGCTCTAAAAGATCCAGAATTTACAGCAAAAATGGCTGGAATTTATAGAGTCGTAGTTGGCATTGACGCCAAAGATGGCTATGTGGCAGTGCAAGGCTGGGGTGAGGTTTCAAACATAAAAGCGGTCGATCTTGCAAAAAAATTTGCAGATGTGGGTGTAGAAGCTGTGATTTGCACCGATATTAACAAAGATGGAATGCTTGGCGGAGTTAATGTTGATTTTAGCTTGCAAATAGCTAGAAGCAGCAAGCTTGAGACCATAGCAAGTGGCGGTGTGAGCGATATAAACGACATTTTAGCACTAAAAGAGACAAATGAGATAGCTGGCGTGATCGTTGGTAAAGCTTACTACGAGGGACGACTTGATTTAAAAGATGCTTTCAAACAAGTTGGCTAGCGTTAAAGCTTTTATAAATTTTAATTAGCTAGAATAGGGCAATTTTTACTAAAAGGATATTATGTGAAGATTTTGGTTGTAGATGACAGCTCAACAATGAGAAGGATCATAAAAAATACTTTGCAAAGGTTAGGACATCAAGAAATTCTCGAGGCTGAGCACGGGCTTGAAGCTTGGAATATCTTGACACAAAACGAGGGTATTGAGGTTCTTATTACTGACTGGAACATGCCTGAGATGAATGGTCTTGAGCTTGTTAAAAAGGTAAGAGCTGAGCAAAAATATGTTGATATGCCTATCATAATGGTAACAACAGAGGGCGGAAAAGCCGAGGTTATAACAGCTTTAAAAGCAGGTGTTAATAACTACATCGTTAAACCTTTTACGCCACAAGTTTTAAAAGAGAAGCTTGAAGACGTTCTTGGTTAATGAAAGATAAATTTTACGAATTAAGCATCAAAACATCAAATTTTTATGATGAAATTTTAGAGTTAGTTTTTTCTTTTGGGGTCACCTGTGTAGAAGAGCTAGACCATGAGATCATCATCAGGGAAGAGTATGATCTAAAAGATATAGCTTGGGGTGTCGAAGAGTATGCAAAAGGGCTCTCTAGCGTTCGTAAAATTTCAAATGATTTAAAAATTTCTCTTAATTTAAAAGAAAATAAAGACTGGCTAGGCGAATATAAAAAGGCAGTTAAGCCTATTTTGGTTGATAAAATTTATATTAGACCTAGCTGGGAAGAGCCACTTAGTGGCGTAACAAATATCATAATCGACCCAGCTCTAGCCTTTGGCTCAGGGCACCATGAAAGCACAAATTCTTGCTTGCAACTTTTACAAAAATATGCAAAAAGTGGCGATAGCGCTTTAGATGTGGGATGTGGAAGCGGGATATTAAGCATAGCTTTAGCAAAGCTTGGCTGCAAGGTCGATGCTTGCGATACAGACGAGCAGGCCACGCAAAGCTCGCTAAGTAACGCCCAGCTAAATGAGGTTAAATTTAATAAAATTTGGACAGGATCTATTGCAAATTTAGAGCAAAAATATGATATCGTCGTAGCAAATATCATTGCTGATGTCATTTTTATGCTCTCAAATGACTTGAAAAAATCGCTTAAAAAGGGCGGTTATTTAGTATTGTCTGGAATTTTGAATAAATACGAAGATAGGATTAAAGATACGTTTAAGGATTTGGAGCTAGTTGAGATAAAACAGGCTAATGATTGGGTTAGCTTTGTTTATAAGGAAATAGATGAATAATCAAAATAATAACCAAAATAATGGCGATAATAACGGTTTTTTTAACAAAAATCCCATTTTTATCTTTGCTATTTTTGCAATAGTTATAGTTCTAGCTTTTAGAAGCTTTAGTGGCGACGGACTAGGCGGTACTTTTGGGCTTGGCAGCAACGCTCAAAGCAAGATGATAGCTTATTCTGAATTTAAGGATATGCTAAAAAATAAGCAACTAAATGAGGTTGCGATATCTGAAACCACGATAAAAGGCGTTGGTAATGACAAAACCATCTACCTCGCAAAGCGCATAAATGATCCAACGCTCATTGGCATACTTGAGCAAAACGGCATAACTTACAGCGTTTATAGCGAAAATAACTGGTTTGGAGATCTTATATTTTCATGGATCATACCGGTATTTATATTTTTTGCTATTTGGATGTTTATCGCTAGTCGTATGCAAAAGAATATCGGCGGTGGCATACTTGGCATAGGAAGTGCGAAAAAGCTTATAAATTCTGAAAAGCCAAAAGTTAAATTTGACGACGTCGCAGGCGTTGAAGAGGCAAAAGAAGAGGTTCAAGAGATAGTTGATTATCTAAAGAGCCCAGATAAATACCTAAGACTTGGAGCTAAAATTCCAAAAGGTATTTTACTAGTTGGCCCTCCAGGCACTGGTAAAACACTTCTTGCAAGGGCAGTTGCAGGCGAGGCTAGCGTGCCATTTTTCTCTATGTCAGCGTCAAGTTTTATCGAGATGTTTGTCGGTGTTGGTGCAAGCAGGGTTAGAGACCTTTTTGAAAATGCAAAAAAAGAGGCTCCAGCGATTGTATTTATAGACGAGATCGATGCGATCGGCAAGAGCAGAAATTCTGGTCCGATGGGTGGCAATGACGAGAGAGAGCAGACGCTAAATCAGCTTCTTTCTGAGATGGACGGCTTTGATGCGGACAAGTCGCCAGTCATCGTTATAGCAGCTACAAATAGACCTGAAGTTTTAGATGCTGCACTTTTAAGACCGGGTAGATTTGACAGGCAAGTGCTTGTTGATAAGCCTGATTTTAAAGGACGTTGCGACATATTAAAAGTCCATATGAAAGATGTTAAAATCGGCAAAGATGTAAATATCGAGGACATCGCAAGGCTTACTACTGGTTTAGCAGGTGCTGATCTTGAAAATATCATAAATGAGGCGGCACTTCTTGCAGGACGTAAGTCAAAGACTTTTGTCGAGCAGGCTGATCTAGTGGAGGCTGTCGAGAGATCGATAGCTGGTTTAGAGAAAAAATCACGCCGCGTAAATCCAAAAGAGAAAAAGATAGTCACTTACCATGAAAGTGGCCATGCCTTGGTAGCTGAGCTAACAAAAGGTGCAAAAAGAGTAACAAAGGTCTCAGTCGTGCCACGCGGTCTTGCAGCGCTTGGCTATACGCTAAATACACCTGAAGAGAATAAATTTATGATGCAAAAGCATGAACTACTTGCAGAAGTGGATGTGCTTTTGGCTGGTAGAGCTGCTGAAGAGGTATTTATAAAAGAGATATCAACTGGAGCTAGCAACGACCTAGAGCGTGCAACTGATATCATAAAAGCTATGGTTAGCATGTATGGTATGAGCGATGTCGCTGGTCTTATGGTGCTTGAAAAGCAACGCGCAACATTTTTAAATGGCGGACAAAGCATTAAAGACTATAGCGACAAGATGGCTGAAAAAGTCGATGAGTTTGTAAAAACACTTCTTCATGAGAGATATACAGCTGTGCTTGGTCTTCTTGAAATTTATAAAGGTGCCATTGAAAACATGGTTTCAGCACTTTATGAAGAGGAGACTATCGAGGGAAAAAGAGTTAGAGAGATCATCAAAAGCTATGAAGAAGAAAATGGTCTTGAAAGCAGGCTTGTAGAGCTTGAAGAAGAGGAAAAAGGCAAAAAAGAGGAATAAAAATGAGTGGCTACATCGCAAAAGCAGGGTATAAATTTATATTATTCTTTTTGATTTTATTTGCTATATCTGCATTGTTTGGTATTGCGCCACTATTTTTTCTAGCGCTACTTCTTTTAACCCTTTATTTTTTTAGAGACCCTGAAAGAGAGCCTTTTACTGACGATAAACTAGCCTTACTTTCGCCTATAGATGGCAAGATAAAAGAGATCAGCGTTTCAAATTTTGATGATAAAGAGGTAGCTAAGATAGTTATCTCAAAGCCTTTTTTTGGCGTTGGTACGCTAAGAGCTATAAGCGATGCTAACGTCACTGAAGTTAAAAAAAGGCATGGACTCTTTTTATGCCAGGCGATGAAAATTTCAGAGATGCTAAATGAAAGAGCGATAATTCGTTTTGAAAAAGGAAATATCAAATTTGCTATGAAGATCATAGCTGGAGTTTTTAGTAGAAGTTTAGAAATTTATAACATTACCACTCTAAAAGCCTCTAGAAAATTTGGCTTTTTAGGAAGCGGTGAAGTGATTTTATACTTGCCAAGAGATATTAAAATTTGCGTAAGCGTTGGCGAGAGCGTTAAAGCTGCTTCACTTCTTGGATACTTTGAAGAGGAAAAATAAAATGAATAGCATACAAAAAATGCAGTTAATGTATATCTTGCCAAATTTATTTACCGCAGCAAGCGCTTTTTTGGGCGTTATAAGCATTATTTCATCTATTCAGGGGAACTATTTTAAAGCTATTATTTACATCATTCTTTCACTGATTTTAGACGGACTTGATGGACGTGTGGCAAGACTTACAAAGACTACAAGTAAATTTGGTGTGGAGTTTGATAGCCTTGCAGACCTTGTAGCATTTGGTGTGGCTCCAGCGATTTTATTTTATCTAACAGTTGGTGCAAAATTTGGCAGATTTGGCGCACTTATAGCAGCTATGTTTGTAGTCTTTGGAGCTATTAGACTAGCTCGTTTTAATGTCACTACTGGCACATACGAACCAAATGTTTTCATTGGACTTCCTATACCATCAGCAGCGATTGTCAGTGTGCTTTGGATCGGCATTTATGTAGATTACACGTTTTTAGAGGGCTTTGAGTGGTGCTTGATATTGCTTGAAGCAGTTTTAGCTATCTTGATGGTTAGCAATATCCGCTACCCAAGCTTTAAAAAGATGAATTTAAAACAAACTCATGTTATACGAATTTTAGTAGCACTTGTAGTTGTTTTTTCTATGCTTTATCTATATCCATTCGAGAGCGCAACTTTAGTAATGAGTGTTTACGTGCTTTATGGTATTATTAGAGCGGCTATAATGTTTAGCAAAAATCACAAAAAAAAGGAGAGCGAATGAGCGAAAATGGCATAATAAAATCGCGTAAATTTTTACCAAAAATCGAAATCAAAAACTCTCTACTGCTGCTACTTAGGTAGCAAATTCTTCTTTACTTAACTCATTAAATTTAAATATAAAAAAATCATATAAGGATAAAAAAATGGATAAAAATAAAATTATAATCTTTGATACGACTTTAAGAGATGGCGAGCAAAGCCCAGGAGCTTCTATGAACACAGCTGAAAAGCTTCAGATCGCACTTCAGCTTGAAAGGCTTGGTGTAGATGTGATGGAGGCTGGATTTGCAGCTGCTAGCCCAGGGGATTTTGACGCGGTAAATCAGATCGCAAAGCAAGCTTCAAATATCACTGTCTGTTCACTAGCGCGCGCGGTTGAGCGCGATATCAAGGCAGCTGGCGAGGCACTAGCTCCAGCAAAAAATAAAAGAATTCACACCTTCATAGCAACAAGTCCGATCCACATGCAGTACAAGCTAAAAATGAGCCCAGACGAGGTGATCAGGCGTGCAGTTGAGGCGGTACAATACTCAAAAACATTTTGCGATGATGTGGAGTTTAGCTGCGAGGATGCGTGCAGAAGCGAGATGAGCTTTTTAAAAGAAATTTGCGACGCAGCGATAAACGCAGGGGCAAAAACCATAAACATCCCAGATACGGTTGGCTACTTGTATCCAGAGGAGATCACAGCTCGCATCAGCGAAATAGTAAAATTTATAGGCGATAGAGCGGTAGTTTCGGTACATAACCACAACGATCTTGGCATGGCTACGGCAAATTCACTAGCTGCTATAAAAGCTGGTGCAAGGCAGGTTGAGGGCACGATAAATGGCATAGGTGAGCGTGCTGGAAACGCTGCGCTTGAAGAGATCGTGATGGCTATCAAAACTCGTCAGGACGTCTTTGCGCCGCTTTACACAGGCATCATCTCAAAAGAAATTTATCCAACTTCAAGGCTGATCGCTAGCATCACAGGCATCGAGCCACAACCAAACAAAGCAATCGTTGGCAAAAACGCCTTTGCGCACGAGAGTGGCATCCACCAAGACGGCGTACTAAAGCACAAAGAGACTTATGAGATCATCAGTGCTGAGAGCATTGGTTTAGAGAAAAACTCGCTCATTCTTGGCAAGCACAGCGGCCGCCATGCGTTTAAAGATAAGCTTGCTAGCCTTGGATTTGACCTTGATAGCGATGCGCTTAATAAGGCGTTTGAGAAATTTAAAGACTTGGCAGATAAGAAAAAAGAGATATTTGACGACGATATCAGGGCACTTGTGGCAGAGGAGATCACCAAGATCCCGCAAGCTTACGAGATCACAGACTTGCTTCAAAGTAGCGGTGGCAGCTTAGCAAGTGCCTCTATGAGCATCAGACACAACGACGAGATCGTTAGCGACTCAGCCCTTGGCAATGGCACAGCAGATGCGATATTTAAGGTAGTTGATCGCATTAGCGGCATTAACGGCATGCTCAAAGATTACAAGGTAACAGCTGTTTCTCAGGGCAAAGACGCTCTTGCAAAGGTCGATGTAAAAGTCGAGTTCGAGGGCAAAACAGCCGTAATGGGTCACGGACTTGATATCGATACGATGATGGCAAGTGCTAAGGCCTATGTCGGCGCACTAAATAGCTACCTTCGCATCCATAAAAACTAAAATTTTGCTGGCTGCTGAAATTGCAGCTGGCTAATTTAAATTTAGCTACTCTTTAAATTTACTGCGTTTTTCAAATTTCAAAACTTTCCACCACTAAGAATTAACTACTAAAATTTGGCTTCGCTTAGCGCTTAGCTCAAATTTTAGAGCCGAAATTACTCGTTCATGAAATTTTAAAATTTGCCTGACACTTGTCTGATTTGACAAAATAAATTTGTAAATTTTAAAATCTTACTCACTCGCCTTAGCAGACTACTAAATTTAGGCTGCACTTCGTTTAGCACTAAATTTAGAGCCGTGATATGCTCCTTTATAAATTTTAAAATTTATCCGAACTTTCTAAGTTGCAAGAAGTAAATTACTACATATCCAAGAATTTAAACAAATATCCTAAAATAACCAAAAAATTTAAAGGAGATTTCATGCAAAACAAGCTTTTTACGCCGCTTAAGATAGGCGGCATCGAGATCAAAAACCGCATCATCATGGCTCCGATGTGTATGTATGAGGTCAAAAAAGAGGATGGCCGTCCAAGGTGCTTTCACAAGCTCCACTACGCTACAAGAGCGATCGGCGGCGTTGGCATGATCATCGTTGAGGCGACGGCTGTGGAGGCGCATGGTAGGATCACCAAAAAAGACCTTGGGCTTTGGAGTGACGAGCAGATCGAGGCTCACGCGGAGCTAGTAAAGGGCTGCGCTAAATACGGCGCCAAAATGGCCATCCAGCTTGCTCACGCCGGCAGAAAGGGCACCTGTGAAGGCATTATCGCGCCAAGTGCTATCAAATTTAGTGATGAGTATGCAACGCCAAAAGAGATGAGCGCAGAGGATATCGCAAGCGTCAGACAAAGCTTTGTGGATGCGGCCATTAGGGCAAAGAGCGCAGGATACGAGGCTGTGGAGATCCACGCGGCACATGGATATTTGATAAATCAATTTT
The DNA here is from genome assembly GCF_050447505.1 of Campylobacter concisus. GTDB lineage: Bacteria > Campylobacterota > Campylobacteria > Campylobacterales > Campylobacteraceae > Campylobacter_A > Campylobacter_A concisus_BP. The sequence goes on along the minus strand of NZ_JALMFZ010000001.1, from coordinate 1,641,579 downwards.
TATGCGTTGGCACGAACAAGCGAGGTGACGCATACGGCGGCACATTTGAAAACCGCATAAGGCTGCTGCTTGAAATTTTAAGAGAGATCAAGGCTGGCGCTAATATCACTGTTGGAGTTAGGATAAGCGCAAGTAGCTGGCTTAAGGGCGACTGGGACGTAGAGGAGAGCGTAAAGCTAGCGTGTGAGCTAGAGAAAAATGGAGCTGACTTCATCCATGTCTCAGCTGGCGGAGTCTACGCAAAAGTTGATAATGCGCCTAAATTTACGCCTCTTTATCAGGCTGGCTACGCAAAAGCGGTGAAAAATGCAGTCAAAATCCCAGTCTTTGCAGTTGGTCTCATCACAAAGGCAAGCGAGTGTGAGGTGTTGCTGCTTGGCGATGTTTGCGACGGCGTGGCGCTTGGCAGGGAGCTACTTAGAAATCCTTACTTCGCTTTTAGCGCCATGAAAGAATTTGGCGAAAATGACAAAATAGAAAACGCCTACAAAAGGGCTTACTAAATTTTATTGGCAAGGTGAGTGCCTTGCCAAATTTCACTTTTACACAGCCTATTTTTCACACCTCGCTTTTTGCTGTTTGATTTAAATTTAATATAGTATCATTTGTGCGACTAAACTTTCAGGGGAGAAAATGAGGCAAAAGCACTTTGAAGTGGCAATTGTTGGAGCGGGCATTAGTGGGACGGCACTCTTTTACGAGTTGGCTGCATTTAGCGATATAAAAAAGGTCGCGCTTTTAGAAAAATATGACGGCGTAGCGACGCTAAATTCAAGCGGCAAGGGCAACTCGCAGACCATCCACTGCGGCGATATCGAGACAAACTACACGCTAGAAAAGGCAAAAAAGGTCTCACAAGTGGCAAATATGCCAGTAAAATACGCTCTAAAATACAACCTAGAGGGCAAATATATGTTCGCTCATCAAAAGATGACGCTAGCCATCGGAGATGCCGAAGTAGAGCGCATCAAGGAGCGATATGAGAGCTTTAAAGAGCTGTTTGCTTATCTTGAAATTTATGACAAAGAGAAGTTAAAACAGATCGAGCCAAACGTCGTTTTTGATGCAAATGGCAATGATCGCCCAGAAAATATCATCGCTATTGGCACGCAAAATGGGCAGTATACTACGATGGACTTTGGTGGTGTGGCAAATTCGCTCGTTCAAAATGCGCTAAATTTAGGCGGAGATGGCTATGAGATCAGCCTAAGCTCAGAAGTGACTGATATGAAAAAGGTGGGCGATACCTTTCACATCAAGATAAATGACGGCGAGGTGATCACCGCAAACTACGTAGTAGTCGATGCTGGAGCGCACTCGCTATTTTTAGCTCATAAGATGGGTTATGGGCTACATCTTAGTACGCTGCCAGTTGCTGGAAGCTTTTATTTCGCGAACAAGCGCCTGCTAAACGGCAAAGTCTATATGGTGCAAAACGACAAGCTGCCATTTGCCGCACTTCACGGCGACCCAGACATCCTAGCTAATGGCAATACCCGCTTTGGGCCAACTGCCCTTGTCATACCAAAGCTTGAGAGATTTCACGGCTGTTCTAGCTTTTTTGACTTTTTAAAGTGCCTAAAATTTGACAAAAACGTCCTTGAAGTCTTTACAAATTTACTAAAAGACGAGGATATAAGGTCGTATATACTAAGAAATTTCTTGTTTGAAGTGCCATTTATCAACAAAAAAGAATTTGTTAAAGACGCTAGAAAGATCGTGCCAAGCCTAAGCGAAAATGACCTAAGCTACGCTGTAAATTTTGGTGGCGTAAGGCCGCAGGTGATCGACCGCAACAAAAAAAGGCTAGAGCTTGGCGAGGGTAAGATCAGCACAGGCGAGGGCATAAGTTTTAACATGACGCCAAGCCCGGGAGCTACTAGCTGTTTTGAAACGGCGAGGGCCGATATGGAGGAAATTTGTAAATTTTTGGGCAAAAAATTCGACGAAGAGAAATTTAACGCCGAGTTTTTTGGGTAGAAAATGGGATTATTTGATATTTTTAAAGGAGGTGCGGATATGCCAAAAACAGCGCAACAAAGAAAAGATGAGAATATAAAAATTTTAAAAAAAGAGGGCGTAGCGGTGCTTGAGAGCTTGCCGCTTCGCTATGAAAATAGCGAGGTTACGCCAAGAGATATTGACGAGATAGTAAGGCGCGCAGTTTGCTCATTTACAGCGATAATGTGTGCTTGCACGATCCGTGATGAAGGCTCTTTGGGCGAAGAAAATATGGCGTGGGCAAAGAGCTTTTTAGGTGATGCCTACGAGGGACTTAGCGTAAAAGAAAAAGAGGTTGTTGAAGACAGAGCCGATATGAAAACAGCCGTAAATATGGGCTGGAAATATGAGTCGCTTTGGATCTTGCTTTGGGCGCTTGGCATAGCTGAAGATATCGGACAAATGGATAAAATTTGCGACTGCGAGTTTGTGATGAATGTCTTTAGAGAGGGCGGGCTAAAAAGCCGCTCAAAGCTTCGCAGCATGGATGAAATTTTAAGTAAGCTTGATCTAGTTTATCGCTACCACTGGGCGTGCGTAAATGCAAGAGTAAATGGCAAAAAGGCGGCTGGACTTGACGAAGAGGTCGTTATGGAGAGGCGAGCAGGGCTTGAGTGGCTATGCTGCAAAGGGCAGGAAAATGACGACTTGAGCGCTGAATTTAACTGCTGGGACTATCCTGATCTAAACACTTGATCTAAGAAATTTTAAGTTCAAATGAGCTTAAAATTTATCTTAATGTAAATGCTATCGGAAAGCGAAGATAGCGAGCTTCTTTTGGTTTTGGAAACTTTTCTATCTTACCTTTCTGTAAGTGACTCAAATGATCGAATATTTCGCCATAAATATAAAGCAAATTTAACTAGCTTAGCGCGGTTTAAACGGTAAAAACTAGCTCTCAAGGCCTAAATTTGCTCTGTATTCTTCGTATGTGCCTTTAAAATCAACAACTTCGCCGTTACCTTTTAGGTGTAAAATTCTATTTGCAAAGGCATCTATCAGCTCCCTGTCATGGCTTACGCAGATGACTGAGCCATTAAAGTTGTAAAATGCCTCGCCAAGTGCGATAATAGCTTCGAGGTCGAGGTGGTTGTTTGGCTCGTCCATGACAAGTAAATTTGGCCTGTGAAGCATGAGCTGAGCTAGTCTCACGCGGTGTTTTTCACCACCACTTAGCGCGCCAACTGCTTTTTCTTGCTCGGCACCACTAAAGAGCATCCTGCCAAGGCACTTTCTGATCTCGTCGATGTCCTTGTTTTTGGCATCTTGTAAGTACTCATAAAGCTTTAGCTCGCCATCTATCTTATTTACAGTATCTTGCGCAAAATATCCTAGCTCAATGGTCGCGCCTATATGCACCTCGCCCGCGTCAGGCTTTATCTCGCCCATTATGATCTTACAAAGTGTGCTTTTACCAACGCCGTTGTGGCCGATGATAGCTAGTTTGTCGCCCTTTTCAAGCTTAAAGTTAAAGTTTTCAAATATCACTTTATCATCAAATTTCTTACTTATATTTTTAAGCTCAATTAGTTCATTGCCTATCTCGCGGTTTGCACGAAACAGAATGCTTGGATCACGCCTACTTGATACTGCGATCTCAGCGATATCTAGCTTTTCAAGCTGCTTTGCACGTGAAGTTGCCTGCTTTGCCTTGCTCGCATTTGCTGAAAATCTCGCGATAAATTTCTCCAGCTCCTCTTTCTCTTTTAGCTTCTTATCGCGCTCCATCTCATGCTGCTTTGCGATCAAATTTGCAGCCATATACCAGTCGTCGTAGTTGCCTGAAAACTCGCGAATTTTCTTAAAATCCACATCCAAAATGTTTGTACAAACTCTATTTAAAAAGTGTCTGTCGTGGCTGATAACCACAAGTGTGCCCTCATGGCGGTTTAGCTCGTTTTCTAGCCATGCGATCGCGTCTATATCAAGGTTGTTTGTCGGCTCGTCTAAAAACAAGATGTCTGGCTTTGGAAAGAGCACTTGAGCCAGCAAAACTTTAACTTTATCTGAGTTTTCAACCTCGCTCATCAGCTTATCAAATTCATTTAGCCCTAGCGAGCTTAGGATTTTTTCTATCCTAGTCTCGTACTCGTAGCTTGGGTCTTCCTCAGCGCTTATCATCTCAAGCTCGCTTAAACGCTCGTTTATCTCATCTGTAAATTCCTCGCTCATATAGAGCTTCTCTTTCTCTTTGACAGCGTCATATAGGCGCTTGTTGCCATAAAGCACCGCATCTTTTAGCGTAAAATTTTCAAATGCAAACTGATCTTGCCCAAGCACGCCAACCTTTAGTCCATTTTCTATGATGATCTCGCCGCTAGTTGGCTCGATGGCTCCGCTTAAAATTTTTAAAAATGTCGATTTACCAGCGCCATTTGCACCGATTAGTCCGTATCTGTTGTGGCGATTTAGCTTTAAATTTACATCCTCAAATAGCAAACTGCTTGCAAATCTTTGAGTAAGTCCCCTAACTTCTAACATTATTTTTCCTTGAATTTATTTTTTGCGATTTTGCCTTAAAATTGATTAAAAAGCCATTTTGCTACTTTAGCCTAAAATGCCCCGTGATCTTGTAGCTATAAAGTATATTTTCTTCTTGCACGCCAGAGCCGATATTGTGGATGACAAGCGGCGTTTGGCCTTCAAATTTATCTGAGATCACGCCGATGTGAGGCAAATTTCCTGGTAGCATCCAAGTGACGATATCGCCTGGCAAAAATTTATCATCACTCACCTCAAAACCTTTTCTTTTTAGATAGGTAGCGATGTTTAAAACACGCCTGTGATCGATGTTTTTATCAGCCTTTTTAAGTCCCCATTTTTTAGGATAGCTTGCGAAATTTCTACTCATATCTTCAAAAATGAGCCTTTGCAGATCCATATCCTGATGACGTAGCGCCCTTACCACAACGTCGGTGCAAACTCCCTTTTTGATATCCACGTCGCCCATTGGGTAAGCGAGCCTTTCATAGCTTGGATCATAACTTAGCGTCACACCGATCTGCGACCTAGCGTCATTTACAAATTTACTCTCCGAAAAGGCAAAAATTTGCGTGGCAAAAATAGCTAAAAGTAGAAATTCTTTCATTTTCTACTTTAAAAGCATGGTTTTTAAGATACGTTTTCCTATCTCAACGCCTGGCTGATCGTAGGTGTTGATGCCTAGCATGATACCAGTTGCCGAGGTTAGTAGCTCGTAGTAAAAAATGAGCCAGCCAGCATGAAACTCATCAAGCCTCTCAAGTGTGATCGTATCGACACTTATACCCTCTTGCACTAGCGCCATAGCCGTCGCGTCGCACTGCAAATTTATAAGCTCATTTAGGCTTAGACCTGCGACAAAATCGCACTCTTCAAGCCCTTTTAGGCTAAAGCTTGGGATAGTCTTGTCGCTTGCGTGATCTTTTATCTTTATAAATGTCACGCTCTTATCTTTTACGCCATCCATGATAAGCTGCAAAAAGCTGTGCTGATCACGGCTGCCAACAAGTCCAACTGGCGTAAGGCCGACCCTTTTATAGCCTCGTTTTTTGCCAAGGCTCTCCGCCCAAAGCTGCACGTACCAGTCGTTAAATTCAAAAAATCTATCGCAATAGCTAAAAATGACATTTATGCTGGCATTTCTGCTAGTGGCGTAGTGGTAGGCTTTTGCGACTATGGAGCTATCTTTTTGCTCGATGTATTGCTTCTTGCAAGCAAGCGCGCCCTCCAGTAGTGCCTTTATATCGTAGCCACAGATACCAAGAGGCACAAGGCCGATCGCACTTAGCACGCTAAATCTCCCGCCCACGTTTTTTGGGATATTAAAAAATTTGATCCCATTTTCTTTGGCAAAATTTTCTAAATTTGTCCCAGGATCAGTTATGATGAGGAAATTTTTGCCTAAATTTTGAGGTTTAAAGTCATCAAGCAAGCACTTAAAAATAGTGATCGTCTCGATCGTGTTGCCTGATTTTGAGCTTATTACAAAAAGCGTCTCGTTAAAATTTACCCCATCAAGCGTGCTTTTGTAGCTGCAAGGATCAACGTTATCTAAAAATAAAAGCTCTCTTTTTATCCCTTTTGTGCCATCAAGCATTGACTTTAGCGCCTTTACGCCAAGACTGCTACCGCCAATGCCAACAAGTACTACATTTTTGATATGAGCTAGCCCTTTTTCGTATTCCTCGATCTCGCCAAGCAAATTTTGCCCAAGAGCTGGCAGGTGGTAGTAGCCTATCTCGCCGCTTTCGTACTCGTCGTTTATGCGTTTGGCATAGGAGTCAATGACCTCGCTGCTTGCAAAGTTAAATTTAAACGAAGTCTCTATCATTTACTGCGCTCGTAAAAGAAATTTGTAGCCTCGACAAAGCCATCAATGCTGCCACAGTCAAACCTCTTGCCCTTAAATTTATAAGCTAGCACCATGCCATCTTTTGCCTGCGTTTTTAGTGCGTCTGTGATCTGAATTTCGCCGTTTTTGCCTGGTTTTGTTCGCTCTAAGATATTAAAAATATCTGGCGTTAAGATGTAGCGTCCTATTATCGCTAAATTTGTCGGAGCCTCGGCAGGATCGGGCTTTTCAACCATATCATCAACCATTATAAGATCATCTTCTATAAACCTACCGCTTACGACGCCGTAAGACTTGGTCTGCTCTTTTGGCACTTCCATCACAGCAACAACGCTGCAGCGGTACTTTTCATAAATTTTAACCATTTGAGAGAGCACGCCCTCGCCATTTTCATTTATGCATAGATCATCTGCCAAAATGACGCCAAATGCCTCATCTCTAACTAGTGTTTTGCCCGTATAAATGGCATGTCCAAGCCCTCTCATCTCATTTTGTCTAGTAAATGAAAATGTGCATGAGTTCATCAAATTTCTTATCTCACTAAGTAGCGACTCTTTTGAGCTGCCCGCGATCTCTTTTTCTAGCTCGTAGCTAATATCAAAATAGTCCTCAAGCGCCCTTTTTCCGCGTCCTGTGACAAAGGCCATATTATCCATGCCAGCCTCAAGCGCCTCATCAACGCCGTAGTGAATGAGCGGTTTTGTAAGGATCGGCAACATCTCTTTTGGGAGCGATTTTGTAGCTGGTAAAAACCTCGTTCCATATCCAGCCGCTGGAAATAGGCAAGTTTGTATCATTTTAGTCCTTCGTGAAAAATTGCAAAATTCTACTATCTTTTCCTTAATAATATAAATTTGTTTGAATTTACAAGGCTTTAATTAGCAAATTGATAAGATTTTTAAAATTTTTAAAAAAGAGCAAATTTGCAGACGATTGATAGGATTTTCAAAGCCCAGCTTGATATAAAAAAGTCAAATTTCTTAGCGTTTTTGTGCCCGATAAGCTCGTTTAAAAGCTTGCACGAGAGCCTAAAAGAGGAGCATTTTAAGGCTGTTCACGTAGTTTGGGCGACAAGGGAGCTAAACAAATACGGACAAATCGTTGAAAATCAAAGTGATGATGGCGAGCCAAAGGGCACTAGCGGCCAGCCAAGCCTAAACGCGCTAAGAGGAGCCGAGCTTATAAACGTTGGGGTCTTGATAGTTCGCTACTTTGGCGGGATAAAGCTTGGCACTGGAGGGCTTGTTAGAGCCTACTCAGGGGCTGTGAATGAAGCGATAAACGAGGCGATAAAAGATGGTGGCGTGATGAAATTTGAGATAAAAAATGAGATCAAATTTTTTACGCCATTTTCGCTGATGAGTCGCTTTGAGCACTATTTTGCTACTAAAAATTTAAACGAGTTTGAAAGAGAATTTAATGACCTTGGAGCGATCTGGAGCGTAAATTTAAACGAAGCCGAGTTTGCTGAGCTATTTAAATTTTGCAAAGAATTTGAAGCAAGCGAGTTTAAATTTCTAGCCTTGCCACTTGGTAGCAAAGCGCTGTTTATTTATTAAAAGCCAAATCATTGTAAAATATCAAAAATTAAAGCAAAAAGAGAGAAAATGATAACAAAGGAAAATTTAAGAGAAGTTCTCCAAAAACTAAATTTTACGTTAGACGAAAATGGTGAAATTTTTACTAAAAATTATCAAAACGACAATATCCTAGTAAATTTTAAATCTCAAAAAATTATCTATCCAAAAGAGCTTATTTGCGGCGATAAAACTAGCTCAAATTTCGATCATCCCGAAAATTTCGTCGTTTTAGAGTGTATAGATCGCCTTTTAACTAGCGGTTATGCACCTTCAAATTTAGAGATAGAGCGCAAATGGAAACTCGGCAGAGATCAAAAAAGCGGCAAAGCCGACATTATCGTAAAAGACAATCAATGCTCAACATATATGATAATAGAATGCAAAACTTTTGGCATGGAGTATAAAAAAGAGCTATCCAAAATGAGAGAAAACGGTGGTCAGCTTTTTAGCTATTATCAGCAAGAAACATCTGCAAAGTTTTTGCTTCTTTATACGGCTGATTTTGATAGTAATACACCTAAAAACGAGTACTTTGCGATAGATTTAAGCGACGATGAAAAGATAAGTAAAAACACCGATAAAACCTATGAAAATGCTACGAATAATATAGAAAAATTTCAAGTTTGGCGAGATACTTATATGAGTATGATGGCTTTAGTGTAGGCGTATTTGATAGCAAGCCGTTTAACATAAAACAAAATCAAAAAACATTACGTAGCTTACAGGAGATTACTTTAAGCGACGTGGGCGGTAAATATAATGAATTTGCAACAATTATGCGAAAGCATAACATTAGTGGACGTGAAAATGCTTTTGACAAACTCTTAAATTTATTTCTTTGTAAGATTATTGATGAGTTAGAAAATCCAAACGAGCTTAAATTTAACTATCGCGGAAAAAGATATGACGATATTTATGCTTTTAGCGATAGGCTCCAGCAACTTTATCAAAAAGGTATGATGAAATTTTTACAAAAAGAGATCGCATACGTCTCTGACAAGCAAATTCAAGATGCTTTTAAATTTCTTAAAAAAGATCCCGACGAGACTAAAAAGACGATAGAAAAATATTTTAGAGAGCTTAAATTTTACACAAATAACGACTTTGCTTTTGTAGAAGTTTATAATGAAGAGCTTTTTAAGAAAAATGTCAAAATTTTGACCGAAGTAGTCGAAATGTTTGAAAATATTCGTCTAACAAATAGCGAGCATAATCAATTTTTAGGCGATTTATTTGAGGGCTTTTTGGATCAAGGCATCAAGCAAAGCGAAGGTCAGTTTTTTACTCCGCTTCCTATCGTTAAATTTATTATTCAAAGCCTGCCAATAGAGCAAATTTTAAAAGACAATGAAGACGTTAGAGTAATTGACTACGCTTGCGGTGCAGGACATTTTATAAACGAATACGCAAGCTTTATTAAGGCTAATTATATAAAAGACGCGGACGAGTTAAAGCGCCATCACAAAAATATTTATGGCGTAGAAAAAGAAAGCCGTTTGGGTAAAGTAAGCAAGGTTGCAAGTTTTATGTATGGGCAAGACTTAAACATTATAGATCAAGACGCGCTAGCCCACCATAAAGATATCGATAAAGGAGGTTTTAACATTTTAATTGCAAATCCGCCTTATTCGGTAAAAGGCTTTTTAACGACACTAAAAGAGGATGATAATTATGAAAAATATGAGCTTAGCGCGTTAATTGAAAATCTAGAAACCAATAGAGCCATCGAGTGTTTTTTTGTGGAGAGGGCTGCCCAAATTTTAGATAAAGACGGTGTTTGCGGTATCGTTTTGCCAAGCTCGCTTATAAATAAAACTGGTAAAATTTACGAGAAAACACGCGAAATTTTGTTAGGAAATTTCGAGATTATCGCTGTTAGCGAATTCGGAAATAAAACATTCGGCAAAACTGGCACAAATACGGTTATTTTATTTTTACGCCACCTAGCAAACAAGCCGAATGCCTTACTCCACGCCAAAAACCGCGCCGTTAGCGTTATAAACGATGGCAGCTTTTTAGCACAATATAACGATAGGCTAAATTTAGGCGAATACTGCGAATTTATGGGCTATGACAAAGATAAATACGAAAAATTTATAACGCAAAACGAACTTTTTGAAAATGAGATTTTTAGCGAATACGAATCAGCATTTAAATCTAGTAGCGAGTATAAGAATATAGATAAGAAAAAAATTCCTGATGAACAAAAGAAGACTGAAATTTCTAAAAAAAAGATTGAGTTCATAAAGGCCATCGAGATAGAAAAATTTAGCATCTTTCAGCTTGTAAATTCTCAAACAACGCTCATAACTAAAGCGCCGAGCAATAATGAGGAACAGAAAAAATTTTTAGGCTACGATTGGAGTGATGCCAAAGGTAACGAAGGGATAAAATACATAACGGATGCGGCGATAGGCGGCGATGACGACGAAACGATAGAAAATATAAAAAAAATAAGCTCAATTAAGACCGCACTTTACGATCCAAGCGATTTATATAATCCCGAAAAATTAAATTTTATTATTCGCGAAGCCTTCGACGGAAAATTAAAACGAATTAACGAGGACTTAAAGCCGTATGCAAATTTGGTAAATTTACGTGATTGCATAGATTTTCGCCGTGCAAGCTTTGATAAAGCGATAAATTTAAGAGCGAAAAGTAAAGTCGAGATAACGAGTAAGTATCCACTTGTTAGATTAGTAGATTTTCCTTCTCAAATTAGTAAAGGTAAATCTATCACACAAAAGGATACAAGAAGTGGTGTTTATAAAGTCGTTGCAGGTGGTTTAAATTATGCTTATTTGCATAATGAATTTAATAGAGATGAAAATACGATAACGGTTAGCGCATCGGGCGCAAATGCTGGTTATGTTAATCTATGGAAAGAGAAGATATTTGCATCGGATTGCACAACAATAAGGGCAGAATCAGACGATGAAACATTTTATATTTTCTACTTCCTAAAAAATATACAACAATATATTTTTACCTTAGCTAAGGGTGCGGCACAACCACATGTTTATCCTATAGACTTAGAAAATTTAAAAATCCCGAAACCGCCGATTGAGATTCAAAAACAAATCGTAGTTGAATGCGAAAAAGTAGATAATGAGTTTAAAACTATTAGAATGGAGATTGACGAGTTAAAAGCTAAAATGAGTAAAATTTTCTCTAAGTTTGGTATAAGTTTTGAAACAAATGGGGGGGGTATGAGCTAATTTCTAAATTTTGCGATATTTTAATAGGTGGAACGCCCAAAAGAGGTAATTCCGCATATTATGGCGGAGAAAATTTATGGCTAAGTATTTCAGAGATGAATTCAAACTTAATAACCGACACTAAGGAAAAAATTACAAATTTAGGGGTAAAGAACTCAAACGTTAAACTTATACCAGAAGGTACAACTCTTGTTAGCTTTAAACTAAGTATAGGGAAAACTGCCATTGCAGGAACTGATTTATACACAAATGAAGCAATAGCTGCCTTTGTTATCAAGAAAGAGTTTAAGGATAAAATTTTGGATAAATTTATCTTTTGCTTATTTGATACAAAGTTTATAAAATTACAAAAAAATGGATTGAATGCTTTTGGTCAAAGCCTAAATTCAAAAGACTTAAATTTGATAAAAATCCCACTTCCGCCGCTTTCTACACAAAAGCAAATCGTCTCCGAATTTGAAAAATTAGAAGACGAAATTTTGCAAAGAGAACAAAAACTAACAAATTTACAAGGTGTATACGGTAAAATTTTAGATAAATATTTATGATTTTAAGCCTTTCTATTATAGAATCCATAAAAAATAAAATGAGATTCTATGGAAATTTGGAACGACATTTATAACCACTTTAACCCAGTCGCCTTTAGCCTCTTTGGCTTTAGCGTGCACTGGTATGGGCTTATGTATATTTTGGCCCTTGTTTTGGCACTTGCCATGGCAAAGTATCTCGTTAAAAAAGATGATATCCCTATCTCAAATCAACTTTTAGATAACTATTTTTTTTGGGTAGAGATAGGCGTTATTTTAGGCGCTAGACTTGGCTGGGTTTTAGTTTATTCTGGCGAAGCGGGATATTATCTAACGCAGCCTTGGCAAATTTTTAATCCATTTCACAACGGCGAGTTTATAGGAATTCGTGGCATGAGCTATCACGGCGCTGTGGTTGGCTTTTTGCTAGCGACAATTTTATTTTGCAAAAGATATAAGCAAAACGCTTGGCAGCTACTTGATCTTTGCGCCATCTGCATACCTTTTGGCTACACCTTTGGCAGGATAGGAAATTTCTTAAATCAAGAGCTTTTTGGCAGGGTCACAGACGTGCCTTGGGCGATAAATGTCTTTGGTCAGCCAAGACATCCAAGCCAGCTTTATGAAGCATTCTTAGAAGGTTTAGTTATTTTTGTCATTTTATTTTTATATAGAAAATATAAGAAATTTAATGGCGAGCTGATTGCTCTTTACGCCATTTTATACACATTTGCAAGATTTATTTGTGAATTTTACAGAGAGCCTGATTCTGGACTTGGATTTATTATTTTTGGTCTATCAATGGGGCAAATTTTATCACTTATTATGTGCGGGTTCGGAATTTTTGTCTATATTAAACTCTATAAGAGATTTACGAAAATTTAATGTCAATATTTAAAATTTATTAAAGTAAAGTTCTGATAACATTAGCTTTATCAATTAATACTAATGTTTAAATTAGTATTAAGAAATGATAACTTATTTCAAATTTCTTAGGAGGGCTCATGACCGGGCTTATAGAAGGTTTTTTGGGGAAACGGTCGGACGGCAAAAAAAGCCGCACTCCAGCCGCTTGGGATAGATGGCAAAGTATTACAGGATTTATTCTAGCCTGTTTCATATTGTGCCATATGGTTTTTACTTCTACTATACTACTTGGCAAAGACGCATTTAACGCTGTCGTAGGATTTGCAGAGGCTAAATTTTTATTTGGCGAGGCTACTTGGTGGATCACAAATGTTATAGCTGCTGTTATCTTTGTAGTTTTTGTAACTCACGCCTTCTTGGCAATGAGAAAATTTCCTGCAAATTATAGACAATACTTAATGTTTAGAGGCCACAAAGACCGCATGAAGCACCTTGATACCACACTTTGGTGGTTCCAGTTTTTAACAGGCTTTGCTCTATTTTTTGCAGCAAGCGCCCACCTCATCGACATCATCTTTGGTGGACACATCACTGCTGACAAATCAGCTGAAGCTTTTCACAAACTAGAAATTTTCTACTTCGCACTACTTGTTTTCATGGTCGTTCACGCTAGCGTTGGCATGTACCGCTTATATGTCAAATGGGTAAGCATTGATGGCGTAAATAAACACGAAATGTTTGCCAAAAGAAATAAGGCAAAGACAGTTGTATTTGTCATTTATGGCATACTTGCCGTGATCGCTTTGATCGCTGATTTCGTGTGGATCAGCCATTAAAAAGGAGCTAGAAGATGAATGTAAAATATTATGACGCATTGGTAATTGGTGGCGGTCTAGCTGGTCTTAGAGCTGCTGTGGCTGCTGGAGAAAAGGGCTTAAGCACCGTAGTTTTGAGCCTCATCCCTGTAAAACGCTCTCACTCTGCTGCTGCACAAGGCGGCATGCAAGCAAGCCTTGGTAACTCTAAAATGAGTGAAGGTGATAACGAAGATGTACACTTTGCTGACACAGTAAAAGGTAGCGACTGGGGTTGTGATCAACAAGTTGCACGTATGTTTTGTCAAACTGCTCCAAAAGCTATTAGAGAGCTTGCAGCTTGGGGCGTGCCTTGGACTAGGATCACAAAAGGCGAAAGAAGCGCTATCATCAACGCTCAAAAGACAACTATCGTTGAAAAAGAAGAGGTTCATGGCCTTATCCACTCACGTGACTTCGGTGGTACAAAAAAGTGGAGAACTTGCTACACAGCTGACGCAACTGGTCACACCATGCTTTTTGCTGTTGCAAACGAAGCGCTTAAGCACAATGTAGAAATTCACGACCGCAAAGAGGCGATCGCTTTGATACACCAAAATAACCGCTGTTACGGCGCGATCGTTCGTGACCTAGTAAATGGCGAGATCACAGCTTATGTTTCAAAAGGCACACTTATAGCAACTGGCGGTTATGGTAGAGTTTATAAACACACTACAAACGCTGTTGTTTGCGAGGGTATCGGTGCTGCGATCGCACTTGAGACTGGCGTAGCTCAGCTTGGCAACATGGAAGCTGTTCAGTTTCACCCAACTCCGATCGTCCCATCTGGCATTCTTTTAACAGAAGGTTGCCGCGGTGATGGTGGAATTTTACGTGACGTTGATGGCTATCGCTTTATGCCTGATTATGAACCAGAGAAAAAAGAGCTAGCTAGCCGTGACGTCGTTAGCCGCCGTATCATGGAGCACATCCGTGCAGGCAAAGGTGTGCCTAGCCCTTATGGCTATCACGTTTGGCTTGATATCTCTATCCTTGGACGCGAACACATCGAGAAAAATTTACGTGACGTTCAAGAAATTTGCGAAATTTTTAACGGCATCGATCCTGCTGACACTGAAGTATATACTGACGAGACAGGACATCAGCGTGGCAAAGGCTGGGCGCCGATCCTGCCTATGCAGCACTACTCAATGGGTGGCATCAAGACAAAACCAACTGGAGAGAGCCCAACACTAGCTGGTCTATTTAGTGCTGGCGAGGCTGCTTGCTGGGATATGCACGGCTTTAATCGCCTTGGTGGTAACTCAGTTTCTGAGACAGTCGTCGCTGGTATGATCGTTGGTGATTATTTTGCAGATTATTGCGCTAGCCACGAGATCGAGATAAACACAGCTGACATCGAGAAATTTGTTAAAAAACAAGAAGATTATCTACTAAGTCTTGTCAATAAAGAGGGTAAATTTAACGTCTTTGATATCAAAAACAAGATGAAAGAGGTAATGTGGGAACACGTTGCGATATTTAGAACAGGCAAAGGTCTAGAGCTTGCTGTTAAGGAGCTTGAAGCACTCTATAAAGAGTCACTTGATGTAAAAGTAAGCAACAAAGCACTATTTGGCAACCCAGAGCTTGAAGAGGCTTACCGCGTGCCAAAAATGCTAAAACTAGCGCTTTGTATCGCAAAAGGTGCGCTTGATAGAACAGAGAGCCGTGGTGCTCACTGCCGTGAAGACTATCCAAAGAGAGATGACCTTAACTGGCTAAATAGAACGCTTACAAGCTGGAAAGAAGGCGACACTATGCCAACTATCACTTATGAGCCACTTGATATCATGAAGATGGAGATGCCGCCAGCATTTAGAGGTTATGGTGCAAAAGGAAATATCATCGAGCATCCAAACAGCGCTATCCGCCAAAAAGAGGTTGATGAAATTCGCGAGAAAATGCAAGCAGAAGGCAAGAGCAGACAAGAAATTCAAGAGGCTTTGATGCACTATGACCTTCAACCAAAATATAAAGCACCAAATGAAAGAGCAGGTATAGGAAATGAGTAGAAAAATAACCATAAAAGCTTTTAAATACAATCCTTTAAGCAAAGTTTCAAAGCCTCATTTTGCGACTTATGAGCTTGAAGAGACTGATGGTATGACGCTATTTATAGCGTTAAATCAAATTCGCGAGAAATTTGATCCAGATCTTAGCTTTGACTTTGTTTGTCGTGCGGGAATTTGTGGAAGTTGCGGCATGCTAGTAAATGGCAAGCCAAGCCTAGCTTGCAGAACCCTAACAAAAGACTTTGAAAGCGGTGTCATAGAGCTTATGCCTTTGCCAGTCTTTAAACTACTAAAAGATCTAAGCGTAGATACTGGCAACTGGATGAACGCTATGAGTAAGCGTGTCGAGAGCTGGATACACACAGATCATGAGACTGATATCTCTAAGCTTGAAGAGAAAGTTGAGCCAGAAGTCGCTCAAGAAGTTTTCGAGCTTGATCGCTGTATAGAGTGCGGAATTTGCGTCGCATCTTGTGGAACAGCTATTATGAGACCTGATTTTATCGGCGCTGTTGGTCTAAACAGAGTTGCTAGATTCAAGATAGACGCACTTGATAAGAGAACTGACGAGGACTTTTACGAGCTAATCGGCGATGACGATGGTGTATTTGGTTGTATGACTTTGCTTGGCTGCGAAGACAACTGCCCAAAACACCTACCACTTCAAAGCCGCATAGCTTATATGCGTAGAAAAATGGCTGCTATAAAGTAGCAAAGGGGCTGTAAAAAGCCCCAAATTTATTTAAAAATTCTACAAACTGACGCCAAGATACATATACAAATATCTAACGCTGCAAATAAGAAAAATACAAATATTAAAAGCGGAAACGACAAGACTATGCCCATTATATAGCCAAGCGGCAAGGTAATAAAAAACAAAAGATCAAATCCAGTGCTAAAGCAAAAAAATAGCGCAAATAATGAAGCGATCACGTTCATAAATAAATTGATATTATCAGAGAAAAACTCTGTTAAGCTTATATATTTCATGCGGTGATTATAGCTTTTAAGATTAAAAAAAATTGATGAAAATTTATCTAGCATTTTAGAAAAAATGGACTATGAAGCCGGAAGTTTTACAAACAAAGGTCCAGATGGTGGGATAGATGGCATAATAGACGAAGATGAGCTAGGACTTTCTAAAATTTACATCCAAGCAAAAAGATATAAAGATGGTAGCAACAAGGTAGGCAAGAGATACAGCAGTTCATCGGCGCTATCTCAAATAAAAATACCAAAAAAGGCGTCTTTATTACAACGGCAAAATTTACAAAAGAGGCCCAAACGTTTGCCAAAGATAGTCAAAACTTTAGCGTGGTCTTAATAGATGGTGACAGACTAACTGAGCTAATGATAAACTATAAAGTAGGCATTCAAATAGGCCAGATATATGAAATTTGCAAGATCGACACCGACTTTTTTGAGGAAAATAATTTTTAGCTACCAAATAAGCAATCTTTTGCTTTTTGTCATATAAATTTTACTGTGCACAACACAAATAAACCCAAATGTACCAATCCAAAACACTTTTTAAACCAAATTTCACTCTTATAAACGCCGTCTAAATTTTAAGTGTTATAATTACGGCAAAATAACGATTTTAAGGAGAGTGTATGTCTTCACGCATTATCACTGGCGTTTTGATGTTTGTTGCTATTTTGGTAGTTTTTTTTATAGATAATTATATTTTAAATTTTATTTTGCTTGGCGCTGTGCTTTACTTTGCCTTTAATGAGTCGCTCAAGCTTTATGGCATCGATCACAAACAGCTAGTTTATGCAGCGCTCGCATTTTACGTGCTTACATATTTTACAAATCCGATCTTCATCGCGATCCTTGCGATCATGCTGGTAGCATCTATCCTTGCGCACATAAAAAGCGAAAATTTAAAGCTTGTCGCCCCTTTTGTCTATCCGACAACTCCTATCTTTATGATGTGGATGCTTTATTCAGAGTATGGTATGGGCTATCTTGCGTGGCTTATCTTAAGCGTCGTTGCAAGCGATAGCGGCGCATTTTTCGTTGGTAAGATGTTTGGCAAGCATCCATTTAGCCCAAGCTCACCAAACAAGACCATCGAAGGCGCAGTTGGCGGCGTGGTAGTAGGCACCATAATTGGCTGCGTAGTTGGAAATTTCGTAACAGATGGATTTTTCCAAATTCTATTTTCAAGCTTTTTAGTCTGCGTCTTTGCGGTCTGGGGAGATCTCTTTGAGAGCTATCTAAAGAGACTTTGCGGCGTCAAAGACAGCGGCACGCTTTTCCCAGGTCACGGCGGCATGCTTGATAGGATAGATGGCTATTTATTTGGCGTTGTTGCGCTACTTTGGTCGCTATCGTGGTAATACTTGGCTCAACTGGCTCGATCGGCAAAAATGCTCTTAATCTTTGCGAGAAATTTGACATTAGCGTCGAGGCATTAAGCTGCGCTAAAAATGTTGATCTTCTAAACGAGCAAATTTTAAAATTTAAGCCAAAATTTGTCTGTGTGGGCGATGAAAAGCTAGCTAAAAATGTAAAAAACGTTGAAGCTAAAAACATCTTTTTTGGCGAGGCTGGACTGCTAGAAATGCTTGAAATTTCAAGCTCAAAAAAGGTGATAAACGCCCTTGTTGGCTTTGCTGGTCTTGCTCCTAGCCTAAAGACGCAAGCACTTGGTAAAAAGCTAGCACTTGCAAACAAAGAGAGCCTCGTAGTTGGTGGCAAGTTTTTAAAAACAAGAGAAATTTTGCCCATTGATAGCGAGCATTTTGGGCTTAAATTTCTACTAGAAAATAAAACTACCCCAAGCAAGCTCATCATCACAGCAAGTGGCGGGGCATTTTATAAAAAACCGATCAAATTTCTAAAAGGTGCCACGCCAAGCGATGCGCTAAAACACCCAAACTGGGATATGGGCGCAAAGATAACGATTGACAGTGCGACGATGACAAACAAGCTTTTTGAGGTGATGGAGGCCTACTGGCTTTACGGCATAAAAGATATCGAGGCAGTTATTGAGCCAACCTCAGCCATCCACGCCGTAGTCGAGTTTATCGATGGCTCAAGCACGAT
Organism: Campylobacter concisus; assembly: GCF_050447505.1. Taxonomy (GTDB): domain Bacteria; phylum Campylobacterota; class Campylobacteria; order Campylobacterales; family Campylobacteraceae; genus Campylobacter_A; species Campylobacter_A concisus_BP. Next base: position 1,623,130 of record NZ_JALMFZ010000001.1, on the reverse strand, counting down.
GCACCTCTCACGCCCTGATATGAAGCTAGCTATCGCGCATGCTATGCTTGAAAACATGAGCGAAAATATCGTCTCTCGCGCAAATTTACTTAATCTTAAAAATATCAAATTTCACAAGATCAGCCCTAAAAAATATCCGGTTTTTTCACTAAAAGACGAAGTCTTGGCTAGTCCTGATCTAGGTGTTGTAATAAACGCTGCAAATGAGGTTGGAGTGTTTAGCTTTTTAGAGAAAAAGTGCTCATTTTTAGATATATCAAGGCTTATTTTGGGCTTGGCTAAGAAATTTAAAGATATAAAAATTTCAAGCGTAGATGAAATTTATGAAGTTGATAAAGAGGTTAGAGAATACGCAAAAAGGATGCTAAATGCAAAGGTATGAGGGGTATAAATTTGATCTTAGGCAAAGCCTTATTGGTGTGCAGTTTCTGTTCGTCGCCTTTGGCGCGCTGGTGCTCGTGCCTATCCTTACGGGGCTTGATGCAAACGTCGCGCTCTTTACAGCAGGTCTTGGCACGCTGCTTTTTCAGCTAATAACTAGAAAAAACGTCCCGCCGATCTTTCTAGCAAGCTCGTTTGCCTTCATCGCTCCGCTTCAGTACGGCATCGAAAAATGGGGCATACCAGTGACGATGGGCGGCGTTATATTTGCTGGATTTTTCTACGTCGCATTAAGTCTTGTAGTTCGCTTTGGCGGAGAGAAGATTTTGCATAAAATTTTACCTCCAGTCGTCGTTGGTCCAGTCATCATGACCATAGGTCTGATACTAGCTCCAAATGCCGTCAAAATGGCTACTTCAGCTACTGAGGCTTACACTCAAAACGTAGCTATGATAGTTGCAGCCACATCGCTTATCGCTACTATCGTTGTCATGATGCTAGGACGCGGGATGTTTAGGCTCATACCGATCTTGCTTGGCATCATTGCTGGCTACATCGTGGCTTACTGCTTTGGCATGGTTGATTTTAGCGCCATCGCAAGCGCCCCTTGGTTTAGAGTGCCAAGCTTTAGCGCACCAAAATTTGAAATCGAAGCTATCATATATATGATACCTATCGCCATCGCCCCAGCGATCGAGCACATCGGCGATATGCTCGCTATCTCAAATGTGACAAAAGAGGATTTTTTGAAAAATCCAGGCCTTAAAAACACCCTTTTAGGTGACGGCCTAGCCACCTCGCTAGCTGCTGCCTTTGGTGGTCCGCCAAACACCACCTACTCAGAGGTCACAGGCGCGGTTAGCCTTACAAAAGCGTATAATCCAGCGATCATGACCTTTGCAGCGATCACTGCTATCGTGCTAGCTTTCGTTGGCAAGCTAGGGGCTGTGCTCTCGACCATCCCAGCTCCAGTCATCGGCGGCATCATGCTGCTACTTTTTGGCATCATCGCAAGCGTTGGCATGGAGACACTTATAAAAAACAGAGTAGATCTTGCTGATCCTAGAAATATGATAATCGTGGCCCTCATCTTCATCTTCGCTATCGGTGGCATGGTGCTTGATCTTGGAGCGGTTAAATTTTCAGGTATCGGACTTGGCGCGGTTACTGGTATAGTTTTAAATTTGCTTTTGCCAAAGACAAAGCATTACGAAGGATATTAATGCGTAAATTTAGACTTTTTCTAGCAGCTCTTGCGGCTGCAAGCCTTGCAAATGCAAGCGCACTGGACTATGCACTTATCAAAAAAGGTGAGCCAAGTAGTAATACTATGCTCTTAATCGGTGGCATACAAGGCGACGAGCCAGGCGGCTTTTTGGCGGCCTCTATCGTAGCGACTGATTATAACATCACAAAAGGCTCGCTTTGGGTCGTACCAAATTTAAATTTCCCAAGCATTATCGAGCGAAGTCGCGGCACAAAGGGCGATATGAATAGAAAATTCGCCCACGTCGAAAAGGACGATCCAGACTACAACTCAGTGATGAAGATAAAAGACGTCATCACCGACAAAAACGTCACTCTCATCTTAAATTTACACGATGGCAGCGGATATTACAGAGATACTTTTATAAATAAGGATGAAAACCCCGACAAATGGGGCAACACCTGCATAATCGATCAAAGCACGCTACCAGGCTCAAAGTACCCAGAGCTTGAAAGCATCGCATCAAGCGTAAAAGACGTGCTAAATAAGCACCTCATAGATCCAAAACATCAGTATCACATCAAAAATACGCACACCGCGATGGGTGATAAAGAGATGCTAAAAAGCCTCACCTACTACGCTATCACGCAAAACAAATCCGCCTTTGCAAACGAAGCTAGTAAAAATTTAAACGCCGAGCAAAGGACGTATTATCACCTAGTAGCGATCGAGGAGTATATGAAAAAGGCTGGCATTAGCTTTACTAGGCCGTTTGATCTCGATGTTAAAAACGTGAAAAAGGCGATCGAAAAGGAGATCAGGCTTGAGCTATTTGACAGCTACGCTCTTAGCCTTAAAAATTTAAAACCAGTGATAAGCTTCGTGCCATTTAAAAAGGGCGAGCTAAGCTACCACTCGCCAAATCCGCTAATCGCCGTCATAAAAGATAAAGATGCTTACAAAGTGCAGTATGGCAACCGCTCTGTCACAAGGCTAAAGCCGCAATACTTCGAGTTTGCAAAGCCGCTTGATAAAATTTCTCTTTTGATCGATGGCAACGAGCAGGTGCTAAAAAGTGGCGACAAATTTAGCGTTAAAAAAAGTTTTAAAGTAAAAGCTCTCAAAAATGTGCGCGTAAATGTCATAGGATACGGCACTAAAAGCATTGATGAGAGCGAGCAAGATATCGATAAAAACAGCCTAAACAAAAGCTATAGCATAGATAAAGATGGCAAAATTTACCGAGTTGAGTTTTACAAAAGCGAAAATGGTAAAGAGAAATTTGCTGGCATGATACTAGCGGAGTTTAGATGATACTTGGCATCGAAAGCAGCTGCGATGACAGCTCTGTTGCGCTCATAGATGAAGAGACGCTGGAGCAAATTTATTATAAAAAGATCTCGCAAGAAGAGGAGCACGCTATCTTTGGTGGAGTGGTCCCAGAGCTTGCAGCAAGGCTTCATACAAAGGCGCTGCCAGCACTTTTAAATGATATCTTGTCAAATTTAAAAGATATTAAAGCGATCGCTGTGACAAACGAGCCAGGGCTAAGCGTGAGCCTGATAGGAGGTGTGAGCATGGCAAAAGCGCTAAGCATCGCTCTAAATATCCCACTAATTGCTGTAAATCACCTAGTTGGCCACATCTACTCGCTATTTTTAGACCACGAAGCCACCTTTCCGCTTGGCGTTTTGCTAGTAAGTGGCGGACATACGATGATTCTTGAGATTAGTGAAAATGGCGAGATTACAGAGCTTGCAAGCACAAGCGATGATAGCTTTGGCGAGAGCTTTGACAAGGTGGCAAAGATGCTTGATCTTGGCTACCCAGGCGGTGCTGTCGTGCAGCAAAACGCACTTTTGTGCGAGGACAAAGATAGGTTTAAATTTACCGTCCCACTTCTTCACGACAAGCGCCTTGAATACAGTTTTTCAGGGCTTAAAAACCAAGTCAGAGTTGAAATTTCAAAGCTTAAAACTATTACACAAAAAGATATCGCAGATATTTGCTACGCTTTTGAAAATACAGCCTGCGAGCACATCTTAAATAAGCTTGAAAAGGTTTTCAAACTAAGAAATTTCAAGCGTTTTGGCGTGGTTGGTGGAGCAAGTGCAAATTTAAATTTACGCAAAAGGCTTGAAGCTCTTTGTCAAAAAAATGAGTGCGAGCTTTTGTTAGCACCGCTTGAGTTTTGCTCTGATAATGCGCTAATGATAGCAAGAGCTGGACGTGAGAAATACTTAAAAAAAGAGTTTATCTCGCATGATAAACTAACTATAAATCCAAGGGTTAGTTTTAAGAGGTTTGAAATTTAAAATTAGAGTAAATTTGATGGTGGCTAAAGCTAGCCACCTTGTTTAAATTTAAAGCCTTGTTTTCATCTTTTCAAATTCATCTTTTATCACTTGCTCGTGTGGCTCGCTAGTCATTTTATTTATCGCGTCGCCCCAGATACTGACCATGATGATGGCTAGACTTGAGGTTAAAATGCCTGGTAAAATTTCATAAACATAGGCATTTAATCCTGATGTTATCCAAAATATTACGGTCGCACCGCCAGCTATCATGCCAGCAAGCGCTCCAAGTGCGCTCATACGTTTCCAGTAAAGGCTAAAAAGTAGCACCGGTCCAAAGCTCGCGCCAAATCCAGCCCAAGCGTTGCCAACGACGTTTAGAACGTTATCTGTAGAGATAAAGGCAAGCACTGTGGCAATTAGCGCTACAACCACGACTGCATAGCGGCTGATCGCTGTTTGCGTGCTTTGGCTCACCTCTTTTTTATAAAAGGCAAATATGAAGTCCTTTGTGACCGAGCTTGAAGTGACTAAAAGCTGGCTTGAGATGGTGCTCATGATCGCTGAAAGAACAGCTGAGATGATGATACCTATAAAAAATGGCGGGAAAAGTAGCTCGCCAAGCTTTAAAAACACGGTCTCAGGGTCGCTTAGTCCGCCTCTTTGGCTAAAATAGACAAAGCCGATAAGTCCGCTCATAATTGCACCAAGTAGGCCGATCGTCATCCAGCCAATGCCGATCCTTCTTGCCTTTGCAAGCTCTTTTGAGTCACGTATCGCCATAAATCTAACGATGATATGTGGTTGCCCAAAGTAGCCAAAGCCCCAAGCTAGAAGGCCCAAAATGCCCCAGAAAGTCTGATCTCTAAATGGATTTAGGTGACTTGCATCAAGTCTGCTTATTTCTTTTATCAAATTTGTATCGCTTGGCAGGTCTAAATTTAGATATGCCACGACTGGGATCGAAACTAGGACACAAAACATCAAAAGGCCCTGAAATGCGTCAGTTATGCTAACGGCTTTAAATCCACCAAAAAATGTGTAAAAGACCACGATTATGAGCGTAAAGACCGCTCCGTATGCAAATTTTAAGCCAAAAAAGCTCTCAAAAGTTTTGCCACCAGCGATGATACCACTACTTACGTAAAGCGTGAAAAATATCAAGATGATAAGACCTGAGATGATCCTTAAAATTTTCGTTCTGTCTTTAAAGCGGTTTTCTAAAAAATCAGGTATCGTGATACTGTCGCTTGCAACCTCAGTATAGACCCTAAGCCTTTTTGCTAGAAATAAGTAGTTGCAGTATGCTCCCACGATAAGACCAGCTATCATCCAGACATTTGCCACGCCAGTTGCGTATAGAGCCCCGGGCACGCCAAGTAGCATCCAACCACTCATATCAGAAGCACCGGCACTAAGTGCAGTGACTACTGGACCCATTTGACGGTTATCTAGCAGATACTCGTTCATACTTGCATTTTTATCGTAGAAATATCGTCCGATGAATAGCAAGAAACCAAAATAGATGGCGATGGCTAAATAAGACCCAAAGCTCATAAATTTCCTTTCAAATAAAATAAAACGCTTATGTTATTACAAATTTATTTAAATTTCAATGCTAAAACAATCCTTAAATTCATTTAAGCAAAATGATATATTTTTTTTCGTATCATTTAAGGCTACATTTTAAAGAAAGGACGAAGTTGAACGCTCAAAATTTAGCCAAATTTCTATTTTTTATAATAATTGTCTCGCTTGGAACATATTTTTTCTATCCAAGAGATCTTAGCGAGGCGCAAGAGATCGCATATATTAAAAGTTATGGAGTAACACTTGGCCTTACGATAGGCGGTATTGCTATAGGTATAACACTTGGATTTATTTTAGCTTTTATTAAATTTTTAGATATCAAGATTTTAAATTTCGTCATAGATGAGTATATCGACATCTTGCGTGGAACGCCTGTAATACTTCAACTTCTAATATTTTCAGTGGTGATTTTTGCCACTTGGAGTGACAACTTCTATGTCGCCGTGATCGCACTTGGACTAAATAGCTCGGCTTACGTTGCTGAGATCGTAAGAAGCGGCATAAATAGCGTCGATAAAGGTCAGATGGAGGCTGCTCGTGCGATGGGACTAAACTACTACGTTTCGATGCGTGAGATAGTCTTTCCGCAAGCTACTAAAAATATCTTGCCAGCGCTTGCTAATGAGTTTATCTCACTTTTTAAAGAGACCTCAGTCGTTGGCTACATAAGCGTCGTTGATATCACGATGCAAAGTAAGAGCCTTCAAGCGGTCTTTTACAGCCCAGAGCCAGTCATTTTTACGGGCATTGTATATTACGTGAGCGTTAAATTTTTCACCCTTTTGGTGAAACTACTTGAGAGGAGACTAAATCGCCATGATTGAGATTAAAAATTTAAACAAAAGCTATGGCGATTTGCGTGTTTTAAATGACATCAGCGTGGATATCAAAAAAGGCGAAGTTATAGCGATAATTGGTCCAAGTGGCGGTGGAAAAAGTACATTTTTACGTTGCATAAACCGTCTTGAAGAGCCAGATAGCGGACATATCAAGATAAATGGCGAAGATATCCTCAATAAAAAATCAGACATAAATAAAATTCGACAAAAAGTGAGCATGGTATTTCAGCACTTTAATCTTTTTGCAAACAAAAATGTCTTGCAAAATTTGACCCTTGCTCCGATAAAAGCCGGGATTTTAGACAAAGAGAGCGCTGAGAGGAGGGCAGATGAGCTGCTAAAGAGTGTTGGGCTAAGCGATAAGAAATTTGCCTATCCGCACAAGCTCTCAGGCGGTCAAAAGCAGCGTATCGCGATCGCTAGAAGCTTAGCTATGGATCCAGAGGTGATACTATTTGACGAGCCAACAAGTGCGCTGGATCCTGAGATGATCGGCGAGGTGCTTGATATCATGAAAGATGTCGCAGCAAAGGGTATAACGATGCTTGTTGTGACTCACGAAATGGGCTTTGCAAGAAACGTGGCAAATAGAATTTTCTTTATGGACAAAGGCAAGATAGCAGTTGATGATACGCCAAAAAATGTCTTTACAAATCCGCAGCACGAGCGTCTGCGAGAGTTTTTAGGTAAAATTTTAAATCACTAATAAGGAGTAAAATGAAAAATTTATTAAAAGTTTTAGCGTTAGGGTTGGCTCTGTTTTTTATAGGTTGTGGTGATAATAGCGACAAAAAAACCGCTGCAAATGCGCCAGAAGCTAGCAAGGAGGTAGTTTATAAGGTGGGTTCAAGTGCTGATTACCCTCCATTTGAGTATCTTGATGATAAAAATCAGATCGTTGGCTTTGAGATCGATCTTCTAAATGAGATCACTAAAAAAACTGGGATCAAATTTGACGTTGCAAATATGAGTTTTGATGGGCTGATACCAGCTCTAAAAACAGGCAAGATAGATATCGCGATAAGCGGCATGAGCGCGACTGATGAGAGAAGAAAGTCTGTTGATTTTACTAAGCCATATTATTTTTCAGAGAATTTATTTATCCGCAAAAAAGGCTCAGATGTAAATAAAGACAACCTTAAAGACAAGAAAATTTCAGCCCAAGTTGGCACACTTCAAGAAGAGGCAGCTAAAAAGATCACAACTCAGTCAATCCCAGCTGAAAACGTAGCGGCAGCTATAATGTCACTAAATGCCGGTAAGATCGATGTTGTGCTTACTGATAGCCCTATAGGTGTTGAGTTTTTGAAACAAAATCCAGATTTAGAGGAGTTTTTAAGACTTCCTGACGGTACAGAGGGCTTTGCGATGGCATTTGATAAGGGCAAACATACCGATCTTATCAAAAAGATAGATGTTGCGATCGAGGAGCTACAAAAATCTGGCGAATTTGACAAAATGCTCGCTAAATACGACCTTAAAAAATAAATCCTAATATAAATTTGCAAGAGACAAAAATGCTTCTTGCAAAAAATCTCACAAATTTCTAATTTATAAAATTTAATATTATTTAAATATATTGTAATAAAATTGTCAATTTACTTTAAGGAGAATACAATGAAATCACTCAGGATGAGAACGGCACTTGTGCTAAGTGTCATGCTTTTGGTTTGTGTTAGTGTGGTTGGTCTTGTGACCTATAACATGGCTAAAAATTTATATACCGATAGGGTCGAAAGTAAAGAATTCCCACTTGCTGTCAATGAAGTTGGTTATAAAATAGAATCTTACATCGATAAGATAATCGACGCTTCTTATCAAATAACTCAAAATAGCTTCTTAATAGACTGGGTTAAAAATGGCGAGGATGAGCATGGCAGAAAGGTCTTATTTGACTATTTTCAAACTCTTGCTAAAAATTTAAAGCTAGACACGATAATGTTTGGCTCAGACAGAACTCTAAACTACTATGTCGAAGATAAAATTTTAAAGGTCATTAACCCAGAAAATGACAAATGGTACTACGCCTTAAAAGATGGCAGCAGCCCAAGCCTAATCGACATCAACAAGGCTGAAGACGGCAGCGGCAAGATAATGATGTATATAAACTACAAAGTTCAAAAAGATGATAAATTTTATGGCATCGCAGCAACTGGCGTAAATTTAAGCGAGATAGTAAATTTTGTCCAGTCACAAAAGATAGGTCGTGGCGGTAAATTTCTACTGATCGATGAAAAAGGCGACATAAAGATCGGCAAAGACGTAAGCGGCAATCTAAAAGATATAGTAGGTGAAGCAAATCTTAAAAAGCTAATCAACGAAAATGGCAGCTACATATCGCTAGATAAAGATGGCAGAAATTTATTGATCGGCTCAAAATATATCAAAAGTATGGGCTGGTATCTGATCGGCGAGCTTGACAAAGACGAGCTTTTAGAGGATCTAAACTCACTTGCTTATGCGTCTGTCGGAGTGCTTGTAGTGGTGCTTATTTTAGGGCTATTGCTCTCGCTTTATCTATCTTCATATCTTTTAAAAATCATCCTCAAACTAAAAACAGGCCTACTATCTTTCTTTGATCTACTAAATCACAAGACAAACAAAGCCCAGCCTATAGAGATAACATCTAAAGATGAATTTGGCCAAATGGCAGAGCTAATAAACAAAAACACAAAGGCCATTGAAGATGGTATGAAAGATCAAAGTATCTTCATCCAAAAAGCCAACACCTTTGTAAATGAGATAAAAGATGGCAACTATGAAGCAAGCCTAGAAGCTGATACTAATAACCCAGCTCTAAATCAACTAAAAAGCACATTTAAAGATCTACAACTTGCTCTTAAAAATGCAATCTCAAGTAATGGTAAAGATGTACTTGATCTACTAAACACTTATAAAAACCAAGACTTTACAAAAAGACTTAATGATGATGGTAAGATAGCAAGTGGTATAAACTCTCTAGGCATTGAAATCTCTAAAATGCTAAATGACAATCTAAACCAAGCACAAGTACTAGAAGAAAAAGCTAAACTTTTAGCTAGCTCAGTATCTAAAGTAGCAAGCTCAGCAAACACTCAAGCAAATAGCTTACAAGAATCAGCTGCTGCAGTTGAGCAAATGTCAAGCTCAATGAATGCCATCTCTCAAAAGACAGCTGATGTTATAAGACAAAGTGATGAAATTAAAAACATCATAACTATCATTAGAGATATAGCAGATCAAACAAATTTACTTGCTCTTAATGCTGCAATAGAAGCAGCACGTGCAGGAGAACACGGCAGAGGATTTGCAGTTGTGGCTGATGAAGTTAGAAAACTAGCTGAGAGAACTCAAAAATCTCTAGGTGAGATAGAAGCAAATACAAATGTATTAGCTCAATCAATAAATGAGATGAGTGAATCAATCAAAGAGCAAAGCGAAGGTATAAACATGATAAATCAATCAGTTGCTCAAATAGATCACCTAACAAAAGAAAACGTTGTAATTGCAAACCAAGCAAACGAAGTAACATCTGAAGTAGATGAGATGGCTAAAGCTATAGTTGAAGAGGTTAGGAAGAAGAGGTTTTAACTTCTTAATAAACAAACTTAAATTTATTTAATGCAAACTACTTAATTTAATAAACTCCAACCTGGTTTAGGCTGGGTTGGGGTTTAATCTTTTTAAATTCCAAATCTTAAGTTTAACACTCAAGAAGTTTCTAGTAAATTTTAAAATTTTATGAGCGAGCATATCATGCTTCTAAATTTAGTGGCGAATGGCTATGAGCCCTAAATTTAGTAAGTTGCTAAGGCGAGTGAGTAAGATTTTAAAATTTGCAAAATAATAAATTTCTACTTTTAAAATATAGACTTTAATTTTTAAGCTCTTTTTTATTCAAAAGGGAGACAAGGGGACTTAAATTACGAAGCCGTCCCCTTATCTCCCTTTAGATCCCTCAAACCCCTCGCACGTTAGAAGTGGCATGCCTCAGTGCTTTGCACTGCATGCAGTTTATATTCAGATAATTTTTGAGCTATTTTTAAAATTTGATCAAAATCTTTCTAGTGTATTTACCTATACACTTTACAAGCTTGTCTAAATTTCTGTCATTACGCTAAATTTAAACAAATTTTAATAGATAAATGCCGATAATTAGGGCTTTAAATCACTTTAAAGGATAGACATGAAAAAGATCTTTGCTCTTTTACTGACAGCTTTTGTTGCTCTTTGTGCAAACGAGCTAAAATTTGGTACAGCGGCAAACTACCCGCCATTTGAATACATCGATGAAAACAACAAAATAACAGGCTTTGACATCGATCTGATAGATGAAATTTCAAAGCGTGCTGGCTTTTCATACAAGATCATAAATATGAGCTTTGATGGCCTTATCCCAGCGCTTAAAGCTGGCAAGATAAATGGCATCATAAGTGCGATGAGCGCGACTCCAGACAGACTAAAGTCGATTGACTTTACAAAGCCATACTATCTAACTGAAAACATCTACCTAAAGAAAAAAGGCAACGACGCTTTAAAAGCTAAAGAGGAGCTAGCTGGCAAAAAAGTAGGCGTGCAACAAGGCACTATCCAAGAGCTAGCTGCAAATGCGATAAATGGCGCAAAAGTAGTGCCTTCAGAAGATACTGTACCGCTCATTATGGGGCTAAAAGTTGGCAAATTTGACGCAGTCATCCTTGATAGCTCGATCGGCTATGGCTTTATTAAGAAAAACCCTGAAGTAGAGGCATTTTTCAAAGAGGTTGATGGTAGCGAGGGCTTTTCAATCGCTTTTGATAAAAATAAGCAGAGCGAGCTTATCGCTAAGATAAATCAAATTTTAGATGAGATGAAAAAAGACGGCAGCTACGACGCACTGCTTAAAAAATACGAACTAAAATAACACCTCTCAACTAGCCTGCAAATTTAGCAGGCTAGCTTTATCTTGCATTTTAAAATTTATACTAAAATCCGCTTTTACATAGAAATTTAAAGGACGGATTATGAGAAAAATTCTGCTACTTTTGTGCCTAGTGCTTAGCCTCTTTGCCTTGCAAAATGACAAAGATATGCTAAGTGGCGAGCTAAAAAACGGGCTTAAATACTATATAAAAGAGAATAAACTCCCGCAAAATACAGCCATCTTTTACCTAGTCGTAAACTCAGGCTCGACCGATGAGAGAGAGGGCGAGCAGGGGCTTGCGCACTTTTTGGAGCACATGGCGTTTAATGGCAGCCGTGACTTTAGCAAAAATGAGCTCATTAAACAGCTTGAGAGCCTTGGGGTTAAATTTGGCGCTGATCTAAACGCGCAAACAAGCTACGATCAGACGAGCTACACGCTAAGCATAAATGTAAATGAGAAAAATTTAAAGGATGTTTTCAAGGTCTTTTCAAACTGGATCGATGGCGTGAAGATCGATGCAGGCGAGCTTGATAAGGAGCGTGGCGTCATAATGGAGGAGGAGCGCCAGCGAAACACGCCAGCATATAGGCTCTATCTTGCCCAGAGCAAGGACATCTTTGCAGGTAGCATCTATCAAAAAAGAGTGCCTATAGGCGACATGAACGTGATAAAAAGCGTGGATGCTAAGCATATGCAAGAGTTTTACGAGAGGCTATATCAGCCAAGATTTATGAGCTTTGTGGCAGTTGGCGACTTTGATAAAAACGAGATAAAAGCCCTGATAGAAAAAAGTTTTAGCGCAGCAAAAAATAGCAACTCATACGTTCATCCAGACAAAAGCATCGCTTTTAAAGATGGGCTAAATGTTTTCAACTACGACGCAAACGAGACGGCAGCTCAGTTTGTAAGACTTAGCTTTTTTGATAAATTTAAGCCAGTCTCAGACGAGGCTGATGTGAAGCGAAATTTAAAAGATGCACTAATAGCCAGCCTTATAAATATGCTTTATGAGCAAAAAAATGCAAATAATTCATCAAATTTAAGTGTTGATTTTATGGCGCAAACGCTTCAAGCAAAGCAAAAAATTTATAGCTTTGAGGCGAATGTGATCGGAGATGATTTTAACGCTAGCCTTAAAGATATGTTAAGTGTTTTAAAGGGCATTGAGAAATTTGGCTTTAATAAAGGCGATTTTGCCGATGTGAAAAAGGCGTTTGTGGCAAACGTGGAGGCTAAATTTAAACGCTCAAAAACTAAAAAATCAAGCGTTTATGCAAGCGAAATTTTAAATATGATCGAAAATGGTGGCTTTGTACTAAGCGATGAAGATAGCAAAAACCTTAGCCTAAAGCTCTTAAACGAGATCACGCTTGAAGAGGCAAATGCTAGATTTAGGCAAATTTTGGCCATACCTGATGAGCGTGTGAGGGTCTTTAGCAAAGATGGCTTTAGGCTTAGCAAAGATACATTTTTGAAGCTAAAAGATGAGGCAAAACCTTACGATACAAATTTAGTTAGCCAGAGCCTAAATAAGAGCCTTGGCAATGAAAATTTAGAGCCAAAAGATATAGTCTCTAGCGAATTTGATCAAAAGCATGGCATCTACACTTATAAGCTGCCAAATGGCTCGCAAGTCATCTTTAAGCCACTAGCTACCAAAAAAGATAACATCTTGTTTGCGGCCATTAGCAAGGGTGGCACTTCAGATCTTGCCGATCCTAAGCTTGGCGGCTTTGCGGTTGCGCTTACAAATGAAAGTGGCGTTGGCAAATTTAACAACTACGAGCTTTCAAAGGTGCTAAACGACAAGATAGTAAGCTACGAAAAGAGCATAGAGGCGCTTACACAGGGCATTTACGGCTCTTCAAGCAGTGGCGATCTTAGCTCGCTGCTAGCTGTTATAAATTTAGAGTTTAGCTCTCCAAGAGCCGATGCAAACGTGCTTGAGAGGATAAAGCAAAGAGCAAAAGATGAGCTAGCTAAAGAGCAAAATTTACCTGAATATAAATTTAGCACCGAATTTAGCAAGTTTTTTTACGAAAACAACAAGCGTGTAGCGCCCATTGAGATGGCGCAGATTGATACGCTAAAGCTAAATGAGCTAAAAAAGATCATCAAAGATAAATTTACAAACGCAGCCTCATACACCTTCGTAATCATCGGCGACACCGACGAGGAGAGACTTTTGCCACTTGTTAAAAAGTATATCGCTACGTTGCCAAAGCTTGGCGAGGCTGAAAATTTTAAAGATGATGGTGTGCGAAGCATCAAAGGAGAGCACACCTTTAAAAGAGAGTATCAAAGCACAAAAAGAAGCGATGTGAGCGTGGATATAATAAATTTAGATACAAAATACAGCTTCAAAGAGGTGGTCAAGCTAAGAGCGCTAAGCTCGGTCTTAAAAACGGCACTTCGAGAAAAGATCAGAGAAGACAAAGGTCAAACATACGGCTTTAGCCTAAACGTTAAGCTCGCTCGCTATCCGTATGAGCACTCAAAGGCGGTGATCGGCTTTACTTGCGACCCTGCAAACACGGACAAGATCATCGCCGAGATAAAGGAGATAATAGCTAGCATCAAGCGTGATGGCGCGCTCTTGCCAAAACATTTGGAGGATTTTAAGGCGCAGAGTGAAATTTCTATAAAGAAAGACTACGAAAAGCCTGAGTTTTGGCAAAATCTCATCATCTCAAATAAAATTTTTAACACGCCACTTTACACGGCTGATGAGTATATAGATGCGGTCAAAGCACTCACAAATGACGACATCAAAGAGGCTGCTAGGCTATATCTTGATGAGAAAAATATGGTGATAAGTATAAATAATCCGAAGTAGAAATTTTTTGGGGCTGGGCTGGCTGGTTCTTAAATTTTAAACCTGATTAGAAATTTTGGAGCTAAGCTAGCTTTTTATATTTAAACATAAGTAGAAATTTGGAGAGCTAAATCAGTCCCCAGAAATCTAAGCCTAGGCAGAAATTTGAGAAGTGAAACTAGCCTCCAGAAATTTAAACCTGAGTAGAAATTTAGAGGGCAAGACCAGCCTCAAAAATTTAAGCAAAATAAATTTAGCGCGCCAAGCCAGCCCCAAAATTTAAACCCTAAAGCTAAGCCAGTATATCCTTTGGCTTTAGCTTGTTTAGCTTTTGCACTAGATCATCAAAGCTTGCGCCATTTTCGACCTCGCGCCTGATAAATTCTTCAAAAAATTCGCGTTTTATATCCTTATCCGTGTAGGTCACGCTCTTTTTGGTAACTTGCATAGGCTTAAATTTCTCTTCTTCTATCTCTTCACCGCCATCTTCTCTAACTGGCGTAAGAGCGATATTTTGCAGCACATCAGCGATATTTTCGCCCTTTTCATAGCTTGTTTTTAGAAATTTCAAAAACTCATCTTTGCTGTTTTTATCAGCGTAGCTTACACGATGCGCCATCGCTTGACCTATGATTTCTATGCGCTTTTTAGCCGATGTTTGCTCGTAGTGCAAGGCACCGTCTTTAAAAGAAATTTTCACATTTGCATGCTCGCCAAGTATCCTTTCGGCGGTAAATTCCAGCCATTTGTCTTTAAATTTATCTATGCTTAGATCAGAGTCTAGTAAATTTGTAGCTTCGCGGTTTAGATAAAGTGTGCCATTGGCGTGGTTGATTAGAATTTTCAGGTTGTCGGTGGCAATAGCATATATATTGTAAGTTTTGTTAAACTCATCTACGCTAAAGCCGTTTTTCTCGCTGGTTAGAATGGAGCTTGCTCGCCAAAGCTTCGTGCTATCAACGAAATTTTTAAGGCTAGCAACTTCATCTTTACCCATAGAGCTATCAAGCCCGTTCATCTTGCCCCAGATAGAAATTTTATCATTTGACGAGTAGCCAGAAAGTGATAGATGCTTGATGTCTAGGGTTTGAGGAGAAATTTTTACTTTGCCTAAATTTGCGATAGTCGTTGGCTGCTTATTAAAAGTGTCTTGATAATTAAAGCTTTGATTAAATCCATTTAGCGCATTTATCATGTCAAATCCTTTAACACTATATCGGCAAATGGATTTAAAATTTAAATGGATTATTTTTTATTGCGGTATTTTTCAAAAATGGCGATCATCTGGTGCGAGTCTTGCGCGACTTTGAGCTTGTTTGGGTTTTTGCTAAGTAGCTCTTCTCTTAGGGCGTCTATAAATTCCTTGTCCTTTTTGCAGGCTTCAAGGCTCACACGTCCTCTAAGTATAGCCATAAACATAACATCGGCAGTCGCATTTATCATCTCAAGCATCTTTTCTTCGCTCATTTTTCTAAATTTTGCCCCTTTTTAAGCAAATATTATTCCTTCACGCTTACAAAATTTATTATTTTTACCTCTTGGCTCTCTTTGCAAGCCTCCAGAGCAGCTGCGTTTTTCACCATGTGAGCGCTCTTCATGTGCTCTTTTTGGCTCTCTAAATTTTCCCAGCTCTCCATAAAGCAGTATTCGCTTTTAGTGCCCGTAACCACGCCACACTCGTAGCTTATGCAGCCTTTGTCTTTTCTTGAAGCTGGCACGATCTCTTTTAAAATTTCTTCAAATTTCGCCTCGTATCCAGCTTTTAACTTTACATTTACATAAAATCCTACCATTTCTTATCCTTTAATATTTTTTTAGCTAAAATAACGCAATTTAGACGCAAGTTTGCGTATTACATTACAAGGCCTTTTCATGACAAGATGATACAAAATACTAAATTTATAACTCATAAAACTAACCAAAAACAGTAAATTTAACCAAAATCGGAGAGAAAATGAAAAGACGAGACTTTTTGAGACTTGGTGCCTTAAGTGCAGCAAGCCTTCAAGCAAAAGAGCTTGACGGAGCAGCTCAGGCGCTTTTTGACAAGCAAAGCGGGCTAAGTGCAAACAAATTTGGCCCATTTTATGTGAAAACTATCGCAGGGCGCGTGGTAGAGACTGAGCCATTTGAGGGCGATGCGTGCCCAAATGAGCTAAACAACGCACTTCTTGATCATATCCAAAACGAAAGCCGTGTAAAATATCCATTTGTTAGAAAGAGCTTTTTGGCTGACCCAAACAACCCAAAGCCAGAGCTTCGTGGCAAAGAGGAGTTTGTGCGCGTGAGCTGGGATGAGGCGATAAAGCTAAGTGCGAAAATTTTAAAAGAAAATTTCGATAAATATGGCGCTGAAGCGATATACGGACAGGTTTATCAGTGGGGTAGCCTTGGCAAAGTTGGTCACAGTCAAAAGACCGCAAAGAGGCTACTTAACGTGCTTGGTGGATATGTAAATGAGCTTGGCGGTTACTCATACGGCGCAGCAACCGTCATCATGCCTCACATCACTGGCTCGATTGACCCAACACTAGCACCAACAAAGTGGGAGGCTATCTTAAAAAATGCCAAAACGATCGTATTTTGGGGCACGAACCCGGTCGTTTCAAACAAGATCGCCATTGGCGTGCCGCTTCACAACTCATATAAATACTACGATGAGATCAGAAAAAAAGGCGAGAGCGGCGAGATGAAAATTTATAGCGTCGATGTTTATCACAACGAAAGCGCAAGATATTTTGGCGCAAAATACCTTGAAGTCGTGCCTTGCACCGATACGGCGATGATGATAGGTATGTGCAACTACCTTTTTGAAAAGGTGCTTTACAGCAAAGAATTTATAGAAAAATACACCGTTGGCTTTGATAAATTTAAAGAGTATATGCTTGGCACAAAAGACGGGGTCAATAAAAACCTAGCTTGGGCAAGCAAAATTTGTGGCGTGAGCGAGCAAGAGCTAGCGAAATTTAGCGAGGATCTAGCTAAAAACGACTCAGTCATAGTTAGTGGCTACGCGATTCAGCGGCAAGATCACGGCGAGATGGCGTACTGGGCGCTTGTGACGCTAAATGCGATGCTTGGACACATCGGCAAAGAGGGTTGCGGCTTTGTCACAAATGACGGCATGCACAAAAACGCCGACGAAAGCTTCATAGCGCCTAAACTAGCGGCTTTTGAGACGAAGGTGCCACAAAAATTCATTGATAGCGGCCTTGTGCCAAAGACTAAGGGCTATGAGCTGCCAAACTCAAGGCTCATAGACGCGCTTTTAAGCCCTGGTAAAGAGATAACTAGAAATGGCAAAAGCTACAAGCTACCAAAGATCAGAGTGATGTTTAACGCCAACGGCTCGACATTTACAAGACATCCAGAGACCAACAGGGCGATAAAAGCTATGCAAAAAGTTAGCGCGATCATCACTTGCGAGCCATTTTGGACGAGCACGGCCAAATTTAGCGACATCGTCCTGCCAGCTGCGCTTGAGTGTGAGCGAACAGACATCGAGATGGCAAACTCAACAAACGAGTATCTCTTTGCTATTAAGCCGCTTGTTGCGCCATTTGGCGAGAGCAAAAGCGACTTTGAGATCGCAAGACTCATTGCAAAAGAGTGGGGCAGGGAAGAGGCATTTAGCGAGGGTAAAAGCGAGCTAGAGTGGGTCAAGGAAATTTACGAAGATGCCGTTAAAAAGGCTGCTGGGCTTGGGTATGAGAGCATGCCAAGCTTTGATGAGTTTTGGCAGAAGGGTTATTTTAGATTTGACAAGGTAGATGAGAAAAAACGCTACTTTACAAACTACAAGAAATTCCGTGACGACCCAGAGGCAAATCCGCTAAAAACGCCATCTGGCAAGATAGAAATTTACTCTGAAACGGTCGCTGGTTTTGGCTACGACGACTGCCCACCGCATGCGACTTGGCTTGAGCCGTTTGAGTGGCTGGGTGTAAAAAATAAAAAATACCCTATCGCCATCAGCGGCGCACACTCTAAATTTAGACTTCACTCGCAGCTAAATAACTCCGTGCTTCGCCATTTTAACGAGATCGCAGAGCGCGAGCCAGTGCTCATAAACCCAAAAACAGCCGAAGCTAGAGGGATAAAAATGGGCGACGTGGTGAAAATTTACAACGACAGGGGCGAAATTTTGTGCGGTGCCTTTGTGACCGAGGACGTGCCACAAAACGTCGTCATCGTGAGCGAGGGCGCTTGGTACGACCCAGATGTGCCAGGCGAGAAGAGCCTTTGCTTGCACGGAAATTTAAACGTGCTCACAAAAGACGTGCCATCAAGCAAGATGAGCCAGAGCAACACCGCCCACACGAGCCTTGTCGAGGTCGAGAAATTTAAGGGCACGCCAAAGCGTGTCAGGGCGTTTGACGCACCAAAGATCGGCGCAAGAAAGGCCTAAAAGTAACACTTTGAAAATTTAAAGTGCCAAAAGCTATCCTTTTTTAAATAATTAGAGTTAAAATCTAAGAAAAAAGAAAGGATAGCTCATGAAAATCACTGAAATAGACACCCCAGCGCTACTCATAGATAGGGAGATAGTGCTAAAAAACTTAGAAAAAATGCAAAAATATGCTGATAAATTTAACGTAAGCTTAAGACCACATACCAAAACGCACAAGATGCCATACTTTGCGAAAATGCAAGTGGCTCACGGTGCAAAGGGCGTAACAGTGGCAAAGGTGGGCGAGGCTGAAGTGATGGCAAAAGAGGGGTTAAGCGACATTTTCATCGCAAATGAGATCGTCACAAGGCAGAAATTTGCTCGTATCATAGCCCTACAAAAAGCTGGCACTAAAGTGAGCTTTGGCGTCGATAGCGTGGGCGTTTTAAAGCTCATTGACGAGGTGTTTGGCAAGACTGGCGAGATAGCTAGGCTACTTGTGGAGATAGAGGTCGGCGAAAACCGCTCAGGCGTCATAGAAGATGGTGATTTTAGAGCTTTGATGAGTACTTTTAAAGAGTGCAAAAACGTGGAATTTTGCGGTGTTTTCTCGCATGATGGTCACTCGTACAAGGCAAAAGATAAGCGCGAGTGCGAGCAAATTTTTAGGGTGGCAACCGATAGGACGCTAAAATTTGCTGATATCGCGCGTGAGTTTGGATATGAAAATTTTACCGTTAGTATCGGCTCTACGCCCTCACTGATAAACGACTTTGAGATACCAAAAGGCGTTACCGAGCTTCGCCCTGGCACATATATATTTATGGATGCGTCGCAGGCAAATGCTTATGGCAGCTTTGATATGAACGCTGCTAGCGTGCTTAGCGTCGTGATCTCAAAGCCGACTGCGACCCGCACGATCCTTGATGCTGGGGCAAAGTCGCTAACCAAAGAGAGGCGCAGCGAGGGCTTTTGTACGACGCCTGGCATGGGACTCATCGCAGAGCATGAAGTGTGGATAGATAGCCTATTTGACGAGCATGCGATCATTTTAAACGAGAAATTTGCAAAAAGCGTGCGTGTGGGCGATCTTGTGCGCATCTATCCAAATCACATCTGCCCGGTGGTAAATTTATACGACTACGCCTATCTTGTAAGCGGCGATGAGATCTGCGAAAAAGTGCCAGTTTTAGCAAGAGGCAGGGTGGAGTAGGGATATGGCAGATAAAATCTGCACTAAATAAATTTAAACCACTGCATGGATCATAGTAAATTTATGTTTTTTGGTAAATTTTAAAATCTCATTCACTTGCAAGAATTGGCTACTAAAATTTGGCTTCGCTTACAGCTTAGCTCAAATTTTAGAGCTGAAATTACTCGTTCATGAAATTTTAAAATTCGAGTGACACCTTATCTGATTTGACAAAACAAATTTGCAAATTTAAAATCTTACTCACTCGCCTTAGCAGACTACTAAAATTAGGTCTCGTAGCCACTCGCCACTAAATTTAGAGCCGTGATATGCCAGCTCTAATTTTAAAATTTGCTATAAATTCTCTCACATAAACGCATGCAGTGTGCCAGCACCATTGTATGTCACTTCTAACGTGCAAGGAGTTTTTACTCGGGCTTCGTCTCGTAACTGCTGCGAGCAGACAGGGGATTAAAAAAAGTGGGATAAGGGGACGGACTTCGTGTCTGCCATGCAGTTGCGAGCTCGCGAAGCAAAGTTCAAGTCCCCTTGTCCCCTTTTGATAAATTTACATCTCAAAGCAAATTTTAAAATCTCACTCACTTACAAGAATTGACTACTAAAATTTGTCTTCACTTGCAGCTTAGCTCAAATTTTAGAGCCGAAATTACTCGTTCATGAAATTTTAAAATTTAATAGACAGTCACTTAGCGCGGTTAATTTAATATCACCGAACTCTCTTGCAGTTTTTCTAGCTTTAAAATTTGTTCTTTTGGTTTTGCTTTTAGGCGTTCAAGCATCGCTATTTTTTGGGTGTAAATTTCATTAAATTCAGCCTTTATGTCAAGCAAAGTTTTATTTAAAAAAGAGTTATTTGAGCACATAAGATCGTCAAATTCGTATAAACTAAAGGCATTTAGCATGCGATCAAAAACCTCTTTTGCGCTCGGGATGTAAAGTGGTGTGCCCATTTGCAGGTGCGAATTTAGCGAGTTTTCTATCTTTTGCTTTAGAAAATAAACCGCAAGCTTAAGCGCATTTTCGTAGTTTGATGCGACCTTTACGTCAAGCTTTTCAAAAAAGAGCGATATCTTTTGCGTCGCCTTAAATTTGGCATTTTCATACTCTCTTAAGAAGTTCTCATAAGTTCTGCCGGCGTAGGTGTTTATAGATTTTGTCTCATAGTTTGAGGCAAACTCATCAAATGGATTAAAACTCTCGTAGCGAGATTTGTAAATAAAAAGCTCATCTTCTAAGCTTTTATAAAGCTCATCAAAAGCCGATATGATCTCGTTTTCAAGCTCTTTTAGATCTCTTTTGTAGCGTTTAAAAAATTTAGAAAAGACGATATCTTCATAGATGAGCTTTGAAAAGACTTCGTCTGTGTCAAGGCTTATCATCTCAAAATTTTCGCACTTATAAATTTCTTTGTTTAAAAGCGTCTTTGATGGGTTAAATTTTGTCCTAGAAAATGGCTTAAGTAGCTTAAAAACTTCATCGCTTGCAAGCTTTATAGCCTCGCTCATATCGCTATATCGCAGGGCGATTTTAGGCTTAAACTCCTCTTTTATCGCTTCTAGTTTTTCTTCAAGTGTGCCGTTAAATTTATCTAAAATTTCACCAGCTGCGTTATAAACTTTGAGGCGATTTTCTTGCTCAGCTATTAAAAAATTTACTATCTTTTTCGCCCTTGCTTTTATAAAATTTTCTTTAAAGTTCGCGTTTAAAAACGCCTCTTTTACCGCACTTAGCGCTTTAGCAAAATTTGAGCTTTCTAGCTCGCTCTTGTTTTCATTTGCGATGCCAAGAAGCGCCTGCTTTGATGAGATGGCGATGATATCTTCAAAAAGCTCACCATAAGTTTGCCTAGCATGCTTTAGCAAGCTTTCAAGCTCGTCCTTGCTTAGCTTATCCTTTTGGTTGATGAAACAAAGCGCTTTTAGGTCGTTTGTCCTTAAAATTTCTTCTACACTTTCAAGTTCGCTAGCCTTTGCTGCGTTATTTGCAAGGCTTAGCCAGATCGCGCCGCAGACCTTTTTTAGCGTGTTTTTGGTCTCTTTTGTGTCGGCATCTCTTAGCGAGTTTAGCCCTGGCGTGTCGATGAAATTTACCTCTTTTAAAATTTCATTTGGTGCATAAAGTGTCATGCTTTTTATCTGCTCGCTCATGGCGTTTAGCTGGGCAAGCTCGCTGCTGGCTAGCAAGCTCTCGCTGCCGTTTGCAAATTTCACGCTAAGAAGTGGCATCTTTGCAAATTTTAGCCGCACAGCTTTTGCCGTGACAGGTGTTAGACCTGATGGCAAGATGTTTTGTCCAAGCAAAGCGTTTAAAAATGTTGATTTGCCACTTGAAAACTGCCCTATAACAGCGATAAGAGGCGGCTCATTTAGAGTGTCGATTAGTAAATTTAGGCTCTCTTTTATCTCATCGCTTGCGTGCAGGCTTGGATCATTTAGCTCATTTACTAGCCTTGCTAGCTCGCCTTTAAAGTCGCTTGTAAAAACCTTAAAATATCTCGCCTTATAGGCATTTATAAACTCGTTAAACATTTTCTAGCTCCCCTAAAAGCGAGCAAATTTCATCTTGCAGGGCATTTTGCTCTTTTAGTTTTAAAAGTGAGTTTTGATTTTGCGAGCTAAGCTTTTCTAGCTCACGATCTAGCTCTTTTAGCCTCTTATCAAGCGTGGCTTTTTGAGCGGTTTCATAGGTTTTTATGAGATTTAAAAGGCGATTTTTTTCATGATCAGTTAAAATTTCACAAAATTGAGAGATATTTTTATCTTTAAGTAAGCCCTCTTTTAAGCCTAAAAGTGCTTCACTTGCATCATTTGAAATTTTAGCTCTAAATGCAGCTAAAAGCTCCTTAAATTCAAGCTTTACGCCCATTTGCTCTAAAAAGTCATTGATGTTAAAAACCTCGTCTTCACTCATCACATAATCATCAAAATTTAAAGCGATGTTTTGCTCGCAAGCCTTTGTTTGCACCAAAGTTTCGTTTCTAGCCTCTCTCATAAGTGCCATCACACCATCACGAAGCGTCGTTTTTGCTATTTGCTCTAGTCGCTCTAAATTTAAGCTTTGCTTTTTACTTTTGCAGTAAGCTATCTCACTTTTTACCTTGTCATTTAGATTTTGCAAAAGCTTCTCAAGCCCCATTTTATAGATATTTTTGGTGTTGCTACTTTCAAGCTTTGCAAGCTCATTTTGAGTTAGGCTCTCAAGTTTAGAGAAATTTTCACTAAGTGCGTTTTTAACGTTTGCCTGCTCATTTTGAAGCTTTTTAAGCTCCACTTCATAAGCTTTGAGCGACAAAATTTCAGCCTTAGTGGCTTCAAGCTTGCTATTTAGGATATTTTTTAGCTCCTTTTGATACGAGCTTAAGATAAGGGCTGATTTTTTAGAATTTTTGCCAAAAAGCACCTCGTAAAGATAGTCTTTAAACTCCTCTACGCCGCTATTTGCAGCACCTTCTAAGTAGCTTTTTGCACTAAGTGCAAAATAATCAATCTCCACACCATTTATCTGCTCGCCGATCGCTTTTTTAGTGTAGTTTAGCGTCTCGTTTAGCTCTTTGGCACTTAGCTCATCAGCGTGAGTTAGCACCACGGCAAGCCTTACGATATGCGAGTTTTCAAGGCATTTTTTCAAAAAGAGCGCGTCTTTTTGCGTGGCACTTTGTGAGGCGTTCATGAGGTGAGCTAAGAGGTCGCACTTTTTCATAAAATTTGTAGTGATCTGCTCTCTTAAAACCACCGCATCATCAATGCCTGGTGTGTCTATGATGCAGACGTTGTCCTTTAAAAGCTCCAAGTCGTCATAAAGTTCGACACTTTTTACAAGATTTGCTGTTTTTGAGCTTGAAGATGTGTAGTTTTTTATCTCGTCTATGCCGATATCTACGCTTTTGCTTGGTAAATTTTTGCTTGGTACGCCAAGTGCTAAAAGCTCATCAATGCTGTAAAAATTTACCCTCGCAAAGCTATCTTTGGAGTATTTTAAAATGGTTAAATTTATCGTTTCTGGCACGTTTGAAGCGCCAAGGACGGATTTGTTTAAAAGGGCGTTTAAAAGGGTTGATTTGCCAGAGTTTATGACGCCACTTGCAGCTATGTTAAAAAGCGTTTCGTTTGATCTTTTTTTGGCTGCCACAAGCGCCTCTAAAAATGTTTTTTCATTATCAAGTAAGCTTGCTTTTTCGTTTATCTCGTTTAAAAAGTCTAGGTTTTTATGGAAGTGATCTTTTGGCTTGGCATGAGAAATTTTAGCCTCATTAGTCCCTTTGTTTTTGCTTATAATCTTTTCTAAAAAGCCAAATTTCTCTTCATCTATGATCTTTTCGTCGCGCAATATTTCTAGATATTTTACTATCTCATCGCTTGAAATTTTAGCCTCGTTTAGCGCTTTAAGAGTCGCAAGCTGCGCACTTTGTATGCTAAAAATATCAAGGCCGATGTGAAGCTTTTTTAAGATATGTCTAAACTCATCAAGTGCCATAAACTGATCTAAATTTTTCTCGTCGCATACTAAAAGAAGAGCTAGCAGATCTGGGTAAAATGGCACGCTAGCAGCAGCATTTGTATAAATTTTATTTGCACGCCAAGCCTGTTTTAAAAACTCATCCATAAAGACTCTTTTTATTGATATTTTAGGATTTTATTAAATTTTTACTTATGAAGGTATCAAAAAATGAGGATGGCGCTCAAGCAAAAAGATATAAAAAAACTTCGCACAGATACAAAAAATAGTATCAAAAAAGCACCGAGTTTTGATTACAAGTAAAATACAGCTATAGCTTGCAAAATAGCGAATTTGCTCTTATTTGAATGAACTAGAGCATGCTTTTAAAATGTAATACTTTTAAACTTAAAGATATTTGTTTTAGTAGCAAAATTTATCTTGCGTAAAACATCGCAACCAAACCGCGGTTTATATCTTTCGTATCGCCATCATCTATCTTTGTGACCTTTGAGATGCTCACACTTTTATCGCTATTTATCGTGAAAGTAAGCTCAATAACTCTCTCATTTACCTTCTTAGCATTTTCACCAAAATAGATCACTTCTGGCTCTTTTTGCGAGTAGTAGGCGGCATATTTGCTTTGGGCTACGACGTTGTCAAAGACCCATTTTTGTTTGATATCTAAATTTTGAGCAAGCTCGTTTTTAAACTCAAGGTCGCAGCTAACAGAGGCTAGGTAGCCAGCGCTTTCTTTTGCTGGATCAAATTTACAGTGCTTGTTTGCGGTGGATAAAATAGTCTCTTTATCTATGCTTTTACCACTTTTTAATATGCTATTTGCGCTATCAAGTGCTAGCTCAAGGCTGTTATCAACTCTTTTTTGCTGAGCAGCCTTGGCATTATTTAGAGCTTTTATGTAGCCGCTATTTTTTCTTTCAAACTCATCTTCAAGTACATTTTTCCCTACCACGCAGCTTACTTTAACCACTTTTTTATCGTCGCTGCTAATGTCTTGCCACTGGGTGCTTGTACAGCCCTTAAAGCTATCTATCGCTGAGCCTATTGTTATTGATTTGTTATCTTTTAAAATATAGTTTTTAACAATGCCTATATTGCTTTCCTTGCAGCCCACTAATAATAAAAGTGCGCTAAATCCTAGAAATAGAGCCTTTTTCATCATTTTACCTTTTTGTAAATTTTACAAAATAGTACCAAACTAAAGTTTAAATTATTATGATTTTATTAAAAGAAATTACATAAATATAATTTATTAAAATAGTTTTAGCGGTCAATTCTTACTAATAGTGAAAGTTTTAAAATTTGCAAACACAGCTTGATTGAATTTGAAAATTTGTTTTATCATAATTCAAAACAAATTTTGCAAAAACAGCTTAGATTTAGAAATTTAGATCAATTATTTTTTGTAAATTTTTGATGTTTTCTTTGATGTTACCATCTTTGTAGATCGCTGAGATGACGGCGATGAGATCAGGTTTTACGTGAGAGAGCGAGCCGATATTTATCTCATTTATGCCACCTATCACGCAAACTGGCAGGTTTAAAATTTGCTTTGCTTCTCTAACCACTTCAAGGCCACATTTTGGGGCATTTGGCTTTGTAAGGCTTGCGAAAACTGAGCCAAAAGCAATGTAGCTAGCCCCATTTTTAGCGGCATTTATGGCTAAGCTTATATCGCCATAGCAACTAACGCCAACATATGCGTCTTTGCCCAAAATCTCAAACGCCTCTTTTATACCCTCGTCCTCTTTGCCTAGATGAACGGCCTTTGCACCTATCTTTTTAGCAAATTTGACATCGTCATTTACGATAAATTTCGCTCTAAATTTCTCACATAAATTTAAAATTTCGCTTGCGAGCCTTTCATTTTTGACCACTTTTTTTGACCTAAACTGAAAAAATTTAACCCCGCACTCCAAAATTTCTCTCGTGTACTCCAAAGCCAAATTTTCAGGCATTAGCAAGTCATCGCTAATAGCGTAAATTTCAGCCATTAAGCCCTGCTTTATGATCTATAAGTCTTGCACCAAATTTACTTTTATGAGCATTTTTTATCCCATTTGCCACAAATTTTTTAGCCATTTTTATGGCGCTTATTAGATCGCTTTGCTGCGCTAAAATGGCCGCTAGCGAGCTTGAGAAGCTACATCCTGCGCCGTGCATCACCTTTGGTTCAAAAAGCTCCTCGCTAAATTTCATGACGCCCCCATTTTTTAGATAGAGTGTATCCTCGCAAATTTCATCGACCTTCGTTCGCTTTAGCACCATATCGCAAGGCAAATTTGTAAAATTAATACCCAAAATCCTAGCCTCATCTACATTTGGCGTGGCGACGCTTGCGAGCTTTAAAAGCTCTTTTAGCGCTTCGATCGCTGCGTCTTCAAGCAGTTTTGCCCCTGACTTTGCCACACAAACAGGATCAATCACAACTGGCACATTTTTAGCTCTTAACCCCTTTAAAAACGCGCTTACAACGGCTATTATCTCCTCGTTAAAGAGCATGCCAACCTTCACAGCGTCTATATCAAGCTCGGCTAGCACCATCTCAAACTGCGCTTTCACCATACTTGCTGGCATCGCAAGCACGCTGCTAACGCCATTTGTATTTTGCGCGGTCACGGCCGTGATGACGCTTGCGCTAAAGCAGCCAAATGCCTCGCAACTTTTTATATCCGCCTGAACGCCTGCACCGCCGATGCTGTCGCTTCCCGCAACTATCAAAACATTTTTTTTATTCACCCACACACCCACTTATCTCTTTTACGTCAAAAGGGTCTTTGACCTGCCATGAAAGTGCGTATTTCTCGATACTTTTCTTGATCGCACTCACCAAATAATCAATATCTTCAAAGGTATGCGTATAGTGCAGGCTAACCCTCACCCAGCCTGGCTTATGCGTGAAATTTGGATCCTCTTTTAGCCCCAAAAGGTCGTGTCCGTATGAGCCTGCGCACGAACAGCCAGCACGTGTTTGTATGCCATACTCTTTGCTTAAAATTTTTGAAAGCTCGTATGGAGCTACGTTTTTTACATTAAATGAAAAAATGGCAAGGCGCTTTAAATTTGCCGGGCAGTAGCTAACTAGCTCTGGGATTTCCCTTAGTCTTTGACAAAAGTATTCACTAAGCTCGCTCTCGTTTTCGTAAATGGTAGCAAGTCCTACCTCTTCTCTTAGCTTGTAAGCCAAATTTGCCCGTATAAGCCCCAAAATAGGCGGTGTGCCAGCCTCTTCAAGTGCCTCTTGATCCTTTAAAAATATATGGTAGTTTTTGCTCACATAGCTTACCGTGCCACCGCCTGCAAAGCTTGGCACATCGTCATTTGCTAGCACTTTTTTGATTGCCAGTAGCCCACAACTGCCAACTCCGCCAAGAAGCTTGTGCGGCGAGATAAAGAGCGCGTCAAAGTAGTCGCAGTCTAAATTTGCATAAGCACTAAGGCTCGCCACGTCAAATGCCACGATGCCGCCAAATTTCTTCACCATCGTATAAATTTGCTTGTAGTCGCTTATGACGCCTGTGACGTTTGAGGCTGCGCTAAAGCTAGCGATGATCTCGCGCCCTGCGTTTATCTTTAAAATTTGCTCCAAGTGAGATAGGTCGATGCTGCCGTCTTTTGCAAGCCTGATGCGCTCAACCTCGCAAAGTGTCTCTTTAAAGCTGATCTCGTTTGAGTGGTGCTCGTATGGTCCAAGAATGACTAGCGGCGAGTCGTTGTTTGGCTTTAGATCAAACCTTCTTTTAGCAGCTGGAGGCACATAAAGCCCCAAAAGCTCTTGAAATTTCTTGATCGCACCAGTGGCGCCGTATCCTGTGGCTATGAGATAAAAGCTATCATCAAGCCCTAAAAATCGCTTTAGCTCGCTTCTAGCGCTATCATACAAAAGCTGCGTTTTATAGGCGTTTGAGGATGTTAGCGAGTGGGTGTTGGCGTAGGTTTTTAAGATATCAGCGACCTCGTCCTCGATGGGTTTATACGCAAGTCCTGAGGCGGTGTAGTCGAAGTAATGTATCCCTTTTTTTAAAATAATATCTCTTCTAATGTGCTCTAAATTTACCAACTTTAGCCTTTTAGTTTTTGTGTGATTATAATTAAAATTTTCTAAAAATATGCTACAATCCGCCACACAAAGGATACGAAATTTTAGCCATAAAATCGACATTTGAGCGGATGAAGCACCTTGGTATTGCTGAAGTTATAAAATTTCATCTTGTTTTTGATGACTTTTTATTAAAGGGCTCATACTACGATGTTTTTGAGGCGATCAGGGCTGAAATTTTAGATGATTATAAAAATTTGATGGCTAGGTTTTACTTTGACGAGGATAGCGACGAGGCCATCAAAATGGCTCTCATTAAGCTTGCTAGAAGCGACAGAAAGAAATTTAGCGTAAATAAAATTTTGCCCCAAAGCATGACAAATAGGGTCTATGCAAAGCTTTTTAGCAAGGATTTTTTAGTGCTTGAAAAGAGCCAAGAAAAGCCGCGAGTAAAAAACAAGCGTCAAATTTTAAAAAAGAGTGAGCGAGCTTATAAGATAGAGGATAAAATTCATTTTAATAGCCATTTTTCAAGGTTTTGGTTTAGATTTATCGAGCCAAATTTAAGCCTTTTAAAAGAGGGCAGGAGTGAGGAAATTTTAGAGCTTATAAGAAGAGAATTTGACGAGTATGCGAGCCTTGGATTTGAGCTTTTAAGCGGCGAGCTAATGGCTAAAAAGCTCGGGCTTGATGGCATTTTGTTAAGCTCATTTTGGAGCAAAAATATAGAGTTAGACATGCTTTTTAGCATAAATGGCAAGATAATAGTCGGCGAAGCAAAATACAAAGAGCGAAAAATTTGCAAAAATGTCTTAAATTTAGTGCTTCACAAGTGCGAAAGGCTAGGCATAAAGCCCGATATCGTGGCGCTTTTTTCAAAAAGTGGCTTTAGCAACGAGCTTTTGGGCTTAAAAGATGAGCGGCTTAGGCTTTACGAGATAAAAGATTATGAGGAGTTGCTGTGAGTGATATCGATATACAAAATGGCCTAAAAAGCCTGATAGAGCAGACCTATCTGATAGAGCGTGAGTATAAAAATTTGACCGCTTCTTATATGAGCTTGCAAGGTTTTATAAAAGATATCGTGGAAATTTTGCCAAATGCCATTTGGGTACTTGATGAAAATGATGAAATTTTCTTGCAAAACTCCGAGGCACAAAAGCTTGGCAAAGCGCTAAATTTCGTCCCAAAAGATGAGGGCGAGCTAAACTTTGGCTCACAAATTTATCTAGTCAAAAAGGTGATCAAAGATGACAAAAAGATCATCTCAGCTACCGACATAACGCAGGAAAAACGCACCGAGCGCCTAGCCTCGATGGGTCAAGTAGCAGCGCACCTGGCTCACGAGATAAGAAACCCCATAGGCTCTATCTCGCTTTTAAATTCCACCCTTTTAAAAAGGGCTGAGCCAAAAATTTTGCCTATCGTCGAGCAGATACAAAAGGGAATTTGGCGAGTTGAGCGCATCATCAAAGCCACACTTCTTTTTACAAAAGGGCTTAGCATCACGCCAAAGGAATTTAACTTTTTAGATATCAAAAGCGAGTGCGAGGAGGCGCTTAAATTTTATGAGTATTCAAAAGATATAACTTTTGAGCTAAATTTCCCTGACGCCTTTTATTGTGGCGACTTTGACCTCATCGCGATGGTCTTTCAAAACATTTTATTTAACGCCATAGACGCCATCGAAGAGGACGAAAACGACGAAGGTATGGTGAGACTAAGCTACGAAAAGACGCCAAATGAACATAAATTTATAGTCTATGACAGCGGTGTCTCTATAAAAAATGAAAACATAGTCTTTGAGCCGTTTAAGACGAGCAAACTAAAGGGCAATGGCCTGGGACTGCACCTTTGTCTGCAGATAATAGAAGCGCACAAGGGCAGCATAGAGATAACCCTTGAGCCAAAGACATTTTGTATAAATTTACCTATAAAGGAGAAGTGATGAGTGAAATTTTAGATGAGCTAAATGCGTGGCAAAATGGCCTAAAAGCGCTTAAATTTAGTGAAATTTTTAAAAATGGCAGCGAAAAAGTGGCATTTATAAGCGTTGATATGATAAATGGCTTTTGTTGTGAAGGCGCACTAGCTAGCAAGCGTGTGGGTGAGCTCTCAAAGGGCATAGCAGAGACTTTTAAGCTAGCAAGGGATAAATTTGGCCTTAAAAACTACATCCTCATCCAGGATGCCCATGAGCCAAATTCAGCTGAGTTTGCGAGCTTCCCAGCTCATGCTTTAAAAGGGCAAAATGAGGCAGAGGCAGTTGATGAGCTAAGAAATTTAGACTTTTTTAGTGAGATGAAAATTTTTTATAAAAACTCACTTAGCATCGCTTATTCGCAGGAGTTTAATAAATTTATAAGTAAATTTGACAGCTTTGTCATCATGGGCGACTGCACCGATATGTGCGTCTATCAGCTTGTCTCTCACCTAAGACTTAGCGCAAATGAGCAAAATTTAAAAAGAGAAATCATCGTGCCTGCAAATTTGGTGCAAACCTACGACGCACCAGGGCATAGTGGAGATTTTTATCAAAATGTATTTTTACACCACATGCAAATGGCACTAAACGCACGCGTGGTAAAAGAGCTAGAAATTTAGCCATATATTTATATTAAAAACAATTATCAAGTTATAAAATTTAGCGCTTATCTATCGTATTTATATAATTAATAATGCAGATTTGCGCTAATTTTCAGATCTGTTCTCTTTAAATTTCTTTTCTTATAAAATATTTTTAGATTACATTTTTACAATATATTTGACATTAACTATCAATATAGTTATAATCACGCTCAAATTTTAAAAACAAGAGGTATTATGGAACTTTTAAAACACAACATTGACTATATAATCATCGGTATTTTGGGCGTTATGAGCTTTTTTGTGCTTTGGTATACGATCGAGCGTATCATTTTTTACTCACGCGTCGATATAAATAGCTACAAAAATATCGAAGAGCTCGATGAGGCGCTAACAAAAAATTTAACCACACTTTATATCATCTACTCAAATGCCCCATATATCGGGCTTCTTGGCACGGTTGCTGGCATAATGATCACATTTTATGACATGGGTATGGCTGGCGGCATTGATACAAAAAGTATCATGATTGGCCTATCTTTAGCGCTAAAAGCGACCGCGTTTGGCCTACTTGTGGCGATCCCAACACTTATGATCTACAACGGCTTTGTTAGAAAAGTCGATGTCATGATAAACAGATACAAGGCCAAAAATGCGTCTAAATAAAAAAGATGGGCTAAATATCGTCCCATTTATCGATATCATGCTCGTTTTGCTAGCCATCGTGCTAAGCATCTCGACCTTCATCGCTCAGGGCAAGATCGCAGTCGATCTACCAAGTGCTAACAGCACAGAGCAGATAAAAGAGGACGAGAAAAAAGTGAGTGTCGTTATCGATAAAGATAATAAATTTTTTATAGATGACGCGGAAATTTCGGAAGATGAGCTGAAAGATAAGCTAAATGCCATTGATACTAAGACTTTAGTGCAGCTAAAAAGCGACAAAAACGCTAAATTTGACAGCTTTGTCAAAGTAATTGATATCTTAAAAGAAAAAGGTCACGAAAACTTTGCAATCCAAACAATCTCTGAGTAAAATTTCAAACTATAGCGGCCTAGCGGTATCGGCAATAGTGCACGTGGCAGTGGCTTATTTCTTGCTTTCACATAATTTTAGTGAGATAAAGATAGGCGAGCAAAAACCTATAAAAATAGCTCTAAATTCTTTTACTCCAGTGCCGCAAACTTCGGCTCCGCAGATAAGCGAACAAGTGATGATACCAGAGCCAACACCCCCAGCTCCTCCGCCACCGCCAGAGCCACCAAAACCAGAGCCCAAGCCTGAACTAAAGGTCGAGCCAAAGCCACTGCCAAAACCAGAACCAAAAAAGATAGAAAAGCCTAAACCTGAGCCAAAAAAGGTGGAGAAAAAGCCACTGCCAAAGCCCGAACCTCGCCCTGAGCCTAAAATCGAGCCAAAGGTGGAGCCAAAACCTGAGCCAACGCCTGCTATCACTGCGCCAGCTCCTGTCGCGACCCCAGCACCTGCTGTAAATACAAATTTACCAGCAAATAATAAGTCTATCGCCTCAGCTCCAGCTCAAAAAGTAGCCCAAGAGTTAAATTTATCAAACGCGCAAAGCGATGAGGACTTTAGCAAGGTCATAGCAGCTGTGAAAAAGCATAAAAGCTACCCAAACAACGCTAGGAGGATGAAGCATCAAGGCGTTGTTGAAGTTAGATTTTTGCTTAAAACAGATGGCAACATAGACGAGCTAAAGGTTACTAAGAGTTCAGGCTTTGAGTCGCTTGACAACGGTGCTTTAGAAAATGTCAAAAAAGCAAGCTCTGAATTTCCAAAACCAAAAGAAGCACGCTATCTTCGCTTTCCTATAGCATTTACATTAAGATAGTTTTGGTTTTTTGACTTATTTTTTGCAAGATATATTAATGTATAAAATAAAGATTTTTATATACTAATAAAAACTTAGTTTAAGTTATATTTAAAATAAATAAGGACAAATGATAAATTTTTATTCAATTATTATTCTTGTGATTGCCTTTTTAGAAGCTGCTTTAAAAGATGATAGCAAATTTAATAAAATTTAATTTTTTACCTTACTTACTGCTAAACAAAATATTATTATAAAAATTTTTTAACTATGAAATTTTAGCTTGGCTGTTATAAAATTTGTAAATTTATATTTATTTTATATTAAATTTTCTCAAAAATGGCTTTTAAACTTAAAGTGTAGGACAAATCTGAGTTAATTTGACCCTTTTTATATAATAAAAAAGTGATATTATTAGTAATATAACAATTTAGACAAGCAAATTCCTAAAAATTAGCTTAAATATGAAATATAGTTTTGTTTCAAAAAGCGCCATATCAAGTCAAAAACTTAAAACTTAAAAAAAATAAGTAGTCATTAATATTTAAAATCTCAAATACCTATATAATTTCACTTGGTAACAAATTTTTACTAAGGAGAAGCTGTTATGGCAACCAGAAAAGAACATGATTTTATTGGCGAGTTGGAAATTTCTGACGAATTTTACTATGGTATCCAAACATTTAGGGCTACTGAAAACTTCCACATGAGTGGCAGAACATTAAAAGAGTATCCATACTTTGTAAAGGCATTTGCACAGATCAAAAAAGCTGCTGCGCTTGCAAATAAAGAGGTTGGCGTTTTAGATCCAAAGATAGCTGATGCTTTGGCAAAAGCTGCTGATAGAGTAATAGCTGGTGAATTTTTAGATCAATTTGTCGTTGATATGGTTCAAGGTGGAGCAGGAACAAGTACAAATATGAACTCAAACGAGGTTATTACAAACATCGCACTTGAGAGCCTTGGTCATAAAAAAGGCGAGTATCAATACATCCATCCAAATGATCACACAAACCTTGGACAAAGCACAAATGACACTTATCCAAGCTCTATTAAAGTAGCAACTTATGCAAAACTTACTGACTTACTTGCTGCTATGAATTTACTAAAAGATGAGCTTGAGAAAAAAGCAAAAGAATTTAAAGATATCATCAAAATGGGTAGAACAGAACTTGAAGATGCCGTCCCTACAACACTTGGCAACACTTTTAACGCATTTGCAAGCTACATCAAAAGTGACATCGAAAAGATCACAGCTGCTAGAGAGTCAATGACGCATCTAAACATGGGTGCAACTGCGATAGGCACAGGCATCAACTGCCACCCAGAGTATAAAAATGTAGTTGTTAAAAAACTAAAAGAGATCACTGGAGTTGATTTTAAAAAGGCTGATGACTTTATCGCAGCTACACAAGATACTGCAGACTTCGTCCATGTAAGTGGTGCGCTTAAAACTGCAGCTGTTAGACTTTCAAAAATCGCAAATGACTTAAGACTAATGAACTCAGGCCCAAGATGCGGTCTTGGTGAGATAAATTTACCTCAAATGCAACCAGGCAGCTCAATCATGCCAGGTAAGGTAAATCCAGTTATCGCTGAGGTTGTAGGTGAAGCGTGCTATGAGGTTATCGGCAACGACGTAACTATTATGCTTTGCTCTGAAAGAGGCGAATTCGAGCTAAATGCATTTGAGCCAGGCATCGCTTATGCGCTATTTAACTCTATATTTATCCTTGAAAATGCTATGAAAACACTAGCTGAAAAAGCTATCAAAAAACTTACTGCAAACCCTGAGGCTTGCTTAAAATCAGTTCTTGGCTCAGTTGGTATCGTAACAGCATTTAACCCATATATCGGTTACGAAAAATCAGCAAGCATCGCTAAAGAAGCTCTTCAAACAGGTAAAGCAGTTGGCGATATCTGCCTAGAGAGAGGCTATCTAAGCAAAGAAGAGATCGATAAGATTTTAGAGCCTAAAAATATGCTAAATCCGAGCATGGTTAAGTAAAAATTTAAGCAAAGTATTATTAAAAGCGTGCCAGAATTCTGACACGCTTAAGTGGTGATTTTAGTAATAAAATTTAATAAAGGAGTTCTCGATGGATATAATGCTGATCTTACAGATTATAGTCCTATTTGGCGGCATCTATCTTGGTGTCAAACTAGGTGGTATGGGCGTTGGCTATGCAGGTGGTCTAGGCGTTGTGATACTTGCTTTACTTGGTATGAAAGTCGATATGAAAGACATCCCTATGGATGTCATCTTGATCATCGCTTCAGTTATCTCAGCGATCACAGCTTTGCAAGTTGCGGGCGGACTTGATTATTTAGTTCAAGTAGCAACAAAAATTTTACGCAAGAATCCAAAACAGATCAACTTTCTTGCTCCGATAGTTACTTACTTTTTAACTATCCTTGCAGGTACTGGACACACTGCGTTTTCTATGATCCCTGTTATCGTTGAGGTTGCAAAAACTCAAAACATCAAACCTTCAGCTCCGCTTGCGCTTTCAGTTGTCTCTTCTCAAGTAGCGATCACTGCAAGCCCTATCTCAGCTGCGTTTGTTGCTATGAGTGGTCTATGCGAGAAGCTAGGTGTTAGCTATCCAGTGTTGCTATTTATTTGTATATCAACTACATTTGTTGCGATGATTATCACTGCGTTTATTATCAATAAATTTTACGATCTTGACCTTTCAAAAGATCCTATCTATCAAGATAGACTTGCAAAAGGTTTGGTTGCAGAGGTTAAGGATGTCGAGTATCACGAGCCAAAACCATACGCAAAAAGATCAGTTGCGATCTTTGCAGTTGGCGTTTTGATTGTTGTTTGTTATGCGCTTTGCATTTCAAAGAGCTTAAATTTAGTAGAAAAACCTATCCTTTCAAGAGATGCAGCTATCATTAGCTTTATGCTAACTATCGGCTTTACAATAGCAGTAGCTTGCAAAGTTGAGACAGGCAAACTTCTATCAACTAGTACTTTCCAAAGTGGTATGAATGCGTGCATCTGCGTTGTTGGTATCGCATGGCTTGGTACAACATTTGTTAATGGACACCTTGACGCTATCAAAGAGGTTGCAAAAGACTTCGTTACTCAGTATCCATTTATACTAGCTGTTGCGCTTTATTTCTTAAGCTGCTTGCTATACTCACAAGCTGCTACAACAAAGGTTATGATGCCTGCTGTTGCTGCTGCTCTTGGTATGACTAGCCCTGAAAATTCAGGTCAAATTTGGATCCTTGTAGCTTCATTTGCTGCAGTTTCTGGTCTATTTGTATTGCCAACATATCCTACAACACTAGGTGCGATAGCGATGGACGATACAGGAACTACAAGAGTTGGTAAATTTGTATTTAACCACTCATTCTTTATCCCAGGAACTATAATGGTTGCATTATCAGTTATCCTTGGATTTATAGTAGCTCCAGTTCTTATATAAAACTTAAGCCGAGATCTCTCTCGGCTTTTTTAATACACTTTAAATTTTCAATTTTTATATCAAATTCTTAAATAGTATCTCTTTTTAAATTTTAAATTTTTTATTTTTACAAATCACACAAAAATCGCACTAAAATTTAATCCTTCTTAATTTATCATTTTTAAAATTTGCTCTATTTTGATATTTAATCTCATATATCATAAAAAATTAAAATTAAAAAAAATTATTAAATAAAATTTAATTTTAGTTTTAACTTTAAATAATAAAATAACAAAAGTAAAATTTCTTTTAAAGGGAGAAAGATGAGCTTAAATAGAAGAGAATTTTTAAAATTCAGTGCAGGAGTTAGCGCGGCTGCATCATCTCTATCAGGTGGTGCTTTGCAAGGTGCTGCAAATGGAGGCGAAAAACACGTTCATAGCTTTTGTGAGATGTGCTCTTCAAGGTGTCCTATCGAAGCAAAAGTCGTTGATGGCAAAGTTCGCTTTTTAAGTGGCAATCCAAAAGCTGGTGGCACAGCAACCTCTCTTTGTGCAAGGGGTGGCTCAGGCTTAAGTCAGCTCTATGATGAAAATAGGATCAAAAAGCCATTAATCAGAGCTGGCGAGAGAGGCGAAAATAAATGGCGCGAGGTTAGCTGGGACGAGGCGCTTGACTATGTTGCTTCAAAGATGCTTGATATCAAGCAAAAGTATGGCCCTGAAAGCTTTATATTTACCTGTAAAAGCTCGCAAACGCACAAGCTAATGGTAAATTTTGCCTCAGCTTATGGCTCGCCAAACTGCTTTTCGCACTTTTCATGCTGTCCGATCACCTACCAAATGGTCTGCGAGCAGATGTATGGCATCGCTAAGCTAAAAAGAGACTTTGCAAATGCAAAATATGTTGTAAATTTTGGTCACAACCTCTTTGAGGGTATCGTCATAGCTGATGCCAAAAAGCTTGCTAAATTTGCAGCTAGCAAGGATACAAAGCTACTTGTGCTTGAGCCAAGATTTAGCGTTGTAGCTGCAAAAGCTGATGAGTGGCTACCAGTTAAACCAGGCACCGACCTTGCTTTTGTGCTAGCTATCATAAATACATGGATACAAAATGGTACTTACGATAAAGAATTTATAGAAAAATTTACAACTGGCTTTGATGAGATCGTTAAAAGCGTAGAGGGCAAAACGCCTGAATGGCAAGAGACAATCACTGGCATAAAAGCAAGTGATGTTAGACGCATCGCTGATGAAATTTATAAAGCTGCTCCAAGAGTTATTTTTGATTTTGGGCATAAGACAACTACCACAAGAGCTGAATACATGAGGACAAAAGCCATCATGGTTGCAAATGCGATGATGGGCAACTGGGAGGTTAAGGGCGGTCTTTTTGGTGGCAAAAACGCAAAAACCTTTAACAAGCTAGTTGGCGAGGATAAATTCCCAGTTCTTAAAAACCCAGATGAGAAATTTAAAGTGCCAAAAGTTACCAGACTAGACTTCGCTGGCGAGGCTGGAGCGCATAAATTTGTAAGCAGAAAACATGGCGTTTTGATGGATATAGATAACGCTATCTTAAACGAAAAGCCTTACGCCATAAAAGGTTGGTTTAACATCCGCTTTAACCACCTCATAAACGTGGCTGAGACGATGAAGAGCATAGAGGCGATGAAGAAGCTTGAGCTCATCGTAGTGAGCGATGTCTATCTAAACGATATGGCGACCTTTGCTGATGTCATCTTGCCTGAGAGCAGCTACCTTGAGCGCGATGAGGGCATAGAGGACAAGTCAGGTCTAAAACCAGCTTATATGATAAGAAATAAAGTCGTTGATCCAGTTGGCGACACGAAGGACGGGGCGTTTATCTTTAGGGAGCTAGCACGCCGCATGAAGATAGATGAGCTTTACACTTGGAATGATATACGTGAGTTTAGGATGCAACAAGCTGGAGGAGATGTAAATTTACTTGCCGCGCTAGAAAAAGATGGCTTTATCACGTGGGATGAGCCGGGAATTTTGTTTAGAGAAAAAGGTATGATCGATAAATTTGTCGCTAAATATCCAGTCGCTGCTAAATTTGTAGGAGAAAATGGGCTAATGGACGATATGGCTAAGCTTAAAACAAAAAGCGGCAAGATAGAGCTATTTTTACCTGACGTTGAGGCGCAGTTTGCAGGATATGGCGCGCTAAATGACAAAGATATGGACACATTTGACGGACACGAGCTTTGCTTAACCTGTGGTAAAACGCCTGTCCATACTAACGGCCACACCCAAGCAGTGCCATTTTTAAATGACCTCATGAGCGATAGCCCTATCTGGATCAATCCAAACACCGCTAAAAAGCAAAATTTACGTGACGGTGACATGGTTTTGGTCAAAAATAAATTTGGCGAGCAAAAGGGCAAGCTTATGGTGACTGAGGGCATTAGAGAAGATACGCTCTTTATCTATCACGGCTTTGGACACATCACGCCAGGCCTTAAGAGCATAGATCACGTGGGACTTAAC
This sequence comes from Campylobacter concisus, assembly GCF_050447505.1. GTDB lineage: Bacteria > Campylobacterota > Campylobacteria > Campylobacterales > Campylobacteraceae > Campylobacter_A > Campylobacter_A concisus_BP. Next base: position 1,584,669 of record NZ_JALMFZ010000001.1, on the reverse strand, counting down.
ACAAGCGTGCTTCTTGATCCAGCTGAGGGTCCGGTGGCTGCGACTATGGTTACAAATGTTGGCGTTAGCATAAGTAAAGCGTAAGGATATAAAATGAAAAAATATATGATGATACATGATGAAAATTTATGCATCGGCTGTCAAGGCTGCTCGGTAGCTTGCAGAAGTGCAAACAACGTGCCAAGAGGACTTTACCGTTTGCAGGTGCATGCAAAGATGAGTGGGACATTTCCAAATTTAAAGACTGACTTTTTACGTCAAAGCTGCGTTATGTGCGAAGACGCACCTTGTGTTGAGGTTTGCCCAACTGGAGCTAGCTTTAAAACGGCTGATGGCGTGACGCTGCTTGATCACAGAATTTGCGTTAGCTGCAAGTACTGCATCCTAGCCTGTCCATACGATGCTCGCTACGTCTTGCCAGATGGCGAGATAGGCAAATGCACATTTTGCTATGAGAGTAGGCTAGAAGAGGGCAAAGAGCCAGCATGTGTTAGCGTCTGCCCTACAAATGCCCTAACTTTTGGCGACGTAAATGATGAAAATTCTAAAATTTCAAAGAAACTAAAAGAGAGCAAATACTACTTGCCAAAAGCGGAGTTAAACACAAAACCTTCACTTGCGATGATCGCAAATACAAAAGGAGCACACCATGAATAACATGTCAGGAAGCCTAGCTCAATACACAGAAATTTACTGGGGCTGGCCGATAGCTTTTTATCTATTTTTAGCAGGACTTAGTGCAGGTGCTAGCATCGTTGCTGTGCTCATCTCAAACAAATTTGGCAAGGATAACTACTACTTTAAAGCAGCCGCTCTTATCGCTCCAGTGGCGATCATCCTTGGTCTTGCTCTTTTGGTGCTTGATCTTGGCAAACCACTTAGCTTTTACTGGATACTCTTGCTTTACAACTTTGACTCAGTTATGTCAATAGGCGTTGCGCTGCTTCTAGTTTATACGCCTCTTAGCGTTATATACGCGCTTGGTGCGTTTAAAAATGAGATCGTGTCACTTAAAATTTCTCTTTTTGACGCGCTTGCAAATTTAGCTAGCAAGCTTTCAGGTTTGATTGGAGTTTTGCTTTTCATCTTAGGCATTGGCGTTGGTGCATATACAGGCTTCTTGCTAAGTGCAGCTCATAAGGTCGCACTTTGGAACACACCAGTTTTGCCACTATTATTCTTAGTCTCTGGCTTAAGCTGTGCTGGTGCATTTACACTGCTTATTGGAGTGCTAAAAGATGAAACAAGAGAGCAAAATCAAACTGCACACTTTTTATTAAAATTTGACTTTTTTGCGATCGTAGCCGAGTTTTTGCTGATAGTCGCTCTTTTCATGGTTGTAAAAGGTGCAAGTGCAAGCAGCGCAGATGCCGTAGCAAACGCACTTAGTGCAAATTCTCTTGGCTTGATGTTTTATATCGGCGTCATAGGTCTTGGTATGGCTGTGCCTATCATTTTAGACTTAAGCGTCTTAAAGGTGCATGATTTCAAACGCGAATTTGCCGTGCTAAACGCTATTTTAGTCATTTGTGGCGTCTTTTTGCTAAGATATTACATAGTCTATGCAGGACAAATTTTTATTTAATACTTAAAAAAGAATTTTAATTTGAAATTTACCTATTAAGTATTACAATAGATAAAAATCTTATTAAAGTTTGTTTTTTAGGAGAGCATTTTGAAGATTTTGCTTTTAGAAGATGATCTAGGGTTTCAAGAGAGCGTCTGTGAGTTTTTGCAGACGCTTGGTTATGAAGTTACAGCGGTGAGCGACGGTCAAGAGGCTTGCGACTTGATAGAGAAAAATTTCTATCACCTTTTTATACTCGACATAAAAGTGCCTGGAGTAAATGGTCACGAAGTCATCAAGTATATAAGAAGTCTAAATCCAAACGCTCCTATCATGATAACGACATCTTTAGTTGATATAGATGATATGGCGATTGGCTATGAGCTTGGCTGTAACGAGTATCTAAAAAAGCCATTTGAGCTAGCTGAGCTTAAATTTAGAGTTGCTGAGCTTATGAGAAAATACTATGGCACTGATGATAAAAACATAGTTAAGATAAATGACCAGTTTAGCTTCAACCTAAACAAGCGTGTGCTACTTAAAGATGGCAAGATGGTCGATCTTAGCGCAAAAGAGGTCGCTTTGGTCGAGTGTTTGGTCTCACATCTAAATTCTTACGTCAGCATGGAGGAGCTTAGAGATCTTGTCTGGAACGACAAAGAGATCGAGGGCGCTGATATAAGGATGCACGTTTTAAAGATAAGAAACAAGACAAACAATAACTTTATCATCTCAAAGAGGCGCATAGGCTACAAGATAGATGCACAAGAGCTTTAAGATCCAGATCATAGCGACATTTGTCATAATGTCGCTCTTTTGCTTTCAAAGCTTTGTGATCTTAAATTTAAGTCAGAAAAATAGCAGCTCAAAGGCTCTCTTTGGTGCTATGAAGCATGAAACTATCATCAAAAATTCATTTCTAAAAAACGAAAATATAGCTAGCTCATTAAAGTATAAATTTGCGATTTACGACGTAAATTTTAAACCAATCATCTCAACCCTTAGCAAAGAGCCAAGCAGCTTTAAATTTGTAACGCTAGAAGAGGGCGGATATCTCTTTTACAAGAGCTTTTTTATAAAAGATAAGACCCCCTACTACATCGTCGTAGAAAAGGAGCTTGATAATAAAAAGAACATCTTTTTAACGGCTATCATGCTGCTTGTCATCCTTGTGGCAGTGCTTTTTATCGTCTATTTTTTATATCTAAGCAGTGTTAAGCCTTACAAAGAGTTTCAAAAGTATATGAATAACTTCTTTAACGACGCTATGCACGAGCTAAAGACCCCACTTGGCGTAGCTGGCATGAACCTTGAGATGCTTGGACTTGAAAACAAGTATATAACCCGCATCAAAAACGCCCTAAAACAGATGCAGATAACCTATGAAGATGTCGAGTACTTCATAAAGCGAGGCTACATCAAATTCCCACTTGAGAGGCTAAATTTAGGCGAATACGTTAAAGAGCGAGTGAAATTTCTCTCAAGCGTGGCTGATGTCAAGCACATCATAGTAAAGACAAATTTAGCAAGCGAGGCATTTACTATGCTAAGCAAGGTCGAAGCTCAGCGCATCATCGATAACACCATCACAAATGCCATAAAATACAGCCCAAAAGAGAGCGAGATAATAGTAAATTTAGAGCTTGAAGCAGATCGCATAAATCTTAGCGTGCAGGACTTTGGCAAGGGGATAAAGGACGTCAAAAGGGTCTGGAAAAGATACGTCAGAGAGGATGAAATCCAAGGTGGCTTTGGTCTTGGACTAAATATCGTCAGCGAAATTTGCCAAAAGCATGACATTTTATACGGCGTCGATAGCGTTTATAATGAAGGCAGCACCTTTTACTATAAATTTAAACGAGCTTAGATTAAGCATAAAAGCGTAAAATGAAGCCTTAAATTTAGAAGGAAAAACTTTGGATAGAATCGTTGAAATCGAAAAAGTAAGCTTTGAAAATGACTTTGAAGTCTCGCTAAGACCGACAAAATTTGAAGACTACATAGGCCAAGAAAAGATCAAGCAAAATTTAGACGTCTTTATAAAAGCAGCCAAAAAGCGAAACGAATGCCTAGATCACGTGCTATTTTACGGACCTCCAGGACTTGGTAAAACCACACTCGCTCACATCATCGCAAACGAAATGGGCGTAAGTATCAAAATGACCGCAGCGCCGATGATAGAAAAGAGTGGCGATCTAGCAGCGATCCTTACAAATTTACAAGAGGGCGACGTGCTTTTTATCGACGAGATACACCGCCTAAGCCCAGCTATCGAGGAGGTGCTTTATCCTGCGATGGAGGATTTTAGGCTAGACATCATCATAGGCTCAGGGCCGGCTGCCCAGACTATCAAGATAGACCTGCCAAAATTTACGCTAATAGGCGCAACGACACGTGCTGGCATGATCTCAGCGCCTTTAAGAGACCGCTTTGGGATGGACTTTAGGCTGCAGTTTTACACAAGCAGCGAGCTAAGCCGTATCGTGCAGATCGCCTCTGCCAAACTTGGCAAAGAGTGCGACAAAAACGCCTCGCTTGAGATCGCTAAACGCTCACGTGCCACGCCTAGGATCGCTCTTAGACTGCTAAAGCGAATTCGCGACTTTGCCGAGGTAAATGACGAGCAAATCATCAGCCACGAGCGTGCGAAAGAGGGGCTTAACGCACTTGGGGTAAATTCGCTCGGATTTGACGAGATGGATATTAGGTATTTAGAAATTTTGATGCAAGCAAGGCGCCGTCCTATGGGGCTTAGTACGATCGCAGCGGCACTTAGTGAGGACGAGGGCACGGTTGAGGACGTCATCGAGCCATATCTGCTTGCAAATGGCTTCATCGAGCGCACTGCAAAGGGCAGGATCGCAAGTGCGAAGTGCTTTGAGACCTTTAATGTCAAGATCGACATCGAAAAAGGGCTTTTTGAGTAGCGAAATTTAAATTTGGAGCAAAAATGAGCGAGCCACATCTTTGTCCTAAGTGCAAGCAAAGGACGATTTACTTTGACGGGATCTGTTATGAGTGTAGGCAAAAAGAGAAGCTGGAGTTTTACGAGGGACTAAGCGAAGACGAGATGAAAAAGAGGCAGAAAGATATCCTCGCTCGCATTGACGAGCTATATAAATATGATGAAATTTACAGCGACCTCACATATATTTTTTATCTGCATGGCATTTGTGACGAGCAGATCATCGAAGAATTGACAAAAAACGGCGAGTACTATCCACCTGAAATTTACAAAAAGGCTTCAGAGGGGCTTAGAGATGAGCTCATAAATAGTCTAAATGGCGCTGAAAATATCGTAAAAATCAATCATATCCTTTGCGCGCTTGCCTGGCAGGGCGATGAGGTGGTGAGGGAGCTATTTTTTAAGCTTTATAATGCGCCAAAGCCTTGGAAGGCAAAGCTTCACGTAGATACCGATGGATACGCTCAGGTTGCAGGCTGGAGCTTTGATGAGAGCGGCAAGAGAAGAAGCCTAGTCTTTGATAGGTGTTTTACCTGCCAGCCATGCCAAAGCGCGGATGCAAGCGTTAAATTTAAAGCACTAAGCGATGAAAAATGTAAATTTTGTAGCGGTGAGATGCTGGAATTTACAATCAAAAAAGAGAGCCTAAAGCGACTTGGGCTAGAGCTTAAAAACGACGCTGTGCTTAAATTTTGCCCGACATGCATTGGCTTTGTGCAGTATTTTTGCCAAAACGACGGCAAAAGCGTGCAAACGGAGGTAGTGGGCGAGGGTGAGAGCGAAGACTATGTAAGAGATGCTGTGGCAACGCTTGATGGGCAAAATTTCGAGCTAGCAAGCGAGGTTTGCGCTCACTACTCATATATGATAGATAGTGAAATTTTGCTTGGCGGATATCCGCAGTGGCAGCAAGACAGCGAGTATCTAGCATGCCCAAAATGCTGTCAAACGATGAAATATTTAGCGCAAATTCCTTTTGGTGCTTTGATAGACGGCGAGGGGACGATCTATATGCAAATTTGTGATGAGTGCGAGGTTGTCGGAGCAAATTTTCAGTGCACGTAAAAGGCTAAATTTATAGAAGCTTTGAAGTAAAAAATTTACGTAAGGCATAAATTTATCTAAATTTACTAAGTGCTAGCCCACGCTAAAATGCCAAAAGCATAGTCTTTGCAAGCTTGATATCAGAAATTTGGCAAGCAAATTAAGAGCTTTTATAAATTTGCTATAATTACCCCATTTTAAGGGAGCGAGATGAATAACAGGCTGTTTTTTGGAATTTTTGCGTTTTTTGCTTTGGCTTTGGTGGTCTATCTCTTTAAACCATTTTTGCTTGATATCTTTATCGCAGCACTGCTTGCGGTGGCCGTTTCTAACGTACAAATCGCATTTTTGGCACTTACTAAAGATCGCAAGACGCTCTCGTCAAGTCTTACGACATTTGCGCTTTTATGCTTATTTATCGCGCCTCTACTTTATGCTGTCATTGAGATCGCAAAGTACGCAGCTGGCTTTGATATAAACAACGTTACAAAGACCATTGAATTTATTAAAAACTACGATTTTAGCCTGCCAGAGTCGATAAATTTCTTAGAGCCAAAGATCAAGGAATTTATAGGCGGGCTTGATATCAAGATGCTATTTTCGCAAGTCGCTGCTAATCTTGCAAATTTAGGCAAGCTAAGCCTTAAATTTGGCGTTGATATGATCATCATCCTAGTCTTTTTCTTCTTTTGCAACCTCTACGGCAACGAGCTTATAAGCTACCTAAAAGAGGCGCTTCCACTTAAAAAAGAGGACACTGAGTCGATACTAAGCGAGGTTGGCAACGTGATGGGCGTTGTTTTTTACTCAACCATCGCAAATATGATCATCCAGGGCTTTTTATTTGCCATTGTCACCAGTTTTTACGGCTATGACGGCGTGCTAACTGGCATCTTTTTTAGCTTCGCTTCACTCATCCCAGTCGTTGGTGGCTTTTTGGCGTGGGCGCCTATTAGCATTTATGAGTTTGCAAATGGCAACACAGCAGCCGCTATCACGATCGCACTTTATACCATCATCGTGATCTCATTTGGCGCTGATACCTTGCTAAAACCGCTTGTCATTAAATTTATAAACTCAAAACTAGTCAAGATACCAACAAAGATAAACGAGCTACTCATCTTTTTTGCGATGATCGCTGGCATCACGACGTTTGGCTTCTGGGGCGTGATACTTGGACCTGCGATCGTGACATTTTTTATCTCAACGATCAAGCTTTACACGCTTTTGCGAGAGAGAAATTTCGTATAAAATAGGGGCAAAATATGATATATGAAGATAAATTTATAAGAGTTGAGCGCGAAGAGAACGAGCTTCCGTGGGTGAAAATTTTTACAGCTAAGCCCTACCGCGAGCTAAGTGAGTGTGATGAGGTGAGTAGAGCTAGGCTTTTTGAAGCGATGCAGGTTGCTGAAAAGGCGATGCTTGAGTTTTATAAACCAACTAAGATAAACATCGCAAGCTTTGGAAACTACGTGCCACACGTGCATATCCATGTTATCGCAAGATTTGAAAAGGACGCATTTTTCCCAGATAGCGTTTGGGCTAGCCCCAAAAGAAAAAGCGAGCTTGAGCTGCCTAAATTTGATGAGTTTGCTAAATTTTTAGAAAAAAAACTAAGGTCTAGTTTTGAGTAAATACAAAAAATATTTTAATATCTATATCGTCCTGGTCGTTTTTGCGCTGCTTGGTAGCCTATTTTACTTTCTTTATAGCTCATATATGACTGAAAAAAAGCAAAATAATATGCGCGTCTTTTTTGACTACCACGTAAAGCAGCTAAACAAAAGCATCGATGATGAGAAATTTTCATCAATGGCGATCTCGATCTTGCTTGCTCAAAATGAGTCTATACAGATGTGCTTGCTAGGTCAAAACCGCGACGAATGCGTAAAAAATATCGAAAATTTGACCAAAACTCTTGGCGCAGCGTCGATGTATAACAACATCAAACTTCATCTTTACGACAAAGATCTAAAAAGCTACGTAAGAAGCTGGGATCTAAACAGATATGGCGACATGATCGCTAGTGGCAGGTTTTTAGTCCAAGAGTCAAGACGTCAAAATAAGCCCATGGTTGGCATCGAGGCGTGGTATGCTGGAGTGCATATAAGGGCTGTTTCAAATGTGATGCATGAGGGCAAAAACATCGGTAGCATCGAGGTTTTGCTAAACTACGACTCACTTGGAAATTTTTATAAAACGCAAGGTATCGACCTCTTTGTGCTCCTATCAAAAGATAAGATGCCAGCACATAAAAGCGCGCCGAGTGATCAAATTTTAAGTGATTATTACATCGAAAATTTAAGCAGCGCAAATTTAAACATAGTTGGAATTTTGCGTGATATCGACCTTAAAAAGTATGAATTTTACGTATATAAGACGCACTATTTTTGCGTTGTGCCGTTACTTGATGCTAGCAACACGCAGATAGGCTACTACGTCCTTCATGTAAATACTGACGAAAAAGAACGAAACATCTCGCAAAACTATCTCGAATCAGAAGAGCTTTTTTAAATTTACCTCTTTAAAAAGCTCTCTATAAGATCTTTTAGCTCACTTTCGCCAAGTCTATATCTAGAGATCAAGATTATGCTATTTTGTACCGCAAAAGCAAAATTTTCTATAGCAATTGGCATCTTGTTTAACAATATAAAAAAGATACCAAGCATTAAAGCTGTGCTTTTATTGACATCTAAAAATGGGCGAAGTACGACACATGAACAGATGAGGTGAGCTAGCTTGTCGCTAAAATTTGGATAGCAACTGTCATCTTTGATCTTGTCTAAAATATCCTCTAGCTTTGCTATAAATTTGGCGTCACAACCAGCTTTACCACCTATCTCTTCGGCGATCTTGGCTTGTAAATTTATGGCGTCTTTTATATCAAAATATCTCATTTTTACTTTAGCCATTGCAAAATTCCTTTAATCTTTATGTTTGTGGAGATTAGTTTTTTGGTCTCATTTAGATAGTCCTCCACACTCTCATAAAGGTGATCTGGTGCTATCAAACGCTCGTTTTTTACTTCCCAATCCAAAAAACTCCACTCATCTTCATACCAGTCATAATCAGGTTCCGCAGAATAATAGTAGCTATGCCCAATAACAATCAAATAATCAAGAATAGAATAACTTTTTTCATAGTCATTTAGTGTGTAAATGGGTGGGTGTTTTTCTTTTGCAAAGTTATAGAAAAAATAGCTTCTATAGCTCCTCTTCTTTTTTGTGGGCTGTAGTTTGCCAGCACTTTTCATCTCGTCATGCAGGCTCTTTATATCCATCGCCCACCTTTTATCTGAAAAATTCTTTAAAATTTCTATCGCTACTATCTTAAAAGATGGCGTATCGTCCGCAAGAGTGGTCGCCTTTTTGATGATCTTTATTTTTTGATCATTGCTTAGAACGTTGTAGTCTAGCACATCTATAAGCTTCATTATCTCTTTTTCACGTGCTATAAATTGATCAAAAAAGCTATCCTTTGTCGCTTCGTCAAAGATATCCATTTGACTAAGGTTAAAATAGTGAATTGCCCTGTTTGGAAAGGGGCTTTTGTTAAAAATCTCCCACATCATATCTTTATCAAATTTATAAACCATATTAAGTAAGTTTTCAAACTGATAAAATGTTTTTACAAGATTAGAGGCTCTTTGATAAAAGGCTTTTGTTAGTGAAATTTCACGCGGTAAGTGACGATACAGCTTTATTAGTTCATCAAATTCGTTAGTTTCGTTTATCAAGTCTGTGAACTCATCAAAAAAAGCTAGCTCATTTGATGTCTTTTTGAAATTACTAAGCAAGATATTTTTGCGTTGATCTTTGCTAAATTCTTTTTTCATGGCTTGCTTGAAAAACCTTATAGCCAGCTCGCTATCTTGCAAAAGCCATAAAACATGCCTGCCAAGCTTAACTAAAATGCCGCTTCTATTTGTATCAAAAAGTGCTCTTTCATAAATTTCTCTAGCCAAGCTATCATCTTTTAGCTCAAATTTAGCAAGTTCGGCTAGTTTTAAATACTCTTTTGTGCTGGCTATATTGTCAAGCTGCTCGTAAATTTGATCTTTTGTTATTTTGCTCATCACCTCTCCTTTGTTTTTTTGCATTTTACAAAGAGGATATGACAGGATGTGTCGTGCGGTTAAAAAGTTATTTTGTATGTGATGCTCTGTGCAAAAGAGTAGCTCCTGTTATTGCTAGATTGGGTTTGTATTTTTAGGTTAGATGATATAAATTTAGGTATGTTTATCCCAATGTTTATTTTTGCTTGAAATTTTGCATTTTCTTGTAGAGATATATTTAAATTTTCAGTTCTTGTTATGTCTCCACTTATTTTACCAACAGCCAAGTATTGTTTGATATAGCTACCTAAAAAACCTGGTAGAGCATTTATATCTATATCCTCATCTTTGATCCACTCTTGTAACTCCTCTTTACTGAGTGGTATATTGTTTTTTAGATTTTTATGTTCTTCTTGTATATAATGTGCTTTTTCACTGGTTGTTGATATGTTATTTTTGAAATTAAGATTTTCTTCTCCAGCAACACCTGATTTACTCAGATTCGCTTCTTGTAAAAAATAAATTTCTTGTTCACTTAACTCAGTTTCAACTTTTTTGTAAGAAACACTAAAATATTTTGCACCCATTTTTAGGGAAAAATCTAGAATCATAGCTATTAACTCTTCCATGTAGAGTTCATTGTAGTTTTTTAAGTCATAATAACGATTTTTATATAAATTGGATTTGGCCAATATTATATTTGTGCCATATTCTATTTTTGCAGGACTAGTTCCTTTATCTGTTTTGACCCATATATCTTTTAATAATGTATTATCTACTACTATCACCTCACACTCTTGTGTTATTGGCTTTGTAGCTTCTGGGTTTTCTTCTATATCTATTTTTGTTTGAAAATCAACTGGTAGAATTTTATTTTTCATTACAAATTCCTCTTTAGCAACAATATAGTACCAACGGCTGCTGCTAACAAAATAACTCCTTTTATGAGTGCTTTTTTTTCTGTGTATTCCTTTTGTAATTTATCAAAATTTTGAATATCTAGCCCCATCTTCTCTATTGTTTTATATATCTCTTCTTTTGTGATGTCTTTATTATAAAAAACCATAGCCGTGCGAATTCTTCCTATATCATCTTTTTCTGGATGATCTATAAAGACTATAAAATTATCATTCACGGAGCAAAATTTTTGTTTTCCTATATTGCCTATATTTTTTGTGTTTGCTAAAATTTTATCTATACATCTTTGTTCTTCATCGCCATAAACAAATTCTCCATTTAGTGTTGTTATAGTCTCTTCTTTTTTGTTTTTACCTTGTATGGTTGCAATAATCATTTTAATCCCTTTCTAAAAAATTAAATACTTCATCTTTACTAACTTTTGTCATATCAAAAACAATAGCATCATATCCTTCTTTTCTTAGTCTATTTTCTATCTCAGGTTTTATATTTTTATCTATCTTATCGCCTCTTGTTCCTATTATCTTAGATGTAAATTCTCTTTCTTCGCTTTCTTTTTTTGCATTTTCTATTTGTGCTATTATTAATTTATCATTGTTTATAAAATCTAAAACATTAAACATATAAATATATATAATTTTTCTATCCTGCTCTTTATTTTTAAGCTCTTGTAGGTCGTTTTTTATCTCTTCCTTTCTTTTTGCAAATTTCTTGTGACCAGCCAAATTTATGATTGTATAGTCAATTTCCGAACTCACCTCATATTTCTCGTCTTTTGGTGTAGCTCTATATTCTTTTTGAAAACCTTTTCCAAGCAATGTGTTTAATAGTGTGTCTTTACCAGACCCTGGGTCTCCTGTAAGCAAAATAGTTCCTTTATTTTTTTTTAATAAAACAGCTATTGTGCCTCCAAAAATGGCTGCAAGAATCACCCAACCAAACCACGGAATAAGCGGTATCATTTTTCTCCTTTAACTTTTTTTGCAAGTTATTCTATTATTTATCTTTTATATTTTTAAGATATTTAAAAATTATTTGCTACTTTTTTAAAATTATACATAAATAACATGACAGTTTGTGTCACAAATAAAAAGTAAGAGCTAAAATTTAATTAAATTTTTAAAATACATTAGTAAATGGTAAAAATTAACCCTATATTAAATAAAATAAATTGAAATATTCTAGTTGGACCGGTGCTCATTTGTATTTTATATAAAGAACAAGTTTAGCCCTTATACGAAAACTCTTCGCTTGGGAAAATTTTGTTTTTTACTTCGTTAGTGTAGCTTTGCACGCCTTTTCGCACAAGAGCGGCTCCGTCAAGATAGCGCTTGACAAATTTAGGTTTAAAGTCCTCGAAAAATCCCAACATATCAGACCAGACAAGCACCTGCCCATCGACGTCCGCCCCAGAGCCTATACCCACAACTGGCACACGAACCTGCCTTGTTATCTCGCTTGCTACGTTGCTAAGCGTGCCCTCAAGTAGTATGCTAAACGCGCCAGCTTGCTCAAACGCTAAAGCCTCTTCAACTAGCCTTTTTGCCTCAAGTTCGCTTCTACCTTTTATCTTATATCCGCCCTCAAATTTAAAAAACTGCGGCTTTAGTCCGATGTGAGCCATCACGTTTATGCCCTCTTCGCAGAGGCGTTTTACTAAATTTACCTGGTGCATGCCAACTTCAAGCTTCACAGCATCTGCATTTGTCTGCTTAAAAAATTTCATCGCATTTTTGATCGCTTGTTTTTCGTTTGTGTAGCTGCCAAATGGCATATCAGCTAGGATAAAAGTCTTTTTAGCCCCGGCACAAACGGCCTTTGTGTGATAAAGCATGGTGTTCATATTGGCACTTAGCGTGCTCTCTTGCATGTTAAAGCTCATGTTTAAGCTATCGCCAACAAGGATAACATCAGCGTAATCATCAAAAATCTTCGCAAATAGCGCATCGTAGGCGGTTATCATCACGATAGGCTCGACGCCTTTTTTGTTTTTTATATCATTTATAGTGAGTTTTTTCTTTGCGATTGTTTCATCTTTCATGGCTAAGTCCGGTAAAATTTGTGATAATGCTAACAATTTTATCAAAATTTTGCTACAATTACGCCAATTTCTTAAGGACATGAAAATGGGTATATTAAAAAGGCTTGAAGTCGATTATTCTTATGATATAGTTGAGGAGTTTCTCTCTCACTACACTTTGATGTGCGATTTACTAGAGCCTTTGATAATAAATTTAGGAAGAGCTGACAAGTATAAGGAGAGCATTTTAGAGCTTTCTAGGATCTTTCACAATATCAAATCAGCAGCAGGTTTTATGCATCTTGACCCGATCTTAAAGCTGACGACTTTGGCTGAAGAGGTCACTCAAGAGGCTAGAAGCTTAAAAGGTCCAGCAAATGATAAATTTATAGATTGGTTGCTGCTTATTAGCGATCAGTTTCATAAATACAAAGGCGACGTCGAGAAAGACCTAGAGTATTTTAGCGTCCTTGAGCCAAAGATCATTGACGTACCTGCAAAGCTTGACTAAACAATCCAACTAAACCATTTCATTTTTTATGGGAGCGACTTGGCTTCGACAGGAGCAGAGTGTGTACGGTGGCACGTCGCTTTGAGCAAAGCGTAAAAAGCTCAAATTAAATTTAAACGCAAACAACGTTAATTTCGCTCCTGCTTACGCTAAAGCTGCGTAAGTTCAGTTGAGCCTCGCTTTGTCTCATTCTAGCTAGGATGTAAGCGAGTAATTTAGCTAGAGTAGGCCAGCAAAGTGACTGCTTGCTAGCTGAAATTTTAGTCTTAGTCTAAATTTTGGTTTTGGAAAGTGAGCCTTTTTAGATGAAATTTTCACTTTTGCTAAGCGTGTAGAGGCTGTACGGATTTTGTTTTTGGACAGGGGTTCGATCCCCCTCGCTTCCACCATCTACTTTAAATTTCTCTCAAATTTACTTACTTTTTAAAATAATATAAACTAAAATAACATAACTCATATAAACAAAGGAGAGGGATATGTTTTGGGAATTTGATGATGTTGGTAAATTTAAAGAAGGTCTTGCTGCTGTTCAAAAAGACGGCAAATTGGGATATATAAACACCAAAGGCGAACAGATCATAGAGTGTAAATTTGATGATGCTTGTTGTTTTAAAGAAGGTCTTGCTTCGGTTCAAAAAGACGGCAAATGGGGATATATAAACACCAAAGGCGAACAGATCATAGAGTGTAAATTTGATGATACTTTGGGTTTTGACGAAGGTCTTGCTTCGGTTCAAAAAGACGGCAAATGGGGATATATAAACACCAAAGGCGAACAGATCATAGAGTGTAAATTTGATGATACTTTGGGTTTTGACGAAGGTCTTGCTTCGGTTCAAAAAGACGGCAAATGGGGATATATAAACACCAAAGGTGAGCAAGCCATAGAGTGTAAATTTGATCATGCTTGGGGTTTTAGTGAAGGCTTTGCTTTGGTTGAAAAAGATGGCAAATGGAGTTGTATAAACACCAAAGGTGAGCAGATCGTAGAGTGTAAATTTGATTATGCTTGGGGTTTTAACGAAGGTTTTGCTTGGGTTGCAAAAGATGGCAAATGGGGATATATAAACACCAAAGGTGAGCAAGCCATAGAGTGTAAATTTGATCATGCTTATGATTTTAGTGAAGGTTTTGCTAGAGTTAAAAAAGACGGCAAATGGGGATATATAAACACCAAAGGTGAGCAGATCGTAGAGTGTAAATTTGATGATGCTTGTGATTTTAGTGAAGGTTTTGCTAGAGTTAAAAAAGATGGTAAATGGGGTTATATAAATACCAAAGGTGAGCAAGCCATAGAGTGTAAATTTGATCATGCTTATGATTTTAGTGAAGGTTTTGCTTGGGTTGAAAAAGATGGTAAATGGGGTTATATAAATACCAAAGGATGTTTTGTCATTTTTGACAAAAGCAAAAATGAGATAGAGGTGTTTGATAAGGTTATAGACAGGTCAAATAACACTTTCTACTTATCACGACTAGATAATAAATTTGGACTTTTGGATGAAAACTTTAGTGTCGTTATCAAAAATAGCATTTATGGTAAATTTGAGGTGCTTCAAAGGATAAATGAAACTACTTTTTTGATAAAAATAGCAGAGCGAGAACTCTTTGTGGATAGCGAGGGGAATTTTAGATAAGCTAGCTATAAAAAGCTCTGCCAGCCAGTTAAATTTAACTTGGCTGGTTTATTTATCTAAGCTTTGTCTCGAAAAATGCGTTAAAAAGTGAGTTTATGCCTTGCTTTGTAAATTTCTCCATTATCTTTTCGAGCTGTGGTTTTTCTTGCCAGATGGGCTCATCTACGAGGCTTATTTTTGCTAGCTCATTTTGAGCGTCTATGTAGCTGCCAAGGCTGTCTATTAGCCCCATTTTTAGGGCATTGTGCGCCAAAAAGACCCTTGCGTTTGCCCACTCGTCTTTTTTATTGATGTCTAAATTTCTAGCCTCCGCCACGTCACTTACAAAGAGCATGTAAGCGTCATTTACGAGCCCTTGCAAGCTCTCGCGCTCCTGCTTGCTCCAGCTCCTCATAAAGGTGCCAGCCTCTTTAAACTCGCCAGCCTTCACCACCTGCTCGCTCACGCCTAAATTTTTGGCTAAATTTTCGATGTTTGCCCCTTGCATGATGACGCCGATCGAGCCGATGAAAGCGCCAGGGTTTGCGATGATGGCGTCGGCATTTACGCCAGCGTAGTAGCTGCCACTTGCCATGTTGCCAGCAGCGTATGTGAGCACTTTTTTGCTCTCTTTTAGTCGCTTGACCGCCATGGCTAGCTCTACGCTTGGACTTAGCGCACCGCCTGGACTGTCGATGTAGAGCAGCACGCCTTTGATATTGCTATCACTCCTTGCTTTTTCGAGCGCATCTAAAATTTCGCTAGTGTCCATTATCGTGCCAGTTATGTCTATGCGGGCTAAATTTGGCTCTTTCATCTTGCCATCTGGCGCGAAAATAAAAAATAAGATGAGTAAAAATATGAGCGCCTTAAAGTAGTTATTGATAAATTTAAAAATTCCCAAAAATCCTCTAAAAATAAGCCTTAAAATTTGCAAATTTTGCCTCCGATATATAGTTTTTTAGCCTCGTTTGTATGAAGTATGAGCTGAAGTATTAGCTCGCTATCATCGCACTCTAGGTCGCTATAGATTGCGATATCAGCCGCGCTTCCAGCCCTTATCTCGCCGTTATTTGTCCTAAGCGCCTTTGCACCCCCGTGCGTTGCAGCGACAAAAAGCCTAGTGGCAAGCTCGTTTAGATCAAGGCTAGCGTGGGTAAATAGGGCAGCCCTTAGCTCATGCCAGAAATTTAGGCTGATATTTGAGCTAAGGCCGTCTGTGCCGATGTTTAGACTGACGTTGTTTTTTAAAATTTCTTTTAAATTTAGCGCCTTTTTGCCAAGTAGCCTATTTGAAATGGCGCAGTGCGTCACGCTGTGATGAGGCTCAAATTTAGCAAAATCGCTCACATAAACGCAGTGCGTAAAGAGTGTATTTATCTCACGAAACATCGCAAAATAGCTCTCTTTGTCATACATCGGCTTTGGATCTTGGCTAAATCTTAAAAGATGCTTTTTAAAGCCACCGCTGCCGTGCTCTAGCCATTGCTTTTCAGCCTTGCTCTCTAAAAAGTGCGTGCTTACAAGAAGACCATCCTTTTTAGCTATCTCAAGGGCGGCTTTGGCGAGCTTTGGATGCACAGAGTAGGGCGAGTGCAGCGAGATAGCTGGGGTGAAATTTTGGCTTTTATAGCTCTTTGTTTTTTCAAATTTAGCTAAGAAATTTTGTAAATTTTGGTGGGTCATCTGCTCATTTGAGCCTAAAATTTCACTAAAAAGCACGACTTTTAGCGGACTAGTGGCTAAAATTTCAAGATCACTACCAAAGCTAGATATCTCGCCAATGGTACAAACTCCGCTTTTTAGCAGCGAATTTATGGCTTCATTCATCGTTTTTTTAGCGTCCATTTTAGCTAGCTCGCCACCTTTATCGACGATAGAGCCAAGCCATTTTATAAAGTCGCCATATTTTAGAGTGCTAACGTTTGAGCTAAACTCCAAATGAACGTGCGTATTTACGAACGCTGGGGCGATCACGCTATCACCAAAGTCGCAAATTTTCGCATTTTTAAATTTTTTTTGCGCCTCTTTTTCGCTTGTAATTTCTAAAATTTTATCATCATTAATAACGATACAAGAATTTCTTAAAATTTTTGGATTTTCTCCGCCAGTGATGATCTTTTTTGCTTTTAAAATTTCCATTTCTAGCCTTAAATTTTTGTTATTGTAGCGAAAATTTAGGAACGAAAATGTATAATTTGGGCTATTTAATCAAAAAGGAGTGACATGGATAAGAAGCTAAAAATAATGGTTATCCAAGGCCCAAATATCAACATGCTTGGCGCTAGAGAGCCAGGAATTTACGGCGTTATGAGGATGGAGGATATCCACTCTCAAATGAAGATCGTTGCCGATCAAAATGACGTAGAGATCGAGTTTTTTCAAAGCAACCTTGAGGGCGAGCTAGTCGATAAGATCCAAGAGTGCTTGGGCGATGCAGACGGCATCATCATAAATCCAGCTGCCTATACTCACACCTCTATCGCTATCCGTGACGCGCTAAGTGCGGTTGCGCTACCAGTTATCGAGGTGCATATCAGCAACGTTTATAGAAGAGAAGAGTTCCGTCATAAAAGCCTTATCGCGCCAGTTGCAGCAGGCCAGATCGTGGGTTTTGGACCAGTTGGCTATCATTTGGCGATGATAGGCATGCTTCAAATTTTTGAGCAAATCAAAGCAGTAAGAGCAAATCAAAACGCACAATGAATTTCATCTTAAAGGACGAAAACGCCGTATTTTACGAGTGCGGTTACAGCTGCGATAATGAGTTTTTGCTATGCCTTGATGGCGTGAAATACTTTTTCACAGACGCGAGGTATTATTTCGAGGCAAAAAGCTGCGTAAATACTGGCGTGGTCGTTCTTTTGGCGCAGAGAAATTTAATAAGCGAGGTGCGGGCATTTTTAAGAAAGATGAAGCCAAGCAGCCTCGCTTTTAACCCTGATGAGCTAAGCTTAAGCGAATTTAATGCGCTTAGCAAGGGTTTTAAGATAAATTTCAAGCCAAAGGCAAATTTCTCTAGGCTAAAGAGAATTTGCAAGAGCGAAGATGAGATAAAAATTTTAAAAAGAGCTAGCGAATTTGGAGCAAAATGCTTTGATGAATTTGCTAAATTTGTGCGTGAAAATGGCGAAGGGATGAGCGAAAAAGAGCTTCATTTCAACGCCTCGCTCATCTTTAGGCAAAAAAACGAGCTAGGTCTTAGCTTTGATCCGATCGTAGCGATAAACGAAAATGCCGCAAAGGCGCACGCGCTGCCTGGGGATAAAATTTTAAAAAGGGGTGATTTGTTGCTACTTGACGCTGGGGTTAAATTTAAACGCTACTGCTCTGATCGCACTAGAACTGCTTGCTTTGATGAAAATTTTAACTTCTCAAAGGAGCAAAAATTTAAAAACGCCAAGATGCAAGAAATTTACGAGATCGTAAAAGAGGCTCAGGCTGCTGCGATAAAGGTCGCAAGAGCTGGCGTTAGGGCGTGTGAGATAGACCTTGCAGCAAGAAGTGTCATAGCAAAGGCTGGATATGAAAAGGCCTTTTTTCACTCGACAGGACATGGCGTGGGAGTCGATATACACGAGCTTCCAGTCATCTCAGCAAGGAGCGAAACGCTCATAAAAGAGGGCATGGTCTTTAGCGTGGAGCCTGGAATTTATCTAGAAAATGAATTTGGTGTCAGGATCGAAGACGTGGTGGTCGCAAGAGAAGGTGGGTGCGAAATTTTATGAGGCTAGCTGGAGCAAGAAAGATCGTAAAAAGCCGTTTTTGCCCTAGTTTTTTTGAAAAAAGAGATGAGTTTAAGTATGAGGCGCTAGTTGGCATGGGTGGCAACATCGGCGATAGCGCAAAGAGGTTTGATAAATTTATAAGAGCGATTACAAGTGATAGTAGGTTTCATGTAGTTGAAGTCTCGCCGATCCTGATAAATGCGGCGTTTGGCTACGAAGAGCAGGATGATTTTAGTAACGCTGTTATAAATTTACAAACATCTGTGAGCCCTAGAAATTTGCTAAAAATTTTGGGGCACTATGAGAGTAAATTTAAGCGTGTGAGGACGTTTAAAAATGCGCCACGAACGCTTGATCTGGATATTTTGTATTTTAGTAAAAAAGTCTATAAGACGCCGCGCCTTATCGTCCCGCACCCAGGGGCTGGTAAGAGGCTTAGCGTGATCGTGCCACTAGGGCTTATGAGAGGTTAAAGGATATAAATGGCTACAAAATTTCATACTTTTACAGGCGAGAGCACCATCGAGGCTTTGAAAAAGGCTCAAGAGGCGTGCGGTGAGAAGGCCATACTCGTCACCACAAAGCAAATTCAAGCCAAAACGATAAACAAAAAGCCGCTTTATGAAATTTTAGTAAGCGTCGAAGAGGACGAGGTAAAGCAGCCGCCAAAACCAAATGTAAAAGCAATAAACTATGAAAATGCCTACTCTAAATTTAGCAAAAACTACGAGCCGCCAAAGCCAAAATTTGAGATAAAAGAGGAGCCTGCTAAATTTGAGGCAAAGACGACGTCGCCTGAGCCTTACGATCCAAATGAGAGTGTGCTTTTAAATATCTCAGATGTCGCAAAAGAGATAAGCGCGATCGCAAATGTCGATATGAACGAGATAAAAGAGCCAAATACAAATGGCATGAATAAAAAAATAGACGACGTAGCAAAGCAAGTAAGCGTGCTAAGCGAGAAAATAGGTCTGATAACTGACATGATCTGGGACGAAAAAGCCCCAAATCGCAACAATCTCTCGATCCCGCCAGAGTTTGCTAGCATCTACAAGCTCGCAAAACAAAGCGGCATGAAAGAGGAGCATCTAGAGGCGATCATGCAAACGACGCTTGAAAATTTGCCTGTTTCTATGAAAAGCAACCCAACTGCGGTAAAAAGGTATTTCTACTCGCTTTTGCGAAATATGCTGCCATGCAGAAAAGAGCTCGGCGATAAAAAACAGCGCATAATGATGCTAGTTGGCCCAACTGGAGTTGGTAAGACAACGACTCTTGCAAAGCTCGCGGCTCGTTTTGCATACGGCAACGAAAAGCGCTATAAAACTGGCATCATCACGCTTGATACTTACCGTATCGGAGCGGTCGAGCAGCTATTTCAGTACGCTAAGATGATGAAGCTACCGATCCTTGATGTCATAGAGGTCGAGGACTTTCAAAACGCCATAAAGCAGCTTAGCTACTGCGACGTGATACTAATCGACACCACTGGAAATTCGCAGTATGACAAAGAAAAGCTTGAAAGACTTGATAAATTTCTAAAGCATAGCGGCGCAAAGATCGATGTAAATTTAGTCCTCTCAGCTGGCTCAAAGGTTGAGGATCTAATAGAAATTTACAATGGATTTTCATTTTTAGAGATCGACACTTTAATAATCACCAAATTTGACGAGACCAAAATTTTTGGCAACGTCTTTTCGCTGATATATGAGACAAACACGCCAGTTAGCTACTTTAGCGTGGGTCAAGAGGTGCCTGATGATCTTGTGGAGGCAAAGAGCGAATTTTTAGTAGAGTGCGTGTTTGACGGCTTTACAAAGCAAAAGGCTAGCGATGAATAACCAAGCGCAAAAACTACAAAATTTAGTCCAGTCTCAAAATAAGGCTAAAAATACGCATTTTATAGCGATTACAAGCGGTAAAGGCGGCGTTGGCAAGAGCACGATAAGTGCAAATTTGGCAAATGTCTTGTCGCAAAATGGCTACAAAGTAGGACTTTTTGACGCTGATATCGGCCTTGCAAACCTTGATGTGATCTTAAACGTCAAAATGGGCAAAAACCTGCTTCACGTGCTAAAAGGCGAGTGCAGCCTAAAAGATATCTTGATACCTATAAATAAAAATCTCATCCTCATCCCTGGCGAGAGTGGCGATGAAATTTTGAAATTTAACAATCAATTTTTATTTGAGAGATTTTTAGATGAGGCGAGCGAGCTTGATGGGCTTGACTTTTTGATCATCGACACTGGTGCTGGCATAGGCGGCAGTACGCAGCTCTTTTTAGAAGCAGCTGATGAGGTTATCGTGGTGACTGTGCCTGACCCTGCGGCGATAACCGATGCGTATGCGGTCATAAAGATCGTTTCAAGGTTTAAAAATAACGAGCTTTTACTTTTAAATATGGTAAAAAACGAGGCTGAGGCCACTAGAATTTATGAAAATGTAAAGCGAGTGGCAAATGCAAATATCGGACCAAACTTAAATTTAGAGCTAATTGGCTACGTGGCTTCTGATAAGAGCGTGGCAAGGAGCATAAAGCAAAGGACGCTCTTTACAGATGACGAAGCTTACGGCTCTGCTAGCGTGCAGATCAAACAGATAGCTTCGAATTTGCTTTATAGGTTGGAACGAAAAGTGCTTAAAGATGAGCAAAGCAGGAGCTTTGGGGGCTTCTTTAAGCGTTTGATAGAACAATTTTAATGGAGATTGAGCTTTGCGTGCAGAAAATTTTATAGCATTTTTTACGGTTTGTGGATTTTTCATAGGCATAGTTTTTACCTTGCTAAAGGTAAGTGAGCCTATCGAAATGCTCGTTTATACGCTAGTTATTACTTTATTTTTTTACCTTATAATTCACATCGTGATAATGAACTACGTCGATGTAAAAAGGACTTTGAAGAAATTTTTTGACAAGCAAAGACATGAGGAGATCGCGGACTATCTCATCTCTGAGCTAAACGTTAGGGAAAAACGGATGGAAAATATCATGCTAAAAGTAACCACCGAAAATTTAGACTCTGGTAAGCAAAATGTACGAACTAAAGCAAAAGCAGCTTAACGCTTATAAAAGTACCATTAAAAAGGAGCAAGACGAGATCGTCTTAAAATACATGCCAGCTCTGCGTGCAATGGCGTTTAGACTAAAGGAGCGCTTGCCTTCAAGCATTGACGTAAACGACCTTATAAGCGTTGGTGTTGAGGAGATGATAAAGCTTAGCAGGAAGTATGATAAAGAGCAAAACGACTCATTTTGGGGATATGGCAAAAAGAGAATTTATGGCTCGATGCTTGACTACCTAAGAGCGCTTGACGTCGTTAGTAGAAGCGACAGAAAGCTAGTAAAGAGCATAAATACCGAGATAGATAACTACTTTAACACGCACGAAGAAGAGCCAAGCGACGAGTATCTGGCTGAAAAACTAAATGAAGATATCGAAAAGATAAGAGAGGCAAGGGGAGTTAGCGGTATCATCACTATCTTGCCAATAGACGAGCAAATGGAGCTAATCGGTCAAAGCGATGTTGAAAAAAGCGTAGAAAAAGAGGATCTTATCTTAAAGATCGAAAGTGCGTTAAAAGACTTTGACGAGCGTGATCAGATGATAGTTCAGCTTTACTACTACGAAGAGCTAAATTTAAAAGAGATCAGCGAGATAATGAACATCAGCGAGAGTAGAATTTCACAAATTCATAAACGTTTGCTTGATCGCATCAGACGCAGCTTGGGGGTTTAATGGCTGATATTTTAAGTCAAGAAGAGATAGATGCGCTACTTGAAGTCGTCGATGAAGACGGCGATACGAGCAATATCGAGATAGAAGAGAGCCCACAAGGCGAACAAAAACAGATCATTATCTATGACTTCAAGCGCCCAAACCGCGTTAGTAAAGAGCAGCTCCGTGCGATAAAAGGCATCCACGACAAGCTTGCTAGAAACCTAGCTAGTCAAATTTCAAGCGTCATGAGAAGTATCGTCGAGCTTAGACTTCACAGCGTAGATCAGATGACATACGGCGAGTTTTTGATGAGTTTGCCAAGCCCAACTAGCTTTAACGTCTTTTCTATCAAGCCGCTTGATGGAAACTGCATCTTAGAGATAAATCCAAGCATAGCTTTTCCTATGATAGATCGCTTACTTGGCGGAACTGGTGAAAATTTCGAGGCAAACAGAGAGCTAACTGACATCGAGGTAAATTTACTTGATGCGGTGCTTAGGATGATCATGCAGCGCCTAAAAGAGAGCTGGTCGATGATAACTGATATGTATCCAAACGTCGAGGCTAAAGAGAGCAGTCCAAACGTCGTTCAGATCGTATCTCAAAACGAGATCGTCATCATGGTCGTCATGGAGATCATCGTTGGTGGCTCAAGCGGCATGATAAATTTATGCTATCCAGTCATCTACCTAGAGCCGATCCTTTCGCGCCTTGCAAACAGAGACATCATGCTTGGCGAAACTAGCGCTAAAAAGAGTAGAAACAAAGAGCTAAAAACGCTAATAGGCCGTGCTGAGGTGCTTTATGAGGCGATCCTTGGTAAGTCAATCGTTAGCGTAAATGAGTTTTTAAATTTAAAAGAGGGCGATATCTTAAGGCTTGATAGAGGCGCTGATGATAAGGCGATCGTTTGCATCGATAAAAAAGAGGTATTTTTGGCTGAAGTTGGGCTTCATAGATTTAGAAAGTCTATCAAGATCGAGCAGCTAATCCGCTCTGATAAAGACGAGATCAAACACATCCTAGAAAAATACGAAGAAGAGCGAAAAGCAAAACTAATGGCATACGACGAGGCCAACGAACACAACAACGAAGAAGAGAGCGAAGATAATGACGAATGAATTTTTTAACATCTTTTCAAATGAGTTAAAAGCGACCATTGAAGGGCTAACTGGTAGAGCACCAGAGATCGGCGAGAGAAACGAATTTGACGCGCCAGCGCAAAATGGTATAAAACCGCCAGTTGTCATGGCTAGTGTGACATTAAGCGGCGACATCAATGCAAAAGCTGAGATCGCTTGCACGCCGGTGCTCATAAGCGCAGTTAGCGAGTGGATGATGGGCGAAGAAGAAATTTCAAAGAATGAAAATCTCGGTAGCGACGAGCTTGACGCTGCAAAAGAGATATTTTCAAACCTTTTTAGCGCATTTAGCACCTCTCTTGGAGCGCAAAAGGGCATGCCAAAGATCAGCTTTGAGGTGATAAATGTAAATTTCTTAGATGAAAACTCATCGCTTGATTTTAGCGTTTTTGAAAAGCTTTTTTTGTTTAACATAAAGATCGAGGATCTAAATGAGCATGTGGCTTTTGTCTGCGATCACACGCTTATGAGATTTTTTGAGCCTGCTAAAAGTGAGCCAGCAGATGCAGCAAAAGCCGCAGCCGCTCCTCATGCACTAAAGGGCGAATTTAGCGCAGAAGAGATGAGAAATATCGGCCTTATTATGGACGTAAGACTTCCAATGCGTGTTCGTATCGGCTCAAAAAGGATGCTCTTAAAAGATGTGCTCACTATGGATATAGGCTCAGTCATCGAGCTAAATCAACTCGCAAACGACCCGCTTGAAATTTTGATAGGAGATAAGGTGATAGCACTTGGCGAAGTTGTCATAATAGACGGCAACTTTGGCATCCAGATCACTCAGATAGGCTCAAAACGCGAGAGGCTTCAGCAGTTAAAATAATGAATGAATTAGTAAATGATCTCTTAAAATTTCCAAGCGTTTTAAAGTATAAAAACAAAAATGTAACCTTCTTTGGCTCGGCTAGATTTGATGAAGAAAATTTCTACTGCAAAAAGGCATACGAGCTAGCTTACAAGCTAAATGAGCTAGGTTTTGCTATATTAACTGGCGGTGGAGATGGCATAATGAGAGCAGCAAACAAGGGTGCATTTGATAGCGCAAAGTCCCCTAGCGTCGCACTAAACGTGAGGCTTCCATTTGAGCAAAATACAAATCCATACGTCACCGCAAAATATCTCTTTTCAAATTTAAGCCCAAGAAAATTTGCCCTAACTGATAGTTCCATTGCATTTGTCGTCTTTCCTGGTGGCTTTGGCACGCTTGATGAGCTATTTGAAATTTTGGTGTTAGTTCATGTTGGCAGCAAAAAAGTGAAAATTTTTCTTTATGGATGCGAGTTTTGGCAAGGGCTTGATGAGTTTATACGAAAGACGCTGATCCCTCAAAAAACGATAAATGAAGAAGATCTAAGCTTATATAAAATCACCGATGATATAGAGCTTATCGTAAGCGAAATTTTGGCTATTTAAAAATAAGATATAAAATATCGCCTTTAAATTTAAAAAAGGTAAAAATATGAAAATAATGGTTGCAATGAGCGGCGGCGTAGATAGCACGATGACGGCTAAATTTCTGCAAGAGGCTGGACATGAGGTGCAAGGCTGCTACATGATGCTTCATCAAAAGCCAGGATACCACGAAGAAAACATCAGAAAAGTCAAAAAAGTGGGCGAATATCTTGGCATCAAGGTGCATATACTCGATCTGCAGGATAAATTTAACGAATATGTCTATGACCCATTTGTCAGGCTTTATAAAGAGGGCAAAACGCCCAATCCTTGCGCTTTGTGTAATAAATTTATAAAGCTTGGTGCGCTACTTGACTTTGCAAAGGCAAATGGCTGCGAGAAGCTTGCTACTGGGCATTACGTGCAGGTGGTTGATGGTTTTATAACCTGCGCCAAAGATCCTAGCAAGGATCAGAGCTACTTTTTAGCTCAGGTGCCAAAAGAGGTGCTAAAAGATGTCATTTTTCCACTTGGAGATAAATTTAAAAAAGATATAAAAGAGCTAGCAAGAGGCGTAAAAGTGCTTGAAGAGTTTGCTACGCAGGCAGAAAGCAGTGAAATTTGCTTTGTGGAAAATACCTACATCGAGGTTTTAAACAAGCACTACGATACAAATTTGCCAGGCAACGTGGTTGATAAAGACGGCAATATCATCGGCCGCCATCAAGGCTACATGCACTACACTATCGGCAAACGCCGTGGCTTTGAGGTTTTTGGCGCTCATGAGCCACACTTTGTCATCAAGATAAACGCTGATAAAAACGAGATCGTTGTCGGCACGAAAGATGACCTTGCTCAAAAGGTGGTCGAGCTTGAAAACGTAAATTTATTTATAGATGAAGTTAAATTTGAGTGCGAAACGAAAATAAGATATAGAAGCCCTAAACTTGAGGCTTTTGTAGAGGTTGATAAAACTAGCAAAACCGCAAAGCTAACGCTAAATCAAAACGCACTTGGCGTAGCGCAAGGTCAGCTTTGCGTGATGTATGAAGGTGAGCGCGTCATCGCAAGTGGCTTTATAAAGAGTTAAGCGCCTCTTTTATCACCTTGACGTGGCTAAATTCTGGCTCTTTGACAGCAGTTAGAAGCGCCACGTTTTTATACTCTTTTTCTAGCTTTTTAAGCTCTTTTAGCCCCTCTTGCTCCTCTTTGCCATTTAGCTCTTGCTTAAATCTTTTGCAAAACTCATCAAACCTAGCCTCTTTATCTTCATGAAACCATGACCTTAACTCGTTTGACGGAGTGACTGATTTTAGCCAGATAAAGCTAGAAAATATCTCTTTTTTCACGCCTCTAGGATAAAGTCTATCGATAAAGACACCTTTAAATTTCTCGTCGTTGCTTTTAATAAAGTCGTAAATTCTACATATCTTAAACATGTTTGTTATCTTAGTCTTCATAAATTTACAAATGTAAAATGGTTTAAAAATTTAGTGTAAATTTTGGCTTTTGGAGTAGAAAATTTGACTAAAAATAGTGGGTAAATAAATTTAAATTTAAAGCTCATTTTGATAAAATCCCAACATAAAAATCACTAAAAAAGGTTACTATTATGAGAGGCTATAAAATTTTCTCAGGCACCGCAAATATCGAGCTTTCGAAGAAAATTTCGCAATATTTGTCGCTTCCACTAAGTGAAGCTAGCATTAAAAGATTTAGCGATGGTGAGATCAGTGTGCAAATCGGCGAAAGCGTGCGTGGAAAAGATGTCTTTGTCATCCAGCCAACATGTGCCCCAGCAAATATAAATTTAATGGAGCTTCTTATCTTAACTGACGCTTTAAAACGCAGCAGTGCAAGCTCTATAACAGCGATCGTGCCATACTTTGGCTACGCTAGACAAGATAGAAAAGCAGCTCCTAGAGTGCCTATCACTGCAAAATTAGTGGCAAATATGATGCAAACAGCAGGCATCGACAGAGTCGTTACGATGGACCTTCACGCAGGACAAATTCAAGGATTTTTTGACATCCCAGTAGATAACCTTTATGGAAGCATCGTTTTTAACGACTACGTAAAAGCTAAAAATTTACCAAATCCAGTCGTCGCAAGCCCAGATGTAGGCGGTGTGGCTCGTGCTAGAGCCTTGGCAAAAAATCTAAATTTATTAGATATGGTCATCGTTGATAAACGCCGCGAGAAAGCAAACGAGAGCGAAGTGATGAACGTGATCGGCGATGTTAAGGGCAAAGATGTGATCTTGGTCGATGATATGATCGACACCGCTGGCACCATCGTAAAAGCAGCTGAGATTTTCAAAGAGCGTGGCGCAACTAGCGTAATGGCGTTTTGCACGCACCCAGTGCTTAGCGGACCAGCCTATGATAGGCTAAAACTTGGCTTTTTAGACGAGCTAGTGGTGACTGATACGATCCCATTAAAAGAAGAACTCCCTTGTATAAAAGTGCTAAGCACAGCTTCACTCTTTGGCGAAGTGATACGCCGTGTTTATCACAACGAAAGCGTAAATAGCTTGTTTTAGTAACCATTGCAGGCTGGATCTCTGGCCTGCTAAATTTATCCATTTTGGCTAATTGATATTTATCTTTTGGGTTAAATTTCTAGCCCAAAAGACTTAAAATCCTGCTTGTGGCGAGCCTAATCATGAAGCCAAATAAACAAAAATCACAATGAAATCTCGCCGCTAAATTTCTACATGCTAGCCACTAAAATTTAAATAAGTCGTAATTAAGGTGTAGTGCCGATCAGATCCGTGTGGGTGCTGCGACAAATGCCGTCAGGATCGCACAAAAATGGATCACGATGCAGGAGTAGTTTGCATTAAAATTAATTGCGATTTTGCACCTAAATTTTAAGGAAAAAACTATAAAATACCCCCTTTTTAAATTTCATAAAAAGGGTTTTTATTGCGTAAAATATTCGAGAGAATTTTGCTTGCAAGCAACAGTTTCACGCTTTTTCCAGTAGTCTTTGGACTTTTAGGTGCGATCGTGCTTTTCATCATCGCAAGTTATGATGTCGGCAAGGTGCTTTTAGAGGTTTATAAATATTTCTTTGCTGCAGATTTTCACGTTGAAAATTTCCACTCAGAAGTCGTTGGCGAGATAGTTGGAGCGATCGATCTTTACTTGATGGCGCTTGTTCTTTATATATTTAGCTTCGGAATTTACGAGCTTTTCATCTCAGAGATCACACAGCTAAAGCAGTCAAAGCAAAGCAAGGTGCTTGAAGTGCATTCGCTTGATGAGCTAAAAGACAAGCTTGGCAAAGTGATCGTCATGGTTTTAATCGTAAATTTCTTCCAAAGAGTGCTTCCGCAAACTTCACAACTCCGCTTGAGATGGCCTATCTTGCGGCTTCTATCCTCGCACTTTGTCTTGGACTTTACTTCCTTCACAAGGGAGATCACTAAAATTTTAAGCGTTCTTACGCTTAAAATTTCTCCTACATCTTTTCTTTAGCTATTTTTGGATAATATCCATTTAAAAATTTAAAGGAAATTTGATGATTTTTATAGACGCTTGCCTTAAAAAACCTACGCCATACACGCCTGTTTGGATGATGCGCCAAGCTGGCAGATATCTACCAGAATATATGGCTGTAAGAGCTAAAGCTGGGGACTTTTTATCACTTTGCAAAGACTATAAAAAGGCTAGCGAGGTCACGCTTCAGCCAGTTTATATACTTGGCGTTGATGCGGCTATTTTGTTTAGCGATATCCTTGTCGTGCCACTTGAAATGGGTATGGATCTGCGCTTTGAAAAGGGCGAGGGACCAGTTTTTACAAAGCCTTTGCGTGATGAGGCCGCACTTGATGCACTTAGCATCGAAAGATCGGTTAAAAGCTTAGCATATGTCTATGACACGATCAAACTTACAAGAGAAAATTTAGCCAAAGATAAGGCGCTCATTGGCTTTTGCGGAGCACCTTGGACGATAGCTACATATATGATAGAGGGTGGTGGCAGCAAAAACTATGCGGTCTGCAAAAAGATGCTCTATCAAAATCCAGAATTTCTACATCAAATTTTAGAAAAAGTGACGCAAGCGCTCATTCTTTACGTCAAAGAGCAGATAAAAGCAGGCGTCAATGCGGTGCAAATTTTTGACAGCTGGGCGGCTGCACTTGAAGAGCAGGCTTATTTTGAGTTTGGATTTAGCTATATAAACAAGATAGTTGATAGCGTAAAGGCTGAGTTTCCAGAGATCCCAGTCATCGTTTTCCCAAAAGGTATAAGCGGATATATGGATAAAATTTCAGGTAAATTTGACGTTTTTGGCGTCGATTGGAGCACGCCGATAGAGCTAGCAAAAGAAAAACTTAGCCCAAGATACGTCCTTCAGGGCAACATGGAGCCAACAAGGCTATATAGCAAAAAAGCGATCGATGAGGGCGTGGATAAAATTTTAAGCACGATGAGAGGTGCGCCGCACATTTTCAACCTTGGTCACGGGATCTTGCCAGATGTGCCAGTTGAAAACGCAAAATATTTCATAAAAGAGGTTCAAAGAAAAAGTGCAAGATAGCACTGTCGTCTTTGGACCGATAAATTCGCGCCGTTTTGGCATGAGCCTTGGCATCGATCTAAGCCCAAAGCAAAAATCATGCAATTTTGACTGCGTTTATTGCGAGCTAAAGGGCGCAAAGCCGGTTGAAGAGATAGAAAAACCTCAAAGCGTTAATGAAATCATAAGCGCTTTAAAAGAAGCTTTAAAAGCTCATCAAAACATCGATGTCATCACGCTTACAGCAAATGGAGAGCCAACTCTTTATCCGCACTTAAAAGAGCTGGTGGCAAAAGTAAATGAGATAAAAGGCAAGGCAAAAACTCTAATCCTAAGCAACGGCTCAGGTGTGAGGGACCAAAAAATTTGTGAAGCCTTGCAAGGGCTTGATATAGTTAAATTTAGCCTTGATAGCGCCGTGCAAGGCACATTTAAAAAGATAGACCGCAACAAAAGTGGCATAGAAGTTGGAGAGCTTGTAAAAGCGATGGCTAAATTTCGCAAGGAATTTAAGGGCGAGCTTGTGCTTGAAATTTTGGTCGTGGCCGGATTTAACGACAAAGAAGAGGAATTTATGGCGCTTAATGAGGCTATAAATGAGATAGCCCCACACCGAGTGGATGTGGGTACGATAGATCGCCCGCCAGCTTACAATGTAAAAGGCGTTGATGCTAGTAGGCTTGAAGAGCTTGCAAGCAAGATAAAAGGCGTGCCAGTCACCATAGCTAGGGCTCACAAGATAGAGCAAAAGTATGAATTTAGCAAGAGTGAAATTTTAGCCATGCTAGAGCGCCGTCCGCAAACTACGGCAAATGTAGAAGAAAATTTCTCAGAGCACTCAAAGCAAATTTTAAACAGCCTTTTGCAAGACGGCGTGGTTTATCAAACTGACGTTGCCGGCGTTAAATTTTATAAATTGAGATGATAGATGAAGCGAATTTTAACTATACAAGACATCTCATGCGTGGGCAAATGCTCACTCACCGTCGCACTTCCCATAATCAGCGCCCAAGGTATCGAGGCGTGCATCTTGCCAACGGCACTGCTCTCAACTCACACTGGCTTTAAAAATTTCACTTTTCGTGATCTAACTGATGAATTTGACGCTATAACGCAGGTTTGGCACAAAGAGGGCATCAGCTTTGATGGAATTTACACTGGATTTTTAGGTAGTTTTAGGCAGCTTGAGCTTATAGAGAAGGTCTTTGCTGAATTTGACAGCGGCTCTTTGCTAAGGCTTGTGGATCCTTGCATGGGCGATAATGGCAAGCTTTATCACGGGTTTGATGAGAAATTTGTGGCAAAGATGAGAGAGCTTTGCACAAAGGCTCACGTCATCACGCCAAACATAACTGAGGCAAGTTTTATGTGTGAAAAGTCATTTTTAAGCGAGGGATATGGCGAGGATTACATTTTGGAGTTGCTTGATGGCTTGGCTAGTTTTGGCGCGCGAAAGATCGTTTTAAAGGGCATTAGATACAAGCAAAATGAGTGTGGTATCATAGCTTATGATGCAAAGACGAAAGAAAAAGTGGAGTATTTTCACGAGTATTTGCCCTTTCACGCAAGTGGCACTGGAGATATCTTCGCTTCAGTGCTTTTTGGCTCACTTATAAATGGCGAAAGCATGCAAAATGCTATCAAAAAGGCAGCAAATTTTGTGCTCGAGAGCATCAAGATCACGCTAAAAGATAATAATCGCACGTGGTATGGTGTGCAGTTTGAAAAATTGCTTAGAAATTTTTAGCACTTTATGGCAGTGAGTGATTTAAATTTGTGTCATTATAACCCCATAAAGTGACATAGTTAAAACAAAATTTCAGATTTATTTAAATTAATTTTACTTTTATATAAAAAGTTGAATAATTACGCAAATATTGATCAAGGAGTGATTTATGAAGTCTTTAAGGATTAAAATTTCTGTTATTTTGACAGCTGTGATCGTGCTGCTACTAATCGGCGTTAGCCTCATTAGTTACAACATAGCTCGCAACCTATATACAGAAAAAGTTGTGAAAGATGAGCTACCACTAGCTGTCTCTAACGTTGCAGGTGAGATCGGCTATGCCATAGATAAGATCATTAACACCTCTTATCAGATGACTAAAAACGACTATCTTCTCAAGTGGATCGACGAGGGCGAGCCAAAGGACGGATTGGCGACGCTTTTTAGCTACAACACCGACCTTATGAAGGCGTTTAATCTCTCAACGGCAATGTTTGTCTCTGATAAAACTCTAAACTACTACACAAACGACAAAATTTTAAAACAGCTTAGCAAGGACAATCCACGTGATAGCTGGTACTTTGACGTTAAAAATGGCAAAGAGGTAAATTCTCTAAACATCCAAGTCTCAGAAGCTACTGGTTCGCTAACGCTTTATGTAAATAGCAAGGTTGAAAAAGACGGCAAATTTTATGGTGTCAGCGCGATAGGCATGAACCTTGATGACATCGTAAATTTAGTCACTTCAAAAAGCATGGGCGAGGGCAGTAAATTCCTAATGGTTGATTCAAGTGGCATCGTAAAGATAGAAAAGAGCGATAGGGTCGGCAAAGTAAATGTAAAAGATGTCCTTGGCAAAGAGAAATTTGATGTCTTGATGAATAAAAATGGCGGCGTCATCCGTCACTTTAACGGCACGAGAAATTTGATAATTGGCTCAAAATATATCCCAAGCCTTGATTGGTACCTATTTGGCGAGATGGATGAGGATGTGCTTTTAAAAGATTTGCATACGCTATTTTACTCAGCTATCGGCGTTATCTTAGCAGCGATCATTATCTCTGTGATAGTTTCACTTCTAATGTCGTCTTACCTCCTAAAAATCATCCTCAAACTAAAAACAGGCCTACTATCTTTCTTTGATCTACTAAATCACAAGACAAACAAAGCCCAGCCTATAGAGATAACATCTAAAGATGAATTTGGCCAAATGGCAGAGCTAATAAACAAAAACACAAAGGCCATTGAAGATGGTATGAAAGATCAAAGTATCTTCATCCAAAAAGCCAACACCTTTGTAAATGAGATAAAAGATGGCAACTATGAAGCAAGCCTAGAAGCTGATACTAATAACCCAGCTCTAAATCAACTAAAAAGCACATT
The DNA here is from genome assembly GCF_050447505.1 of Campylobacter concisus. Lineage (GTDB taxonomy): Bacteria > Campylobacterota > Campylobacteria > Campylobacterales > Campylobacteraceae > Campylobacter_A > Campylobacter_A concisus_BP. Next base: position 1,552,357 of record NZ_JALMFZ010000001.1, on the reverse strand, counting down.
TAAAGATCTACAACTTGCTCTTAAAAATGCAATCTCAAGTAATGGCAAAGATGTACTTGATCTACTAAACACTTATAAAAACCAAGACTTTACAAAAAGACTTGATGATGATGGTAAGATAGCAAGTGGTATAAACTCTCTAGGCATAGAGATATCTAAAATGCTAAATGACAATCTAAACCAAGCACAAGTACTAGAAGAAAAAGCTAAACTTCTAGCAAGCTCAGTATCTAAAGTAGCAAGCTCAGCAAATACTCAAGCAAATAGCTTACAAGAATCTGCTGCTGCAGTTGAGCAAATGTCAAGCTCAATGAATGCCATCTCTCAAAAGACAGCTGATGTTATAAGACAAAGTGATGAGATTAAAAACATCATAACTATCATTAGAGATATAGCAGATCAAACTAACCTTCTAGCTCTTAATGCTGCTATTGAAGCTGCACGTGCAGGAGAACACGGTAGAGGATTTGCAGTTGTTGCTGATGAAGTTAGAAAACTAGCTGAACGTACTCAAAAATCACTTGGTGAAATAGAAGCAAATACAAATGTCCTAGCTCAATCAATAAATGAGATGAGTGAATCAATCAAAGAGCAAAGTGAAGGCATCAATATGATAAATCAATCAGTTGCTCAAATAGATAATCTAACAAAAGAGAATGTGGTAATTGCAAACCAAGCAAACGAAGTAACATCTGAAGTAGATGAGATGGCTAAAGCTATAGTTGAAGAGGTTAGGAAGAAGAAATTCTAGCTTTTTTATCCAAAGGGGGACAAGGGGACTCGAGTTACGAGGCCGTCCCCTTATCCCCCTTTTTAAATCCTCCAATCCCCTCGCACGTTAGAGGTGCATGCAATGGTGCTGAAGCACAGCATGCAAATTAAAACTCTAGCAAGTTTAAATTTGGCGATGTGTGATATACATGCTTATAAATTTTAAAATTTGCCTAATTTTTTTAGTGTGTCGCATGTGTTATATTATTAATTATTAATTACTTCTATGCACTATATGGCTTTTTACTTGGATTTTAGGATAGTCAAAATTTATAAAATTCCCTAGCCCCAAGTGAGACAAATGGGGCTAGAATAGGGATTATTTTTTAGCTACAAGAGCGTTTTTTAGTACATCATCGATCGTATCTACGGCGATGATCTTCATGTCGTCTTTTACTTCAGCTGGGATATCAACAAGGTCGCGGTCGTAGTTTTTACGAGGTATCAGAGCTGTTTTGATGCCAGCTTTGTGAGCGGCGATGAGCTTCTCTTTTAGCCCGCCGATAGGTAGCACCCTGCCACTTAGCGTGATCTCGCCAGTCATCGCCACATCGTGTCTTATTTTTGTATCAGTAAGTATCGACGCGATCGCCGTTGTCATCGTGATACCAGCGCTTGGTCCGTCTTTTGGCACAGCGCCCTCTGGCACGTGCAAGTGAAGATCGTAGCGTCTATAAACGTCGCTGGCTTCTAGCTTGTGTTTGTCGTCGTCAAATTTTGGCACGATAGTCATTGGCACTTTTAGCTTTTTATTATCGATCAGCACTTTTACCACGCTAAATGCTATCTGAGCGCTCTCTTTCATCACGTCGCCTAGTTGGCCGGTGATCTGCATATTGCCTTTGCCTTGGATCCTTATAGCCTCGATCCTTAGCACGTCGCCACCGACACTAGTCCACGCTAGGCCATTTACCAAGCCGATCTGATCTTTTTTATCCGCTGGCTCTATCTCATAGACCTTTTTCTCTAAAAACTCTTTTAAATTTTTAGCCGTGACACTGATCTTGCCTTCATTCTTTTTAGTTAGGATATTTTTGGCGACTTTTCTTAGTATGTCAGCGATCCTGCGGCGTAAATTTCGCACGCCACTCTCTCTTGTGTAGTCGCTAATTATTAGCTCAAGTGCCTCTTTGCTGATGTTTACATCGCTTGGTTTTAGGCCGTGCTTTTTAAGCTCTTGAGGCAAGAGATATTTTTTAGCGATCTCAAATTTCTCTTGTGGGGTATATGAGCTAAGCTCGATAAACTCCATCCTGTCGCGAAGTGCAGCTGGTATCATGCTCACGTCATTTGCTGTGGCGATGAAGATGATCTTGCTAAGATCGATGTTGAAATTTAGGTAGTAGTCTCTAAATTTATTATTTTGCTCTGGGTCTAAAATCTCAAGTAAAACAGCGGTCGGATCGCCTCTATAGCTTCTGCCAACCTTGTCGATCTCGTCTAAAACAACCACCGGGTTCATCTGCTTGGCTTCTATGAGTCCTTGCACGATGCGGCCTGGCATAGCGCCTATATAGGTGCGGCGGTGGCCTCTTAGCTCGTTTACGTCCTCAAGTCCGCCAAGTGCGATCCTAACTAACTCACGCTTTAGCGCCTTTGCGATCGAGTTGGCGAGGCTTGTTTTACCTACCCCTGGAGGGCCTGCAAAGCATAAAATGGCGCCGTTATTTACCTTTTCGCCAACTCCTCTAAGCTCCAAAAGCTCACGCAAAGCAAAATACTCCTCTATGCGCTCTTTTGGCTTTTCAAGACTGTAGTGGTCGGCATTTAGGTGCTTGCTCACTTCGGCGATAGATGACTTTTTCTTAGCTACATTTTCAAATGGAATTTCAAGCACCCAGTCAAGGTAGCTTTGCAAGGTGTTTGCGTCGGCTGAGTCTGGGTGCATGCGAGAGAGCTTGTCTATTTGTTTTTTGATCTCTTTATAGGCGTCCTCAGCCATAAATTTCTTCTTCGCATCAAGCTTTTTGCGGTACTCTTCAAGCTCCTCTTCACGGCTCGTATCCGCCCCAAGCTCAGCTTGAATTTGCTTTAGTTGCTCTTTTAAAAAGTACTCTTTATTTGTCTTGTCGATCTTTGAATGCACTTTATTTTTGATCTCTTTTTGAAGCTTGTTTGCCTCGATCTCTTCGATGACGTAGTCGATGAGTTTTAGTAGGCGCTGCTCTAAATTTTCTTCGACAAAAAAGCTATAAGCGATCTGTTTTTTTAGGCGAAGCGCACTTGAAACTAGGTCGCAAACTCTGATCGCCTCAGCGCTCTCTTCGATCGTTTTTAAAAGATCAGGTGGGAAAAAGTGGCTAAACTGCGAAAGCTCTCTTACTTTTTCTCGCAAAACTACGATAAGAGCGTCAGTTTTGACCTGTGATGGGCGCTTGACGTGGAGCATATCGACGATGCCACGGAGTGGATTTATACCTGATTGTTTTAAAATTTTACCTTTGTCTATGCCCTGAAATAGCACTTTTACGCGGCCATCAGGTAGCGGCACACGGCGCATTATCGTGCCGATTACGCCTGCGTCATAGATGCCGTCAAAGTCTCTAGCGCCGTCTTGCTGGGGCTTTGTAGGCACGACAAGGATCGGCGTTTCTCCTTGTATGGCTAGCTCAAGGGCTTTTAAATTTTCTTCGTCGCTCAAAAAAAGCGGCGTTATCATAAATGGATATAAAAATAGCTCGTCCTCAACGATAATAGGAATTTCGGTTGGCAAGCTTTTGTTTTCGTTTATTTGCAAAATTTCTCCTATTCAAACAGTTTTCTATACCATGCCACGTCAGGTTTGATAAGATCAGAGCTTCTAAATGGCGACTCTTCTAGCTTTTGCTCGTAAATTTTAGCCGAAACGTCACGGCCAGTTCTCTTGTAAAGATCTGCTATTTGCATATCTAGGAAGTAAAGCGCTAGTTTAAATTTGATAAGCATAGTCTCGATAAGTGGCTTATACTCGGTGTTTGGATACATATAAAGAAATTTCTCGATCTCAGTTACGCTATCTTCCATTAGCTTTTGGTTGCGGTTTGGCTGGGTAAATGAGTCAAAATTTGCTTTTATCTTTAGATACTGGGCAAATTCTGTTTTTGGGCCGTTATCGCCGTATCTTTTGATGTATTCATCAAGATAGTGATTTGCCATTAGATACTCTTCGTCATTTGCGTGAGCTTGGGCAAGGATGAGTAAAATTTGCTCCAAAAGCGGGCTTGCTACGTGCTCGCTAGCCATTGAAACGTAGTGTTTATCAGCTGACTCCAGATCGCCATCTTTTATGTCAGCGATGACCTGAGAGTACCACTCGTCTGGGCTTAGGTTGTAAAGCTCGGTGTATTTTTCAGCACAACCGCTAAAAAGCCCTAAAAGAGCCACAACTGCTAGAAATTTAGAAAATCTTTTCATGCTTTTCCTTAAAAAGTTTAAATTCACGTATTCTACATTTTTTGCCATTATTTTTGTATAAATTTTTTAAAACTATGCTAAAATAAGGCAATTTTACAAAACAGGAGTTAGTATGATTTTTAGTGTTAAAAGCCCTATTTTAGGCTTCGAGCATATCAAGACGATGGAACTGATTGAGCTCGACAAATTTTTTGTTAAGCTGGCAAGCAAAGATGACGAAACATCTTTTACTATGATAAATCCTTTTGCATTAAGAAGCTACGAATTTGACATACCAAGTTATTATGAAGAGCTTATGGAGATCAAAGAGAGCTCACAACTTAGAATTTATAACATCATCGTGGTTGCGCTTCCGCTTGAGAAATCAACCGTGAATTTCGTAGCTCCTATCGTTTGTAATATGGACAATATGACCTTGTCTCAAGTGGTTTTAGACGTTACAAAATATCCACAATACGGACAAGCTGAGATGATAGAAAATTTTATACAAAAATAATTTATAACTAAATATTTTTGAAAATCAAGGATTGATTTTTTCCTGCTAAGGAGGTAGCGTTGAAGATCGTATATCTACTTTGCTTTATAGCTATATCTAGCTGGTGTGTACCAAGAGATTGCACGCCAGCTGAGGCAGCTTCTATAAGCTGCAACGTCGGTGCTGACCAGTTTTGCTTGATAGATGCCGAAGAGTATCAGGGCGGAGCTTCAAAAAATATCCCACACTGCATAAAAACCTTTCCTAGAACTTGGACGATAGATAGTGAAGAATTTGCCTCAAATTTAGCACAAGATCACTATCATCTATATGTCACAGGAAACCCAGGAGTAGAACACGACTTATTTGTTGCATTGGATGATAAAGCACTAGGAGTAAAACAAAGAGCGATAAATGGCAATCTAAATACAAGAGTAAATGGCGATATGGTCACCATTGGCGCCACTGTGATGATCCCACAAAATGGCGGATATGATTTTAACCAAGACGCAACAAAAACATCGTCAATCACTGCTAATAAAGGATATGTAAATGATGGCGGTTTTGGCGCTAGCAACTATACGCAGTGTCAAGATGATTTTGTTTATAATCCAAACAAATTTAGCTATTGCAAAAACTCAGCCTCATCTAAATTTGATTTTAGTGATAAAGGTACTTTTGTAGATGGCAACCTTACTGGTGCAAATGTCATCTATGCTAGACTCTACTGGGGCGGCTCAGCCTATCAAAACTGGATGGTCTCAAATGGGCCAAATTTCATCCCAAGTGCTCTAAAGTACATAAAAGGATATAGCAGGATAGACTTTAAAGCACCAAATATGCCAGTAGTCACCATAGACGCCAAGCCAGAAGATATATTTTGGATTGGCTCATTTAGTGAGTACCAACCAAAGTCAATGACAGATCAAGTATTTAAATATATAAGAGGAGATGGTGATGAGAGTTATAAATACGCAGTAAAATCTAGTATAAACTACATATACTCAGCAAGTGCAGATGTGACGGATATAGTAAAAAAGAGCTTGGGTTTAGGCGATGCAAATAGGACATTCTCTGCTGGAAATATAAGATCTACTACAATGCCTATTAAAAAAGATTATTTAGATCCAAACAACGATAGAGAATTTTATAATGCAAATAGCAAGCTTTTGCACTTAGACGACAGGCAAACAATAGGTTCGCTACTTTTTGCACCTGTAGAGAATAAAAAAAATAAGCATATAGGATGCGAAGAAAAGTGTAAAGATGGCTATTGGGGGTTATTTATAGCTCCGCAGTTTGCAGCTTGGGGTTTAGTTATCGTCTATAACTATGACGATAAGACCGCTATAAAAAATAATATAGAGCCAAAGGCAGTTAGTATATATGACGGTCTTGCAAAGTTAGCTCCAGATCTATCTAAAAAAAATGACCCAAAAGGTACAACTATACTAACTAGCGTAGAAACTAATTTTGACAATCTTTACACACCAAAAGCAGGAAATATAGATGCGGCTCTTACGATGTTCTCTTTTGGTGGCAAAATAGAAGTGGGTAGCGAAGATATAAAGATAAAAAAAGATAATAAATATGAAAGCATAACAAATGAAAGAAACAAAAAAGGTGAACAGTTTAACTCCACTATGACAAAATTTGGCCAGCCCATAAATCCAGGTAGAGCCTACAATAACTTGGTTGATCTAGATATATTTGACATATCAGATAAAATTAAACCTGGGCAAAATAAAGTTGATATAAATTTTACGGTCGCAACAAAAAGAACATCGGTGGTAAGTATAGAACGTATATATTTAGCGCTTGCTGGCTTCTCTACTCGTATATATAGGCCAGAAGTTTGCTATGTAGAGGATTTGTATTATCAAGAGCCAGGTAAGGTCGAGTTTAAAAAAGCAAAAAAAACTGAGATAAAGCAGAAAGGAAAAGTGGTAAACGAGATAATAGAGGCAAAAGATATAAAAAAGGGCACTATACTAAAATTTGTCGTAAAAGTAATGAATGAGTCAAAAAATGAAGATGCTAAAAACTTTGTGTTAAAAACCATTATTGATCCAAGCCAAAAATATGAACCAAACTCAACAACTATAGTTAAGACAACGGAAGTACCTGGCTATTCTGATAGTATGCCAGGACGTGAGCACTACAACGACAACACTGGTTTGCAACGTTTTATTGGCAATAGCCTGACCTTTTTTTTAGGAAAAGATGCTATACCAAATAAAGGTGGAACAATAAAAAGAAACGGAGGCGACTATACATACGTTGTATATAAAACTAAAGTTGGGAATAAATTTAATGAAAATAGCTATAAAGCAACAGTTACAGATCCTATTACAAATTTGGAGCAATATGACACATATATCAAAAAATGCCATCCATATGACATAAACATAACAGTGAAGAAAGAAGACAAACCAAACGACTTTATACCAAGTAGCAAGCCAGATGACGGCACAGGGGCTTTTAAAAATAGACTTTTAACTCAGATAGTCTCAAAGCCATTTGATATCTATATCACAAACTACGGAGAAGATGGTAAAAAAAGAGCACCAGACTCCCCAGTGGAAGTAAAGGTTGAGTTGGTTACGTCATGCGACGCCACATCAAATTTATATGAAAAAAATATAAATTTTAGCGATAAAGAGAGTGAGGTTTTATTAAAAGATATTAAAGTAGATAGGGCTTATAGCACTCTTAAATTTAGAATTTCTCATCCTAACCCTAAGAAAAAAACAGATCCTACAGCACCAGATAAAATCACAGCATGTGAAAATTTAGATGATTTTGCCGTTAGACCAAGCCACTTTAGACTCTGGGACAATGAGGCAGGTACTATTATGAGTACTTCAACAAAGTCTTTTACTGGCGGCGAGACATATAATGACGCCATTTCGCTTGCTGCTATGAAGCCAAACGATAGCGATCTAGCAAGAGGCTATGCAAATAGTCTACTTGCAAGCCTTGTAGCTAAAAATGGTAATATCTGTAATGCCATTTTAGATAGCAAAAACAGGCTAAATGTAAAATTTACAGAGGCAAGCGGAGGACTTGGCAAGATCACACGTAGTGCAAATAGCAACGATGGCTTTTCATACTCAGATATAGGTGATACAACTTTTTATGTAGTAGATAGCAGTTATACTTCAACAGATCAGCACGCTTCCCCAAGAGGCGATGACTGTGTAAAAAAATATAGAAAACCAGTGCTTGATCCAAACAACCCAGCAGATGATCCAGATGGTATCGGTAGAGTTAGCTGTGATATCGAGCTTAAAAAAGAAGGCAATGTCACATTTCAGTTTATCCCAGAAGATATGCAAATAAGCAATTTAAAAATCATAAAAGACGACGACGTGACTTATCTTGACAATGACGGCATGCAAAAAGTAAAACTTAGTTTTGATGTGACTGCAAAACTATCTGATACATTAAAAAATCTGCATCCAGAGCTTTATGGCGACTATAGATACTCAGATGAAAAATATCTACCTGCAAAGTTTTATGTCGATGCTTGCTATGCAAATGAGGCTAATTTTGAGCTAAAACTGCATAAAGTCCCTTTAAATTTCACAGATAACAACGGCAATGTTGGCACACTTGAAAAGGCAAATGAAGAAATTTTGTTTTTTGAAGTTCTTGGATCAAATACTAAAAAATTAACTGATCCTAACGCTAAAAAAGGTATGTTTTATATTAAAAAAAGTGCTTTTGAAGAAGGCAAGGCTAGCGCTGAGGTATTTTTTAACTTCTCTAGAAAAGTAGATCACGCTAAAAACCCTTTTACGGTATCTAGCGATGATTTTAATCTTGATAATTTAGATAGGATTATAAATTCTAAGTCTTATAAATATGAATCTCCAGCCAAAAAAACATCGGCAAATTTCTACTATGGCAGGGTCTATGCGCCTTACTACGAGGGTCCTGCAGATGGATTTTTTGCCAAAATTTATTATGGTGCATATTGTGATGATTGCGACAAAGCTACATACTTAACAAGCGGTACTGGTATATGGCAAGCTTTTCCAGCGGCTACTTCATGGTATGTAAATCCTTCACATAAAGTAGGAGTGCTTAAATTTGATGATTTTAGCTTTTCTAATAATACAGTTTTAGGAAATAATGTAAGTGCTGTAAATAATGGCGAACAACTAATTTTCGTAAGCAACCAAAAGCCAGTTAAAGACATAGCAAAGATGCATGCAAATATGTGTCTAATATATAATGAATTTAATAAAGATGCTACAACAAATGATTTTACATTAAAATTTCTAGTGCCAGATGGCAACTGGGCTGGTAAGACGCTAAAAGAAGGCTCAGAAAAGGGCGATGTCGGAAATGTAGTGGGCGCTGATGGAAATTTTAAAGACCTAAGCAAGAAGACAAATAGGAGAATTTCTTGGTAGATTCTAATCATCTTTTTATAGATTTTAAATTTCAAAAAATAAGCATACATTTAGAACCAAAAAGATATACTTGCCCGCTAAGGCAAGATGCCACTATGTTAGTTACATTACGGAGATTGTAATTTGAAAATTCTTTTTTTATTCCTATTTTCTTTTATCTATGTTTTTGGCGATGTTGATCCTGATGCTCTTGTATTGCCAGCTAGTGTCGGTGAGTGCTCCACAGAGCAAGCGGCAAGCTGTAACGGAAAAGTTTGTAAGATCGACTTTGATGGTATGAAACACTGTGTTACGCCTGCTCAAGATACATGGGTGGTATATCCTAAAGATCCAACTTCAAATGATAGCCAATCAGTAACACTAGACGGATATCTTGATAATAACAATCCAGACAATACACTTAGTAAGCAAGATAAATTTACAAGAATTTTTGGTGATATGGACGTTATCGGAGCCAGTGTTATCATGCCAAGGGTACTTGGCTATAACTTTGATCCAAAGGCAAGTGCTGCTGGAGGCGATCCTTTGGTTGAAACCTCTCAGATTATAGAAAAGGCATATGTCAATGAAGAGTCGAGCCTAGCTGGTAGGAGATTTAAAAACTCATCTCGCGCGACTTTTAAATTTGAAAATAAAAGTGAATTTGAACGAAATAATATAGATGGTAAAAAGATAAAATACGCAAGACTCTACTGGGGCGGTGCCATATATGGTGAACGAACTGCAGAATACCAGCTACTAAAGAATTTATTTGAAGATATTTTTGGCTACTCAAGCGTTAAATTTAAAACACCAAAAGGAATATACACTGTAAAAGCTGATTATGATGATATCAAGTGGGAGAGTTCATTTACTTCTTATAATAAAAACTCAGTGCCAAGAGATACTTACTATCCATACTGCTATCACAAAGATCACCCAAATGATACTGCCTATGCAAATTGGTGCGGTGATCCAAGTGGCAATTACAAAGATGCAGTTCACTATAATACAGCTGACCCAAACAAAACAGCCCAAAGATCAAATTTAGGTGCAAGAAGTGGTGCATCGTACTTTGTCTATCAAGCAAGTGCTGATGTAACTAAACTAGTACAAGATAGCCTTGGTACAACTGAGGCTGGCAGGACATTTGCAGTTGGTAATATCGCATCAACCATCTTTAAATTATCTAGGAACTACAACTATAATGTAACGATAAGTAATGAAACAAGGACTTTAACCTTATCTTATGGTGCGGTTTTATATGGTGATGGAGGCTGGATATATAGCTATGTGCCATCTCAGTTTGGTGGTTGGAGCTTAGTCATAGTTTATGACTTTGGCGAGAAGGTTGGAGAGACAGAGCACATAAAACCAAGGGATGTTAATATCTATAGTGGTATGGCAAATATCTCGCCTAATGTCGAAAGAAACAAAGTATTGAAAAGTGCACAAAAAACAGAGATAAATTTAAAATTTGAAGACTTTTTTACTCCATCTGCTGGAACTATAGATTCTAGTTTGGCATTTATGGGTTTTGGTGGACGCAAAGAGATCACAGGCGAAGATATAATGATAAAAAAGAAAGATGGTCCATTCGAGAGTCTTTTTACTGCCGCATCTCCGTCAGGATTAAATTTACAACACAATCAGTTTGACTCATCTATAACGAGATTTGGCAAACTTGCCAATGTAAATAAAAAATATAATGCAATGATGGATCTAGATATATTTGATATATCAAATTTCATGTCACATAGGCAAAGTGAGGTTGATATTAAGTTTAATGTAAAGGCTGAAAAGATAGGTGACAATATCCAAGGTGATAGGATAAATCTTGGAATGGCTGGTTTTTCAACGATACTTTATGACCCTGAAGTTTGTTATGAAGAAACAATCTCTACTACTAAACAAAGTATAAATGCAGAAGGCAGAACTATATATACTGATGATATAGAAGTAAAAAAGGGAGGGGAGGGTACTACTTCGGTAAAACCTGGAACCTTGATAAAAGTTTTAACTACTATAAAAAATAAAGGCAATGAAGATGCACAAAAGGTTCAAGTAAAAGTCAATATTGATCCTAAATTTATGAGCTATGTGGATAAATCTGGTTGTACGGAAATTTTTAAACCTGGTGGATCAACCGTAGCATGCCCTATGGATGATAATGGAGCGCATTATTTTAAGAAATTAAGTGATTATAATCTAAGGTATTACGTCGGCCAAGACGCTAGTAGCTCTCAAGGTGGCAAAATAGAAAAATCATTTCGATATCCAACGGATATTAGATTTGTAGGGACTGTAAGTGCAAATTCTGAATATCGCAAGATAGAGTATGAAGCTGAATATGAAAGTATTATCGCTGGCAAGACCATAAAATATAAAGGCAAGATAAATGAATGTGTACCCAAAAACTACAACTTAACGGTAACTAATGAAGGGGAAAATAACTTCTATCCGCGAAGTAAAGCAGATGACGCAGGTCCAAATTTTAAAAATAGGCTTTTTACAAAGATAGCAAACAAGCCTTTTGATATCACGATATCAAACTATGATAAGACTAACGGGGCTTTAAAAGCACCTGACTCAAATACCGACGTGACGTTAAAGCTAGTGACTGATTGTAGTTCAAATAATTCGGTCATACATGAAGAAACTTATAATTTTACTACCGCAACGCATACCCTTACAAAAAGCGTAACAGTGCCGATACCATATCCATCTCTGCACGTAAAGCTTAGTTATCTTAATAAGCTTACAAATTTAACTGATGAAAAATGCGAAGACTTTGATACTTTTGCTGTTAGACCAGCCAAATTTGATATTTATGATTCGCCTAATGGCCCTATGATAGGCGGTAAAAGCCATACTGATTTTATAATCGGTGCTTATGATGCTAAAGGGGACCTTACAAAAGGATTTATAAGTACAGCAAGTAGTGATATAAAGGCTGGTGATGGGGCGCAACTACTACCTAAGGTATTTGCTGGCTGCACTCTACCAGCAGATCTATCAGATAAGGATAGCAGAGAAAATAAATTTGAGATAAGCTTTAACAACCCAAATAAGGCTATCGGAGTTATTACAAATATTAGCACTAACAAGGTAGGACTTTCTTTCTCAGACATCGGAGATACAAATTTTTATGCTATGGACTCAGTTTATACAAGCGTAGATCAAGATACAGATCATGGAGATGACTGCGTAAAATCGTATAGTAGAGACTCTAGGAAAAACCGAAATAATCCACTGGATTTATACAACAATGATTTATCAATAGATCCAAATAATCCAAGTCATGATCCAGATGGCATGGGTAGGATAGGTTGTAATATAGTGTTTGAAGAACAACACAATCAACTAAATTTTATCCCAGAATACCTTGATGTGAGTGATTTTGAGATCATATCAAGTGACTTTTCATATATATCAAATGAAGAAACTTTGTGGTCTCCGACATTAAAATTTAAAGTAAAAGCAATGTTGTCTAATGAAAATCCAAGAGCTTCTGGCGACAACACAGCACGTCTTTATAAAAGCGGCTGCTATGCAAGTAATGCTGTCTTTAATATAAAGGTAGGGGATATCATACCTAACTATATAGACAACAATGGGTCAAAATTAAGCAGTGGTGAAGATGGTGTTAAAAAGCTAAATAGTGAGATACTATTTTTCGGTACTACTGATCAAAATGCGATTGTTCAAAAGCTAAAAGCATCGCCTCATGATGGTGGTTATATGGTAAAAAAAGAGGCTTTTAGAAGTGATGGCACAGCTGAAATAGGTCTCAAATTTAACTTCAAGCGTGAAAAAAATGTAGCCAAAAATCCTTTTGAGGCAACAAGTGATATATTTACTTTTACAAAATTAGCCGAAGATGAAAATAGCATAAACAAAACAAAAGGTAGTCAATACTTAAAACCAACTAGGAAAACATCTGCGAAATTTTACTACGCTAGGACATACGCGCCTTACTATGAGGGACCAAACACTGGCTTTAAGGCAAAAATTTACTACGGAGTGTATTGTAATGGTTGCGATGAGAGTAAATTTATGTTGCAAAAGCCAGGATCAAGCGCTCGCTGGGAGGAGTTTGCAGGTACGCACTCATGGTATGTAAATCCTCTTCACGATGCTAGTTATGGCAATGTCGATAGTTACACCTTTTCAAATCACACTACGCGAGATACAGCAAAAGAGACGGCACTTAGTGACGGCATCAGCTACATTTACGTAAAAAATGACCGAGCTGTTACAGATATAGCCAAGATGCATACAAAAAACTGGCTTATATATAATGAATTTGACAAAGATGCAGCGACAAATGATTTCACAGTGAGATTTCTCGTGCCAAATGGCGACTGGGCTGGCAAGACGCTAAAAAGTGGCTCTGGCAAAGGTGATGTGGGAAATGTCATAGGTGGCGAAAACAACTTTAACGATCTAAGCGATAAGACAAATAGGAGAATTTCTTGGTAAAAAGAGGCTTTTCTCTTATAGAGCTTATCCTCTCGATAGTCGTTGTGGCGATCATCAGCACGTCGATACCGCTTGTACTAAAGACCACATCTGAGCTAAATCAAAAGGCGGTTACGCAAGAGAGCTTGATGAATGCTAAGACCTACATGGGGCTTATCTTAAAAGCTCCTTTTAGCGACAAGGTCATAAAGGTCTCAACAAACATTGGCGGCAGTAGCGCTGAGACAGCCTACTTTTTTCCTATCATCTTAAAGCCAGGTGATCATAGAAACGAATTTTATAAGATAAATAAAATAACAGGCGATGGGCATAGAGTTTTTGCCTATGAAAATTCACCAGATCTAGCACCTGATGCGGCAGTGAGGTCTGTGGATTACTATGGCAGAATATTGGATAAAAATTTAAACACAACAAATCAAAGCAGAGACTATATAGTTGGCTCAGACTATAATGTAATTGTGAATGAGAGCAATGGCTGGTTTAAGCCAAAATTACCATTAAAAATAAAAAGCAGTGACGTAAAAGAGATAATTGTAACTGCTACTTCATATAAAAATGACACAAAACAAGAGACGACATCGGTGTTAAGAGCCTACGCTTTTAACCTAGGTGAGGGTGGCTCGCTAAATACGAAAGCGTGGAAATGAAAAGAGCCTTTACGCTTCTTGAGCTTGTAGTCGTCATCGTCGTACTTGGTATCATCGCTATGATGAGCTTTAACGCCATAATGAACATCTACTCAAACTACTTTCAGACAAAGACAGTAAATGAGCTCGAGACGCAAACAGAGATCGCATTGGAGCAAATTTCAAAGAGGCTAGAGCACCGTATAAAGCCAAGCGTGATCGCTAGAAAAACTGATGGAGCTTTTTTGGCGCTAAATGATAGCGGGGTAAATTTAAATGCCGAGTATGAAATTTTAGAATTTATCCCCTATGCGTATGAAATTTTTAACGATGTGCCTTCTGGTAATAAAGCAGGCAGATATAGTGGCTATGCGGATCTTGCTAAGAGCTCACCAGCAACTGGTCTGATAAGTCCTGGAAGTAATTTTTCTACCGAAGTTGTTGAAACCATAAAAGATCTAACTTGCAGGGAAGATACAAATGTCACTTGTGTTGATTTTAAAGATAAAGATGGTGGCGTTGTAGCGATATTTTCTGATGTTTATTACAATGTGCAAGATTCTTTTGGGTATAAAGGTATTTCAAATTTAGACATAGCAAAAGTTGGCGTAAAAAGCACTGATGGCGATACTTTAGAAATTTCAGGTTTTGCTAACAAGCAAATTTCAGAGCAGTATCATCTAGCCTACACAGCAAATGCCATAGTGCCAGAGCAAAGCGCTGATCCAAAAGATACAGCAAACGGCGTCTTTGATCTAAATTTATACTACGACTATCGTCCATGGATGGGAGAAAAATATAAACAAAATGGCGAAAAAGCAACCCTTGCCAAAAACGTTACGAGGTTTGTTTTTACTGAAAAAAATGGCGTCATCGTGCTAAAACTTTGCATGAGGGCAAAAAACTCAGAGGTAACCATCTGCAAGTCAAAGGCGGTCTATTGATGAGGAGAGGTTTTACACTCATTGCGGCGATATTTTTTGTGGTTATCGCAAGCTCTATTTGTATGCTGGCTCTTTCGATCGCTAGCACTTCAGTTAAGCAAAATAGTGAAATTTATCTAAGAGAGCAAAGTGAGCTAGTAGCTCGCGCAGCAACTGAGTACGCCATGCTAGCTATCATAAGCAATGACTTTAGCACCACTTGCCTAGGGAAGCAAAGCAAAAATGCAAGTGAAGACAATCCGATAAGTGGTGAATTTGGCGACCTCTTTACCTTTAAAGTATATGTAAAATATTTTGGCGATATGGGCATTTGCTCTGGTGACGCAGTGGCTGCTACCGGAGTAAATCAAGGCACAATAATGCTAGATGTCTTTGTCAGCTCAAAACCGGGGAAAGCCTCAAATCCTATAAATTTTCACAAACGAACTCTTCAAAAACTTTAAAATTTTATAAAGATTTTACTTTAATTTGCTTTTAGTTTCGTCGTGTTATAATCATCTTACTTTCTATAAAGGAGATTGCGATGAACATAAGCATTGTAGGAAAACAATTTGAACTAACAGAGCCCATCAAAAACTACATCCAAGACGCTTTTGATACCCTTGGCAAGTACAACCTTGACATCATCTCAGCAAGATGCGTAGTAGGAGCAGATGAAAAGCAAGGCAAAAAGGGCTTTAATGCAGAATTTTCTCTAAATATGGCACATAAAGACACGATAGTCGTTCGCCAAAAAGATAAAGATCTTTATGCGGCGATAGATCTTGCTATCGAAAAGGCTTCAAAAGTTTTAAGAAGAGAGCACGATAAGAAATTTACCGTAAAAGGCAAGGCTGATGATAAAGAATTTCGCTCAAGAATAGGCGAAGAAAAGATCGAAGGTGTCGAGGAGATCGTGCCTATGGAGCTTGAAATTTACAAACCTCTTGAGGTAGAAGAAGCACTTGATAAACTAAAATCAAGTGATAAACAATTTTATGTATTTAACGACGTCGATGCCAAAATGCGCGTCATTTATAAAAGAACAGACGGAACTTTTGGTCTATACTAAAACTAGGGGCACTTTGCCCCTAAATTATTTTTAATATAATTTCTCTAATCTTTAGTTATTTAAGCTATTTTTAAATGATTGCTAACTATAATACGACTTCTTTTAAGTGTTCCGGATTAGCTCAGCGGTAGAGTAGGTGACTGTTAATCACTTGGTCGCTGGTTCGAACCCAGCATCCGGAGCCATTTATATTTAAAAATCCTTTTAAAATCCAGATTTTAACGATGTTTCAAAATCTTTAAGATTTCTTGTTTTTATATTTCCCCCTTTTATTTCCCCTTGGCTTTATTTGTTGTTTGAAATTATATCGTTCTGATTTGCGGTCAAAATGCTATTAGATATTCATCTTTGGCAAAGTTAAAATAATTTTTTTTCATTCATCCTAGCTTCATTTTAGGTTTTTATAATGCGCTCATCCAAACGAAAGTTGGAAATCAAAAATAAAAGGATCAAAAATGAAAAAGGTATTAAGCGCGGCAGTTTTAGCAGCAGTTTTGGGAGCGACAGGTTTGCAAGCAGCCATCACATCAAAAGATGCTTTAAATATAGCTGAGAAAAACTTCCCAGGCTCAAGCGTCAAAGATATCGAGATGAACGTCAAAAAGGGCGTGACTTTTTACAAGATAGAGTCATTTAAAGATGGTGTCAAACAAGAGATCAAGATAGATGCTAACAGCGGTCAGATCGTTAAAGTAGAGAATAAAAATAAAAAACATATCTTGCCGATCGAAGCGGTAGATTTTTCAAAATTTGCTCTTAGCATTGACGAGGCTGTGGCTAAAGCTCAAGCGCTCGAGGCTGGCTGGAGTCTTGATGAGGCAGAGCTTGATAATAAAAATGGTGCTTGGATATACAAAGTAGAGCTTAAGCGTGATAGGAGCGAGAAAAAAGTGATCATAAACGCTCAAACTGGCGAGATAATTGGTAACTTCACAAAGTGATCTAACGCCCTTTTTGGGCGTTAAATTTTTTATAAAGGTGAAAAAGATGAGTGAAAATTTAGAGCAAAATTTAAACGATAACGTTGACGAACAGGTTTTAGAGAGAAATTTGAATAAAAATTTAGACGAAAACAAGGTTGCTGATCTTAGTGAAATCGCGAGAGAAAATTTAAGTGAAAATACCAAGTCTGGCGTTTATAAAAATAGCTACAAAAATTTAGGAGCGGGCGAACAAAGCCCTGAAAATTTAGATAAAAATTCAAGCCAAGCAGCTCCGAAATACAAAGCTCAAAATTTCTTTAAAAAAACGCTTGAGCTTTCGCTTCAAGGTGCAGCGGATGCACTCATCTGCGCTGGCAAGGCTGGAGTGTGGCTATCAAACGCTTCAAACTGCCTAAAAGACGAGGCGCAAAGGGCTGAGCTATCAAAGATAAATGAAGAGCAGGCAAAATTTGAAAGAGTGGCTTGCATCTTGCCAGAAAAAGTTAAAGAGATCGTTACAGAGCGCCTAAAAGTAGAGCCAGAAGAGGTGGAGTTTTCTCCGATCTATCTAGCTAAAAAACAAAGTTTTGGCGCGTTTTGCACGGAGTATTTTTATGACGCAAGGGCTAAATTTAACGGCTTTTTATATGATTTTAAGATAGGCGCAGCAAATGGCGAAATTTTAAATCTAAAAATAAAAAGCCAAATTTGATAAAATAGCTGACAAAACTACGTGAGGCAAAGATGAAAATTTTAGTCGTCGAGGATGAAATAGACCTAAATAGCGTCATCACAAGGCACCTAAAGAAAAATGGATATAGCGTCGATAGCGCATTTAACGGCGAGGAGGCGATGGACTTTACCGCCGTCGCGCACTACGATCTTATCGTGCTTGATCTTATGATGCCAGTGATGGACGGACTTACATTTTTGCAAAGATCGCGTGCCGCAAAGCTAGCGACCCCTGTGTTGATACTAACGGCAAAGGACGATGTAGACGACGTTGTAAAGGGGCTTGACGCGGGCGCGGATGACTACTTGGTCAAGCCATTTGACTTTAAGGAGCTGCTAGCTAGGGTACGCACGCTCATTCGCCGAAACAGCGGCAACGTGGCTAGTGAAATTTGCGCAGGCAAGCTAAAGATCAACCTTTCTAAAAAGTCAGTCGAATTTAGCGGCGAGCAGGTCGAGCTAACTGGCAAAGAGTATGAAATTTTAGAGTTTTTGATGCTAAATAAGGGCAGAATTTTAACTCGCGACCAGATCAAAGAGCACGTCTGGGACTTTGACTACACAGGTGGCTCAAATGTCATCGACGTGCTTATAAAAAACATAAGAAAAAAGCTTGGCGAGTGCGAGGCGATCCAGACTAAAAGAGGGCTTGGCTATGTTGTTAAGGATTAAGCAAGCGCTTGCAAATATCCCGATAACGGCGCGCGTAACGCTTTGGTACTCGTTTTTTATCATTGTTATCGTGGTGACTCTCATTGCTGTCTCGGCGGTCGTGGCGGATGAGGTTTTTGAGGACGTTAGCCAAAAAAAGCTAGCCAAATCAGTCACCAAAATAGCCAACGATATGGATGAATTTGAGCCATATGATGATGGGATATTTTTTATAAAATATAACGCAAAAGGCGATGTGATAGGTGGTTTAGCACCAAAACACTTTCAAATTTCACTTAAAATGAATAGCGGTGCAGTGCGGCTTTTTGAAAACGGCGAAAACCGCTTTTACTACTACGATATCGCAGCTAGAGGCAAAGAAGTCTGGGTCAGAGGCGTGATAAATGCGGAGAAATTTTTCAAAAAAGAGGGACTATTTTTACTGGCTCTTGGCGTTTTTGTGCCGGTTTTGTTTTTCTTTGTGCTTTACGGCGGCTATAAAACGATAAAAAATGCGATGAAGCCAGTCGCCACGATGTCAAAAACTGCGCTTGAGATAGGCAGTAGCCGGGACTTTTCAAAGCGCATAGACCTGCCTGCTGGCAAAGACGAGCTGCACGCGCTTGCAAGCGTTTTTAACCAGATGCTCGACTCCCTTGAAAAGGTCTATCAAAGCGAAAAACAGCTCTCCTCAGACGTCTCGCACGAGCTGCGAACGCCGCTATCTGTCATCATGGCTGAGAGCGACTACGCTGCGAACTATGCGCAAAATTTGGACGAGGCCAAGGAGTCGCTGGAGGTCATCTCTAGGCAGTCAAGAAAGATAACCTCGCTGATAGATCAAATTTTGGAGCTCTCAAGGCTCGAAGCCGGCAGAAATTTGGAGCTAAAAGGTATAAATTTAAGCGCTATCTTGCAAAATTTAGCCAGCGACTATGAGAAGCTAGCAAGCGCTAGGGGGCTGAATTTTAGCTACTTGATAGCGCCAGATGTCCAAATTTTAGGCAATGAGCTGATGATATCAAGGCTGGTGGATAACTTTTTAAGTAACGCACTAAAATTTGCAGAAGCTAAGATCGAGCTAAATTTAACCCTCACAAAAACACACGCACTTTTGTCTGTAAAAGACGATGGCTTAGGCATCTCTAAAAAAGATATCGAGCTAATCTGGAATAAATTTTATCAAGTTGAAAGCTCAAGAAACAAAAGCCAAAACAGAGGCAGCGGACTGGGGCTGGCCATCGCTGCAAATATAGCTAAAATTCACGGTGCAAAGCTTGGCGTAAAAAGCGAAGCAGGAGCTGGAAGCGAATTTTGGGCTGAATTTGATCTTGTAAATTTAAAACAAATGTAAATTTAGGTGGTTTGCTAAGACAAAATTTACACAAGAGTAAAACAAATATAAGAGCGAATTTAAATTTCACACAAACAGCATCTATTTTTTAGAGCAAAGCTAAATTTATAAACTTTTGCAGAAATTTCATGGTTAGGTTGCTCTAAAAAAGCCCTGAGGGCGCACTCATATCAAAAGCACCAACAAAGACTATAAAAGCTACTAGATAGATGAAAGTTGAGCTAAAATATTAAGATTTGTGTTTAAAAGCCCATTTAAAGGGCTTTTAAAAGAATTTGTAAAAGATGTTTTGTAAAGTAATGTAAAAGAAATTTTTTGTACGCAAAACTTGTGAAATTTAACTTTTGAAATTTGCAAAAATGGTAGTTGAAGGTAAATTTATGCAAATGTAAATTGCGACCGCAATCTAAATTTGAGTGATTATAGCCAAATGCTAGCTTAAAAATCGAGATAAATTTAAAAATGCAGGGGTAAATTTGCTAAAGTAAATTTATAGTTTAAAAAATAATTAAGATTTTAGTCGTCAATTTAATGTATTATTTTAGAAATAATATAAAAATGTATTGTCAGTTTTTATCTTTTTTGATATACTTCGCTCATAAAAGTATTAGTATTATTTTTAAAATAATACAGAAAGGGACATCTTGAAATGATAAAAATAAGCGACATATCTGAGATAAAAACTGGTCTAGTTTTAATCCGCAAAAAGGCAGATAAAAACGTAGATGAGAAATTTAGCTATAAAGTAGTCTCGCTAAAGTCCTTTAATGAAAATGCGCTTTTTGATGACTCATTTGCAGACGAATTTATATCAAACGAGCAAATAAGCGATGAGTATAAAGTGAGCTGTGGCGATGTTTTGTTGCGCCTTAGAGAGCCAAATTTCGCCGTTTATATAGATAAGGAGTATGACGATCTTATCTACTCATCTTTGATGGTTCGCATAAGGGTTAAAAGCGATAAATTTGATCCGCGTTTTGTGGCGTATTATCTAAACAGTAGCGCCGTTAGAAGAGCCCTTGCTCCAGATGTTTCAGGCACTACAATAGCGATGATAGGCGTTGCAAGCTTAAATAACATAAAAATACCAGCCATAAATTTGCAAACTCAAAACAAGATAGTAAAATACCTAAATTTAGCTCGCCAAGAGAGCGAAATTTTACAAAATTTAGCAGCCCAAAAGAAAAAATACCACAAAAGCATATTTGAAAATTTAATAAAAGAGGAGAACTAAGATGCAAAAGACCACACAAGATACCATAAATAACGTAGTTTGGAAGGCTTGCGACACATTTCGCGGCACGATGGACGGAAGCGATTACAAAGACTATGTTTTAACGATGCTTTTTGTTAAGTATCTATCTGATTTTTATAAAGAAAAGCTCGAATTGCTTAAAGCCGAATACGGCGACAAGAGCGAGAGGATCGAAGCAAAGCTAAAGAAAGAGAAATTTAAGCTTGATGAGAGTTGCACATTTGAGTATCTTTTAGCGTACAAAGAGGCTGCAAATTTAGGCGAGATAATGAACAAAACGCTAGAAAAGATCGAAGAAGACAACAAAGACAAGCTTGAGGGCATCTTTAGAAGCATCGACTTTAACAACAAAAACAAGCTTGGCGATACAAAAGAGAGAAACGCCATCTTGAAAAATTTGCTTGAAGACTTTAGCGACGCTAGGCTAGATCTTCGCCCATCTATGCTTGAGGGCAACGACATAATAGGCGACGCATACGAGTATCTTATAGCTCACTTTGCAAGCGACGCGGGCAAAAAAGGCGGAGAGTTTTACACGCCAAGCGAGGTTTCGACGCTTCTTGCAAAGCTGGTTGAGCCAAAAGAGGGCGATATGATCTATGATCCTACTTGCGGCTCTGGCTCGCTTCTTATCAAGGCTTCAAAAGAGGTCGGCAGTAAAAATTTCCGCCTTTACGGACAAGAGAAAAATGGACAAACTCACGCGCTTTGCAAGATGAATATGTTTTTGCACGAGATAAACGACGCCGTGATCGAGTGGGGCGACACGATCAGAAACCCGCTTCATCTACAAGACAATTTTATAAAGACATTTGATATAGTCGTGGCAAATCCACCATTTAGCCTCGACAAATGGGGTGCTGACTTTGCCGTGAACGATCCTTTTATGAGATTTGCTAGCTATGCTTTGCCGCCAAAGAGTAAGGGCGACTACGCATTTGTAGTGCACATGATAAAAAGTCTAAACAACAACGGCAAAATGGGCGTCGTGCTTCCGCATGGAGTGCTATTTCGCGGGGCAAATGAGGGCAAGATCCGCCAAAAGCTGATCGAAGAAAATTTACTCGACGCCGTCATCGGACTACCGGCAAATTTATTTTACGGCACGACCATCCCTGCTTGCATACTCGTTTTTAAGAAAAACCGCGCAAACGAAGACGTGCTATTTATCGACGCTAGCAAAGAATTTGAAAAAGGCAAAAACCAAAACTCACTAACCGAGCAAAATATCAAAAAGATAGTTGCTACCTACAAAAACAGAAGCGAGATAGAAAAATACTCCCATGTAGCAAGCCTTAGCGAGATAAAAGAAAACGACTACAACCTAAACATCCCTCGCTACGTCGATACTTTTGAAGAAGAAGAGGCTGTAGATATCGAGACGACCAAGAAAGAAATTTCACGCCTAGAAGCCGAGCTAAAAAGCGTTCAAAGCAAGATGAGCGAGTATCTTGCGGAGCTTGGGCTATGAGCGAATTTAAAAATTTACCAAGCGGTTGGAAGGTCGTGAGGCTTGGGGATATTGCAGAAAAATCTATTCTTAAAAATAGAAACAATTTAATTAAATTGGTTTTGTCAAATTCAGCTATTGATGGTTTGGTTGCACAGAATGAATATTTTGATAAAGATATAGCAAATAAAGAAAATATACAAGATTATTACATTGTTGATTTGGGGGATTTTGTTTATAATCCAAGAATTTCACAGAGTGCCCCTACTGGACCGATTAATAGAAATATGTTATCTAAAGGCATAGTATCTCCATTGTATACGGTTTTTACTGTTCAAGACGAGATATTGGCAAAATTTTTAGCATATTTTTTTAAGACTATTGTGTGGCAAAATCAAGTCAAAAGTGTAGCAAACTATGGCGCTAGGTATGATAGGATAAATATAACAGATAATGCCTTTTTTTCTTTGAAAATTTTGCTTCCGCCGTTAGACGAGCAAGAAAAGATAGCGGAAATTTTATCTACTTGGGATGAGGCTATAAATTTGACTATAAATTTGATAGAAAGCAAAAAGCAGTTTAAAAAAGCTCTTATGCAAAATTTACTCACAGCCAAGATCTGTTTTCCCCAGTTCAAAGATGAGTGGAAAGAAACAAAGCTTGGTGAAATTTGTGAAATACAAACTGGAAAGTTAAATGCAAATGCTATGATACAAGGCGGAAGGTATAAATTTTTTACTTGCGCAAAAGAGGTTTTTGAAATAGATGATTACGCATTTGATACAGAGGCTATTCTTATTTCAGGCAATGGAGAAAATGTAGGGTATATACATTATTTTAATGGTAAATTTAATGCGTATCAAAGAACGTATGTGTTGGATAAATTTACAGAGAATATTTTATTTATAAAACATTTTTTAGAATTTGCTCTTAAAAGAAAAATAGAAATAGAGAAAAAGGATGGAAATACGCCATATATAGTCTTATCAACGATATTTGATTTTATTGTAAAGCTTCCAAATTTAAAAGAGCAACAAAAAATCGCAGAGGTTTTAACGGCTTGCGATGATGAGATAAATTTACTAAATTTAAAGCTTGAAAATTTGAAAAAACAAAAACAAGGCTTGATGCAAAAACTACTAAAAGGAGAAATGAGAACATGTTATGTGAAAAAAGCAATGTAATAATGGCAATCGCATATGATTTTGACGGAACACTAGCAAGAGGCAATATACAAGAAAATTCTTTTATACCAACAACACTATGTATAAAAAAAGAAGATTTTTGGAACAACGTAAAGGAACTATCTGAAGAAAACAATATGGATGAGATATTGTCATACATGTATTTGATTGTGAAGAAAGCAGATGGTGCTGGTGCAAAAATTACAAGAGAGGAGCTTAGCAAACACGGTAAAACTGTTAAATACTTTAACGGTGTGGAAGAGTTTTTTGAAAGGATTAATGATTATGCTGCACAAAAGGGGATATCGATTGAGCATTATATAGTATCATCAGGCACCAAAGAAATGATCGATGGAACGACTATAGCGAATAAATTTAAAAATATTTATGCGTCATCATTTATGTATGATGAATACGGTAAACCGACTTGGCCAGCTTTGGCAATTAACTATACGACAAAAACTCAATATTTATACAGGATAAGCAAAGGAATTCTTAACGCTTGGGACAATAAACTAATTAATAAATATATACCAGAGAATGAAAGACGTATTTTATTTGAGAATATGATATACATAGGTGATGGAGAAACCGATGTTCCAGCTATGAAGTTACTAAAAACTAATGGTGGAACTTCAATTGCTGTTTATGATGAAAATAAAGAGACTGCCAAAACTCTTTTGGAGCAAAATAGAGTTAATTATATTGCTAAAGCTGACTATACTGACGGATCGGAGATAGATGCTATTATAAAATCTACGATAGATAGAATTAGTTTAAATTTAACAAATGGAAAATTGCAAATATATAATAAGCAAAATACTGCAGAAATAAACATACAAAAATCCAATAATCAAGTAAGAGATAAACAATATTATTTAGGTGTTCTTAAAACGGAAGGATTTAAATTAGAAGATACTAACAAGGCGAATAAAATATATTTAAAAAAATATTCATGGGATGACCACGGATATCAAACCTCGTTTTATATATGGAATAATGGAAATTATATTGGGACAGCTAAGATAGCGAAACTAAGTCAAAATAAAAAAGAGCATACTGCAGATTTACTGGAGAAGAATTTTGATAAGTTAGATGATGATTTTTTCTCTGTTATACGCTTTAAAAAAGATGAGATAGATGAAGAGACTAAAGAGGCATTGAGGTTTTTATTGAATGATATTAGTAATACTAATAAATACGATAATAATGAAATTGTAAAAAAATCTTTAAAGAGAAGTTAGCCAAATAAGGATACCAAATGACCCCAGATACTTCAGAAAATAAGATCCAGCAAAATAGCATAAATTTACTTCAAAGCTTGGGCTATAAATTTATAAGCAGGGAGGAAAATTTAAGGCTTCGTGGCGTTAAATCAAGCGAGGTTTTGTTTAGGGAAATTTTAACCAAAAAGCTTGGCGAGATAAACGGCTATGAGTATAAGGGCAAGAGGTATAAATTTAGTCAAAGTAATGTCTTAAAAGCGGTCGATGAGCTAGCTGGGGTATCTTTAAACGAAGGGCTAATGTTCGCAAACGAAAGGATCACGAATTTACTCTTGCTTGGCACCAGTTTAGAAGAAAATTTAGAAGATGGGACGAGGAGGAGCTTCTCTTTTAAATTTATAGACTTTGAAAATTTGCAAAATAACGACTTTTACGTGACTGAAGAATTTGAAGTAAGCAGAGTAAGCCAGAGCGACGCACAAAAGCACAGAAGGCCTGATCTTGTGCTTTTTATAAACGGCATACCAATAGTCGTGATCGAGCTTAAAAAATCAAGCGTGAGCTTTGAAAACGGCATAAAGCAGCTAGAAAAAGAGCAGGGCAAAGATGAGATAGCGCACCTTTTTAAATACATCCAGCTAACTATCGCAGCAAATGGCAGTGGGGCAAGATATGGCACTACTGGAACGCCGTTTAAATTTTATAGTGTGTGGAAAGAGCAGGACGAAGCCAAGGCAAAAGAAAGCTTAAAGAGTTTGATAAATGGTAGAGAGGTGAGTGCGCTTGATATGACGCTCTTCGCGCTACTATCTAAAGATAGACTGCTAAGGCTAGTTAGGCACTATATAGTCTTTGATAAGAAAATGAAAAAGGTTTGCCGCTATCAGCAGTTTTTCGCTATCGAAGAGACGCTAAAGAGGGTATCGGCGAAAAAAGACGGCGCAAGAGCGGGCGGACTCATCTGGCACACGCAAGGAAGCGGTAAATCGCTAACGATGGTAATGCTAACAAAGCTTTTAAAGCAAATTTATATAAATTCAAAGATCATCGTAGTAACCGATAGGATAGATCTAGACGGGCAGATACACGAGACCTTTGAAAACACGGATGTAAAAGCAGGGCGAGCAAGCAGCGGAAGCGATCTGATAGAAAAGCTGCAAAGCGGCGTTAGCGTGATAACTACACTCGTGCATAAATTTGAAAAGGTGAAGAACCAAAAGGTGGCGATAAGAGATGGCGATATATTTGTGCTAGTGGATGAGAGTCACCGCACGCAAGGAGGCGATCTGCATAAGGCTATGAAAAAGGCGTTGCCGCTTGCTTGTTATATAGGATTTACAGGCACGCCGCTTTTAAAGCGCGAGAAAAACAGCTTTGCTAAATTTGGCGGAGAAATTCATAGATACACGATAGATGACGCGGTAAAAGACGGAGCCGTGTTGCCGCTACTTTACGAGGGGCGATACGTGGGTCAAGAGGTGCTTGACGCTGAGGGGCTAACTAGGAAATTTGATCTCATATCAAGAGAGCTTGGCGATGAGGCTAAAAGGGACTTGCAAAAAAAGTGGGCGAGGTTTGAGCGTGTGGCATCGAGCGAGCAAAGGCTGGAGCTAATAGCTGTGGATATAAATGAGCACATTAAAAAGACTTTGAAAAAAAGTGGCTTTAAAGCGATGCTGGCAACGCAAAGAAAATACGACGCCATAAAATATCATGAGATATTTGAAGAATTTGGAGAGATAAAAACCGCCTATGCGATATCAAGCAACGAGCACGAGGAGCTTGAGGGTGGGCATAAAGAGTATGTCGCAAAGGCGTGGCAAGAGACGATAAAAGACTACGGCAGCGAGGAGGCGTATCTAAAGTATGTAAAAGACGAATTTATTTACGGCGACGAGATAGATCTGCTTATCGTCGTGGATAAGCTTTTGACGGGATTTGACGCGCCAAGAGCAAGCACGCTTTATATAGATAAGCAGCTAAAAGAGCATAATCTGCTTCAAGCAATAGCTAGAGTAAATAGGCTTTATGACGGAAAAGATTATGGCTACATTATTGATTATAGAGGGCTTTTAGGCGAGCTTGATGAGGCGCTTACTAGCTATGCTTCGCTAAGCGGCTTTGACCCAGAGGATATAACTGGAGCCGTGATAGACGCAAGAAGCGAGATAGTAAAGGCAAAGACCTACTATACTCATTTAGACGATCTTTTTAGTGGCGTCAAATTTAAAGACGATTTGGAGAGTTACGTGGCGGTTTTAGAGGACATGCAAAAAAGAGACGACTTTAAAGAGTGGCTATCACAGTTTGCTAGGGCGTTTAAACTAGCGCTTTCTAGCGAGAAAATTTATGACATATTAAGCGAAGAGGAGATCAAAACTTATAAGCAAAGGGTTAAATTCTATAACGAGCTAAGAAAGGCGCTGCAACTAAGGTATCACGAGGCTTGCGACTTTGGCAAATACGAAGCGCAGATGCAAAAGCTGCTCGATACTTACGTAAATGCACAAGGGGTCAATGAGCTTACGAAGCTTGTAAATATCTTTGAGACGGAATTTGACGATGAGGTGCAAAGGGTTGAAGGCAAAAACGCAAAGGCTGATACTATCATCAGTGCCGTAAGCGCAGTGGTAAAAGAGAAAATGGACTCAAACCCAGCGTTTTATAAATCAATAGCCAAACAGATACAAGATATCATCGACGAATACAAGGCAAAAAGGCTAAGCGAAGAGGAAAAACTTGCCAAAGCAAAACTACTAAAAGGCCTAATAACTGGTGCTTTAAAGCCAAATGAAGACAGGTATCCAAAAGAATTTAATGGTAAGAAAATTTTGTTTGCCATTTATGATAATTTGCTTGATATTTTGGGCGATGTGGAGCTTATAGATGTTGAGACGGTCGCTAAAAATTTGAGCTTGAAATTTTATGAAATTTACGAAAAAGCCTCAAAAAAACCGGAATGGCACAAAAATAAAGACGTAGAAAACGAGATAACAAGCCAGATGGAGGATGCTCTTTGGGAGATAGAGGACGAATACGGCGTTTCTATCAATGAAAATGAGAAAATTTACCAAACTATCCGAGGCATAGGGATAAGTTTTTATGCTTGAAGGCGTAAAAATCGTCCGAAAAGACGTAAAAAATATCACTTTAAAAGTTAGACCAAACGGCGAAGCGATCCTAACCGCACCAAAAGCCGCAAGCGATGAGCATATAAAATTTATCATAGAAAAAAGAGCCAAGTGGATAGCGCAAAAGCGCGCGTTTTTTACCTCGTTTAAGACGCCCGAAAAAGAGTACGTAAGTGGCGAGGACTTTAAGCATCTTGGGCGAAGCTACCGGCTTAAAGTCGTGCAGTCTAAAGAGGAGTGCGTAAAGCTACAAAGGGGTTATCTTGAGCTCTTTGTAAAAGACAAAAGCGACCTAGAGCGAAAAAGAAATTTGGTCTATGAGTGGTATCACGAAAAGGCGATGCTGTATTTTTTTAATATCTTGCAAGAGTTTAACAATATAGTAAAACAAGATATCAAAAGTGTAAAAATAAGACAGATGAAGACGAGATGGGGAAGCTGCAATCCTTATAAATCATATATAAATTTAAACATAGAGCTTATCAAAAAGCCAAAAGCGTGTATCGAGTATGTTGTATTCCACGAGCTAGTGCATCTTCTCTATCCTGACCACTCAAAGAAATTTTATGACTATCTAACGCTTTATATGCCTGACTGGCAAAAACGAAAGGAAATTTTAGAGAGAACTTAGAAATTTTGGGATATTTAAATTTATCTATTTTTAAATTTTAAAAATATTTTAAAATTTAAATAAAAAAAGATGAAAATTTTTTGATCTTGTAATGTTAGTGAAATAGGTGGTGGGTTCACCAGGACTCGAACCTGGGACCATCCGGTTATGAGCCGGATGCTCTAACCAACTGAGCTATGAACCCACAGTTGAAAGAAAATCGTATTATACAAGAAAAAGCTTATCTAAATATAAAAATAGCCTTTTTAATATGGCGTATAAAAACGAATAAATTTAAAAAGAAAAAGCCCTAAAATAGGGCTTTTAAATTATTTATAATTTTTTATCGCAGCGTCTAAAATCTCTTTTGCAGCGTTTGCATCTTTAAATTCTTTCACCTTTACCCATTTGTTTGGCTCGAGAATTTTATAAGTTTCAAAGAAATTTTTGATCTTATTTAGTGTCGCAGTTGGCAAATCTTCGTAGCTTTTTATCGCCTCATATCTTGGATCGATTTTTGTAACTGGCACAGCCAAAAGCTTCTCATCCATGCCTGCTTCATCCTCCATCACCAAAACGCCTATCAAACGGCAAGGGATGACGCTACCAGCTTGGAGCGGATACTCGTTTAGAACCAAAATGTCAGCTGGGTCGCCGTCGGCTGCAAGTGTGTTTGGCACAAAGCCGTAGTTTGCTGGGTAGAACATCGCTGAGTAAAGCACGCGATCAACTACGACCGCACCGCTATCTTTGTCGATCTCATATTTGATATTTGAGCCATAAGGTATTTCGATTACGGCATTGATTTTGTCTGGGTTTGAGCCAAATTTGATCTTTAAAACATCCATATATTCGTCCTTTATGTTAAAAATTTTTATTTAAGAAAATTATCTTTTACTTGTTTAAAGATGGTTTCACCAGTTTCATTAAGCATGCCTTGTGAATCTCCACCAAATGCACCCATTGTCAAACCTCCTTCAACTTTAAAGTCGGCTACTTGTTGTTTTGTATTTGTGTCTACTAGTTTTACTAATGTCATACTTTTACCACGACCTGCTCCAAAACCTACAAAGTATCTCAAAGCACGATTGCCTTCCACGTACTCTGTAACCTCACAATAAATTTCAAGATCGTTGCCTTTTTTCATATTTTTTTCAAGCAACGCATTTATCTTGGCTTCTATTGTTTTATCATTTTGACCATTTTTACACAAAGCATACGCATTATCGTATTTTACACCACTTGTGTTGTGTAAAGGTGTATTTAGCCCAGCTCTAGCACAACCGCTAAAACATAGCACAGCAAGTCCTCCAATCAGTAAAGATAAATATGCTGTTTTTGCCATTTAAGCCTCCTTGTCTAAGCAAATTTATGATGTGATTTTAATTCTTTTTCTATTAAACACGGATAAAACTTGGATGCAAAAAATGACATAACTTACTTTATAACCTCTACGCTATCTACGTCGATCTTCGTTTTGTAAGGTCTTTATCTACCTCGCCTCTTATTCTTAAAAGCGTGTCTTCGTTAGCTGTTACATTGCCCCATTTTTGTCGCCTATCTCAATAACGATAGTGTCGCCATTTTTATCAACAAATTCATATTTGTCTGATTTGATGTGTGACTTTATCTTGCCCTCAAGTACGACCTTTGTGTCGTCATTTAGTTTTAAAGCCTCTTTTACACTTATAGCATTTTCGCTTGAGTGTTTTGAGACAAAGCCTCCAGCCATTGCGATGCTAGCAGCCAGTGAAGCGATAATGATTTTTTCATTTTTATCCTTTTAAGATGGGTTGTGAAATTTCAAAAGGATATTACATTTTTGATGTTAATGAAAGGTAATTTCGTAAGACTTAAAGACCTTGCACCTTTTGATGCAAGGTCTGTGAGTTATATAAGTTTAGCTAGTAAATTTTTGATGTCAGCTACGATCTCGTCGATGCCGCGTTCGCCATTTACTACGTGAAGTAGCTCTTTTTCGCTGTAAAACTTGCGGATAGGCTTGATCGGATCAAGATAGACTTTCATGCGGTTGTTAAATACTTCGTTGTTATCATCAGCGCCTCTTGCACGGCCAAGCACTCTAGCTCTTGCGACATCTTCGCTAACATCCACTTCGATGACGCCTTTTAGAGAAATTTCATCTTGTTCGCTTAATACCTTGTCAAGCTCAGTCATTTGCTCAACGCTTCTTGGGTAGCCGTCGATTATGATATTTGATTTATTTGAGCTTTTGATGGCTGATACGATCGCATTTACGACAACGTCAAGTGGGACTAAATTTCCTTTTGAGATAAAGCCGTCTATCAGTTTGCCAAGCTCGCTACCACTTGCGACTTCAGCTCTTAAAAGATCGCCAGTTGAAAAGTGTGCAAATTTCTCATCATGCTGTGCGATGATCGATGCGTCTGTTGTTTTGCCGCTACCTGGAGCGCCTATGATTAAAAATAAATTCTTCATTTTTTCCCTTTTATTGCCTTTGTCTTTTGAGTGCTTTTTGCGGAGCTAGTAAAATTTAGCTTGATGAACTAAGTGTTCTATCTGCGCAAAATTTTACGTCGCAACCACAAAAATCATATCAAACTACTTAGGCAAGTTTTGATTTAATTAGCCGCCAAGTCGGAGGCATCTTTTTATAAATTTAAATTTAGGATGGAATTTTGTCTAATAAAAATATCTAAAGACAAAATTCCATCTCTTTTTAAAGGCAAATTTTAAGCCTTTTGCTCTTTTTCTCTTATCCTTAGTCCTAGCTCTCTAAGCTGTTCGTTGCTAGCGTAGCTTGGTGCCTTTGTGAGTGGGCACTGAGCGCGCTGTGTTTTAGGGAAGGCTATGACGTCGCGGATCGAGCTTGCTTTATTTACAAGCATATTTAGCCTATCAAAGCCGATCGCGATACCACCATGTGGAGGCGCACCAAATGTCAAGGCATCAAGCAAGAAGCCAAATTTCTCACGCTGCTCGGCTTCATCTATGCCAAGAAGCTTAAAGACCTTTTGTTGGATGTCGTTTTTGTGAATTCTTATGCTTCCGCCGCCAAGCTCAAAGCCGTTTAGCACGACGTCGTGAGCGATAGAGAGGATATCTTCAAGATCAGGCTCGTCTATATTTTTTGGCATTGTAAATGGGTGGTGCATCGCAGAGTAGCTGCCGTCGTCATTTTGCTCAAACATTGGGAAGTCAAGCACCCATAAAAACTCAAGTCTGTCTTGATCGATGATACCCATTTGCTCAGCTAGGAAAATTCTAAATCTTCCCATATAATCAAGCACGATCTTTTTCTTGCCAGCGCCAAAGAATACGACATCGCCAACTTTTAGCTCACATCTTGAGACGATCTCGTCAAGATCGCTTTGCTCGAAAAATTTGCAAAGCGGGCCTTTTAAGCCATCTTCTTTCATCTGGAAGTATCCAAGGCCTTGTGCACCAAATTTACGTACAAATTCCTCAAATCTATTCATCTCGCGCTTACTAAAGATGTTGTCGCCATTTGGCACTTTTAGCGCTTTTATGCGGTTTTTCTTCTTATCTTTTGCGATAGAGCTAAAAATTTCATTGCTTGAGCGCTCGAAAATATCGATCACATCGATCATTTTTAGATCATATCTAAGATCAGGCTTGTCTGAGCCGTAAGTCTCGGTCGCCTCTTTGTAGCTCATGCGTCTAAATGGCGTTTTGATGTCGTGTCCGCAGGCTTTAAAGATATCTTTTAGCATCGTTTCAGCCATATTTATGATATCTTCTTGCTCGACAAAGCTCATTTCGATATCTATTTGAGTAAATTCTGGTTGGCGATCAGCCCTTAAGTCCTCGTCGCGGAAGCATTTTGCTATCTGAAAATACTTATCAAAGCCAGAACACATTAAAAGTTGTTTAAATAGCTGTGGACTTTGTGGGAGCGCGTAAAATTGGCCTGGATACACGCGGCTTGGCACTAGATAGTCTCTTGCGCCTTCTGGAGTTGCGCGTGTTAAAACTGGAGTTTCAAACTCGATAAAGCCCATTTTATCTAGGCTGTTTCTAGCTGCGATCGCTGCGCGAGAACGCATTTTAAATATATTTTGCAAGCGCTCGCTTCTAAGGTCTAAAAAGCGGTATTTTAGCCTGATGTCCTCATTTACGCTCTCATCGCCTATCATAAATGGTAGTGGCTCGCTTGGATTTTCGATGATTAGCTCGCTTACTATCACCTCTATCTCGCCAGTTTTTAGCTTTGGATTGGTTAGTCCTTCGCCTCTAGCTCTTACTTTTCCTTTTGCTTTTAAGACATATTCATCTCTTACTTTTGCAGCCACGTCGTGTGCTTCTTTGCTGTCAGCAGGGTCACAAACTAATTGTATAAGCCCGCTAACGTCTCTTAAGTCGATGAAAACAACGCCACCGTGGTCTCTATATGTGTTTGCCCAGCCACAAAGTATTACTTCTTTGCCGATGTCAGCTTTGCTAAGATCGGTGCAATAATGACTTCGCATAAAATGCTCCTTTGCAATGTTTTTTAGGCAATTATAATCGCTTTTTTCTTTTGAAAAGCTTTGTTAAAATAAAATATGTTACAATCATTTCTATGAAAAATGAACAAAAATTTAATACCACAAACGCCAAAAAAGTGGGACTTGTCGCGAAAGATTACCCATTATTTAAGCAGGATTTAGCAAAGCTAGAAAAAATTTTAAAAAAGTATAACGCAGAAATTTTGCTTGAAAAAAGCTGTGCAAAACAGGTAGAAAAAAGTGGCTTTGAGCTAATAAAACTAGCTAAAGAGTGCGAATTTCTTATCACTCTTGGCGGAGATGGCACGATCATTTCAACTTGCAGAAAACTAGCTCACATCTCGCCACTAATCCTAGGCATACACGCTGGCAGGCTAGGCTTTTTGACAGATATCACGATAAATGAGAGTGAGAAGTTTTTTAAAGACTTTTTTGATGATAAATTTGAGGTAGAAACGCCTTTTATGCTTGATGTGACACTTCATAAAAATGATGGCAAATGTGATCAAAAGATAGCATTTAACGACGCGGTCATCGTTAGTAAAAATGGCGGCTCGATGACGCATATCGAGGCACTTTTAAATGAAAAGTATTTTAATTCATATTTTGGAGACGGCGTCATAGTGGCAACTCCAGCTGGAACCACGGCATATAACATGAGTGCAAATGGCCCTATCATATATCCGTTGAGCGAAGTTTTTACAGTAACTCCCATTTGCTCGCACTCGCTCACGCAGCGTCCAGTCGTGCTTACCAAAAATCACACGGTTAAATTTAGAACAAATAGCGATGCCATTTTGGTTCTAGACGGCCAAGACCGCTTTGATATGAGTAAAATTTCAGCCGTTAGCATGAGTCTAAGCGACAAAAAAGCGAGGCTGATACGCCATATTGGTAGGGATTATTTTCAAATTTTAAAAGAGAAACTTCACTGGGGTTATAATGATTGATCGAATTTTGATTAAGGATTATCTAAATTTTAAAAATGTTGAGCTAAATTTCAAAGAGGGTCTTAGCGTATTTACGGGCGTTAGTGGCGCTGGTAAGTCGGTGCTGATGAGCGCTATAATGGCTGTTTTTGGGCTAAAAGATAGCGAGGCAAGGCTCATAGAAGCTGATGTGGAGCATAAATTTGAGCTTGACGAGTTTGGCATAGAAAACGAAGAGGTCAATATTTTCAAGCTTTTAAAAGATAAGAGCACGAGGTATTTTATAAATCAACAAGCCATTTCAAAGAAAAATTTAGCCCAAGTGGCGCGCGAGCACATCAAATATCTCTCGGCAAAAGAGGCAAACGAGTTTGAAAATGAGAAATTTCTAAATTTGCTTGACAGGCTTGAAATTTCAAAAAATGAGAAATTTAAAGAGATAAAGCAGGAATTTGAAGAGGCGTTTTTGGAATTTTCTAAAATTTCAAAAGAGCTAGCCACTATAAAAGAAGAAGAGAAAAAGGTCGAGGAGCTAAAGGAGCTTGCTAGCTTTGAGATCGAGAAGATAAGAAGTGTCGGGCCTAAAAAAGGCGAGTTTGAAGAGCTTATGGAGACTAAAAAAAGGCTTAGTAAAAAAGATAAGATAAATGAGGCGTGGGCTAGGGCTGAGCGGATATTTGAGCTAGAGCACAGCGTAAATGAGGCGCTAAGCATAAGCGACCTTGACAACGGCTTTTTTGAAGATGCGATGAACGAGCTAAGGGTCGCAAGAGATAGCCTAAATATGGAGGAGCTTGACGATATCGACGTGGAGAGCGTGCTTGATAGGATAGAAGCTCTTAATGCCATCATCAGGCGCTATGGCAGCGAGGAGGAGGCGCTAGAAGCGCTTGCTAAAAAGGAAAAAGAGCTTGCTAGATATGAAAATTTAAGCTTTGAAAAGAGCGAGCTTGAGAAGAAATTTGAAATTTTAAGCAAAAAGGCAAATGAGCTAGCAAGCACTTTAAGCAAGGCAAGGGGCGTGAATTTAAAAGAGCTTGAGGCTATGATAAATTTATACCTAAAAGAGCTTTATATGCCAGATATTACGCTGAGTATTGAGGCTAAAAAGCTTGATATCTTGGGTGTTGATGAAATATGTTTAAATTTAAACGAGACCTCGCTTAAAAATTTAAGCTCAGGCGAGCTAAACCGCTTAAGGCTGGCCTTCATAGCTGCCTCTAGTGAGATCACAAAAACTGGCGGAGATGTCATCATTTTAGATGAAATAGATGCAAATTTAAGCGGAAAAGAGGCGATGAGTATCGCAAATGTCTTGCTTAAGCTTGCAAATTTTTATCAAATTTTTGCCATTTCGCACCAGCCGCAGCTTAGTTCAAAGGCAAATTCGCACTTTTTAGTAGAGCGTCACGGCGAGAGCTCAGTCGTAAGAGAGCTTGACAAAGAGGAGCGTGTAAATGAGCTTGCGCGTATGATAAGCGGCGAGCACATCAGCGAAGAGGCGATAAATTTCGCCAAAGGACTTTTAAAATAGCTTGAAATTTAAGTTTTAAATTTAAGCTTTGTGATTAGGTTTATTTGTTAAAATCCGAGCTAGTTTAATAAAAAATCACAGGAATAATATGGAAAGAATTCTAGTAGTTGATGATAATAAGGCACTTGCGAAGCTAATCGTCATGCAGATGGAAAAGAGCATTGAGGATATGGCGATCGACGTTGCGTACGATTTTGCCGAAGCCCAGATGCTAATTAGCGAGCACGGCAAAGATTATTTTATGACTATCTTGGATCTAAATTTACCTGACGCACCAAATGGTGAGATCGTTGATTATGTCCTTGCTCAAGGGCTCTGTGCTATCGTTTTAACTGGTAGCATCGATGATAAGACGAAAGAATTTTTTATAAACAAAGACATAGTTGATTACGTTTATAAGGGCAACATGGATGATATCAACTACATCTTTCAAATGATAAACAGACTAAGCAAAAATAGACAATACAAAGTTCTAGTCGTCGAGGACTCACTGCCTTTTAGAAATATGATAAAAAAAATCTTAACTAGCCTTCAGTTCAAGGTTTTAGCAGCGGCTCACGGCGAAGAGGCGATGAGCTATTTTGCCGATAATCCTGATATAAATTTAATCATAACTGACTATAGAATGCCTGTCAAAGATGGTTTAGAAGTCTTAAAAGAGGTGAGAAAAGAGAAAGATAAAAACCACCTTGGCGTGATCGTGATGACCTCGCCTAGCGAAAAGACTGATGCTTCGATATTTTTAAAAAATGGAGCTAGCGACTTTATAGCAAAGCCATTTTCAAAAGAAGAGCTCATTTGCCGTGTAAATAACACCATTGAGGCTATGGAGAATATAAATAAGATAGCAAATTTTGCTAACC
This sequence comes from Campylobacter concisus, assembly GCF_050447505.1. Lineage (GTDB taxonomy): Bacteria > Campylobacterota > Campylobacteria > Campylobacterales > Campylobacteraceae > Campylobacter_A > Campylobacter_A concisus_BP. The sequence continues at coordinate 1,515,883 of NZ_JALMFZ010000001.1, read as the reverse complement.
GTGACTTTTTAACTGGCGCTTACAATAGAAGATTTTTCTATCAAGATATAGAAGAGTATGTCCAAGCAGCTGAAGAGCTTGATGAGCCTTATGCGTTTGCTATGCTTGATATAGATCACTTTAAAAAGATAAATGACACATACGGACATGATGGTGGCGACAAGATACTAAAATCACTCGCAAAGATACTAACTGACAACACAAAAGGAAGAGATGTGGTTGCTAGGTTTGGTGGCGAGGAGTTTTGTGTTGTTCTTAAAAAGATAGCAAAAGAGGAGGCGATTAAATTTTTTGTAAATTTAAGAGCAAAAGTGGCTGAAAATGAGGTAATCATAAAAGATAAGATCGTAAGAGTGACCGTCTCTATCGGCATATCTTTTGGAAAAGGTCACTGCGAGATAGATGATATGCTCGAAGCTTGCGACTCAGCGCTTTATGTCGCAAAAGAAAATGGTAGAAATAGGGTAGAAATAGCTTTATGATTATAGATACGCATTGCCATTTGGATAGTAAAGTTTATGATTTTGACCTAGAGCAAATTTTATCTGAAGCCAGAAATTTAGGGCTAAAAGGCTTTATTATCCCTGGAGCTGATATTAATGATTTACCAAAAGCGGCTAAAATAGCGCACGAAAAAAATGATATTTTCTTTGCCGTTGGAGTTCATCCATATGATAAAGAAAATTTTGATATTGAAACTTTAAGAGAATTTGCCAAAGACAAAAAGTGCGTGGCTATCGGCGAATGTGGGCTTGACTACTACCGCTTGCCAAAAGATGAAGAAGAAAAGATAAGAGAAAAAGAGGATCAAAAACGTGTTTTTCTAGCTCAACTTGATTTGGCAGCTGAGTTAAAAAAACCCGTTATCCTCCACATCAGAGAGGCTAATGAGGACTCTTTTAACATCTTAAAAGAGTATGCGCCAAAGCTTGAAGCTGGAGCGGTTTTGCATTGTTATAATGCCTCGCCACTTCTTTTGGAGCTTTGCAAATTTGGGAATTTTTACTTTGGCATAGGTGGCGTTTTGACATTTAAAAACGCTAAGAATTTAGTTGAAATTCTGCCAAAAATTCCTTTTGATAGGGTATTGATAGAGACTGACGCCCCTTATCTCACGCCAGAACCAAATCGTGGTAAGAGAAATGAGCCGGCGTTTACGACATTTGTTGCTAAAAAGATAGCTGAAATTTTAAACCTTGAATTTGAATTAGTTTGTAAAAAGACTTCAGATAATGCCAAAAGGTTATTTAAGTGCTTTGCCTAAATTTTGGGCATTGTACTTGCTTAAGATGCTAGCATCATTAAGCTTTGACACGAAAAAGGATAGAAATGAAAGCAATGCTTAAGATATTTTTATTATTTGCATGTAGCACCTTGCTACTAGCAAACGCCCCTGAGAAGAGCTCTTACGACACTCAGGTTAAAATTTTAAAGGAGCTAGACATCGATGCTAGCTTTATGAAAACTTCTCACTATGCAAAGATGAGACAAGGCATACAAAACTCACAGGTAAGAACATTTACAGATGCCTTGAAAAACGGCTATATGTATATACCAATGATAAAAGAGCAGATCAAAAAATCAGGCGTGCCTGAGTCGTTTTTCTATCTAGCTATGATAGAGTCAGGCTTTTCTAATCACACTGTCTCAAACGCTAAAGCTACTGGTATGTGGCAGTTTATGGAGCAAACGGCAAAAATTCATGGCCTAAAAGTAGGGCAATACACTGACGAGAGAAAAGATCCAGTTGAATCAACTGTCGCAGCTACAAACTATCTAAGATCACTTAAAAATCAATTTGGCAAGTGGTACTTGGCGGCAATGGCATATAACTGCGGCGATGGTGCATTAAAAAAAGCTATACAAAAAGCTGGCACAGACGATCTTGTAACACTTCTTGATGCTGAGAAAAAATATCTCCCAGCTGAGACTAGAAATTTCATCATTAAAATTTTAAGAGCGGCATATATAGCAAAAGATGCGGACTTTTTGATATCTAAAGAGTCATCTTTGCTAAACATAAATGGCGGATTAAGACTTACGAAAGTAAAAGTGCCAGGCGGTACAAATTTAGCCCAGATAGGCGACAGCATCGGTCTTAGCACAAAAAAGATGAAAAGCAATAACCCGCATTTAAAATTTGTATTTACTCCTCCAACTTTGAAAGATTATTACGTTTATATCCCTGAAAATAAAAAGCAACTTTTCTCAGATAATTTCAAACCATTTAATGGCAAAAATAACTTCTACGCATACACTGTAAAAAAAGGCGAGACCTTGCTCTCTATCTCTAAAAAGACAGGCGTTAGCCACAGAGCGATCAAGGACTACAACGAGCTTAGCACAAACGCAGTAAGTTATAATCAAAAACTAATAATCCCTTTTTCTACTCAAAACAAATCTCACAACTACGTAGTTCAAACAGGCGATACGATCGCATCTTTATCAAAGAAATTTAATGTAAGCGAAAAAGATATAAAAGATGCAAATTCTTTGGCTAGTTCAAATTTAAATGTCGGAGCAAATATTGTCATACCGTAAGAGCCTAAATTTCTACTTAGGACTAAGTTTTACACTTCTAATCACTGGCTGTTCTTGGAGCGGGGCTCCATTTACTCCAAGTGGCCCAACTAATGTAAGAGGCAACAACTCCGCCTCAGTTCAAAAAGCAACAATGAGACCATACACAATAAATGGCAAAACATACTATCCGACCGTCGTAAGTGTCGGCGATAAAGCCAGCGGAACGGCAAGTTGGTATGGTCCAAATTTTCACGGCAAAACAACCTCAAATGGCGAAGTTTATAATATGTACAATATGACTGCGGCGCATAAGACTTTGCCGATGAATACAATACTTAAAGTAACAAATTTAAGAAATCAAAAAAGTGTCATCGTGCGTGTAAATGACAGAGGACCTTTTGTGGCTGACAGGGTGCTTGACCTTTCAAAAGCAGCTGCGATGAAGCTTGATGTCATCGGCACTGGTACAGCTCCAGTTAGTATGGAGGTTATCGGCTTTAATGAAGACATTAACGCTGTTACAACCGCTAGCGCGCAACCAACAAAACCAACAAGTACTGGCATAAAAGTGCCAAATCCAGTCTCTCCAACGGCTCCAGTTGGCGGCATCGTGATCTCATCAGAGCAACGCGTTGTGGGTGGAGATTTTATGGTACAAATTGGCTCATTTAAGAACCTTGAAGGCGCAAACAGATACCAAAGAGAGCATAAAAGCATAGATGGCTATAGATCAGTCGTTAAGACATTTACGATAGATGGCTCAACTATTTATAGGGTATTTTTAAATGGCTTTAGAAGCGAGGACGAGGCTAGGGATTACGCAAGAAGCGGCAAATTCCAAGGCGCATTTATAGTAAGAGGTTAGGGCGTGAGAGAGGAAATTTTAGAACTAACTAGAAACACAAAAGAGACGCAAATCTCAATGAAGCTCAAAATTTATGGCTCTGGGGTTGCAAAGATAAACACAGGCATTGGCTTTTTTGACCATATGCTTGAGGCTTTTGCAAAGCACTCTTTGCTCGATCTTGAAATTTCATGCAAGGGCGACACGCATGTGGATTTTCATCACAGCGTCGAGGATGTAGGCATAGTTTTAGGACAGCTTTTAAAAGAGGCTTTATATCCATTAAGTGGTGTTGAGAGGTTTGGCGAGGCGAGCGTTGTTATGGATGAGGCGGCTGTTTTTTGCGCGCTAGATCTTAGCAACAGAGCTTACCTTGTATATGAAAATTTTAATGAAAATGCCAAAGTTGGCGAGTTTGACACTGAGCTTGTGGAGGAGTTTTTTAGAGCAGTTGCCATAAATTCAGCCATAACTCTTCATCTAAATCAAATTCGTGGCAAAAACACTCATCACATCATCGAAGCAACATTTAAATCATTTGCCGTAGCACTGCGCAGAGCGCTTGCCAAAAACGCAAGGATCGGCACTCCAAGCACAAAAGGCGTTTTATGATAGAGATTATATTTTTAGACGTTGATGGGTGCCTCACTGATGGCAAGATCATCTACAATCCAAACGGCGAAGAGCTTAAATTTTTTGATGTAAAAGATGGCTACGCGATAGAGAGCTGGCTAAAGCTTGGCAAGAAAGTGGCTATCATCACTGGTAGAAAGTCGGCTATTGTTGAGCGAAGGGCTGAGGATCTAAAGATAAACCACGTCTATCAAGGCGTTGGCGATAAATTTGAAGTAGCAAGCGAGATATTAAAATTTGAAGGGCTTAGCTTTAAAAATGCAGCGGCTATCGGCGATGACTACAACGACTATAAAATTTTAGACGCAGTTGCATGGAGCTTTAAGCCAAAAGATGCCATTAAAGAGCTTGATGTAAAGACAAAGCTAAAGCACAAAGGTGGCAATGGCGCTGTTAGAGAGATGATCGAGATGATCATAAAATCAGAAAATTTATATGACGAGTGGTCTAAGCGTTGGTTGTAAAAATTTTCTACTTCGTCGTGGCCATTTTTAGTGCTGTGATGATATTTTTAGCGGCTCAAGACCCATACTTAGCAAACGTGCTAAAGGTTGATACAAAGATATCAAATATGCAGGTAAATGATGTGGTTGATTATGAGATAAACTCGACCAAGATAAGCGGAGTTTATGAGAGCGACGAGCTAAACAGATATAGCGACAGGGATGAATTTTTAGACTTTAAAGCAAGAATTTTAAGGGGAAATTTAAGACATTTTCTAAGCTCAGACAAGGCTATCTCGCAAAACGATGAGATAATCTTTCAAAAAAATGCAAACTACGAAAATAATGATAGCTTGAAATTTAAAAGCGATGAAGTTATATATAACACAAAGACAAAAATAGTAAGATCAGAAGCAAATTTCACCATCACTAGAAATGGCGATAAAGCACTAGGCGATAGTGGCAGCTACGATCTTGGTAAAAAACAAACGCAGATAAAAGGGTTAAGGGCATGGGTAGAAGAAAAGCAGCGATTTTAGCGATGATTTTGGGCTTTACATTTTTAAATGCAGAGCAAGTTGAGATCACATCAAATGATTTTTTTGCTGATGAAAACAAGCAGATCAGTGAATTTGTAGGCAATGTAAATATCAAAAAAGGCTCATACGATGAACTAAAGGCAAACAAAGTCGTTGTGCATTTTGATAAAAAGCGCCAGCCAGTAAAATATGTAGCCACAGGCAACGCTAGAGCTAAAATTTTCATGAAAGATAAGCACTATGACGGCAAGGGCGATACGCTCACATACGAGCCAGCAAAGCAAACATACACAGTAACTGGCAACGGCTACTTGCACGAGGTAGAGACCGATAAAAATGTCTATGGCGAAAAGATCGTGGTCAATCAAAAAGATGGCACATATAGCGTAAATAGCGACGAGAAAAAGCCGGTTAAATTTATCTTTCAGATCGAGGACAAAACCAAGTGATAAGAGCCTTGAGCGCTAAATTTATCACTTCAAGCCCAAGCATAAAGGAGGCTCCAAGCTTTGTGACAAGCGAGGTGGTCTTTTTGGGCAGGTCAAATGTTGGTAAAAGCAGCCTCATAAATGCACTTGTAAATCAAAAAAATTTAGCCAAAAGCTCATCAACTCCTGGTAAAACGCAGCTTATAAATTTCTTTGAGGCTGAGTTTTGTGAGGAAAAAGAAGAGAGTGAAAAAGAGAAATTTAAACTCATCTTGGTTGATCTACCAGGCTTTGGCTACGCAAAAGTTGCAAAGTCAAAACACGATGAGTGGCGTAAAAATTTAGATGAGTTTTTGAAATTTAGAAGCGACATCAGACTTTTTATACATCTAATTGACGCTAGACATTTTGACCTAGACATCGACGTAAACGTGGATTCTTACCTAAAAAGCTTTTTAAGAGCTGATCAGAAAATCTTAAATTTATACACAAAAAGCGACAAGCTAAATCAAAGCCAAAAGAGTGCGATAATGAAATTTGACCCAAGTGGTATTTTGGTCTCGACACTCAGCAAAAGTGGCATCGACAAGGCACGGGAAGCTATCATAAACCACGCTCTTGGTAGGTAAAATGCAAACCATAAGCAGCTTAGATATTAAAATTTTTAAAGGTTTTTGGTGGGTCATTTTTTTGCTCTCTTATGAGATCGCAACTACGCAGTTTGGCTTCTTGCCGCCACTTATTGGCATCTTTTTTACATATATGATTTTGGAGTATTCAAGAAAGCAAAAGCAGTATGATGAGTTTAAGCCCTCGTGGTATTTTTCGCTCGTTTTCTTAGTCTTTGCCGAGCAAATTCATGGCTTTTATCTCTTTTCAACGATCATTGCATTTTTGCTATTTTACAACTTCGTGCTAGACTGGCTCTATACGACGATGAAGTGGCGAAACTGCCTGCTTGTCATCTTTGTCGCCTCTGGCTATGTGCTAACCTTTCTTGTAAATAACCTTTTTGCCTACGTCTTAAACGAGCCAAATTTGACTTTTAGCGCAGAGTATCTATTTTTCATAGCGCTTGAAAGTGTGCTTGCTATCGTGCTTTTTAGGGACAAAGTGCTATGAGGATGCGTATCGTTTTTGGCGTGATCGCTCTTTTTTGGATCATGCTTTTGGGGCGAATTTACCACCTAAGTGTAAATTCAAACACCTACTACAACGAGATCGCCGAGCAAAATGCGATAAAAACTATCTACATCCCGCCAGTTAGAGGCATCATCTTTGATGCGCATGACAAGCCTATGGCGGTCAATCGCTTAGGTTTTTCTATCTATGTAAAGCCACATCTAAGTGCTAGCAAAAAGGTAAAAATTTTAGATGATGAGCTAGCCTATATCGGCTCGCTATTTGGCGATCTAAACGTTACCAAGCTTAAAAACGAATATATCAAAAACGACTCAGCCTACAACCAAGACTTTATCAACGTGGTCGAATTTGTTGATTATGATAAATTTTTGCCATTTTTTGCACCCCTTTCTCTGCGTGAAAATTTAGAGATAAGACCCGCATCAAAACGCCACTATCCATACAATGACCTAGCTTCTCACATCATCGGCTATGTCGGCAGGGCAAACCAAAAAGATATGGAAAATGACCCCTTGACAAAGCTTACAAACTATATTGGCAGAAGCGGAGTAGAGCGCTTTTATAACCCGATCTTGCAAGGAATTCAAGGCTTTAAAAAGATCAAGGTAAATGCGCTAAATGAGGAGATCGAGCAGGTGAGCTATCAAGCGCCACAAAGTCAAAACATAAAGCTTGCTGTTGATCTTGAGCTGCAGCAGTTCGTCGCTGATGTCTTTGGCAAAGATGCAGGAAGCGTCATAGTTATGAGCTTAAAAGATGGCGCTATAATCGCAGCAGGAAGCTTTCCTGAGTATGATCTAAATCCTTTTGTGCTTGGAATTTCTCAGGCTGAGTGGGAAGAACTTGTAAAAAACGTCGATCACCCATTTACAAATAAGCTGATAAATGGCCTCTATCCGCCAGGATCCGTCGTAAAAATGGGTATGGCTCTTGCCTTTTTGGATAATGGCATGAGCAAATATGATAGCTTTTTTTGTAGTGGCTCGTATGAGCTTGGAGGGCGTAAATTTCGCTGCTGGAACTCGCATGGTCATGGCACGGTTAATATGAACACAGCCATTAGAGAGAGCTGCGATGACTATTTTTACAAGGGTAGTCAAAAGATCGGCATAGACGCCATTGTGCCGATACTTGAGCGCATGGGCTTTGGTAGAAAAACAGAGGTTGATTTGCCAAATGAATTTGTGGGGACCTTGCCAAGCAGGGAGTGGAAGATGAGGAAGTATGGCAAGGCGTGGTTTCAAGGCGAGACGCTCATCACCTCTATCGGACAGGGAAATTTTCTAGTCACGCCTATGCAGGTGGCTAAATACACAGCAGGCCTTGCAACTGGGCTAAATGTGACGCCGCATTTTTTAAAGAGCATCGATGGTAAGGATGTTGATTTTACGCCAACAGATGATGCTTTTACGCCGTTTGAGAAGTCGCAGCTACCTGCTATTAGGCATGCGATGTATGAGGTGGCAAATCACCCAAGAGGCACGGCAAATAGGCACTTTGTGGGGAGTCTTGTAAAGGTTGCGGCAAAGACTGGAACAGCTCAGGTTGTTGGCATCTCTCAAACTGAAAAGAAACGTATGAAAGAAGAAGATATGGCGTATCTGCAAAGATCTCACGCATGGATGACGACCTATGCGCCATATGAAGACCCGCAATATGTCATAACGATGGTTGTCGAACACGGCGGTCACGGCGGTAGCGCTGCTGGACCAAAAATCTCTCAAATTTATAACAAGCTAGTTGAAATGGGATATATGAAGCTAGATAAAGTTCAGACTGAGAAAGAGAAAAAACAATAAATTCTATCTCTAAAAAAAATTACTAAATATGTCTGTATGTATTTGTTTGCTCGCAAAACGTAAAATAGTTCTTGAAATATAAAAAATATAATTAATGATTAGCTACCTTATGAGTGACATGTATTCTTAATTTTGATATTAATTAAAATGAATATTTAAATTTGTAATGAAGTGATTAAAAATAGTTTTTGAAATTTTAGCCCAAGAAAGGGCTAAAATTTATGGATTATAGACCTTCAAAAGGATTTGAAGCTACGTCTTTGCGATCAACTATGTAAGGTATGATAGCTGCGTGGCGAGCTCTCTTGATCGCTTTTTCTACCATCTCTTGGTATCTTTTTGATGTGCCAGTTAGGCGTCTTGGCATGATTTTAAATCTCTCTGACAAGCAATACTTCAAAAGTGAAGTGTCTTTGTAGTCTATAAAATCAATCTTTGCTTCTGTAAATTTGCAATATTTGCGTGAATATTTTCTTTTTTCTGCCATTTTTTATCCTTTAAAATTAAAACGGTATTTCTTCATTGTTGAAACTATCAGCATCAACGTCTATATCAGGAACTTCTGAATAACTCTCTTGCTTTCTTTGTGGCGCAGCTTGTGGTCTAGACTCTTGCTGGCGGCTATATTGGTTATTTTGATATCCGCCTTGTTGTCCGTAGCCACCGCTGTTTTGGCTATTCATAGAGTATCCGCCTTGTTGCGTTTGGTTATTTGAGCCAAGCATTTCCATGCTCTCAACGGCGATAGAGTGTTTTGAGCGATTTTGTCCGTTATTGTCGGTCCACTGATCAAATTTAAGTCTTCCTTCGATAAGCAGCTTCGATCCCTTGTTGAGATATTGGTTTGCTATCTCTGCACTCTTGCCAAAAAATGATATATCAATAAAGCAAGTCTCATCTCTTCTTTCCCCATTTGAGGTGATTTTGCGTGTCACAGCTATACTAGAATTTCCTATGGCAACGCCGCTAGTAGTATATCTAAGCTCTATATCTCTGGTTAAATTTCCAACTAATACTACTTTATTGAACATTTTTTATCCTTGATTATTCTTCTGTAAATGTTTGCTCGTCTACTTTTTCAGCTCTTGGTTCGCGTGATGCTCTTGGCTCGCGAGGTTCTTTTTTTATAGTTTGCTTGATACCTTTGCAAAGTCTTTCCCAAGCTGCGATTTCGCGTTTGTTTTCATATTTAACGCTTAAAAATCTTATGATATCTTCTGTGATCCTTACGTTTCTTGTAAGCTCTGCAAGAAGTGCTGGTGGAGCTTTGTAGTAGATAACAAAATATGTTCCACGCTCATATTTTTTGATGGTATAAGCTAGCTTTCTAGTTCCCATCTCAACGACAGTAGCGATCTCGCCGCCGTTTTTTGTTATGACTTCTTTTACGAAATCAACCTTGGCTTTAACTTCCTCTTCCGTCAATGTCGGCTTAAGAATAAATAAAAGCTCGTAATGTTTCATTTTTTCTCCTTATGGATATTTAGCTCACTTTGTGAGCAAGGATTTTGCATTAAGCAAGGGTGGATTTTAGCTTAAATTTACTTAATATTTGCTGTTGATATGAGGTGTTGCAGATTTAAAATGGTCGATAAAACGAAAATTTCTTTATCCATTTTTGTATTTGTTTTTAGCTCTAGCTCGGCTAAATTTAGCGTTTTAAATATCTCTAAATAGGCATTTAAACTTAGCTTTAAGCTATTTGCTTTTAGTAAATTTGTCACATTTACAGGCGGCTGATAGCCGATCGCTTCGTCTAAATTTAAGCGGCCATTTATCTTTATGTAAGAGTAAATTTTAAATAGCCTAAAAAATGCTTTATAAAGTGAGTTTAGAAGTAAAATTTCATTAAAATTTGGATCTTCTAAATAGGTAAAAAAGTCGTTTTTTATATCTTTTAGAGCCATAAATTTATTGAAAAAGTCATCAAAATTTATCCCTCCAAGTCCAAAAACCAGCCTTTTTACATCGTCTTGTTCGATGTGGGTGTTTAGGCTCTTTAGTTTTGTTAGCTCGCTTGCTGCAAGGTATAAGTTTTCATTATGCGTAAAATAAAGCTCATAAAGTGCATTTTTGGTTATGTTTAGGCCTATTTTAGCTGAGCTTTTAGCTAGTAAATTTATCGCTTCATCTGGGTTTGAGGGCTTGAAAAATCTCGCAAAATTTGCCCCAAAAGCCTTTTGCGTATCAAAAACTAGCTTCATATCGGCCTCATAAAGCTCAAATAAAAAGTAGTTGTCCTGGCTCTTTGAACAAAGCGAAATGAGCTCTTTTAGCTCTTTTGCTGGGATCTTTTTGTCGCTTTTTACATAGAGGATATTTTTGCCGCCAAAAAGCGACTGCTCGCTTAGGTGAGAGCTTGCCTGAGTGTAGTTGTATTCGTCAAAATAAAGGCTTAATAAATTTGCATCTTCGCTTGAATAAAAGCTTAAAATTTCCTTGCCAAAAAGCTCTATCTGAAACTCATCCGCCCCAAAAAGCAAGAAGTAGTTGCTTAAATTTGCATTTGCTAAATTTAGCTCCAAATCTTTTCTATACATCGATCTTTCTCACCACTTTTGCAAAAATTTTAGCGCTCGCGATATCAGCCTCTGTGATCTTTACGACAAGCTTTTGAAGTAAATTTGCGCTGTATCCAGTGATGAAAATCCTAGCTCCAACAAAGTAATCATCAAGCTTAGCGACCAAGACATTTTGGTTTTCGCTCACGTAGCAGCGCACCTCTTTGCCGATGTTTGCAGCTGCCCAGCGTGCAAATTTCCTATCCATAAAGTCGTAGGCCACCTTGTCGGCCTCTCTTTCAAGCTCGCTTAAGGTTGCGCAGGTGCTTTGGATGTTTAAAAGCAAGAAGTTGTAAAGCTTATCATCTTTTGAAATTTTAGCCTTTAAAAGTCTGTGTAAGATAAGGTCAGAATAGCGTCTAATAGGGCTTGTAAAGTGCGTGTATCTATCAAATCCAAGCCCAAAGTGGCCTAAATTTTCACTTGAGTACTCAGCCTTTTTTTGAGACTTGATGATGAGCTTATCTATCTCTTCGCGGTTGCCTAGTTCATCGGCCTTTGCTTGGATCTTTCTTATCAAATTTGCAAGGTCGCTCTCGTAGGTAAAGTCAAGCCCCAAAAGCTGCAAGTCCTCAAGTAAGGTATCTATCTTTTTAAAATCAGGCGAAGCGTGGTTTCTAAAAACGCCCTTTGTGATGAGCTTTGCAGCAGCCTTGTTTGCTAAAAGCATGCAGTCCTCAACAAGTCTGTGCGAGTCAGAGTCGCTTTCAAACCTAGTTTGCGAAATTTGACCCTCTTCATCAAGGCTCATTCTAAGCTCTTTTGTCCTGAAATCAAACGCGTGCAAAAGCCTTTTTTTGCGAAGCTTTGTGGTGAGTTTAAAAAGTGGCTTGATCCATGAAATTTCACACTCTCTTTTGCCTTCTAAAATTTCATCGATCTCATCGTAGTTAAAGCGCCTTTTTGAAAGGATTATCGCCTCAAAAAGCTCCTCTTTTTTTACCTCGTTGTTTACATCGAGTGAAATTTTAAAACAAAATGCAAGGCGCGGCACGTCTGGCTTTAGCGAGCAGATATTTTCACTAAGTGCGCGCGGCAACATCGGCACTGAGATGTGTGGAAAGTAGATAGAAAATCCTCTTTTTTTAGCCTCGCTATCAATGGCACTATACGCGGTCACATACTCGCTTACATCGGCGATTGCGACGTAAATTTCGCGCTTTTTCTCATCAAAATATATGGCATCGTCAAAGTCTTTAGCATCGACTGGATCGATCGTGCAAAACTCTAAATTTCTTAGATCGACCCTGTTTGGATACATGCTAGCATCGACTTCATCGCCAAATGCCTTTGCTTCAAGCTCGCAAGCCTCGCTAAATTTATCATTTTTATTATAAATAGCAAGCGAAATTTTCTCATCGCTTAGCGGGTCTTCTAAATTTCCTAAAACCTCGACTATTTCGTTGTTTAGATTGTTTATCTTTAGTAGCGTCCCAAGCGGGAGCATCTTTAGACTTTTTTGAGTTGCTTTTAGGGTTGTGCTTAGCCCAGTTTTTAAATTTACCCCTAAAATGGCCGCTCCAAAGCGTTTTGTATAGACCACGCTTGTCTCATTTGCAAGCTTTAGGCTCATCACTATCTTAGCACTTTGGCGTTTTTTCTTAAGTGGCAAAAGCTTTGCTAGCACGATATCGCCAAGGTGAGAGTTGTTTAAATTTTTATTTTCGACGATAATGTCTTGCTTGAAGCGCTTGTCAAATGGCATGATAAAGCCAGTTGCGTTTTGGCTGATGTCTAGCTTGCCGCAGATATAGCCGTTGTTTAGGTAAAATTTATCTTTATGTAAGCTTACGGCACCAAGGTTTATGAGATTACGTAAGACCTCTTTATCTTCGTTTGATATCTCTTTTTCTTTGATGCCAACGAGAAGTGATGTTAAAAATTCTTTCACAAATTATCTTTGACTTTGCTAACAGCCATTAAAAATGTATCTCTCTCAAAGCCATATTCGTTTATAAGAAGTGTTGCGTTATTTACGCTCACATCATCAAGCTGGTTAAAGATATTAACCGCTGTTTTTACTACTTTTAACGCTCTTGCGTACTCTTTTATATGATCAGGTGCCTCTTCTGGAGTGTTTGAGTAGAGGATAGAATTTCCAAGCTCGATCTCTAAATTCCACTGCTCAAAAATTTTAGCCGTGACCTCTTCGTTTGTGATGTCTAAAATTTCAGACTCTAAAAGCGCAAGATCATAGGTAGATGAAATTTGTTTTAACTTTGTTTTAAACTCAGCAACTTGGTTATTTTCTGTGAGCTCATGTGCTAAAACGATCTTGCCAACTTCAAGCATAAATGAAGCAGGAGAGAGAATTTCTAGATTTTTAGGTTTTATCTTTGAGTACCAGTGATACATCAAAGCATTTTGCATGATTGAGATATTTAAAAAATCTTGTGCGGTAATGTCATATGGCTCTAAATTTATAGAAAAGGTCTTTTTAATGGCACTTGATAGCGCAAAACCGCGGATAGTAGCCATGCCAAAAAGCGAAATGGCTCTTGCGATAGTTGTGATCTCTTGAGAAAATCCGTAAAGTGGTGAGTTTGCTGAACGCAAGATATTTGCTGTTAGCATAGGGTCTTTTTCGACCACTTTTGTGAGGTCATTTATCGAGCTATTTTCGTCAGCATGTAGGCGCTGGATCTGTATGACAGTGTCGTCTAGTGGCGGAAGCGCTTTGATTTTTTTAAAAATTGATTCATTCATGTAAAGTGACTCTTTAGGTTAAAAATTTTGTCACATTATAGCAAAAAGCTGCAGCATAAAACTTAAAGATACTTTTTTGCTCTTTTTCAGCAACGTTTTTGTTGCTAAAATGTATAATTTCGCCAAATTTTAACAATAGGAGAAACAATGGCTATAAATGTTTATTATGATAAAGACTGCGATTTAAGCCTTATTCAGAGTAGAAAAGTAGCAATCATTGGCTTTGGCTCACAAGGTCACGCACACGCTGAAAATTTAAGAGACAATGGCGTAAGTGTCGTAATCGGTCTTGCAAAAGGTGGCAAAAGCTGGGCAAAAGCTGAAGCAAAAGGCTTTGAAGTAAAAACTGTAAGCGAAGCTACAAAAGGTGCTGATGTAGTTATGATCCTAACACCAGATGAGCTTCAAGCTGAAATTTATAAAAATGAGATCGAGCCAAATTTAAAAGATCATGCTGCTATCGCATTTGGACATGGTTTTAATGTTCATTTTGGACAGATCAAAGCTCCAGCAAACATAGACGTCATCATGATCGCTCCAAAAGCTCCAGGACACACAGTTAGAAGCGAATTTTTAAGAGGTGGTGGCATACCTGATCTTATCGCTGTTGAGCAAAATGCAAGTGGAAAGGCGAAAGAGATCGCTCTAAGCTATGCTTGCGGTATAGGTGGCGGTAGAACTGGCATCATTGAGACAACATTTAAAGATGAAACTGAAACAGATTTATTTGGCGAGCAAGCTGTGCTTTGTGGTGGTCTTTGCGCACTTGTAAATGCTGGATTTGATACGCTTGTAGAGGCTGGATATGAGCCTGAGATGGCGTATTTTGAGTGCTTGCACGAGCTAAAACTAATCGTTGATCTAATGTATCAAGGCGGCATGGCTGATATGCGCTACTCTATCTCAAACACAGCTGAATATGGCGATTATGTAAGCGGCGTAAGAGTAGTTGGCGAAGAGAGCAGAAAAGCTATGAAAGAAGTTTTAAGAGAAATTCAAAATGGTAAATTTGCAAAAGACTTCATCCTAGAGAGAAAAGCAGGATATGTTAGAATGAACGCTGAGCGCGGCATAGCTGAGAGAAGCTTGCTAAATAAAACTGGCAAAAAACTTCGCGCAATGATGCCTTGGATAACTAACGGCAAACTTATAGATCAAAGTAAAAACTAAGCCTTGAGCGAAAAAAAGACTACAAAGAAGCGTCCTGCAAAAAAGAGTGCAGGTCGCTCTCATAATAAAATTTTCCTTGGTATCGGCGTTATTGCTGCTATTTTGATAGTGGCACTTATCGCAGCTCTTAGCATCAAAAATAAAGATGTTGAGCAGATAAGTAAAGCAAATGAGCCAAAGAGCGAGAAGCAAATTTCAAAAAAAGCTGAGCAAAAAGTTGCTAGCAAAGATAAAAAACAAGAGTATGAGAAGAGAAAATACCCTCTAAAATTTGATGAAGATGAAAATTTAAGTAAAATTTTTACCGATCCTAAACACAAAAGCGAGCTTGCTCTAAAGCCAAAAACTGAGCCAAAAGAGCAAAAAAAGATAACTCCTGAAGTAAAACCTGAAGTAAAAGTAGAAACTAAAAAAGAAGAGCCAAAAAAAGAGCAAAACGATACGAAAAATCTACTTGCAAATTTATATAAAAATATGCAAAGTAGCGTAGATGTAAGCCATGAAGCAAAGAGCGAAGAAAAGCCTGAGCAAAAGCCTGAGCAAAAGCCTGAGCAAAAGGTCGAGCAAAAGGTTGAGCAGGTTATCGAGCCATTTTATGCAGGCAAAAATGAGACAAATACAGAGACAAAAATAGAGCAAAACAAAAGCGCTGAAGCAAATTTAAGCATAAAAGAAAATTTAAAGCATAGTGAAATTTTAAAACCTGAGCCTACTAAAAAAAGTGAGGTTGAGCCTAGCAATAAAGCCAAGAAGCAAATTTACAGCGAAAAACCGCAAAAAGAGAGCACGAAAAAAGATGACTTTGCGGTTGTGCCATTTACTCCAAATAGCAGCGTAAAAGGGCGTGCTAAGCTGGTGCTAATAATCGATGATGTGGCGACATTTGAGCACGCTAGCATGGTAAAATCAATCGGCCTAAAGATAACGCCGTCCATTTTTCCAGCGACAAAAACCCATCCAGATACGCCAAATATCGCTAGAACGTTTGAGTTTTATATGATACATCTACCGATGCAAGCAAAGCACTTTGATAGCCCAGAGATAGGCACTCTAACGATAAATGAGAGCTTTGAGAGTATGCATGAAAAGATAAAAAAGATACGAAGAGACTTCCCGCGTGCAAAATATACAAACAACCACACGGGATCACGATTTACTAGTGATTATGACGCGATGGACAAGGCATATAGAGCGCTGATAGAGCAGGGCTTTATCTTTGTTGATAGTAAGACGATCGCTCAAACAGCCGTGGCAAGGGCTGCTAAAAAGTATAATCAGCCTTACATTTCAAGAGATATATTTTTAGATGATGATCCATCGGCTAGTGCGGTTAGGCGAGAGCTTGTAGCTGCTGTAAATTTAGCCAAAAAAAGGGGCTACGCGATCGCCATCGGACATCCAAAGAAAAACACGATCGCAGTGATAAAAGCTAGCAAAAACAACATCTTAAAAGATGTAGAAGTTGTTTATCTAAAAGATATTTTATGAAGCTTAAAATCATCCCAGAGGCGCTAAATAGGCTAAAAAATCCCCCAAAAGAGCTAAATTTCATAGGTGATACCTCGCTTCTTAGCATGCCAAAAGTCGCAGTCGTCGGCTCAAGAAAGGCAAGTGTCTATACAAAAGAGTGTGTCACGGCACTTTGCGCAGCGCTAAAAAGTGCAAATGTCTGCGTGGTTAGCGGTGGAGCTATCGGTGTGGATATCACGGCGCACAAGGCTGCCATGCCACGAACTATCGGTGTTTTTGCAAATGGACTTGATATCATCTATCCAGCTCAAAATAAGGCGTCGATAAAAGAAATTTACGCCAAAGGTCTTGCCTTGAGCGAGTATGACGAGGGCGAGCCGCCGATCGCATATAGGTTTTTAGAGCGAAACCGCATAGTTGTGGGGCTTGCGCAAGCTCTTGTAGTCGCTCAGGCTGATCTAAGAAGTGGCTCGATGCAAAGCGCAAGGCTTGCAAATGAGCTTAAAATCCCTCTCTTTGTCTTGCCACAGCGCATAAATGAGAGCAATGGGACAAATGCCTTGCTAGCTAGCAAAAGGGCCGAGCTTATCGATGATTACGTTAAATTTGCCTCACTTTTTGGCGAGGTAAAAGAGCAAGAAAAAACAAGCGATGAGATCTTGAAATTTTGCAAAAACGGCGTGAGTCTTGATGAGGCATTGGCTAAATTTGGCGAGATCATCTACGAGTACGAGCTTGATGGGCTAGTTGAAATTTCAAATTTAAGAGTAAAAAGCGCGCTATGAGAGAGAAATTTATGGCGATCGATGTTGGACTAAAGCGCATAGGGCTTGCTTTTGGCTTTGGCGAGGTCGTGACGCCCCTTGAGCCAGTTCTTAGAAAAAATAGAAACCAAGCCGCAAGAGATGTGAGCCAAAAAGTAAATGAATACGCTCCAAGCACGCTAGTGGTGGGCGTTCCGATCGGTGGTAGCAGCGAAGATGAGATGAGAAGACGCATAGAGCATTTTGTCTCGCTTCTTGACGTGCAGGCTAATATCGTCTATCAAGATGAGGCATTTAGCAGCAGTGAGGCAAGTGAAATTTATACAAACACAAAGCGAGATGGCAGGCTTGATAGCGTCTCAGCCACTATCATCTTAAAGAGATACCTAAAAATTTTATAAATTTCTAGCCACCACCCCTAAAGTCTCGTGCAAGCTATCGCTAGTAAATGGCTGTCTAAGTGTAGTCATCTTCTCGCTTTTGATGCTTTTGGCTTCATCCTTGCTGATGATGACGATGTAGAAATTCTTAAGCTTTTGATAAGTTAGCATCTCATCAAGCCTTGCTTTGTCGCTTAGATACTCCTTTTGCACGAAGATGATGTCTGGCTTAAAAATGGCATCTTTTATGTGTAAATTTAAACTCTCGAAGCTCTTTTGTTTGCTAAGCTTTAGCCCTGTAAAGCTTAGCTCATGACTTAGCGTTAAAAATAAATTTTCATCATCACAAGCTATTATCGCATTTTTGCCTAAGAGGCTTGCTATCTCTACGCTTTGCCTTTTAAATGTCCCACTTTTTGGCAGTGGCACGCTGATGCTTATGCTAAAGCCGTCCTCTGTTTTACTCATCTTGGCATTTAGCTCTTTTAGTAGCTCGCCAGCTTCTTTAACTAGCCTCTCATTTGGCTTTTGCGGGCATGAAGTGCATCTTATATGTATGTCAAAATGCACTAAACTTAGGCTATAGCTTACTAGAGTAAAGGATATGAGCAATTTTGAGTTGCTAACGCTATTTAGGTAAAATTTGCTTAAATTTTTGATCGCGCCTATTAGCTTATGCGCTTCAAAGCTTAGATAGCGTGGGTAGTTTGGGTTGTAGTTAAAGACGATGGCGTTGTTTCTAGCTGTTGCATCCTTAAAGAGTGCCTCTAAAAAAAGCTCCATTTGTGCGACAAAATCGACGTTTTTCATATCACAAGCATCCCATCGCCATATGAGTAAAATCTATACTTTTCGCTAACTGCCGTTTCGTAAATCCTCATCGTCTCTTCAAGCCCTATGAAGCTAGTAACTAGCATGATCAGCGTTGATTTTGGCAGATGAAAATTTGTTAAAAGGTAGTTTTGCCTGATCGGTCTATTATTTAAATTTAAAAAGAGCTTGCAAAAGCCGCTTGGCTGCTTGCTTCTAGCAAACTCTTCAACGCATCTAGTAACCGTCGTGCCAACGCCAAGGATAGGTTTATTTGAGTTTATGATCTCTTGAGCTTTTTGGCTTAGCTCATAAAACTCAGAGTGCATTTTGTGGTCATTTATGTTTTGGCACTCCACGCCCTTAAATGTCCCAGCACCCACGTGAAGCGTGATGTAGGCGACCTCGTGTTTTGCCTTTATCTGCTCTAGCATCTGCTCACTAAAGTGCAGGCTAGCCGTCGGAGCTGCGACAGCGCCACTATTTTTGGCAAATATGCTTTGATACCAGCTCTCGTCGTCCTTTGTATCAGCCCTTTTGATATATGGCGGGAGTGGGACGTGGCCGATCTTTTCAAGCTCGCTAAAAAGTCGCACCGTATCTAAAATAACGCCATCTTTGGTGAAATTTACCACCCTTGAGCCATCATCATTTAGCTCAAGCACATTTACCTTTATGCTATCAGCAAAATTTAAAACGCTACCGACACTTACTTTGCCCCTTATATAGACGCTAAATTTATTATCATTAAGCGGTTGATTTAGCATAACTTCGCAAGCTCCGCCACTTTGCTTATGCCCTAAAATGCGGGCTTTTATAACCTTTGTATTATTAAAAATGACCACCGCGTCATCTGGGATGAGACTGGCTAGATCTTTAAATTTATAGTGTTTTATCTCTTTTGTTTTTTTAAAATAAACAAGCAGTCTTGCCTCTTCTTTGGGCAAAACTGGCTCTTTTGCGATGAGCTCGTTAGGCAGAAAATAATCGTAGCTTGAGATATCGTTTATATCACTCATCGCCCGCGTCGCTGTTTGTGTCGCTATCTTGTTCATCGTCGTCGCTTTTACCAGCTCTTTTGGCTACGATGATAGAAATTCCATAAAGTCCGATGAGTGGTAGTGCCATTAAAATTTGACTTATAACATCTGGTGGTGTGACGATAGCTGCAAAGATGAAAATGACGACTACTGCGTATCTGAAATAATCTTTTAACATCTTGTCATCGACAAGGCCTATCTTTGCTAAGAAAAATGTAATGACTGGCAGCTCAAATGAAATTCCAAAGCCGATCAGCAGTTTTGTAAAAAAGCCAACGTATTCGCCGATGCTTGGCAGTGCCGTAAAGAGCTGGCCGCCAAAATTTACCAAAAATGTAAAGCCAAGTGGGATGACCACGTAGTAGCAAAACGCCGCCCCACACGCAAACATAAATGAGGCTGAAAGCACAAATGGGATCACATATTTTTTTTCATTATCATAAAGTCCAGGTGCGACAAATAGCCAAAACTGCCAAAAAATGATAGGCAAAGCAAGCACCAAGCCAGCAAAAAAGGCGACTTTCATCGCAGTGAAAAATGGCTCTTGAATTTGCGTAAAGATGATGTTTGAGCCAGCTGGCAAGACCTGTTTTAGTGGCTCACTCATCCATGCGAGCAGTGGATTCCAAAATGTAAAACAGATGCCAAAACAGACAAAAACGCTTACTATGCTTATAAAAAGCCTCTTTCTAAGTTCGATCAAATGGGGTCTTAGCTCTTCAAACATCACGCCTCTTTTTTATCGTTTAAGATCGCATCTTTAACTAAATTTGTTGGATTTTGTATATTTTCTACCGTTTTTTTGGTGTCGCTTACGACGTTTTGTATGCTCTCAGTGACGTCGCTTGCGCTTTTTTTGATCTCGTCAAGCTCTTCAAAAGTAAGCTTTTTACGCACGCTTTGCGCACTTTGAGTTATGCTCTCTTTGTATTTTTGAGCGTCTTCCTTGAGCTCGGCTATCTTCATCTCTTGATCAAAAGTTGATTTTGCGTCGTTTATACCTTTTTTAAACATCTTTAGAAATTTAGCGATCTGCACCATAGCGCTTGGCAGCTTGTCAGGGCCCAAAACTAGCACAGCGATCACGGCGATGACCAAGATCTCAGAAAAACTCATTCCAAACATTTTTGCCTCTGTTAAATTTTATTTAAGCTTTGTATTTTATCTTGACTTTGCTCAAATTTTTATAAATTTAGCCCTCGATAAAGAGTGCGATCTCGTCGCTTAGTAAGAAATTTGGGTTGTAAAATTTGCCATTTTTAAAGAGCAGTTTTTCATTTTCTACAAGTAAATTTGCCCTTTTTTTCTGAGCTTCGTTTAAGCGCCCAGCCTCCACACCCACGATGCTTCTAAGCCCTAAAAATATATGCTCTCTTGCTAGCTCGCTTTGGCTTAAAATTTCTCTTTCTCTATGCGTTGGCTGAGCGATGTAGGCGTCTATGCTACTTTTGGCGTAGTATCTAGTGCCACCCACAAAGCCCACGCTAAAAGCCCCCACGCTAAGGTAGTTTTTGCCCTGCCAGTAGCCAAGATTGTGCTTGCAAATTTCTCCGAAATTTGAAATTTCATACTGCTTAAAGCCAGTCCTCTGGATCTGCTCTATCATAAATTTAGCCAAAGTGTAGCTATCCTTTTTATAGCTTTTTTTGCCAGCAAATGGGGTGTTTTCTTCAAGCGTGAGCGAGTAGGCGCTTAGATGCGTGATAGCAAGGCTTTTTAGATTTTCAACCTCAGCCAAAAGGCGCTTTTTGGTATCAAATTTAGTGTCATAGATAAGGTCTAAATTTATGCTCTTAAAGCCAGCTGCATGGGCATTTTCAACTGCTTTAAAAATTTGCTCCCTGCTGTGAATGCGCCCTAGAAATTTAAGCTTATCTTCAAAAAAGCTTTGAGCGCCAAAGCTGATGCGGTTTGCTCCTAAATTTTTTACATGCTTTAGCCAGGATAAATTTGCTGAATTTGGATTTGCTTCAAGTGTGATCTCAGTTTTGGGCGTGCAAAGTGGAGCTAAAATGCTAAAAATTTTATCATAAAGCCTAGCATTTACCGCACTTGGTGTGCCGCCACCAAAAAAAATGGTTGAAATTTCTTTTACATTTTGGCTTTTTAGCTGGAAATTTAGATCAAAGCAAAGCGCTTTAAAATAGGCGCCAACCTTGCTAAATTCGTCATCGCTTGAGCCAAAGGCGCAGTAAGGACACTTGCTCTCGCAAAATGGCACGTGGATATAAACTTGCAAATTTCTCTCTTTTTTAAATTTTGGCGATTATAAGAAATTTGGCATTTAGAGCAGTTTAAAACTAACTCTTATTTATCTATCTCTTAACTCTTTTTCGTTATCATCTCAAATAAATTTTTTTGGAAAAAACATGCAAAAAAAATATAGACCAAATGTAGCAGCTGTCATTTTGTCTAGCTCTTACCCTTTTAAATGCGAAATTTTAGTCGCAAAAAGGGTTGATATGGACGATATCTGGCAGTTTCCTCAAGGTGGCATAGATGAAGGCGAAAGTCCAAAACAAGCGCTAAAAAGGGAGCTTAAAGAGGAGATCGGAACTGATAAATTTGACTTCTTAGAAGAGTATCCTGATTGGCTTAGCTACGACTTTCCGGCAAATGCGTCAAAGAGATTTTATCCATTTGATGGGCAGACGCAAAAGTACTTTTTGGTTAGGCTTAAAAATGGTGCGAGCATAAATTTAAAGACTGAGCATCCAGAGTTTAGCGAGTATAAATTTGTAGATATCAACAAGGCTTTAGAGGGGATAAATCACTTCAAAAAGCCTATTTATGACAAAGTTTTGAGTTATTTTAAAGAGAAAGGATATTTTTGATGTTAATCGTTCAAAAATTTGGCGGAACTAGCGTAGGCACGCTTGAGCGCATCGAAGCTGTGGCAAACAGGGTCATAGAGACTAAAAACAGCGGCGCTGACGTGGTTGTGGTAGTTTCTGCGATGAGTGGAGTTACAAATCAATTGGTTGAATATAGTGAGTATTTCTCAAAGCACCCAGACGGCGTTGCTACTGATATGCTTTTAAGCTCTGGGGAGCAAGTAACCACCGCGCTTTTGACGATTGCACTTAATGCAAAAGGCTATGCGTGCGTAGGACTAACTGGCGCAATGGCTGGGATAATGACTGATGATGTGCATACAAAAGCTAGGATAGAAACGATAGACACCACTAGGCTAAAAGCTGAGCTAAAAGCTGGCAGGATCGTCGTCGTAGCAGGCTTTCAAGGCATAGACGACAAAGGCGATATCACCACTCTTGGCAGAGGTGGAAGCGACCTTAGCGCGGTTGCATTAGCTGGTGCGCTTGAAGCTGATCTGTGTGAAATTTTTACCGACGTTGATGGCGTTTATACGACTGATCCAAGGATAGAAAAAAAGGCAAAAAAGTTAGAAAAGATAAGCTATGACGAGATGCTTGAGCTTGCCTCTGCTGGGGCAAAAGTGCTTCAAAATCGCTCAGTCGAGCTAGCAAAAAAACTAAATGTCAAACTAATCACAAGAAGCAGTTTTAACCACAACGAAGGTACATTAATAGCAAAGGAAGATAATATGGAAGCGGTTTTAGTAAGCGGTATAGCACTAGATAAAAATCAAGCAAGAGTAACTTTAAGAGGCGTAGTCGATAAGCCTGGCATCGCAGCTGAAATTTTCACAGCTCTAGCTCATCAAAATATAAATGTAGATATGATCATCCAAAACGTAGGACACGACGGCACGACAAATTTAGGCTTTACAGTGCCACAAAACGAGCTTGACCTAGCAAAAGAGACTATGCAAAAGCTCTCAGCTGCAAAACATGTCGAGTATGACGATGCGATCGTGAAAGTCTCGGTTATCGGCGTAGGCATGAAGAGCCACAGCGGCGTAGCATGTCTAGCATTTGAGACGCTTGCAAAAGAGGGGATAAATATCCAGATGATCTCAACAAGTGAGATAAAAATTTCAATGATCGTCGATCAAAAATATGGCGAGCTCGCAGTTCGCGTACTTCACGATGCGTATAAGTTAGATAAATAATGCAAGATTTTATCCAATGGACGCTTGAGACTATAAGAAGCGAAAGATATATGAGCTGGATGGAGGAGAAGCGCGTCGAATGGACGCCTTTGCTTGCATCTAGGCTTAAATTTTTGCTTGATAGCAAGGCTTTTATAGTCATCTGCGACGATGAGCGAGAGTGGTTTGAAAACTATCTTTTAAGAAATATCAACCGCACAAAAAGCGAGCGTCCATTTTTGCCATTTTTTAGCCTAAGATCGCTCTATCCAGCCTTTGACAGCGTCGAGACAAACGAGCAAAAGCAGCTTTTAAAAGATATGCTAAGCCTTGCCTTTCCAAATGGCTACATCTTTTTTTACATCGGCAAGAGCATAGACAAGCGTGCAAATTTAGCCAAGACTGATGAAAATAGCTATATGTGGCTCTTTGACGAGCAGGCGCAAAATAGCTTCACGCTAAGCTCGAGCGATGAAAACTTAGACATCAAACTTCTAAATTTATACAAACTTTTTGACAAAAGCATAGACGCCGTGCTATTTGCAAAGGTGATACTCTAAATGCTAAATAAAATCGTCATAACAAGCGATTTTGAAAATTTAAAAGCCAAGCTTGAAGCCGAGTTTGGAGTAAATAACTTAAGATTTTTTATAAGCGATGATTTTTTACTAGAAAATGCAAAAGAGGTCATCGCCGAAGCCTATATCGCCGAAAAAGATGAGAAAATTTTAGTCATAGAGGCAAAGTCTTTTCGCACCGAGGCTCAAAACGCACTTTTAAAGATCATCGAAGAGCCCCCAAGAAACATCAAATTTATAATAGTAACGCAGAGTAAAAATTTACTTCTACCAACGATAAGATCGAGGATGCTCATAGAAAACAAGCTCACCAAAAAGCCAAAAATGAGTGTGGAGCTAAATTTAAAATCGCTTGGCCTAAAAGAGCTAACAAGCTTTATCGATCAAAAGATAGCAGAGGAGCAGGCGCAAAAATTTGGCAAAAACGAGCTAAAAGAGCTTGTCGGAGCCATCGTGACAAAGGCGGTTGATAGTGGGTATAAATTTAGCGGCGATGAGATGGAGTATTTTTTCTCACTCATCAAGCTTGCTGATCTAAACGCGAAGTCTCACGCCGTTTTGACGCCACTTTTGCTTACTATCTTTGAGAAAGGACGACGTTGAAATTTTATAAGATAAATAACAAAAGCGACTTTGATCAAATTTGTAAGGCCGTCTCGCCAAGTCCGGCTGGTGCGAAGCTTATGTATGAAAAGAGCGAGATAAATTTTATCTTTATCGACGAGATAAAGACCCCAGCGGCAAATATCCTAAAGCAAGACGCCCTAAGTGTCGGCGCCGAGCTGGTGACGCATAATGATACGATTTTAGGTCGCGAGAGCCTAAACAAAGCCTTGCTAATGGCGACAAACGCGCAGCTAAGGCAGTTAGCTAAAAAAGAGAAGCTACAAGACTTTGGGCTTAAAAAGCTTGCAGTTTTTTTGGAAACTAAATTTACAAAACCTGCAAAGCCCATTATAATGGGTGTTGCAAATATCAACACAGACAGCTTTAACGAGCAAAGCCGTATAAATACTCTAAATGGCATAACTAAAATCGAAGCCATGATAGAAGCAGGAGCCCACTACATCGACCTTGGCGGCGTTAGCTCAAGACCAGGGAGCGAGTATTGCGGACGTGAGGAGGAATTTAGTCGTATAAAAGATATCGTGGAGGAAATTTACAAGCTAAATTTACACGAAAAGGCGAAATTTAGCCTTGATAGCTTTGATCCTTATTGCTTAGAATTTGCGTTAAACCACGGCTTTAAGATGATAAACGACATCACGGCAAATGCCTCTCTTGCCACGCTTGCTGCAAGATATGACGTTCAGTTTTGCATGATGCACATGCAAGGCGATCCAGCCACCATGCAGATCGCGCCAAAGTATAACGATCTAATCGGCGAAATTTCGGATTTTTTCGAGCAAAAGATAGCCCTTGCAAGGGAGCTTGGCGCTAAAAAGATAGTGCTTGACGTTGGCATTGGCTTTGGCAAGACGGCTGAGCAAAATTTGCTGCTTATTAAGCATTTGGAGCATTTTTTGAAATTTGACTGCCCGCTACTTGTTGGTGCTAGTCGCAAATCAGTCATAAATCACTACTATCAAAGCGAGGTCAAGGACCGCTTGCCAGGCTCGCTTTATTTACATCTAAAAGCCTTCGAAAACGGCGCGCAGATCATAAGAACGCACGATGTGGCCGAGCACAAGCAGCTTTTTGATATGCACGAGGCGATGAGCCAAGCCACGCTTTGGTAGGGCGCTTGGCTAAAAAGAGGCTAGATGAGAAATTTATTGCCGCCACCTTGGATCAATTGTCCTCATATTAGCCCATTTTCTATCGGCTGGAGGATGGGTTACGGCGAGGATTATAAGTTTAAATTTAAAGAGTGGCTTAAAACGCTAAGCCAAGATGAACAGCATCAATACAAACAACTCTTTGCCGAGCCTGCGATGTGGCGTGGATACTGGGATGAGAGGCTAGGCTTTGATGAAAGCACACTTTTTATAAATGGTGACTTTGTTACCGACCTTTGGGAGCGTGAGCCTAGATATGATCTAAAGTGGCTTAAAAAGCGCTACAACGCTGGCAAGTCGGATAAATTTCTCTTATTTTGGGGTCATCAAAAGAGTGCAAATTTAAGTGCAAGCTGCCTTAGTCAGTGGTATGCCGCTAGCTTTTGGCAAGATGAAACTAGATACATTTGCGCTGAGCAATATATGATGGCTAAAAAGGCTCAGTGTTTTGGCGATGAAGATGCCTTGGGGCAAATTTTATCCGCCAAAGATCCAGCGCAGATGAAGGCGCTTGGCAGGCAGGTGCGAGGCTTTGATGCTAAGATCTGGGACGAGGTCAAATTTGGCGTCGTGCTAAATGCGAGCTATCTAAAATTTAGCCAAAATGCCCCTTTGCGTGACTTTTTACTCCAAACTGGGAGTAAAATTTTAGTCGAGGCAAGCCCAGTTGATAAAATTTGGGGCATAGGTTTAGCCGCAAGCGATGAAAATGCGCAAAATCCTATGAAGTGGCGAGGGCAAAATTTGCTTGGCTTTGCGCTGATGAGGGCGAGGGACGAGATAGCAAAGGTCTATAAAAATGTCCATTTATGTGACGCCAGAGAGCTAAATTTGGATCATCTATAAAGTATATTTAAGATAAAATGCGGTGTAAATTTGGAGCAAAAATGACAAAACAAGAGTATGAAAAAGCGGTAGATACGCTAAATGCGTGGGCTAAGGCCTACTACGACGAGGACGAGCCACTTGCAAGCGACGAGGAGTATGACGCGCTATATCACGCGGTTTTAGCCTTCGAGCAGGCAAATCCAAGTGAAATTTCGCTATTTTCGCCGACTAAGCGAGTGGGCGGAGGCGTAAAAGAGGGCTTTAGCAAGGCAAGCCACATAAAGCGCATGTGGAGCATGGAGGATATCTTTAGTCTTGGCGAGCTTGATGCGTGGCTAAAGCGTGGCGATAAAGAGAATTTGACCTTTGTTGCTGAGCCAAAATTTGACGGAGCGAGCCTAAATTTACTCTATGAAAATGGTGTTTTAGTTAGGGCAATAACCAGAGGCGACGGCGTTACAGGCGAGGACGTGACGCAAAATGCAAGGACCATTAGCTCGGTGCCAAAGAGCATTAGCTACAAAGGGCTTATTGAAATCAGGGGCGAAGTCGTCATAAAAAAAGATGACTTTGAACTATTAAACGCAGAGCGCGCAAAAAATGGTGAGGCGCCACTTTCAAACCCTAGAAATGCAGCCGCAGGCAGCCTAAGACAGCTTGATAGTGCAGTAACTGCAAAAAGAAAGCTACTTTTCATACCTTGGGGCGTGGGCGAGCAGAGCCTTGGGCTAAAAGATCACAGCGAGGTGATGAAATTTGTGCGAGATCTTGGCTTTGAGAGGGATGAATTTTTTAAAATTTTAAAAAAAGATGAGCTTGAGGCTGCGTATAACGAGCTACTAGCCAGCCGTGAGGCAAAGAGCGTGATGATGGATGGCATGGTGATACGAGTAAATGACCTTGCGCGCTGTGAGCAGCTAGGATATACGGTCAAATTTCCAAAATTTATGGTGGCGTTTAAATTTCCAGCCATTGAAAAGGTGACTAGACTAAGAGATGTCGCACTTCAAGTTGGCAGAAGCGGCGTAGTAACGCCTGTTGGCGTGCTTGATGAGGTAAATATAGATGGTGCTAATGTAAAATCCGCCACCCTTCATAACTTTGACGAGATCGAGCGCCTTGGCGTCATGAAAAACGACTACATCGGCATCATCCGCTCAGGAGATGTGATACCAAAGATCACAAAGGTTTTTAAAGATAGGCGAGATGGCAGTGAGCAAGCGATAGAGAGGCCTAAATTTTGCCCAGTTTGCGGCTCGCACCTGCTTGATGAAGGCGTCTTTGTAAAGTGTCAAAATTTAAGCTGTAGGGCAAGAGTGGTGGGCTCAATAATCCACTACGCATCGAAAAAATGCCTAAATATCGACGGCCTTGGCGATGCGATCGTAAATTTGCTATTTGATAAGGGGCTGATCGCTTGCATAAAAGACATTTACGGCCTTAAATTTGATGATCTTATGTCGCTTGAGGGCTTTAAAGAGAAAAAGGTAAATAACCTTTTAAATGCCATTGAGGCTAGCAAAGGTGCGGAGCTATCGCGCTTTATCACGGGCCTTGGCTGCGAGCATATCGGCGAGGTGGCGGCAAAGAAGCTAGCAAGTAGCTTTGGACTGGACTGGCTTGATGCTAGCTTTGAGGAGCTAACCGCACTTGAGGGCTTTGGCGTGGAGATGGCAAATAGTTTAATCGACTTTGCTGAGGTAAATAGGGACGAAATTTTAGCTTTAAGCCAGATCGTGCAGCCAAGCGTGACGCAGGTG
Source organism: Campylobacter concisus (assembly GCF_050447505.1). GTDB lineage: Bacteria > Campylobacterota > Campylobacteria > Campylobacterales > Campylobacteraceae > Campylobacter_A > Campylobacter_A concisus_BP. The sequence continues at coordinate 1,487,674 of NZ_JALMFZ010000001.1, read as the reverse complement.
CAAAGCATCTCAAATGCGCTAAGTGGCAAGACGGTCGTTATAACTGGCACGCTAAGTCGCCCAAGAGATGAGATAAAAGCCGAGCTTGAGAGTTTTGGCGCAAAGGTTTCTGGCTCAGTTTCTAAAAAAACGGACTTCGTCTTAGCTGGCGAGGAGGCTGGCAGTAAGCTAGAAAAAGCAAATGAACTAGGCGTGCTGGTGATCGATGAGAGCGAATATGAGAGGCTAAAACTTGAGGTTTGATAACTATGTCGCAAGTGTTTTAAACATAAGTAGAAATAAGGCGAGCGAGCTAATAAAATCAGGCAAGGTGCTAGCAAATGGCGAAATTTGCACCAAGGTTTCAAGCGAAGTTAGCGAGGCTAAAATTTCACTACTTGATGAAATTTACGTTGGGCGAGGCGCTTTGAAACTAAAGAGCTTTTTGGAGGCGATGAAATTTGACCTAGCTGGCAAAAACGCACTTGATATCGGCAGCTCAACTGGCGGTTTTATGCAAATTTTACTTGAGCGTGGCGTAAAGAGCGTGACTGGCGTCGATGTGGGCACTGATCAGCTAGATGCTAGTCTAAGAAGCGACGAGCGAGTGAAAATTTATGAGAAAACTGACGTCAGGGAGTTTGCTAAAACGCACAAAAATGAATTTAACCTCATAACCTGCGACGTGAGCTTTATCTCTTTGTCTGAAATTTTACCAGCCATTTGTGAGCTTGCAAGCGAGAGTTCGCTCATCATCACACTTTTTAAACCGCAGTTTGAAGTGGGCGTTGGCGTAAAACGCAACAAAAAAGGCGTTGTCACCGACGCTAAGGCTGTAAATTTAGCTATGAAGCGCTTTGAAGTGCTAGCAAGTAGCTTGAAATTTGAACTGATAGCTTGCAAAGAGTGCGAAGTCAAGGGAAAGGAAGGAAATGCCGAATTTTTCTACGCTTTTAACAAAAGATAACATCACTGCCGTTGCGATCGGGCACTTTGACGGCGTGCACAGGGGGCACAAGCAGCTTCTAAAACAGCTTGGCGAGTTTGGCGGACTTGTCGTCATCGACAAAAATAAGGCAAACATAACGCCAAAGCTAAAGCGAGCCGAGTACTCAAACTATCCTTGCTTCTTGTATGATTTTGAGAGTATAAAAGGGCTTAGTGGCGAGGAATTTATCGCACTTTTAAAGAGGGATTTTAAAAATTTAAAAAAGATCGTTGTTGGGTTTGATTTTAGATTTGGCAGAAACAGAGCGTGGGACAAGCACGATTTGAAGAGGATTTTTGATGGCGAGGTAGTCGTCGTTGATGAGGTTTGCTATGACGGCATGGGTGTGCATAGCTCCTCCATCAGAGAGCTGATACGCCAAGGCAACATCGATGAGGCAAACAGGCTAATAGGAAGGGAGTACTCTATCGAGGGCAACGTGATAAAAGGGCAGGGCATCGGCGCAAAAGAGCTGGTTGCTACGCTAAATTTAGATATAAAAAGCTATCTTTTGCCGCGCGAGGGCGTCTATGCGACAAGAACGAGAATGGGCTCATACACCTATGGCTCGGTCACTTTTATAGGCAACAGACTTAGCACGGATGGAAATTTTAGCGTTGAGACGCACATCTTAGACGAGGTCGCGCCAAAAGTGACAAAGCACGTTGCCGTTTGCTTCATAAAACGTTTGCGCGATAATAAGAAATTTAACTCTCTTAGCGAGCTAAAAGAGCAGATAAAGCGCGATATAAACGAGGCTAGGCAGTGCGTGGGCGTGTGCGATCTCTTTTTTGAGGAGACGATGAGATACTTTGACGGATATGGAGCTGGTATATGAGAGATGAAATTTTTAAGGAGCCTATAAGCAAGCAGTTTGAATTTGATGACTTTGTGGCGAGCGTTTTTGACGATATGATCTCGCGCTCGGTGCCATTTTATGACGTTAGCTCAAATTTAAATGCAAAGTTGCTTGCTAAAATTTTGCCAAAAGAGGCAAGTGTGTGCGACCTTGGCTGCTCTACGGCAAATAGCCTGCTTTTGCTAAATAACCTTAGAAACGACCTAGCGCTAAGTGGCGTGGATAACTCTGAGGCGATGCTAGCAAACGCTAAAAACAAGGCAAAGGCGTATGGCGCTAGTATAAATTTCATCCTAGCTGACATCACAGAGTACGAGCTAGAGGGCTTTGACGCGGTTTTAGCAAACTATACTTTGCAGTTTATCAGACCGCCAAAAAGAGCAAATTTGGTGCAAAAAATTTATAACGGACTAAATGAAAATGGAGTTTTTTTGTTTAGTGAAAAGATCATCTTTGATGATAAGAAGCTTACTAAAAGCGTCATAGAAATTTACGAGGACTACAAGCAGGCGCAAGGCTACTCACGCTATGAGATCGCCCAAAAAAGGGAGGCTCTTGAAAATGTGCTGGTGCCATACACAGAAGAAGAAAATAGAAGCTTAGCCCTAAATGCTGGCTTTAAACGAGTTGAAAGCACGTTTAAATGGGGAAATTTCATGAGCTTTTTGGCGTTTAAGTAAATTTAAAATATCTGCTTTTGTATTTAAATATAAAATTTAATCATAAACAGTGAATTTAAAATTTAGATTTTGCTTTGCAATGTCAGCATTTTTGAATAATGAAATTTAATAATAAAGAAATTTAGCGGGAGTTACCCGCTAAATTTACTCATTTATCGCTGCATTTCCGTGGTGGTGGAAGTCATCGTAGATGATCTTTGAAGTTTGGAATTTCTCGCGTTTTAGCTCGCGAACTCGTAAAAATTCCTCTTCATCGATCTTTTTGATCTGGATAGCTGCTTTAAATGTCGGAGTCTTGCTGATGTAGTCCCAACCGCTGCTTGTTAGCTCGTTGCAAGAGCTCTCCCAGTAGTGGAAAGTCATCTGTATGATGCCATCAGGCACGATGTCAGTCACTTCAGCTTTTACGACGATGTAGCCGTATCTACTCCAAGCTTTGATGAAGTCGCCTTGTTTTAGTCCGTATCTCTCTGCTAGCGCTGGGCTCATCTCAGCGATAGGTCCGATGCTATCTCCGCCTTCTTCGATGGCACGTGAGCGTCTTGTCATGGTGCCAACGGTGTATTGATAAACTTTTCTTGTAGTTAAAAGCTGTATCGGATACTCAGCGTCAGTCTTCTCATCGACTGAACCAGCCATGATAGGATACTCTGGTGACATATTCATCTTCTTAGCAAACTCAAGTTTTGCGCTCTCGATCTCATCAGCCTTATCCACAAATAGGCATGGCACGAAGCGGCCTTTACCATCAGGTGTAAAGAATTTCTTATCAAGATAGAGGCTTTGACCACCCATATCATCTTCAGTTGGGCATGGCCAGTGAAGTCCGTGATATTTTTTAAGTCTATAGTAGCTCATACCGCCGTAGCGTCTAGGGTCGCATTTTCTAACTTCTTCCCAAATTTCTTCTGGTGAGCTAAAGTTAAAGCCCTCAGTTGCGCCCAAACGACGTGCGATCTCGCAAACGATCCACCAGTCTTGTCTAGCATCACCTGGAGGTGTGATGACTGCTTCGTTGTGCTGGACACGGCGCTCTGCATTTGTGTAAAGACCCTCTTTTTCACTACTTGCAACGCCAGGGAGAACGACGTCAGCTTTTAGCGATGTTTCAGTTAAAAATAGGTCTTGAACCACGTAGAAATCGACATTTGCGATGCCTTTTAAGAAGTGGTTTGTATTTGGCTCAGAGATGACCGGGTTTTCACCGATAGTCCAGAAGAAATGCACTCTGCCATCAAGGATCGCATCAGGTACTTCAGTTTTATGGATACCTATCTTTGAGTTTAAAAATCCAGGCTCAAGGTGCCACATTTTCTCAAACCAAGCTCTTTGCTCTGGGTCAGTTACTGAACCAAGATTTGGGAAGATATTTGGTAAAACGCCCATGTCGCAGCAGCCTTGAACATTCTCTTGACCTCTAAGCGGCAAGTCGCCTGTGCCAAGCTCGCAGATATTGCCAGTGATCAAGAATAAATTTGATACATCGCAAACTCCGCCAACGCCGTGGTTGAAGTGAGTTACGCCCATGCCGTGAGTGATGACGGCTGGTTTTGTGGTGGCATACATTCTAGCAGCTGCTCTGATATCCTCTGGATTTAGCCTTGTGTATTTTGCTACAACCTCTGGAGCATAGTCTTTGACAGCTTCTTTGACGTACTCGATGCCTATTGTGTGGTCTCTTACAAATTCCTCATTTACAAGGCCTTCTTCGATGATAGTGTAAAGAAGTGCGTTGATAACTGGGATGTTGTGCTCAGGCTCTAGCTGCAAGTGGATGTCTGCTCTACTTGCAAACTCAGTCTTTATAGGGTCGATAACGATCAGTTTTGCACCGCGGTTTAGCGCTCTTTGGATGTGCATAGCTGCGATTGGGTGGCCATTTTCTGGGTTTGAGCCTATCATTAATATACAGTTACTATAAGTGCCAATCTCTGTAAAGCTATTTGTGGCAGCTCCGTTTCCGATTGTTTTAGCAAGTCCTGCTACTGTCGGAGCGTGTCAAATTCTAGCGCAGTGGTCGACGTTGTTTGTGCCTATGACTGCACGCATTAGCTTTTGAGCGACGTAGTTGTCCTCTAATGTACAGCGTGCTGAGAAGTTACCAGCAAGTGCATCTGGGCCGTATTTCTCTTTTGCCTCTTTCATCTTTTCTACGACAAGATCAAGTGCCTCGTCCCAGCTAGCCTCTTCAAATTCACCATCCTTTGAAAAAACGCCGTTTTTCTTTCTAATAAGCGGCTTTGTAAGTCTATCTGGACTTGCAACGTAGTCCCAGCCATAAAAGCCTTTTAAACATAAATTTCCTTGATTGACTGGATTGTCTTCGACGCCAGTAGCGGCACGAACGACGTTGTTTTCCACGTGCAAGGTTACTTGACAGCCTGTCCCGCAATAAGGACAGATGACTTTGCCTTCTTTCATCACTTTCTCCTTCTAATTATGCATTTTCTGCATATTTATTTTGAGTAATATTACTAGTGCGAAACTTAATCTTTTATGAAAAATTCTTTATTTAAAAAATAAATTTTAATTTTAAGTTATATTTTATATAAAATTTAAAAAGCCGAATATATAGGAATTTAAAAAATATGCTAAATTTGCATGAATTTCTAAAATTTATCAAATAAGAAATAAATTGTGTAAATTTGACACAAAAGCTGAAAGATGAAAAATTAAATTTAAATTTAGTTTGAGACAAGCTATTTAAACTATAAAAATAAAGAGAAATTTTGAAAGTAAAAGTGAAATTTAAAAGGAGAGCAGGTCGCTCTCCGTGGGATTATTTATCTCTTAAGCCAAGCTCAGAGATTAGTTTTGAATATGTAGTGTAGTCTTTGTTTTTAAGATACTTTAAAAGTCTTTTTCTTTGACCAACTAGTTTCAAAAGACCTAAACGTGATGAGAAGTCTTTTTTGAAAATTTTAAGGTGTTCTGTAAGTTCAGTTATTCTAGCTGTTAAAAGAGCTATTTGAACTTCTGGAGAGCCTGTATCTCCCTCTTTTCTAGCGAATTTCGCAACTATCTGAGCTTTTTTAGCCGAATCCAAAGCCATGATGACCTCCTGATTGGTGAATTTTGGAAGTTAAACAATTTTTTGCTTTTATACTTTTAGCACCATGATGACCTCCTGATTGGTGAATTTTGGAAGAGCGATTATAGCATTTAAAACATAAAGTTAGATAAAATTACGCTTTTTAAAAATTAATGAAAAATGCAGTAAAAATTTAATAAAATTAGGGCTATTTAAAGAGTTAAGGAAGATAAATGCTTTTTACAAAGGCAAGCGAATACGCTCTACTTTCGCTTATTTTAATATCTCAAAAATCATCGCCAGTTGATGTTGATACGATCTCAAATGAGCTTAAAATTTCAAAAAGTTTTCTGGCAAAAATTTTACAAAATTTGGCAAAAGATGGGGTTTTGAAGTCATTTAAAGGAGCAAATGGCGGTTTTGCACTAAACGGCGAACCTGAAAATTTAAGCATAAAAAAGATAATCGAATGCGCTGAAAAGCGCGAACTAAGCGTCTTTGAGTGCTCATCTTCAGCGCTTGGCTGCCCGTCAAACAAAGCCTCAAGCTGTCAAATTTGGTCGATGTTTAGCGGCCTTCAAGGCAAGATCGACGAGATGCTTGACGCGATCAAACTAAGTGACATTGTTAAGAAGTAAAGTTGGCAAAGCAAAAAAATAATATCTTGACTCTTGTCGCACCGTTTCTTGCGCCAATTGTCAAATTTAAAAGTCTTAGCATCGTTGGCATCATCGTTGCCATCCTTGCTATCATCATCGTGCCGCTTCCAAGTGCGGTGCTTGACTTTTTCTTAGCACTTTCGATCTCGATTTCAGTGCTTATTATTTTGATATCTATTTACGTGCCAAAGCCAACTGACCTTAGCACGTTTCCGACGCTCATTCTCATCATCACGCTTTTTCGCCTTTCGCTAAACATCGCAACTACGCGTATGATCTTAAGCGAGGGTCACAACGGCCCAGAAGCGGTAAGTGAGATCATCTCAAGCTTTGGAAATTTCGTCGTTGGTGGCAACTTTGTCATCGGCACCATCGTTTTTTGTATCTTGGTGCTCATAAATTTCATGGTCGTAACAAAGGGTTCAACCCGCGTGAGCGAGGTGCAAGCTCGTTTTACACTTGATGCGATGCCAGGTAAGCAAATGGCGATAGATGCGGATCTAAACGCAGGTCTAATAGACGAAAAAACGGCTCGTGAAAGACGTCAAGCCATCATCGGAGAGGCAAATTTCTACGGCGCGATGGATGGTTCGTCTAAATTTATAAAAGGTGACGCCGTAGCCGGTATCATCATCACTATCATAAACATCATCGGCGGCTTTGCTATCGGCTCATTTCAACACGGCCTTGATATGGCGACATCGGCTCAGTACTATACGATCCTAACTATCGGTGATGGCCTAGTTAGCCAGATCCCAGGACTTATCACTTCAACAGCGACCGCCATCATCATCACAAGGGCTAGCAAGGATGACGAGGACTTTGCAGAGGGCACGCTAAATCAGCTATTAGGAGACTATAAAACCTTGCTAATAGTAGGCTTCATACTATTTATGTTTGCCCTTGTCCCGGGACTTCCGACGCTTTCGCTTGGCTTTATAGCACTGCTATTTTTAGGGCTTGGCTACATCATCAAGCAGACCAAAGATGGTGGGCTAAATTTAAACCTTGCGCCAAAAGAAAAAGCAGCTGGTAAAAAAGCTGGCGGCGCTGCGCCAAGTGGGGCAGGGGCAGCAGCTGCGAGTGGTGGGGCTGCTAAGGCACCAAAGAAGAGCGACGAAGAGATCGCAAGAGAAGAAGAGACGAAGATAAATGACATCTTAAAGCTTGAAATTTTAGAGCTTGATCTAGGATATGGCCTACTAAAGCTAGCTGACGTGGATCTGATAGAAAGAATTCGTGCTATGAGGCGAAATATCGCTTCAAGTCTTGGCTTTTTGATGCCAAAGATAAGGATACGCGACAACCTTCAGCTACCACCAAACGAGTACCGCTTCAAGCTAAAGGGCATCATAATCGGTCAGGGTGAAATTTATGCGGATAAATTTCTAGCGATGGATAGCGGACTAGTGAGCGAGGATATCGAGGGAATTCCGACAAAAGAGCCAGCTTTTGGGCTAGACGCTCTTTGGATAGATGCTAGCGTCAAAGAGGACGCCATACTTAGTGGCTACACGATAGTTGATCCTGCAAGCGTCATCTCAACGCACATGAGTGAGCTTATCAAGCAAAACGCAGCCGAGCTTCTAACTCGCCAAGAGACGCAAAATTTACTAGACAAACTAAAGATCGACTACCCAGTCGTGGTTGAGGATACGCTAAGGATCGCACCTATAAATTTGATCCAAAAGGTCTTAAAAACGTTGCTTAAAGACAATATCCCGATCAAAGACCTACTTAGCATACTTGAAGCCATCAGTGACATCGCCGAGGTTAGTAAAAATTTAGATATGATCATCGAGCACGTGCGTGCAGCGCTTTCGCGTGTCATCACCTCGCTTTATGTAGATGAAAAGGGACAGCTAAATTTTTATATCCTAGACACCGCCGCACAGCAAAAGCTGATGGACGCGGTGCAGTATAAAGACGGAGCCTATCACCTGATGATAAATGTAGCGCAGACATCATCGATCGTGCAGGCGCTAAGGCGTGAAAAAGAGAAGCGGCCGATGAGCCAGCATGGAGAAATGGTGCTTTGCGTGGAGCCAAGCTTGCGCAAATTTATAGCAAATATCTGCGCAAATTTCGCCATCGACATAGTGGTGCTAAGCTTTGCTGAGATCTCAGCAAATACGCCATTTGAAACAGTTGGCGTCATAGAAATAGAAAATTTATAAAGGAAAACGATGAAAATTTATCACCTCTCACACACCGATCTTGACGGATACGGCGCACAATACATAACAAATTTTTACTTCAAAGATGTGAAATTTTTAAACTCAAACTACGGCAGAGAGATAGATGATAAATTTGCTCAAATTTTATCTGAGATAGATGCCTCAAATGATGATAAAAACGTCATTTTGATCACTGATTTAAATTTAAGCCTAGCTCAGTGTGAGAGCTTTGAGGAGATGATAGATGGTAAAAACATAAAGCTATTTTTGCTAGATCATCACCAAAGTGGTGCCGAGTGTGCGAGCGCTTACTCATGGTACTTTTTGGATAGCTCAAGGTGCGCTACAAAGATCACTTACGACTTTTTTGCGGGCATTTTTGGTCAAAACAAAGAGCTTGAAATTTTTAGTGACGTCGTAAATGCCGTGGATATCTGGCTAAAAGATGATAAAAATTTCGAGATGGGTAAGGTTTGCTTGGGGCTTGTGGCAAATGCTAAAGAGATAAACAAGGTGATGTTTGAAGCTGAAAACAACCTTTATATGGATCATCTCTTAAAAGAAGCTAGCAAATTTTTTAACGAGAAAAACGACTACATAGGCCTTGACATGCAGGTGCATGCTATTAAGAAGTCATTTTTCAAAGAGGATAAAGACGATACACTAAGCAACCTGATCTCAAACTACGTCGTAAAAAAACTTAGTGAAAACAAAGAGAAATTTAGCATCACCTATAAAGATCATAAAGGAATTTTAACTTACAATATCGGCAATGTTTCGGTCATCGGCAACGACTTTTTAGTGGCAAATCCTGAATTTGACTTCTTTATCGACGTGACAAATAAAAAAACGCTAAGCTTTCGTGCAAATGGCAAGCTTGACGTTAGCGCCATGGCAAAACACCTAGTTGGCGGAGGCGGACACGTCAATGCAAGCGGCGGGCTATTTGCAAATTTCAAAGATGGCTTTAGCTATGAACCGATCAAGGCGCAGATAGTTGATCTAATAACTAAAAAAACACAGGAGGAGATATGAAAGAAGAAGAGGTAAGCGTAGAGGAGCTTAGCTACGAGCTTAGCATGGTGCTTGAGGCGATGTTTTACTATGCTGGAGTGAAAAAAGAGAAGCTTGAAGAGGCGGCAAATCTCTATGTTGAGTGCATCGACGATGCGCTAGAGAACTCTGATGCTAGCGGTAGCGACGAAGTCATAGAGATAGTTGAATATATGAAAAAACACCATCCAAAGTTATTTAAATAAGGAGAAAATATGAAGAAAATTTTAGTTTTAGCGGCGGCACTTTTTGCGCTAAATGCTATGGCAAATGAAAATTTAGACAAGGCAAATGAGCTTTATGCAAAGAAAAATTTTAACGAGGCCTATCTTGCTTTTAATAAAGCTTGCGGTGAGGGCGAGAAAAAAGCCTGCACGATGAATGCAATCATGCTATTTAACGGCGATGGCGTGGCAAAAGATAGAGCTCAGGCTGAGAAAATTTTTACAAAAATGTGTGACGAAAATGAGGGCATGGCTTGCGAAAAACTAGGCGAAATGATCGCTTATGGCCTTGTAAAAGATAAAGACGCAAACGAAGCAAAGAACGAAGAAAAAGCAAAGGCTTTGTTTAAAAAAGCTTGTGATAACGGCTACAAACCAGCTTGCGACTTTGTAACAAAATAGATCAAAAAGGGCTTAAAATGGGCTACAAACATAAAGATTTGATAGGAACTAGAGAGCTTAGCAAGGAAGAAATTTTATATTTTCTAGAGGCGGCGAAAGAGTTTAAGGAGCTAAATTTAAGCCAAGTGAAAAAAAATGACTACCTTCGTGGAAAGACCACGATCAACGCATTTTATGAAAACTCGACAAGAACTAGAACATCCTTTGAGATCGCAGCAAAGAGGCTTGGGGCTGATACGATAAATTTTAGCTCGTCAAGCTCTAGTGTGACAAAGGGCGAGAGCCTAAATGACACGATGAATAACATGGCTGCTATGAGAACCGACATCATCGTGCTTCGTCACCCAAGCTCTGGAGCGGCGAAATTTGCAGCTGATAGGACAGAGGCTAGCGTCGTAAATGCAGGGGATGGCACAAATGAGCACCCAAGCCAAGCTCTGCTTGATCTTTTCACACTAAGAGAGCATGGTAAAATTTTGGATAAAAACCTAAACGTGGCGATCATCGGTGACATCGCTAGAAGCCGCGTGGCAAGGTCTGACATCTGGGCGATGAAGAAATTTGGCATAAATTTAAAGCTCTTTGCGCCAAGGATGATGATGCCAAAAGACGCTGAGGTATTTGAATCTCAAATTTGCAAAAATATGGAGGAGGCTTGCGAGGGCAGCGACGTCATCATCATGCTTCGCATCCAGCTAGAGCGTGGCGGTGCGGACGTAGCGTTTCCAAGCTCGAGGGAGTACTCGAAATTCTTTGGACTAAATAAAAATAGGATAAAGCTAGCAAAGCCTGACGCGATCGTACTGCACCCAGGACCAATAAATAGGGGCGTGGAGTTAAACTCAGACGTGGCTGATGGCACGCACTCAGTCATACTAAATCAAGTTGAAAACGGCGTTGCTATAAGAATGGCGATACTAAATACGCTTGCAAAAAATAGGGGCTAACGATGAAAATAGCAATAATTAACGGCACTATCGTAAATAGCGACGAGAAATTTAAGGCAAATATCCTAATAGAAAACGGCAAAATAGCCAAAATCGGAAGTGAGAAATTTGAGGCTGATAAGGTCATAGACGCTACAAATAAGCTCGTCATGCCAGGACTTATCGACATGCACGTGCATTTTCGCGATCCTGGTCAAGAGTACAAAGATGACATCATCTCAGGCTCGCAAGCGGCCGTAGCTGGAGGAGTGACCACCTGCCTTTGCATGGCTAACACAAACCCAGTAAATGACAACGCCTCGATCACAAGGGCGATGATAGAAAAGGCTAAAAACTGCGGACTGATAGATCTTTTACCGATCGCAGCCATTAGCAAAGGGCTTGGTGGCAATGAGATCGTTGAAATGGGCGACCTTATAGAGGCTGGAGCAGTTGCATTTAGTGATGACGGCCTACCAGTGACTAGCTCAAGCGTGATGAGAGCGGCACTTGAGTACTCAAGCATGTTTGGTAGCTTTTGCATAAGCCACTCAGAGGACTGCTCGCTTTGCAGGCAGGGTGTCATGCACGAGGGTAAGGTCTCAGCCATACTAGGGCTTCGCGGCATGGCGAGAGAAAAAGAGGAGATCGCAGTGAGCCGTGATATGCTGCTCGCAAAGCTCACCAAAGCGCACATCCACATCGCTCACGTAAGCTCAGAGTACTCGCTAAAGATCATTGAGATGGGTAAAAAAGAGGGCATAAACATCACTTGCGAGGCGACACCTCACCACTTTAGCTTTAGCGACGATGAAATTTTGAAAAATGCCTACGATACAAATTTCAAAATGTCACCGCCACTTCGCGAGATAAGCGACGTAAAAGCGGTAAGAGAGGCGCTAAAAAGCGGCCTTATAGACGTTATCGCCACCGATCACGCCCCACACCACACGGACGAAAAGATAGTGGAATTTGACAAGGCGCCATTTGGTATCATCGGACTTCAAACCCTTGTGCCGCTCACTCTTAAGCTCGTAAATGAGGGCGTTATAAGCTTAGAGCGCATGGTCGAGCTAACTTCTACAAACGCAGCTAAGATGCTAAATTTAAAAGATAAAGGCAGACTAGCTGAGGGCATGCTAGCTGATATCGCAGTGATAGACCCTGAGATTGAGTATGTTTATGATGAGAAGATAAACCGCTCAAAATCAATAAACTCTCCACTCTTTGGCAAAAAGCTAAAAGGCGCAGCGACTACCACGATAAAAAGTGGCAAGATCGTTTATGAGTTTGGAAAATAGTATAAATTTGCTCGCACTTGCGGGCAAATTTGGCTTAGATGCTTTGAAATATAAAATTTGCTAGAAATTTCTAGCAAATTTTGGTTTTTTATGAATTATATTTTTTAACGATACCGCGAACAACTTTTTCGATAAAAAGCGCAGAAGCTACTTCGCAGTGCTCTCTTGTAGAGTGAGGTGAGTAGATGTTTGGTCCAATAGAACATGCACTAAGATCTGCTTTTTTCTCTAAAAGCACACCACACTCAAGGCCCGCGTGCACAGCTGTTATCCTTGCATTTGGCTTATAAATTTTAAGCTCTTCTAAGATATCGTTTGCAAATTTATCATTAACTGGTTTCCAAGCTGGGTTTCTATCTTTTGAAATGACGCTAAAACCAACCGCTTTTGCAAGCTCTGAAATTTCAAATTCCATTCTATTTAGCCCATCTTTACTCATTGATCTTGCAAAAAACTCCACTTCAAGTGTGCCATCATCTTTGATCTTTGCAAGTGAGAGATTGACGCTATCTTGTGGGATGCCTAGCTCGCAGTTGTAGGCTCTTACGCCTTGTGAAAATGAGTTGATAAGTGCTAAAATTTTCTCGCCATTTTCTAAAATTTCATCTCCCTTGCCAAGCTTTTTCACACTTAAATTCTCACACTCGCTCTTTAGCTCCTTATCACTTAAAACCAGTGCAGTTGCGCCGCTTGGGATAGAGTTGCTTCGCTCGCCACCTTCAAATTTAACAAGCTTACAACCATTTTTAGTCACAAATGCCGCCAAAACCTTGATCGCATTTGGGATATTTTTATGTATCTCGTTGCCAGAGTGTCCACCAGGTAGGCCGCTCACTTTTACTTCGTAAAGCGTGCTCTCTTTTGTTTTTTTGCTATTAAGCGAGATAGTGGCAAATAAATTTACACCGCCAGCGCAGCCGATAGTGACGCGGTCGTCCTCTTCGCTGTCTAAATTTAAAAGTTTGTCAGCCTTTAGATTGCCACTAAAACCAGCAGCTCCGACCATGCCGACCTCTTCGTTGTTTGTAAAGAGGCACTCTATGTCGTCAAATTCGCTTATCATCTGCATCATGATAGCCACGCCTATGCCGTTATCGGCACCTAAAGATGAGTTTTTAGCCCTCATATAGCCATCATCGCCATAAACTATCTCGATCTTTGGCGCATCGCCCATACAGACCATATCGTAGTGACTTTGCAAGCAAATTTTTGGTTTGCCTTTAAATGCATGAACGTTGCCAAAACTATCGACCACGACTTCACAGCCCTTATCTTTTGCATAGCTAGCCAGAAAATCACGCATCTTATCAGTCTCGTAACTGCAGTGTGGTATCGCTGCAAGTGTCTCAAATTTCGCTAAAACTTCGCTCTTTGACATATTTGCCTCCATAAATTTATTTTATCTCGCCCTTATAGCCAGTCGCATCGACCGCCTTTAAAAGCTCTTTTTCATCGACCTTGTCATCTGCTATAACGACAGCTTTTCGCTCTTTTAGCGATACATCTGCCTTTTTTACGCCCTCAACGCTAAGTGCGGCCTTTCGAACTATCGCTGTGCAAAGCGGACAGTGCATGCTAGGCACTGAAATTTCTATAGTTTTCTCAGCGTAGCAACTAAGTGCAAGAAGGGCTAAAACTAAAATTTTACGCATAAATTTCTCCTAAAAGCTCCGGATATGTAAGGAGCAAAAGTAGTATCACTCCAAAAAGTATATATATAAGTATCCATTTTTTCTTTTTGTAGGCTAGGTTGCAGCTTTTTGGCTTGTAAAATAAAGCCACACCTGAGATCACAAAGCAAATGACCGCCACGACGCTTAAAGGGACGCGGTACTCGTATAAATTTTGTGTCCATGATAAAAATGAAAAAGATGTGCCAAAAAGCAAGAAAAGAAGTGCCGGTAAGCAGCACAAGGTAGCGCCGATAGCACTACCTATGGATGTTAGTATCAGCCAAAAGGCTCTCATTTTAGCTCTGTTGATACGTAGTCGTAGCTAAATTCTTTTGGCGAATAGTAGTTTTGCGTGTTGCCATCAACTTCAGCGTATGGATAGCCAAAGTTGTTTAGCGGAGTTTGCTCTGGAGTTGGCTTTAAGATAAAGTCACGTCCGTAGTTAAAGCCTATCCAGCACATCTCCCAGTTACCAAAGCAATAGTCCCTAACAGCTACGATTTTAGCGTCGTCGTTTGTAAGCTTTTCACCAAGTCTTACCTTTGTAACATCAGCTGGATCAACCGGTATCCAACCATAGCCTTTTAGGTAAAACTCAGCCCTGCAGTGCTGTCCGCCTGAAATTTTAGCCACGCCGTCTTTTGCACTACCCATCTGGTCTGAAAATCTAGACTGACCAACTCTAATGCCAAAAATTTCTCTTGCAGGGATGCCGACTGATCTGCAAAGTCCCACAAAAACTGAGTTTATGTCGGTGCATTTACCAACTAGCTTGCCGCTTTCTAGGATCGCTCTAACGTCGCCCGTGCCACATCCAAGGATGCTGTTATCGCGCTGCATAGTGTTTGCAACCCACGTATATATCGCTTTTGCGCGCTCCAAATCGCCCTTTAAATTTCCAACGATCTCAAGCGCTTTTGCCCTTACGACGCCATCTGTTGGGATGTGTGAAGTTGGTTTTAAAAACTCCAAAACAGCAGGATCGACCTTCTCATTTGGATCGAAATTTACCTTGCTAAAGTCGGTATTGCGCTCTGTTGTTTGGATCTTAAACTGGATATTTAAAATAGGTCTTTGCTCATTTTCTTCAAATTCGCCATACATTGTTGGTATTAGCGTGTCTGAGATATAGACGTTTTTAGCGGTTGTGTTTATGACGTAGTCTTGGGTTAGTTGCTGATAAGTGGTGCTTAGTGGGAGCGGTAGCCAAATTCTTGAGCTTTTGCCATTTTCAAGCAGCTGGTGTTTGAAATTTACGTCAAAATTTCTAACTACTGGGTTAGCTGGCTCGTCGCTAGCTAGAGTGACACTTGGAAGCAGACTTGCTGCACCTAAAAAACTACTGAATTTAAAAAAATCTCTTCTTTGCATAAAATGCCTTTTGCTTAATCTTAGCCAAACTTGGCTCTAAAACTGCCTGCTATTCTAGCATAAAATTTTTATTTATGATAAAATCCGCCACATGAAAAAGATTATATTTTTAGGCTTTATAGCGCTATTTTGCAACGGTTGTCTTTATATGAATGAGCGTGGAGTTTCGACTCAGTATTATAATGATTGTAAAGAGTATTATGACGCAACTGGCACCTACCAAAAAGAGTGTCCGCACAACATCGTCGACTGGAAATAGCGTGGATCTTAGCAAATTTAACGAGCAGCAAAAGCAAATTTTTAATAAGATAGAAAATTTAGCAAATTTTGATTGTGAATTTAGCCTCTCTGATAGCGTAAATGTCAAATTTAAAAATTTAGACCAAGCTAAAAAAGATGAAATTTACAACCTCGCCCTTAGCCTAAAGCCTTGGCGAAAAGGGCCATTTGAGCTTGATGATATATATATAGATAGCGAGTGGCAAAGTTTTATTAAATTTAACATCCTAGCCCCACATCTAAATTTAGCTGGCAAGTGCGTGGCTGACGTGGGTTGCAACAATGGATATTATATGTTTAAGATGCTTAGTTATGGCCCAAAAAGCATAACTGGCTTTGATCCTAGCGTGCATACATATTTGCAGTTTGCTTTTTTAAATAAATTTATCCGCTCAAAGATCAATTATGAGCTTCTTGGGGTAGAGAGCTTGCCTGAATACGCAGCTAAATTTGACACCATTTTTTGCCTTGGTGTCATATATCACAGAAGCGATCCTATAAAGATGCTAAAAGAGCTAAAAACCGCGCTAAATCCTGGCGGTGAGCTATTTTTAGATACGATGTATATAGATATGGATGGCGACTTTGCACTTACACCAAAGGATAGGTACTCTAAAATTCCAAATATCTACTTTGTGCCAACGCTTAGCGCGCTTTGCAACTGGTGCGAGAGGGCTAAATTTAAGGATTTTACCCTGCTTGATACAAAGGCGACTGATCTAAATGAGCAGCGCAAAACGCAGTGGATAGATGGAGAAAGTCTTGGGAATTTCTTAGACCCAGACGATAATACAAAGACCATAGAGGGCTACCCAGCTCCAAAAAGAGCCTACGTGAGAGTTAAAATTTAAGGATAAATATGGCAGATGAAAATATTTTTGAAGCAAAAGACGAATCACAAATAATCCTCCCAGAGGACGAAAACCCGCTAAGAAACGAGATAAAAACAGCACCTCTAACAAAGCTAAATTTTAGTGGAACGGCATTTTTGCTTGAGAAAAATCACGCAAAAACTAGATTTTTTACCACAGCTGATATGGTAAGCGACGCAGAAGGGCTCATACATAGCGGTTTTGTATTCATGGGGGCAAACTACGCAGCGCTTTTAGCTATAAATGAAGAATTTTGCGTTAGCATCGGTGCTAGGATAAATTTCTTTGGACCGCTCAAGCTTGGCGATGTGGTCGAATTTGACGCACAAGCAAGGTTTGAAGAGAGCAGAAAAAGAGAGGTAAAAGTGATAGGCTACGTAAAAGAGATCAAGATCTTTGAGGGTGTCTTTCAGCTAGTCACACTTGAAGAGCATATCTTTGTCACTCAGCAAAAAAATATCCAAAAAGAAGCCGCTATAAGACAAAAGAAAGAGCGCGAAGAGGCACAGGCTAAAAACAACGGCTAAATTTAACTGATGAGATATAAATTCTCATCTTTTAACTTCAAATAAACTCAAATTTTTAAAGACAAATCTTATCTTATTATCTTATTTTGGTAAACAATCGGTAATAATTTTTGAAATTTTTAACGAAATTTAAGCTATAAAATTAATTTTCTATGATAATATCCTTTCAAAACATTTTTATCAAAAGGAGATTTAGATGAAACTTACAAAAGTTAGCTTAGCTGCTTTGGTTGCTTTAGGTGCATTTTCAAGCGTTGCAAGTGCAACTCCACTTGAAGAAGCTATAAAAAACGTTGATCTTTCAGGATTTGCAAGATATCGTTATACAAATGATCATTACAAATCAAACCCTGATACAAAAGCAAAAACAAACGACACAGCATCTCATGCTTTTAGAATGGAAACAGCATTTAAGGCTGCTATCGATGATAACTTCTTTGGTGTTTTGAGACTAAGATACTCTACTTCAGATGGTTCTGGCGATAATGCAGGAGCTGGCACAGATAAAACAAATACAACTGGAACATTCGGTGTTTATGAGATGTATCTAGGCTATAAAGTGGCTAATACTACCATCACAGCTGGTAAACAACTTGTCAAAGGTTTCTTTATCGATAGTGATATAGCTGGCACTGGTCTAAAAGTAGTAAGCACTGATGTGCCTGGTCTTACTTTAACAGCTGCTGCTTATGATGCTATTGATAACGATGCTGAAGTAGACCTAAATGCTCCAGTTGCTCCAGCAGTAGTCGGTACACCAAAAAAAGATGCTTTTGGACACATAAAATATAAAGCTAAAAGCCCAGATATAGATGGCCCATTATTGTCAAGACTAGGCAGTGATGAATTTAGTGATGCTGCTGGCAATATCTATAACTTAGGTGCTATGGGTAACTATGATCCAGTATCATTTAAAGTAGCAATTACAAATATCCAAGAGGTTGCTACACTTTACGGCACTGAAGCTGGTGTAAGCTTTAATGTAACAGATGATGTAAATCTAAACTTAAAAGGCCAGTATGCTTATAGTGACTCAGATCATAAAAAAGTAGCTGATGCAACTTTCTGGGCAGTACAAGCTGGCACAAAACTATTTGGTGCTAAACTTAACGCTGGTTATTTAGACTTTGACGCTAAAAACAAAGAAAATGATGCTAAAAACAAAGATAAAATTGCATTTACATCAATTGATGGAAATGGCGAGCTAATCAACCCAACTAAAATACTAAATGGTGTAATGTCTGGTGGATCACAATACTATAACAACATCAAGGGCAACAACGATTACTGGTTTGTTAATGCAGGATATGATATAGATAAATTTGGCTTTGGTGCTGGATATACTCAAGGTAAAGGTACAAGCTATGCGCTTGGTAAAGAGAGAGCAAAAAGAAACGAATGGTCTCTTGATGCTAGCTATAAATACAGCAAAAAACTCACATTCCTTTCTTGGTATGCAGCTGCTAAAGACAAAAAAGATGGCGAAAGCTACAAACAAGATCGTATCAGATTTGAAGCAAAATATAGCTTCTAAAAACATTTATCCGAGCGAGCTTTCGCTCGGATCTTCTAGACTTCTCAATACTTAATCAAAATCAGCAAATATAACCAATAAAATCTATATAATGCCAAACAAAAAAAGGCAAAAAATGTATCTTTTCTCTCTCATTACGCATTTAGTTTGCGCCATTATCTTTATAGGTTATGTATTTTTTGATGTTTGCATATATCCATTTGCCAAAAAAGCGATAAATCCACAAACTCTTGAAGCTGTCAAAAAAGCCTATACAAAAGGCAGTGCAAAGGTTTTTGGCACAGCGTTTTTACTACTTTTGATAAGTGGGGCATATATGGCAAAGGACTATCTTGGAGGCGAGCATGGTTGGTGGCAGAGCAACTTTCAAAAGCTTTTGCTAGCAAAGATCGCAGTTTTGCTTCTGATGTGCCTTATCACTTTCATCTCTGTTTTTAATGTCACTATCTTAAAAAAAACAGATCCATTTGGTAAATTTTCACATCTTATAGCTCTTGTGCTTTGTCTAGTAATGGTCATTTTAGCAAAACTTATGTGGTGGCTTTAGCAAAACTTGGCCATAAATTTAAAGCACAAAATTTATAGCCAAGCCCAAACAAATTTAGTCTATGCTCTTTAGCTTATCTTTATTTAGCCCCTCTTCTATGCGCTTGATCTCCTCACTGCCATCTCTTACGACGCTTTTATCGTATTTTAGATATTCATCTATCTTTTTTGGATACTCGACGTGAGTTAGGATAAATTTAAAGACATTTAGCCTAGCCTCCTTTTTATTGTCGCTTGAGACGATAACCCACGGCGAGATGCTGTTGTGAGAGGCAAGTAGCATCGAGTATTTGGCGATGGAGTACTGATCCCAAAGCTCTTGTGCTTTTTGATCTACTGGAGAGATCTTAAACTGCTTTAGCGGGTCGTTTAGGCGCTCTTTGAAGCGCTTTTTTTGCTCCTCTTTTGTGATCGAGAGGTAAATTTTAAAGAAAATGATGCCTGAGTTTATGATCATCTCTTCAAATTTTGGCACCTCACGCAAGAACTCTTTATGCTCAGCCTGCGTGCAAAAGCCCATCACTGGCTCGACACCAGCTCTGTTATACCAGCTCCTATCAAAGATCACGATCTCGCCAGCGCTTGGCAGATGTGTCACATATCTTTGAAAGTACCACTGCGTCTTCTCGACGTCACTTGGCTTTGTAAGCGCCACGATACGGCAACCGCGCGGATTTAGATGCTCGGTTAGGCGCTTTATCGTGCCACCCTTGCCAGCTGCATCTCGCCCCTCCATTAGCATGAGCACCCTAAGCCCCTTGTCTTTGACATGATTTTGGAATTTTAAAAGTTCTATCTGAAGCAGCCTTAGCTCTTCTTCGTAGCCAAGTTTATCGCTCTTTTGGTGCTTTTTATCTTTTGACATCATCGCTCCTTTTAAAAATTTCACGCTTTTTCACGATTTTACTATAAAATAGAATAAATTTAAGAATTTAGACTAAAATCATCTCTTTTAATTTAGCAAGGATTAGCATGTTTTTTAAATTTATTTTTTCTCTCATTTTATTTGCAGGCTCGCTTTTTGCCGAGGTTTTAGACGTTAGTAAGGCATTTGTTTTAAGCCCCAGCATCGATGAACAAGGCGCGGAGATCAAGTTTAAATTTGGCGAAAATATCTATCTTTACAAAGATAGCTTTGAGGTTAAGCTTGGCGAAGAGAAGATAAACAGCCTCTTAAATATGCCAAAGAGCGAAAACACCGGCGAATACGAAATTTATCCAAAAGATTTTTCACTATTTATCCCACTAAATTTAGTAAAAGAGCATCTTAAAAACGGCAATGTTAGGCTAAATTTAAGCTATCAGGGTTGTGCTAAAAATGGCATCTGTTACCGCCCACAAACTAAAATTTATGACATATTTGAGAAATTTGGCAAATTTAGCATCATAGCTTTTGAAAAAGAGCAAAAAGACGAGGCAAATCCTGAATTTAGCGAGCTTTCAGAAGATCAAAGCATCGCAAACGAGCTAAGTAGTAAAAACTTTTTTATCTCGCTTGCGACATTTTTTGGCTACGGCCTCTTGCTCTCGCTCACACCTTGCGTCTTTCCGATGATACCGATCTTATCAAGCATCATCGTCTCAAAGGGTGGCAGCCTAAATGCCAAAAAAGGCTTCTTGCTCTCGCTAGTCTATGTCGTTGCGATGAGCATTGCCTACGCACTTGCTGGCGTTGGGGCAAGCCTGCTTGGCTTTGGCATCGCAGGAGCACTCCAAAACATCTATGTACTCGGCGCATTTGCGGCCATTTTTGTCATCTTAAGCTTTAGTATGTTTGGCTTTTACGACATCAAACTGCCGTCAAAATTTGAAAACTTAATCAGCAAAAAGTCACAAAACAGCTCAGGCCTCATCGGCGTTTTCATCATGGGCTTTGCCTCAGCGCTCATCGTCTCGCCTTGCGTGGCAGCACCGCTAGCAGGCGCACTTCTTTACATCGCGCAAAGCGGAGATGCCATTTATGGGGGCATCATGCTCTTTGTCATGGGGCTAGGCATGGGCGCACCGCTTCTTTTGATAGGGCTAAGCTCAGGCAAGCTCCTGCCAAGACCTGGTGGCTGGATGGATGAGGTCAAAAAACTCTTTGGCTTTTTGATGCTCATCATGTCCATTTGGATCCTCGCACGCGTGCTTGGAGCGTTTTTTGAGCTGCTTGGTTATGGCGTCATAGGCGTCTTTGCAGCCATTTATCTTGGCGCTTTTGAGGCAGCAAATAGCGGCTGGGCTAAATTTAAAAAAGCACTTTGCGTACTAGCTTTTATCTACTCTCTGATGCTGATAATCGGCGCATTTTTGGGCTCAAAAGATGCATTTTCGCCACTTTCTGGGCTAAATTTAGCCAAAAACGATAGCGAGCTAAATTTCAAAGAAGCTAGGAATTTAAACGAGCTAAATGAGATGATAAAAAGCTCAAACAAGCCAGTACTTGTGGATTTTTATGCCGACTGGTGCGCGAGCTGCAAAGAGATAGAGCATATCACTTTTAAGGACGCTGGCGTGAAAAATGCTTTGGCAAAATTTACGCTTATTCGCATCGACGTGACAAGTGGCGGGGCGCAAAATGATGAGATGTTAAGAAATTTTGGACTCATCGATCCGCCTGCACTTCTACTTTTTAAAGACGGCGAGGAGCAAAAAGCACTTAGAACGATCGGCTTTATAAATGTTAAAAATTTCATAGCAAAGCTTGAGAAAATTTAGATTACAAAGGCAAATTTGGCTGGAATTTTAAATTTATCAGCCAAATTTCTCTAGGTTTTGCAGAGCTTGCGACTAGCTAGAAGCGTAGCGAATAAGTAAATTTATATCGTGCAGCAACGTGAGTAAAATCGCAAAGTCAAAAACTATCAAAATTTTTAAAATATCTTAGTGATTTTGGTTTGACTCTAGGACGGCAAAGCAACTAAAATGCAATCAAATTTTACTCATCTCACGTCTAAACAAGACCGAAAGCCAAAGATAAAAAACCTCGCTTGAGCGGATCACCTTAAATTTACAAAAATTAAGATATGCCACTAAATAAAAATATAAACCAAATTTAGCTTAACACCAAGGCAACCAACGCAACTAAAAATTTAATCATTTTTTTGCCAAACCACGCACAAACAAGACCACGAGATCAAAAAACTTCAGTCAAGTTTGCAATTTAGAACATCTCAGCAAATAGGCAAAATTATTCAAATAAATTTAAAATATGAAGTTCGCAGTAAATTTAACCAATAACACGGCTAAATTGAGCAAGAGCACAAAATCAAAGGTAAAAAAAATCAGCCAAACCATTACCCAAATTTATAAAAATTTAGATTTTGCTCTGACTAAGCAAAAACGCCAAAGCAGAGCAAATTTAGGCTCATTTACCAAATTTAGCTAGTGCTCTTTGGTAGTCCTCTTCGCTATCGATGCCGATACTTTGACTTTCAACCTCTAGCATCGCTATCTTTTTGCCATTTTCTAAGGCGCGCAGCTGCTCGAGCTTCTCAGTATTTTCAAGGCTTGAAGGCAAGAGGCCGCAAAACTCTTTTAGGCTTTTTACGCTGTATCCATAGATGCCAAGGTGCGCCTTGTAGCTTTTGCACTCGCTTCTGTTAAATGGTATCCTCGATCTTGAAAAATAAAGCGCGTAGCCCTCAAAATCAGTCACCACTTTGACTAAATTTTTATCATCTGCAAACTCATCGTCCATCTTTTTGTAACAAGAAAACATAAAGGCTTTCTCCTTATTTTGCTCGCAAAATGCCCTAAATTTAGCGATATTTTCAGGCTCGATAAATGGCTCATCAGCCTGAACATTTATGATGATCTCACTCTCATTTAGCCCCAAAATTTGCGCCGCTTCGTTTATCCTATCAGTGCCACTTTGATGATCTTTGCTAGTTAGCACAGCTTTTATGCCGTGAGCCTTGGCGATATCAAGCACGCTTGGCTCGTCCACCGCAACCGCCACATCGTCCACGCCGCTTACTCTAAGAGTCGTCGCCACAAACATCGGCACGCCATTTATCTCTTTTAAAATTTTATTACTAAACCTTGTTGAAGCAAGGCGGGCAGGGATGATTATCATCGCTCGATCCATTCTAGGACGCACTTTTCGATCTCGTCCTCTTTTATGATATTTTTATGCAAAATTTTTGCGCTAAATAGCGAGTTTATCGAGCTTGGCACGCTGTCATTTAAGATTTTAGCGGTCTTTGCCAGCGCATCTTTTTCATCTTTTGTATCTTTGATCTGGCACGCTTTGATCATGCTTGGCGTAAATTTCACCCAGTGCGCGGTCGATGTGATGACGTTTATGCGGCTAGCATCCACCATTTTAAAGCAAGTAGCCGTATGCGGATCGATCGCGTAGCCGTCCTTTGCGAGCTTTGCGATATATGCCTCGCACTCTTTGTCGTCGCACCAGCTAGCCTCAAAGTCCTCTTTTAGCGCTTCAAGCTCTTGTTTGCTAAGCTTATAAAATTTGTTTTTTGCGAGGCTTTGCATGAGCTCATTAGTTCGCTCGCTACCAAATTTATCAAACAGCAAGCGCTCGACGTTTGAGCTTATCAAAATGTCCATGGCTGGGCTTATCGTCTTAACCAGCTTTTTGTCTCTTAGGTCATAAACGCCGGTGGTAAAAAACTGCGTCAAGATGTTGTTTGCGTTTGAGGCGATCTTGATCTTGCCGATCTTTGCGCCCATTTTTTTAGCGTAATACGCCCCAAGAGCGTTGCCAAAATTTCCACTTGGCACGATGATGTCAAAGCTCTCGTTTGCCTTAAGCGCTTTTTGTTTTAGCAAATTTGCGTAGGCGTAAGCGTGATAGATGATCTGAAAGAGGATTCTTCCAAAATTTACCGAGTTTGCCGCGCTTAGTTTAAGGCGTTTTTTCTTAAGCTCAGATTTAAATTTATCATTTGCAAGCAGCGTTTTTAGCGCTCTTTGAGCGTCATCAAAGTCGCCTTTTATGCCAAAAACCTTTAAATTTTCACCCTGCATGGTCTGCATCTGAAGCTTTTGCACCTCGCTCGTGCCGCCGTCTGGATAGAGGCAGACGACCTTTATATTTTCATCATTTGCAAAAGTCTGAAGTGTCGCAGGGCCCGTGTCACCGCTAGTTGCGCACATGATAAGGTATCTTTCGCCCCTCTCTTTTGCTAGCTGGCTAAGCAGCGAGCCAAAAGGCTGAAGCGCCATATCCTTAAATGCCCTAGTTGGGCCGTGATAGAGCTCATTTACGTATAAATTTTTATCTATTTTTTTAAAAATGACTGGGTGCTTTGGGTCATCAAAGCTTGCGTATCTCTTGAGCGCTTTTTTGAAAAACGCCTCTGGCACGTCAAATTTAAATAGCGAGATGATGTGAAGTGCGAGCTTTTCGTAGCTTAGGCTTGAGAGCTCTTGCCACTTTGCCTTTGTGATCTTTGGTAGCTTCTTTGGCGCGTAAAGTCCGCCGTGAGTGGAGCTTGGGCTAAGCATAGCTGTGCTTAAATTTACATTTTTTACCTTTTCATCTTTTACACTTCTAGTTGGTGTTAGTCTCATTTTTTGCCTTTTTTGGTTGATTTTTTTATCCAATTTTCATATTTTTTAAAAACATCTTTTGGCTTAAGTGCCAAAATTTCTGGGGTTTCGTAGCTGTGGTGCTTTCTTATAAATTTAGCTACTTTTTTAAATTTCACGTCCGTTTTTATGAGTAAAATTTGCTCTTTTTCAACGCAAAGCTTCTCTTGCCAAAGATAAATGCTCTTTGCACTAAAGCTACTCACGCAAGCTGCAAGTCCCTTTTTTACGAGCTTTTTGCTTAGTTTTTTTGCCTCTTTTTTCTTTGCGACTGAGGTGATTAAAATTCTCATTTTGATCTAAATTTTCCTTTTAAAAAGTGGCTCATTATAACAAAATGGGCTTAAATTTGCTGTGCCAAAACCTTTTTAAACTCCTCGCTTAGCGTAACTTCAAGCGTGATAAGCGATACCCTTAGCCCAAAATCCTTTACCTTTACATAGTCCTTTTGTGTCATCAAAAGCGAGGTAGCGCCGTAGGTTTGCAAAATTTCACTTAGCTCTTCTTTTGAAAAGTCGTAGTGGTCAGGGAAAAATACCTGCCCTACGCACTCGCTAAAAAATGCCTCAAGGCGGGCTGGATTTGCTATGGCGGTAACTAGCACCATTTTTTCAGTTTTATTTAAAATTTCGCTCTTTCTAAAGTGAGTTTGCCCCTCACGTGCGATGAAGTCACCAAATTTATAAAAGCTAAATGGATATCTATAAGCCCCGCTTGGTAGGCAAAGCTTTAGCTTTGGCTCTGGGTTTGGACGCACCAATATGTCAAATTTAGCTATGTCAAATTTAGAAAATCCATCGTCTAGCAAGATATACTTTGCGCCCTGAGTTTTGGAGTAGTTTATAGCTACTTTTCTATCTTCACTAACGATCACATTTGCGTTTTTAAGGCTTGTAGCATATATCATCGCCTCATCGCCACTTGCCGCCACGTCAAGTAAAATTTCGCCATCTCTTGCGACAACTTGCATGCCTTTGCTCTTTCTTTTATAGCCTCTAAGGATGATAAAAGCGCCTTCGAAATTCTTAGCGATAGCGACGCAAAGTGGGGTCTTGCCGCTTCCTCCAAGGGTTAAGTTTCCAACGCTTATTATTTTTATACCAAACTCTTTTTTTTGCGCGCTAAATTTCTTGCAAACTATGACTAGAGCGTAGATAAGACTTAGTGGCAAAAGTAAAAATGCTAGTAAGATTTGAAAGAAATTTGGGCGAAAGAAGTAGTCATTCGCCCAAGAGTGTAAAAGGATGTTAAATTTCTTAAACACGTGATTTAGAAATTTCTTTTACCGTGTTGCAGATATATTGCACCTCTTCGTCACTCAAACTATGATATATAGGTAGCGACAAGACTTGTTGATACGCTTTTAGAGCATTTGGAAAGTCATTTACTTTAAGCGAATATTTATTTTTATAATAACTTAGCAAATGTATCGGTATGTAGTGCAGCGAAGTGTGAATTCCGTGCTCCAAAAGCTCTCTAGCAAAGCTGTCGCGGTTTTTATTTATCTTGATGATGTATTGAGTGTAGATGTGCTCGCGTTTTTTGACTGGAGTTGTGATGTTGTGACACTCTTTAAGCTCTTTATCGTAAATTTCAGCGATCTTTTTTCTGCGTTTTATAAGCTCGTCTGTCTTTTCAAGCTGAGCGATAGAAAATGCCGCATTTATCGAGTTTATGTCGTATTTTAAACCGATATCAACGACGTCGTAGATGTAGCTTAAACTACCAAATTTATCTATACCATTTACAAGGGCGTAGTTACGAAGTAGTTTTGCTTTTTTATAGACCTCTTCGTCATTTGTAGTGAAAAATCCAACTGTTGATATAGGGTTTTGCACGCGTGAGTTTGTCTGAAAGCATGATAAAAACGAGTCTGAACCAACCTTTTTGCCATTGTATGTTAGTCCTATGCCTCGGTTTGCGTCATCTAAAACGACGATGCCATATTTTTCGCAGATAGCCTTTATCTCATCAAGCCTAGCGCTTTGTCCAGCGATGTGTGAGATGAAAGCACATTTTAGTTTTTTGTGATTTTGCTCTTTTAGCACCTTTTCAAGGGCTTCTGGACTGATGTTAAAGTCCTCTTCATCGATATCAACAAAGATAGGCTCGGCATCAAAATGTCTAACAGCCTGAGCCACGCTAGGGAAGGCATTTACTGAGCAGATGACCTTATCGCCACGCTTTGTATCCATCGCACTTAGCGCTAAATGGTGCGCTGCTGCGATGTTATTTGTAGTGACAACAAATTTAGCACCAAAGTACTCTTTTAGCTTTTCTTCAAATTTAGCAACCGTATCAGTAGCATTTTCAGAATGCAAAGCCTCTTCGATAAGCTCACTCTCACGCTCAGTGATAGTTGGTTTGTAAAACGGAATTTCTCTCATCTTTAATCCTTTAAATTTTCACTATCAACGGCATTTGTCGTTTAAACCTGTTTGACACAACTCTATTTTCTATATCCAAGACCGCTTTTAATCCAAACTTTTTGATGGCTTGCTCCTTGTTATTTTCTAAATTTTGTAAAATCTCGTCGATAACAGCGTAGCTGTAACCTATGTCGCCCTCGTCACTTTGCCCATCCCAAAGATCGGCCGAAGGTGCTTTTTTGATAAAATTTTCATCAACACCAAGATGTTTTGCAAATTCAAAAATTTCACTCTTATAAAGCTCTCCGATAGGATTTATCGCGCACGCCAAATCCCCAAATATCGTGCCATAACCAAGCATAAGCTCACTTTTGTTGCTTGTGCCGATGACTAGAGCGTTTATACTAGATGAATAATCATAAAGCAAGCTCATTCTAACTCTAGCTGCTAAATTCCCTTTTCTTAAATTGCTTAAATTTACATCTATCGTTTCGTAAAAGGCATTTAAAATACCCTCTATGGATAAAACCTTATATTTTATGTTTAGTTTTTCACATAAATTTAAAGCGTCGTCCATATTTTCTTTGTTTGATGATGCTGTTGGCATGATGAGTGCGTGAGTTTCATCTGGCTTTGCTCTCGCACAAAGTGTCGCAACCACAGCAGAATCAATACCGCCGCTTACACCTAATAGTAGTTTTTTACCTTTAGTTTTATCTTTTAAGCTAAAAACTAAAGTTTCTTCTATTTTTTGATACCCCTTCATTGTCCCTTTGCCTAAATTTGCTTCCTTTTGCAAAAATTATACTAATTAAATTTAAAATTTTTCTTTAAGTTTAAGTAAAAAGATGTAAATATTTAAGAAATAATAAATTTAAGGTAAGAAATGAGAGTAATGCATAAAAGTTTTGGCGATTTTGGGACAAATTGCTACATCGTTACCAAAAATGGCTCAAGTTTAGTGATAGATCCAGGCGATGGGGCAAAAGAGTGGGTTTTGCAAAATGCACAAAATTTAAAGGCGATACTTTGCACTCATGGGCATTTTGACCATATTTACGACGTGAGCGAGCTAAAAAATGAGCTAAAAATCCCAGTTTATATCAATAAATTTGATGCTTTTATGTGTGAGAGTGACATTTTTGGCTATATGAAAAACACCTTTGTGCCAGACATTTTGGCTCAAGGCGATGAGAGCTTTGTAGTGGGTGACTTTTCTTTTAAATTTCACCATTTTCCAGGGCACACGCCAGGCTGCTCGATGATAGAGATAGAAGATGTGATGTTTAGTGGAGATTTTTTATTTAAAGGTAGCATCGGACGCTGGGACTTTCCATATTCGGATAAAAATGAGATGCTAAAAAGCCTAGAAAAATGTAAAAATCTAAAGGGCGACTTCACTCTTTATCCAGGACACGGCGAAAGCAGCACGCTAAAAGCCGAGCAACAAGAGCTTGATAGGTGGGTAGAGATCGTTAAAAGGTCTTGATTTTTGGAGTGCGGCTAAATTTTTGCGTTTTAGAAATTTATACTTTTTATCTTACAAGATGATGTTGCCAGTGTGTGTTAAGAATTTTTAGAAGTTTAAATTTATAGGTTAAATTTAAAAGAGCAAGGCAAATGCCCTGCTCTAGGAGTTTTACTCGACTTCAGCGTCTATGACGTCGTCGTCTTTTTTGTTATTTCCGCCGTTTGCGCCAGCGTTTTCATCTTTTTTATACATAGCTTCTGCTAGTTTGTGGCTAGCTTTGCTTAGAGCTTCTACTTTTGCATCGATTTGCTCTTTTGAAGAGTTTTCATCTTTTAAGACCTCTTTTAGATCATTTAGCGCAGCTTCGATGTTGCTTCTATCCTCAGCTGGGACTTTCTCGCCAAGCTCGCTCATGCTCTTTTCAGTTTGATGAACTAGTGCATCGGCTTGGTTTCTAGCTTCGACTGCGTCTTTGCGCTTTTTATCCTCTTCTTTGTGAAGCTCAGCATCTTTTACCATGCTATTTATCTCATCTTCGCTAAGACCGCTTGATCCTGAGATAGTGATGTTTTGGGCTTTGCCAGTCGCTTTATCTTTTGCTGAAACGGTTAAAATTCCGTTTGCGTCGATGTCAAATTCGACTTCGATTTGAGGCACGCCTCTTGGAGCTGCTGGGATGCCCTCTAAGTTGAAGTTACCAAGTGATTTATTATCCCTTGCAAACTCACGCTCACCTTGTAAAACCATGATAGTAACGGCACTTTGGTTATCTTCAGCGGTTGAGAAGACTTGACTTTTCTTAGTTGGTATAGTTGTGCCTTTTTCGATGATCTTTGTCATCACGCCGCCAAGTGTCTCGATACCAAGGCTAAGTGGAGTAACGTCAAGAAGTAGCACGTCTTTAACGTCACCTTTTATAACCGCACCTTGGATCGCAGCACCGATAGCCACGACTTCATCTGGATTTACGCTCTTATTTAGCTCTTTGCCAAATGCCTTTTTAACCTCTTCTTGAACAAGTGGCACACGAGTTGAACCACCGACCATTACGACCTCTTTGATGTCGCTCTTGCTTAGACCTGCATCTTTGATGACTTCATTTATCTTAGTGATAGTCTCGCCCACAAGTGAGTCGATCATGCCTTCAAATTTAGCACGAGTTAGCTTTTTGACAAGGTGTTTTGGACCAGTCGCATCAGCTGTGATAAATGGTAAATTTATCTCAGTCTCTTGAGCTGAGCTTAGCTCTTTTTTAGCATTTTCAGCTGCTTCTTTTAAGCGTTGAAGCGCCATGATATCGCCTTTTAGATCGATACCGGTTTCATTTTTAAACTCACTTACTAGCCAGTCGATGATCTTGTTATCAAAGTCATCACCGCCTAAGAATGCGTTACCGCCAGTTGCCAAAACTTCAACGATGTTATCGCCAGTTTCAAGCACTGTAACGTCAAATGTACCACCACCTAGGTCATAAACTAAAATTTTCTCAGCCTCTTTTTTATCAAGACCATAAGCAAGCGCCGCAGCTGTTGGCTCATTGATGATACGAAGCACGTTTAGACCAGCGATCGTTCCAGCCTCTTTTGTAGCCTTTCTTTGGCTATCGTTAAAGTATGCAGGCACAGTGATGACCGCGTCTGTTACCTTTTCACCAAGGTATGCTTCAGCGTCTTCTTTTAGTTTGATAAGAATTTTTGCTGAAATTTCTTGCGGAGTATAGACCTTACCAGCGATCTCAACCGCGCAAGCGCCATTTCTATCTACAACATGATATGGCAAGCGAGCCTTTGCCTCTTCAGCATTTTTTTCATTGCTCATCAAACCCATGATACGTTTGATAGAATATATCGTTTTTTCAGGGTTTGTAACTGCTTGACGTTTTGCAACGTCGCCTACTAGAATTTCACCTTTGTCTGTAAAAGCAACGACAGATGGAGTTGTGTTTTTGCCCTCTTTGTTTGGGATAACCTTACTCTCGCCGCGCTCAAAAACGCTCACACAAGAGTTTGTTGTACCTAAGTCTATACCTATAACTTTTGACATATTTTTCCTTTATTAGATTTATTTTTTAAATTTAGTTTGCCACACTGACCATAGCTGGGCGCAAAACCCTACCATTTATCATATAGCCCTTTTGTAAAGCTTGCACGATCTGACCGCTCTGCTTCTCCTCGCTATCGACCCTTAAAACGGCATTATGCACATTTGGATCAAACTCGGCATCAGTTGCAATCTCGCTCACGCCATGCTTTTCAAAACATTTCTTAAACTGATTTATCGTTATCAAAATGCCCTCTTTGATCTTTTTAGCAAATTCATCATCCTCTGGGTCAAAATTTGCAGCGATCTCGAGCGCATCGATGACTGGTAGCAAGTCCCTTGCAAATTTCTCATTTGCATAGCTTGCAACGTCTGCTTTCTCTTTTTCATAACGCTTTTTGATATTTTCAAACTCAGCATTTGCTCTGTAATATTTATCAGTGATCTCGCCAAGCTCCTTTTCGAGCTTCTCCACTTTTGAGATATCACCAAGTGCATCTAAATTTACGCTATCGCTAGCTGCCTCTTGCACAGGCTCGACCTCAGGCAGATTTTGCTCTTTTACCTCTTCGCTCACGCGGCCTCCTTTATTAGATTTATAAATTTCACATAATCAGTATAAACACTGCCAGCACAGATCATCTGCGCCTCGCTACCAAGGTAGTTTGCTTTAAATTTAAGCCCCATGTAATTTTCATCAAACATAGGAGAAAATGTAAGCTTTTCGTCCATCTGCAAGCTAAAACTTGGGTCAAAAACCATCTTAAAGTGTCTATCCTTAAACATATCAAAGGCTAAAATTTCATTTTCTTGGAAGTAAATTTTAGTCCTTTTAAGCTCTCTTATCTTGTTTTTTAGTTCGCTTAAGCCAACTTGAGAACAGATAAGCTCAAGCTTGTCTAAGCTAACTCCGATAAGGTTGTTTAAAAATTTATACATCCTAGCGTCAAATTTAATGGCGATCTCATCGCCACTAAAATTTAAAACCAGATATCTATCATTTAAATTTAAAATTTCTAGCAACTCCTTATCGATCGTGCCAAAAATCATACAATAAAGCTCAAACTCATCACAGAGCATCTTTAAGCTTCTTGGGTCATTTATCTCTAAATTTATGTCGTTTTCGCCAAAAATTTCACTCCAATATCTTCTCATCGCAGCGATAGTTGGGATCCTGCCGCCACTGATGTGAAGCTTTGTGATCTCGCCCTCATCTGAAAGCTTTTTGAAATAAACACGTATCGTAGATGCCGGTATCGCCACGCTCATACGAGAGCCAAGCTCGTTTGAGCCAATAGGCGCATTGTCCTGCAAATAGGCTTCAATGATAGAATTTAGTATCAAATCGCGTTTATTTGTTTTACTCACTTTTAGCACTCTTTCTTTTTAATTGCTAAGCGGATTATACAACTTTAGTTTATCAATGTCAAGTATATAAGTTAAAAAAATTTATTTATATATATTTAGCCTATATAACTAAAGTTTTATAAGGCTTTTGATGTAGGGTTTGGCTGAGAAATTTATATTAAAATGTTTTGATGTAACGCTGGTTTTAGCTACTAGAAAGACTATGTGGCTATTTAGTTTTATGTTCTGATTTTGTAGTGAGCTTGCATTTTTAGCAAGCTGTTTCTGCGCTAGGTTATTTGTTAAATCAAGCCGTTTTATCTGTTCTTAGTTATTTTACAGCAAGCTATTTTATATAAGTTGCGACTAAATTTGAAATGAATCGCCACTACAGCAACCTATTTCAAGGCAACCTATATCTTGATACAAGTTTTTTAAATAAAGTATTTTTAAAACAAGTTACATCAAGATCAAGCTCTTTTATGCCAAAACATCTAAACAAATTTAAACAAAAACCACTTATCCCAAAAGCAAGAAATTTAAACTAGAAATTAATCTTAAGTTTAAACAACTCTTATCTCAAATTTTCGATCATTTTTCAAATTTTTAATAGATTTTTATACGTTTTAACGTATATTATAAATAATTTTTAGTATGTTTAATACTTTATATTGATATTTATATACTATTTTACATTATTTATATAATATTTTAGGTATATTTAATGAAAAAAAACGTATAATTCTTCAATGATTGAAACAAGTGATATATTTAATTTGCTTCACAATGCAGTTGAAGCAAAAAATATCGGTAAGAAAATTTCACAAGCAAAAATGGCAGAGGATCTTGGCGTGCCGATGAGGACATATCAGGACTGGAGGCTTGGCAACTCAAAGCCGCAGGCTGCTGCTGCTGTTTGCAAACTGCTATGTGAGCTTGACGATGATGAAATATTATTTGTTGTCAATAAGATGAGAAAATTGCTAGGAAAATAGATGGAAAATTTAACACAAAAAGAGAGAATCGACCTTGAGAGCGTTTTTGCAGTTATTTGCACTAAAAAAGAGTCAAAATTTTTGGTTACTTACAAGGATCTATACTCGGCTGCAGCTTCAAAATTTCATGTAGTTAAAAACAAGATCAAAAAAGCAAGAGAAAAAAGAGCCAAAATTTAATATTTTTGGCTTGAAGTTTAGTTATTTTATAAATTTAGTAGCCAAAAAGACCGTCAAATAAATTTCATCCTACCTATTTATATAGGGTTTTGCTCCGCTTATCTTAATAAGCATCTATCTTGGCTACCAAAAATCTATAAATGGTAGCTCTAGTAGCCAAACGCAAATTTATCAAATTCTATGTCGCTACCCTATTTTCTCAGCTTCTTTATTGCGTATTCTTTTTACATTTCTTATCTATAAAATTTTTGGAAGTTTTTCACAAGATCTATGAGCAAAGACGGCCTAAATAGGATGGAGTTTGAAATTTCTGAGCTTGCAAAGGCGGTTGGTTTTAATGTCATTAGCAAAGACAGAAATCCAGCTTGGAAGCCTATAAATGATAAATTTGCAAACGATATTTTAGAAGAGCTTAAAATTTATAAGCCAAATGCAAGGATAACAGCTGTGCACGCGGGCCTTGAGTGTGGTGTGCTTTTAGAGAAAAAAGCAGATCTTAGTGCATGTTCTATTGGACCAAACATCTACTCACCTCACTCTACAAGAGAGCACTGCGAAGTAGCTTCTGCGCTTTTTATAGAAAAAGTAGTTAGCGGTATCGTTAAAAAATATAACTCATAAAAAGTAAAATTTGCTAGAGATTTCTAGCAAATTTTATCTATATCACCTTGTCCTTGCTCTTGCAAAGATCGCTTAATATGCACTCAAAACAAAGCGGCTTTTTAGCCTTGCAGGTGTAGCGTCCAAAAAGCACCATCGCTTGATGAAGCTTGCCAAGATCAGTTTTAAAGGCAAGAGTTAGATCCTCTTCAGTTGCTTCTGGCGTCTTTGCGCTGCTTAAGCCAAGTCTATGTGATACCCTAAAAACATGCGTATCAACGGCCATTACGTTTGCATTTGTCGCCTCTAAAAGCACGACGTGAGCGGTCTTTTGCCCAACTCCAGCAAGGGCTTTTAGCTTCTCTTCATCAAGCGGAATTTCTCCGTTATAAAGCTCAACCACGCTGTTTGCCATCTTGATCAAATTTACGGCCTTATTATTAAAAAAGCTGCATGAGTTTATCATGAGCTTTAGACTGGCTAAATTTGCACTAGCTAGCTCAAAAACATCTTTATACGCCTCAAATAGGGCAGGTGTGATCAAATTTACCCTTTTGTCGGTGCACTGAGCTGAGAGCATGACGCAGACAAGAAGTTCATATAAATTTCTAAATTTAAGCTCGCTTTTGGCGTCTTTAAACTCTTCTAAAAGCCTCTTTTTTATCTCTAAAATATCTTTTTTTGTTCTCATTTGGCTATTTTACCTAAAATTGCAAGTTAAACGAAAAGTTACCGCATTATTTGATATAATCCTGCCCATAAAATCAATTTTTTAAAGGATTTATATGAAAAAATTTTTGTTTCCAGCAGTTTTAAGTTTAGCTGCAGCTGTCACTCTAAACGCAGCAGTAGTTGCAACAGTTGATGGCGATGCTATAAACGATAGCGATATCTCAGCACTTTTATCAGCGGCTATGCCAGGTTTTGACGCTAGCAAGCTTCAACCAAATGAGAAAAAACGTATAATCGACGATCTAATCAATAGAAAACTTCTTTTAAAAGACGCAAAAGCAACAGGCATTGAAAAAGATGTTGATTACATCAAGGCTGTAAAAGCTGCACAAGAAGGCATCGCAGTTGAGCTTTATATGAGAAAATTATTTGACGGTATAAAAGTAAGTGATAGCGATTTAAGAGATTTTTACAACAAAAACAAAGCTAGCATGAATCAACCAGCTCAAGCAAGAGCAAGACATATCTTAGTTGAAGATGAAAAAACAGCAAACGATATCATCGCTCAACTTAAAAATTTAAAAGGCGAGGCGCTAACTAAGAAATTTGCAGAATTAGCAAGCCAAAAATCAATCGATAAAGGCTCAGCAGCACACGGTGGCGAGCTTGGCTGGTTTGGTCAAAGCCAAATGGTAAAACCTTTTGCAGACGCAGCATTTTCAATGGCTAATGGCACAGTTTCAACTAAGCCAGTTAAAACTCAGTTTGGCTACCACGTTATCTTAAAAGAAGATGGCAAAGCTGCTGGCACTGTAAGCTTTGAACAAGCAAAACCAGAGATCGAGCAAGCTGTAAAAATGGAGAAATTCCAAGCTGCTGTTAGACAAAAGAGTGAAGCTCTACGCCAAAAAGCAAAGATAGAATACAAATAAAATTTGGAGGATAAAATGGGCGTTTTAGATATCGTAAAACCTGGTGTTTTAAGCGGAGATGATGTAACAAAACTTTATGCTTATGCCAAAGAGCAAGGTTTTGCAATACCTGCTGTAAATGTCGTAGGCAGCGACTCAGTAAATGCTGTTTTAGAAGCGGCAAAGGTTGCTAACTCGCCTGTTATCGTTCAGTTTAGTAATGGCGGTGCAGGTTTTTACGCTGGTAAAGCCTGCGAAAACGCAGCCGTTCTTGGTGCGATCGCTGGAGCAAAGCATGTTCATTTGCTTGCTAAGGCTTACGGCGTGCCAGTCATTTTACACACTGACCACGCTGCTAGAAAGCTTTTGCCTTGGATAGATGAGCTAGTAAAAGCAAGCCATGAGTATAAAAAAACTCACGGCGTGCCACTTTTTAGCTCTCACATGCTTGATCTTAGCGAAGAGAATATCAACGAAAATTTAAGCACGTGCGAGAAGTATCTAAAAGAGCTTAGCGAGCTTGGCATCAGCCTAGAGATCGAGCTTGGCGTCACTGGTGGCGAAGAAGATGGCGTAGATAACACAAGCGTTGATAACGCACTTCTTTACACCCAGCCAGAGGATGTCGCGCTTGCTTATGAAAGACTAAGCAAGATAAGCGATAAATTTAGCATTGCAGCTAGTTTTGGTAACGTCCATGGTGTCTATAAACCAGGCAATGTCGTGCTAAGACCAGAAATTCTTAAAAACTCACAAGCCTATGTGGCTAAGAAATTTAATACAAAAAGCGACAAGCCAGTAAATTTTGTATTTCACGGCGGTAGCGGCAGTGAGCTAAAAGATATCAAAAATGCTGTAAGCTACGGCGTTATCAAGATGAACATTGACACCGATACGCAGTGGGCTTTCTGGGACGGCGTGCGCGAGTATGAGGCCAAAAATAGAGCATACTTGCAAGGTCAGATCGGCAACCCAGAGGGCGATGATAAGCCAAATAAAAAATACTACGATCCAAGGAAATGGCTAAGAAGTGGCGAGGAGAGCATGGTTAAGCGTCTTCAGACTGCTTTTAGCGACTTAAACTGCCTAAATAGGAACTAATCCTATGCAAAATCAAAATGATTTTAGTGAGCTAAGCGTGCCAAAAGAGCGCCAAGCTCACTCTTTCTTTGTCTTTTTTAAAGTTATCTTTATCCCTTTAGCTATCTACATCTTGGCGATACTAGCGTATCTTGGCATTATAAATTTTCAGATGAAGCTTCACACCATCGTGATGATGGGAGTTATACTCTTTGTTGCTTTTATATTTTCACGCCACAGCGCTTTGGTCGCTTACTCAAATTTCTTAGCAAATGCCAAAGACTACAAGATAAGGCTAAAAGAATTTATCATCGCTCACCTTTTTGAAATTTCAAATGTCAAAAAGGCAAACGCTAAATTTGAAGATTTTTTTGAGAGCTATACAAGAAATTTTAGAAATGACAACCTAGCAAACATCGGCCAAGCAGTCTTTCCTATGCTTGGAATTTTGGGCACATTTATCAGTATCGCTATCTCTATGCCAAGCTTTAGCTCAAGCACAGCAAATGGACTTGAAAAAGAGATCGCTATACTGCTAAACGGCGTGGCTACGGCATTTTATGTATCGATATATGGCATATTTTTAGCACTTTGGTGGATGTTTTTTGAAAAGATCGGCATTAGTAAATTTGAGAGATTTTACAGCGAGCAAAAAGAGTTAAGCCGTGAGTTTTTTTGGCAGGAAAATGAGCTAAATGCAAATTTCATGAAGGCAAGTGTAGGCTACTTTAAAGATAGTCATGACGCTTTTAAAATGGTACTTGACGATAAATTTTTAAGAAATTTAAACGATCAGGTAAATGAGAAATTTAACAGCCTAAAAGAGCTTTGCGAGGTTGAAAAAAATATCATCAATCAAAGCAAGGCAGAGCTTAGTGCAAGTTTAAAAATGCTAAATGAATCTGGGCTAAAACAAGATGAATTTGTAAAAATCCACTCCGATATATTAAAGGCGGTTGGCGCGTTTTCTAATGCCTTTAAAGATATGGAGGTTAAAATTTTAACCGAGCATGCAAAGCTTGGCGAAATTTTTAGTAGAAATTTAAACGCTACAAAAGAGAGCCAGCTTAAATTTGAGCAGACTATCAAGAGTTTTGACGCCATTTTAAAAGAATTTTCTCTCTCTTTGATGAAAGAGCAAAACGAGGCATTAAAGGCATTTAGAACCTCGCTCGTGGAGAGTGCTACGATATTTAAGGCAGCGTATGAGCAAGAAGGCAGGAGCTTGGAGCGTGAAAAAGAGCGCGAGAGCCTCATCGCTGAGCTTAAGAAGAACATAGACGAGATCGATAAAGAAGCAAATTCTGTAATAGAAAAAATCGAAAATCTAGTGCAATGAAAATAGACAAAAATAACGAAGATCAATCGAGCTTTTGGGTTTCGTACGCGGACTTGATGGCGGGTCTGCTCTTTGTTTTTATGCTGCTAATCGGCGCTGTCGTCGTAAAATACGTCCTAACTCAAAACACTCTTGAAAATAAAGAGCAAGCCATCATCGCAGCACTAGCAAATTTAAAAGACGCTCAGGGCAGAAATTTTACCCTTGAAGAGCTAAATGACGCCCTAAAAAGCGAGCTTTCAAAGATAAGCGACGAAAACATAAATTTAAAAAAATCAAATGAAATTTTCGTCATCCAAATAGACGCCCTAAAAGAAAAGCTAGCCCAGCTCATAGATGAAAACAAGGACGCAAATGCGAGCATAAAAGAGCTAAATGCCAGCATTTTTGATCTAAACCAAAAGATGATCGTGCTAAATGATGAAATTTCATCAAAAGATAGAGCGCTTAGCGACGCAAATGCAAGCAGCGAGAAAAATTTAGCCAAGATCGCCTTTTTGCTCGAGCAAGTGAGCAAAAAAGAGGCAAGATATGACGAGCTCTTAAGGGATCTAAACGTCACTCGTGACAGGGTCAAAAACCTAACTGGCATAAGGGTTAAAGTGATCTCAGCCCTAAAAGATAGGCTAGGATCAAGCATCGAGATCGACCCAAACTCAGGCGCGCTAAAGCTTAGCTCATCAGTGCTTTTTGACAAGGGCAGCGCGGTCTTAAAAGAAGAGGTTAAAGAGGAACTAAAGGCCACGCTTAGTAAGTATTTTGACGTGCTTTTAAATGATAAAGAGATCGCCTCAAACATCGATCAGATCGTCATAGAGGGCTTTACGGATAGCGATGGAAGCTACATTTACAACCTAGAGCTTTCGCAAAAAAGAGCCTACGCGGTGATGGAATTTATAAATTCATTTAGTGACGACGCACGCCTTAGAAAGCTGCTTGTCGCAAGTGGCAGAAGCTACAATGAGCTAGTTTTTAAAGACGGAGCCGAGGATAAGGACGCTTCAAGGCGTATAGAGATCAAATTTTCACTCTCAAACAAAGAGGCTATCAACGAGATAGAGAAATTTTTGGAGTTTAAGGGTGATTGATAAAATTCGCTTAAGAGAGCGAGAATTTTGGCTTTTAAGAGACGATCTGCTAGGCGAGTTTAACGGCAACAAAGCAAGAAAACTGGAGTATTTTTTAAAGGCTGATCTTAGTGGCGTCAAAGCCATTGTATCTCACGGCTCAAGCCAGTCAAATGCGATGTATAGCCTAAGTCTTTTTGCCAAGCTAAAAGGGCTTAAATTTTACTACGTCGTCTCTCATCTTAGCTCAAATTTGGAGCAAGATCCAGTTGGAAATTTCAAATTTGCACTTGAAAATGGCATGGAAATTTTTGTAAAAGAGGAGCGTGAGAAATTTGCTAAAGAGCTAGCAAAGAGTAAAAATGTGCTCTTTATAAACGAGGGCGTAGCGCAGAGTGAGGCTGAACTTGGCTTTATCACGCAAGCAAATGAGATAAATGAGTGGAGCAAAAAAAGTGGCATAAGGCCTGATATCTTTTTGCCCTCAGGCACTGGCACAAGCGCATGCTACCTAGCAAAGCACACCGATCTTAGAGTCTTTACCACCCCTTGCGTAGGGGATAGCGACTATCTAAAAAAGCAAATTTACGAGCTAGATAAAGATAGCAAAGTGCAAATTTTAAATCCCCCAAAGAAGTATCATTTTGGAAATTTATACAAAGAGCTTTATGAAATTTGGCTTGAAGTGTGCAAAAGTGGCGTGGAATTTGAGCTTATTTACGACCCAGTGGGCTTTATGACGCTTTTTGCAAATTTAGACAAGCTTGGGAGCGAAATTTTATATATCCACCAGGGCGGAATTTTAGGTAACATTACACAAAAGCAAAGATATGAGAGAAAACTAAAAATAAAGGATCATAAATGAAGTTTTTACACAGCAGCGACGCTGACTTTGAGAGTAAATTTTCGCAGCTTGTTAGGCGAAGTGACAACGACATGAGTGCCGTAATGCCAGTAGTTGCAGGTATCATAGACGAGATAAGAAAAGATGGTGATAGCGCGCTTTTTGCACAGATAAGCAAATTTGATAAATTTAATGTCACAAGCAAAAATGACATAATAATCGACGTAAAAGAGATGGAAGCGGCCTACAATTCGCTAGATAACGCCCTAAGAGTGGCTCTAAATTTAGCCCACGACAGGATAAAAAGCTATCATGAGCGCACAAAACCAAGTGACTGGACCTATAAGGACGAGCACGACATCTTGCTTGGCGCAAAATACACCCCAGTTGATCGTGCTGGCCTTTATATCCCAGGCGGTAAGGCTGCATATCCTAGCTCGCTTCTCATGAATGCTATCCCAGCGATCGTGGCTGGCGTAAAAGAGATTGTTGTCTGCACTCCAGCACCAAATGGCAAGGTAAATCCTCTGCTTCTTGCTGCGATGCATCTATGTGGCATCAAAACAGCCTTTAAAATAGGCGGTGCAAGCGCGATCGCAGCGATGGCTTACGGCACAGCGACCGTGCCAAAGGTCGATGTCATCACAGGACCTGGCAATATCTACGTAGCGACTGCTAAAAAGCTAGTTTATGGCGACGTAAATATCGATATGATCGCAGGTCCAAGCGAGATAGGCGTGATAGCTGATGATAGTGCGGACCCTCGACATATAGCGATCGATCTACTCTCACAAGCCGAGCACGACGAGATCGCAAGTGCCTTTTTGATAACGCCAGTGGAGGCCTTTGCAAGGGCAGTGCAAAGACATATAGAGGACGAGCTAAAAACTCTAAAACGCGAGCCTATCGCTAGTGCTAGCATGAGAAACAAAGCTGCTATCATCGTCGCAAAAGACTTGCAAGAGTGCTTTAAACTGATGAACGAGCTTGCTGTGGAGCACCTAGAGATCGCTACAAACGATGCTTTGAGCTATATGGACGAGGTAAAACACGCTGGAGCGATATTTTTTGGACACTTCACGCCTGAAGCGATGGGCGACTACATCGCTGGACCAAACCACACCTTGCCAACTGGCGGAAGTGCGAGATTTTACTCGCCGCTTGGAGTTGAAAATTTCATGAAGCGAAGCTCTATCATCTCAGTTAGCAGAAAAGGAATCATGCACCTTGGCAAACCATGCATGCAGCTAGCCGAAGCCGAAGGACTAACAGCCCATAAAAGATCAATCGCCGTTAGGTTAGAAGATTAAAAATGAAATTTGATTTTAGAAAATTTAAAATTTTCTAAAATCTTTTTAAAAATATTTTTTGCTTTAAGAAATATTTTTGCAACTTTTTATGAAATTTATAGTAAAATCCATCACGAAACTACTAAAAAAGGAGTTGATATGAAGTTAGGAACTTATACTGCAAACCAGGCTTCAGGAAACTATTATTTAGATCAAGCTAAAAATAGCGAGAAAAAGGCGCTAAACGCCATCTCTGCAAATAGCGAGATCAAAGCATCAGGTGCAAATTTGCAAATCGCAGAGAGCTTACTTTCGCAAACAAATGTCCTAAATGAGGGCATGGCAAATGCAAACGACATGATCGGTATGCTTCAGATCGCCGACTCAACGCTTTTAAATTTAAGCGAGAGTGCGGACAAGATCGGCGAGCTATCAAGCAAGCTTTCAAACCCAGCTCTTTCAGCGAACGAGCAAAAGGGCATAAAAGGCGAGATAAATGCGCTTAAAAATGCGATGAGTGACAGCGTAAAAGAGGCTAAATTTAATGGAAAAAACGTTTTTGACGCCGAGCTTGGCTTTTTTACAGGTGAGGGCACAAAAAATATAAATTTAAGCACAAATGCTCTTTTAAATGTTAAAGAAGACGGCTCAAATTCTGGCGATATCTTGAAAAACATAAATTCACTTCGCTCAGAGATCGGCTCGACACAAAATGCTGTATTTAAGGGCATGAACGTTCTAGCTGCTAGAAGCGTAGCAAATGTTAATAGCGTAGAAAACCTTGATAGTAGCGACATTGCAAAGAGCTTGGAAGAAAATTTACAAGCAAATTTAAAGCTACATGCTGCATCTTTGGCTAAAGCTCACGACACTACGAGCTTGGCTGCAAAACTAGATAAACTTCTAGGTGAATAAATTTTTACCGGTCTTGTGCCGGTAAAACTCTCTTTTTTTTATTTCTACTTTTTTACCTTATAAAACATATTTATAAATTGGAATTTTATACTTTTTGGGCGTAGATGCTATAAATTTTTCAAAGAGAAAGTCCTTTAAATGGTATAGACGCTAATAATTTACCAAAAGAAAAGCTGTCTAAACAAGAGTATATACACCAAAATAGGGCAAAACGCTATACAAAAACATTAAATTTTACTTGTATCTTTTGGTGCTTTGGTTGCGAAAATAACTTAATTATAGACTAGAATATAAATTTAAAGAGTTTAGATGTAGATGCCCAAAAGGGCAGGGCTTGTTAGCCCTCGATGTAGTTTTTAAGTTTCCTACCAACTTTTGGGTGTTTTAGTTTCTTGATAGCTGAGCTTTCTA
This sequence comes from Campylobacter concisus, assembly GCF_050447505.1. Lineage (GTDB taxonomy): Bacteria > Campylobacterota > Campylobacteria > Campylobacterales > Campylobacteraceae > Campylobacter_A > Campylobacter_A concisus_BP. Next base: position 1,445,525 of record NZ_JALMFZ010000001.1, on the reverse strand, counting down.
TCTGGCGGACGCGTTCACGAGTGACGTTTAGCGCCTTGCCGATCTCTTCAAGTGTTCGGTCACTCTCATCTTCAAGCAAGCCAAATCTCATCGAAATAACCGCTTTTTCGCGCTCATTTAGCTGTGAAAGCACATCGTCGATCTGCTCTCTGAGGTCACTTTTTAAAATTTGATCTATCGGTGATAGTGAAGTTTTGTCTTCAACAAAATCTCCAAATTTACCGTCTTCTTCGTTTGCGATCGGAGCTTCAAGGCTGATAGGCTCTTTTGTGATCTTGATCACCTGTTTTACCTTATCAACACTTAGTCCGACCTCTTTTGCGATGACGCTTACGTCAGGCTCTTTTCCCTCTTCTTGGAGGTATTTGCGGTTGATTTTGTTGATACGATTGATCGTCTCTATCATGTGGATAGGTATCCTAATCGTCCTTGCCTGATCAGCGATCGCGCGCGAGATAGCCTGGCGGATCCACCATGTGGCGTAGGTTGAAAATTTATAGCCTTTTCTATATTCAAATTTATCAACCGCCTTCATAAGACCGATGTTGCCCTCTTGGATGAGATCAAGAAATGGCAAGCCCCTGTTTGTATAGCGTTTTGCGATACTTACGACTAGACGGAGATTTGACTTAGCCATTCTAGCTTTTGCTTCGTCTGAAATTTTCTTTCCGCGTTTGATCTGCTCTAAAATTTCTTTTAGTCTTGCTGGCTCAAGGTCAAAACCTTGTTTGCTCGCCTCTTTTGTCGTAAAAAGCTTTTTGATCTCGACGTAGGTTGAGACCATCGTAGCCTCTGGCACGCGGGCTGCGATCTCTTCTTTGCTAAGCTTGATGATATCTTTTAAGATGCTTTTGTGATTTTTCTTTAGTTCGTCGCTAAACATCGGCAAGCGATACTCCAAGCGCTTTAGCTCTCTATCAAATTCATCGTCGCTTTTTAGCGCTGTCTCCATTGATTTTACGATCTCGCTGATTAGCTTACTTGTTGGACCAAGATCCATCAACTTCTCTTTTAAAATTTTCTTTTTAAACGCAAGCGTCATCTTTGAAGCTGTGTCGTCGCTTTCAACCTTATCTTGTTTATTTGCTGTCTTTAGCCACTCTTTTTTAGCCTTTTCAAGGGCTTTAAAGCTCTCTATGACTTTTTCTGCACGCTTGTCATTTTTGGCTGATTTTTTAGGAGTTTCGTTCTCTTCGTTCTCCTCGTCCTCTTCGTCTATATCCTCTTCGCCATCTTCATTTTCATTTTCGCTCTCGTCTTCAAAGCTTTTAAAAAGCTCTTTTACACGGCGCTCTCTGTTGATAAGTGGTTCTTTGTAATCAAGTATGAAATCGATCAAAAATGGCACAGAGCAAAATGCGTCGATGATGATATCTTCACCAAGCTCGATCCTCTTGCTGATCTCGACCTCTTCTTCTTTTGTAAGAAGTGCGATCTGACCCATCTCTCTTAGATACATCCTTACTGGACTATCTGATCTTGACCACTCTAAAAGATCGCTTTCACCTGAAAGATCGAGGTCCTCGTCGATATCTTGGTCACTTTTTTGAGCATTTTCTTGACGTTTTTTAGCATCGGCTAAATTTCTAAGCTTTGCAGCTTCAGCAGATGTGATGAGCTGGACTTTGTTTGTTTTTGCTAGTTGTTCTATCTTTTTTACTACCGTAGCCGTCGGAGCTTTGTCTAATAATTTTACTAATTTTTCGTATGTCAAAAAGCCTTTTGCATTTTCAACAAAAAGCTCTTCTATCTGAGAAAAAGAGTCTTTTGCGGCGCTCATAAATTTCCTTTCAAATCGTGTGATTGTGATTTAAGTGTTGGTTAAAAGAAAGTGGATTATACCCAAAATTTTTTAAAAGTGTATAAAAAGAAAGTTGGAACGATGATTGCTTAGTAATTTTAAAAAATCAAATTTTGATTAGGAAAATTTATGCAAAATGGTTATTATCAAGCCACTGCTGGCATGGTAACGCAGTTTAACAGACTAAATGTCATCTCAAACAATCTTGCAAATGTAAATACGATCGGCTACAAGCGAAACGACGTAGTTATCGGCGACTTTGCGAGAATTTTTAAAGAGACGCAAGATGAGCTTCCGCTTAAAAATCACACAAAAGACGGAGCTAAATTTCTAAATAGAACGCTTGATCGTGTGCCACAAGTGAGCGAAGAATACACCGACTTTAGCGCTGGTGGCTTTAAATACAGCTCAAACACGCTTGACTTTGCGATAAAAAGAGACGATGCTTTTTTCTTAGTCGATACTCCAAATGGCGTAAAACTAAGCAAAAATGGCTCTTTTAGCCTTGACGCGGACGGCTACATCGTCACAAAAGAGGGTTACAGGGTGCTGCCAAGTGGCTATGAAGTGCAAAATCCAGGTCAAAGAGGCATCCAAGTGCCACAAGGCGAGGTTTTGACGGTTGATAAAAATGGAAATTTATACTCAAATAACAATCAATTTTCTAAATTTTACATCGCTCAGCCAAGAGAGATAAGGGATCTAAAAAAGGTCGGCGACAATCTCTTTGAGAGTAGAAATTTTGACGATATAACCGAGCTTGACGAGGCTGACAGCGTGATGCAAGGCTACGCTCAAATGTCAAATGTAAATCCAGTCTTAGAAATGGTGGGTCTAATAGAAACCCAGCGCTTAGTTGATATGTATCAAAAGGTTATGACAAGCCACATGACTGACCTTAACCAAGATGCTGTTCAAAAACTAGCCCTAAAAGCTTAATAAAAGGATAAAGCTATGATGAGATCACTTTACACTGCGGCTACTGGCATGATCGCCGAGCAGACGCAGATAGACGTAACCTCACACAACATCGCAAACGTAAATACCTATGGATATAAGAAAAATAGAGCTGAATTTGCTGACCTTATGTATCAAGTCATGGAGTACGCAGGCACGGCTACTAGCCAAACTACTACAAGCCCGACAGGCATCGAAGTAGGCCTTGGCGTGCGTCCAACAGCGATAAATAAAATTTTCTCTCAGGGCTATTTTAAAGAGACTAGCAACAACCTAGATATGGTCATAGCTGGCAACGGCTTTTTTCAAATTCAACTCCCAGATGGCACGACTGCATACACCAGAAACGGCGCATTTAAGCTTGATGCAAACGGCACGATCGTAAATAGCGACGGCTACCAGCTCATCCCGCAGATCACTGTCCCTGCAAACGCGACGCAAATTTCAATAGGCACAGATGGCACCGTCTCAGTTTTGCAGGCTGGCGAAACCGACATGGCTCAGATAGGTCAGATCGAGCTAGCAAATTTCATAAATCCAGCCGGTCTTCACTCGATGGGCGATAACAACTACCTTCAAACAAGCGCTAGCGGCGATGTGGTGGTAGGTGTAGCAGGCCTTGACGGACTTGGCACCATTAGACAAGGCTTTGTCGAGATGAGTAACGTGCAGCTAGTTGAAGAGATGACTGATCTTATCACCGGTCAGCGTGCATACGAGGCAAACTCAAAGGCGATAACTACGAGTGATTCGATGTTAGAGATAGTAAATGGACTTAAAAGGTAGGTGATATGGACGCGACTTTGGCTATTGTTGGACTTATACTCGTTGCTTTTACGCTTGATGTTTTTTACTTTTCACATAAGACCCCAAAGGGCAAGGGTCCCAAAAGTCAGGTACATTAAATTTATAGAGCATTGTAAATTTGGCAGTCTTCGTCGTTGCCTAGCTCGCAGGACTTGCCAAAGTACTTTTTGGCTAAATTTTTATCGCCTTTTGCTTCAAAATAAATAACTCCAAGGTTGTGGCAACCATCGCCAAAGTCCATTTCGCAAGCTTTTGTGAAGAGTTTGCTAGCTCTTTTTTGATCTTTTTCTACGTATTTTCCGCTATGAAGCATCATGCCAAGGCTATTGCAGCCAGCGGCATGACCCAGATCGCAGCTCTTTTCAAAGAGCTCTTTTGCCTTTTTGGCGTCTTGTGCTACGCCATTTCCGTCATAGTATAAAAGCCCAAGTCCGTAGTATCCGTCGCCATCTTTTAGCTCGCAAGCTCTTAAAAATAGCTCTTTTGACTTTTGATAGTTTTTATCTAGCGTATAGACAAAGCCAAGTCTAGCGCAGCCAAAGCCGTCGTTTAGCTCGCAGCCCTTTTGGTAAAATTTGGCTGCATTTTTGTTATTTACATCTTTTATGTAGTCCATGTCGTATAGCACGCCTACGCTACTGCAAGCGCCTGCGTGTTTTAGCTCGCAAGCTTTTTTGTAAAACTCGCCCGCTTTTTGGTAGTTTTTGCTCTCCTCAAATTTATTACCAAGCTCAAAGCAGCTTTTGGCATCTTTGTTTTCGCACCGAGACTCAAGCTCTTTATGTTCTAAATTTGCGCCCCACAAAAGCACCGCAGAGGTTAAAAATAAAACGACCTTTTTCATTGCCAGCCCTTTTAAAAAATTTAAATAAGTTTAGATAAAAACCTTTAAATTTATAGTAAATATCAAATTTAATACCCAAGCTTATCTAATAAATTTCTCATATCACAGCCCTTTTTAAAGCCTAGCCCGCATGATCTTTGAAAGTAGCTTTTAGCAGTCGTTTTGTCCTCTTTTTTGCCGTTATCTAAAAGCGCGTAGTTTAAAAATCTTGCATATCTATTTAATATGATAGTTTGATTAAGCTCGCTACTCACGTCGTTGTAACCATTTATATAGATGAGCGCAGTGCTGTAGCAACCCTCTTTCATATCATTTTCGCAAGCTAGTAAAAATATCTTTTGTAGCTTTTTAAAATCTTTATCATCGCTTGAAGAGTTATAAATTTTTACAGCGGCCTTGTAACAGTTCGTTAAATTTGCTCTTATATCGCCCTCGCTTTGGCATATCTCGTCTAAATTTTTTGCATTTAAAAGCATAATGAAGGATAAAAACAAAATCAAATTTTTCATAAATGCTCTTTAGTGAAAATCTCTAACTATCTCGCAAGCCTCTTTAAGGCCTAGTTTGCAAGCTTTTTTAAGCTCTTTTTTTGCCAACTTTTTATCCTTTTTTGTGCCTATGCCATGATAGTAAAAGTATGCAAGATGTTTGCACCCACTTGCGCTATCTAGCCTGCACGCTTTGTTGTAGTATCTAAACGCCACTTCATCGTCTTTTTCTATGCCAAGTGCGTCGTCGTAAAGGCTGGCTAGGTTATTACAAGCATCGGCAAAGTCAAGCTTGCAAGCTTTAAAATAGAGCTTGTTAGCCTTTTCATATTCTTTTTGCTCTTGATATAAGCTCGCTAGGTTGTAGCAAGAGATGCTAAAGTCGCTATCGCAAGCCTTTTTGTAAAGCTTTATCGCTTCTTTGTAGTCGCGCTTTACGCCAGGGGTGTTGTGGTATAAAACGGCTAGGTTGTAGCACCCTTCATAGAAATTTTGCTCGCAAACTTCTTTGTAAATTTTAGCAGCCTTTTTGTAGTCTCTTTTTACGCCGCCGCCGTTATTGTATAAAACTGCGATGTTAAAACAGCTTTGAACAAGCGTGAGATCGCAACCCTTTTTAAAAGCATCTAAAGCCATTTTGTATTCTTTTAACTCTTTATACTCAACGCCAAGGTTGTGACAGGCAAATTTATTGCTCTCATCGCAAGCTTTGTTAAGAATTTCTAGTGATTTTGTCGCGTCTTTTTTTACGCCAAGTCCGCTTTTGTAAAACTCAGCCAGATATATGCATGCGTCTAAATTTTTAACCTCGCACTCACTTTTGTAAATTCCAAATAGCCTTTTATACTCATCATCGCTGTATCTGCGGCTAAAATCAATGCAGTTATCCTCGATATTACAGCTATTTGCTTGAGGGATTTTTATCTTTGGATTTGTTGTTAGAGCTATTAAATTTAGTGTTAAAAATATTAGTAAAACTATCTTTTTCATAGGAATTTTCTTTATAAATTTTGTTGTTATTTTATAAAATTTAGTTTTAAAATGCGAGCAAGCAGTTAAATTTATAAAAGCAAAAACGCCTCTTTAAATTTAAATTTTTAAATTTTTGCTAATATTTTGGCTTTTTATGAAGGTAAAATTTGACATTTAACTACGTTTTTAAACTATCCATTCCTATCTTTATGGGCTTTTTTCCGCTTGGTGTCGCCTTTGGCATTTTGGCTAAAAGCATGGGCATTAGCGCATTTATCGCTGTGGCGCTTAGCATGCTTGGATATGGCGGAGCAGCGCAGTTTATGATGCTCTCGCTCTTTAGTGTTGGCACGAGCTACGTTGAGGTCTTTATCGTGAGCTATCTTGTAAATTTGCGCCACACTTTTTATGGGATTTCACTTTTAAAAGAGTATAGCGAGATCAAATTTAGGCTTTTAAACATCGCTTTGCTAACAGATGAGACCTTTGCGATATTTAAAAATTTAGGGCTAAAAGATGCAAGTGATCGAAGTTTTGTCTTTACCTGGCTAAATCTTTTATCTTGGTCATACTGGGCGGCTGGAACGCTACTTGGTGCGATACTTGGCGATTTTATAAAGACCGATACAAGGGGACTTGAGTTTAGTTTGACCTCGCTTTTTATAGTAGTCGTCATCGAGATGTTTAAAAATGATAAAAACTACCGCGTGCTCTTTGCGGCAGTCTTTTTTGGCGTGCTTGGAGTGAGCCTCTTTCCAGCTAAATTTGTGCTTGTTGGCTCGATGGCGCTTTGTTTTGTATTTTTGCTTTTGTTTAAGGATAAAATTTGATAAGTGTAAGTTCAAGCGAGATGGTGCTTTTTGTGGCGGTGCTTTTAAGCGCCTTGGCTACTTTTATAACGAGGGCAACGCCGTTTTATGCGTTAAGAAACTATAAGCCAAACCCTTATTTAGACGCCATTGAAAAGCACATGGGTATGATGATAATGGTCGTTTTGGTCTGCTACGGGCTAAAAGATACGAAATTTAGCGAGTTTCCATACGGCTTAAGCGAGATAGCGGCGGTTTTTACGGCTATTTTGGTGCATTTGAAATTTAAAAACGCCCTTCTTAGCATAGTCGTTTCGACTGGAATTTATATGCTTTTGATAAGAATTTTTTAAATAAATATAAATTTTAAAAATTAATAAATTTTTTAAATATATGACGTTATAATGCTCTAGCAAATTTTAATGCAAAGGAGCTAAAATGCGTTTAATCTTTAAGGCGGTGTTACTCATGATTTTAGGTGCTACTTTAGCGGTTGCTAAGCCAACCATCTACATCCTAGCCACTGGTGGAACGATAGCAGGAAGCGGCTCAGGTTCGCTTGATTCAAGCTATACTTCTGGAACTGTTACGGTCGATAAACTAATAGCAGCCGTGCCAGATATCAACAAGATCGCTACCATAAAAGGCGAGCAAATTTCAAATATCGGCTCACAAGATATGAACAATGAAGTTTGGCTTAAGCTTGCAAATAGAATAAATGAGCTTCTAAACAGCGGCAAAGCTGATGGTATCGTCGTTACTCACGGCACAGACACTATGGAGGAGACAGCTTACTTTCTAAATTTAGTCGTTAAAAGCGACAAGCCAGTTGTGCTTGTAGGTGCGATGAGAAATAGCGGCTCACTAAGCGCTGATGGCCCGCTAAATTTATTTAACGCTGTAAATGTAGCTATCAGCAAAGATAGCGTAGGCAAGGGCGTTGTAGTTGTTATGAATGATGAAATTCACGCGGCTCGTGAGGTGACAAAAACTAACACTACAGGCGTTGATACATTTAAATCACCAAACAGCGGCAAAATAGGCACAGTCTTTTATGGCAACGTAAAATACTATATGAACCCGATCAGAAAACACACAGCAAGCTCAGCATTTGACCTAACTGGCGTAAAAGAGCTTCCAAGGGTTGATATCATCTACTCTCACGCAAATGACAATCCTGACTTTGTAAATGTAGCTGTAAAAAACGGCGCAAAAGGTATCGTTAGCGCTGGTCTTGGCAACGGCAACCCTTACTTTAGCGTGCTGGAGGCTCTTGGCGAGGCTTCAAAAGCTGGCGTAGTGGTAGTTCGTGACTCACGCGTGGGAAGCGGCGAGACAACTATGAACGGCGAAGTCGATGACGCAAAATACGGCTTTTTAACATGCGACAACCTAAACGCTCAAAAAGCTAGAGTGCTTTTGATGCTTGCTCTTACAAAAACAAGCGACAAAGCTAAAATTCAAGAGTTTTTCTTAACTCACTAAGCTTAAATTCTCGTGGCGGAACTATTAAATTTATAGCTCCGCCCTCTCTTTTTTCAAATTCAAATTAAATTTAAGGCTCTAAAATGGGGATCAGCGCGCACTACTACGCCTACTCGCAAGATGATATAGAAAAGATCAAAAATGGCGGTGGCGGCGAGCTTTTGGACGAATACGACATGGATAATTTGTGGGACGCGATGTGTAAAATGCTAACTGGTAGAAATTTCAAGCAGAGGCTTAAGACTGGCGATATTTTTAACTCAAATGAGCCTTTTAGCTGGGCTATTTTTGGGCGTAGTGTGCTAAACGAAGAGCTAAGTGAGATGATTTCTTATGCTAACGCTTCGGATGTAAAAGAGGTGGCTGAGACGTTGAAAAATGTTGATATTAGTGCACTTTTAGCAAAGATAAATTTAAAAGAATTTGCTAGTTCAAACACTTATCCTGACATTTTTGGGCGGCAGAGCGAATTTGAAGATATAAGGGCGAGTTTAAAAGAGCACTTTACTGGGCTTTTAAATTTTTACCAAAATGCCGCTAGCAATGGGCTTGGTGTGATAATAGTAATAGGCTAAATTTATAAATGAAGCGTGAGTTATTTTGCTCTAAATTTAGCCAGTTTTTGTGGTAATTAAATTTATGGAGTGCCTTTATAGCAAAAGCAAAATTTATGTAAAAACATACTTGATAAATTTGCCATCTAGCCTACGAAACACATATAAAATCGCCCTTGTTTTAGCACTAAATTTATTAAATTTATATCCCTAGCGCCAAAAGCCAAATTTCTCACAACTAAAAGCAAGCTAAATTTGCTAATAAAGCGCTCTTTTATCATAAATTTATAGATTTTGATTTAGCATTTGACTAAAATTTCAAGGCCTCTCATGAATTTCTTGCTATTTTTTATCACCCTTGCGCCCATCTCGATGATGCCAGGTATCAACATGACTTATGCGATGAGCGTTGGCATGAGCTTTGGCTACAAACACTCGTTTTTCGTGATGGCTGGACAGCTTTTAGCGATCGCTTTTGTCTCGTTTAGCTGTATGCTTGGCGTGGGAGCGGTGCTGCATCATTTTGAGTACGCATTTAAGGCGCTAAATATCATTGCAGGCCTTTATATGCTCTATCTTGGCGTGATGCTCTTTTTTGGCAAGGGCGAGCTTAGCATCACAAACGTCTCAAATTTGCCAAGCAAAAAGCAGATGTTTATAAATGGCCTCATCGTTAGCGTCTCAAACCCAAAGGCGTGGATATTTTTCTCAGCCTTGCTACCTACATTTTTGGACAAAGACGATCCTTTTAGCCTCGCTCGCATGTGCGTTATCACCGTAACGCTTGTTTTTATCGAGTTTTTAGCGCTAAATATCTACGCACTTGGCGGAGCTATGCTAAAGAAATTTTTACAAACGCACCTAAGGCTACTTGAAATTTGCACCGCCATCATCGTCTGCACGATCGGTGTGCTTTTACTTTTTAGATAAATTTATCCCATTTTTTACCTGATTTGGCTAAAATTTGCCCAGTTTGCACTACCAAATGCGCAGTTTATCTTGCGCGAAATAGCACCAAAAAGGCAGCATGGATATCTTGTCCGAGTGGGTAAGAGAGTGCGATCAGGTGATGACATTTTAGAGCAAAAAGGAGAATTTATGAGTTTGACATTTAGTGTAAAAAATAAAAAGAAGCTACTTGGCGGATACGCAAAGGCGCTAAGCGAGCGTGAAATTTCAGCTCTTGTTGAGGGGCTTTTCTTTTTTAACAGCGAGCAAGAGGAGCCAAGCGCAAATGAGCTGGGTGCTGACGTGATGATAGCAGGTGTGTGGCAAAAGAGCGTTCGTGGCTTTGAGCTAAACTACGAAGATGGCGAGTATATCGTGCGCGTTTATACTCCAAGTGGCGTTGGCGACTGGCAGATCGCACTTGAGCTACTCTCAAAGCTCTCAGCCCAAACTGGCTCAAAAATAGAGTGCGACAACGAAAAAATTTATGATAGTGAGCAAATTTTAAAATTTGACTACGAAACTGACATTATGTGGGGGCTTGAAGCGTTAAAAGATATAAAAGAGAAAAATCAAACGCTTTATATCTCTGGCGTGGAGCGAGACGTGGCGTTTGACGCGGTTATGGTAGATGAAATCTTTGCAAGTGCCAGCCCTGCGGCTAAATTTGATGAGATGATGAGGCAGGTGCAGTATCTTGACGCATACAGCGCAAGAGAGCACCTCTATCAAGACAAAGACGGCAAAGAAATTTTTGGCACATATACGCTTAGCGAAAATTTGCCGACCATCTTGCCTTATGCTCCATCTCCGTCGTGGCAGGCGCAAGAGGCGCTTGGAGATCGCAAGGTCTCGCGCTGGGTGCTTACGCTAGTTGTGGGCGTGGATGATAGTGACGCTCACGTGCTTGATGAGTGCGAATATGGAGCTTTCATGGCAAATTTACCAAAAGAGAAATACCATTTCATCGACGCTGCAAACGTGCTTGTTGAGCCACTTAGTGAAGATGAGATGAAAGAAATTTTGCAAAAGGCAAAGGCTTAAATTTATTAAACCCTAAAAATGTAAATTCACCTCAGGCTTGCTTAAAATTTAAGCCAGTTTAAGCGCATTTTTAAGCTCATAAAAGCCAGAATTTTACTGACTATGCCGCTTTTTTGAGTATGATACGCATGGTTTAAAAAGGATAAAAATGAAAATTTTAAAGGCTATCTTAGCGGCGGCATCGGCGATTTGCTTTCTAAACTCGGCCGTTTTACCGCAAAGCGACTGGAGTAAAAAGGATCTAAAAGGCGAGGTCAAAAGCATGACGGCTACGGAGCACGAATACTCTACGGACGGCTCTGGCACGCTAGAAAACACACGCGTAAAACGAACGGAGTTTAACGAAAACGGCTATATACTGCAAGAAACCGAGCATATAAACGGTGTGCCAAACAGCTCGGTTTTGTTTGAGTACGGCAAAGACGGGCTAATACGCAAAAAATATCAAGATAGCGCCGTTTATCTCTACGAATACGAATTTGACGGCGAAAATTTAGTCGCAACAGCCAAAGAAAAGTATGTCGAGGATAGATTTTACCCCCGAACGGAGAAAACCACCTACGGCAAGGACGGCAAAATGATCGCTCGGGCTGTGTATTCGGGCAGGGAACTAGTGATAGACGATAGCTACGTCTACGACGAAAAGGGCGTTTTAACGCGGATAGAAGATAATATGGAGCCGCGGCACGGCATAGAGATAAGCTTCGAGCGCAAGCCAAACGGCGAATACGAAAAAATCACGCAAACTCCGAACTCAAAATGGGTCTATTACTACGCAGCAAACGGCGATGAAATGGAGTATATGTCGGTAAATTACTTCGGCTCCGAGGCAAAAATCTGGCAAATTTTGCAGTTTAAAGACATAATGAGGGACGAACGGGGAAATTTGACGCATAAAACTTCAGTCAAATTTAAGCCCGCGGACAAATACTACGAAAATGGCGATATAACGGAAATCGGACTATATAAAAAGCTAGAAATTAGTTATGAATACTACGAATAAAATAACCGCTCTTAAATTTACAATCCTGCTGGCGGAGGCTAGCTGGCTTGATAAAACTGAGCATCGACATTAAACAGCTAAACTAGGCGGTGCATATTTTTATTTTTGCTTTTTAGACATTTTGCCGCCAAATTTAGTAAGACTTAAATTCTTAGCTCATGCACATCGTTTAAAAGACCTTAAATTTACCCACATTAACCGATAGCTGCCGAGTTTTGATTATTTATTTAGCTTCTTTTGGTTAAAATCAGCCCAAATTTACAAAACTAAAGGTTAAAAATGAAACAAGGCAAAGTTTGGAAATTTGGCGATAATATCGACACTGACATCATCATCGCCGCAAGATATTTAAACACTTCAGACGAAAAAGAGCTAGCAAAACACATCATGGAAGACGCTGACCCTAAATTTAGCTCAAAAATAGCAAAAGGCGACATCATCGTAGCTGGCGAAAATTTTGGCTGCGGTAGCTCAAGAGAGCACGCCCCGTTAGCGCTAAAAGAGGCTGGCATAGCAGCTGTTGTGGCTAAGAGCTTTGCGAGGATTTTTTACAGAAATAGCTTTAACACAGGGCTTTTGATACTTGAGATAAAAGAGACTGATGAAATAAACGAGGGCGACACGCTAAAGATCGACGTAGATAACGGCGTCATCGTAAATGAAAGCACAAAAAAAGAGTATAAATTTAACGCTATTCCGCCATTTATGCAAGAGCTTTTAAACGCTGGCGGCCTTATTGAGTACGCAAAAGCGAAGATGAACTAAGGAGCGGCGATGAAAAAATATAAAATTTGCGTTATAAAAGGCGATGGCATCGGCCCTGAGATCATCGACGAGGCGATAAAGGTTTTAGACGTTGTAAGCGCTGAGTTTGGTATCAAATTTGAGTATGACTACAAGCTTATGGGCGGCGCAGCCTACGACGTTTTTGGCGAGCCACTGCCAGATGAGACGCTAAGCTCAGCACTTAGTAGCGACGCTGTGCTTTTTGGAGCGATCGGCGGCGAGAAATGGGACAGCCTGCCAAGACACCTAAGGCCAGAGAGCGGGCTTTTAAAGATCAGAAAAGAGTTAGAAGCTTATGCAAATTTACGCCCAGCCATCATCTTTGACGAGCTAGTGGATGCTAGCACGCTAAAGCCAGAGGTTTTAAAGGGCGTTGATTTTGTCGTGGTTCGCGAGCTAACTGGCGGGCTTTATTTTGGCCAGCCTAGAGAAAAAGGCGAAGATAGAGCGTTTAATACGATGGTTTATACTAAATTTGAGATCGAGCGCATCGCAAAGATCGCCTTTGAGACGGCTATGCTTCGCAAGAAAAAGGTCTGCATGGTCGATAAGGCAAATGTCCTTGAGACAAGCCAGCTTTGGCGCGAGGTGACTAGCGAGGTGGCAAAGGGCTATCCTGAAGTAGAGCTTAGCTTTATGTATGTAGATAACGCAGCGATGCAGCTAGTAAGGGCGCCAGCAAATTTTGACGTCATACTGACTGAAAATTTATTTGGCGACATTTTAAGCGACGAAGCGAGCATGGTTTGTGGCTCGATAGGACTTTTACCAAGTGCTAGCATGGGCGGCAAAGTGGGAATTTATGAGCCTATCCACGGCTCAGCTCCAGACATCACAGGGCAGGGCATAGCAAATCCGATCGCGACCATTTTAAGTGCGGCGATGATGCTAAGATACGCTTTTGGCGAGAGTGAGGCGGCAAATGCGATAGAAAATGCCGTAAAAACAGCGCTTGCAAAGGGATATAGAACAAAAGATATCGCCGCTTTTAACGCAGTTGAAATTTGCTCAACAAGCGAGATAGGCGACGTGATAGCAGGATTTATCAAAAAATGAAAAACACGATCACTGAAGCACTGATCTACGAGGCGCAAGGGCTAAAAGATGATGCGCTTGAAATTTACAAGAACATCTTAAAACAAGACCCATCAAACAAGGACGCCCTTAGCGCGATAAACCGTCTGAGCGGACTTCGCAAGGAGCGCGTGATAAAAAACGAGCAGATGAAAGAGTTTTTTATCAGGATGAAAAGTGACGAAGAGATAAATGAATTTAAAAGGTGGTTGATAAGATTATGAAGCTTGATGATATCGCTAGGATGGCCATTAGTGAGGTTAGCGCCGAGCTTGAGAAGATAGAGGCACTGCAAAACAAAAAGCAAGAAGAGCTTGAAAGGGAGAATTTAAAAAAAGAGCTTTTAGCGATGGAAACTGCTGATGAACAAGTGTTTGAAGAGCCAAAAGTAGAGGCAAGTGTGCTAAGCGTGTCAAGTGCGCAAATCGAGCCAGAGCCAAAGGTAACGCAAATTTTGCCAAAGAGCAGAGAGATAAGTGATGAAGAAATTTTCTTAGCAAACCTTGCTGAGCGCATCGAGGTGCTTTTTGAGGGGCTTAAACAAACTAGCGAGCAAGACCTTAGCCAAAGGCTCGAGCTAACGACTAAATTTTTAGAATTTACCCTTGCAAACATCGAAAATAGACTACAAAATCTCTCAAAATAATAAATTTGAGGCAAAAACTGGTACAAGCATTTATAAAAATAGCGAGCTAGACTTTTTTAGATCGCTATTTGCCCCTTTTAGCAAGCGCGTCTATCTAGTAGGTGGCTGCGTGAGGGACGCGCTTTTGGGGCGAGAAATTTATGACTATGACATCGAAGTTTATGATATAAAGCCAGCTAAATTTGACGAGCTAATGGCTGGTATAAGAGCTAGTGGTGTTGGCAAAAGCTACTTCATCTATAAATACAAAAACTACGATCTTGGCTTGCCTAGAAGTGAGAGCAAGACTGGAAATTCGCACAAAGACTTTGCCGTAAGCTACATAAATGATCCAAGCCTTGCAAGCCTTAGGCGTGATTTTACAGTAAATGCCATGATGATGAACATCTTTAACGGCGAAATTTTAGACTTTCATGGCGGTAAAAAGGACCTTGAGAGCAAAACGCTAAGGCACATCGATAGTGAGAAATTTAAAGAAGATCCACTAAGGGTGCTTAGGGGCGTGCAGTTTAGCGCTAGGCTTGGTTTTAGCATAGCTGACGATACGATCGCACTCATGAAAACGCTTGATCTAGCGCATCTAAGCAAGGATAGGATAAATACCGAGCTTATTAAATTTTTTCGCTCAGAGCATCTTGAAAAAGGGGCGTTTTATCTTTTTAAGCTCTCTCTTTTTGAGCAAATTTTTGGCGTGCAAATTTGTGAGAACGATGAGTTTTTGAGCGAACTTAAGAGTGCTAGGAAATTTGTAGATGATGAGCGGCTATTTTTGTATATGCTTTTTGGTAAATTTGAGCTTGACGCAAAGGATATTTTAGAAAAAATGCGCCTACCAAAGAGCTACTTTTCTATCTTAAAAGAGCCATTTTTTAAAGCTATGCCAAGTGATAGCGAGCTACTAAAAATCGCTCTAAATATGCCCATAAAATCATGGCTGGGAGCTTATAACAAAGAGCGCATAGAGCGTGCAAAAGAGCTTGGAGTTTATGAAGCTAAATTTGACGCAAAGGTCGATGTGAGCGAGATCTTATCGGCTGGCTTTAAAAATGAGATGATCGCCTTTGAGATAAAACGAAGACAAGAGCTTGAAATTTCAAGCTATCTAGCCAAGCGCAAATTTAGAAAATCTTAATCTTTAAAACTCTTAAAAGCCCATTTTGGCTAAAATGAGCCAGTTTATAACACTTTTTAAGGCAAGAAAAACTTATGTTCAACATAGTCCTAGTCCATCCTCAGATACCGCAAAACACCGGAGCTATCGGCAGAATGTGCGTCAATGCAAATTTAAAGCTGCACATCGTTAAGCCAACCGTGTTTGACTTGAGCGAAAAGGCTGTTAGACGTGCTGGGCTTGATTATTGGAAAATTTTAGATCCACAAATTTGGGAGAGTTTGGATGAATTTTTGGAGACAAATTTAAGCCACAAAGAGCGATTTTTCTTTGCTACGACTAAGACAAACAGACTTTACTATGACGCTAAATTTGAGCCAGGAGATTTTATATTTTTTGGCGGAGAGAGCACAGGGCTTCCAAGAGAATTTATGGATATAAATTTTAAAAATGCCATAACGATCCCGATGGGAAAAGAGGGCAGGAGCTTAAATTTAGCCATGAGTGCTGGCATCATCGCGTATGAGGCGATCAGGCAAAACATCTCTAAATTTGACTTTAGGAGCGAGGTTTGAGAGCGCTCTTTGCATTAGTTTTTGCCGTTTTTATGGCGTTTGCTAGCGAGATAAGCATCGCAACTTATAACGTGCAAAATTTATTTGACTGCAAGGACGATGGCAGCGAATATCCTGACTTTAAATCTAGCACTTCAAAGTGGGACTGCGAGGCGGCTAGCTCGAAACTAAAAAGAACAAGGCAGGTCATAGACGCTATAAATACCGACATCATCGCACTTGAAGAGGTTGAAAACGAGCAGGTTTTAAGGGCTTTGGTTAGTGGCAGTGAGTATAAATTTATAGCCTTTAGCAAGGCAAAAAACTCTCCAGTCGGGCTAGCTCTTGTGTCAAAGATAAAGCCAAGTGGTAGTGAAATTTTTGAAGTGCCAAATGTAAAAACTAGAAACATTTTAAAGGTCGTTTTCGAGGTGGAGGGTAAGAAATTTAGCGTTTTTGTTAATCACTTCCCAGCTTATAAAAACGGCATAAATATGCAAAAAAAGGCCGAAAGAACGCTAAGAGCAGCTCTTGGCAATGAGCAAAATGCCATAGTTTTGGGCGATTTTAACTCACCTTATGGGCAAAAATCCATCTTAAATGATATCATCGCAACTCGTGGATTTTACGATCTTTATAGCTTTTTAGCCCCAAAAGATAGATACTCTCATGCAGTCCATGGCAAAAAGCGAGCTATTGATCACGTTTTGCTCTCGCCTAGCTTTATGGCAAATGGCGACCTAAGCTACGTTGATGGCAGTTTTGAAGTCTTTAAGCCAAACTTTGTGCTTGATGAGCATGGCTTTGCAAAGAGCGATCTTTATTCAGATCATTTTGCACTTAAATTTAAAATCTCAACTAAACCAAGTCCTGCTAAATCAAATGAAAATTTAAAAAAAGAAGCTAAAAAAGTAGAAGAACAAAACTATAAAAAAGCTGATATAGAGACGCTTTTTGAGCATCCTGAGGCCATGCCAGCACTTGTGGAGCGAGCCGTTGTCATCTTAAAAGATAAGCATGGCTTTATCATCTCAAAAAATCACCGTGGAATTTACGTTTTTGATCCTAAAAATAGCGTCGGCGTGGGCGATGAGCTTGACATTTTGATTAGGCGAGTGAAATTTTACAAAGAGACGCTTGAAGTGAGCTCTTATGAGATCATAAATGAGTATGGCACAAAAGAAGTGAGCGAAAATTTACTTGATAGCTCAAAGCTAAGCATTGCAAGAAGTGGCGATGTGATCGCTAAAATTTCAGGCAAGCTAGAGGGCGGCTACTTGCATACGCCACATGGCAAGATCAGAGTTTATAGCAAAAAAAGACTAAAAGATGGCGAGTATAGCTTTGAGCGGGCGAGGGTAAAAATTTATAAAAACGAAAAAGAGATCGTTGTGGAGTAGATGGTGCAAATTTTAGATATTTTTATGATCGCAGCGTTTGTTTTGTTTGTGATATTTATGATAAGAGGCGTCATTTTGCAGGCGCAAGAGAAGGAGAGAGCAAGAGAGATGATAAGAGAAAAAAGAGAAAATTTTAATAAAAAGAGTGAGATATGAAAGAGTTGTTACTAGAGATCGGAGTCGAGGAGCTCCCAGCGATACCATTTTTAAGGGAGTTGCCAAACATCAACGCTAAATGGCAGGCTGTGCTTGAAAAATATAACATCAAAAGCGAGTTTAAATTTTACTACACGCCGCGCCGTTTGGTCTTTTTCCATGAGAAATTTCCGCAGGCTCAGCCAGATAGCGTGGCTAGCTTCGTTGGCGCGCCAAAGCAAGTAGCGCTAAAAGACGGAGCTTTTACAAAGGCTGCGCTTAGCTTTGCAAATAAATGTGGCATAAGCGAGAGTGAGCTTAAATTTAAAGAGATAGACGGCAAAGAGGTGCTTTACTACGAAAAAGAGGTAAAAGGTGAGCTGGTTGCTAAGATAATGGGCGACATGGTCGAGGAGTTTTTAAAGAGCCTTAGCTTTGGCAAGTCTATGCGCTGGGGCAACGGTGAGTTTGAATTTATCCGCCCGATAAGATCGTTTTTGTGCTTGCTTGGAGATGAGGTCATTAAATTTAACAAATTTGGTATAGAGAGCAGTAACTCTACATATCCACACAGAAGCATTAGCTACGACATGATAAAAATTTCAAATATAAAAGAGTATTTTGATGGCTCAAAGAGCCGTGGCGTAGTGCTTGAAGCGAACGAGAGAGAGAAGATAATCCTTGATGAGTTTGAAAAGATCAGCCAAAAAAGTGGGCTAAAGATCGAGATAGATAAAGATTTGCTAGCTGAAGTAGTGGCGATCACTGAGTATCCAACAGCGCTTCTTGGCTCCTTTGAAGAGGAGTTTTTGGAGGTGCCAAGCGAGGTCATCATCACATCGATGAAAGAAAATCAGCGCTACTTCCCAGTCTTTAAAGATGACAAGCTAGCAAATGGCTTCGTTGTCGTAAGCAACGCCATCACAAAAGACTACTCACTCATCATCAAAGGCAACGAAAAGGTGCTAAGAGCAAGGCTAAGTGATGCGATGTTCTTTTGGCAAAGCGACCTTAAGGCCGAATTTAGCCCAGAAAAACTAAAAAATATAACCTACCTAAAAGAGCTTGGAAGTATCTATGAAAAGGAGCTCAGAGAGCTAAAAGTGGCTAAAAAACTTGCTAGCAACTATGGTGAGCTACTTAAAAAAGAAGCTGGCGAGTACGGAGCTAAGCTGGAGCGAGCTGTGATGCTAAGTAAGGCTGATCTTACAACGCAGATGGTTTATGAATTTACCGAGCTTCAAGGCATCATGGGTGCTTACTATGCAAAGGCTAAAAATGAAGATGAAAACGTCGTTTTAGCCATAAAAGAGCAGTATCTGCCAGACGGCGAGGAGGCGCAGTGCCCAAGCAAGGTCTTTAGCTCGGTTGTGGCGCTTTCAAATAAGCTTGATACGCTAATGGGACTTTTTAGTATCGGTAAAATCCCAAGTGGCACCAAGGACCCATACGCTCTAAGACGCGCGGCAAATGGCATGATAAAGATCGTTTTGGCGCATAATCTGAAATTTAACGTAAAAGAAATTTTAGAAGACATCGCAAAAGATTATAAGAAATTTGACGTCGAAGTGCTTATAAATTTCATCCTTGATAGGCTCTACACCTTCTTTGACGTAAACGCTTCTATCGTAAAAGCGTGCATAAAAAGCGGTGAAAAGGATATCTTGGAGCTAACTAAGATGATAGAGGCGCTTGCTAAAATTTCAAGCGAGCCAAATTTTAGGGAGAATTTCTCGACATTTAAGCGCCTTGCAAACATCATAAAAGATGATAAATTTAGCAAGGTCGATGAAAGCCTCTTTGAGATAGATGCTGAAAAGGCCTTAAATGACGCATTTAAAGCCGTCGATAAGAGCCTAGCATACGAGCCAAGGCTAAAAGCACTATTTGCACTAAAACCGCAGATAGATGAGTTTTTTGATAAAGTTATGATAAACGTTGAAAACGAAAAAGTGCGAAATAACCGCATCGCGATCATCGGTCAAATTTATAGCGAGATATTAAAAGTAGCTGATATAAAAGAGATCAGCTTTTAAATTTGTGCCAGCTTCGGGCTTTGCCTAGGCTGGCTTTTAAATTTACTTCTTAAAAATATCAAATTCTGGCTCGTAAGCCTTAGTTTTTACCCCAAAATATCCAAGAACTGAGCTAAAGATAAAATCATGCGAAAGACTTTCGTCTTTTCTAGTTTTTAGTCTTTTTAAAAGCTCACTATCGCTTGAAAAGATGATAGCTGGGATATGTTTTTGCTCATCTGGAGCGATAGAGTAAGGCAGTCCGTGTAAATATATGCCATTTTCGCCTAGGCTCTCTCCGTGATCTGAGAAAAAGAACATGGCAACTTCAAATTTATCTTTTCTTGCTTCAAGGGCGCTTATCAGCTCGCTTTGTAGATAGTCCTCATATAAAATGGTGTTGTCATAGGTGTTTGCTATCTCATCTGGCGTGCATTTGTTTAGCTCGGCAGTGTCGCATGTTGGGGTAAATTCTTTAAATTTGCTTGGGTAGCCTTTGTAGTAGATAGGGCCATGTGAGCCTTGCAAATGTAGCACGATAAATGTAGTGGAATTTGCATCTTTTATGACCTTTTTTGCCTCATCAAATATCACTTCATCAAAGCCAGCTGCTCTGTGCTCTGAGGTGTGGTTTTGATCAAGATTGTCGCAAACCACTACTTCTATTTTTTTTCGCAGCCACCGCTATTGTTGCCAAAAAAGTATGTTTTTATGCCAAGTTTATTGATGATATCAACTAAATTTTCACGAGCCTTAGCCTCGCGGTTGCTAAATTTTCTCGCTTTAAGTCTGAAAATAGACAAGGCACGCTAGTCTCTGTGGCAGTTCCGCATGAGTAGAAATTTGTAAAACTTACTACATCTTTTTGCTTGGTAAATTTGTTTGTATCGTTTTTAGCGTAGCCATTTAGCGAGTAGTTTTTGCTTCTTTGTGTCTCGCCAACTATCAAAACTAAAATTTTCTTTTTATCGTTTGTGAGCGTTGCGTCATCTGCCACGTAGGTAAAAGGGAGCGGTTTTTGCGCCAAAGACTTTGCTAATCTTATGCCAGAGTAGATAGGATAGTATGGGAGTAAAACGCTTGAGGCGTTGTAGCTCTTTAAAAAATGGTATAAAAATTTTAGACATGAGCGCAAAGATTATAGCTGCACTTGCCAAAGTGCTAAGGGCTATTTTTACCCTTGATCTAAGCGCACTTTTAAAACCTCCATAGCTAATCTTTACAAGCGCTACATATACGCAAGACATTTAATAGCATGCCTTTATCTATAATGACGCCGTAAGTTTGCATAAAGTAAGCAGATATGCTGCTAATTGCGATGAGAAAGATAGCAAGAGGTTTTAGTAAAAATGGTACAAGCAAAATGCAAAAAACTCCAGCAAAGAGCAAAAGAAAAAATATGCTAAGTAGAGCAAAAAGCAGTATAGAAAAAGACAAAGTGTCGCCCGATAAAAATCCTAAAAATACGCCCTTAAATAAAAATATGTAGTTTATGAAAAACATATAAGCTACAAATAAAATTAAAAATTACAAAAAGCTTATATGTCTTATTTTGTCGATGTTTAGCATTTCTAGCCACCTTCTTTCAGGGGCGTAATGATAGAGCTAAAATGTAAATGGCTAGAAATTTATAAAAGAAGAATTATTTTTTCTTTTTCTTGCTTTTTAGTTTCTTGCTTTTTGACTTCTTTTCAGGCTCAGTCTTTTTCGCCTTTTGGCTATCTTTTACACTAAGCTTTTCTTTGACCTTTTGCATGTCGTTAAAGCCGATGCCTTGAACCTTCTCAAGCTCCTCAACACTTGTAAATTTATGAGCTTTTCTATACTTTATGACGTTTAGTGCCTGGCTTTTGTTTAGCCCAAGGCTCATTAGCTCACTCTTGCTAGCTGTGTTTAGATCAGCGCCATACGCAAGGCTTGCAAGCGCTAGGCAAAGTAAAATTTTTAATCTTTTCATCTTATCTCCTAAAATAATAATCCATCGTTTTCTTGATCTTGAATGATGTCATTTGTTGGCGTATTTTGCGGCAACGGCGAGTCGTTTGTGTAGTACTCATCAGCGCCGTTGTAGTATCCTTTATAGACGCCATCAGGCTGTTCAAACGCACGCCTTAGAGTAGGGTAGAGCTTGATATAGCCCTCCATAAATTTCTTAAAGACAGGCGCCGCTGTCCTGCTGCCACCCTCGACCTTTTTCATAGGGCTGTTATCGTCGTTTCCGTACCAGATGATGGCCTCGATATCAGGCGAATAGCCGCAAAACCAAGCATCGATGCTGTTGTTTGATGTGCCAGTTTTGCCAGCGATCTGGATGCCATTTACCTTTGCGTTGCGTCCGGTGCCGTTATTTACGACATTTTGAAGCAAGGTTGTCATCAAAAATGCCTGCTCAGGTTTTAGCACCTGCTTCTTTTGTGGCTCATAGTCCATAGACGCGCCAAAGCTATTTTCTATGTGCTTAATGAGTGTAGGCTCGACCACTTCGCCATCGTTTGGAAACATCGAGTAAAATTTTGCAAAGTCAAGTGGTGAAATTCCAAAGCTTCCAAGTGCGATTGATAAATTTTCAGGGATATCGTTAAAGCCCATATCCGTAAGCTGTTTGCGAACTGAGCTAAGACCAAGATCGTTTAGTAAATTTATGGTTGCGAGGTTGCGAGACTGGGTTAAGGCTGATTTTATCGTGATGTAGCCCTGAAAGCCGCCGCTATAGTTTTTTGGCGTCCATTCTTTGCCATTACCCATGTCAAATGTCCTAGCGATGTCAGCTACTTGAGAGACGACTGAGTAGCCACTATCAAGGGCTATTTGATAGATAAATGGCTTAATGCTTGATCCTGGCTGACGCTTACTCTGGGTGGCGCGGTTGTAGCTACTTTTTGCGTAGTCGATGCCGCCAATTAGAGCTAAAATTTGTCCGCTTTGTGGATGAGTGACGACGATAGCACCATTTAGCATCTCTGGATTTGCCTTTTTATCTCTTTTTAAAATTTCATTGTAGCCATAGACTAGAGCGTCCTGAGCGATCTTTTGCACGTTTAGATCAACTGTGCTTTGTATCTTGTAACCGCCAGTTTTTATATCATCAAATTTCTTTGAAGCCTCTTTTATGATCTCATCGACCACGTAAGGAGCTTTGTTGCGTGTGAGCGTATCGTCAAAGACTGCTGGCTCTTCAAGCACGCCCTTGCGGTACTCATCCTCATTTATCCAGCCGATGCTATACATCCTCTCAAGCACCCTGTTTGCGCGGCCAAGCGAGAGGTCAAGGTGCTTTGTGGGGTCATAGGTACTTGGCGCTTTTGGCATGCCAACTAGCATCGCTATCTCTTTTATGCTTAGCTCATTTAACTCTTTTCTAAAGTACCCCTCTGCAGCCGTTTTTATGCCGTAGTAGCCGTGCCCAAAATATACGTGATTTAGGTATCTTTCGATGATGTCCTCTTTGCTAAGCTCGCTTTCAAGCTTCATGGCAAGCACGACCTCTTTTATCTTTCTTGTAAATTTCTTCTCGCGGCTTAGGGCTAGGTTTTTTATGAGTTGCTGAGTTAGCGTAGATGCGCCTTCTACTAGCTTTCTAGCCTTGATATCCTTTATCGCCGCCCTTGCCATGGCTTCTACGTTGATACCGCCATGCTCAAAGTAGCTCGTATCCTCGATAGCCACGAGCGCTTCGATGACACGTGGAGGGATGTCGTTATACTTTACGTAAATTCTGTTTTCTTCAAAGATATTTGCGATGAGTTCGTTGTTTCTATCAAAAATTTGTGTCGCAAGCTTTGGCTTGTAGTCGATGATGGTATAAGCGTCAAATCTCACCTGCGAATAAAAGTATAAAAACGCTCCACCAAGTGCGACGGCAACTACAAAGATAAATGCCAAGATATATTTCATAAAAATGCCTTTAATATTTTTAAATTTAGCCCCATTGCCGTGCTTGTCTCGCCGTGCTGGGAGATGATGTATTTTTTATTAAAATTTTCTATCGTCATGGCTCCAGCTTTGCCTCGCCACTCGCCACTTTCTAGGTAGCTTTTTAGATCTTGCTCGCTAAATTTAGCAAATTTATATGTGGTCTTGCTCACATTTATAAGCTCAAATTCGCCTAAAAATATCATCGCCGTATAGACGCTACACTCATTGTCACTTTGTAAATTTAGCATAGCAAGTGCTTCGTTTTCATCCTTTGCCTTGCCTAAAATTTTATCCCCACAAGCCACGCAGCTATCTGCAAAGAGTAAATTTGTAAGCTTTCCATTTGCCTTTAAAAACTGCTCTTTTTTAGTTTTTACGACGTTTTGGACGTAAATTTCTGGTTTTAGGCTCTTTGCTATCATACTCTCATCAAAGCTGCAAGAAATTTGTTTAAATTCTATCCCAGCATTTTTTAATAAATTTGCCCTTGTTGGCGAGCTAGAAGCAAGAGTGATCATCAAAAGCCCCTATAGCTCACGCCAAGATAGACAGCCGCAAGCGAGGCTAGTAAATTTAGCGGCGTGAAGTAGTAGATGATGACGATTAGGCTATCGTTTAGCTCGATCATCTCGTGTGATCTTAGAGTTTTTAAAGCCTTTTTGTATCTATAAAAGATGTAGCTTAAATTTAAGAGTAAAAATAGCTCTATCGCCCATTTGGTCGCTACTATCGCACTTGCCATCGGATTTTGCATTTTGCCATCATCAAAGTAAAAGATCATTATCAGGCTAGTTAGTGCGATGCCAAGAACTAGCGCAAAGATAGCTAGTCCAAAGCGTCTTATGATGTGAAGCAAGATGTGATAGCGCTCTTTATCTTCAAATTTATTTTTTATAAAATAGCTTCCAGCAAGCACCAAACCAGCTTGTAGCCCTATAAAAAGAGCTACGAAGCTAATGTGCAAGAAGATGATTAGTTGATCAAATTTAAAAAAAGCGATCTCTTGATGAATCATTTTTCTAAAGCTTGCCTTGCATACTCAAGTGAGCTTTTTATGGCATCTTCGATGGCTAGAGCGTTTTTGCCGCCAGCTGTTGCAAAGTCGTCTTTGCCACCGCCATTGCCGCCAAGGATTTGCGCTGCAAATTTAACCCAAGCACCAGCTTTTAGTGGAGCATTTTTCACGCCAGCTGCAAGAGAAATTTTACCCTCTTCATCAACTTGAATTAGCAAGATCGCAGCCTTTTCATGCTCATTTTTAAACTCATCTATCAAAGTTTTTATGTCACCACTATCGATACTAGCTACGCAAAGCTTAGTATCATTTACGTTTAAAAAGGCTAGGGCGTGAGAGTTTTTAGCATTTTTTAGCTTATCTTTTAACGTTTTTAGCTCGCCTTTTAGCTTTTTGACGGCATTTAGTGGCTCGGCGCTCTTTAGCTCTTCTTTTAACTCTTCAAGCTCAGCTCTAAATGACCTTGCTAAATTTAGCGCAGCTCTTGAGCAAACAGCCTCTATACGCCTAACGCCAGCACTTACGCCGCTCTCTTTTGTGATGAAAAACGATCCGATCTCATTGATATTTTTCACGTGTGTTCCGCCGCAAAGCTCTTTGCTCACATCGCCAAAGCTTACAACTCTTACTTTGTCGGCATATTTTTCGTTAAATAGCGCGATCGCCCCGCTTTTTTTGGCCTCTTCAAGCTCCATAACCTGCGTTTTTGCATTTGCGCCATTTACGATCCACTCATTTACTAAATTTTCAACCTTAGAAATTTCCTCGCCGCTTAGCGCTTTTGGATGCGAGAAGTCAAATCTTAGCCTGTCTGCCTCGACGTTTGAGCCAGCTTGAGCGATATGAGTGCCCACAACTGCTCTAAGCGCTGCGTGAAGCAAGTGTGTAGCGCTGTGGTGACGTGTGATCTCCGCTCTATCGCTGCTAACTTCAAGCTCAACTTCGTCGCCAACTTTTAGTGCCGCGCTAGTTTTTACTAAAGATAAATTTAGTCCGTGGAATTTCTCAGTATCAAGCACATTTGCCTTGCCTGCTATCTTGCCGCTATCGCCGCACTGGCCGCCACTTTGAGCGTAAAACGGAGTGGTATCAAACATCACCCAGCCCTCTTTGCCAGCATCTAGACTATCAACGTTTTTAAACTCTTCATCAAGCAGGGCTAAAATTTTACCTTTTGATTTAAATGTCTCGTAGCCTACAAATTTGTTTTCGCCAAATTTCTCTAAAAGCTCTTTAAAATCGCCCTTCGCGCTCTTATCTCCACTGCCTTTCCAAGCAGCTTTTGCACGTGCTTTTTGCTCGCTCATAAGCTCATCAAACTTTGCCTCATCGACCTTTAAGCCCTTTTCTCTAAGCATATCAGCCGTTAGGTCAAGTGGGAAGCCAAATGTATCATAGAGCTTAAACGCAGCCTCTCCGCTAAAAATCTCTTTTGTATTTTTTAGCTCACTCTCAAATAGTTCAAGGCCGCTTGCGATAGTCGCTAAAAATCTCTCTTCTTCAAGCTTGATCTGCTCTTTTACAGCCGCTTTTTTCTCATTTAGATAGGTGTAGTGCTCTCCCATGAGCTCGCAGACTTTATCGACAAGTTTATACATAAATGGCTCTTTTATGCCTAGCAGGTATCCATGGCGGATCGCACGGCGTAAGATGCGACGAAGGACGTAGCCACGGCCTTCTTTGTCAAATGTCGTGCCTTGAGCTAGTAAAAATGTGACAGAGCGGATGTGGTCGCTTATGACGCGGTAGCTTGCTCCACTTTCATAGACGTATGGTTTGCCACAAAGATTTGCTACTTCGCTAATTAGCGGCATAAAAAGTGAGCTGTCGTAGTTGCTAAATTTACCCTGTAAAATAGCCGTAACACGCTCAAGCCCCATGCCAGTATCGATACTTGGCTTTGGTAGCGGGCTTAGTTTGCCATCACTACTTCTTTCATACTGCATGAAAACGAGGTTCCAAATTTCTAAAAATCTGTCGCCATCGCCGCCCATGTAGTCTTCTGGTGTGTTAAAGTGCTCAGCGCCTTGATCGTAAAAAATTTCACTGCAAGGGCCACATGGTCCAGTATCGCCCATCTGCCAGAAGTTATCATGGTCGCCAAAGCGGTAAATTCTCTCTTTTGCGATGTGAGTGCTCCAAATTTCAAACGCCTCATCATCAGTCTCATGCACTGTGACGTAGAGCTTATCTTTTGGTAGTTTTAGCACCTCTGTGACAAATTCCCAAGCGTAGGCGATCGCCTCTTTTTTGAAGTATTCGCCAAAGCTAAAATTTCCAAGCATCTCAAAAAATGTGTGGTGGCGCGCTGTATAGCCGACGTTATCAAGGTCGTTGTGCTTTCCGCCAGCTCTTATGCAGGTCTGACAGCTGGTGCGGATAGGTGGCGTTGGGCGTGGCACTTCGCCAGTAAAAATGCTCTTAAATGGTACCATGCCAGCATTTGTAAAAAGTAGTGTTGCATCGTTTGGCACGAGTGGTGCAGAAGCTACTACTTCGTGACCTTTTGATTTAAAAAAATCAAGATATGCCTTTCTTATATCTAAATTTTGCATTTTTATCCTCGTTAGTTTTAAAATTTTGCTTGATTTTAGCCAAAATTCGTTTGCGAAATTCTAAAAAGAGAAAAAATAGTGATATTTTGAAAACTATCTCTTGTTTTATCTATTTAAAAGCGATTTGTAAATAAAATAATTAAAAATTTCTAAAGTTTTAAAGGGTGAATGTGAAGCTAAAAATCGGCATTATCGGCTATTGCAGCACAGGTAAAAAACATTATTTAGAGCTTAGACGCTCAAACGAGTTTGAAATTTGTGGCATTTTTGACAAAGACAATGTTGATGAGTTTTGCAGAGCTGATTTTTATACTGATTTTAAAGAATTTATAGAGGTTGCCCAGCCTCAAGCAGTCGTGCTTTGCTCGCCAAGAGAGGAGATGGTGGAGGCATTTTGCCAGTGTGCAAAATATTGTCAAAATATCCTCATCTCACGCCCAGTTTTTAAAAGTATCGCAGATCTTAAAGAGATAAAATATGCCGCTAAAACAAACAAAACTAGGGTTTGCACGGGAATTTCTGAGCGTTTTAATCCAACTATCTTGTCACTTAAAAAAGCACTTTTAAAAGAAGAAGAAATTTATAGCATTTCTATCGCACATTTTAAGCCACTTTGCGACGGAAATATCATAAATGAGCTCTCAGTTTCTGACATCGACCTAGCAAAAAATATCATAAATTCAGAAGTTAGCGACTTTTACTACACTCAAACAAACAAGACGAATGCCAAAAGTGCCGATAACGTGGCGATAAGCTTTAAAAGTAAAAATCAAATTCTAGTGCATATCACTGACTCATTTTGTGGCTCACTGGAGCGCTTTAAGATAGAGGTAAATGCGAAAAATGGCGTCTATTTTGGCGATCTCATCGATCACAAGCTTCATCAAGTGAGTGAAAATGGACAGATGAATTTAAAGATAGATACAAATAATAGCGAGCTAAAAGCGCAATACGAGGCCTTTTACGATCTTTGCCAAAGTGGCGAAAGCAGCGAGCTTTCAAACATTGATGATGCGATAAAGATAAGAGAACTATTTTGATGAAAAAAGCTCTTTTGCTTTTAAATATGGGCGGTGCAAACAGCCTAGATGATGTCGAAATTTTTTTAACAAATATGTTTAATGACCCGTATATTTTGGGTATAAAAAATAAATTTTTAAGAAAATTTGTAGCTTTCATGATCACAAAAGGCAGGCTAAAAACTGCGAAGCACAACTACGAGCAAATAGGCGGAAAGTCGCCACTTTGCGAGCTTACAGCTAAGCTTTGTGAGAAAATTTCAAGCCTTAAAAGCGAATTTGACGCGGTTGATTTTGCGATGAACTACACTTCGCCATTTGTAAAAGATGTGCTTAAAAAGTATGAAGATTTTGATGAGATAGTTCTTTTGCCGCTCTATCCTCATCACTCACAAACTACGATAACTTCGAGCTTGGCTGATTTTAAAAAGGCAAAAGAGGAGCTTAAACTAAAAGCTAAAATTTCACTTTGCGAGCCATTTTATGATGATGACGCTTACAATAAGATCATTATCTCTCACATCCGTGAAGCGATAAATGATACCGATATAAGCGATATTAGCCTCATCTTTTCAGCTCACTCTTTGCCTCGCAAGATCATAGAAAAGGGCGATATCTACGAAAAACACATAAACGAACATGTTCAAATTTTAAGCAA
The DNA here is from genome assembly GCF_050447505.1 of Campylobacter concisus. Lineage (GTDB taxonomy): Bacteria > Campylobacterota > Campylobacteria > Campylobacterales > Campylobacteraceae > Campylobacter_A > Campylobacter_A concisus_BP. The sequence continues at coordinate 1,416,930 of NZ_JALMFZ010000001.1, read as the reverse complement.
AATGCTAAAAGAGCAGGGGCTAAATTTTAAAGATGTGAGCCTTGCTTATCAGTCGCGTCTTGGCCCAGTTAAATGGCTAGAGCCATCTCTAAATGAGGCTTTAGCAAAGTGCGAAAATAAAAAAGCGCTTATCTATCCGCTCTCTTTTTGTATAGACAACTCTGAGACCATTTTTGAGCTAGTTATCGAGTATGCCAAGCTTGCAAAAGAGCTAAGCTTTAGTTTTTACAAAGTGGTAGAGTGTCCAAATTTTAGTGATGAATTTGCTAGTTTTATCCTAGAAAAGTCAAAAAGTGCTAGAGAATTTAGCCTTTAGGAATAAATCTTGCTTATAAAAAGCATCTCAAATTTAAAAGGAGATGTATGAAGGTTCAAAATAACGATATTATCGATTATTTGTTGCAGTCAGGTTCAGGCAAAGCTAAAGATAAAAAAAATAGTTTTGATGAAATTTTAAGTCTAACGCTTGATAAGATCACAAGCGAGGCAAAGGTTTCAGACAAGCTTGAACAGTTTAAGAAAAGGCTTACAGAGATCGGTGCTGCTGGCTTTATGAATGAGCTAAATTCAAACAAGATAGAAGAGAAGATAGCTCAGAAAAAAGAGGAGCTAACTGAGCTTTTAAGCATAAATGATCCGACCAAAACGCAGGATCAAAAAAATGAGCTACTTAAAATCATGGATAAAATTTTAAGTGACTACCGCAAAGAGCTAAACATGGCACTTACGAGCCAAACACTACTTGAGAAGCAAAATAGCCTTGGCAAAAATACAAATAATTCTGTAAATTTAAGCTCTGTCTTAAATGAACTTGGACTTGCATAAATTTTGGATTTAGGCCACTTGCCTAGATCCAAATTTCTACTTTAAACTCTAAATTTGAAATTTAATATTTATATCTTAGAAGTTAAATTTAATCTAAAGCTGGTTTTTGCTTTGCTTTATCGTTTTTGAGCTTGTCTTTTTTAGCTTCAAACTCAGCTATGACATTAGGATCTGGGAATAAATAGCCATCTTCAACCATTAGATCAACGGCCTTTTTAAATGTCGGCAACGCACTTTGCGCACCAAAGTAGTAGTAAGGCTTTTTAGGGTCTCTTGCCAAAACGCCTATTGTGTAGCTGTTGCCTCTTGTGTCGTTTACAAAGCCAAAAAACGAGCCGTTATAGGTGTTGCTATATCCGCCTTTGCCAGAAGCGATGTGCGCGGTGCCAGTTTTACCGCCTATCTCAAGACCTGGCGTAAATGCTTTTAAGCCAGTACCTTTTTCAACTGTTTTTATCAAAATTCTCTTCATTATCTTTGCGGTCTCTTGCGAGATGACCTGTGCTGGCTCTGCTTTTGGTAGATCGTAGCGCTTACCGTTTCGCTCCAGATATGCCACCATGTGTGGCGTCACCTCGATGCCTTTGTTGTTAAAGGTGTTATAAGCTTTTAAAAGCTGCATAAATGTCGCTTGCAGGCCGTATCCGTAGCTAACAGTCGCCTTATAGGTTGATGAGTTTAGTTTAGTAACCGTTGGCATCATACCTACTTGCTCGTATGGCAGATCGATGCCAGTCTTTCTTGAAAAGCCAAAATTTAAAAGCCCTTGATAAATTTGCGGACCATTTAGGCGTTCTACTAGCTGGATCATACCGATGTTTGAGCTGTGTACGATGACGTCTTCAGCGCTCATAAATGGCTCTGGGTGAGTGTCCTTGATGATCCTTTTGCCAAGCTGATATCGGCCGTTGTATGTGTTTACGAGCTCAAAAGGATTGACCTTTTTTTCTTGAAGCAGTATGGCAAAGATAAATGGCTTAAAAACTGAGCCAACCTCATACGCGTACTCGCTCGCAGTCGAATTTAGTGCACCATAGTCTTGTTTTCTTATATTTGAAGGATCATATCTTGAGCTAGAAGCTAGGGCTAGAATTTCGCCATTTTTGCTGTTCATTATGCAGATGACAAGCTCTTTTGCGTCTAGAAATTCGCGCTTTTCATCTAAGATTTGCTCTAGTTTGGTCTGAAATTTAAGCGGTATAGAGAGCACTGCGTTGTAGCCATCGACCCTTGTTGCTAAATTTGAGTCGCTGGTTAAGATTATATTGTTGCCGATATCGCGCGGGCCAAGGATTTTGGCGTTTTGTATCGGAGCTAGATAGTCCTCGTAGTATCTCTCAAGCCCTTTTACGCCTTTACTTTTGGTAAGTGCGTCGCTCTCTGTTTTACTCACGTAACCAATGGCAGGCGTAAGAGCGTCTTTTGACATAAATTTGCGGTTTTGACCGCTTTCCATCACGCGCATGCCCTGAAAAGAGGCAAGTCCAGTTTTTGGGTCAAGATAAGAGATTAAGATGCCCTTGCGGTTTAGCTTTCTTGAAAGCTCCTGAAGATAGGTAGCGCCCTTTGCGTCGATGCTGTAAGAGAGCGTGACAAGGCCTTTTGTGCCGTTTATGATCTTTCTTACTTTGTTTGGATCGTCGCCGCTATAAAGTGAGTAGAGCTTGATAAACATCTCTTTTTTGTTTGGGTCGATATTTCTAGTATCAAGCATCACTTTGTAGAGCTTTTGGCTTGATGAGATGCTAAAGCCATCTTTTGTGACGATGTTGCCACGGATCGCGGTGTTGATATCGCTTGTTTGAAGCTTAGGAAGCTTTCTTTCGATACTCGCTCTGTAAAAGATCACGAGCACGAAGATTGAAATTCCAAAAGAGATTAATAAAAAAAGTATGGTTATTTTTGATTTTCTGGAATTCATTCAATGGCTTAAATTTGCGTTCTTGAAATTTCTTTGTATGCGCTTAGCGCTTTGTTGCGAATTTCTAGCATGAGCTTCATGCTAGTCTCTGCTTTGCCTATCGCGATAGCTGCTTGGTGCAGGTCTTTTACCTCGCCAGTTGCGAGGTCTGCGATGGCTTTATCAGCGTTTATTTGAACCTTGTTTAGCTCTTTTAAAGAGTCGTTTAATGCGTTTTCAAAGCCGCCTTCTTCGCCAGCTTTTGCTATTTTGCTTGAATTTTCGCTTTTATTTAACTTATCTAAATTTATACTATTTATCATTATGCTTGTCCTGAAATAAGTGATATCGCACTTTGTGCTATTGTTTTTGCGTTTTGAAATGACGCTACATTTGCTTGATAAGCCCTTGTCGCCTCAAGCAAGTCAGCCATCTCGATGACTGGGTTTATATTTGGAAATGCGACGTAGCCATTTGCATTTGCATCTGGGTGGCTAGGGTCGTATTTTAGTTGAAAATCCTTATCATCGCGCACCACTTTATCCACGATCACGCTAGTTAGGGCAGGGTGAGCGTTTTTAGGTGAGCTTGGATCATCGAGTGGATTTTCATACTCGAGCAGACTTTGTGAGTTTTTAAGTTGATCGTTTAAAATTTTATCAAAGTTCATCTCTTTAAAGATCACCTCTTGTCTTCTGTAAGGGCCGCCTTCAGCTGTTCTTGTGGTTTGAGCGTTTGCGATGTTTGAGCTGATGACGTTCATCCTGAAGCGTTGTGCGCTTAGTCCATATCCGCTAATATCAAAATCATTTAAATATGGCATCATCTCTCCTAGTTCTTAGCACTTGCGTCTATTACGCTTTTAAAGATATTGCCCTGAGCCTTGTATGCGCCATCAAGAGCGTTTATCATAACTGTGTTTTTGCCCATTTCTGTTGTCTCAACATCAAGATCAACCGTGTTTGCGTCATTTCTAGCCATGTGACCATCACGCAAGAAAATTTGAGCTGTATCGCTTTTTGGAAAATCAACCGCAGCCATGTGCGCTTCGTTTGTTTTAGCTAAATTTAGTTTCTTGCTCTTTGAAACGTTGTAAATTTCATTTGCTTTTTCTCTTAAAACATCTTCAAATCTTACATCTCTAGCCTTGTAAAATGGTGTATCAACATTTGCAAGGTTGCCAGAGATGAGCTTTTGGCGTAGCTCTCTGCCTGCAAGAGCGGACTCAACAAGGGGGCTAGATTTTGATTTTTCTAAAACAAACATATAAAATCCTTATAAATTTTCACATTTTTATAAGCAAATGATGTTCCAAATATAAGGCAAATTTACTTTGTTTCATAAATTTTTGCCAGATCTTCTTTCATTTTTGTGACTTTTATGCCGCCTAGATAGTATTTAACGCCGTATTTTCCGCTATCAACGTCTGTTAAAATTTGGTATTCGCCATTTTTTAGCACGACTTTAAAAGGGAGTGATATCTCATGCTTATACTCTATGTCACGCACGATCTGCTCGACTAATCTATCATTTATCTTTTGGTTATTTGTGATGAAGTAGTAAGCGTGAAATTTTTGCAGAAATTCATTTAAAACATACTCATCTGTGACATTTTCAAAATGAGTAAGACCTATAAGCGTAAATTTATCTTTGTTTTCAACTTGATATTTTGTAAGCTCAGGGGCTTCTTTTTGGCAAGGTGGGCAAAATGTACCAAAAATGTCTATCATCAATACCTTGTTTTCGTCATTTTTGATAGTAAAACCGCCATTTTTACGCACTAAAGTAAGCTCTTTGCCGCTTACATCTTTTAAAACAACTTCTTCGTTTGGACTAAATTCTTTAAATGCAGCCCTGCTGCTTTCCTCTTCCCCGCAACCAAAAAATGCAAAAAGTGCAATGATAACTACAACTAAATTTTTCATTTTATTCCTTAAACATATCTTTTTATGGCAGCTCTTGCCTCTTTGTCTGCCTCGCGCCTCTTTAAAGTTTCGCGCTTGTCGTGTAAATTTTTACCTTTTGCAAGAGCTAGCCTTGCTTTTACGATATTTTTATCGCTTAGATAGAGCGCTAAAACAACCAAAGTAAGCCCATCTTGTGAGACTTGACCGAAAATTTTATCGATCTGCTTTCTGTGCATCAAAAGTTTTCTGGCTGCTCGCTCATTTGGACGAAATGCGCTGTGTGTAGTCTCAAGATAGCTGATATGGGCATTTAGTAAAAAAAGCTCACCCTTTATGACGCGCACAAAGCTATCTTTTAAATTTGCTCTGCCAGCCCTTAGAGCCTTGACCTCGCTGCCTTTTAAAACGATGCCAGCCTCAAAGGTCTCAAGTATGCTAAAGTCATGCAAAGCTTTCTTGTTTTTTGCTAGATCTTTTATCAAAATTTTACCTTTTATTTTACGCTAAATACGCTACTGCCGCTGCCGCTTAGAAATTTATCCCTAAACTCGTTCATCTGTGGATAGAGCTTAAAGCATGGGACAAAAAGATCGTTTAGCTCCTCGTTTTTATAAATTTCAAGTAGCTCTTTGCTCTTTAAATTTTGCATCTTTTTTGCAGCATTAACGTCTATGTATTGTAAGAAATTGCTTCTAAATTCTTGATAAACCATCGGTGTGGAGCAAAAAACATTTGGCGTGAAAATATTTAAATTTGGCACTTCATCGTCAAATTCTTCTATGATCTCGCCTATGCCGCTCACATTTGCTGCCCTATATCCGCTTACAAAAAAGGCCACATCCGCGCCGATTTTAGAGGCCATTTGCATCAAATTTTCGCGTTTTATATTTAAATTTAGCTCGTCATTTACCATAAGTAAAAAGGTGGCAGCGTTTGAACTGCCTCCTCCTAGACCAGCACCTATTGGGATTTGTTTGTTGATGATGATTTTATGAGAGCTAAAAAACTCATCTAGCTCGTTTGAAAAGCCAGCTCTTTTTAGCTCGTCTATCGCTTTTTGGATGATGTTTTCTTTTATCTCTTTGTTGTCGCATTCGATAGAAAAGGAATTTGACCTCTCAAAATAAATTTCATCAAAAAGCTGCTCGCAAAGAACAAAACGTGACAAAATTTCGTGGTAGTTGCCTCTGGTGCCAACTACCTTCAAAAAGACGTTGATCTTTGCAAAGCTTTTCATTTCTCGATTTTTTTCGCAAGCTCGTGGATATCGGCTTCGCTTGCTTTTTTGGTGGCGTGGATATTTTCGTTTTTGATATCGTTTGCCAGCTCGCTTCTTAGTATCATTGTGTTGCGCGGGGCCTCGATACCAAGCTTAACGGTGCTTTTTGAGATACTTACTACGACGACTTTTATGTCGTTGCCTAGTAAAATTTCTTCGTTTTCTTTTCTTGCTAAGATTAACATTTTTCTACCTTGTTTAAAGTGTAATTTATAGTATCATCCATGATTTGGATTACGCTCATAAATTTATCATAATTTAGCAAATAAATTCCTTGTGTTTGTGTTTCAAAATCGTTAATTTTTAATTTCTTGCCGTCAAGTATGTTGTTAATATCCCCAAAATACGTGTTTTGCTCAATATTTAAAAAATTGCAAATATTTAAAAATTTTTCATTTTCATAGCGAAATTTACCCTCGCTTACCCTCTTTAATGAGCTTAAAGTTACATTATAACCAACTTTTTGCCCAAAAATTTCTGCATAAGAGCGGATGTAACTCCCCTCGCTTACACTTAAACGAATTGTTAAAAAAGGGTGCGAATAATTTAAAATTTGGCTCTCATAAATTTCCATTATCTCTGGTTTTAGCTCAAATTCTTCGCCGCTTCTAGCTAGCTTGTAGGCTCTTGTGCCATTTACATGTTTGGCGCTAAATTTAGGCGGTATGTAGCTTATCTTGCCTGTTAGCTCGGCTCTAATGGTTTCAAGTTTTTCTAAATTTAGCTCTTTTACATTTGAAATTTCAGTGATATTTTCATTATCCATGCTTGGACTGCTCGCCCCAAGCCAGATCGTCGCCTCATATACTTTTGGGCTTTTGTCTAAAAATCTAAAAAATTTCGTATACGAGCCAAAAGCGACTATCAGACAGCCACTCGCAAATGGATCAAGCGTGCCTGAAAATCCAGCCTTTTTAACGCCATATTTTCTCTTTAGTCGCCCTAAAAAGTGGTTTGAGCTCATGCCAGCAGGCTTGTTTGCTACGAAAATGGCGTTCATACGGCCTTTTCCACGAAGCTTGACATTATCTCTCTTACATTGCCACCAAAATTTATAGTCAGTTTAAACTCTTTTTTAATCTTGCTAACCGCGCTCACCCTGCCGATACCAAAAATTTTATGTTTAACAAGGTCGCCTTTTTTAAATTCATTGCTCTGTTCGATGACTAGCGAGCCATGTGTGATACCGCTCTCGCTTAAAAATCTACTCTTATTTAACCTTGTGCGCTGACCTTTGTAAAAGCGCGAATTTGCAAAGCTTAGACTAAGTGTCCTTTTGGCTCTTGTTATCGCCACATAAGCGAGCCTGCGTTCCTCTTCGATGTCGCTGCCGTCGCCAATGAGCGGGAAAAATCCCTCTTCAAGGCCGATCACAAAAAGGTGCTCAAACTCAAGCCCCTTGCTCGCATGCACGCTCATGATACTAATAGCCTCGTCACTGATGCCGTCTTGCTCGCTTGTTAGCGTGATCTCGTTTAAAAACTCCTCCAGATCAAAGCTTGGATTTTGCTTGATCTGATCTTTTAAAACAGCGTAAAACTCGTCGATGTTTGCCGCTCTTTCAGCTCCATCTGGCAGGCTCTCGTAGTATTTTTTCACGCCAAATTTAGCTTCAAATTTATCTATGAGGTCAAAAACCGAGCTGCTTTCTTGAAGCTCTTTTAGGTTGTTTGCAAACTCAAGAAGGGCTGATTTTATCTTTTTGCTAAAGGCTTCGTCATTATCAGATATATTTGAGATCGCTTCAAAAATAGAAATTTTACCCTCAAAGGCCATCTTTTCAAGCTTATCAAGGCTCACTTTGCCTAGTCCTCGCTTTGGGCGATTAATGATGCGTCTTATTGAAAAATCATCATTTGGATTGTTTATCAGTCTTAAGTAGCTTATGATATCTTTGATCTCGGCTCTTTCGTAAAATTTAACTCCGCCAACCATTTTATAGGCGATCTGCTCTTTGTTTAGCCCATCTTCGAGCGAGCGAGAGAGTGCGTTTATGCGGTATAAGATGGCGATATCTTTTGCCTGCACGCCTTTGCTTAAAAGCTCTTTTATATTTTTTGCGATCTTGCCAGCCTCGACGCTCTCATCAAAACTCTCTATCAAATTTACAGCTTCGCCTTCGCCTTTTGTGCCCACAAGCTTCTTGCCAAGGCGGTTGCGGTTATGATCTATCAGCTCGTTTGCAGCCTTTAGTATCGCCTCGCTCGAGCGGTAGTTTTTCTCAAGTCTGATGATCTTTACGTTGTTAAATTGATCTTTGAAATTTAAGATATTATCTATCTTTGCACCACGCCAGCCGTAGATACTCTGGTCATCATCGCCCACCACGCAGATGTTTTCGTGGCATAGACAGAGTTTTTTTAGGAGCTTATACTGAAGATCGTTTGTGTCTTGATACTCATCGACCATTATGTATTTGTAGCGGTTTGAAATTTCTCTAGCAAGATCTTCGTTTTCGTCTAAAATTTTATATGTAAGCCCTAGCAAATCGTCAAAATCAACAAGGTTGTTTGCCTTTAAATAGTCCTCATATTTTTCATAAATTTGCGCTGCTTGCTTATAAAAGTTATCTTTGCTTTTATCAAAAGATGAAAAATTTGCGTTTTTATAGACCTCTTCAACGCTTAAAAGCGAGTTTTTGTAGTTTGAAATTTCACTTGACAAAATCGCCGTGGCGACTGGACTTTCAAAGCTTTTGATGATGCGTTTTTTATCGTCTGTGTCGATTATGACGAAGTTGTTTTTTCTACCAAGCTTTTCTATGTAGAGCTTTAAAAACAAAAGTCCAAATTTGTGAAATGTGCAAAGAAGCGGCGAGTAGTTTTTGCCGCTTTGGCTTAGCATCGCCATGGCTCTGCTACGCATCTCGTTGGCGGCTTTGTTTGTAAATGTAAGAGTTAGTGTGTTTGCCGCGTCTATGCCGACCTCGCCGATGAGATAGGCAAGCCTAGTCGTGATAGTCTTTGTCTTGCCACTGCCAGCTCCTGCTAATATGAGCATCGCACCATCTATGTGGGTGGCTGCTTCGCGCTGGGCTTCGTTTAAATTTGATAGTAAATTTTCCATTTTTCGCTTTTTAAATTTTCTTTTGATTTTAGCCAAAAATGCTTAAAATTACTATCTTTTCTTAAATATATCTTTATTTTTTGGGTTTTGCAAAAAGACTGAGGCTGATTTTTTAGCGTGATCGACTTGCTTCTCTTTTGGCTTATAAATGGAGAAATTTACAAGGATCGGGCTATTTTCAACCAAAATTTGAACTACCGCGCCAAGTGGAAATGATACCACTGAGGCGAAATTTTCACTGCCAAAGCCAGCCTCAAAGCTAAGCTCATCTTGCGTTAGCCTAGCACTTTCAAGCGTGTAGCCACCAAGTGAGAACATAATGACTGGCATGCTAAAGCTGCCACTTATCTCATCTGGTAAGCTAGGCTCAAAGCTAACTAGCGGTAAATTTGCCATAACTGAGAAATTTAGCCCCTTTTCAAGTAAAAAATCAATGCACTCATAGACGTGCATCTTCATCAAAAGCGCAAATTTCTCATCGTCTAAAATTTCGTCTAACATCTTAATCCTTTGAAATTTCTAAAAACTCATCTACTAGTTTTTTGACCTCGTTTATGCCTATCTGCCAGAAATTTTTATCATCTATATCAAAGCCAAATTTACCAACAAGCTCCCTTGGGCTAAGGCTCCCACCAAGGCTCAAAAACTCGGTGTAAATTTCAACAAAATTTTCGCATTTGCCGCTTTTGTAAAGCCCAAAAAGTGCAAGCACAAGAAGCTGCGCGTAAGAGTAAGCGTAGCAGTAAAATGGCGTGTGGATGAAGTGCGGGATGTAGCTCCACCAAATTTTATAGTAGTCATTTAGTGTGACACTTTTGCCAAACATCTTTTTGCTCTCTCTTAGCCAAATTTTATTTAGCTCATCTAGGCTGATCTCGCCCTCATGTGCGTGCACGGCGCGCTCAAAGGTGGTGAAATTTATCTGGCGGTAAAGCGTGGCAAATATATCCTCGATCTTGCCAGCAAGCAGTGAAATTTTCTCTTTTTTGCTAAGGCCGTCTTTTACGTGGTCAAAAACTAGCATCTCGCAAAAGACTGAAGCCGTCTCAGCCGTGGTTAGCGGAGTGTCTGAGTTTAGGTAGCTTACGTTATATGAGAGCTTTTGATGAACAGCGTGGCCAAGCTCGTGGCCAAGCGTGAAAAGGTCTCTTCGCTGGTTTGTGTGATTTAGCAAAACATAAGGGTGCGTGTCGCTTGATCCAGAGTGTGAAAATGCCCCACCTCGCTTGTTTGGTGCTGGATAAACGTCGATCCAGCCGTCACTAAATGCACTTTTTGCGATCTTGCCAAATTCGCTTGAGAAATTTGAAAATGCCTTTAAAACTATCTTTTTGCATTCATCAAATTTATACTCGCCTTCGCTACTAAGAGGTGCGTATCTATCGTAGTCATAAAGCTTTTTAAGGCCTAAAATTTCTCTTTTGCGCTCGTAAAATTTAGAGACCAAGTCAAAATTTTTCTCAGTTACAGCGATGAGTGAATCGACGCTTTTTTTACTGATTTGATTTTCAAGGTGTCTTGGCTCTTCAGGAAGCTTGAAATTTCGCAGCTCGCAGCTCGTTTTTAGATCAGTTTTTATCATATTATATATATAGCCTAGCAGGTGCTTGTGTTTGCTAAGCTCATTTGAGAGGCTTTTTGCTGCTAGTTTTCGCACGCTTTGGTCGCTCTCATGAAGCTTGGCTAAAATTTCCTCTTCATTTAAAAGCTCGCCTTTAAATTTAAACCTCATCTTGCTCATGCTCTCATCAAAAAGCCTTGAAAAGCCCTCGGCTCCGGTGCTTGCCGTGCGAAGTAGCACTCTCTCTTCGGCAACGCTAAGTTGGTGCGGCTTTGCTTTGGCGAGATTGCTTAGATAGTAGCCATATTTTTTAGAGCTTTTGATGATCTCTTCTTGTTTTTTAGGGCTAAATTCATTAAATTTGATCTCAAAAAATATTAAATTTTCATTTGCTTTTGTCGCGATCTCATCGATCTTTGCGTAAAATGCGCCCTTGCTTGTATCTTTGGCAAAATTTAAAAAAGCGTAGGTCATTACCTTTGAAATTTTAGCTATCAAGCTTTCATATTCAGAAAATGCTTTTAAAAACTCGTCTGTTTTTAAATTTTCATAAATTTCAAGGTATTTATCTTTAAATTTCTCGCACTCTTTTTGTAAATTTAGTGCATTTTGCTCGCACTCTTTTTCGTTTGCAAAAAGTGCTTTTAGATCCCAAATTTGCATTATCGTCCTTTAAATTTTTGGGATATTTTACAAAAAAATGGATAAAAGTAAAATTTCAGCCAAAATTTAGCTGAAATTTTACTGAGGATTATTCTGAAGTCTCTGAGGCTACCGCTGTGAAAAGCACGTCAGATGCGCTATTTAGGGCAGTTTCAACTGAGTCTTGGATGACGCCTATAGTAAAGCCAACTGTGACAAACTGCATAGCGATGTCATTGCCGATGCCAAAAAGTCCGCACGCTAATGGCACTAGAAGTAGTGAGCCGCCAGCCACGCCTGAAGCGCCGCATGCGCCAAGGGCTGAGATGAAGCATAGAAGTAGTGCATCGCCAAATGTAACCGTGATAGATGGGATAGAATTTACCGCAGTAAGCGCTAGGATACTGATAGTAACTGCTGCACCACCCATGTTTATGGTAGCGCCTAGCGGTATAGAGATCGAGTAGAGCTCCTCTTTTAGGTTTAGTTTTTTGCAAAGCGCCATATTTACAGGGATGTTTGCAGCCGAGCTTCTTGTAAAAAACGCTGAGATCGCGCTCTCTTTTAAGCAGATCATCACAAGTGGATAAGGATTTTTCCTAGTTAGTGCAAAAACCATCGCTGGATAGACGATAAATGCCACTACAAGCATCGCTCCAACAAGAACCAAGATCAGTTTGAGATATCCTGCAAGTGTCTCAAATCCAGTGTCATGAATGCTGATAGCAACCATACCAAAGATACCAAACGGAGCAAGTCTAATGATAAATTTAACGATATGAGTTACGCCGTCGCTTATATCTTTAAATACTTTTTTGGTCTCAGGTGTAGCATATCTCATAGCGATGCCGCCACCTATAGCCCATGTGATAATGCCTATGTAGTTACCATTTGCTAGGGCGGTTATCGGATTTTCAACCATTTTATAGATAAGATCTTTTAATACGTTTGTGATGCCTTGTGGGGCAGACATATCAGCGCTTTGCAGACCTTTTAGCGGTATCTCGATAGGAAATAAAAAGCTAGCAATGACTGCCACAACAGCTGCTAAAAAAGTGCCAACGAGGTAGAGTGTGATGATCTTTTGCATGCCTTTTGTATGACCAAAATCTTTTAAAATGATAGAGGTTGCAACTAAAACAAATACAAGAATAGGTGCGATCGCTTTTAGAGCGCCTTTAAACAAATCTCCTAAAACTGAGGCTGAAGCAGCGATAGAATCAGCCGAACTAGCCTTTTCTTTAGCCTCATCAAGTTGTTTTGCTTCATCTTGGCTAAGACGAGTTTTTATGACTTCATCTACGCTTAAGCCACTCTCTTTTTGAATGGTTTGAATTTTAGCTGAGATTTGGTTGTAAGGGGCTGCCTGATAGTGTGTGTAAAAGCCAACTAGGGCACCTAGGACGATACCAACTAAAATTTGAACGATCAAATTTCCGTCAGCGTATCTTCTTGCAATGTTTTTAAACATATTCATTTGACACCTTAATAAATTAGTTTTTTGTTGATTTTAGCTAAATGATTTTTAAATATAAAGAAATTTAAAAAGATTAATTAGCTTTTTATATAGATTTGTTACAATTGCACGAAAATTTAACCAAGGAAAAGGACTAAAATGTATCTATTTACTTCTGAAGTTGTAAGTCCAGGTCACCCAGATAAATGCGCTGATATTATCGCTGATAGCATTGTTGATACTATCTTAACGCAAGATCCAAATGGACGCGTCGCAAGCGAAGTTTTCGTAGCTGGAAAAAATATAGTAATAGGTGGAGAGATAAACTCAAAGGTAAAACTCTCTTATAAAGACTACGAAAAGATCGTAAAAGACGCTCTTGCGCATATTGGATATGACGGAAAGAGCAACTTTACAAAAGAGCAGTGCTTGCACCCAGATGATATCGAGGTCAAAGTCTGCTTAAATCAACAAAGCCCAGATATAAATCAAGGCGTTGATCAAAGTGATGGCGAGATCGGAGCAGGTGATCAAGGCATCATGTTTGGCTTTGCGAGCTGCGAAGCGAAAGAATTTATGCCAGCAGCTATAACTTATGCAAGAATGCTTTGTGAAAAAGTATATAAATTTGCCAAAGCAAACCCTGATAAGCTTGGTGTTGATATAAAAACGCAAGTTACGATTGATTACGGCAGCAAAGACAACTTTGAAAACTGCAAACCTCAAAGCATCCACACTATCGTCGTCTCTGCTCCTTGCGTGGAGAGTATGAAGATAGAAGAGCTTCGTGCACTAATACAAAATTTAATAGACGAAACTGGCCTTCCAAAAGAGCTATATAATAAAGAAAAAACGATCATTTACATAAATCCAACAGGCAGATATGTAAATCATAGCTCACTTCACGATAGCGGCCTAACAGGCAGAAAACTAATCGTCGATAGCTTTGGTGGATATAGCCCAATAGGTGGCGGCGCTCAGTCAAGTAAGGACTATACAAAGGTTGATCGCAGCGGACTTTACGCAGCGCGCTGGATAGCTAAAAATATCGTTGCAGCTGGCCTTGCTAAAAAATGTATCGTCCAGATAAGCTACGCGATCGGTGTTGCAAAGCCAACTTCAGTTAGTGTTGATACTATGGGAACTCACGCAAACAGCGTAAATGACGATATGCTTTCAAATTTTGTAAGCGAGCATTTTTCTCTAACTCCTCGCTGGATAACAAATAAATTTGGTCTTGATAAACCAAGCAAAGAGACATTTTTATATGCAAAAGTAGCTGCAAAAGGTCAAGTGGGAAATGCAAAATATCCTTGGGAAAAGCTTGATGCGGTTGATACTTTCAAGGCTTTACTAAAAAAATAATCAAAAAAGTGGCTTTATTTAAAAAGCCACTTTAAATTTCTTTTATAACTCATCCCAAAATGCTTTTTTAGGCTTTATAATCTCGCTTTTTGAGGCATTTACGCTGTGATAGACCGCTTTATTATATTTTGTGGCAAGGTGTTTTATTAATAGTCTTTGAAGCACAGGTTCGCTACTTGGCACAAACCAGCCGTTGTTTGTGATGGCCACGACCACGTCAAATTCGCCCCTATAAAGCTCCTCTCTTGTTGCCTCGTAGCAGATAGCGTTTCTGATTTTAACTTCATCTATCTCATAGTCGCTAAAATTTTCAGCCTTTTTAAAGTCGCTAGCCCCACCAAAAAATAGCTTATTTACCGCATCTTGCATAAATTTTGGCAAAGGAATTTCTTCTCCAAATGGCACTAAAAATTTCTTATCCATTCGCCTAAGAGTGCCGTCTTGAAACAAAAATGCAGAGTTATAAATTTGTTTATTTTCATAGGCAAGTGCGCCAGCTACGATGGTTATCTTTTTTGAAAGCTCTTTTAGCTCATCAACAAGCAGTGGCTCATTTGTCATAAATAGTGGAAACGCACTCTCTGGAAGTACGATGAGGCGTTTTTGCTCGGCTATGGCGCTGCTTATCAAGTCTAAATTTTCATTTGTAAATTTCATGCGCAAGCTTTTATCCCAGCGCACCCTTTGAGCGACATCGGTGTTTATTAGCTCCACGTCAAATGGCAGAGTCTTTGCCTCGCTACTTTTAAACTGCAAAGCGGCGATCAGGCAGATAAAAGCTAGGATAAATTTAAAAATTTTGCCTTTTAAACTCAAAAAAATAGCTGCTAAAAAAACAAATATAAGCCCTCTAGTATTTGGCTCAAAAGCGCCTAAAACAAGCGTTGCTTCAAGGTTAAACCAGTTAAAGCCAAATGGATGCACATAACTTATTAAAAATAGTAAAACGGCTCTTAGTGCCACAAAGCTTGGGAAAGAGGCTATCCAAAATAAAAGCCCATAAACAAGGGCAACAAAGAGGATGACAAATGGGATAAGCCAGACTAATTCGTAGTAGATGAAGCTAAAGCCAATCCAGTAAAACCACAAAATCCCAGTGAAAAATCCAGCCGCAAAAAAGCCAGCTCTGCTTAAATTTATGATGACGAAAATTCCAGCTAGCGTGAGAAAAGGTGAGATGAAATTTAAAATTTGATTTTCAGCCATAGCTAAAAAAATGAAATTAGAAAGCAAAAAAGCACCGACAAAGGCTTTTATTATAATTTTAGTGCTAAAATGTCCGTTTAAAAATCTTACAAATAAGGAAATCCATGCAAAACGCTGATTTTTTAACATCATTACTACCTCTTGTTGTGCTTTTCGCCATATTTTACTTTTTGGTTATCAGACCTCAACAAAAACAACAAAAAGCCCACGCAGCAATGCTTGCAGCTCTTGACAAAGGCGATAAGATAGTAACTAATGGCGGACTTATATGCGAAGTGATTAAAGCCGAAAATGATTTTATCAAAGTTAAACTTAACGATGATGTAATCGTTCGTATAGCACGCGAGTTTGTAGCTAAAAAGATCGAAGATAAGTAATGCGTAACGCAAGAGTTACATATAGGCTGATTATATTAATATTAGCCTTGGTTTTTGGTTTTGGCTTTTCGGTGCCATCTTTTTTTCAGACTCAAAGCGGAGCTAAAATTTCGCTAGGACTTGACCTTCAAGGCGGTCTTCATATGCTTCTTGGTGTTGAAACTAACGAAGCCATCCACTCTAAGATCAAGTCAATCGCTGGAAGCATAAATTATTATGCCAAAAAAGAAGATGTGCTCATTGACAAATTTAAAATAAAAGAAGATAGTGTTGATTTTGCGCTACTTGATAGTGACGAGGCTCCAAAGGTTGATAAGGCTTTGGCTGAGATAAAAGGGCTTGATATCAAAAAAGATGGTCTAAACTATCACATCACTCTTACAGAGCAAGAGAGGCTTGATACGATCGAGTACGCTATCTCACAAGCTGTTGAGACCATTAGAAACAGACTTGATCAGTTTGGTCTAGCTGAGCCAACAGTCGCTAGACAGGGTAAAGATAATATCCTAGTCGAGCTTCCTGGCATAAAAACCGAAGAAGACGAGCAAAGAGCGAGAGATCTTATCGCAAAGGCTGCTCACTTGCAGCTTATGGCAGTTGATGATAAGAGGCAAGATCAGGCTAATACTATGAGCGAGGCCGAGGCTGAAAGCTATGGTGACGTGATCTTTAAAGATGCTAAAAATGACCGTGTAAAATATGTCGTTAAAAATATCCCTGTGCTTGATGGCTCGATGCTAACTGACGCAAAGGTTGCATTTTCTCAGCAAAACAACCTACCGATCATAAATTTCACACTAAATTCAGAAGGCGCTAGAATTTTTGGTGATTTTACTGGTGCAAATGTCGGTAAAAGGCTTGCTATCGTGCTTGATGGCAAGGTCTATTCAGCTCCAGTTATAAATGAAAGAATAGGTGGCGGCAGCGGCCAGATCAGCGGTGGCTTTACACTTGACGAGGCTCACGACGTAGCGATCGCGCTTAGAAGTGGCGCACTTTTGGCACCTGTTAAGATGCTAGAAAAAAGAAGCGTTGGCCCATCTTTAGGTCAAGAGAGCATCAATCAAAGCATGGTAGCGCTTGCTGCCGGATCTATTTTAGTCGTGCTATTTATGCTAGTTTATTATGGAATTTCTGGCGTTTTTGCAAATATCGCGCTAGTTGCAGACGTCGTTATATTAGTCGCTGTCATGGCGCTTTTTGGAGCGACGCTTACCTTACCTGGTATGGCTGGTATTGTGCTAACTATCGGTATGGCGGTTGATGCAAACGTCATCATAAATGAGCGTATACGTGAGCTTTTGCGTGAAGGCGTGGCGATAAGGACAGCCGTTCAAAAGGGCTATGAGCACGCTATGAGTGCGATCATCGACTCAAACTTAACTACTATCATCACAGTTGCTGTGCTTTATGCTTATGGTACTGGCCCAGTTAAAGGCTTTGCTGTGACAATGGCGATAGGTATCATGGCTTCGATGCTAACGGCCATTTTAGGCACACATGGCATGTTTGATGCAGTCATGGACAAGATAGAAAAAAGCGGAAATACCAGACTTTGGTTTGGTTATAAAAGGAGCTAGGGATGCAAATTTTCACTAAGGCAAAAGTTTATGATTTTATGCGGTTTAGATTTGTGTCACTCGCACTTTCTATATTTTTATTTGTTGGTTCGATCTTTTTACTTGCAACAAAGGGCCTAAACTACGGCATCGACTTCTCTGGCGGTACGCTTATCCAGTTAAAATACGACACCAAAGCGCCACTTGATAAAATTCGCGACGCTTTTGGCACAAATGAAGTGCTTAAAAACGCCTCTGTTACTGAGTTTGGAAGCGAAGATGAGGCTGTTATTAGATTTTCAGGATCAAGTTCAAATTTAACTGGTGACATCGGCACTGAGATAAAGCAAATTTTAAAAGATACTGGAAATTTTGAAGTAAGACGTGTTGATATCGTTGGTCCAAAGGTTGGTGACGAGCTTAGGCAAAAGGGCTTGATGGCTCTTGGAATTTCACTAATTGGCGTGCTTCTTTATATCACATTTAGATTTGAGTGGAGATTTGCGCTTGCTGCGATCGCAACTGAAATTCACGATATTGTTATAACTGTTGGTGCTATTTCACTATTTGATATCGATGTAAATTTAGACACTCTAGCGGCTGTATTAACGGTGCTTGGCTACTCGCTAAACGATACGATCATCATTTTTGACAGGATAAGAGAAGGCATAAAAGAGAGCAAGAGAACTGATATCGAGGGCGTTATCAACGAGTCAGTTTCAGCCACACTTTCAAGAACTATCCTAACTTCAGCCACTACGATGATGACTGTTGTTGTGTTATTTTTATTTGGTGGAGATATGATACATGGATTTTCATTTATCCTTATCGTTGGTATCGTTATAGGAACGATTAGCTCGATCTACATCTCATCACCATTTCTTATCTGGTTTAAATTTAGCATCGAGCATTTTAGAGCTAGAGAGGCTGAGAAGCAAAGGATCAAAAAAGAGCGTGATAAAGAGCGTGCTATGTTTGAAAAAGGCGTTGTGTAAGGAGGGATAATGAACTGGGGAAAAGTTATCTACATATTTTTTGCGCTGATGAGTCTTACGACTACGGCGGAGTTTTTATATGATAAAAATGAGATTGCCCTTTTTGTGGCAGCTAGTATAAATTTGGTTTCTACGCTACTTAAGATCGGTGTTAAAAATTTACTATCAGCTGAGCTTTTTGCTAGCTCACTGGTTGCTGATTTGCACCTTATACCAGCTTTTGTTATTTTGCAAGTCTCTGAAAATGCAACGCTTAGCTATTCACTAGCTATTGGAGCGGTCATTGCAAATATATTTTCACTAGCCTTGGTACTAATAGAATCAAGCAAATCACAAGAAGAATTTTAGGAGAAAAAATGGCTGAGAAGAGAAAATATGAGCCTTTAAAGATAGAAAAAAAGTGGCAAGAAATTTGGGATAAAAATGAAGAATTTGAACCAAAAGATGATCTTAGCTTGCCAAAAAAATATATCCTAAGTATGTTTCCATATCCAAGCGGACGCATACATATGGGGCATGTGAGAAACTACTCTATCGGCGATGCGCTGGCTAGATCATATAGAAAAAGCGGCTACAACGTGCTTCATCCTATCGGCTTTGATAGCTTTGGTATGCCAGCTGAAAACGCAGCCATAAAACATAAAATCCACCCTAAAATTTGGACTTACGAAAACATCGACTATATGAAAAAAGAGCTTGCAAGCCTTGGCTTTTCGTTTTCTAAAAAGAGAATTTTAGCTACATCTGATCCGCTTTATACAAAGTGGGAGCAAAGCTTTTTTATAAAGATGTTTGAAAAAGGACTTGTTTATAGAAAAAATGCCATCGTAAACTGGTGTGAATACGATCAAACTGTGCTTGCAAACGAGCAGGTTGAAGACGGTAAATGCTGGAGATGCGGTAATGATGTTGTGCAAAAAGAGCTTCCAGGATACTACTTCAACATCACAAAATACGCTAGCGAGCTACTTGAAGATCTAAAACTTCTTGAGGGCAAATGGCCAAATCAAGTCATCACAATGCAAGAAAACTGGATCGGCAGAAGCTACGGCTTGGAGTTTAAATTTAGCCTTGATGAGGCTTCAAAAGAGACTTTGGGCGGTAAATTTGACGGCTTTGAGGTATTTACGACAAGACCTGATACGATTTATGGCGTTAGTTACACAGCCCTTGCACCAGAGCATCCTATCGTAAAAGCGCTTCTTGAAAGTGATAAATTTGATGAAAGCAAGAAGGCAAAGATAAAAGCAATACTTAATCAAAGCCCAAGAGAGCGTCAGGCAAGCGATAAAGACGGAGAATTTTTAGGAATTTACGTCGTTCATCCACTTACAAATGAAAAGATCCCAGTTTGGGTTGCAAATTTCATCCTAGCTGACTACGGCAGTGGCGCTATCATGGCTGTCCCTGCGCATGATCAAAGAGACTTCGAGTTTGCAAGTAAATTTAATCTACCTATAAAACCAGTTGTAAAGCCGCTTGAGGGTGAGAGTGACGACTCTAAAGCGTACTCAGAATACGGAGTTGCTATAAATTCTGAGCTTATAAATGGCCTTAGCTCAGAGGATGCCAAAAGCTTTATAATAGAGAAATTTGAAAAAGATGGTCTTGGTAAAAGGATTACAAACTACAAACTAAGAGACTGGGGAATCTCTCGCCAAAGATACTGGGGTGCACCGATACCAGTCGTGCACTGCAAATGCTGCGGCGTAGTGCCAGAAAAAGAGGAAAATTTGCCTATAGCACTGCCTGAAGATGTTAAGATCACAGGCGAGGGCAACCCACTTGATAAACATCCAACTTGGAAATTTACAAAGTGTCCAAAATGCGGCAAAGACGCGATCAGAGAGACTGATACGATGGATACATTTGTGGAGAGTAGCTGGTATTTTGCTAGATTTGCAAGCGATGAGAAGAGTTGGGAGCAAAAAGCACTTGATGAAAAGAGTGTGAATTATTGGATGAATGTAGATCAGTACATCGGCGGTATCGAGCATGCGATCTTGCACCTTTTATACGCTAGATTTTTCCAAAAGGTCTTAAGAGATCTTGGTTATCTAAGAGATGATGAGCCGTTTGAAAATTTACTAACTCAAGGCATGGTCTTAAAAGATGGCAAAAAGATGAGCAAAAGCAAGGGCAACGTCGTAGATCCTGATGATATCATCAATAAATATGGCGCTGATACGGCAAGGCTTTTTATCCTTTTTGCTGCTCCTCCTCAAAAAGAGCTTGAGTGGAACGACAGCGCAGTTGAGGGTGCATTTAGGTTTTTAAATAGGCTTTGGGAGAAGGCGCAAACTATCAAAAAGATAGATAAGCTGCCTGAGATAGATCATGAAAGTCTAAATAAAGATGAGAAATTTGCAAGGCTTAAAATTTATGAAGCGCTTAAAAAATCAACAGAGGTTTTTGGCGATACATTTGCTTTTAACACTTTAATCGCTGCTTGTATGGAGGCGCTAAACGCTATAAATGCGCAGGATAATGACGATGTAAATGCTGAGGGCTTTTTCATCATCTTAAATTTACTAGAGCCTATCGTGCCACATATCGCAAATGAGCTTAGCGAAGAGCTTTTTGGCAGAAAAAATTTCACAAAGATAGCTGTAAAAGAAGAGGTCTTTGTAAAAGATAGTATCGCTCTTGCAGTTACAGTTAATGGCAAAAAAAGGGCTGAGTTTGAAGTAGCAGCAAGCGAGAATGAGAGTGAAATTTTAAAACAAGCTAAGCAAAACGTGGCTAAATGGCTTGAAGGAAAAGAAATTTTAAAAGAGATTTATATAAAAGGCAAATTAGTAAATTTTGTCATTAAAGGATAAATTTTGAGATATTTTTTAGCGTTTTTTATTGCTATATTTATCTGCGGATGTGGCTATAAACCAGTTTCAAAGATCTCGCAGGATTTGGTTGGAGATAGAGTTTATGTTGATGTTATCATCAGCAAAGAAGAGCCAAAAAATAGTGTCTGGATAAAAGACGCCGTAAAAGAGGGTATGGTCGCAAGGCTGCATAAATCACTATCAAGCAAAGATAGCGCTGATACTTCGATAATAGTTTCGGTAAAAAGTTTAAATTACGAGGCAATCATCTATGATGAATATGGCTATATCACATCTTACAAAGCTCTTTTAACTCTAAACTATAAAACCAAATTTAAAGATGGTCGTGTCGTAGATATACCTGCTACTGGCGAGTATGATTTTAGTGTGGCAAGACGTCAAAAGAGCGTAAGATACGCAGATAGTGTTATTAGTGATACTCAAAAGTATGAAGCTATAAAAGAGGCTTCAAAAGAGGCGTTTGATGAGTACATCGCAAATTTAGCTGTAAAAGGATATAAGAATGGCAGCAGTAACCGTTAGTCAAATAGTCAAGGAAGCCTTGAGTGAGATAAAAGATCGCCATTTGATGCTAACGCCAGAAAATTACACCGAAGTTTATAATGAAATTTCTAAAAAATATGGCTTTACTACCGAAGAGAGCAAAAAGATAGAAAAATATATCTCAAGGCTTGGTGATGACTACAAGGCGCAAGCTATAAGCCTTCATATAAAAACGGTTGATGAGTTTGTAGCTTTTATGACCGCTAGGCTCTCTCATGGTGCTAAAAATGGCACAGCACAAGTGGTTGATGATAAAAAGTTAAAGTCACTAAATGCCTTTGCAAGAAGAATCCTCCAAGCCATCTCTATGCTTCACAACAAAGATGCAAAAGCCCTAGCAGAGCAGGGCATGCAGCTACTTGCTAGAAGATATGATGAGAAAAATCTTGAAGAGATGTGCCTTAAATGGTTTGACTTTGTAAGCTCTTACGATACTGAATTTTTGGACTTTTTGAAATATTATGGCGTGAGAGACTTTGACGATCTAAGGACTATGAGCGCTGAGCTTGAGAAGTTTCTTTCTCAAAAAAATGAGGGCGGCGAAGAAAACGCTTTAGTTGAGCTTTTAAATTTTGCGCTTGAGCCTTCTATCACAAAAGAGCTTGGCGAAGAGCTTAGCACCATTAGAAGCGTTTTAAAACAAAATCCACAAAGCCTAAATAGCAAAGAATTTCAAGATAAGATAAAGGGTTTTGTCGATCGTAGGATCGAAGAAGATAGAACCGAGATCATCGAAAAGGTTGGCTCATTAAACAACATCTTACAAAGCATAGGCGAGAGGATCTCAGACATCGCTGCTAGTTCTCAAAGTAGCTCTGCTAAGGTGAAAAGCATCAAAAACGACCTTAAAAGTGTAAATTTAAATGCAAATAGCATTGATCATGTAAAGAGCATGCTTATCGAGATCGCGGGTGCGCTTGAGATCGAGAGTAAGGAGCTTGGCCTTGAGATGAACAGCAAACAAGCGACCATTTCTGAGCTTCAAAACAGGGTCACAAGTCTAGAAAAAGAGCTTGAAGCTGCTAAGCTTGAGAGTAAAGAGGACTTTTTAACAAAAGTGGCTACAAAAAGAGCTTTGATGAGTGAAATTCAGCGTATCGAAGAGGCTTATAAACGTTATGGCACGGACTATTCGATCTGCTTTGTTGATATTGATTTCTTTAAAAAGATAAATGACACTTATGGACACGAAGCTGGCGACGTGATCCTTTCTGCCGTGGCTCAGGTGCTTAAGAAAAATGCTAGAAAGGTTGATTTTGTCGGTAGATATGGCGGCGAGGAATTTGTCATTTTGCTACCAAGTACGAGCCTAAAAGATGGAGTTAGATTTGGCGAGAAGCTAAGAAGTATGATAGAAAATTTTAAATTTATCTATAAAAATGAGCGCATTAAAGTTACCATTAGCTCTGGTGTGGCGACAAGAAGTGCAAATTTAAGCGACACGATGACACTTGAGGGTGCTGATAAGATGCTCTATCTTTCAAAAGAGGGCGGCAGAAACCAAGTCATGCCAAAGATAATCGAGGAAAAATGAGCCTAGCAAAATTTCTTGACGGCAAGCCACTTTATTACAAAGAGATCGACTATGGTAGGATCATAAGGGCTTATGATACGATCAAAGGTCATTTAAAACCTTTTAAGATAATCCACATCATCGGCACAAACGGCAAAGGTAGCACGGGCCGCTTTTTAGCACAAATTTTAAGCCAAAATGGTGCAAAAGTAGGGCACTACACGAGCCCACATATATTTAAATTTAATGAGCGATTTTGGCTAAATGGCGAGGTTGCTAGCGATGAAATTTTAGAGGTAGCTCACGAGCGCTTGCAAGCTCTTTTGAGTGACGAATACAAGATAAAAACGAGCTATTTTGAGTATATGACGCTGCTTTCTGCGGTGCTTTTTGAGGGTTGCGACTACTTTGTCTGCGAGGCTGGCATGGGCGGCGTGCTGGATGCGACAAATGTCTTTGAAAAAGAGCTAAGCATCTTTACTCCGATCGGCTTTGACCACACGGCTATACTGGGAAATAGCTTAGAAGAAATTTCACGCACCAAATTTGAAGCTATGGGCAAAAGAGCTATTTTAAATGATGAGATGAACGAGATAAGTGTAGCTATCGCAAAAGAGATCGCAAGCGAAAAAGGCGCAACTCTGAGCTTTCCAAGAGAAATTTTAACTAAAGAAAATTTAGACGAGATCGCAAACTACGCAGATAGACACAATCTACCAGAGTTTTTGTGCTCAAATTTAACTCTAGCCTACGCCGCGGCTAAAATTTTAGATAGCGGCATAGATATCAAAAAGCTTGGTGCCTTATCGCTTCGTGGCAGATGTGAAAAGATCGCTTCAAATTTATACGTTGATGTCGGTCACAACGAGCTTGGCGCAAAGGCTGTGGCTAAGAAATTTAGCCAAGAAGAGTTTGGCGGCAAAAAGCTAACGCTAGTTTATAACTCGTTTTTAGATAAAGATTTCAAGGCAGTTTTAGCAGCTCTAAAGCCAGTTGTCGAGGACGTGCTGCTTTATCACTACCACTGCGAGGGTAGGGAGCTTGGCGGAGAGCTCATAAACAAAGCGCTAAATGAGCTTGAAATTTCACATAGAGAGTTTGAGCCAAGCGATATGAACGATATAAAAGAGGCAAAAAACGGCAAAATTTACCTAGCATTTGGCTCGTTTCACCTGGCTGAAGCCTTTTTAAAAGAGTACTATGCAAGCAAAGGTCTATGAGTATCTTTTAACACACGCCCCACAAATTCTCATCTGCGAAGATGACAAAGAGGCGGCACTCTGCGCTGATGCGGCTAGTTTTGCTGGCTTTAGCGCATTTAAACTACCTGATTTTAGAGCTAAAAAGGGCGATGATCTAAGAAGCTTTAACGAAGAGCTCTTTGAAATTTCATCCGTTCTTAGCAAATACTATAAATTTGATGGCAAAAAGATCATCATAAGCCCATTTAGCACGCTTTTAAACCCACTTCCAACGCAAAAAAACCTAGAAAGCTCAACGATCAAGCTAAAAGATAATCTAAATTTAAGCGAATTTGCCGACTTGCTCATACGATTTGGCTACGAGTGCGTCGATATCGTTGAGAGCGTTGGCGAGTTTAGCATACGCGGCGAAGTGATCGACATTTACGGCGTAAATATGGACGATCCTGTTAGAATTTTACTCTTTGGCGATGAGGTGGAGAGCATCAGAAACTACAACACCGCCACGCAAATTAGCAACAAAAATGAGCTAAGCGAAGCCGAGATCGTGCCATTTATCGCAAATTTGAGCAAAGATGAGTTTGAAAAAGTTAGCCAAAAGATCGAGGATATGCAAAGTGACGCCCTGGTGAGCGATCTAAATTCGCTTGGATTTTGGGCGATAGATAGCTTTAGCGACTACTTAAAAGAATTTGACTCAAAGCTTGTTAAAAAGATCGATTTTGAAATTTATGATGTGCCCAAGGAGAAATTTAAGGGCATTGAAATTTTGCCTGAGCCAAAGGTCTATAAAGACCTAGAAGTCACTTTAAATTTTGACTTTTTTGAGCTAAATAAGAGCAAAAGCATAACCGTTCTTTCAAGAAACGAGGGGCTTTTTAAGGGCTATGAGCTTGATGGCTTTGCCAACGTAAAGCTTGAAATTTCGCCCCTTGTGGTAAATTTAACCTCAAGCGACAAGATCGTAGTATCACTAAATAAATTTGAGAAAAAAAGGCGAGTTAAGCGCTCAAGTCTCGTGGTAGATGAGCTAAAAGTAAATGACTATGTCGTGCATGAAGATTATGGTATAGGCAGATTTTTGGGGCTTGAAAAGATCAAGGTTTTGGGTGCGACGAAGGAATTTGTGGTTATCGCCTATCAAAATGACGACAAGCTTCTTTTGCCGGTTGAGCATCTAAATTTGATAGATCGCTATATCGCGCAAAATGGCTCTATGGCGGTGCTTGATCGCTTAGGCAAGGCAAATTTTGCCAAGATAAAAGAGAAGGTTAGAGAAAAACTCTTTGCGATCGCCTCAAAGATCGTGGCGATGGCGGCAAAAAGGGAGCTAATCGCTGGTAAAATTTTACAAAAAGAGGATATCTCTTATCTAAATTTCGTCCAAGACGCTGGCTTTTCATACACGAGCGATCAGCAAAAGGCGGTAAATGATATAAAAGATGAGCTAAAAAGCGGCAAGGTGATGGATAGGCTGCTTAGCGGAGATGTTGGCTTTGGCAAGACTGAAGTTGCGATGAATGCCATATTTACCTGCATAAAATCAGGTTTTAGCGCACTTTTCTTCGTGCCAACGACGCTTCTTAGCTCGCAGCACTACAAGACGCTAAGCCAGAGATTTAGCAAATTTGGCATAAAGGTCTTTAGGCTGGATCGCTTCTCAAGCGCCAAAGAAAAATCAAGCCTGCAAAAAGCGCTAAAAGAAAATGAGCCCATAGTTTGCGTGGGCACGCATGCGCTTCTTGGCGTAAAGGCTGAAAATTTAGGGCTTATCGTCGTTGATGAAGAGCATAAATTTGGCGTTAAACAAAAAGAGCAGCTAAAAGAAATTTCTCAGCACTCGCACATCTTAAGTATGAGCGCCACGCCGATACCAAGAAGCCTAAATATGGCGCTTAGCAAGATAAAAACATATAGCATTTTAGCTACTCCGCCAAGCTCGAGGCTAGATGTGAGAACAAGCGTGAGAGAGTGGGACGAAAAGGTCGTCAAAGAGGCGATCATGCGTGAGCTAAGACGCGGTGGGCAGACCTTTTACATCCACAACCACATCGCAGACATCGAGCAGACGGCAAATGAGCTAAGAAAAATTTTGCCAAAGCTTAGAATTTTGATACTTCACTCAAAGATAAATGCAAAAGTCGCTGAAGATGAGATGATGAAATTTGAGCGGGGCGAATACGACTTGCTGCTTTGCACCAGCATCGTTGAAAGTGGCATCCACTTGCCAAATGCAAACACCATAATCGTAGAAAATGCCAATAAATTTGGCATGGCTGACCTGCATCAGCTGCGCGGACGCGTGGGCAGAAGCGACAAGCAGGCTTATTGCTACTTTTTGGTTGAGGATAAAGATGCCATTAGCAAAGACGCTCTAAAACGCCTCGTGGCACTTGAGGGCAACTCATTTTTGGGCGCTGGCTCAGTGCTAGCTTATCACGATCTTGAGATACGGGGCGGTGGCAACATCATCGGCGAGGCGCAAAGCGGCCACATCGAGGCTATCGGCTACTCGCTATATCTAAAAATGCTAGAAGATGAGATCAACAAGCTTCTTAATCAAGACTCTGCAAAGCTTGACAAGATCGATCTAAAGCTTAGTGTGAGCGCCTTTTTAAATCAAGAATTTATAAGAGAAGATAGGCTAAGGCTTGAAATTTACAGGCGCCTTAGCAAGTGTAAAGAGGTAGCCGAGGTCTATGAGATACAAAGCGAGCTTGAGGATAGATTTGGCAAGATAGATACATTTACAAAGCAGTTTTTAGACCTTATCATCATCAAAATTTTAGCTCTAAAAGCCGGCATAAAGACGATCTCAAACAGCGAACAAAATATACTAATAACAAAAAATGATGACGAGAAGATCAGGCTAAAGTCACGTAGCAAGGACGACGACGATGTTTTGGCTGAAATTTTGGTCTATCTAAGAAAGGATAAGAGATGATAGATTGGGGAGTAAAGTACGCAGCGATTTATAAGAGCACAAAAGGGATGTTAAAGCCGGTTGAGGATATCGATTTTGTCGATATCGACTCACTTTATGGGCTGGAGAAACAAAAAGAAATTTTGCTAAAAAATACTAGAAATTTTATAGCTGGCGACGAGGCAAATCACGTGCTTCTTTGGGGCGAGAGAGGATGCGGCAAGTCAAGCCTTGTAAGGGCTGTTTTTACGAAATTTTATAAAGAGGGACTTCGCATCATTGAGATCGGCTGCGAAGATCTAAAATACCTTGGCGACATCATCGACGAGATCAGAAAAAGTGAGTTTAAATTTATCATTTTCTGCGACGATCTAAGCTTTGAAAATGGTAGCAATGAGTATAAATTTCTAAAGCCTATCATGGATGGCTCTATCCAAAAGCCGCCAAAAAACGTCCTTTTATATGCTACATCAAACCGCAGACATCTAATAAGCGAGTTTAAAAGTGAAAATGAAAACTCAGAGCTAATAGACGGAGAAATCCACTATAGCGACGCAGCTCAGGAGAAAATTTCTCTCTCAGACCGCTTTGGTCTTTGGATCAGCTTTTATCAAGGCAACTACGATGAGTATCTAAAAATGGTTGATTTTTACTTTAAAGACTATACTGGCGACAAAGATGAGCTTCACACGCTTGCTAAAAATTTCGCCACACTAAGAGCCAGCAGAAGCGGCAGGACGGCAAAGCAGTTTTATCTAACTTTTAAAGAAAATTTAAAATGAGATCAACTGATCTGTTTTTAGCCCTGCTAAATCACAAAAAGAGAAATTTAGACGAGCTAAAATGGCCAGGCGAGGACACTTTTGAGGTTATTTTGGGCGCTATTTTGGTGCAAAATACCAACTGGAAAAACGTAGAAAAAGCTCTAGTTAATCTAAAAAAAGCAGGCAAAGATAGCCTGCAAGGCATTTGCGAGCTTGAAAACAGCGAACTTGCCACGCTCATAAAGCCAAGTGGCTTTTATAACACAAAGGCAAAACGGCTAAAGACGCTTTGCCTAGCTATAAAAAACGAATTTGAGAGCTTTGATAATTTTAAAGAAAATGCAAGCCGCGAGTGGCTCATAAGCGTAAGAGGCGTTGGCGCAGAGACTTGCGACGCGATACTTGCTTATGCTTGCGGCAAGCCTTATATGGTAGTTGATGCTTATGCGCTTAGGATAATGGCGTATTTTGACTACACTTTTGAGAGCTACGACGAGGCGGCTGAGTGGTTTAGCTCGCTTGATTATGATGAAATTTATAAATTTCTTGATAGCGAAAAATTTGATGAGGTTGAAATTTTAAAGCTCTATCACGCGCTTATTTTGGAGTTTTGCAAAGAGAATTTCAAAGGCAAAATTTTAAGCCAAAACGGACAAGAGGTGCTTGATAGCATTAAAAATTAAAATTTTATTTTAAATTTAGCGCAAATTAGGACTTTTTATGTTTTATTTTAAATTCTATGCTAAATTTACCTCAAATTTATTTTAGGAGGAGTGATGATCTACGATAACATCGTAAAAACGATCGGTAATACACCTATCGTAAAGGTTAAAACAGGTGCCGATGAGGCTGAAATTTACGTAAAATTAGAGTTTTTTAACCCAGGCGGCTCTGTAAAAGATAGGATCGCATTTAATATGATCACAAAAATGCTAGCTGATGGCACGCTAAAACATGGCGACACTATCGTTGAGCCAACAAGCGGAAATACAGGTATCGGCGTAGCTATGTGTGGGGCTGCGCTTGGCTTTAAAGTGATCCTTTGCATGCCTGAGAGCATGAGTATCGAAAGACGCAAGATCGTTGCAGCTTATGGCGCTCATCTTGAGCTAACTCCTGCAGCTGGCGGTATGAAAGCAGCGATCGCAAGAGCTACTGAGCTAGCTTCTCAGCCAAATCACGTAATGCTAAGCCAGTTTGAAAACAAGTATAATCCACAAGCTCACGAGCTAACAACAGCTGCTGAGATCGTGGCTGATTTTAGCAAGCTTGATGCCTTTGTAGCAGGCGTTGGCACAGGCGGCACGATAAGCGGCGTGGCAAAGGTTCTAAAAGAAAAAGGCTATGACACTAAGATCATCGCAGTAGAGCCTGAAGCATCACCAGTTTTAAGTGGCGGCAACCCAGGACCACATAAAATTCAAGGCATCGGAGCTGGATTTTTACCAAATACAATGGATATGAGCCTAGTTAGCGAAGTAGAAAAAGTAAGCAACGATGACGCACTAAACGCAGCTAGAGCGGTCGCAAAGAGCGATGGCTTGATGATAGGCATAAGTGGTGGCGCTTCTTATGTGGCTGCAAAAAGAGTGGCTAAAAGACTTGGCGCTGGCAAAAAAGTGCTTTTCATAGCGCCAGATAACGGCGAGAGATACCTAAGTACAGAGCTTTACGGAGCATAAAAATATGTGGGAGAGTCTAAAAGAGCTAGTTCAAACCGTCCGTGAAAAAGACCCATCGGTGCATAGTTGTTGCTTTTTGGCGATACTTATAAACACTCCTGGCATCCATGCGGTTTTATTTCACAAAATTTCTCATTTTTTATATGAGAAAAAGTGGTTTTTTCTAGCTAGACTCATCTCGCAAATAGCAAGATTTCTAACAGGCATCGAGATCCACCCAGGAGCAAAGATTGGTAGGAGATTTTTCATAGATCACGGCATGGGCGTGGTTATCGGCGAGACGGCTGAGGTCGGTGATGATGTGATGATGTATCATCAAGTGACACTTGGCGGCACTGGCAAAGAGTGTGGCAAGCGCCATCCGACCGTTAAAAATGGCGTGACTATCGCCGCTGGCTCAAAGATACTTGGGGCTATAACGATCGGCGAAAATGCCAAGATCGGCGCAAACTCAGTCGTGCTAAAAAACGTCCCAGCAAATGCAACTGTTGTTGGCATACCAGCAAGAGTTGTCAGGGTAAATGGGACGAAATTTGAGCCAGAATTTATCATTTAAAATTTAAATTTACTCACACTACACCATAAAAATGCAAATTTTTGACACGGCAAATTTACTATCCATAATGTTGCCAGCGTTTTTTAGCTTTGTGCTGCCTATTATAATATTTGTCATTTTAGTAAATTTGATAACAAAATTTATCAGGCGAAAGCTGCGCCAAAAATCTTACGTAAAATTTAACCAAAGAAATATAGCTGATACGTTTAGTGCAAAAGAGATAGCAAAGAAATTTGACAAAAACGCAAAAGATGTAAATGAGGTCTTGCTAAATTTAGGCTTCATAAAAAAATGTGACAACGGCTACAACGTGACAGATGTTGGCAGATACTATGGTGGCATGCAAAATTTCTACATGGGCAAAGCAAGTGTTAGATGGGACGAGAGGCTACTTTGTAATGAAAATTTCATAGACGAGATTACAAAAGCTGGCAAAAAATCTAGCAAAAAAGAGCAAAAAGAAGACTTTAGAGAGAAATTTAAGGCTGAATACCGAACTAACGACGGTCACTACGTAAGAAGTAGGGCAGAGCTAGCTATAGCAAACTGGCTTTTTGCTGAGGGCATAGCCTACGCTTATGAAAAAAGAGTGCCGATAAAAGAAGATGTCTATTGTGATTTTTATATACCAAAAGGCAAGATCTATATAGAGTTTTGGGGCTTAGAAGATGATGAGGCGTATATAAAAAGAAAAGAGAAAAAGATAGAGCTTTATAAAAAATATGGTCTAAATTTAATAGAGATAGATAATGACAAGATCGGCAATTTAGACGATTATCTACCAAAAGAGCTTTTGAAATTTGGTGTGAGTTTAAATTTGTAAAAAAAGGGGCGAGCGCCCCTGTGATTATTTTAAAGTTTGGATGTATTCAGCTACTGCTTTTGCATCTTCATCGCTCATTGGAGTAGCGATAGGTTTCATCATAGCACCAAGACCAAATTTATTTGCTCCTGTTTTGTAGCCTTTTAGAGCTGCTTCGATAGCTGCTGCATCAAGTGATGTTAAAGCTGGAACTTTGTTATTGAAAACTTTTTCAGCTTTAGCGCCATGACAGGCAACGCATTTTTTATAGATAGTAGCGCCATCTGCAGCGAAAGCAGCAGTTGAAAGTAGTGCTGCAACACTTGAAACGATTAGTAATTTTTTCATTTGTCATCCTTTTTAAAAAACGTGCCGGCATTATAATACAAAAATGTAAATTTGCAAGGGGCGGGTTAAAATATTTTGGCTATAATCACCAAATGATAAAAGAAACAGCCAACAAAGCACTTTTTTTAGACCGAGACGGCGTCATAAATGAAGACGCTGGATACGTTTGCGAGATCAAAGATTTCAAATTTATTGATGGCATTTTTGATGCGTTAAGAGAATTTGCTAAGGCCGGCTACAAGCTCTTTGTCGTGACAAATCAATCAGGCATCGGCAGGGGCTACTACACGCAGGAGCAGTTTGACGCTCTAAATAAATTTATGCTTGAAAGCTTTAAAAAAGAGCAGATTTTTATCACCAAGGTCTATTTTTGCCCGCACGCTCCAGAGCAAAAATGCACCTGCAGAAAACCAAATCCAAAAATGATACTTGATGCTTGCAAAGAGTTTGACATAGACCTTGAGAACTCGCTAATGATAGGCGATAAGCCAAGCGACGTCGAGGCTGGCAAAAGGGCTGGTGTGGGCAAAAATTTCTTGCTTGATGGCATAAATTTTAAAGATGTAAGAGATGTTTTAAATAAGCTAAAAAAGGAAAGATCACTATGAATTTAAACGGAAAAAAGATAGTTATAACTGGTGGCGCTGGCTTTATCGGCTCGGCGCTGGCGCACCATTTTGATGAAAACTATAAAGATGCTCACGTGCTTGTCGTGGATAAATTTAGAAACGACGAGACATTTAGTAACGGCAACCTAAAAAGCTTTGGACATTTTAAAAATTTACTTGGCTTTAAAGGTGAAATTTACGCTGGCGACATCAACGACCCTAGCACGCTTGAAAAAATAAAGAGCTTTCGCCCAGATGTCATCTACCACGAAGCAGCGATCTCAGACACGACCGTAAAAGAGCAAGACGAGCTAATAAAAACAAATGTAAATGCCTTTGTAAATTTGCTTGACATCTGCGAGAGTTTGGGCGCAAAGATGATCTACGCTAGCTCAGGGGCGACTTATGGAAACGCAAAGAGCCCACAAACCGTTGGCGAGTGCGAAGCACCAAATAACGTTTACGGCTTTAGCAAACTAAGTATGGATAATATCAATAAAATTTACGCAAAGCGCGGTGTGAGCGTGGTTGGACTAAGATATTTTAACGTCTTTGGCAAGGGTGAGTTTTTCAAAAACAAAACCGCCTCGATGGTGCTTCAGTTTGGTCTGCAAATTTTAGCTGGCAAGACCCCAAGGCTCTTTGAGGGCAGCGACCAGATAAAACGCGACTTTGTCTATATAAAAGATATCATTGAGGCAAATATAAAAGCACTTGACGCGCCAAGTAGCGTCTATAACGCAGCTACTGGCAAGGCTAGAAGCTTTCAAGATATCGCTGACATCTTGCAGCGTGAGATCGGCGTAAATTTAGGCAACGAATACATAAAAAACCCATTTATTGGCTCATATCAGTTTCACACAGAAGCCGACGTAGCTCCAGCTCGCGAGGCATTTGGCTTTAGCGCTACTTGGAGCTTAGAAGAGGCGATAAAAGACTACTTGCCAGAGATAAAGAGAATTTATAAGGAAGAGATAAATGGCTAAGAGAGTTAAAATTTTAGTCGTCGGTGATCTCATGCTGGACCACTATATCTGGGGCAGCTGCGAGCGCATCTCGCCTGAAGCGCCGGTGCAGGTCGTAAAGATAAATAACGAAACCTACACGCTTGGTGGCGCTGGTAATGTGGTGAGAAATTTACTCTCTCTTGGCGCAAATGTGAGTGTGGCTAGCGTTTTAGGGGATGATGAGGCTGGCAAAAAGATAAAAGAGAAGCTTGCTGAGCTAAATGTAAAAGATGAGCTGATCCTTACTGAAAAAGGGCGTGAAAGCTCGATAAAAAGCCGTATCATGGCGTCTCACCAGCAAGTTGTCAGGATCGATAAAGAGAGCG
Source organism: Campylobacter concisus (assembly GCF_050447505.1). GTDB lineage: Bacteria > Campylobacterota > Campylobacteria > Campylobacterales > Campylobacteraceae > Campylobacter_A > Campylobacter_A concisus_BP. The sequence goes on along the minus strand of NZ_JALMFZ010000001.1, from coordinate 1,383,675 downwards.
TTGTCAAGATAAATTTAGAAGATGAACTTGTATCAAAAGTCAAAGAAAATCTTGCAAATTTTAAGGCCGTCTTGCTAAGCGACTACGGCAAAGGCGTGCTTAGCGAAAAGGTCTGCCAAGAGATCATAAACGAGTGCGTAAGGCTAAAAATACCAGTTCTCATAGACCCAAAAGGCAGCGACTACTCAAAATACAAAAACGCAACCCTTCTAACGCCAAATAAAAAAGAGGCGAGCGAGGCTACAAATTTAAAGATAAAAGACAAGGCCGAGCTTGAAAAGGCGATAAAACAGCTAAAAGACGAGCTAAATTTAACCTATTCGATCATCACGATCTCTGAAGAGGGCATCGCGCTATATGACGACAGGCTGCACATCTTTGCGGCAAAAGCAAAAGAGGTCTTTGACGTCACTGGCGCTGGAGATACGGTGCTTGCGACACTTGGCTACATGCTAGCAACTGGAGCTGATATAAAAGAGGCGATAAAGATAGCAAACCTCGCTGCAGCCGTCGTCGTGGCAAAGATAGGCAGCGCAACGGCTAGTTTTAGCGAGATCGAGCAGCTGCTAAATAGCTCGTTTGGGGCAAATTTCGAGCACAAGCTTAAAAGCGTTGAGGAGTTAGAAGAAATTTTGAGCCAAAAGGGTAAGAAAAAGGTCGTTTTCACAAATGGCTGCTTTGATATCTTGCACGCTGGACACGTAAAATACCTAGCCCGTGCAAGAGAGCTTGGCGATCTTTTGGTCGTTGGGCTAAACTCGGACGCTTCAGTTAAGAGGCTAAAAGGCGTTGAGCGTCCTATAAACTCACAAGATGATAGAGCCTGCGTGCTAAGCGGACTAGGATTTGTCGATTATGTCGTTATTTTTGATGAGGATACGCCTTTAAATTTGATAACAAAGATAAAGCCAGATGTGCTTGTAAAAGGGGCTGATTATAAAGGCAAAGAGGTCGTTGGCAGCGAGATTGTAAAAGAGGTCAGGCTGATTGACTTTGTCGAGGGTAAAAGCACAACAGGGATAATAAAAAGGATAAAAGATGCTAAAAACGATGATAAAAAATGAGCTTGAGGCTCACCAAAAGACCTTTAGTGAGCATGTAAATTTGCTGGGTAACTTGGAGCGTGCTTGCCAGATGGTAGCTGATACGCTAAAAAATGGCAAAAAGGTTCTGATATGTGGTAACGGCGGCTCTGCAGCGGACGCTCAGCACTTTGCAGCCGAGCTAACTGGCAGATATAAAAGCGAGCGCCAGCCACTACCTGGCATCGCGCTAACCACCGATACTTCGGCACTTACAGCCATTGGCAACGACTACGGCTTTGACTATGTTTTTTCACGCCAGTTTGAGGCTTTGGCTCAGCCAGGCGACTTGCTCGTGGCGATCTCAACAAGTGGCAACAGCAAAAATGTCCTTGAAGCTATAAAAAGTGCCAAGAAAATGGGCGTATCGGTGCTTGGACTTAGCGGCAAAGGAGGTGGTGCGATGAATGAAGGGTGTGATCTAAATTTAGTCGTTAGCTCAAGCGATACAGCAAGAATTCAAGAGTCGCACATCTTTTTTATACACACGATCTGCCAAGCTGTAGATGAGGCTTTTAGGGGCTAAAATGCAAGAGGCGATGGATAAATTTTTAAGTGATCCTAGCCAGCAAAATGAGATAAATTTGATATCGACTTTAAAAAAGGCTACTTTTTTTGCTCCGGTGCTTTTAAACCAAGCGCTCGCAAAGCCTGATGGTGGCGTCGTTTATGAGGAGGAGGGCTCAAATATCAAATTTATCCTGCTTGAAGATGAGGGCGAGAAGCTTAGCTATTTTCCAGCATTTACAAGCAAAGAGGCGATGAAGCTTTGGCGAAACGACAGCGAGCAAGAGAGCATTGAGATAGGGCTAAAGGAGTATCTTGCGATGCTAAAAGAGAGCAGTTATGCCGGTGTCGTGGTGGATGCTTTTAGCTATGACTTTGTGCTAAAAAGAGAGCTGATAGAGAAAATCCTCGCTTAGTGCGTAATAAAATTTTACGCATTATTTTATGCAAATGGCTTTGATGAGGTAAATTTAGACTGCTGGCTTGTCTAAATTTGTTTTATGGGCTGGATTTTTGCTGCGATCGGCGCTTTTTTATAAATTTGACTTTTGGTGGATCAAATTTGCAGGTATAAATTCTAAATTTGACTTTAGTATGGGAAATTTGCAGATTTAATGCCGTAATTGCCAAGGTAGAAGCAAGAATTTACATAAAGGTCTTAGCAGAATTTATTGGCTGATGCTTTAAATTTGACCTTTGCAGTTTAAATTTACCGATAGAAATTTTAAATTTTGCAGCTTAATACTTTAGTGTGAGGATCGTAATGGTAAAATTTAGCGCTAGAAACTTTAAATTTGCTCTTTTGTGGATCAAATTTGTTGCCTTTATGCTCTAAATTTAATTGCAAAAGCAGTTTATGTTAGAGAAAAATAGCCAAAATCAAATTCGCAGTTTTTTCTCTAAATGCCAATGTTAGCGGGTGCTCTAGCTTAAGGGTTGAAGTAATTAGCCTTTGGTAGATCAAATTTACAGCCCAAAACGCTCTATTTGCTAAAAAATTTAGAAAGGTTTTCTATTTGAATGCCCTTTGCAAACAAATAACCCCTATTTATCGCTGGGAGCTTTAAAATTCTAGCTTTTTCTTTAAAAATTTTTGGCATTACGGCTTTGCAAAATGGTGTCACCAAGATGTATTCATTAGCGTAGCCAACGGAGATCTTGCCACTTAGCACTACGCTTGTTTGCTTTGCTAAATTTGCACTTAGCTCATCTTTTTGAGCCTTGCTTAAAAGCACATTTAGCTCTTTTGCAGCCATATCGACACCTCGCACCACGTTACTATCATTTTTTATAATGAAAATTTCATCATCTATCTTTGTGATATTTGGCAGCAAAATTTGCCTATCAGCCTCCAAAAACTCAAAGCTTTTTTTCACGCCACTAAAATACTCGTCCAAAAACGGTTCGCTAAAATTTAGTCTCACAAAGCTTCTTTTAAGCTTGCCATCTAAATTTGTCTCATCGACAAAGTAGCGCAAACCTCGCTCGTCAAGGTAGTTTTGAAGCTCTTTTTTGCGTAAATTTAAAAGCGGTCTAACCAGCCAAAAGTGCTCTCTTCTCTCAAGCTCACTCATGCCAAAGAGCTCTTTTAGCCCAGCGCCCTTGCCAAGCTGCATCAAAAACCACTCAAATTTATCATCAAACTGGTGAGCCAAGATCAAATTTTCATAGCCATATTTTTGGCAAATTCCACCAAAAAACTCATACCTTGCCTCGCGCGCATTTTTTTCAAAATTTGACTTACCTAAATTTACGCTTTTTATGTAGATTTTTTTACCAAATTTACTGGCAAGCTCTTTGGCGCTTTCAACCTCAAATTTACTCTGCTCTCTAACGTTGTGATCGACTATGACTAGATCAAATTTGACCCCAGCCTCTTCTAAAATGTAAAAAAGTGCAGTGCTATCGATGCCGTGCGAGAAGGCAAGCAGGTTTGCGCCCGAGCTTAGCCTACCAAGCACATTTTGGCTTATCATTTTGCTTTTTTAATGATGGTGGCGACTAGTTTTTGATCAACCACGTCGCTGACCTTGCAAAGATAAAGAGAGCCGATCTCAAGCTCTTTTACGTCGCTTTCATTTATCAAAATTTCGCCGTCTATATCTTTGTCCCAGATATCTTTTTTGGCTGCGTAAAACATCTCGCCCTCGCTGCTAATGCCCTCAAGAGAAGCATAAATTTGCTTGCCAAGCTCTTTTTGCAAGCTCTCATTTATCGCTTTTTTGGTGATCTTTTCTATCTTGCTTAGCCTTTTTGAGATGATTTTTGCTGGGATTTGCTCCATTTCAAAAGAGGCTGTGTCCTCTTCTTTTGAGTAGGCAAAGGCGGAAATTCTATCAAATTTAAACCCTTCTAAAAACTCGCAAAGCTCTTCATAATCCTCATCGCTCTCTCCTGGGTGTCCCACGATGACGCCAGTTCGCAAGAACGAATTTTTGGCATTTCTCATCAAATTTAAAAGCTCTTTTATCTTTTTAGCGCCACTTCCACGCTTCATTATCTTTAGCATATTTTCGCTGATGTGCTGGATCGGCATGTCAAAGTAGTTGTGAAATACTGGCGAGGCGATGATACGTTCAATAAGCTCCTTGCTGGTCGTGCTTGGGTAGAGGTAAAGTATCCTAGCACTCCTTACGCCTTTTATCTTTTCTATCTCGTCTATTAAATTTATTAGTCCGTCGCTAACGCCCTGATCGCGCATATACGAGCTTGAGTCTTGGGATAAAAAGCTAAAGTCGTAGTAGCCTTTTTTGACTAGATTTTTGACCTCATTTACGATGTTTTCAAGCGAGCGTGATTTTAGTTTGCCCTTAAATGTCGGTATCGCGCAAAAGCTGCATTTTTGGTTACAGCCCTCTGAAATTTTGATGTAGGCGTGGTAGTTTGAGCCAGTTATCACGCGCTCTTCGTTTGCCTGCAAGTAGGTTTCTGGGCTAAATAAATTTTGCTTTTTCAAGATGATCTCATCGATCTTGTCGTAGTCCGCCACGCCGGTAAAGAGATCGACCTCAGGCAGTTCTTTCATCAGCTCATCTTTGTAGCGCTGCATAAGACAGCCAGTAACTACTAGTAAAGAGCCATTTTTACGAGCTTCGTGCATCTCAAGTATGGTTTGGATGCTCTCTTCTTTGGCGGATTTGATAAAGCCGCAGGTATTTACGATGATGACATCGGCGTCGCTGATATCGTCCGTGATATCGTAGTTTTGCAAGCGTCCTAACATGATCTCTGAGTCAACTAAATTTTTATTACAACCAAGCGAGATTAGATGAAGTTTTGGCATTTTTAGATCCAGATGTTGTCTATTAGCCTAGTTTTGCCAACACATGCGGCTACTAAGATGATGGTGTTGCCTTTTTCTACCTTTGAAATTTCGTTTAAATTTCTATCTGTAACCGCGACGTAATCAACTTTTAGTGGCTCTAGCACCTCAAGCATGCTTGCTTTGATCTCACTTGCGTCTTCTTCGCCGTTTTGGATCAAATTTTGCGCTTTATTTAGCGACCTTGAAAGCCTTAGTGCGTTACATTTATCTTCGTCGCATATATAGACATTTCTGCTTGAAAGCGCAAGTCCGTCTGGCTCTCTAACGATATCGCAAGCTACTAGCTCGATGTTTAAGAAAAATGTCTTTATCATATTTTGCACGATGATTAGTTGTTGCGTGTCTTTTTTGCCCATATAGACGCTATTCGCACGAGTTAGGCGAAATAGCTTGTTTAGCACTCTTAAGACGCCGTCAAAGTGACCAGGTCTAGTTTTGCCCTCTAAAATGGTCGAAAGCTTCTTTGGAGCGACTATGAGCGGCTCATCTTCAAAGTAAAGCTCTTTTTCGTCTGGTATAAAGATAGCGCTAACGCCGTTTTGCTCGCAAATTTGGATGTCGCTTTGCTCTTTTCTTGGGTATTTTTCTAGGTCTTCGCCTGGTAAAAATTGAGTTGGATTTACAAATGTTGAGACGATGCTTATCTCATTTTCGCTCACGCATTTTTTTATAAGGCTAACGTGTCCGTTATGAAGTGCGCCCATTGTCGGCACAAAACCGATCTTGCCGCTTGCGTTTTGGACAAAATTTTCAAGCTCTTTTATAGTTCTTATGATCTGCATATTTGACTCTTTTTATCTAAATTTTAACTTGGCATTGTAACAAAAAAGGATTAAAAGGGCGTAAATTTAAAAATGTAAGCAACTTTTGGCTAAAATCGGCAAAAATTTATGGAGAAAAACTTGGATAGTTACGAATACAACGAGCTTTTAAAGAAGCTACAAACAAAAGTTGAAAACATAGGCTCTATCGTAAAGCCTGACGAGATAAAGGCTAGGCTAAAAGAGATCGAGGACACTGAGCAAGACCCTGACTTTTGGCAAGATATAGCTAAAGCTGGGGCGCTAAATAAAGAAAAGACAAAAATTTCAAACATGCTTGCTAAATTTAGTGACGCCAACCAAGCAGTTAGCGATGCAAAGGAGCTTTTTGAGTTAGCAAATTCTGAAAATGACGAGGAGACTATAAATTCTTTATTTGAAGATGCTAAAAATTTAGATGAAAAGATAGTAAATTTAGAAATTTCTATGCTTTTAAGTGGCGAGGATGACGGCAAAAACGCGATCGTATCGATCCACCCTGGAGCTGGCGGCACTGAGAGCAATGACTGGGCGAGCATGCTTTATAGGATGTATCTTAGATTTTGCGAGCGTGAGGGCTTCAAGGTCGAGACCCTGGACTTTCAAGAGGGCGAAGAGGCGGGGCTAAAGGATGTGAGCTTTATTGTAAAAGGCGAAAACGCTTATGGTTACTTCAAGGCAGAAAATGGCATCCATAGGCTCGTTCGCACAAGCCCATTTGATAGCGCAGGACGCCGCCACACAAGCTTTTCTAGCGTCATGGTAAGCCCTGAAGTAGATGATGATATAGAGATCGAGATCGAAGAGAAAGATCTGAAGATAGACACTTATAGAGCCAGTGGCGCAGGCGGTCAGCACGTAAATAAGACTGAATCTGCCATCCGTATCACGCACATTCCAACTGGTATCGTCGTGCAGTGTCAAAACGACCGCAGCCAGCATAAAAACAGAGCCACAGCGATGAAGATGCTAAAGTCACGCCTTTACGAGCTTGAGCTGATGAAGCAGCAAGAGGCGAGCAATAGCGTCGAAAAGAGCGAGATCGGCTGGGGACATCAGATAAGATCATACGTGCTTTTCCCATACCAGCAGGTAAAAGACAACCGCAGTGGCGAGGCATTTTCGCAAACTGATGCGATACTTGATGGGGATATCAAAAAGATGATAGAGGGCGTCTTGATCGCTCAGAAGGCGGATGCGTAGGAGCTAAAATATAGCTAGCTGTTAAATTTATACGTTAAAATGCTATAATTACAAAAACAAAAAAAAGGAAGAGAATGCCAAAATTGGACGAAGCCAAAGAGCGCTTGGGCATGCTAAAATTTTGGCTCGGAATTTTTGTTACAATATTGGTTGGTCTTATAAGCTGGATTTTTACTCACTATAAGGACTATACCGACAAGCTAGAATTTTATAGTGTTTGTATGTGCGCAGCTCTTTTATTGATTTTAATATTACTTGGCAATGCAAAGTCTAAAAAGATATTAAAAGAGATAAAAGAGTTAAAGAAATAAAGGATAAAAAATGGGAATTTTTGTATCTGTTCTTATGATAGCAAGTGTGATTTTGATCGGATATTCGGCTCTAAATTCTGTTGAAACTAATTAAGAGCTAAAATTTCATCTCTTTTAGCTTCGTGCAAGCCTCTTCTTTGCCATGATAGCAAGCCTCATCAAGATAAATTCTAGCTTTTTTATAGTCGTTTTTGCCAAGATATATAAGCCCTAGATCGTAGCTGGCCTCGCTTGAGCCAAGGCTTGTGGCTTTTTCGTAAAAATATATCGCTTTTTCTAAATTTTTATTGACCCCAAGGCCGTACTCATAGATGTATCCGGCACTTCTTAGCCCGTCTATATTGCCGTATCTGCCAGCTGTCTCAAACCAAAAAAGCGCCCTTAAGATATCCTTGCTAAAACCTTTGCCGTCACGAAAACAAACGCCAGTTTGCTGCATGGCTAGGACATTGCCATCTTTTGCGTAGTCGTAAAATCTCTTGCAAGCTTTTGGGTAGTTGCCCTCGTTATATAGATAGATGGCGTCTGCTATTTGCTCGACTTCAGGATCAAGTGGTGGCTCGCTAAGACCTAAATTTTGTGAAATTTGCTCTGCTGAACAGCCCCAAAATAGCAAAATGCTAAATAGAAAAATGATAAATTTTTTCATATTTGTCCTTGAAAATTTAGGCGATTTTATCGAATTTTATCTTATAATGATCGCAAATTTAAGCAAAAAGGAACGATATGGATCATAACGCACTTTTGACACAGCTTGGCTACAACATAGATGAAACGACCACTGAGCATATGCGTAGAATTTTAAACAACACTGACGGCCTTTTGCCAAAGAGTGTAATCGAGCTAAACGATCATCTAAAGCCACACCTTTGCTTTGTAGCGATGAGCGGGAGCGAGGATAGGTTAAAGATAAAAAACGTTGCGACCGTCAAAGAGATAAAAGAGCGGGTTGATGAGATCATCAAAAGTTGGGCAAATAAATACAAAATGGATATCAAAAAGATAAACGAAACTACGTACTACATAATAGGAAAAATTAAATGAAATATGACATTGTTATTATTGGATTTGGTAAGGCTGGCAAGACGCTAGCTGTAAAGGCTGCTGTGCTTGGCAAAAAGGTCGCGCTAATCGAGAGATCGCCAAAGATGTATGGAGGCACTTGCATAAACGTGGGCTGCATACCGACAAAACGCCTAATTACAGCTGCAAAAGAGGCGATATATGCAGACAATAGCGTTGAAAACGAGTATTACACGCTTAGCATCGAAAACAAAAATAAGCTAATCTCAGCTTTAAATTCTAAAAACTACGCGATGCTAAATGATAAAGAAAATATCGATGTGATCGATGGCGTTGGCTCGTTTAAAGATAAAAATAGCGTCTTAGTCACAACCTCAAACGGCGAGCAAAAAGTCGTTGAAGGCGAATTTATCATTATAAATACTGGCTCAAAAGAGGCGTATGCGCCATTTGAGATAACAAACTCAAACGTCTTTTCAAGCAAAACTTTGCTCGATCTAAAAACTATGCCAAAGCATCTTGTCATCGTTGGAAGTGGATTTATCGGCATCGAGTTTGCGTCGATGTTTGCAAATTTTGGCTCAAAAGTAACCATTATCGGACGCTCACCACTTCTAAAAAATGAAGATGAAGACATAGCTAAAAGTGTAAAAGATGCGCTAAACGTGCAAGGCATCGAAATTTTAGAGGGCTGCGAGATAGAGAGCCTAAAAGACAATGCGCTAAATTTCAAACAAGATAATGAAGATAGGCTCATCAAGGCTGATGCGTTTTTAGTAGCTCTTGGCAGAGTGGCAAATTTAGATGATCTAAATTTAAAAGAAGCTGGTGTCGAGCTAAATGAAAAAGGCTTTATAAAGACAAATGAGCGCCTTCAAACAAATGTGTCAAACATCTACGCAGTGGGCGACGTGCGCGGCGGAGAGCTTTTTACTTACACTAGCTTGGATGATTTTAGGATAGTTTTTTCGCAAATTTTTGGCGATAAAAAGCGCACCACACAAAATAGAAGCATCCATGCAAACGTGCTATTTACCGACACTCCGCTAGCAAGAGTTGGCGTAAATGCAAAAGAAGCTAGCAAGCTTGGGCTAAATTTCAAGGAGCTAAAGCTTAGCATGGCAGCAGTGCCAGGAGCAAAGGTGCTAAATCACGATGTGGGCATGCTAAAAGCTATCGTTGAAGCAAGTAGCGGCGAAATTTTGGGGGCTAGCTTTCACTGCATCTACGCAAATGAGATCATAAACGAGATCGCGATCGCGATGAATTTAAAAGCAGATGCAAATTTCTTTAAAAACCAAATTTTCACTCACCCAAGCATCAGCGAAGCCTTAAATGACTTGTTTGGACAATACTAAAAGGACAAAAATGAAAAAATATCTACTACTTTTAACTGCTCTATTTTTCACAGGCTGCTTAAACGTGATTGGCATCGGAGAGACGCCAAAGCAAGATGACTCATGGCAGCAGCCAAAGGACGAAAAGGTGGTGCAAAACAAAGAGCAAATTTCAAAAAATGCGATCGATCTTTTAACACCAAAGTGCGAGAGCGGCGATGCTGAAGCGTGCAATGATTTGGGCGTAAATTTTGAGCTTATGAAAGAGTATGACAATGCCTATGCAAACTACAAAAAGGCTTGCGATGCGAAGGTACAGCTTGCTTGCTCAAACCTTGGCACGCTCTATGAAAACGGCCTTGGCGTGAAAAAAGATCCAAAAAAAGCGGTCGAAATTTACAAAGATAGCTGCAACAGTGGCGGTGTGCAAGCTTGCTATCATCTAGGCAACGCCTACCGCAAGGGCGAGATCGTAAAACAAGACTACTATCTAGCGATGGAAGCCTACACAAACGCTTGCAACGCTGGGGATCTGCCAAGCTGCGCAAATATCGGCGCGATGTATGAGTTAGGTCTTGGCATGAACAAGGACGAAAAGAGAGCTTATGGGATTTACAAAGTCGCTTGCTTTCGTGGTCTAAACAAGGCGTGCCCACAGATGAAAAGACTAGGCGCAAAGCTTGGCATGTAAGCAGGAAAATAAGTGAAAAAAGTTTTAAATTTTGGGCTTATCGTAGTTGCTAGCTTTATGCTAAGTGGCTGCTGGTCGTGGCAAAAGATGGTTAGCTTTGGCTTTTGGCAAAGTGATGAGGAGGCTAGGGCGGAGCGCCTTGAGCTTGAAAAAGAGAAGATGGTGCAAAACTGCGAGAGCGGAAATAGCATCGACTGCAACAACCTAGCTGTAAATTTTAGCAACGAAAAGGACTTCGTAAAGGCAAAAGGCTACTACGAAAAGGCTTGCAACGCTGGGCTTGCGACTGCTTGTTCAAATTTAGGTCAAATTTATGAGCAAGGGCTAGTTGATGAGCAAAAAGATATCGAAAAGGCTCTAAAGCTTTATAAACTAGCTTGCGATAGTGGCGACGGTGTTGGCTGCTACAACGAAGCAATGGGGCTAAAATCCTACATCGAAAGCGAAAATTTAAAAACTCATAAGTTAGATAGAACCAAGGCCGAGGCTAGAGTGCTAAAGCTTTTGGCAAAGAGCTGCGAGCTTGAGTATGCGCAGTCATGCTTTTTGCTTGCAAAGCTAAGTGGCAATGAAACAAAGGCGGACGCACTTTATAAAAGAGCCTGCCAACTTGGCAAATGCGTGGATAAAAAGTAAGGGGGTATAATTTTGCTTTTTAACTCGTATGCCTTTATATTTGTTTTTTTACCGCTTGTATTTTTTGTATATTTTTTTCTGAACAAAAAGAGACTAAGCACTCTTGCAAAAGCTTTTTTGGTGAGTGCTAGTTTATTTTTTTATGCTTATTGGAGTATTTATTATCTGCCGATTTTGTTGGGAAGTATTGTTTTTAACTTCCTTATTTCAAAATTTCTTGCAAAACATCAAAGTAAAGCTATTTTAATTTTTGGTATAGTTTGCAACCTCACTTTACTTGGATATTTTAAATATGCTGATTTTTTAATTTCAAATTTAAACGCTATAGCAAATACAAATTTGGGTCTACTTCATATCGCTTTGCCGCTTGCGCTTAGTTTTGTCACATTTCAGCAAATAGCATATCTAGTCGATAGCTACAATAAGCAAACAAAAGAGAATAGTTTTTTAAACTACTGCCTTTTTATAACATTTTTCCCACAGCTTATTGCTGGTCCGATAGTGCATCACAAAGAGATGATGCCACAGTTTGCAAATAAATTTAATCTTATAAAAAACTATAAATTTATAGCTCTTGGACTTTTTGTTTTTAGTATAGGACTATTTAAGAAGAGTGTGGTTGCCGATACTTTTTCAATCTTTGCAAATGCTGGATTTGATGTGGAGAGAAATTTGACTTTCTTACAAGCGTGGACGACATCGCTTTCGTATACTTTTCAGCTTTATTTTGATTTTAGTGGTTATTGCGATATGGCGATAGGTCTTGCATTGCTTTTTAATATAAGACTTCCTATAAATTTTAACTCCCCGTATAAGGCTTTAAATATTCAGGATTTTTGGCACAGGTGGCACATTACATTGTCGCGTTTTCTAAGAGACTATATCTATATTCCGCTTGGAGGAAATAGAAAAGGTCAATATCGTACCTATATAAATTTGTTTTTAGTGTTTTTGATAGGCGGTCTTTGGCATGGAGCTGCTTGGACATTTGTTGTTTGGGGTGCTTTGCATGGCTTTGCTATTGTTATTCACAGATGTTGGCAAAAGTTAAATTTTAAACTAAATAAAATCATTGCTTGGATTATTACCTTTAACTTTGTAAATTTTACATGGATATTTTTTAGAGCAAAAAGCTTTGAAGATGCTATGAAAGTGATCCGAGGGATGTTTTTTGGTGAGTTTAAAATAGACGTTAATTATCTCGAGATGTTTTTTATCGTTTTGGCTTTTTTGGTTGTTTTGCTTTTTAAAAACTCTATGCAAATAGCATTTGATAAGAAATTTAAATTTACTATCTGGCAAATTTTTGCAACATCTTTCTTTTTGTTTATATCGATCTTAGCAATTAGGCTTAATAATGCGAGTGAATTTTTATACTTTAGATTTTAAGAAAAAAATATTTCTGTGCCTGTTTTTAGTGGCTTTTGCTATGGTTGGGCTTGATGTTGTGCTTTATGTTTTTGCGGGAAATAGCACAAGTAAGACAAATTTTGTTGATAATAAAATTTCAAAAGCGGAGCACTTTAAACTAAATAGTGAAAAGCAAAAGGATATTGTTTTTGTTGGAAGTAGTAGAACGCTTCATCATATATCAACAAATGTTTTTAGCGAAAATAATATCAGTATTTATAACTTCGGTGTATCTGGAAATTTCATTAGAGACTATCCATATATTTCAAATGCTATCAAAAAAGTTGGTGCAAAAGAGGTTGTTATTAGTCTAAGAGTTAGTTTTCTTTTTGATAACTATGCAGAGTATGGATTTAAAATTTATACTACTGATGAACTTGTTGCAAATTTTGGTACAGATAAAATGACCTTTCTGAAAACACTACCTGATTTTTTTGCAAGACCACATCTATTTTTGAGATATTCTGAAGGTATATATAATAGAATAGTTGGATTTTATGGGAAATTTACTCCAGATAACAAAACTAAAGCAAGTAGTTTTGAAGCTAAAAATACTTTTGATGTAAAAGCATATAGTGATTGTGATTTAATCAATATAAATGAGATAAATTCAAATGCTACAAAAAATAAAAAAATCATTGTTGCAAAGTGTAGCAATGGAGATATTATTCTTTTTTCAGATGCACTGCCAAGAGAAAATTATGGTAAGACGATCGAATTAAAGGGGTTAAATCAAAACACTATAAAATATTTTCAAAATTATGTAATTGATCCACTTGTAAAAAGTGGCATAAAGGTTGTTATTATATTAGAGCCTATGTTTGATGGCGCCACTATAAAATATGATATAAGTGAGATAATGCCAGCTATTAAAAATGCTAAAGTCATTGATCTAACAAATTTTAAATTTAATGATGATGAGTTATCAGATATGGGGCATCATTTAAACTATCTTGGAAGAAAAAGATATAGCGAGTTTTTGGTTAAACTCTATCTTGATGGTAAACTTTGAGTTCTTACTTCAACCCAAAAACTTTTATGTTAAAGGTTGTGTGGATCTTGTCGTTTTCGCCTTTCATGACGATAGGAAATTCGGCTTTTATGATGCTATCGTAGCTGCTAAGTGCGTCTAAAAAGTCATAAAATTTCTGCGGGGTTTTAAGTGAGCTGGTGACATTTAGGCGGTATCTAAAGAACTTCTCGGTTGCGTTATTCTCGCCTTCTTCTATCTTACTAAGGCTTACCTCGCTAAAAAATTGCGATGCGAAATTTATAAATTTATCCTTATCAAAAGCTGTATCATAGGCCAAGATGATAGCGCCGTCTTTTTGTCTTGTCGCTTCAAGTGCTTTAAATTTAGCTTCAAATTCGTTTTTTACCTTCGTGTATGATGAGGTTTGCGAGTAGTTTTGTCTTGAGAGGCTTTTAAATTCTTTTATATTTGGCACGATAAAGCCAAATATCATAATGAAGCAAACTATGATAAAAGCAAATATAAAAAGTAAAAGCTTTACAGGGTCGATTTTTTCTAAGCTCGTATCTTTTTTACTCATTATATCCCTCAGAATTATCAATCTTATTTGTGCTTATAAAGCCGTACCAGCCGTTTTTGCTCTGATAAAAGCTAGTGTTTGACGTGGTGAAAATCGACCTTAGCGGTGATGCTAAGAGCTGGTTAAAGACATCTTTTGTTGGCGTTATGCCGCGGATGATGAGCGAGTTTTTATCCATAAAGACCTCTTCAAGCGTGATGCTATCAGGCACAAGGTCAAAAAGATTGTGCAAGCTTTGCTTTAGGATAGAATTTGACGTAAAGATGTCGTTTGCAGAGTCTATCTGCACGGCAAGTTTGGCTGAAATTTCATCCGTGGTGACTATCTTTTGGCTAAGCTCTTTTTGCTCATTTGCTAGAAATTCTATATTTTTTTTGGTTGAGTAGTTTTTATAAACGATGAAGAAATTTGCCACCAAAAGCACCACAAAAACAAAGCCGATGAGGCTTAGCCAGAGCTTACTAAAGATAGAAAGAAGCGGTCTTGGTTCTGGAGTGATGAAGCTAAATTTCATAGTGTTATCTCTTCTTGCATGATCTCATTCATGATGTGATTTGTGTTGATTGGATAGCTTGATGTCTCCACAAATAGCTCTGATTGCAGGTATTGTAAAAATGTCGCGCTTGTTTTTGTGTTTTCAAAAACGATGATCTGCTCGATAAAATCGCCGCCGTAGATCGGATTTTCATAAAATTCTTTCATAGCCTTTGCGATGTAGTCAAACATCTTCATATCACGCCCAAAGATCGCTACTGACTTCTCGACATTGGTCGAAGCTGGCATGTTTAGCTCGTAGTTTAGATCTTCAAATTCTTTTGGTTTATCATCGCTTAAGAAATCATCCAAACTTTTAAAATCATCAAGCGCCGTTGTGCCATCTTCTTCTTTGACGATGAGGTTGTCTATGTCTGTTATATCCTCTTCTTTTAGGCTTTCGATCTCTTCGTTGCCCTCTTCAGCGTCACTCATATTTAAAAACGTCGAGAGCTTCATCTGCTTATCTTTAAATATCGCAAGCGCAAAAGAGTGCGAGTGGATGTAGAGATATAGCGTGGTTTTTGGCGAAATTCCACGCTTTAAAAGCTCGTGAAAGAGCAGGGCGATAGGCGAGTAGATAAGATCGACGCTACCTTGTCCAAAGAGGTTTTTATATCTTCTTATAGCATTTAAATTTGCATATATGCTCCAGCTATCTTGCATCACAAGGCTGGTTAGATTTTGCGTGTTAATGTTAAATTTCTTGTATTCGTCAAAGTTAGCAGTAGGCAGCGCACCTTGCGAGTCGTCGTTAAAAAAGAGCGAAACATAGACGCCAAAATAGGCCTTTTCTTGCTCTTCTATGTATTTTAAAACTTTTTCATCGACATTTTCGATGCTTATGTCTGTAAATTTAGCATTTGTAGTTTTTATAAGCTTGCCATTTCTAAAGACCTGACCGTAAAAAACGCACTCATTACCCTCGATCACGGCGCTTAAGAAAAGGTTTGAAAAAAGCTTTTTGATGCTAAAAGACATAACTCTCCTAAAATTAGTGCATTATTTTTGATATGTTAGCCAAAAAGGGATTAAATAAGTTTAAAACAGCTCGTTTTTTAGTTTTGCAAACGCCTCTTTCATCTTCAGAGCTTCGTTTTTTAGCTCATCATCAAGCAGCGCAGAATTTCTTAAGCTTTCAAAATCTTCTATCATCACATCACACATCATTTTGATGCGCTCATTATCAGCCTTACTGACGCCGTTTTGGCTCATTTTTTTGATGCGCTCAAGATACTCTTTGCCATTTTTTATGTATGAGCTAAATTTTATCGCTGCCTTGCTTTGATTAAGCGTGGTGGCGGCCATTTTGTTGTAGGCGTCAAGATCAAGGGATTTTTGGCTTAAATTTAGAGCCTTTTCGTACTCTTTACTCTCGTAGTAAAATTTCGCTTCAAGAGCGAGCTTGTAGGAGTTGTCGCTATAAAAAAATAGCCCAAACAAAGCTATTATGAAAATGGCTATAAAGATAGAAATTTTATTTTTCATAAATTTCGTCCAAAATTTCTCTTATCTCGTCGCTTATTTGCGGATTTTTGTGAGCATATTTTTTCCACCAAATTTTTAAATTTGACCTAAATTCCTCTTTATTTTGTAGCACGCTCTTGCCGCCGTCATTTTGTGAGGCCTGCCAAAGCTCGTTTTGTATCTTCTCTTTTGCCTCTTTTTGCTCTAAATTTGCCACACTAAAAGGTGCTGAGAGGCTAAATTTTATAGTTGAAAATGGCTTTGGAAGTATCATCTTATCCCAGCTTTTAAATTCCCAAAACGAGTTTGCTTCGAAATTTAGAGCGTAAATTTCACAAGATGACTTTTGCGCGATCACTGCAGCTCCGTCTGCTACGCTATGTCTTGGTCCGCGTGGGCCATCTGGTGTGATGATGACGTCGTGGCCTTGTTTTATCTCTCTTAGAGCTTCTATAAGCGCTCTTGCGCCGCCTTTTGAGCTGCTGCCTCTAATGGTACCGATGCCAAAAAATTTGATTATTCTGGTGATGAGCTCACCATCTTTGTGGTCGCTTATTATCACCTTGCCTTGTTTTCTGTTTTGGCTGCTCCACCAGCGTCTGTAAGCAAAGCTCATAAAGCTAAGTCTGCCGTGCCAAAAGACGACGACGCAGCCATTTTGTGGTAAGAAATTTGGAGTGTAGCTCTTTTTGCAGGTTAGAAAAATGAGCCACATCAAAATGTAGATGAAAAAGACGCCAACACTTAGGGCGACCTTTTCAATGGTGTTTTTAAATTTGCAGCTCGCCATACAAAACCATTCGTTTTGGGTTTGTGATCTTTACTTTTTGCGTAGTGCCAAGAAGCTCTTCGCTGCCATCAACTTGAACTAAAAAGTTGTTAAAACTTCGCCCAGCAACGCCGCCATTTGCCCTTAGCTCTTCAAAATATACATCAAAAATTTTATCTTTTTGCGCCGCCACGATCTCGTCTAAAATTTCACTATGGCGATTTTGCAGGCGTGTTAGCCTTTCTGAAGCGGTTTTATCATCTATTTGATTTGTAAAAGTAGCTGCCTTTGTAAGCGGTCGAGGCGAATACTTAAAGCTAAAAATTTGCTCAAATCTAACTTGCTCAAGCACGTCCATCGTATCTTCAAATTCGATATCACTCTCACCTGGAAATGCGACGATGATATCAGTTGAGATGCTAACATCAGGGCACATCTTTCTAAGTCTTAGCGCGCGATCTAAAAACCACTCTTTTGTGTATCCGCGCTTCATCTCGCGTAAAACTTTGGTGTTTCCGCTTTGAAGTGGCATGTGCATAGACTTGCAAATTTTTGAGTTATTTGTGAAAATTTCAAGAAATTTATCATCCATATGAAGTGGGTGCGGACTTGTAAATCTTATCCTCTCAACGCCTTCTATCTCGCTTATCTTTACTAGCAGATCGCTAAAATCGATATTTTCTTGCACACCTGAAAATCTTTTGCCGTAGTTATTGACATTTTGCCCTAGTAAAAATATCTCTTTTGCGCCGGTGTTTGCGGCCTTTTCTACCTCTTTTAAGATGAGGCTTGAAGGGATGGAAATTTCATCGCCTCTGGTGTGTGGGACGATGCAGTAGGTGCACTTTTTGTCGCAGCCGATTGAGATGTTGATGTGGCTTTTGTATGGCGAGCCTCTAAACTCGCCAAATGCGTATTCGCTCTCGTCGTGGTTGATATCGGTTGAGATAAATTTAGGCGTATTTACCGCCTTTGTGATCTTGCTAACATTTCTTGCGCCAAGGACAAAATCAACATAAGGCGCGCGCTTAAAAATTTCACTACCCAAATGGCTTGCAGTGCAGCCGCAAACGCCTATCTTTGCACCTCTTTTTTTGGCTTTTTCAAAAGCTCCGACCTCGCTAAAGAGCTTGTGAACTGGCTTTTCACGAACCGAGCAAGTATTTATAAGGATTAAATCAGCTTCTTCGATGTTTTGTGTTAAGGAGTAGTCTTCTTTTTGTGAGAGCTCGGCTATGATATGCTCGCTGTCACGAACATTCATAGCACAACCTAAAGTTTGGATAAAGAGTTTTTTACTCATTAAAGTATATGCACTTCATACATATAATCGCTCTCATCAAGCCCGTATTTCACGGTTCTGTGATAAACGCTTAGCCCTTTTTCTTCAAAGTGCTCGACTAAGGCGATTAGTTGTTTATGTGTGTTTTCTTTATCAAAATAGAAAATTTTCTGACCTTCTTTATCAACGGCAGCTTCGATCTTTTCTAGTGAAATCGTTTTTGGTTTTGCGTCTAATTCGGCTCTTGCAAGTTTAAGCTCCATTTTTAATCCTTTCAAAATCTTAAATTTTAATCGGTCAATATACCCAAATCATCATAAAAAAAGGATTAAATAAAAGTTAATAACAAGCTTAAAGTTATTAAAAGTATGGCTTATGTATAATTTCAAAACTTCACGAAAAATCCCCGAAATTTATCGTCACAATGGAGAAAAAATGGAAAGAATATCAGACATTATAGAGTCAATTGCAAATGAGAAAAATTTAGATATCGAAGATGTAAAAGAGCGCGTCATAAGAGCCTTGATAAACACTGCAAAAAGGGTTTATGGAGAGAATTATGAGTATGACGTGAGCATCGATGCTAATAAAAATTTAAAGCTTTATCAAAAAATTTCAATCGTAGCAAACGACGATGAGAGGCTTGCTGAAGACAATGAGCATTTTTTAAGCTTAAAAGAGGCTAAAAAGATAGATAGTGGCGTAGAGATCGGTGATGAGCTCACTTACGAACTAAGCCTTGATAATCTTGGCAGAACCGCCGCCCAAACGCTTCACAAAGAGCTAGAATACCACATCCAACGCCTAGTTGAAGAGAAAATTTTACAAAAATATAATGAGATGAGCGGTCACATGGTCTTTGGTCCGGTTGTCAGGGTAGATAACGACGAAAACACATTTATCGAGATAGACGAGCTTCGTGCTATCTTGCCACGTAAAAACCGCATAAAAGGTGAGAAATTTAAAGTGGGTGACGTGGTAAAAGCGGTCATTAGAAAAGTTTTTACAGATAAAAATTTAGGCATAAAGGTCGAGCTTTCAAGGACTTCACCTAAATTTCTTGAGGCGCTGCTAACTTCAGAGGTGCCAGAGATAAAAGACGGCGGCATCATCATTCAAGGAAGTGCGAGGATCCCTGGTGAAAGGGCTAAAGTAGCACTCATCTCAACCACTCCAAATATCGATCCAGTCGGCGCAACGGTCGGCACAAAGGGCGTTAGGATAAATGCCGTAAGCAAAGAGCTTCACGGTGAGAGCATCGATGCGATCGAATACACCACCGAGCCAGCTATTTTGGTAGCTCGCGCTATGGCTCCTGCGATCATCACATCTGTAAAGATCGAAGAAAACAAGGCGATCGTGACACTTGCGAGCGAGCAAAAGAGCAAAGCTATCGGCAAAAATGGTATAAATATCCGCCTTGCAAGCATGCTAACTGGCTATGAGATCGAGTTAAACGAGCTTGGCTCAAAAACTAGCAGTAGCGGCGAAAATGGCGAAATGGTTAAAGATCTAAAAGCACTCTTTGGTGACAACTAATGAAATTTCAAATAAGAAAAGCGACTGAGGGCGATATAGACGTGATCTGCGAGCTTGTAAGAGAGCTTGCGAGCTATGAAAAGATGAGCGATCAAGTCACTTTTACAAATGAAATTTTTGCAGACTCCATATTTAATAAAAATCACGCAAAAGCCCTTATCTGCGAAAGCGAGGGCAGGGCTATTGGCTATGCTATCTATTTTTACACGTTTTCTACATTTTTAGGGCTTGGCGGGATGTACCTTGAGGACATCTACGTCAAAAAAGAGTTTAGAAATCAAGGTGTGGGCAAGGCATTTTTTAAATTTCTAGCTCAAATTTGCAAGGATGAAAATTTAAAAAGGCTTGAGTGGTGCTGTCTAAACTGGAATGAACCGAGCATCAAATTTTATGAAAGCATGGGCGCTAATAATCAATCTATTGAGTGGAGAACCTACCGCTTAGACGGCGAAAATTTAGAAAAGCTGGTAAATTTATAGTTTCTAATAAAAGCTCAAATTTGCTTTGAAATTTGAGCTTGCTGGTGATTAAAATTTATATGTATATCCCATATAAAGACCGACGTTTGTCTCTTTGGCATCAATCATATCAAATTTACTGATCTTGCCATAGTCAGTTCTATCAGCTTTTAGACCAAACTCAACTGCATTATTTTCATTTATAGAGTATTCGGCACCAACTTTTGCACCAAGTATCCAGCCGTTTGTGCTAGCACTTTCCATTGGATTTTCAGCATCGCCACCCCTTAGCTTAAGTTTTGAAAAACCAGTATAGCCACCAAGAACTAGTTTAAGATCTTTTGCTACACTTGGAGTATAGTCAGCTCCAACTATAAATTTATGAGTTTTCCACTCAGCCACGCTTTTGTCCTCATCATTTGCTGTTTTCTTAACTTTAAAATCATATATGTAAGCTCCATAAACTCTAGCTACGTCAAAGTCATAACCAGCTTTTAGACCAAGACCTGGTTGTGCTTTTTTAAATTTGATCTTTGAGCCATCATCGCCTTTTACGGTAAGCTTTGATCCAAAAGAGTAGTCTCCTTCAACTCCCACAAAGGCTCCTTGCGCTAAAGCAGCGGCACTAGCTAGGCTTAAACCTAAAGCAACTTTTAAAACTACATTTTTCATTTTTACTCCTTATTTAAAAAATGTTACGTGACTATTTTAAATTTTCTTATATTAAATAAAGTTTAAATATTCAATGAAATTAATAAAAAACATAAAATAATTCAATTGTTTTCTTATCAGAATAAAATTTATAAAATCACTCGAAAAAAAAGGAGTGTAAAGTGGCTAAGATGACAAAACGTGATATGGCTTATCATTTAGACGTTGATGTCGCAACGCTTTACAACTGGCGAAAACACAAACCAAACCTTTATCGTATCGTGATGCTTGGATTTAAATTTGATGAGCTTATCGAGCAGAGCAAGAAAACTTGCAACGAGCTTTGTGAATATGAAAATTTAATCAATCAAGATATAGAAAAATTTAGTAAATAATCGTTTAGAAATCGTAATCTCTTTTATAATTGAAAGTGCTAAAAATTTAAAATTTCTAAGATATTTTTGGCTAGAAAAGCTAGAGTTTATATTTTAAGTGAAAATTTGAGCTCAAAGCAAGCGCTTCAAGCTCGGTTAAATTTACTCGTTTAGGATAGAGAGAAGCTCTTTGTTGTCTTTTGTTTTTAGCATTTTTGCGTATAAGAATTTAAGCGCTTCGACGTCGTCCATTGTCGCGATCGCAGAGCGAATAGCCCAAATTTTTTGAAGCTCATCAGGTTTTTGAAGTAGTTCTTCTTTTCTGGTGCCTGATTTTAGTACGTTGATAGCTGGGTAAATTCTGCGGTCTGAGATGTTGCGATCAAGCACGATCTCGCTGTTTCCAGTGCCTTTAAACTCTTCAAATATAACTTCGTCCATGCGTGAGCCAGTGTCGATTAATGCGGTTGCGATGATGGTTAGTGAGCCGCCATGCTCGATGTTTCTAGCTGCGCCAAAGAAGCGTTTTGGTTTGTGAAGTGCGTTTGCGTCCACGCCGCCTGTTAGCACCTTGCCGCTTGGCGGGGTCACTGTGTTGTAGGCGCGTGCTAGACGGGTTATACTATCAAGCAAGATGATGACGTCTTTGCCCATCTCAACTAGACGTTTTGCCTTTTCGATGACTAGCTCTGCTACGCGGACGTGGTTAAGCGCTGGCAGGTCAAATGTCGAGCTAAATACCTCGCCTTTTACGCAGCGCTGCATGTCTGTAACTTCTTCTGGTCTCTCATCTACTAGAAGAACCATTAGCTGGGCTTCTGGGTGGTTTTTGGAGATGCCGTGAGCTAGCTCTTTCATAAGCTCTGTTTTACCACTTCTTGGAGGTGCGACGATGAGACCACGCTGACCCTTGCCAATAGGCGTGAAAAGGTCAAGCACACGGCCAGTTAGTTTCATCGGATCATACTCTAAATTTAGCTTTTCAGTTGGGAAAAGTGGGGTTAGGTTGTCAAAGAGTGGCCTCTCTTTTGCGTCTGCTAGAGGCATATAATTTACCGCCTCTATCTTTAAAAGGGCGTAGTATTTTTCTTGATCTTTTGGCTCTCTTACTTGGCCGGTGATGATGTCGCCCACACGAAGTGCAAATTTGCGGATCTGTGAGTTTGAAACATAAGCGTCGTTTGAGCTGTCGCTTAAATTTGCATCAACAGCCCTTAAAAAGCCGTAGCCCTCGTTTGTGATCTCTAAAATTCCAGTAAATAGTATAAAGCCGCCTTGTTTTGTCTGGGTTTTTAGTATCTCAAATATCAAATCCTGCCTGCGAAATTCGCGTGGATTTTCGACGCCAACGCCATTTGCGATCTGCACTAGCTCGTCTAAGCTAAGCGTTCTTAGCTCCTCGATCTTGTGTCCATCGACTGGTACGTGTGTTCTTGATGCTTGATGTTTTTTTGTAGTTTTTGTGTTTTGAGCAGCACTTTGCTCGGTTTGGTTATTGTTTTCCATTTTTCCTCTTTAAATGCGGGGATAAGATTGCAGAATTCTGGGCTTCAAAAGTTTTTTGAAAGTTTTGGCATTTTATAAAAATAAAACTTTGTTGTCAAGAAATGATATAATCTTGCGAAAATGAAAAGGGATCTCAAAATAATGGATTTTAAAGACGGTAAACGCGAAAAGAAGATAATAAAAACGGCGTTTATCGGTATAATTACTAACTTTTTTCTTAGCTGGAGCGAAAATTTTTATAGCTATGGTTTCAAACTCAGTTGCTTTGATATCAGATGCTATAAATAACATTAGCGATATAGGCTCAAGTATCATCACGATATTTGGCTCAAAGCTAGCTAGCAAGATGCCTGACGAGGATCATACGTATGGCTATGGCAGGACCGAGTATATCGGTGGTCTCATCGTCTCGGTTATCGTGCTGATGCTTGGCTTTCAGTTTCTAAAAACATCGGTAGAAAATATCTTTGCGCCAGAGCCTACTACTTTTACGATGCCGTTTTTGGTATTTTTATTTTGTGCTATATTTGTTAAATTTGCACTTGGATTTTACTACAAAAAGATCGGCAAAGAGACCAAGTCTATCTCGCTTAGGGCCGTGGGACAAGAGGCTTTAGGCGATGCTATCATCTCGTGCGTGATCTTAGTTTGAGCAGCACTCTCATACTTTGCTAACATTCAGATAGATGGCTATGCGGGCGCTTTGGCATCATTTTTTATCATCATAAACGGCGTGCTTTTGATAAAAAAACCTTTGATAAGATCATCGGACAGCGCGTCGAAAAAGAGATCAGCGATGAAATTTACGCCGCTGTAAATCGCTGAGAGATCGTGCGTGGGACATACGACCTGATACTGCATAACTACGGCGCGCAGCGATACGTAGGCTCTGTGAATGTCGAGATAGACGAGCATTTGCCACTTAGTGAGGTTTCGCAAAGGCTAAATGAGCTTCAGATCGAGATATATAAAATTTATAGAATATATCTGGTTTTTGGCGTTTATAGCGTAAATTTAGGTCAAGAAGGGAGTCGCGCCTGTGTGGCAAATTTACTCTCACGCTTTAGCAGTGTGCGCGGTTTTCACGCATTTTTTATAGATACCAAGAAAAAGAGCGTTAGGTTTGATGTGGTGGTTGATTTTGCTGAGAGAAATTTAGGCGAGCTAGGTGCTGCGATCGAGCGAGAGGTATCGTTAAATTATCTAGGATATAAAATTTTCATCGTGATAGATAGGGAGTTTGCGTGAAAATATTTATTGCCATGGTATAATTTTATCGTTTAATAAATATTTTAAAGGAAGATATATTGAGAAAAATAATAGCCGCTTCGCTTGCTTGTGCGCTCTGCTACGGTGCAGCGTTTGGCTTTGATTTAATGGGGTTTGTTAAAGATACTATAGGTATTGAAAGCGGGGTTACGGCGGGCTTTAGCAGAGATAACCGTCTGGATGTCGTCAAAGACGACATTTATAAGCTAATGTGGCAAGACGGTGAGGAGATGTTTAAAGGCGATTACGCCGAGGCGGTTCGCTACTGCGATGATTTAAATTTTGTAGGCTATGACGACTGGAGACTGCCTACGATAAACGAGCTTTTAAGCATCACGGACGATAGCAGGTATAACCCCGCTATAAACAAAGCCTTTAAAAACGTCGCATACGAGACGAACGATAAAGGCGAAAAAAGCTATAGCTGGTACTGGAGCTCTACTAAGAGCGCCAGCGTCTCGTCTGGCGCGTGGATCGTGTATTTCAGGGGCGGCAACGATAACTGGGGCGGCGTTTCTAGTCGCAGCTTCGTGCGGTGCGTCCGGGACTATTGATTTTTGAAAATTTAGACTAAAGGAAAAAGTATGAAAAGATATATAGCCGCTTCTTTGCTACTTTGTGGACTGCTAAACGCAGAAGCGCTAAGCCCTACGTGCTACCGAGATAACGATAAAAACGTAGTGGTATGTAGCGACAAAAAGATGGGAAGACTAATGTGGCAGGACGAGAAGCAAAATTTTCAAGGAACGTGGGATCAGGCGCAGGAGTACTGCAATCTAGTAAACCTAGCCGGATACAAGGACTGGCGGCTGCCTACGAGAGTGGAGCTACTAAGCATAATAGATAAGAGTAGGTATAAACCCGCTCTAAATACCGCTTTTAAATACATAGCAGACTCCGACTATCCATGGTACTGGAGCCAGACTACATACGCCGGCGGCTCGTCTGGCGCGTGGGTCGTGGATTTTGTGTTCGGCAGCGGTTACTGGAACGATCTTTCTATTCGTCACTTCGTTCGGTGCGTGAGAAACGATTGATTTGGCGGATTATGCGCCTTAAATTTGTTTTTTATAGTTAAATTTGAGGCTGAAATTTGACGAGCCGAATTTTATTTAAACTCGCGACTCGTAAATTTTGCGATGTTCAAATTTGCAAGCATTTAAAATTCGCTCGTAAATTTGCCAGCGTTTT
Source organism: Campylobacter concisus (assembly GCF_050447505.1). GTDB lineage: Bacteria > Campylobacterota > Campylobacteria > Campylobacterales > Campylobacteraceae > Campylobacter_A > Campylobacter_A concisus_BP. The sequence continues at coordinate 1,358,757 of NZ_JALMFZ010000001.1, read as the reverse complement.
CAAAATGTGAGTTTTGTCAAAAAATTGCTGCAAAATTTGACGGCTTTTGCAAAACGTCCGCCAAATTTAGTCCGCTCGGTGCAAAAAACTCGTCTATAAAATTTACATGTAAATTTAAGCATCGTAAGTTTGGCTTCATCAAATTTAACTCCGCTAAACACTCGAAAACGAGGCAAAAATCGGCTATCAAATTTGATAGCCGATTTAAATTCGTCAAATTTACCGCCAAATCGACGCATCCGTCAAAAAAGACTGCACTCGCTTACATGCGCAAAAAGCAAAAAACTAAAGCGATAAAATTTAAAAAATCAGTGTTCGCTCTTTAGCCCAGCGCCACACATCGAGATGATGCTTCTGCCCTCTATCTTGTGCGATTTTACGTAGCTTGTGTATGCCGCGTAGATCGCTGCTGTGGTGTGCTCGACGTAAAAACCACGGCTTGCTAGGAAATTTCTAGCTGGCTCAATATCCTCTTCTTTTATCGTGATCACCTCGCGCTCGCCTGCGTACCTGCTAGCTAATATCTCAGCGCCACGAGCAGGTTTTGCGATCGCTATGCCCTCAGCCAAAGTTGGCTCTGGCTTGATCTTAGCAGGCTCGCTTGTTGCCCCTAAAAATGGCGCACACTTTTCACTTTGAACGATGAAAATTTTAGGTAGTTTTTTGATCACTCCAGCCTCATATAGCTCATTTAGCGCGATCTCGCAGCCAATTAGCAAGGTGCCGTTGCCAACTGGCAAAAAGAGATTTTCAGGGACAAAGCCAAGCTGCTCGTAAATTTCATATATATATGTTTTAGTGCCTTGGTAAAAAAGCGGGTTAAATACGTGGTTTGCGTAAAAAATTCCCTCATCTTTTGCTCTTTTTCTGCAAGCATCTGCCGTCTCGTCTCGCGTGCCGTCAAAGACAACTGCCTTTGCGCCGTAGTACTCAAGCATCTTTATCTTTTTCTCGCTCGTGCCTTTTGGGACGTAAATTTCACACTCTATGCCAGCTCTAGCAGCGTATGCAGCGACCGAGTTTCCAGCGTTTCCACTGCTATCTTGCAGGATCTTTTTGATGCTATGAGTTTTGCAAAACCAAATAAGCATAACAGCACCTCTATCTTTAAAAGAGAGCGTTGGCATCGCGTAGTCCATTTTGAGGTAGAGCGAGTCATCAAATTTCACGCTCTTTGTTAGCCCCTCGCCAAGGCTGATATCGCGCCAAAGCTCGTTTTTAATAGGGAAAAATTCGCGGTATCTAAAGAGACTAAACTCGCGCTGGTCGATCAAATTTAGATCAAATTTGGCCGCTTTAAACTCCAGATCATATAGCCCACCGCACTCGCACGCAAATATAGGCGTCTCAAAATCTGTGCTCTTGCCGCATTTTGAGCAGATAAATTTAGGCATTTTCGCTCCTTTTAAATTTTTCTATCAAGTATCGCTGTGGCCTCGATCTCTAGCAGGCAGCCAAAGTGAAGTTTGTTTGTCGGTACTACGACGCGAGCTGGCTTGTGATCGCCAAAAAATAGCGCATACTCGTCGTCTATCTCGTCCCAAAAGTCGATATCTGGTGTATAGATGCGGCACATCAAGATATCGTTTCTTGTCGCATTTGCCAGCTTTAGCACGTTATCAAGGTTTTTTAAAGCCTGCCTTGTTTGCGCCTTTAGCCCCTCTGGTATCTGCCTAGTCTCTGGGTCCATACTAAGCTGTCCTGAGATGTAGAGGATGCCGTTGTGCTCGGTTGCCAAAGAGTAGTGAGCCTTTTTCTTTTTTGAAATTTCGGTTTCGTAAATTTTCATATTTTCTCCTTAAAAATTTAAAAAATTATAGATAAAAAATTATTATTTTCACTTAAATTTCACAAATTTTCATAAAAAATTATATTTTTATTATCGAAATTTTAAAAATATTTTGGCTAAACTTAAACAAAAACAAAAGGCGCCTTATGCATCCTATATTAAAGGCATTTATCCCAACGGCAAATCTCATACAAAAAAGCTCACCATTTGCCTGCGAAGTCGTGTTGCACGACCTTTCACACCCGCAGCGCTCAGTCGTCTATGTAGCTGGCGACGTCACTGGCAGAAAGGTCGGACAAAGCTTTGACCACCTTGTAAGCGAGGTCTTAAACAGCAAAAATTTCAAAGACGACTACGTGGCAAACTACTTTTTTACAAAGGATGAAAAGCTAGTGAAGTCTTCAACTGCATTTATCAGAGACGAGCACGGAGGGATCATAGGGGCGATATGCGTAAATGTCGATGCTAGCGTGGCAAAGAGCCTTTTTGAAGTGACTGGGAATTTCTTAAAGACGAGTGAAAATGAGCCAAAGAGCGAGCAAAACGACGATGTGATGCAGATCGTCTTAAATTTGATCGACAAGATCATCGCCAAAAACGAGGGCAAAAAGCTCAAAAAGGAGCAAAAGCTAGAGCTCGTGGGCTTTATGAACGAAAAGGGCATTTTTAACATAAAGGGTGCTATCGAGGTCGTGGCAAGTAAGCTAAATGTCTCAAAGATCACGATATATGGCTATTTAGACCAGCTTAAAAAGAAGCGCCCGTGAAGTGTAGGTGCTCTCACTGCAAGCAAAGCTTTGATGAAAGCGCGATGATAGAGGCTAAAGGCGGGCTTAAGTTTTGCTGCGCTGGCTGCAAAGGCGTCTATGAAATTTTAAATGAAAGTGGCCTTGGTGAGTTTTATGAGCGCCTTGGCAAAAACACTCTAAATCCTGCTAGTAGCGGTGCAAATGTCAAAAATTTAGTGGCAAATTTTAGCGAGCTAGTGACAAAAGAGGGCGAGTTTTCTAAAATTTCATTTCTCATTGACGGCATAACCTGCTCGGCGTGCATCTGGCTACTTGAAAAGGCGCTTTTTAGCCTGCCTGGCATCTTGGAGGTAAATATCAACTCGCTTAGCCAAAAGGCGGTCATTGTTTACGACGAGCAAGAGCTTTTGGTGGAGCAAATAATTGAGAAAATTTACGCCGTTGGCTACACTCCAAAGGCCTACGCGGCGAGCCAAAAAGAGGATGAGCTAGTCAAAAAAAGGCGAAATTTTTACGCAAAAGCGCTTGTTGGCGTCTTTGCCACGATGAATATCATGTGGCTGGCGATCGCGCAGTATGGCGGCTACTTTAGCGGCATCAGAAGCGACGTGAAGGATTTGCTAAGTTTCGCGCAGTTTGTGCTGGCAACGCCTGTGCTTTTCTACACTGGTAGCGAGTTTTTTAAAGGGGCAAAAATCGCCATTAAAAACGCCTCGCCAAATATGGACCTGCTCGTTATCACGGGGGCTAGCATAACATATATCTACTCGATCTTTGCGATGCTTACAAGAAGTGGCGAGAGCTATTTTGACTCAGTCGCGATGATCATAACCTTTGTTTTTATCGGTAAATTTTTAGAAATTTTAGGCAAGAAAAAGGCACTTGAGACTTCAAATTTCTTAAGCGATATGCTGCTTGCAAAAGTGTGTGTTTTAGAGGATGGCAAGGACATTTTAAAAGAGCCAAAGGATGTAAATTTAGGCGAAAAGATCGTGCTTAGATCAGGCGAGAGGGCACTGCTTGATGGGGTGGTGCTTAGTGGTGAAGCAAGCGTAGATAGCTCAAGTCTGACAGGCGAAAGCTTGCCACTTTTACTAAGCTCTGGGGACGAAGTAAAAAGCGGCGTTGTCTGTCTAAACGGGCAGATCGTCTATGAGGCAGGGCAAATTTTTAAAAACTCATACATTAATAAGCTTATAAATTTACTCCAAAACGCAGAGCTAAAAAAGCCAAATATCGAGCTAGCAGTCAATAAAATCGCCTCGAAATTCTCTCTTGGCGTGCTTGCTCTAGCGTTTTTTACATTTTGGTTTTGGTACTTTAAATTTAGCTTTTCAGAAGCGGTAGTGACAGCCGTGAGCGTCATCGTGATCGCTTGCCCTTGTGCGCTTGCCCTTGCCACGCCAGTTAGTAGCGTTTGCGCCCTTGGGGTTGCCTTTAAAAACAAGGTGCTTTTTAAGGAGGCTAAATTTTTTGAAAGCCTTGCAAAGTGCGACGTGGCGGTGTTTGACAAGACTGGGACGCTCACAAAGGCTAAATTTGAAGTGAGCGAGTTTTTTGTAAAAGAGGGCGTTAGTATTGATAAAATTTACTCGCTTTGCCTTATCTCAAACCACCAAATAAGCGTGGCGGTGGCTGAGTTTTTAAAGCAAAAAGGCGCAAAAAAAGTTGAGCTTGAAAATGCAAATTTAAGCGTGGCAAAGGGAGTTAGCGCCGATATTTTGGGTGAGAGTTTTGTGGCTGGAAGTAGGCGCTTTTTGGCCGAAAATGGTGTGAAATTTGATGAGTGCGAAGAAAATGTGAGCTTTTTTGTGGGCAAGCAGGGCGAGCTGGTGGCTAAATTTTACCTAAAAGATAGCGTAAAGCCCGAGGTAAAGGCTTTGATAGACGAGCTAAAGAGTGCTGGCATGAAGGTTTGCATCCTAAGTGGCGACGTGCAAAATGTGGTAAAAAACGTAGCAGATGAACTTGATGTGAGCGAGTTTAGAGCAGGGATGTTGCCTGATGAAAAGGCTAAATTTATAGCTGATCTTAAGCAGCAGGGCAAAAAGGTGCTGATGGTGGGGGATGGCATAAACGACGCAGCCGCGCTTAGCCTTGCTCATGTGGCCATTTGCATGGGAAGTGGCGCTGCGGTGAGCTTAGAAAAAAGCGACGTGGTGCTACTTGATGATAGCTTGCAAAGCCTTGCAAAAGCGGTGAAAATTTCAAAATTTACCTATAAAACGATAAAGCAAAATTTACTCTTTTGCCTGCTTTATAACGCTCTTAGCCTGCCATTTGCCGTGTGTGGCTACGTCATGCCGCTATTTGCCGCGCTTTTTATGTCGGCAAGCTCGCTTAGCGTCATACTAAACTCGCTTTTTATAGTTAGAAAATTTAAGGACAAATAGTGGATACAACGACTCTTGCGATGCTTGTTTTTATCTCGGTTTTGATGGGGGCGGCCCTGCTTTTTGGCGTGCTTTGGGGGATAAAAAATAGGCAGTTTGAAGACTACCGCAAATTTTTAGACGGAGCAAATTTGGACGATGAAGACGCGCTAAATGAAGCTTATGCGCTTGAACTTCGCAAAAAAGAGGCACTAAAAAAGAGGCTAGAAGCTAGCAAAAAGGAGCATGAAGGCAAGGGCGAGCATGATGAGGCCGACAAAAAACTCTAAAATTTTCCATGAGATGGGCCTTGCAAAGATGGGCGCTAAAAACCTAGCCAGATAGCCAAGTGCAAAGAAAAAGCAAAATGAGGCAAGGCTAGCCCCCACGCCAAATATCAAATTTTCATCTTTAAATTTAGTCGAAACCGAGCCTATTAGTATCATCGTGTCAAGATAGACGTGAGGATTTAGCCAAGTAAATGCTAGCGTTAAAAGGATGTTTTTCTTTAAATTTGATCTGGCATAATCGCTGCTGGTATCCATGCTAAGGTCCTTAAAAAAGCACGAGTGAAAGCTCTTTAGCGCGTAAAAAAGTAAAAATAAAAAGCCGCCATATAGGGCGATTTGCTTGATGATGGGGAAGTTTTGCACGAGGCTACCAAGCCCAAAAACTCCTGCAAAGATCAAGACAGCGTCGCTAATAGCGCAAATAAGACAGATGATAAAGATATTTTCTCTTTTGATGCCCTGTTTTAGCACAAATGCGTTTTGTGCGCCGATAGCTAAAATGAGCGATAAAGAGGTGAAAAATCCAGATATAAATGCTTGCAAATTTGTCCTTCTCGCTAAAGTTTGGCTTAAATTTAGCAAAATTTAACTTTATCATAACCATAAATTTATGCCTTTTTTTATAAAATCAGCAAATTAAAATTGCAAAAAGGAAAGCAGTTGCAAGCACTAGCCCTAAAATATCGACCAAAAAATTTTGACGAGCTCATCGGACAAGAAGCCGTAAGCAAGAGCCTAACCCACGCACTTGATGAGAACAGAGTGAGCCATGCCTATTTGTTTTCAGGCCTTAGGGGAAGCGGCAAGACATCGAGCGCTAGGATATTTGCAAAGGCTTTGGTCTGCGAGAAAGGACCAACTTCTAGGCCTTGCGAGGTCTGCGCGCAGTGCGTGATGGCAAACGAGTCGCGCCATATGGACATCATCGAGATGGACGCAGCCAGCCACAGAAAGATCGACGACATAAGGGAGCTTATCGAGCAGACAAAATACGCTCCGACGGCTGCTAGATATAAAATTTTTATCATCGACGAAGTGCATATGCTAACAAAAGAGGCATTTAATGCCCTTCTTAAAACGCTTGAAGAGCCGCCAAGTTATGTTAAATTTATCTTAGCAACCACCGACCCTTTGAAGCTGCCAACAACGGTGCTTTCAAGGACGCAGCATTTTAGATTTAAGCAAATAAGCAGATATGAGATCGTAAAACACCTTGAATTTATCCTTAGTAAAGAGGGCGTGAGCTACGAGAGGGAGGCGCTTGAGATACTTGCAAGAAGTGGCGGTGGCTCGCTAAGAGATACGCTAACGCTGCTTGATCAAGCTATCATTTATAGCGCTGGCAATATCACAAAATCAAGCGTGGCAGCGATGCTAGGACTTCTTGATCCAAGTAGGATCGAGCAGATCATCGAGCACGTCGCAAATGCCGATAAAAACGCAATAAGAGTGCTTGTAACCGAGCTTGAGACCTATGAGCCAGAGATGATCATAGATGAAATTTTGGCAAATTTAAAGCAGAGATTTTTAGACAATGACCCGAAATTTTCACTTCTTATATATGAGAGATTTTTTAGGATTTTGGCGCAGGCAAAGTCGATGCTAAGCGTATCAAGCGACAATGGCTTTGTGCTGATGCTTATGCTTTTTATGATGATAGAGGCGCTAAATTTACAAGATATCGATGAAGCCATAAAGCTTGCTAAGAATGAGCCTAGCGTGGTTATAGAGCCAAAAACTGGCGTGAGTGAGCAAATTTTAGCCCTAAAAGAAGCGCCAAAGTCACCATACGAGCAGTTTGTGGCAAAAATTTATGATAGAAGCTTTGAGCTAGGAGAAATTTTTAAAAATCACATAAGTTTTAGCTTTTTAAATGAAAATGAGCTTGGCTTAGTCGTCAATGCAACTGGCGACGAGCTGGCATTTTTTAAAAAAAGCTGGGGCGTAATGCATGAAATTTTACATACAATTTTTGGTAAAAAGATCAAGATCGTAAATGCCAAAACTCAAATTCCTGCCGCAAAGCCTGAGCCTCAAACTAAGCCACAAGAGCCACAGGATAAATATAGCTACCTTGACGAGGAGATCGCTAAGATAAAGGCTAGACAGCAAGACGAGCAAAAAGATGAGCCAGTAAAAGAGCCTGTTACGGCACGACAGATCGAGGCAAATGCGCTATCTCAGCCACAAAATGACTTTGCAAAAGAGCTGATGTCGCTAAGTCAGAGTAAGAGCCCAGAGGAGCTTAAAAAGCAAAGAGAAGAGGGCGTGATAAAAGAGGCAAATAGGCTTTTTGGACAGCCTGAAGTGCAAAATAGCTAGGGATTTGGCTTTTTTGTAATTTCTAAATAAAAGTGGTCAAATTTAGCTTTTAATAAATTTATCCGCTGCTATCCTAACTAAATAAAATCTCAAAATTTATATTGCAAATTTAAAAGAGCTAGAGCTTATTAAATTTGAACTTTTAATAAGGCAGGCAAATTTAAAACTCTGGCAAATTTACCCCTTGTTTGCAAAATCAAATTTAGTTCAAATTTATCTGCTATGACTATTTTTATGTATAAGCTTAAATTTCTAAATTTTCATGAGTCGGGCTTATGAAATTTAAAATTTATTCTTGTGCGTAAAGCAAATTTAGCCCAAAATTTAACTATATAGATTTTATATTTTTAAAAAATTATCTGTTGTGGTTAAAAAATTTCTAAACGATAGAGCTTATTGGATTTAGCTCTAAATTTAATAATCGCAGGATTTTATATTTTAAATTTGATTAAAGAAGTCTCCAAGCCCAAAATGAGCTTAGAGACTTCTTTTTAGCAAGAGAAGCAGGTTTTAAACTCATAAGCAGTTGGGCGCGCTTCGTAAGGCCAAACCTGAGTTTCAAATTTCATGTGCTGATAAGTGTCGATGAAAAGATCGCTCATTATCGGTTTTAGGTATTCGTTATCGCGGATAAGCGCTTCAAGGCTACCACGAAGTGTGTGCGGGAGCTGCTCGATGCCACGCTCTCTGATCTCATCTAGGTGAAGTTTAAATAAATTTTCATCCATCGGACCAACTGGCTCGTATTTGTTTTTAACGCCGTCAAGTCCTGCCATTAACATTGCTGAGAAGGCTAGATAAGGGTTTGCTGTGCTATCTGGAAATCTCATCTCAGCTCTAACTGACTTCTCGCCAGCTCCGTAAGGTATGCGGATGCTCGCTGAGCGGTTTTGGCTCGAGTAGGTTAGGATAGATGGCGCTTCAAAGCCTGGGATTAGGCGTTTGTAGCTGTTTGTGCTTGGGTTTGTGAAAGCTGCAACGCTTCTTGCGTGTTTTAAAACGCCGCCGATGTAGTGCCTTGCAAAGTCACTTAAATTTGCGTAGTTGCCCTCTTTGTAGAATAAATTTTTACCATCTTTCCAAACTGATTGATGCACGTGCATACCGCTGCCGTTGTCGCCATAAAGCGGTTTTGGCATAAATGTAACTGTCTTGCCGTTTAGGTGAGCGACCATGCGAACGACGTATTTGTAAATTTGAACGTTGTCAGCGGCCTCGACTAGGTTGCCAAATTTCACGCCGATCTCGCCTTGACCTTGTGCGACCTCGTGATGTCCTAAAAATACTTCAAGGCCAACTTGCTCTAAAACTTGCATCATTTCGGCTCTTAGATCGACCATGCTGTCGATTGGCTGAGTCATCAAGTAGCCGCCTTTTCTGCGTGGGCGGTGACCTGTGTTGTAGCTATCTTTGAAGTCCGCAGCGTCGTTCCACTCGCCTTCTTCGCTATCTACTTGATACATCGCGCAGTTTGGGCTGTCGATGATTTTGACGTTGTCAAATACAAAAAATTCATTCTCAGGGCCAAAATATGCCTCGTCGCCAAGTCCGCTATCTTTTACATATTGCATAGCTCTTTTTGCGATCGAGCGAGGGCATTTTTCATAAATTTGACCTTTGTAGATGTCGTAGATATCGCAGAAAACAACGACTGTGATGTCAGAGGTAAATGGGTCCAAAAACGCTGATGTCGCTTCTGGCTTCATTATCATATCGCTCTTGTCGATAGGCTGCCAGCCGTTCATCGAGCTAGCGTCCATTGGGATGCCGTTTGTGAAATTCTCTTTTGTAACAGCTTTTATGTTGTAGCTTATGCTGTGCCAAGCGCCGTTTAGATCAGTAAATCTAAAATCTACAAATTTAACTTCATTTTCTTTGCAAAAATCAAAAAAATGATCGATGTTTTGGACAAATTTTCCCATTTTTTATCTCCTTTTGGTTTTTAATTTTCGTATTGTATCACAAAATTTTATATTTAAGATTATTTTTATATTTTATTTGACCCCAAACTAAAATTTTACTAATTCTCTATCTCTATTTTTAAATATCGCACACTTTGAATATCCCAAATTTCTAGCTATCTGCTCGCAAATTTCGCCGTTTTTACCGATATCTTCTTTGGCATGAGCGTCTGAGCTAAAGGTGATAGTGATGTCATTTTCGGCGATTAGCTCAAGTAAATTTACGCTTGGATATTGCTCTCCGATAGGCTTTCTAAAGCCAGCCGCGTTTATCTCAACTACCAAATTTGCCTCTTTTATCGCTTTTATCGCGTTTTTGGCGAGGATCCTGACATCTTTTTTGGGTAAAAATTTAAAGAGTTTTAAAAGATCGATGTGTCCCATGATGTCAAATTTGCCAAGCTTAGCTGATCTTTCTATGTGATCAAAATATTCCTGCCAAATTTGATCCAAGTCTTTGCCCTCGTAGCCACCGATAAATTCAGGGTTGTCAAACGCCCAGCCGTTAAAAAAATGCACAGAACCTATTAGATAATCAACCTTTCTAGCAAAAACTCGCTCATCCATAAATCCATCTAAAAAGTCCATCTCATAACCAAGTAAAATTTCTATCTCGCCGCTAAATTCATCTCTTAAACGTAAAATTTCGTCTTCGTAGCTTTGCATCTCCTCAAATTTCATCCTATAAGCTTCATCGTAGTTCATCGGCGCGTGATCGCTAAAGCCAAAGTATTTTGTGCCAGCTTTTATGGCGCATCTCACAAATTCTAGCGGTTCGCCAACTGCGTGGTTGCAAAGAGGTGTGTGGTTGTGAAGATCGACGGTCATTTTTAGCCTTTTAAAGTCGTTTATTTTTCAAAAATGCTACCTAAAATTTGATAAATTTAAAGATAAACGCATTTTTTTTAAACTTTCTTTTTATTTAAATCCTATATAATCAAGGCAAATTTTATTAGGAGCTTTTATGACCCAAGAGGAACTTGACGCGCTTATGGCGGGCGGATTAGAGGATGATTTAGGTGATACTAAAGATGCCAGCCAAGAGGTCGCGGACGTCAAAGAGGAAACAGACGAGGTAGCAGAAGTTGCAGAGGCAATGAGTGCTAAAGCAGATGAGCCACAAGCAAATAGTTCAAAACATGGCGAAAACTATAGAGTGAGTGCAGACGGCGTTTGGCCACCGCCACCACCGACTGAAGACCATAAAATGGTGCATCAGCTTGATGATGTGACAAGAGATAGCGAAGAGAAAGCTACTCAGATGTTTGACAAGCTTGAGACGATAAATAACTTTTTTATGGACGCTGAGAGCGACTCAAATAGCCTAAAAGACGCTATAAACTCAAACGTTGAGCTATTTACGACACTAAGTGAGAAATTTCCAAATATTGCCGCATTTAGCGAAGCTTTAGAGAAAAACAACGCACTTCTTGGCACGATCGATAATATCATCGGAAATTTACAAATGGGACAAGATGAGATCATGATGGCTATGGATATGATGCAGTATCAAGACATCCACAGGCAAAAGATCGAGCGTGTTATCAACGTTATGAGGGCGCTTAGCAAATATATGAATACATTGTTTGAAGGTCGTATCGATGACGATAAGCGTGTTGGTTCAGCTGTTCATATCGCTGGTGATACAACGACCGAAAACCTTGTCAGCAACGACGACATCGAAGCCTTGATAGAAAGTCTAGGTAAAAAATAGTGCTAAAAAGGCCTGAGCTTTTATCTCCAGCTGGAAATTTAACAAAACTTAAAATCGCCCTTGAGTACGGAGCCGACGCTGTTTATGGCTCGGTGGCTAGCTTTTCGCTAAGGACTAGATCGGCAAGGGAGTTTAACCTTGAAACATTTAAAGAGGCGATAGACTACACGCACGAAAAGGGAAAGAAATTTTATGCGACCATAAATGCCTTCCCTTTTAACTCTCAGATAGAACCGCTAAAAAGGCACCTGCAAACCATCTCAGCGATGAAGCCAGATGCCTTTATCATCGCAACGCCAGGCGTCATGAGCCTAGCAAAAGAGATCGCTCCAGATATCGAGATACATCTCTCAACTCAGGCAAACGTTATGAACGTTTTGGATGCTAAAATTTATCACGACATGGGCGCAAAACGCATCGTCGTGGCGCGTGAGATGAATTTAAAGGATGTTATAAAGATAAAAGAGGAAATTCCAACCCTTGATATTGAAATTTTCGTCCATGGCTCGATGTGCTTTGCCTACTCTGGCAGGTGCCTAGTAAGCTCAGTGCAAAGCGGACGTATGTCAAACCGCGGCAGCTGCGCAAATGACTGCAGATTTAAATATGAACTCTACGCCAAAAACGAAGAGAGCGGCGTGCTTTTCCGCCTAGAAGAGGACGAAAACGGCACTCACATTATGAACTCAAAGGATCTTTGCCTCATCTCGCACATCAAAGAGATCGTTGATAGCGGTGTCATTGATAGCTTTAAGATAGAGGGTCGCACAAAGAGCGAATACTACGCAGCCTGCACGGCAAGAGCCTATAAAATGGCGATAGATGATGCCATGGATGATAAATTTGACGCGAAAATTTATGAAAATGAGATAAATACACTAAAAAATCGCGGCTTTACGGACGGCTACTTGGTGCATAGACCTTATGAGAGAACCGATACGCAAAACCACGTTAGCAGCCTAGAAGAGGGCACTCATCAGGTAAATGCCATAAGCGAAGATGGCGAGTTTTTTAAGTGCAAATATAAAATTTTCCCAGATAAGGGCTACGAGATCGTGGCACCAACTGGCTCACACATAGATGATAGTGAAAATGAAATTTCAAAGGTCTATTCGCAAGATGGCAAAAAATTTATCAAATTTAAGCAGCTCATCACCAAAAAAGGCAAGGTCATGAGCGAAATTCACAGCGGCAATGAAAATGAGATAAACCTCGGCGTTAAGCTGCCAAAATTTAGTTTTTTAAGGGAGAAAATATGAAATTTGTTTCTATTATAATGGGAAGTAAAAGTGACTATGAGATCGTTAGCGAGGCGGCAAAGACTCTGGAGAAATTTGGCGTAAAATATGAATTGATAATCAGCTCAGCCCACAGAAGCCCAAAAAGAACTAGCGAATACGTCGCAAATGCCGAGAAAAAGGGCGCAAAAGTCTTCATTGCAGCTGCTGGCATGGCAGCTCACCTAGCTGGAGCAATCGCTGCAAACACAACAAAACCAGTGATCGGCATACCAATGGCAGGATCGGCTCTTAGCGGCGTTGATGCACTTTACTCAACTGTGCAAATGCCAAGTGGCATGCCAGTGGCGACCCTAGCTATCGGCAAGGCTGGTGCGATAAATGCAGCCTATCTTGCGGTGCAAATTTTAGCCCTTGAAGATGAGGGTCTAGCAAGCGCGCTAAAGGCCGACAGAGAGGCAAAGATAAAGGCTTTAGAGGAAGACTCTTCAAAGGTTGAAGTGATACTATAAAAGGAGAAGCGGTGCAAACCTATCTTGGAGTTGATGAATTTTGCAAACTTGTGCACTTGGAGCGCGAAGTTATCGAGGATATGATAAATCGTGGCGTTTTGAAAACCAAAGAGGAAAATGGAGAAATTTTGATAGAAGCGAGCGAGGGAACGATGAGCGTGGTGCCTAGTGTCTCGCAAAATTTATCCTTGCAGCCGCAAACCCAAGATGGTTTTAGCTTTGTCGAAAAGACGATTGGCACGATACTAAATTTACACGAAAAGGTGCTTGACGCAAAAGATGAGACGCTTGAGACCTTAAGAAATGAGAATAAATTTTTAAAAGAGGCGCTCATTTCGATGCAAGAGCTCTATGACGAGGATAGAAAAACGGTTGAGACGCTTACAAAACAGCTTAAAATTTCACAAGATGAAGTTGAATTTCTAAAACGAAAATACAAGCTCATGTGGAACCAAGCGGTTGAAAATTTTAACGGACAAAAGTAGCTTATGAAGATTATAAATTTAGAAGATAGCTTTGAAATTTACGGAGTAAAAACTCGAACTAAAAATGAAGATGAGATAGACGGAAAGGGTAAAATTCCAGCTTTATGGTCTAAATTTATGAGTGAATACTATGATGGCGAGAGTGAAATTTATAGCGTTTACTGCAACTACGAAAGTGATCTTAATGGACATTACGATAACTTCATCGGCACAAGATCATGCCAAAAAGATGATGAAAATTTAAAGATACAAAGCGGAAAATACGCTCTTTTTAGTTTTGCAAATGAGCCACAAAATGTTGCAAAATTTTGGGGTGAAATTTGGAGATATTTTGAAAGTAGTGAGCTAAAAAGAACCTATAAAACGGACTTTGAAAAATACTTAAAAGACAAAATAGAAATTTATATATCAATAAAATAAAAGGCAAAAAATGACATTTTCACAAATAATACTAACGCTTCAAAACTATTGGCAAGAGCAAGGCTGCGTCATACTTCAGCCATACGACATGCCAGCGGGTGCGGGCACATATCACCAAGCGACATTTTTAAGAAGCCTTGGACCAAAGCCGTGGGCGACCGCATACGTAGCTCCAAGCCGCCGTCCTACTGATGGCAGATACGGCGAAAACCCAAATCGCCTCGGCGCTTACTATCAGTTTCAAGTGCTCATAAAACCAAGCCCAGAAAATATCCAAGAGCTTTATCTAAAAAGCCTCGAAAGACTTGGTCTAAATTTGAAAAATCACGACATCCGCTTTGTCGAAGACAACTGGGAGAGCCCTACACTTGGTGCTTGGGGACTTGGCTGGGAGGTCTGGCTAGACGGCATGGAAGTGACACAATTTACCTATTTTCAACAAGTTGGTGGCATCGCATGCGAGCTCATATCTGGCGAGATAACATACGGTCTTGAGCGCTTAGCTATGTACCTACAAGACGTAAATAGCGTCTATGACATCGTTTGGGACGACTCTAATGGCAACATCGTAACCTACGCTGATGTGCATAAACAAGGCGAGTATGAGTGGAGTAAATATAACTTTGAAGTGGCAAATGTTGATATGCTTTTTAACCAGTTTGAAAACGCATTTAACGAGTGCAAACGTTGCTTGGAGGCAAAAATTTCACTGCCAGCTTACGACTACTGCATGCTTGCAGCTCATACATTTAACGTCCTTGACGCGCGCGGAGCGATCAGTGTTACGCAAAGGCAAGACTACATCTTAAAAATTCGCGAGCTTGCAAAAGAGTGCGCGCTAACATATAAAGAGAGCTTAGAGCAAAAGTAAAATTTGATGAAAATAGCTGAAATTTATAAAATCTTAGATGAAATTTGCCCCTTTGCGAGCCAAGAGTCTTGGGATAATAGTGGCCTGCAAGTTGGCTCATTTGATAGCGAATTTGAGCGAATTTATCTAAGCCTTGATATTGATAGCGAGCTTTTGCAAAATGTCTTACCAAACTCGCTCATCATCACTCACCATCCGCTCATTTTTAAGGGGTTAAAGTGCCTAGACTACAGCCTCTATCCAAGCTCGCTCATAAGAGAGATGATGATAAAAAATATTTCGCTCATCTCGCTTCACACAAATGCCGACCTTGCATTTTTAAATGAAAAATTTGTAACGCAGGTTTTGGGGCTTGAAATTTCAAGCAAAGAGGGCTTTTTGATCTATGCTGATGTGAAGATGAAATTTGCTGAGCTTTGCAAATTTGTAAAAGAAAAACTTGGGCTAGAAAATTTAAGAGCAGTTTGTGCAAAAGATGAAATTTCTAAAATTTGCATCTGCACTGGAAGCGGCGCAGACCTCATGCAAGATGTCAAAGCAGACGCCTTTTTAACGGGCGATCTAAAGTATCACCAAGCCCTTTATGCAAAGGAAAATGGACTAAATTTGATCGACATAAATCACTATGAAAGCGAGCGTTATTTTAGTGATTTTTTAGCAAAATATTTGCAAAATCTAAAAATTGAAGTTATAATAAGCAATTCTAAAAACCCATTTACATATTGCTAACAAAAAAGGAAACATTATGAATAAATATTTGCAACAATTAGTTGAATTATCTGATCTTGACAAACAAATAGATGGTTTCACTCCACGCATACAAGAAGTAGAAAAAGCCTATAAAAGCATAGAAGAAGAGTGTGAAACTATAGCGGTTAATGTAGAAAGACTTGACGAAGAGGTAAATGATCTAAAATCACAAAAATCAGGAACAAACGCTCACATCGCAGAATTTAGCGCAAAGATCAAAGATGTAGCTAAAAAAAGCTCAAGCGCAAAAAGCGAAAAAGAGATAAAAGCACTAGGTCTTGAAGAAGATATCGCAAAAGAACAGCTTGAAGCAGCAAACGAAGAGATCGCTAGACTTGAAAAACTAATAGACAATAAAAACGCTCAAAAAGATGAGCTAAACGCTAAAAAAACAGAGCTTGAAGGAAATTTAGAAAAGATAAAAAGTGAGGTTTCATCTGAGCTTGAAAAGATCGAAAAAGAGCGCAAAGAGGTTTATGCTAAAAAAGATAAACTTGTCGCTGCGATGAATCAAAAAATCCTAGCATTTTATGAAAAGATCAGAAAATGGGCTCACAACACAGCTGTTGTGCCTGTTAAAAAACAAGCTTGTTATGGCTGCTTTATGCAGATAAATGATAAAACTTTCTCTGCGGTTGTAAAAGGCGAAGACATCGTTACTTGCCCGCATTGTGGCAGAATTTTGTATAAACAAGAGCAATAACACGTTTCGTGATAATAATATATTATTTTTTAGCCTCAATACTCTATTTTTTTGGGGCTATTTTTCTACTTTTATTAAGTTTCAAAAAAAAATACCATAGATCGATCCCGGCACGTTTTTTTCTCTTTAATAATCCTAAATTTAAAGATGCAGATGTACATTTTCATGCTTGCTCATTTGGCGAGGTGCAAGCGCTTAAACCATTGATGCAAAAAATTGATAGCAAAGCCATAAGCGTGGTGACAAATACGGGCTTTGAAGCGGCAAGTAAAATTTGCTCTAACACGAGATTTTTACCATTTGAAATTTTCTTGCCATTTTGGTTAAAAAAGAGCAAAATTTTAGTCATTTTTGAGGCTGAGCTTTGGCTTATGCTAGTTTTTATAGCAAAGCTAAAAGGTAGCCGCGTGATACTCATAAACGCTAGAATTTCAGATAGAAGCTATAAAAGTTACTTAAAATTTGGCTTTTTTTATAGATATCTTTTTAAATTTATAGATAAAATTTACGCCCAAAGTGAGCTTGATAAAGAGCGGCTAAAGTCACTTGGAGCAGGTGAAATAGAAGTAGTTGGCAACATAAAAGCTGTATTTTTGCCAAGTGTAAGCAAAATTTATGAAAAGCCAAAAGCTAGAGTGATCGTGCTTGCAAGTACGCATACTGGCGAAGAAGAGATGATTTTAGATAATTTAAATTTAAAAGAAAACGATCTATTAATCATTGCACCACGCCACCCTGAGAGATTTGCAGAGGTTGAAAAGCTAGCGAGCGATTACGCTAAAAAGCATGATTTTAGCTTTGCTAAATTTAGCCAAACGCATAAATTTGATGCTAAAGTAAATTTACTTGACACTTTAGGGGAGCTTGTAAATGTCTATGCTATTAGCGATGTAGTCGTACTTGGCGGCAGTTTTGTGCCAAATATCGGCGGGCATAATCCAATCGAGTGCGCACAATTTAACCCAGTGATAATTAGCGGTGAGTTTATATTTAACCAAAAGGCGTTATTTAGCCTAGTTGAAAACATCTATGTCGCAAAGGCTAGCGAGATCGGCGACATAATAGATAGTGACACCAAAAAGAGCATGATCGCCGTGCAAGCAAGCGCTGATGCGATCATAGAAGATATAAGGAGCACTTTATGAGTGAAGAAAAAGCGTATAAAATTTTAGCCAAGCAAAAAAATATCTCAAACAACGAGGCAAAGGAGCTAATCGACAGCGGACTAGTCTATGCCAAGGGGCAAAAGGTAATGATCGCTCGTGCGCTAATGAGTGAAAATACTAAATTTAACGTCGAAGAGATGCCAAAGCCAAGCGTTATCTTTGAAGATGAAAATTTAATAGCCATTAATAAACCAGCTGCCATAACTAGCGAAAAAATCAGTCAAATTTATAAATTTCCACTCCTTCACAGGCTCGATAAAGACACAAGCGGCGTGCTGCTTCTTGTGAAAAATGACGAATTTGCAAGTCTTGCTATAAATGAGTTTAAAAAGATGAAGGTTGAGAAAATTTACGTGGCCGCAGTTAGGGGTATCATGAGCGAGGAGGTGGTCGTAAATGAGCCGATCTTAACGATAAAAAATAAAAATGGCGCCTTTTCAAAGATCTCAAAAGATGGCAAAGAGGCGATCAGTGAAATTTCACCGCTCATGGTTGTGGGTAAAAAAACGCTTGTAAAAGTTGTCATAAAAACAGGCAGAACGCACCAGATAAGAGTGCATTTGGCTAGCTTAAATTTACCTATCGTTGGCGATGAGAAATACGGCAAAAATAGAGCAAATAGAATGTTCTTGCATGCCTATTCTATCGCTCTTTTAAACTATAAATTTAAAGTGCCGATCCCGAAAGAATTTAACTCTCTTGGATTTGAGCTATCTAATAAATTTGAAATTTAAAGAGCAATAAAGAAATTATTTAGTAATATACGCCCTTTAATAACAACTTACGAAAGGTGATTAGTGTTCGAACAAATTAGCGAGTCTTTTAGATTAGCCGTTAGCAAGATACGTTTTGTAGATGACGAAAAAGCTCTAAAAAACGCACTTGACGTGTTAAAAAAAGCTCTTTTAAAAGCTGATGTTCACCATAAAGTCACCAAAGATCTACTTGCATCTATCGAAAGCGAACTAAAGCAAACTGGCGTAGGCCAAAAGAATTTTCTAGATGCGATCAAGTCAAATTTAACTACTATCTTAACAGCTCCTGGCAATCAAGGCTTTGTCTATGCGCCAGTTGCGCCAACCATTGTTTTGATGGCTGGCTTGCAAGGTAGTGGTAAAACAACGACAACTATCAAGCTTGCAAACTATCTAAAGCTAAGAAAGAAAAAAGTTTTAGTTGCAGCTTGTGATTTGCAAAGATTAGCGGCGGTTGAGCAGCTAAGACAGCTCTGCGTTGCAAACGAGATTGATCTTTTCTATATAGAAAACGAAAACAACCCTATAAAAGTAGCAAAAGAGGCACTAGAAAAAGCAAAAAGCGGTCTTTATGACGTGCTTTTGGTGGATACCGCTGGTCGTCTTGCGATCGATGAAAAGTTGATGCAAGAGATAAAAGATGTAAAAAATGCGATAAATCCACATGAAATTTTCTATGTAGCTGACGCTATGAGCGGACAAGATGCTGTAAAAACAGCTACAAGTTTTAATGAAATTTTAGGAATTTCTGGAGTTATCCTTTCTAAATTCGACTCTGACTCAAAGGGCGGCGTAGCTATTAGCATCGCAAAACAGCTAAATATCCCACTTAGATTTGTCGGTACTGGCGAGAAAGTAGCTGATATCGAGAGCTTTATACCAGATCGTATCGTAAGCCGTATAATGGGCGAGGGTGACCTAGCTACTTTGGTTGAGAAAACATCGACTATTATAGATGAAAAAGAGGCAAAACGCCTAAATCAAAAGATAAAGAAAGGTCAGTTTAACTTTAACGACTTTTTAGATCAAATGGAAAGCGTTAAAAAGCTTGGTAGCATGAAGTCTTTGATGGGGATGATACCTGGACTTTCAGGTCTTGCAAATCAGATAAAAGATATAGACCTTGATAATTCAAAAGAAATTTTGCATATTAAGGCTATGATAAACTCTATGACGCAAAAAGAGCGTGAAAATCCAGATCTTTTAAACAATAGCAGAAAAAGGCGTTTGGCAGCTGGCTCTGGACTATCTCAAGTGGAGGTAAATCGCTTTTTGAAGCAGTTTGAAAACGCTTCAAAGCTTGCTAAGAAATTTTCAGGAAAGGGCGGAGCAAAAGGACTTGCAAATATGCTTTCACAAGCAAATTTAAAAAGACCTATTTGATAAAAGGGTTTAAATTTGGATATTTGTTATCTAAATTTAAGCTTTATTTAAAAACAAGAGGAGAATATAATATGGCAACAGTAGTAAGACTAACAAGAATGGGACGTAAAAAAAGACCTTTTTATCGTATAGTTGTTACAGATAGCAGAAAAAGACGCGACAGCGGTTGGATAGAGAGCATTGGTTATTACAACCCTATGGTTGAGCCAAATGTTATAAATTTCAACAAAGAGAGATTGGACTACTGGAAAAGCGTCGGTGCTAAACTTAGCGATAGAGTTGCGCAAATTACAAAATAATGGTTGAAAATTTTTTATACGAATACGCCAAACTGATAGCTGATTTTCCTGAAAAGGTGACTATCGAGCGCCAAGAACTTGGTGAAAATTTTGTCGAGATCATTATAAGTGCTGATAAGGTTGATACTGGAAAGCTTATTGGTAAAGACGGCAAAATGATAAATGCTATAAAGACTGTTATTATTGGCTGTAAAGCAAAAGACAATACAAGTTATAGAGTAACGGTAAAAGCTATTGAATAGTGATATTGTTGAAGTCGCTACCATCGGGAGATGTGTTGGTTTAAAAGGCTATTTAAAGCTTCACAACAAGAGCGACTTCCCAGAGCAATTTAAAAAAGGCGCAACCTTTTTTGATAAAAACAATGATCAGCTCGTCATAAAAGATTATAACAGACAAAAAGAGCTGGTTTTGTTTGAAAATTTTGATGACTTAGATCTTGCTAAAACACTTGTAAATAGAACTATCTACACTACAAAAGAGCTCACTAGAAAAAACTGCAAACTAAAAAAAGATGAATTTTTCCAGTTTGATATTATTGGATTAAAAGTTATAGAAAATGGCGAAATTTTGGGTATTGTAGAAGATATCCAAGATAATTTTGCAAACTCACTTTTATACATAAAAACAGACGAAGAGCTTATTGCAGGTGGCAAACCAAAGAATTTCTACATTCCATATTTGGAGCATTTTATCGAAAGCGTAAATTTGGATAGTGGAGAGATTTTGGTAAAAGGTGCTAGAGATATCTTAGAAAATTCATGAAATTTACATTTATTACACTTTTTGAAAATTTAGTCAAACCTTACTTTTGTGATTCTATTTTAAAACGCGCGATTAGCAATAAATTTATTGAAATTGATTTCATAAATCCAAGAAATTTTACCAACGATAAACATAATAAAGTTGATGACTATATGATCGGAGGTGGAGCAGGGCTTTTGATGTTTCCACGGCCTTTAGATGAGTCGATCAAATTTCTAAAAGAAAAAGATAAAAACACCCATGTGATTTTTTTGACGCCAGCTGGTAAAAAATTTAGTCAAAATGATGCAAAGAGGCTTTCTAAAAAAGATCATGTTTGCTTTGTTTGCAGCAGATATGAAGGTCTTGATGAGAGAGTTGTTGAGCTTTGGGCGGACGAAGTTTTTTGCATAGGTGATTTTATTTTAACTGGCGGAGAGCTGCCCGCACTTTGTATGAGTGACGCGATATCAAGAAACGTGCCTGGGGTTTTAGGAAACGACATGAGCCTTGAAGTGGAGAGCTTTGAGGATAATCTGCTTGAAGCCCCATCTTTTACAAAACCCGATAATTTTAAATCCCTCTTTGTGGTTTCAGAGTTTTTAAAGGGTAATCATGCTAAAATCCACAACTTAAAAAACAAGATGGCTCACTGCAAAACAAGGTACTTTCGCCCTGATTTATATCAAAAGCTAAAGCCACATAATTAAGGAAAAACATGAGAAATAAATACATTGAAGCATTTGAAAATGCTCAAATTACTGGTAAGAATATCCCTGACTTCCGTGCAGGAGATACATTGCGTGTGGCTACTCGTATTCACGAGGGAGACAAAACAAGAATTCAAAATTTTGAAGGCATTTGTATAGCTAGACGTGGTAGCGGTACCGGCGAAACATTTATAATCAGAAAAATAGGTGCTAACAGTGTTGGTGTTGAGAGAATTTTCCCAATCTTTAGTGACTCTATCGAAGAGATAAAGGTTCTTAGAAAAGGTCGTGTTAGAAGAGCTAAGCTATTCTATTTACGTGAACTACGTGGTAAAGCAGCTAAGATCCGCGAACTTAGAAAATAAAACTTTTTCCCTGAAATTTTCAGGGATTCTCTCCTATAAACTATATTTAAAATCATTTTTATATTACTTCATATTTATACTTCATTAATCACTCTTTGCTAGAATTTTACCTCAAATTTACTTTTAAGGAATGGAAATGAAAAAAATTTTGATTTCACTTGCAGCTATTGCGTCTTTGGCTATGGCAGCAATCAATCTAAACACAGCTACAAAAGAGGAGCTTATGAGTCTTGATGGTATCGGCAGTGCAAAAGCAGATGCTATCATCGAGTATAGAAAAGCAAATAAATTTAACTCAATCGACGATCTTAAAAATGTAAATGGTATCGGCGATAAAACTTTTGATAACCTAAAAGGTGAAATTTCTACTACTGGCAAGAGCGAAATAAGCGAAAAAGCAAAAGCTGGTAAGAAGAAAATGGATGAGGCAAAAGACGAGATGAAAGAAAAAATCTCTGATAAAAAAGATAAATTTAAAAAGAAAGCTTCTAAAACTAAAGAAGAGCTAACTTCTAGTAAAGAAGATGAAACTAGTATGAGTGAAAAAGCAAAAGACGAAAAAGACAAAGTTGTTGACAAAGTAAAAGAAAAGAAAGAAAAAGCTGCCTCAAAAGCTAAATCTAAAAAAGAAAAACTTAAAGAAAAACTAGAGAAATAAAACATTTTAAAACCTGCTTGTTTTTACAAGTAGGTTTTATAAATCCATATATTTTTTGTTTTAATTATAATTGACAAAAAATTTCATAACCTTCTTCAAATTTCATTGATCCGATAATTTGCTTTATTTTAATCTTTGGTCAAGGCTTTTTTCTAAATTGTGTCAAAATAGCTGCCATCTAACTTTGCCAACTAAAAATTTGTATGAATTGCCCCAAAAAAACGATAATCAAAAGAGCGATTACAGCGATTACGGTTGTCGCTAATCATGTTTGGTGGTTTTCAAACTCCAACGGAGTAAATTCTAATGAACCGCCGACCTTCGGGTTATGAGTGTTATGCGCTATTTTTTATAAGTAGCCATTAAGCTACATTTGTTAAAATTTGCCCTATGAAAGTATTAAAAAGTTCGACATTTGATAAGTGGTTACATAAGTTAAATAATCCTATTGTCAAGGTTTCTATATTAAGAAGATTAGAACAGATAGAAGCAAAAGATCATTTAGGGGATTATAAATTTGTTGATACAGACTTATACGAACTTAGATTTTTTAATCGTGGTGGGTTAAGGATATTTTTTACTTTTGATGGCGATGAAATAATTATATTGTTAAATGCTGGCGATAAAGATAGCCAAAGCGATGATATTAAAAAAGCAAAAGAGATATTAAAGGATTATAGATGAAAGAAGAATTTACAAAATTTAATTTAGAAGACTATTTAACAACTGATGAATTAAGAAAAGAGTATTTAAATCAAGTCTTAGCTGATGGCGATATTGAAGAATTTAAAAGAGCATTATTTTATATAGCAAAGTCAAAAGGCATTGAAAACGTTGCAAAGAAAGCAAATTTAAATAGAGAAAGCTTTTATAAGATGTTTAAAGAGAATTCAAAACCTAGATTTGAAAGTATATTTAAGGTTGTGAATGCTCTTGATATTAAGCTTGTTTATGCTTAGTCTATTTCATTATTATTTCTAGCTTCTTTTTTTGCTGTGTTTATTGGGGTTTTGGTTTTTCGAAGTATCTGCATAAAACTATATTATCATCAGTTTGATATATCTTTGCAAGATAGCAATTATTATTTATCTGATCTATTATTTAAATCTCTTCTCTGAAAATCTTTGGCTTTTAAATTTGTCGCTTCTGTGTTTTTTCAAACTCTAACGGAGTAAATTCTAATCTTGTTTTTAGCATACCGACCAAGCGGAGAGAGGTTTCAAACTCCAACGGAGTAAATTCTAATAAAGAAAATTTTGATATAGCTGGTCAGAAATTTGAGTTTCAAACTCCAACGGAGTAAATTCTAATGTAGAAAAATCACGATAGAGCAGAGTAAAACGCCATTTCAAACTCCAACGGAGTAAATTCTAATTTTCCATCCGACGTAGATACGGCAATAAAAGCCACTGTTTCAAACTCCAACGGAGTAAATTCTAATCTTGTTTTTAGCATACCGACCAAGCGGAGAGAGGTTTCAAACTCCAATGGAGTAAATTCTAATATGGTGCAACAAGGCAAGAAATAGCACGCTGGTAGTTTCAAACTCCAACGGAGTAAATTCTAATGCGTCGAGGGCATAAGCAAAGCAAATGTATATCAGCGTTTCAAACTCCAACGGAGTAAATTCTAATGGCGGTGGGACTGGTGTAGAAACTAAGCCAAATCCTAAGTTTCAAACTCCAACGGAGTAAATTCTAATGGTATAGCTCTTGCCAGCTCCAGTGTTTGCAACTAGTTTCAAACTCCAACGGAGTAAATTCTAATCCTGAAAAAAAGGCGAATATATAGCTAGCTTAGGTTTCAAACTCCAACGGAGTAAATTCTAATCTTTTGTAGGGGATATCCCCTACACCCCTTAAACTTAGTTTCAAACTCCAACGGAGTAAATTCTAATACTGGCTTAAAATTTTATTGACATCTTCGACAACGGTTTCAAACTCCAACGGAGTAAATTCTAATTGTTTCAGGGGTGCTTTAAATGGCGATTACTCTAAATTGTTTCAAACTCCAACGGAGTAAATTCTAATGAGGGCTAGGCGATACAATAAACCATCTATCTAAGTTTCAAACTCCAACGGAGTAAATTCTAATACTGGCTTAAAATTTTATTGACATCTTCGACAACGGTTTCAAACTCCAACGGAGTAAATTCTAATTGTTTCAGGGGTGCTTTAAATGGCGATTACTCTAAATTGTTTCAAACTCCAACGGAGTAAATTCTAATGAGGGCTAGGCGATACAATAAACCATCTATCTAAGTTTCAAACTCCAACGGAGTAAATTCTAATGATAGTGGTAGGCTTCGGCGCAGCTAGTCATCTGCTTAGTTTCAAACTCCAACGAAGTAAATTCTAATGACTAAATTTAAAAGAAAACAAAGAAAGTATATATGGTTTCAAACTCCAACGGAGTAAATTCTAATACTGACGAAAAAGGTCAAGAAAGTTTTATGAAAGCGTTTCAAACTCCAACGGAGTAAATTCTAATCTGGCTTTACTGATGAAGTAGAGCAAAAGGTTGTTTTGTTTCAAACTCCAACGGAGTAAATTCTAATCAAACAACTCTGGGGGAGAGAGTGGCAACCCTTCAAAGTTTCAAACTCCAACGGAGTAAATTCTAATTCCTTCTATCATCAATGATGAGCATGATGATCATTGTTTCAAACTCCAACGGAGTAAATTCTAATTTGACCAGGTAAAAGACGCTATCGCTAAGATCGAGTTTCAAACTCCAACGGAGTAAATTCTAATTTAAATTTTGATATATATTTTCTCTAGCAAGCTTACGTTTCAAACTCCAACGGAGTAAATTCTAATGTATAGATGAGATCAAAGAGCTACTAGGTTATGAAGTGTTTCAAACTCCAACGGAGTAAATTCTAATCGGATCAAAACGGACAAAATCGCTCAAAGCACACCAGTTTCAAACTCCAACGGAGTAAATTCTAATGAGAAGTATGACGATCAAAATTTACCACAAAATAGTTTCAAACTCCAACGGAGTAAATTCTAATGCGTTTGGTGTATGCGTCTATCTTGTCGGTCTTTTTCAGTTTCAAACTCCAACGGAGTAAATTCTAATGCTATTCTCATCAGTCAAATCATAAACATAAGCCTGTTTCAAACTCCAACGGAGTAAATTCTAATTTGGATTATATATCAACAAAACGCTATCTTGTATCAAAGTTTCAAACTCCAACGGAGTAAATTCTAATTTCTTTCGTAGTTATATAGCACCTTTGATTTTGTGAGTTTCAAACTCCAACGGAGTAAATTCTAATTTTCTTCGCTTGGCTTTTTAGATATGCTTAGTATCTTATTAGTTTCAAACTCCAACGGAGTAAATTCTAATCGTCAAAAAGTTTATTGTTGTAGTCCTCTTGCGCGTTTCAAACTCCAACGGAGTAAATTCTAATTTGATAGTCTTAGTGTTTTTGTCTTTTTGGTTTTGTTTCAAACTCCAACGGAGTAAATTCTAATCGACGAATTCACGGATATTGTAAAAACTAGACCAAAGTTTCAAACTCCAACGGAGTAAATTCTAATTTTAGTCTATGAGTTTTATAAACGAGAGTTTTGGGAGTTTCAAACTCCAACGGAGTAAATTCTAATGCAGTGCCTATCAAAGACGCCGACTGCGAGGAAAAGCGTTTCAAACTCCAACGGAGTAAATTCTAATCCAAGCGCCTAAAGACCTTAAAACAGCCATTGCAGTGTTTCAAACTCCAACGGAGTAAATTCTAATTCTGGGCGGAGAGCAAAGGGTAGCGCGCGAAAACAGTTTCAAACTCCAACGGAGTAAATTCTAATAGCACTAAAAAGCCTATTTTATAGGCGTTCTAGTGTAAGAAGTCTATATTTTTTCGCCTTAAATTTGACTAAAATTTAGCCATGTGCAAATACGCAAAGCCCTAAATTTCAAGCTTTTTAAAATCTTAAAAAACGCTTTATTAAAATGCGATTTCACTCCCACCTAAAGCCTTCATAAGGCGCATCCTCGCAGATGCACTTTTTGAGCTTATTCGCTTCGCGGCGGATCACCTGCCTCCACGTTAGCTCCCTACCACCCACCGTGAGCGTCTCGCAAAGGCGCGAGATCATCTTTAGCTCGATCTTTTGCACGGCGTCATTGCTAAATTTTATCCTGCCAGCGTCCGTTTGGAAGTCCTTTGCGGTGATCTCTTTTTTATTTAGCATGTTAAAAATCAGCGTGTCGCCCAAGATCGGCTTAAAAACCTCCGCAAGGTCGAGGTGAAGGCTTAGCGCGCGGTAGTTTGGCTCATGCAAAAAGCCGATGCGAGGATCAAGCTCGGTCTTGTAAATTTCGCTTAAGCAGATGTTGTAGATACGCGTATTTATGTAGCTTATAAAGCTATTTATCTTATCGGCCGGCGGGCGCTTTGAGCGGACGGTAAATTTAAAGCTTCTCTGATCTGCGATGATCTCGTTCCACTTCTCGTAGTAGAGCTTTTGAAATGCACCCTCTACCGCCATGATAGCAGGCACGCTAGTGGCGGCATCTAGTGCCTTTAGGTGTGGCTGCACGTCAAATTTCACGCCGTGTCTTTTGCAGTTTGCAGCGTCATTTATGATGTGGGCTCTAGTGATCTCACGCGCGATATATGCACGTTTGATCGGATCATTAAAAGAGCGGAGCTGGCACAGTAACACAAAGCCGCTTTTATTTACGGAGTTTGGCGTGTTTGGGTAGAAATTCCCGCGAAAACTCTGATACGGACTAAAGATGTGTAAAAGGATGTTATTATCCGCTAAAAATGCGATGGTGTAGGTATCGATCTGCACCTTTGCCAGCACGTAAATTTCATCGATCGCGTTTATCGGCAGGATCTTGCACGAAGCTCGCTCGCCCGTCTCGTCAAATTTTTCAAAATAGATATTATTATCTTGCCTATAAAGCCTGCCTGGACTAAGTATAAAGTGCGTCCTGTCGCTCTTTTGCATATTTGCTCCTTAGCTAAATATCGGGCTATTTTTGTCTACGCCGATGACGATGCGCTCGGAGTATTTTAGTGAGTTAAATGTGTAGATCACGATGGAGTCTAGCTCGTCTACGCACTCTTTTTGTAGCGTCTTGCTTAGCTTTTTAAAGTCGCTCTCGCGGATCTCGCCCTCATAGACCGAAAACTGCACGCGAGGCAGAAATTTCTCGACCGCTTTTCTGATGCGATTTGCGTTATTTCGCTCTTTTTGCTCGCGCCCTGCGATGTCGTAAAAAAGTATCACATACATCTTGTCCCCTAAGCAGTGCAATAGTCGCGATATGCGCAGTTTTGGCAAAAATTGCCCTGCGTAAATTTGGGCGGCTTTTCTAAATTTGCAAGCGCGCTTATCTCGCCTAAAATTTGTTCGATCAGAGCGAAATTTTCACTGCTATCTTCCACTAATATCACCTTTTTACCGCTTATTAGTTTGCCTTTTACCTCTTTTAAATTTAAGCCCGTTTTTAAAAGATAGATGTAAAAAAGTAGCTGCATCTTGCCTGCAAGTTCGTTTTTTAGGCTTTTCTTATACTCAGTGATGAGGTAGTGGCCGCGCTGTTTTGAGAGTTTGTCAAATTTAAGGTTGCCAAAGGCAAATTCTTGCAGATCTTGCTCTTTGATATCAGCCAAAGCCTTGCCCATTAGCACGTTTTCATCCTCTTGGTCGGCATGGATATGGTGCGCGTAAAGCCACGCCTCACGCTTACAGGTGACGTAATAATTCACAAGCGTGCCAGTGATCTGATCTTTTGAGAACATTAGTCAAATACCTCGTCTGCTACCGTTAGCTCAGGCAAAAATCCGTCAAATTTATTATAAAAATCGCTAGGTGCTAAAACATATCTGCCAAAAAACTCTCTAGTATAAGACTTAATATCGCCAAGCATATTTTTGCCAACCGCAATGGTATATAGCGCTAGCTCTTTTTCAAGCTCTTTTATATTTGCTAATATGATAAATTTATCTTTGCCTGAGGTCAAAAGAGCCTCTCGTTTTTCTAAAAATTCATTGAAATGACCATTGTATTGCTCTATAAAAAGCGATACTTTGTAGTCTTGCTTTGGCATGAAGTTGTCATTAAATTTATCAAATAACGTTTGAAATTTTAACTCTTTAGCAAGACTTAGCAGATCTATGCTTGTCGTTTCGTCTTTGGTACTCTGAAAATAACTCTCTAAAATTTGATAAATTTCACTCTCTTTTATGGAGCAAGATAAAATTTCTTTTACCTTCTCTTCTTGTAGGTCTATATCGTGGTATGGAAATGTTTCGCTGTCTATGTAGTCAAAAACCACGACTTTTGCCGGTTTGCTAGATGTAGCGTTGCGATTTACCCTACCAGCGGCCTGGATGATGGCGCCAATGGGTGCAAATTCGCGAAATCCCACGTCAAAGCTAAGATCAACCCCGGCTTCTATGAGCTGAGTGGCGACTATGGTGATTTTATCGCCGCCTTCAAGTTTTTCTTTTATCTCGTCTATTATTTGTACTCTGTGAAGCGGAATCTGATGCGTCGTCAAAAGATAGACGCTTCTTTTGCCGCTATTTTTTAGGGCTTCGTATAGTTTTTTAGCTTTTGAAATGGTATTTACAACGCAAAGTGCGCTCTCGTCTTGATGTTTTAAAATTTCATTTACCAAATCATCAAGCCCTTTTATATCCGGTTCATAGATGATCTCATATCTATCTTTTTCGCGTTTATATAAAACTGGCCCAGAAAGCTCGGTAAAGCTCTCTAGCTCAGCTGCGATATGAGGCATAGTTGCCGACATGATTATAAAATGGATATTGTATCTTTTTGAAAATTCGTTAAAAGCGGCTGCGATGGTGTAAAACGACTTTTCAAATCAAAGTGATTTTACGCTTAAAATCAAAGTGAGCTAAAAACCGCAGTTTTTCACTTTGATTTCTAACGTAAATTTTTATATTTTTAAATAGCTTTTTATAACCTTTTAAAACATATTAAATAACTAAAATTTTACCCCTCAAACTCTATATCTATTTCATACCCACTCGTGCTAAGCTTATGGCTTACTTCTTTTATGCTAAACTCATTTGCTTCTAGCCCAGGAACTCCACCAAATTTAAGCTTGCCGCCTGCTATGATGTTTTTCCCTTCGCAGCTACATCTACCATTTATTCCGCCACGCTGCAGTTCATTTAGTTTAGCTTCTGCTTGTTTAAAGGCCTCATTATCACTCTTTGGCTGAGCTATCTGCATCTTATATACTTGTTCCCCACTTCCCACCTTAATGCTTTTTACCTTACCAGCTTCGATGTCTTGCCACTCTACTATTACGGCTGTATAAGAGTTTCTATTAGCTTCAGTGATCTCTAGCGAGTAAAGATCAGTTAAATTTAGTGTAAAAGTGGGCAAATTCTCGTTTTTTGAAGTATTTGAGGTTTGGCTAGCATCACCCTTAGCATCTTTGGCTGTTATGATGATGTTATCATTTTTAACAGCCATTAAAAAGCCAAATTTGACGCATAGATCATATAAAAACTCTATGTCGCTTACATTATCCTGGATAACAGAAGCTATGTTTTGGTCGCTACCGCTTGTTTTTAAAGATAGTGCATTGGCACTAGCTATCTTTTTAGCTATCCCAAAAAGCGTTGTATTTTCCCAGCTCACACGTCTTTTCTCTTTTGCAGGACTTGCAAAATTTACAGCAGTTGCTCTAACCTCTGTTGTATTTGCTTTGTAGTCTCTGCTAGCCGTTTGCACGCTAAAAGAGCCACAAAGATAAAGATCATCTCCATATCCGAGCCATAGTTTTAAGCTATCTCCGAATACTGGCTTTGCATATATGCCAAATAGGGTAAAGCTGATTTCATCACTTTCATTGCCCTCTTTATCGGTAAAGCTTAGACTTATTAGGTTTTGTCTGATGATGTTTGTTATGTCTTTGCCGCTAGCTTCTAGCTTGAAAGCCGGTTTTCTCACCATAGTTTTGCCTGCTCTTTCGCTGTTTCTTTTATATCAGGCAAAAACACGCTATCGCCTGCATGAAGTGTTGTGTTAAGCTTTGGGTTTATAGTTAGAATTTGCTCAAAAAACCTTAGATGTCCGTAGTGGTTGTAGGTGATAGTATCAAGCCTATCACCGTCTTTAGCTATGTAAATTTTATCCATCATAATCCCTTTTTAGCTCCAAACTAAAACTTTGTGTAAAAAATGCTCCATTTGGAGTAAAAATCGCTTGTTTTTCACTGATTTTTACTATAACAAAGCGACCAAAATATTTACCATTTCCATTTGTAAGCGGCAAGCTTTGACGTAAGGCAGCTAAGGCATAAAGTGGCTTTAGTGCGCCTTGTTTGTCGCCGTGATATGGCAGTGTTTGACCCTCTATATTAAGTGTGCTGCTCCCTAAATTTGCACTAAATAAGGCTGGATAGTTTTGTATACGCTCTTGTTCGCTTATCCCAAAATCTGTTTGAGTATCGATACTATTAGTTTGCTCCCATCTAAATTTAAACCCACCAAGATTTAGCACCATATTATCCCCTTACATCAGTATTTTTACGATTAAACTCATCACGTCTTAGTGCGTCTTTAACGCCTTTTACTATTTGAGCCTTAAAGCTCTCTAGGTCAAATTTACCATTGTCTGAGTTAAGTAAAAAATCACCATTAAAGCTAATGTTGATGGCGCCACCACCTGTGCTGGCTGCCACTAAAGCTGGAGCCTCTTTTACGTGAGTATCACTCCCTGAGCCAAATGTAGAGCTAAAAAAGCCACCGCCATCATCTTTTGGTTTTAGCTCACTACTTGCTTGCTCATCGTCTCCAAAGCCAAAGAATTCTTTTGTCTTGCTCCAAGCACTACTTAGCCCCTTAATGGCCTCACCGACCATGTCGTTTATCCAGCCAAATTTCTCAGCTATCCAGTCAAAAAAACCGCCAAAGAGCTCATCCCATATCTTGATAACTGGCTCAAAAATAGCACTTAGAAAGTCGCTCACTCCTTGCCAAAGATCACTAAAAAACTTTGTCGTGCTCTGCCAATATGGCTTGACGCTCTCCCATATCTCAAGAAAAAAGGCCTTTACTTCGTCCCAATTTTCTATAAGATAAGCTGCTGCCATACCAAGAGCTACTACTATAGCACCAATGCCTGTGCTAATAAGAGCAAATTTCATAGCCTTTGTAGCTAGAGTTACCACCATTAATCCGCTACGCATAACACCACACGCTACACCAAAGGCTTTTGAAGTAGCGCTATAAGCAGTAGTGATAGCTAGAGTTGCTCTTAGTCTTGCACCAACTAGCCAAATGCTAAAAGCATGAGCTTTGGCAGCTATCGTGGCGCTTGATATACTTACAGCATGAGCCAACCATCTGAGCTTTGCTATTAAGAGCATAGGATTTAAAAATTTCACTACCCTTATAACGCCCAAAAATCCATCTGCTACACTTAAAAGTGCTATCTTGCTAAGAAGCAACACCGGTTTAAAGATCATAAAGCCAGCTGCAGCGCTAACAACTATGGCACTTAGTCTTGGAAATTTTTCATTTAGCGAGCTTAACAATCCAGCTACCTTACTTAAGATAGAAGCTAATAAATTTGTAAGTGGCAAAAAGGTTTCTCCAAGGCTTGAACCTAAATTTCTCCATGCTTGTGTAACCCTTTCGATACCACTTTTTGTAGTGTTTAGCTTTGTTTGTAGCTCACGCTGCATAGATCCTGTGGCTTCGTCCGAGTGTGCCATTTTGATATTTGCTTTAAGAGCATCGATATTTGTTACAAGCCCTGCTATCTCATCGTTAAAATTTCCACCAACTAGATCATAAAGTAGCCCTGCTTGTTTATCTTTATCAGCTCTTGAGATCGCTTCTAAAAACGTAGTTATGGCTCCAGCAGCATCTTTTTGTAGGGCTGTTTTTAGATATGTTGCATCCATACCTATGCTTGCTAGCGCTTCTTGAAAATTTTTACCCTTTTTGTCGGCCATTGAGAGTGTGGAGTAAAGAGCATTTAAGCTAGTGCCTACGACCGAGCTAGCTTTGCCAGTGCTTAGCATTGTAGCACTTATGGCACTAGCGCTTTTACTATCTAGGCCTATTAAGCTGGCATTTGCAGCTGTTAGCGAAGTAGCCTCAAATATATCAGAAGCATTTGCATTAGTAACCTTATTGTCGAGCAAGTTTACACTATCAAAAAAGCTATTAAGCTCCTTTATATCGTTCATCTTAAAGCCAACTTTCATATTATTGGCCGCCTTTGATAAGGCTTCAGAGCTCATTTCAAATGCAACTGAGCCGGTTGCAAGCATCTTTGTATAAGTTACTAGCTCCTCACCAGCTAAATTTATCTTACCACCGCCAGCTGCAATGTCAGCTATATTACTAAAGCTCTCTCCAAGCTGTGAGCTTAACCCTCTCATCTCATTTTTTAGCTTAGCTAGGTTCTCATCGCTATCATCAACATACTTTTTTACATTCGCAAAAGCAGCCTCATCATCAATGGCAAGTTTTATTGGCACTCCTATGGCTACTGAGTTTGTAAGATTGCTAAAATTTGTCGTAAGTTCACCTAAAAGTGCTTTTTGGCTCTCTCTTATTTGGCTAGATAGATTTGATAACCTAGTGTTATCTAAAGATGTTATGGCTTTTTTTGCTTCTGCTATCTTACCTTTTAAACCATCAAACCCTTTTTTTAGCTCTGATATTTTACTTAGCCCTTTTACTGCTAGACCAATACTAATACCAACTTGTGCGTTATCCATATCTTTCCTTTAAAATACGATATAATCCCTTTTAAAAAGGATTTAAAATGGCTTTAATCATTCCTATTTTTATCGTTTTATTCTTCTTCGTTTCACCAAGTGGCTTTTTTGAAACGTTTATTGCCTTAGTTTTTGGCTTAGGGATACTTGGTAGCCTTATTGGCACCGCTGGCTTAGCATTAGGTAAAACCAAAGAAGTTATAACTCGCTCTTAGCCTTTAAGATTTTTACTGAAATTTCTAAAAACTCACTAAAATCACTCAAACTAAGATTTATTATCTCGCTATATCCATAGCCTAAAACATGAGCTATAAGGGCGATATTTTCGTTATTTACTCCGCCCTTACATCTAAAAAATCATTTAACGCCTTTTGTAAAGACATAAATTCTTTAAACTCCAAATTTTCAACTTCATCTTGTGTCTTATTACAAAGTGCAGCTATCATATAGATAGTCTTTGCCATATCGCTACCACCATTTTCATCCGCCATCTTAATGGTTCTTACTTTTGGTGCGTGCATTTGCCAAATTTCATCTTTTATCTTTATCTCTTTCATTTTTGTATCCTTTTGTTGTTTTTGCCTGCTTGGCTACATATCAAAGTAAAACAAGCAGGCTTAGTATAAAAAATCACTCTCCTAAATTTGAGCGAACCCCTGCCATATAATCAACTCCGCCTATAACGCATATCATATTTTCACTATCTTTTAACACCATCGGCACACCATCCACGTTGATGTCCACAAAATGAGCTGATAGCTTAATAGTAACTTCTAGCTCTTTTCCGCTTTCAAACTCAGATACTTCATAACTGATAATATCTCCGGTAAAAGCTGCACTAAAAGGCACGGTTTTACTTTTGCCACTTTGGAAAATGCTAGCTTTAAAAAGCCATGGAATGCGGTTGGTAAAGCTGTTTAGTCCTAAATTTACCCACATGTTTTTATCTAGCACGCTAACCGTAAATTCAACCTCTGTTGCCTTTAGCATGCCAGTTGTGTAATTTGTGCTAAGAGCTCCTTTGCTCTCTATCATTTCAAACTCTATTGTGGGAAGCTTCAGCTTTTTTGTTACACCAAGATAGCCGATGCCATCTATATAAACGTTACCTTCTTGGATTACTTGAGGAATTTGTCTTTTCATTGTTTATCTCCTTTATTTGTTTAACTCATCCATCAAAACGCTACCGTATTTATCCACATAGATAAAATCAAGTGTAAGCTGCTTAACGATTGGATTGTTTTGCATTCTGACATCAAGGTAAAATTTACCAGCCGTGATAGTTGCGTCTGTGTTTTTTGCACTCCAGCTAAGCTCATATCCAAGAAGTACCTTTGCTCCAACTAGCTGACGAAGGAGCTCACTAACCGATCTTTTTGCATGATAAAGCTCACTAGCTTTTCTATCGATCGCAAACAGCACTCCCTTTTGGCAAGCTTGCGAAATACGATCAAATATCCTAACACGTGCTAGATCTTGCCAAATAGTATCTTGATCGCTCGTTTCGCCACCCCAAGCCCTAAAGCCACTCTCTCTAATGATGGTAGAAATTTTAGCCGCCCTTAGCTCATCGGCCGTGCAAGTTTCCCCAAGCTCAAAATCCACGTCTATTTGCGTGCCTGAAACCCCTATCATAACCCTGTTTGAATAGCTATCTGAATATCCAAACTCGCTTGCGCCGTCTGTGTGAGCTATCATGCCGGCTATTCTCGCACTTTGTCCCTCATAGACATAAGCGTTCGTTTCATCATCCCAAACCTTGACATTTGGATAAGCGGCAACTAGCCTATTTGTACCAAAATCGCCCATTTTAACAATGGCTGCTGCTGCGTCATCTGCTTTTAGATCTACAATGCCGGTTGCTTTTAGCCTGGTTGCCATCTTTTCTATCTCGCCTTTTATCGCATCTTCATGGCTAAAGCCAGGTGCGATTATTAAATTTGGGCTATAACCAAAGCGTGATTTAGCTTTAGCAAACGCTGTAACGGCACTTTTACACTCCGTGATCTCATCGTTCGTATCGCTATCGTCGTCTTTGGTGAATACGCTTACAATAATCTGCGTATTAACCGCCTGATCTTCGATGGCCTTTAAAGCCCTATAAATAGAGCCTTTTTTAAAAGCTTGGCTCGCATCCTTTTTTGCTTTGTATTTTGCTTCAAGAGCTTCAAGTGCCTTTGCTGTTGTCATATAAAAATGTAGGCCATTTTCTAACACCTCTTCATACCCTGCTATACCAATAGGCGTAGTACTTTCTACTGCTATTGGTCTTGCCGCCTCAGCTGATACGGTTACGTTTACACCAAATTTTGCTGCCATTTTTATTCTCCTTTTTGATTTACTTTTTTTAATGGATTTATACACCACACTGTTTTTAGATGTTTCTTATCATCTTTCTGGGTGAACTCTTTAAAATTTAAGGCATTTGCCCCTGCTATATCCATAAGCTTCCATCCGACATAAATGCGACAATAAAAGCCGCTTAAAAAGCCTTTGTATCGGACTACTTTATAAAGTCCAAAACGCTCCCTGCCATCTTTTAAAGTGCAAGTAACTTTACAAAAACCACTCTTTTTACCACCATTGCTGGTGATATAGGGATCGCCTAAAGTTTCTATGCTATATGGATTTACATCATCTACTTTGACGCCGTTAATCTCACTCGAAAAGCGTCCTATCTTATTGCGTAAGAGCCAAAGAAGTCTTGCTTTATATGTTCTATTGGTTGGTTCAGGATAGTGCTTCTCTCTCCAGCCACTATCGCCATTGATAGCAGCACACTTGCCATCGTAATAGTCGTTTGCATCCTCAAACCACCTAAATATCTTTGGCAAATGCTCATCATCCTTTTTGCAAAATAGTAATGCAACTGGCACAACTACAAATGAGAGGATCTCAAGCATAAGCTCTACTAAAATGATCGCTATAAGACGCAATATCTCTTTACTCTTTAGCATCATTTTCCTTTTTTGACTTCTTGCTCGGCTTCTCATTCTCTTTTGTTTCGCCCTGTTTGTATTCTGGGCACTTAGGACACTCGCTCCAAGTGCAGTTGCCATCTTTGTCTAACTTGCTGGCACACACTTCACATCTTTTTATTCTTACTCTCATTTATTCTCCTTTGGTCTAGTTTTTACAACATCAGTAAATTCATCACCGCTCAAGTACCAAAACGGCTTTTGTCCGTCTTCGTATTGCATTTTTGCAAAGTCGTCAGGATGTGTTGCCAAGTGACTAAACACTCGTAAAATATTTGTCATATTGCTATTGTCCCAGCCCTCGCACTTGCGTGCTCTTAAAAAGATTACGATAGGGCAAAGTAACACGCCCAAGATTAGCGATAAAACGCAGATTAAAAAATAGCTCATTTTAATTCCTCTCTTTGTGTTATTAGTTCTTTTAACTCCGCCCTTAAGCTTTCAAGCACGGCATTGTTGCCTATGATTAGTGCATGGCGGATGTGATTTTCACACTCGGCGATCTCTGCTTCAAGTTCTGCCAGCTGTTTAGTTCTTTCGTCTATGGTGCTGCTTAAAATATCGTTTATTTCAGTTTCTAAAATGGCCTTAAGATTAAGTCTAGCAATATCACTAGACGCATCAAAGTCATCGTTAAAAGCAAATATCTCATTGTTGTCATTTTTATAATATTTCATTCTCTATCCTTATTTTAGTTCTAGCCATTGTGGACCCACAATGGCTGTTTTGTAAAAATATCCTGCTGGGATTATTATTTCGCATTCTCCTGCTGTTGATGCTGCTGGATGAGATACCCAGTTAATACCATCCTGAGATGTTTGGATAGGAACTGTATTAATATAACAGCTTATTTGTATTGAGCGACCAGTTTCGTTTTTATACGTAACGTTGTTTTGTCTATTAGGTTTTTCATTTATCCATCTCTGCCCTACACCTAGCTCTTTGCTGCTTGGATATATGTTTTCAAAATTAACTGATGTAATACTTTTTGATGTAACTATCACAGAATAAGGTAAGTAAGTTTGTGGCTGCAACCTTACGCCAGTTTTATCATACCAAGAGCCATCAAGGTAGTATTCAGCTGTTGTTGATTTGTGATGAAACTCTGGACGTATATCAACTAGCTCTAGTGAATTATCTTGCTTAACCTTTATGAAGTAAGTACCATTGGCTTTTTGTTGGGCTTTAGGTAATTGAGCTTCTATAGCCTTAGTAGTATTTAAATATCTACCTGGCACCGATGATTTGTCTGATAGATATACTGTGCCTTGTAATGCAAGTGTTGTACTTCCAGCACTGCTTGCTTCATTTTTTACGTTAAAGATTTCTCTGTCACTTAATGCTTTATTAAAAATACGGACTTGGTCAATGCCACCTTTGAAAGGCTGTGCACCTAAGCCTAATTCTATTGCATTAGTTGCTAATGAGCCGTCAGTTGTAAAATTGTCTATTTCGTCTATTTTTTCATCATTCATAAAGAACTCGACTTTAGCACCAGTCCTTTTTATAACTGCAAAGTTCCAATCATCTGTTTTATATTTTGCAAAGGTTGTAAAAGGTTTTTCAGCTCTAGCTACTGTCCACCTACCATTGTTACCTACTCCACAACCTATACCATTTACTATACTAGATATTGATAAGTCTATAAAGAACTGAATACTAAAAATCCTATGGTCTTTATGTACAGCAGCATTTGCTGTGTTATCATAATTAAACCAAAGTGTTACTGTAAAATCATTCTTAAATGCTATCTTATCTGAGTCTTTTAATTTTACAGTTTCACCAGCTACTTGATTAAATCTCAATGCTCTTGTACCAAACTTGGCTTGATTTGAATATTCAGCTTTAGTTAATACAGCTCCCTCTGAGTCATTTTCAAAGGTATATAAAGATACACAGCTATTGTCACCTAGTATATTCTTAGTATTCACAGTGCTACCTATACCTATAAAATCAAACACATCGACTTCAACCTTATTGTAAGGCTCAAATGAAAATGCATTGTTAGCAACTGCTTTTTCAGTTACCACCACATCACTTCTACTGCCAGTTATCTCATTAGTAACTTTAAAGATGCCAGCGCTATCTTCGGTGGCGATGTCTGTCTTTGCTACAAATTTATCATCACTTTCTTGCTTGGTGTATGCGTCGATCTTGTCTTTTAACTTAAGAAACATCTTTTCGCACCATTTTCTGGTTGCTAACACTATATTGTTATCAACCTTTAAAATGATGCTCTCGCTCGCATTTGCGATTTGGAGTTTAAAATTTAATGTGATGTCTTTACTTGACCCCTCATTTAAAAGCGGCTTATAAGTATCTGCTAACCTTGCTATCGCAAAGAGTGAGCCATCATCGCAGTATATGCCAGCCGTTTTTATATAAAATCCGCCAACTTCAGGCGGTATTATGGCATCGACGTCGAGAATGTTATTATCGTTTTCGTCTATCGTTACGGCGTTTATTGCGCCCCTATACTTTTCATTTGGTATTGATGTGGTCTGCTCGCTTAGTTCTCCTTCGTAATCGCTTACTACAACTTCTTTTAATGCGATCTTTGATCCATCGCTAGCGGTTTTTAAAAGCTTATTTATGCCATTAGCTGTTAAAAGTGTGTATTGCTTCATTTATCCGTCCTTTATCTTGTTAAAACTTTTATTGCATCGATTGGTATGCTTATGATCTCGTTTATCTGCGTAGTAGCTCCTACTTTAAAGCTTGCTCTTTGGCTTATATTTGATATTACGTAAGGATCTACGCTTATGTTTTCACCACTAAATGTGTAAGAGTAGGCTTTTAAATTTATGCTAGCTATCGCTTTTATGCTTGCTCCATCATATACGCTACGCACGTTTTTGTAGGTGTTTATGATCTCATCAGATCTCTTTAGCGTCTGTGGGCTTACTCCATTTTTACTTGCATCAAGCTCTAGTTTAAAGTGATAAGGTAGTCCTGCATAATCAAACCACTCTTTAACCTTGGCATCTGCATAAAGTGCGCTTAACGCCTTATTCAGACTGTAAAAAGTGCCTGAGTAGTAATGTATCTCAAAAGCATTTTTTATGAGCTCTCTGGCTTCATTCTCGTTTAGTCCATCAATATCTACATCAAAGCTGGCTGCAAGTACTGGCAGTAAATTTTTTGGAGCTTTGCTTGCAAGAGTATTTATGACGCCAATGTCTAAATCCTCAAACCTTACGCCAAAAAGCAAGTCAAATTTCTTATCAAATTTACTTTTGTGATTAGGTAGTAAGCTCATAATTCAGCCTTTTTGTAGCTTATCTCATAGCTTAAATTTACAAATTCTTTTACGCTTATCTTTTTATCATTAAGTGGTTCTTTAAGGCTTGCTCTATAAACGCCATTAATGTGCAAGTTTTTATAGATGTAGCTTAAATTTAGATCTTCTCCAAGGCTAAGGCTAGTTGGCAGAGCTGATATAGCTTTAGCAATTTCATCTTGAAAGAGCATATCTGTTAGCTCAAGAGTAGCTACTACCTTTATGTCTATTTTTGTGGCATTTAACACGCTTAGATTATCGGTTAGCGGACGCACCTTTTCGGCACTTAAAAAGCTCTCCACATCAGCTCTAGTCTCTTCACTCATGTCGGTAGTTTTTAGATAAATTTGAACTACTCCAGCACCGCCATTTAGCACACTACACTCCAGCACCTTTGCATTTGCGCTAAGTGTTTGATAAGTATATGCTTTAGCACTGCCTGCAGTTGAGAAACGCTCTAGGCTTAAAACTGCACGCTCTCTTAGCCTATCATCGCTTTCACGCTCAGTTCCGCCTTCAAACTCACTTAGCTGTTTTGCTTTTAATACGAAAGGAAGTGGTGTTTGGATATATTCGCACTTTGCTTTGCTGGTTTTTGTAAACTCATCCAAGATGATCACTCCAACAGCTTTTAGCTCGTTTGCTCTTATTACAACTTCACTTTTTAAACTAGCTATTTCACCATTTTCGCTGCGTAAAATTAGCCCTTTTGGCAAATATGTATCGCTGCTTCTTGGCATAGAGAGCGTAAATTCACTCTGCGCAGTTGGCTTCTCTCCTTTTAGTCTCTCTATGCCATAAATCGCTACTATGTTATCAAGGTCGTTTCCAGTAGAAAATGGCAGCAGCATCGCCTTAACGCTATCATTTATCCTGGCTCGCAAGAGCAACTCTCTATACGCTAGTGTTTCAAGTAAAGCCGAGTAGTTGTCGCTTTCAAGTAGTGAAATTTCATCATCAGTTAAATGTTCTTTAAAAAGGTTTTTAACATTATTTAAAATTTCATCATATTTAAGCACCTCAATAACGTTTGGATATGGAAGTTGTTTTAAATTCATGCTCTTACCTCTATCTCATCACCACTCATAAGCACTACTTTAAAGCTAAGCTTATGATCTTTTAAACCTATAAGACGAACTTCATCGATCTTGACTCTCTTTTCCCATTTTTCAACCGCCTCTATCACAAAGCACGCCAGATCAGCACGAAATTCATCATCCACCTTGCGATCTATTAGCTCATAAATTCTGCTGCCATACTCAGGCAGCATCACTCTACTGCCAAGCGGAGTTAGGAGTATGTCTTTGATAGAATTTTCTATATCAATTAGATATTTCATCACTAATCCCTCGCAAGTCCGTTATTTTTATGATCTGTTAGGCTGCCACGCGCATCACTTACGCTGCCGCCAAAGTTTGCATTACCACCTGTTGTGATTGAGCCAGTGATTTTTACATCTCCGTTTATCTCAAAACTACCGCTATCACCATCAACTCCAGCTGTATTTATCGCCCCTTGTATCAAAGTGTTGCCAAGTAGCTTGATGCTTGGACTTTTTATAGTGGTATCGCTAGCTTCTACCATCACATTTTTAGCCTTTACATTTGCGTTATCACAAGTTATGTTTATAAGCTTTGGAGATGAAATTTCAAGGCAAGAGCTAGAGCTGTCATAGCTCATCTTTATGCCATCTTCAAAACTTACATGCACCTTTTTATCAGTAGCGTCTGCCTTGTGAGAACTTTGATAAAGCCCACGAAGCACCACGCCTGAGTTTAACTCATCATGCACAGGTAGCACTAGCACTTGCTCTCCTACACGTATTGGTGAAAAGCTCACTGCATAAGAATTGGCATGTGCTTGAAATACCGGCAAAAAATCAGTTACCATCGAACCAATGGCAACTTTTGCACGGTCTGCTCTTACTTCACTGATAATTCCAACTTCAATCATTTATATGCTCGCTAAATTTTTTATTTCTTGGCATTCTTGTGTACTTTACGCTATGCTTGATCTCTTTTACATCATCATGTATTTCATTGAGCTTCTCTTTATTTATGGCAAAATTTGCTGCTAAAATATCGCTTAGTTTTTCAGTGGCGCTACTTTGTTTATTTATCGCTTCACTATTTTTATTCACCACATCGATCATCAAATCAGTGTTTTTGCTCGTGTATCTGCTAAGCAGCCAAAAGATCACCACGAAGCCTATAAAACCAAAAATCGCCATAAAAACGATAAATTCATTTAACCCCCATGATCCAGCTAAATTTATTAGTCCTGCTGTCTCTCTTATCTCGTCACTAAAATTTAAGCTACTATTTTCCATCCGCTATCCCTATGCATTGTTTTAATAGATCCTCGCACTTTAAAAAATAAATCATCTTCGCCTTGTGTGCTTCAAAGCTACCATCATTATTTGGCTTGTCTGGCATTACAGCATTGCAGCGCACTGGTGTTAGTTTTTCTTTGTAGATGATGGTTGGCTCTTTAAAAGCACAACCACAAAGAAGCACACCTAATGGCAATAAGCCTAATCGCATCAATTTCATCTCTCGCCCTCAAAAAATAACTCTTGGTAAGCCTTTAGCTTGGCCTCACAACTTTCATCTTTTAAGTAAATTTTTTCTACTCTCTTAACCTCTTTGATAGGCTTTTGCTCTACCTTTACACTCATCTTTGAAATAGCTTCATTTTGACTTTCAATGACGCTATTTGCAGCTTTTAAGTTTTGCTTTGACGTGTTAAGATCAAGAGCAATGCTTTTTATCTCAAGATTCTTTTTGTCGATGCTTGCATTTAAAAAATGTATTTTTAGCGCCAAACTACCAATACATAGCAAAAAAACGGCACTAAAAATGATGCAAATTTTGGTATTAAGCAAGTAACCCACTTAGCACCTTCTTTGCAC
Organism: Campylobacter concisus; assembly: GCF_050447505.1. Taxonomy (GTDB): domain Bacteria; phylum Campylobacterota; class Campylobacteria; order Campylobacterales; family Campylobacteraceae; genus Campylobacter_A; species Campylobacter_A concisus_BP. Next base: position 1,316,598 of record NZ_JALMFZ010000001.1, on the reverse strand, counting down.
GGTTTGGCGTTTGTTTTGCCCAAAGGCTATTTAGCCCATTTTTATAGGCTGCCTCATATTCGCCAGACTTTATAAAATTAAGAGTGGTAACAAATTTTTTAACTTTTGGCACTCCCATTTGATAGCACATTTCTATTACCACGTCTTGGACATTTTTTGGCTTGTCTTCTAGCCAAGGAAATGCCTCACAAACGCTAGAGGTAAGCTTAATTAGCTTCATCTCTAAAATCTGATCTGCTACCGCTTTACTCATAGGCTCAACCTTGCCACCATTTAAAAATAGTTCGTCTTTACTAAGAGATGAAACCTCAAAGCCATATCCGACAGTAGGATACCCACGAGTATCCTGATATATGTAGCTTTTAAAGCCTTCGTTCTCTTTTATGTTTTCTTTTAAGCTCATAAATCTTCGTTCCCCTCATCTCTATATATATCAACTTCTACTACAAAGCTATACTTAAAAAGGCTATCTTCAAAGCCATCAAATTTCATCTCACTTATGGCATCTTCACCAAAGATAGCAGACTTTGCAATAAATCTTTGCCTTAACTCATCAAGCCTAGATAGAGCGCTAAAATTATCATCAACTAGCGAATGCGATGCAAAAATGATCCTAAAACTTGCGCGATCCTTTTTCCACGCCACACTTTTTATGCCATCAAAAAGTAGATAAACTCCGCCCTGAGGGCTTGCCTTTGATATGCAAATAGCTTCAGGTGCTATCTGTTTTAAAGACTTGTAAATTTGGACTAGATCATTCATACGCACTCCAGCCTAATGAAACTGTTAAATGTTGGCTTGCTTTCAAGTGGGCTTGCTTTTATCTCGCTTATAGCTTTACTTAAAAGCAAACTATCCTCTTCGCTTAGAGCGATTTTTAGATACAGTTTTAAGCGGATGAGAGCAAAGTCCATCATCGCCCAGCTCTTTACTACTCGTCCATTGCACTCTTCGTAGGTCTCAAGAGTAGCTACATCAAGAGCCTCATCTGTGATCTCTTCTGGGTTGAAAAGTACCGATTTAGCTCTTTTTGAAAAAGCCTCTCTAAATTCAGCTTGCGCGATCATTTCTGTTTATTTTTCTTGTCTGGCTTTACAGATGAACCAAGCTCATCTTTGGAATCAGCTCCGTCAGTTGGATCCTGTACTAAAGACGTGTCTGACTTCGTAGACGATAGCTCAGGTTCTGCAGATGGCTCAGGCTTGTTTAGTGGCTCTATCATTAGAGCTTTTTCATAAGCCTCTGCTTTTTCTTGCTCTAAAGTTACGATCTCGCCAGTCCTTACAAAGCTGCCATCTATCGCACTATCTTTTAAAACTATAAATTCCATTAATTTTCCTTTTAAAGAGTTGCTATGCTGACCCATTTTTTGATTATGATCTCATAGTCCACACTTGCATCAAAGATGTATTTTAGTGCTCTCTCTTCTGGGTCATACCAACGGTTGCGATTTATATCAAGGCATACGCCAAGAACTAAATTTTTAAGCGGAGTAGCCATGTAAACGCCTTTTGGCATTAAAGGACTAACTTCAAGCTTTACACCAAGCACACGATCAGCATTGCCATTTATTAGGTAGGTTGGTGCATTTAATGCTGAAATTTCTTTGTTGTACTCCTGCATGTCAGCTGTACTTATTAAGATTACGCTATCGACTAAGGCGTCTGGGTTGATTGATTGGGCAAGTGCTGTTAAGCGTTTGCTTACACTATCATTTGCAACATAAGTAACTTTTGTGACGTCGTTACTATCTTTTGCTGTTTGGATCCAGCCTTTATGTAGCGTCTCAAAGCTATTTGCATAAGTATCACTTGTACCACTAAAGCCAAGGAGTGCAAGATCATTACCAAAAATTTTTCCAAAAGAGTTAAATGTTTCACTCTCAAAATTTGGATTATTTTGGTTGTCTGCTAGTGTATCTTGAAGTACCCTTGCAAAAAGTTGTACGCTTTTTGCTTCTAGCTTTACACCTGCTTTTTTAAGCTGCGTTCTTTGTGTATCGCTTGGTTTTTCGCCACTTGCTACACGTACCAAAACGCCCCTCATAGCATCCCAGCCATCAATCTCTTTAGTTAAGCGGCTCATCTTTTCAACATGAATTTTTTGCAAAAATTCACTATTGTCTTTAATCACATTTATAAGACTAGTTGCTTGCTCTGGAGTTAAGCTACCACTCAGTGTTGCACTAGTAGCATTCATGCTGCCTTTTGCAATATCTTTTAAACCAAGTCCCTCTAACATTAAAGTATTCCTCCTACTATTTTGTCATCTGTTTTCTCTATATTTTTGCTTTGTTTGCTATCTTTTGCGATATCCTCAAGCTCGCTTATACGCTTCTCAAAGCCAAGGAGCTTCTTGTTAAGCTCATCCATACCTTCAACAAGCGTCTTTTTTATCTCTTCTGCTTGTGAAATTTCTTTTGTCTCTTTTTCCACTTTGTCCTCTCCTTTTTTAGTTTTTTCAAATTTCTTTAGTAGCTCGTTAAAACCATTTGCTATGGCAGCAGCTATTGAAGTATCGTTTTTTTGTACCTCTTCACGCTTCGCAAATCCTGCCATTGAAAGCCCTGCGATCTCACCACTTTTTATAAGTTCTTTTAGCTCGTCGCTTTCTATCTTGATACCAACTGCCCAGCTTCCTACCTTCTCGCTCTTAAAGAGAGCATCGTTTTCTCTTACTATCCAGCTCTCAGCCACGTATGCTTTGCCGTCTGGCTTAAAGTCATGCTCCTTGTCTATGTTTTGGCCTTTTAGATCCTTCATAAAAGCATAGGCAGCCTTTTCAATCTCGGCCGCGTCCGTAAAATCCCCCTGAGTATCTACTTCATCTGGTGAATACACAATCCCATATACAACGCCTTTTTCTTCGTCAAATTTGGCGATGCTCACATCTTTTTCAAAGCTTGGCTCACTTGCGTCACTTTTATAAATGATGCTCTTTTTGTTTGCACCAGCTTTTACAAGAGATATGTGCGTGATACTTAGGTTAGTTAGTTTATTTGCCATCTTTTTACCTCTTTCATTTTTAAGCCAAAAGGCTCTTTGCTAGTGGGCATTTTATAAGAAAGGCTATTTTTAGAAATGCTAAATAATGGTCATTTGCTAATGTTTTAAAAAATTTTTCAGATAAATTTACCCCTAGCGTAGATTAAAGATTTATGGTCTTAGTCTTTGCTCAAATTTAGGTAATAAGAAGGAGTGAGTGTGGAGAACAAATTTATTTTTAAGTCAGATGCTCCGAGCTTACAGCTCTCGTCTGATGTGCAAAACGGTGATTATATAGAGCCTTTTATAAGTTTTAGTGATCTTTTAGAGCTTCACTATGCAAACGTATATCACCGCCGTGCCATAAAAATAAAAGCCAATATGCTCTCTCAGATAGAAATAGACGAGAGCGATCTAGCAAAGTTTTTACCTCAAAATGTAAGTGAAAAAGAGTTTTTATTTGAGTTTTGCTATAACCTAGAGCTTTTTGGCAATGCTCCTATTGAAAAAGCTGGAGCTAAGACAAACTATAAACTCTACAATATACCAGCTCATGAGTGGCGAACCAATAAAGACAAGCAAATGTTTCAGGTAGACAAATTTGGCAAAAAGATAAAACTTGATGGATACTATCTTAAATTTTATTCTCCAAGCTCAAGATACTACGGCGAGCCAGACTACCTTGCAGCTATGTGTCAGATTTTGACAAATAGGCAAGCAGACATGTATAACTACTCATTTTTCCAAAATGGAGCAAGACCTGATCTTGCTATCATTCATGAAAACTCAGAGCCTAGCGAAGAACAAATAGCAGCTTACAAAAAATTTTTTAGTGAAAACTATAAAGGAAGTGCCAACGCACACAAAACACTCCTTTGCTATACAAACTCGATTGGTGAAAAGGATGCAAAAATTCGTTTTGAAAAGCTATCAGAAGTACAAGACCTGAGCTTTAAAGCACTAAAGGAAGTAAGCCGTGATGAGATAGCAGTAGCTCATGGTATTCCGCCACGTCTGCTTGGTATTATTCAAAGTGCCCAGCTTGGCGGAAGTGGAGAGCTTATAGGCCAACTTCACCAGTTTAACGAGCTTGAGATAAAACCAAAAATAGAGCTAATAGAAGGCTTTTTTAGAAGCATCGGTATAAAAGTGGTATTAAGTGCTGTTGATGTAACGAATTTTAAAGATGATGGCGAGATAGTTACCCAGCTTGTTGAAAGAGGGATCATCTCAATTTCTGAGGCCAGAAGTATACTTGGCTGGCAAAAGAATATTGAGTAGGATAAAAATAGTGTTTAAAAACGTTTAAACCCCCTTTAAAAACGTTTAAATAATAAAAGGCAATACAAATGTATTCTAATAATATAAAAAGGCTTTAAATGGCTTATAAAGAAGAGTTCAAAAAAGAGTGTATAAATTTATTAAAAAGTGGCGTGAGCTCAGTGCTCGTTTCAAAGCAAATGAACGTATCTCGCCCAACATTACAAAAGTGGTTAGAGCAAGCAAATGATGAATTTAGTCTTGATGATGGCGTAAAGGCACTAAAAAAGCAGGTTGAGTGTTTAAGCAAAAAGAAAAAATTAGTCCCTGATGAGACAGCCCAGCTTGCTGATCTTATAGTGGCGCTAAATAAGATTGAGAGCAAAAACAAAGCAGCCAAAGAGCAAAAAGCCTATGTTTTGCCACCAGTAAGCTTAGACAAAAGTGCCAAAATTTTAAGAGATGAGATACTAAAAAATGGCGAACTTTTTGCTTATCAAAAAGAATTTTTGCAGAGCGATGCTCAGTTTCGTATCGTACTAAAATCGCGCCAGATAGGCTTTAGCTACGTGGCAGCTGCTGACGCACTTATAGGAGCAGTTGGCGGTAGGAACCAGCTATTTTTATCCGCTTCAGAAGAACAAGCGTTAATCCTAATGAGATATTTAAAACTATGGTCTGATAGGTTTGGAGTGGCTTTGGCAAAAGATAGTGAGACTGAGATAAAGCTAGAAAATGGCGCTATTATAAAAGCTCTCGCTCATAACTTTCGTACAGTTCAAGGTTTTACTGGCGATATTTGGATGGATGAGTTTGCATGGTACCCAAATCCTAAGAAAATTTGGCACGCTTTTGTGCCAAGTATCGGTGCTGTTAAAGGTCGCTTAACAATACTTTCAACACCATTTGAAGAAAAGAGCCTTTTTCATGAGCTATACTTTGACGAGCAAAAATATAAGATGTTTAAACGCTTTCATGTTGATATTTATAGAGCTATGGAAGATGGGCTAGAGTTTGACCTTGAGACCATGAAGGCACTCTTTGATGCTGATACATGGGCTAGTGCTTATGAATGCGTCTTTATAGATGATGAGAGCAGCCTACTGTCTATTACGCTTATCAAAAGCTGCATAGATGAAAAGCTAAGCTATTTTAGTCCAAGCTCAAACACTCCGCTTCTTTGTGGGTATGATATAGGAAGAGTTAGCGACCGTTCAACACTTGCAAGTGTGATCAATAGCGATGATACATATACTCTTGCTATGCTTAACGTGCTTGCAAAAGCTAGCTTTAAAGAGCAAGAAGACGTCTTAAGCTCTCACCTGCGCTCATATCCACTAGCAACCCTTGATATGGATAAAACCGGCATCGGTCTAAATTTAACAGAAACTATGCATGCTAAATTTAAAAGTAGGGTAAATGGAGTGTATTTTACAGCCGGCACAAAGGAGCAAATGGCTCTAAATTTAAAGAAACTCTTTGAGGACAAAAAGATAAGCATACCAAACGATCCACTTTTAATCAGTGATCTTCACGCCATAAAACGTACAGCAGGAACAAAAAGCTTTAAGTATGATGCTAAAAGAAACGAGTATGGTCACGCAGATAGGTTTTGGGCATTAGCTTTAGCTTGTCGTAAAATAGAGGCTGTTGTAAAAAGAAAAGGCGGCGGAGCGGTGATATTAAGATAAATTCTCTAATCGAATTTTTGACCAAATAGCCAAGTATTTTGATCTTCGCTAATTTGGAGTATTACTTTTGATTCTATGAATTTTTTATCTTCATTATTTAATATACCTGTATCGTCATTTAATATCTCATTAAATGAAGTATCTCCTATATTTACAAAATACTGCAAATTGTTATCTCTAACCTCGTCTAATATGATCTTGAATATGGTGGCTTTTTGCCTTTTGTCCATTTCTGAAAATAGCTCGCCATCATGTGCTAAAAAACCTAAGATATTAGTATTTAATGTATAAAGCAACATGTCATAGCAAAAGGTCTTCACATTTCCGATAGAAAAAGAACCGTCTTTGGGGATTTCCACATCTATATTAAACAAATTTTTTGCATTTTGAGCCATTGTGATTTTAAGAGAACCTCCGTTGTTGTTATAAAATTTTTTAACGATATCTCTAAATTTGTTTTCTATAGCATCAAGTTTGAGCTTATTGTCCTCTATATATTTAATTGTGTCCTTTTTGATCTCTGCTATTTTATAGTCGATATCGGTCTTATCTTTTTGAAAATTCTCCAAAGTTACGCTATAAATTTCTAAGTCTTTTTTTTCTTTTTCTAGCGTCAATATCCTATCTTTTAATGTATCTCGTTCCTCTAATGCACCACTATTTTTCAGGTCTTTTAAAAGCCCATCTCTTTGGCTTCCTATCAAATCTCTTTCATCTTCTAGTTCTTTGAGTTTTTGGCGTATCTCATCTATTTCTGCCGAGATTCTATCTTTTCTACTTTTAGCTAATTGATTGTGAAAGTTCTGAGCCTCATTAAGTCTTTTTAATACTTTATCCTCAAAAAATACTTTAGCCTCGTCATAGATATTTTTTATCTCTTCTAGGTCTATACTTATATTTTCGGATGTGAGTAAATTTTTTTCTTTTAGTGCTATATTTGTTTGGAGTTTATAAATTTCATTTCTAATATTATTTAAATTTTCAGTCAAAGAATTTGCACGCTCTTTTAATTCATTATAGTTTTTAGCCACAATAAAAAGGTTTAAATTTTCTTGTGTGCTTCGTATCTCATCCTCTATATCTTTAATATTCTTCTTTGGTACTTGTTTTTCATATTTTTCTAGCTCTTTTTTGGCTGTTTTTAGACTATCTAATGCCTCTTTTAGTTTATGGTTTTCCTCTTGTAGCTTTGTATCTATACCCAACAAAAAAAGATTAACAAGTCTTTGATTGTAATCATTTATATCCATGCCTTGCTGTCTTAACGTATCATAATATCCGCTTCTTCTAGCAAAGCAATTAAATACCTGTCTAAAAGAAATTTTATCAGAATTTATTGTGTTGCTAAAAATATTATTTAGTTCAGTTGCATAAGTTGCTTGATTGTATTCATTGTCATTTATAACCCACTTAGTCTCTTTGAATTTTTTTTCTACCGTATAACTTTTGTTATCATGTATAAAACTTAAACTAAATTTTCCGTAGTCTTTTAAAAAATCTTTCATTTTTTGCGGAATTTTTGCATTTAGCATATAGTGAAGCATTTCCAATGACAAGCTTTTGCCTATGCCATTTACTGTGTCTTTTTGGTCATGGTTTAGTTGTTTTCCTACTACTATATTTAGACCTTTATTAAATTTTAAAGCTTTAAATTTTGGGTTATCGCAAATTAAGCTCAATAATGTCATTATCACTCCTTATTTTGCCGATTATAAATAAAAAATCTAAACATAAAAGCATTTTCTCAATAGTAATTTCTTTAAAATAAACCGTATTTAGCTCTCTAAGTAAACTGTCTGTATTAATACTGCCATTTCTTAAAATTTTAAGTATATATGCCGATATGCTAATTATCGAATCAGCTGGTTTGATTATTTTAGTCGGCATTATCATTTTTTGCACCTATATCACAAATTTCAAAGAAATAACTAATAATTATCCAAGTTATGTTTGCTTCGTTAAAATCTTTTATATCAAAGTAACTTGTAATCTCATCATATAACTCGGAAAATATTTCGTTAAAGTCCAAAGATCTATAAAAATTGTAGTGTAGCTCATCAATGCTTTTTGTTTTTATGTCACTAATATCAGCATTTATCTCTTTGATATGTTTTAACAATATCTCTCTATATATTTTACGTACTATAAAATCCTGTAAATTAGACATTGTCGTATCGTCATTAAGCTCTTCTATGCTATCTCTATAATCTAACCCGCGCTTAATTTCAATACTTGTTCTTTCAATGAGGCTATTTATTTTTAGTTTTTCATCAACTTCTTTTGTATTATTAAAATCATCTAAATAATTAATTTTTATTTTTCTATATTGTCTTAAAATATGCTTGATTACTAAATTTAAAACCATCTCTGTTGTATAGGTTTTTAAAATTTTGATATCAAAAAAACTATAAATTTCTCCCAGTTTTGTTTGCTCTAAATTATTGATATCTTTTAATAGGTCTTTTGTATCTATTAGACATTTTTCAACATCTATGCTATATTTGTTTCTCCATTCGTCAAAACTACTATCACGCGGACTAGGCTTGTCTAACAAATATAAGATTTTGATTTTAAAATTCGGTTTTGTTTCTAAAATTTTAAGAGTATTATCTATTTTTGCTTTTGTTTTTGTCGAAGTGACTTGGATAAAAATTTTATTTTTATCATCTACTAGGTCAATATACTCTGCATTTTTATTGTCGGCATTGGCATTTTCAAGATCATATCCATATATAACGTTTAGCATATCTCTGTAGAGATTCTCTGAATATATATTTAAAGAATAGTCACTAAGACTTTGCTTGTGCTCTATCTCATATTTAAGTATAGCTATACTTTTAGTTATACTATCTATAATTTCTTTTCTACTCACACGATACTCCTAGTATATAGGATTATACATCATTTTATATAATTATGTGCTAAAAACATTACCCTTATATCTCTTACCACTTCCTCGCTCATATCGCTAGCTAATTGCTCTTTTGCCTTTACAAAACTAGCACTAGCTACATACTCGCTAAAAGCTTTCTCAAGATATGGGTTTGCCTTTGTGCCAGGGTGGTTTACGCTTTTGCCAAAAATTTGGCCGCTCTTTTTGTTTGCAAGAGCCTTCATCTTTTTTGGTTTTATAACATGTGGCTTTGTGCCAAAATATACAAATTTAGCATAAGGTGCAAGTTTTGTATTTCCCACACTTATGCTAAAACTATCTATTCTCTCATCAAAAACTTGTATGTCTTTTTTAAGGTTGCCAGTTTTATATGGTGCTACTTGCTTCGCTCTATATCTTACCCCTGATCCTATGCGAAATAAAAACCTTTTTAAAGCACTATTAAAATTCATTAAAACCTACTAAGTTCTCTTTTTGGCTACATACTCTAAGCACGAGCACAAATCTCCGCTAAATTTTTCACCATTATCAAAGAAAAAATCATGCTCGCTTCCATCATCTATTGCAGTCTTTACATACTCTATAAAGCTGGTAAGGTCGCCTACACATGAACATACATCAGCACTTTTATCCTTTAGGCTTTTATCGCTTGTTATAATAAGTTCTATGCCACTATCAAAAACAAAATATTTCATATCTGCCACCATCTCTTTATGACTTCGATTTTATCCTTTTTGGCATAATTTTCAAAGTATTTTTTTAATGCTTGATTGTCTTTTGTAGGAAATATAGTGTCTATTTTATCGCCATCAAAAATTATAATATAGCCATTTTGTGTTTTTGCTATTGATTTTTGCTCAACATTCGCATGTGGAGCTATATGTGTGATAGAGTTAAGCGCTGAAACTATCTTTGCTGCCGATGTACGTTGCAACAAATTTGCACTATGCTTTTTATCATTTGCGTTTGTAAAAGTCAGCACCCTCTCCACGCCCATTTTATCTATATGCCTTATGATCTCGTCTTTGCCCGGTGCTTCGCTGGCTCTCATTGTTACGCCATCATTTTCATATTCATCAACCCATGCTGGCACGATCTCAGTCCTACACCTAAAATGATATGGTGGCATGCCAAAGTTACTATCCATCTTATCGCTTCTGCCATTATATGGTGCTTTTGCCCATGTAGCTGCTGCCTTTTTGCTGGCCATATCCTTTGCATTCATGATATTATCGCACTGTCTTTCTATGTGCTCTGCTGGTATGAGCCTACCATTCATCGATCTACATATAGCGCTCGTTCTACTATCCATCACAGCTACTACTTTATAGTATTTTACACCGTATTTCCTAGCCTGATTTACTGTTGATATGTTTTGATTTTGGCTGATGATATGATCACTCACTCCCTCAAAGTATCTCACGCTTTGCTTTAGCTCACTTGCAAATTCGTCTTTTAGTCTCTGTGCTAGTTCGCTTCTTGCTACCTCGCCACGAAAAGCACTCTCAATGATATCTTTTAGCCTATCGCTAAAACCTTTGTTAAACTCTTTGCCAACCCAATAGAAGTTATTTCTCATAGCGTTTATAGCCCTTATGTCTATCTCATCAAAGACTACATTTACAGCTATATTTTTACCTGCAAGCACGGCGTAAATTTCTTCAAGATTATTTGGATTTATACTTAGCCCCATTGATGAAATTTTAGAATTTACAAGCTCTTTTAACACCTTTTTATCAATGTTATAATTCTCATTTATAAATATAAGTAAATTTGCAAGCTGTGCCTCTAGCTCCTTTTTAGCTAGCTTCGCATTTTGCTTTATAAACTCATCTACTAGCTCGCTAACGCTCTTGTTTTTGTCAAATTTAGCCTTTAAAAGTGTGCTTAGAAGTAGCTCGTTATTCATTTTTTATACCCTTAAGATCGCCAAGCTCTTTAGTAGCCTTAGCATACTCTTGCCAGTACGGATCACAAAAAAGTGCTTCGATACTCACAAAGCTTCTTTTACACTTATCACAAACCCTATAACGCTTGTTTTGCAAGCCTTTCATGGTATTTAAAACCTTTGTCTTTTCAAAACCGCAGTAAGGACAAAACATAAAAATCCTTTTTATATATTTTTAAAAAATATTAGCTTTTTTTGGGATTTTTTTCACATTTTATAACGGCACTTAGCCCAGTAATGATCTTTGTAGCTTGGCTTGAGTTTAGTAAGGCTATGTTTGTCACAAGTGCTCCGATCTGGCGGTAGTAAAATCTCCTAGCACTATTGTCATCCCAACCAAGAACATCTAGCAAAACCTCTATCTTTTTAAGCTGTTTTTGTGTGATAGCATCTTTTTTTAAAATGCGCCTACCTTTAATGTCTGGCTCAAAGCCTAACCTATCATCTACTCTCTCTTGCAATATATCAAGGGCCAAATTTAGCTCGCTTATGCTAAGCTCCTTGCTGCTCTCTACACCAAAGCGAAGCATTAGCCACTCTTGCCAAGCTCCATTTTCTACGATCTGCTTGTAAAGTGGGTTTATATGGATGAGTGTTAAAAGTTTCTTTCTATACTCACTTTGGTTCATATTAGCCCCCTTATATCAAGCTCACGTCTTGCAAATTTTTCGCTCACTCCAGCACATCTTGCAAGCTTAGCTACATTTAGTCTGCCATTTTTAAATTTATAAAAATCCTCATCGTAACCAAGTGCATTTTTCAGCCTAAAAAGTGCATTTTCGTGTCTTTTAATAGCTAAATTTCTTAGGTGTTCTCTTTGCTTAAAGCTCATCTCTTGCCCTTATTGCTTCTCTTAATTGGTCAAAGAGGTTGGCTAGATCTTTATCTATCTGCTTTTTAGGCTCCTTTTGTGCCAGCTTTGCGATTACATCGGTGAAGTAAATTCCACTTTGCTTTATCTCTTTGGCGTGTATCTTCCAAAACTCACGCAAATTTGCCTTTATAGGCTCTAAATTGTTGTTAAAATACGCTTGATCATTTGGTGAAACAAAGTAAAAGATCAATGTTTGATACTCTATGCTTGCCCCTTTTAGTGAGTATTTTAGGCAGCTATCTTTTAAAGCATATTCACTCATATCTTTTAAAAGTTCCATTTAATACCCCTTTGTATTTTAGGCTCTCTCATTTAGCTCAAAGCCTTTTAAAATTTGCAAAGCTAGTAGCTCTTTGCCTGCAAATTTCTCTTTTATTTCTGGCTCAAGCATACTAAGCCAATATGCATCGAGCTTTTGGTTAAACTCGGCTATCACTTCATCTCTAGGACGCAAGCATCTAAATTCTTTTGTCTGTGCCTCTTTGTTAGCTGTGTGAAAATTAGCTACCGCTTCTTCAAAAGTCAAAATAGTTCCTTTTTGTTTTTAAACCTTAATCAAGCCCTAAATTTTAGGGCTTTGTTAAAGCTTAGAGCACACTAACGGCTGGTGCTTTCTCCTTTATCTCTAAACACTCTTTTAAGCCATCATCATTTAGTGCAAGCTCCTTTAATTTCTTTTCAGGCTTATAGACGCACTCAGTTTTTACAAGTAGATCAAATTTGTCTGCAAGCAAATTTCTAAGCATCTCTTCATCACTCACTTTTACATCCCAGCCAAAACTAACTTTTACGCCGTTTTCTTCGCCTACAAAGCTTATGGTGGTAGCTTCATTCTCGCGTAGTGCATCCCTAGCAAAACAAACAATAACATCTTTATGCTCCTTTAGCTTCTCGTTAAGAGCATCTATTTGCATCTTTATCTCGCAAAAATCCTCTACTGCGCGAGTTAGTTTTTTGTCGCTTATCTCGTTCTCGCTTTTGCCTATTTTTACTCTCATTTTTTCTCTCCTTTCTTAGATTTTTTAGCCTTTTTAGGCTTTTGTGCTAGTTTTTTGTCTAAACTCGCCATCTTTTCTCCTTTAAATTTCTAACTCACTTATACCAAGCTCTCTTGCATATTCTCTTTCTGTATCCATACCTTTTGAAAACTCACTAGCTGGATGCTTTGAAAAATATACATAAGAGCAGTGGCTAAGCATTTCAAGTCCAGCCTTTAGCACCTCATCTCTTTGCTCCTCACTAAACACACCACTAAATGCAAGCACGGGGCTAAGCGGTATATATCCAGCTTCTTTTACCTTTCTGCACTCATCTCTAGCGACCATGCAAGCCATAAAATCAGCATTTACCTTACCGCTTTTAAAGGCAGCATAAGGGCTAGCAACATATACAAGTCTCATTGTCTCTTTCAAGCTCTTCTCCTTTCTTTTTGCCTGCTTGTCTGGCTTTGCATAGCTTCGTTGTGATTTCGCTTGCCGCACTGCGCCGGACAAAGCGTCCGTCTCATTTGCAAACTTATCACGCCTCGCTCTGCTTTGCCATACTTTGCGATAACATTTTTAGTCAAATTTTGACTTAAAAAAGCCCTCTATTAAGGGCTTTGTAAAATCAAATACTTAAAGTATCAACTACAAAATCACTATCTTTTACATAGATATATAAGCCTCTTACTTCGTAAAATTTCTTTGAGTAAGATGCAAACATTCCCTTTATCATGGCTCTCTCCTTATGCTTTTATGCCTTGATATATCTCATCGCTATCGCTTTTTGCCTTATGCTCTTCAAGCAAAGCCATAAGCTCTCTTATCTCTTGCCATTTTTTAAAATTTCTTGGGTGAGATAGCTTTAAAAGTGCGCCTTTTTCTATTCTGCGCACTTGCTCTACACTTAGATTTAGCACCAAAGCTATCTCTTTTAGTGTCATTTTCTATCCCAAGATAACCATATCAAGTGCCCTAGCAACGACACTCTCATCAACAAGGCATCCATTTAGCTCAGCTAGCCTCAAAGCCTTTTTATATAGCTTTGCACTGCTTCTAAAGTTACCTTTGCAGTAGGGAAATATCTCTTTTATATAGATCTTTTCACTCTCATCTTTGCTAAGTCCTTGCATGCACCATTTGCCACAAATTCTGCTAAAAAGCTGCCTTAGCTCCTTGTTTTTACCCATTAGATTTTTTAGTAGTATCTCTGTGCCGCAAAGTATCAGCGGAGTGCGTGAGAAGTCATAAATTCTTCTTAGATCTTCAAGCGCCTTTAGCGGTAGATGCTCCGCCTCATCTACCATTATCACCTTATCGCTACTCTTTAAAAACCTAGCCACCGCCTTTAGCTTTGTGCTTAGCCCACCAGTAGCATCTATCTTTAAAGCCTCGCATAGATCTTCAAGCAAAACCTTAGCGCTCGTGTGACAAGTCGCCTCTATCAAAACCACATTTGGATTAGTCCTAGCAAACTCTTTTAGAGCTGTTGTCTTGCCACTTCCAGCAAAGCCATATATTAGCCCTATCTCTTTTTCAGCTATCGCCTCACTTATGATGAAATTTGCCATCTTTACATCGCTAGTTACGTAAAACTCATTTTCTTTTGCGTTTGCGTGAAAATTCTTAGCTTTTTTGTTAAAATTATCGATGTAAGCATTGATTTTTGCATTTACTGCATCGCTATCACCATTGTATCTTCCAGCACGAAGTTGGCTTATTAGCGATGCGCTCACTCCTATTGCACGTGCAAGTGCTGATGCGGTTATGTTGTTGCTAGATAAAAATTCATCTAGCTTTTTTATACTTTCACTCATTACTACTCCTTTTAGTTAGTTTCATTGACTATTTCTTGCCAACTTTTTATCTTTTTCTCTTTTTTTACATCACTGCCAGCCACAGCCAAAAGCTCATCATCAAGAGCTCTATTTTTAGTCAGTGATCGGCTGCTTTTTTTGGCTGCTTCGATCTCTTTGCTCTCATTATTTGCGCCTTTTAGCTCAGGCTTTAGCGCTCTTTTGGCTTCAAGGCCAATAACCATTTGTTTAAACTCTTCTTGGCTCTTATCTCTTGCCTCGCTAGCATCAGCTTTTATATCACGCAAGCGTTTGCTAAAGAGCTTTCTAGCTGCTTTTGCTTCCTCAACACTTACGCCCTCATCCATATCAAGAACATTTGCCACGCCTATAAAATTCTTATCATCTTCATCCCAAACAAAGCACTCATTTATATTGTCTATGTTTTCTCGGATGGTAACTCGCTCATATCCAAACATCTGAGCGTTATAAAAATTCACGCCACCCACGCTTACACCCTTTTTATTCACATGCTTTAGCTCTTTTTTACTAAGTCTTGCACTAAGACTTATTGCATCCATAGCCACAGCGTCAGCGATCTTTTCGTTATATGCTTCGTTGCATGTTTTACCAAGGCGCTCTAGGTAGCGTGCGTTTAAGAATTTTTCAGCGTAAATATCCATAAGGTTTTGTACTTCGCTTAGCTCTTTTAGTTTTGCTATATTAGTTTTTACGCCCTTTTTAAGGCGTCTCTCTTTTTTAGAGTAGAAAAACTCTATCGCTTGTCTTTCAGTTATGTTATGTCCGATATATCCAGCTAAATTTTCACTAAAGCTATGTTGAAGCGCTCTAAAATTTCTCTCTACATAAGGTTTTAGCCAGCCACTATATGCTCTAACAGCCTCATAGCGTATCTCAAGCGAACCAAGAACCGAGCTCATATATTCACTCTTAAAGGCCTTGCCATTGTCGCCTTTTATCATTTTTGGTTTGCCATACCTTATTATGTATTTAGCCACAGCTCTTGCTATTGCTAGGCTATTTTCGCTATCGCTTATATGAAAGCTTGCCACCCTTGAGTAGGTGTCGATTAGTGCTATGATCGTATAGCGTTTTTGCCACTGCCTTACGTAGCTCTCAAACTCCTCTTTGCTTGAAAAGATATTATTTACAGCCTCATATCCTATTCTTTCGCATATATCACTAGCATTACATATCATGTCAAGTGGGCTAGCATCTATCTCAACGACTTCATTTATCGTTCTTGCTGCCCAGTTGCTCACTCCAAGTGCTGGCATTTGTCTGCCTATAACACCATCTTCGCCGTAAAGTATTAGATTTTTAAGAAATTTGTTTTTCTTTAGGTAGTTATTTACATACCTATTTACCACCTCATAGCTCACACACTCATCTTTTTTGGCTAAAAATTCATCAAAGCTTAGCTCACCGATCTGCGAAGCTACCAAAGCTTTTTGATCGCTCTTAGCGATCTTAGTCTTTAGTGCGGGATCCAACCGATGGGGTTGGTCGTAAGCATGAGCTTGGCTCATCTGCGAAGTTATATAATAGTAGTTAAGCATCTTATGGATGTTTGTTATATTTATCCTACCTTTGCCTACACTTGATTTTATTAGCTCGTCGCACTTGTCACTAAGCCCAAGCTCTTCTAGCTTTAAGCTCTTATTATTACTCCTACTATCCACAAGTGCATCTAGACCACCCCTTTTAAATTTTCTTTGCCAGTCATAGAGCTTATTTGAGCTTACTTTTATAGGGTATTTATTGCTTGTGTTTAAATACTCTATAAAACTACTCTCATCTATCTTCCCTTTTACCTTATCCCACTCCAAAACTATTGCATACTTACATAGCGCATTAGCTCTTTTTTTATCGCCACAAGTTGCTATTAGCGGCAAATTTGCTAAAGAGTTGCCGCTATTATTAGTGCTGCTACCATACATGGTTCTAGTAGCAGCGCAGCCATTGCCATCATCTATCTTCTCCAATACACCATTACCACAAGGCTCAACAAGTAAGCCATCATTGCTATCATTACCACATTGCTCATCTCTTTTTACCTCCTCTTGTATCCATATATTCCGTGTTTTGTTACTCTTATCACAAAGCCCATCTCTTGCATATTCATCACAAATTCTTCCAGCGCTCTCTTTGCTTTTATCTCTTGCATCCTCGCTCTCTCCTGCCTCTTTTGCTCCATTGCTTGCTCTTCTATCGCCCTTTGCATTAGCTCCATCTCTTCCGCCCAGCTCGTCTGCTCCCTCATCATACGCACCAGACCCTTTGCCTGACTTCGCTCCATTTGCTGCATCGTAAGGCACGTCATAGCTCTCTCCTTCTCTTGTTTTACTGATCCTCTCCACGATCTCTGGATAAATTCTCTCGTCTATATCTATTCGAAGGGTTTTGCCACTTGCTCCACCACGATTACCACCTATATAATCAAAGAGTAATATATTACTCTTTATAGAGCAAAATTTTTTGCCTGCTTTTTTGGCACGGCATGCTGCCTTTTCTACGCTTTTATTATTTATGCCAAAAAATTCAGCTGCAACCCTTGAATTTACCCACATTTAGGCTACCTTTATTCCATCTTTCTCTAGTATTTTTTTAGCCTTTTGGCTCACAAAACCTTTATAAAGGCTACTAAGACTAAGTCCTCTCATCTCACAATAGTCCTTGAGGTCGTGCTTTAGCTTCTGTTTTACCTCTCTTGTCACTTGCTTGACCCTATATGCTCTCATTTTTCACTCCTCAAATTTATTCAAAAAAGTTACAATCAAAAATCTTACTTGAAAGGAGGTGTTTACTATGACAAATGAAGACAAAGAAGCTCTTTATCGTATTCTCTACGCCAAAATACTTGAATTTAGCGTAGAGATAGAAGCTATAAAATCCGTGCTTACAGACAAACAAAAAGCAGAGATTGCAGCTAAAAAGAACGACTTGACCAATCAAATTCGCAATAACGGATCACTGGATTTGATACTTGATTATTTGAGATAAATCCTCTCAAATCTTCTGCGGGGATAAAAATTTTTATATTTAAATCCCCACCAAGGATAGGACAAGTTGGGAATACTTCGCACCCAAGTGGTATCCTAATCTCTCTAGTTTTGGTATCAAAGTATGCTTTTTTGATCTCATGCCCTAGCATATACACTCCTTAACAATAAAATTTTAAAAGAACCTTTTTAGAAACTTTTTACTTTTTTTAAAGTAATATGCTTCCAAACACATTTTGAATTATAGCGTAATATATTACACTTTGTCAAGCGTATTTGGTATCTTTAAAGGAGAATTATATGGACTTATCAACTAGGCTAAAAGAACTCAGGCTAGAAAAGCAATGGACGCAAGCGGATTTAGCAAAATTTTCAGGTGTTTCTATTCATAGTATAAAAGGATATGAGGCAGGAAAGACTAAAAATATTACAATAGAAAATTTAAACAAAATTGCTTTAGCCTTTAACTTAACGCCAACAAATTTTTACACAGGTAATATGTCTCCCAATATGTCTCCCAATATGTCTCCCAATATGTCTCCCAAAAACAATAATTCTGTCTCCCAATATGTCTCCCAAACTCAAAATTTGTCTTCTAATTTGTCCATAAGTCCTACAAACCTTAAAAACTCACAAATACAGCAGTTAAAAGAAGATCAGATCCTTATATGTGAGCTAAGCTCTAAAGTCGGAGCAGGCGAAAGTGTCGATATAAACGGCATTGAAGTCTATGACACAACCAAGCTCGTCCCATTTTCTCAGATGCTCTTTAAAACTCGCCTAAAAAACACAAACAACCTACGCTGCATGCAAGTAGAAGGCTACTCTATGGTTCCTATGCTATACCCTGATAGCTGGGTCATTGCTGACGTTACAGCCAGATTTGAAGGCGATGGACTATACATTATAAATTTTTGCGGAAATTTCATGGTTAAATTGCTCCAAAAAAGCCCTGACGGCGTGCTTCATATCATAAGCATCAACAAAGACTATCAAAGCTACGAGATAGATGAAGATAGTAACGTTGAGGTCTATATAGTAGGTAAAGTATTAAGATGTGTGATTTAAAGCCCTTTTAAACGGCTTTTAAAATAGTTTGTAAAAAGATGTAAAGCTTTTGTAAAGTGATGTAAAGAAATTTTTGCCACTTTGATTTTGACCAAAACTCACTCTAACTACGAATTAATCGCACTTTCCTATGCCTTTTTATAACTTTGATATCTAACATAACTTTACAGATGGATTTTAGCAGCACTCGCGGAATATTTTGTATCTCGTCTATGATGATGACGCTATCTCGCAGAGTTTCAAGCTTGAGATTGTCTCTATTGTGGTTTGAAAAAAAAGTAAAAAATAGCTGGTTAAAAGTCGTGACTATAAAATTTTCATGCCAGATGTCGATTAAAAATACCTTTTGCATAAACTGCTCTTGCTCATCGTCGTTTTTGCTTTTATAGCTTGTTAGGTGGTGATACTTTAAAACATCTTGGTCCGCTATGATCTTTTGATATTCGGCGTGTGTTTGATCTATGATAGAGGTAAAAGGTATAGCCGTTATGATACGCCTTTTATTGCCGTTTCTAGCTATTTCTAAGGCTCAATTTAATGCCAAAAACGTTTTGCCGATACCTGTTGGCGCTTTTATGAGAAATGTTTTCTTGTCTTTGTTGGCGTTAAAATTTTTAAATATAATCTCTCTTGCTTTGTCTTTATAATCATCTTGCTTTTTGGTGGCTATTAAGCTCTTTATTTGGTCTATGTAAAGATCTATCTTTTTGGCATTTAAAACGGCTAAATTTTGATAGCTTTCTGAAAAAATAGCTTCAAATTTATCAGCCAAAATGAGCCTTGAGTATCTTTTTTTTAAAATAAAAAAGCTCTCCAAACCATAATATTTTGATAGTTCATTTTCTAAGTCTAAAAAATAATCTACAAAATCGTAGAGATCTATATCTATATCCAAATTTGCTCTTTTGGCTACCTCATCTATCTTTTTGAGCTTGTCTGCTACTTTTGCTTTTGTTAATCCTGCATTTGAGAGAAAATAGTCTATGTCGGGCAAATCAGAGTGGTGCTTTAAGATGGTAAAGAAATTTGCTATGAAATTTATATCTTTGTTGGCTCTAGTAAAAAAATATATAAAAGCACTTTCTAGGGTATGCGTAGTTTTTAGTTTTTGCCGTGCCTTTTCAAATTCATCTGCCGAGCTAAAATTTTTAGGATCTAAATTTATATAGTCTTGAAATTTTTGTGAAATTTTGGCTAGATCATGAAAAGACGCGGCCTCTATATGCTCATCGTCATCGAAACTAACAGCTATATTTTTGACGTGCGAGTTGTATGATTTTTGCGGATGGGAGCTAAAAGTGTCGGAAATTTGCATCATACAAATATGCAGCGAAAAGTTTTTTGGGCGCAAATCACCTCATAAACCTCTATGTTTTTTGCTCTTATCTGATCGCTTGAAAATATCAAATTTATATGCGTTTTTGGAGATCTGCCGCTGTCTAGGCTTCCCGCAAAGCAGATGGGCGAGTATAAAACATTTTTGTCAAAGCATATATTTTGTGTCTTGTCTTGTGGCACAAACGAGTCAATACCTATCTCATCAAAATTTTTGTTTGCAAAATTCATTATTTCTACAAATTCAAAATTTCCAGCAAATTCGCTATTGCCAAGATAAAAAGGGAATTTAGAAATTCTATTTTTTAAACTATCTATCGCTTCGTTTTCAAATTTAAATTCATCGATAAAGATAGTATATTTTGGATCGATTAATAGTTCTCTGTTTATAGGTTTTTGCGGCGCAGATTTGTCTCTTAAGCCATTTGAGATCTTTTGCATATCTAAATTTTTAAGGCTATTTAGATGAGTTTTTGTCTTTTTTGTGTAGTCGTTTATGTAGTTTTGCGAAAAGGTTTTCTTTGAAATGGCACCGTCCAAAACGACGCTATATCTAAAATCCATAAAATCATCATCACTCAAATAATCATCCACGCCAAGCAGCGCGGCCAACATACCGCCTACGGCTGTTTTTGGTGGTAGTGGTAAAGTGATATTTTGGCTTATAGAAAGTGGATCTTTGAAACAAGCAAATTTACCCCAAATTTTAAATGCAAACATTATAGCTCTTTTGCCTCTATTTCTAGTCCTAGCTCTTTAAACTGATCTGTATATTCTCTAAGAGAGTCATCGTAAAAGATCACAACCTTTTCTATTTTTTGGCTCATGTTTTTTAGTGATCTAGCAAGGGCAGTAAAATTTAACTCGCACTCGTCGATGCCTCTAATCTGATCGGAGTCTTTGTTATCTAGCTTCACAAGCTCATCAAGTAGTCCTATCATATAAGTGTCTTTGTAGATCACTCTAATGAGCATTCTTGGCTTTTGACCGACCTTGCTTCTTGTGTTTAGTAGCTTTGTACCTTGCCACATCGAGTCAAGCATTTGTGCGACATCTTCTTCGCTAGTGTTTGATTTGGTGGCATTTAGTGAATTTATAGTGCCATACATGGCAAATAAGCCATACGGTATGTAGTTGTCGGTTCTAAATGTTTTATTGCCGCTGCCGTCTTTGCCAAACGCACCGGTTCCTTGAGACATTATAGTTTCTGTCTCGTTTAGTGATTTAGCCCAAGAAAATTGCACTGCGCCTATGATTTGGATATTGCTTTTTGGCGCCACGCCTCCAAAAAGTCTATTATCTATGCAGCTTAAAAATGCCTTTTTGTCGTCTGCTTCACCTAAAATTTTCTTTACCTCGGCAAATCTAGTTTCTGCTGACTGCACCTGTTCGGCGTTATTTACAAAGATTGTTTGAGACTTTCTGTATTGCAGATCATCCCTAATGGTTCGCTTTACTCTTACGTCACTCACGATAGCTTTTCTATCGCTCTCATCGTATCTTGGCGCATTGTCGTTTAGCATATCTCCGTTAGGATTTGTCATCTTTGCGTCCCATAAAAACAAAATTTCACTATGTTTTGCTATCTCACTCATTATTTTCTCCTGATTGTTGATTATCTTTTTTAAATTTAATGTAGTCGTTCATGCCTCGTATAAATGCAAATGAAATTTCATAGCGAGAAATGCTCTTGCTTTTTTCATTGCAAAAATGCGTAGTTATCAGCTGCGACAGATCGCTATTTGTTGCGCTGCCTAGCTTCAGTTTTCTTTCAAACTCATTTGCTTTATTAAAAATTTTCTTTAAATTTGGCGCTATTATTTTTTGATTTGAAAGCCACTTTTCAAATGTCTTATTTTCTTTAGAAACGTCTGAGGCAAAAGAGCTATTTATAATACTCTTTGAATAAGCACCTATCAAATAAGCACCTTTGATTAGATCATCTTTAAAATAATCTGACTGCTTTTCTAACAGCTCCTTAAAATAATCAGAAAAAAGCTTCATAATCACATCCTTATCGCGTTTATCTCTTGTAAAAACTCTAAAATTTTATTTTCATTTTTGACGATATTTTCAGGAAAGGCTATCCAGTCTTTGACGCCGTCCTTTATCTTTTTCTTGTTTTTGGCATCAAATTCTCTAAAATGTTCAAATCGTTTCAAAAGCTCGATATATTTTACCTTTGCATATCCAAGTAACAACTTTGCTAGAAAAATTTTCTCCTGCATGATTTTATTATCAAGTCCTTTGACTTTTGTAGCGGCAGCATATTTTTCAATAACTCCAAAATAATCTTTGAGATAGGCAAATTTGATATCATCATCTGTATCTTGAATTTGCTTTGAAGAGTCGGTGATATGCTGCTTTTGCATTAAATTTACGACCTTTGCTATCCTGCTTGGCAAAACGTCTTCAAGTGTAGAAAATATCTTAACGGATAAATTTGTCTGATCAACCTCGGTGAATAAAATATCAAGCGTAAAGCTATTTATTTGGTCGTAATTTTCGATTTGCTTTCGTAATCTTCTCATAAAGCTCTCTTCTCTTTCGGATTCTTCTTGCATATTTTTTGCATTTTTAAGAAAGCTTATTAATCCTTTGAAAATTTCAGCATCGAAATTTGCCATAGAAGGGATGATTATGTACTCTAAGCCTTTGTAGTAAAATTTTAAGTTATTTATCGCAAACATCCAGCCCTTTTTTATTGCCTTTGCGCTTTCTAGCGACATAGGTAATTTGTTTATCTGCTGTATGCCGTAGCTATCATCATAGTTATCCATGGTGAAAAATTTAATATCAGGATTGTATCCGCAGGCAATTTTTTCTTTTGTGACGACATCTGCTAGTTCTTTTAGAATTGGTTCGTTTTTGCTGTTTTTAATATGAGGGCGGACAAATTCATTAAGATAGTTTTGCAAAACTTCTGGCATAAGCTCATGAAAACTCTTGCCATTTACAAGCAAAACCAAAAAATAATCATCCTGTTTAAAATTTTTTAGCTCAAGCTCGTCATTTTCATAATTTTTAATATATTCAAATACCAAGGCAGCAATACACTTATTGTCGTCGTTTGCATAGACCATAACCGAATTTTGTAGTGTATGTGAGATGGCTTTAAATTTCTTATATATATCTTTTTCGCCTTGATACTCAAAATTTGGATATAGATAGTATGAATTGCTCGTGCCGCCTATCTTTTTGGTAAAAAGCGTCTTTATATTATCTAGCGAGGCTCTGGATATTTTTGGCTTATCGACAAGTTTTAAATTTTCTATTTTAAAATCAATAGTTAAAACAATATGTTCGCTATCTTTAAAATTTGAATTTTTTATCATAGCGATAGTGTCGTCATCGCTTATTAAATTTCCGATCACATGTAACTTATGAGTAAGTCCCATTTTAAATTGACCTTAAAAATTTTTATTAATGCTAAGACAATATACCTTAAATATTTATAAAATTTATTTATCTTCTACTACTTCTAAAAATCCGAGTCCGCAGTTCATACATCCACTACCAACTCCAACATCAAGGATCAAATTTATAAGCTCTGGCTTTGCTTTGATGTGCCATTTTGCAGGCCAAGCTTTGACTGGCATATTGTTGTTGCCGTAGTAAAAATATAATGGCTTTTGTAAATTTTGCCAAAGCAAATTTAGCTCAAACTCACCCTCATATTTATACCCCATAAGTGTTTCAAATCTTTGCAGCGCGTTTGTTTTCATCATTTCAAGATGCCTGGAGTCTTGCGGCTCAAGATGCACCTTGTATCCCA
Organism: Campylobacter concisus; assembly: GCF_050447505.1. GTDB lineage: Bacteria > Campylobacterota > Campylobacteria > Campylobacterales > Campylobacteraceae > Campylobacter_A > Campylobacter_A concisus_BP. The sequence goes on along the minus strand of NZ_JALMFZ010000001.1, from coordinate 1,292,971 downwards.
AAAGTCCAACGACCGAACACGCAACACATCCCTGAAAAGTAGCCTCATTTTGTGAAATCCTATGCTCTTTAACTGACACAGACGTATCAAGCAAACAAATATTGCCAAGCTTTAATCCGTCTTTTAGCACAGCAAAAGCGATCGTCTTTTCAAATTCTGGTACAAACGAGCTAAATCTTATCTCTAAACTTAAGCCATTTAATCTAAAATCAAAATTTGATCTTTTAAAATTTTTACCGCTCTCTTTATGTGTATATCCGTCATGTTCAGCCTTTGGCAAATAGCTATAAATATAGCCTTGTATGAGCTTGGATAAAGACTTTGCTATTTTTAAATTTTGAGTTGGAAGGCGTGAATTTATAATAACCATTCTTGCTCCTTATTGTTGATAAAATGGATTATAACTCAAAATTTTGTAAAAAATAGACAATTATATAAAATAAATTTTTTAGAATTTATTTTTTATTTTAAAATAATGTAGCTAAATAAAATCAAAGACTTATTTTAAAATTTAAATGATCTTTTCTTGACATATAATAATGTTTTTTGTATAATCTCAATTCTTTTTTAAATAATCATGTCTTGCTAGCTCAGTCGGTAGAGCATCTCACTTTTAATGAGGGGGCCGTTGGTTCGAATCCAACGCAGGACACCATTTTTTGGGTTTATGACCCTTTCGTCTAGTGGCTCAGGACTCTACTTTCTCTGTGTAGGAACAGAGGTTCAAATCCTCTAAGGGTCGCCAGATATTTTAAAATTTAGGTCGCTTAGCTCAGTTGGTAGAGCGCCACCCTTACAAGGTGGATGTCATAAGTTCGAGTCTTATAGCGACCACCATTACTTTTAGGTGCAGCGGTAGTTCAGTTGGTTAGAATGCCGCCCTGTCACGGCGGAGGTCGCGGGTTCGAGCCCCGTCCGCTGCGCCATCTACTTTTAAATTTTTCATTTTTTATTTTTGTCTTTATTTTTTAAGTTTAATGCATTTTTTTTATAAAATATTTTGTTAAATAATATGTAAAATAATACATAAAATATTGCCCTTAGAAAATTTAAAATATTTTTTCCTTTATTAAAAATTTTTAGTTTTTATAGCAAAAATAACTATGAAAGCCCAATTTTCACTCGATTTTCTAAACAAAGAATATTTAAATTTTAAAACTAAATTTAATATAAAATTTTAATTATCTTTATAGTGCTATTAACAAACCTAAAATAACAATTTATTGTTGCCTAAAGTTTAAGGCATGTTTTAAAATTTAAAGTCAAAATTTGTTTTATTGCGCAAATATACATATAAATTTTTATGCCTATATGGAATAAATTTATCCTGCCAAATGGCTAATATCAACCTCAAAAGCTTAAATTTTGGCGTAAATTCTATTTTTTTTCAAAAGTGATTACCGACAAAGAAAAAATATTATTTTTATCTCTTAGTTATCAAAATATCAATATAATCGTAAAAATTTATAAAAGGACAATTATGGCACTTGAAAATGTATTAAGAGCGATTGAGGATATAAAAAATGGCAAAATGGTCGTCATGGTCGATGACGAAGACCGCGAAAATGAGGGTGATCTAGTCTTTTCAGCAGATAGTAGCGACATGCAAAAGGTAAATTTTGCTATCACTCATGCAAAGGGCGTGCTCTGTCTTGCGATGGATGAGGCAAATGCAAAAAGGCTTGATCTACCGCTAATGGTAGCCAAAAATACATCTAGCCACGAGACAGCTTTTACGGTTACGATCGACGCAAAGGACGCAACAACGGGCGTTAGCGCATATGAGCGCGATATGACGATCAGACTTGCGGCTGATGCTAGCTCAAAGCCTGAAGACTTCGTGCGTCCAGGACACATTTTTCCGCTCATCGCCAAAAATGGCGGCGTACTTGTTCGCACAGGCCACACCGAAGGCTCAGTCGATCTTTGCAAACTTGCAGGTGTTGCTCCGATGGCTTCGATATGCGAGATCGTAAAAGAAGATGGCACCATGGCAAGACGCGATTATTTAGAGGAGTTTTGTAAGAAATTTGGGCTAAATATGATCAGCGTTTCTGACCTAGTCGAGTATAGGCTAAGCCATGAAAGCCTCATAAGAGTTGGCGAAAAAAGTGACGTCAAGATCGTAGACTGTGCTGCAGCAAGATACGATATCACAGATCACAAAGGCAAAATCCACTCAGCTTATCTTTTTGGTGAGCCAAAGAGCAAGGCAAATGTCAAATTTCAAAAGATCCTTGCCGATCACGAGCTTTTGAGCAGTCCAAAATACGAAGAGCTTTTAAAAACTATCAAATTTCTAAGCCAAAATGGTGGAATTTTGATCTTTTTAGATAGTGACAACTCAAACACAAGCAAAGACTACGGCATCGGAGCGCAAATTTTAAATCACTTTGGCATAAAAGATATCGAGCTTCTAAGCTCAAATAAAAATAAAGAATTTGTAAGCTTAGCTGGTTTTGGGCTAAATATAGTCGGTTATAAAGAAATTTAAATATCACCAAATTTAGCCAGTTCAGCTTGGCTCTGGCTAAATTTAATAATATTTTTTAGATCAAATTTTAGTAGGTCACTCACGAATTTAAACTCTCATTACATGTAAAATTTAAGAAGTTTCTCTTTTGTTTAAGTTTGGATAGCATTAATTTAGTTTATAAACCAGTTTTTATACTAAAAATTAACGATTTTACTTCAAATATATTTTATAAAATAAATCAAATTTAATTAAAAAATTTCTAATATATTGCTAATTTACGTTATTTTTATAGATTTAATCACTATTTAATATAAAATATTATTTAAAATAAAAGATTAAATTTATATTTTAAATTTTATAATTCTACTAATATTTCACAAGGAGGATGAAATGAGATCTATATCAAACAAGATCGCATTGACGCTTATTGTTCTTTTGAGTGTATGCTTTGCTGCGATGTCGGCTGTTAGCTATTTTAACGCAAAAGAGGAGGTGGTGAAGCTGATCAGCCAAAACCAAGATCAAATTCTATCTGACATAAAGTCTGTGACGCAAAGTTTTATTGATGACTACATGGAGGACTCGCAAAAGCTTGCAAACAAGCTAGCAGGTAGCATTGGTAGAGAAGATGAAATTCTTGCTCGTTTAAAATCTACAAAAGAAAATTTAAAATCAATAGTCATAGGTGCTTATTTTGCAGCAGAGAGCAATGGCTATACTTATGGCTCAAATAGTAAAACCTTAACCCCAGAAAAAGATAAATACGAACCAAGGGGTAGGGGCTGGTATATCGCCGCAAAGAGTAGTGGAAAAACTATCTTTACAAAGCCATATATAGACATGGTCGCTCCAGAGCACGACCTATGTATGACCTTTTCTACCCCGATAGTGGAGGGTGGCAAGCTCATGGGAGCTACATTTACTGATGTTAATATCAGGCTTTTAAGTAAAAAGCTTCTAAAGATGGGTAAAACTGAGTTTGGCTATGTCTATTTTATGGACAAAGATGGCGTTATTTTGCTACATGATGATGAAAGTCTTATAAATCAAGCCACAAACGCGACAAAGACGCTGGCTGCGAAATTTGCTAGCAAGGACTTTGACGAAAATGGTTTGATCTCATACCAAAACTCAAAAGGCGTAAATGTTTCGGCTAAAATTTTGCCACTAAATGATGATGGCTGGCTCGCAGTTGCTGCGATAAATGCCGATACTTTTAGCAGCCAGACTTTGCCCCTCCTAAAGATCCAGCTAATCCTAGCAGTGCTATTTATCGTTATCCTCTCAGCATTTGTCTATTTCTTACTTAAAAAGTCTCTTAACCCTATAAAAACCATCCAGTCTAAGCTTGATGATGTGTTTAAATTTGTAACTTACGAAGCAAAAGCACCAAGCAAGCTAGAGGTAAGATCAAATGACGAATTTGGCGAGATGAGTAAAGCGATAAATGAGAACATCGATAAAGTCGTAGCTGGCATCAAAAAAGATAGCACTATGATAGATGAGCTAAATAAGGTAGCAAATTTAATGATCAAAGGAAACCTTGGAGCAAAGATAAGCTCAACTCCAAACAACCCATCGCTAAATGAGCTAAAAGAGCTACTAAATAAATTCTTTACATCTATCTCGGCAAATTTAAAGGGCATAACAAATGTTCTTAGCTCATATACTAAAAATGACTTTACAGCAAAGGTTGAGATAAATGAAGAGCTAGAGGCTGACCTAAAGGCTATGATACTTGGAGTATCAAATATGGGTGAAGTAATTTGCACTATGCTAAACTCAAATTTAAATGATGCCAAGATGCTTGAAGAAAAAGCTACAACTTTGGCTTTGGCTATGAAAGAGCTTACACAAGGTGCTAGCACACAAGCAAGCTCACTTCAAGAATCAGCTGCTGCAGTTGAGCAAATGTCAAGCTCAATGAATGCCATCTCTCAAAAGACAGCTGATGTTATAAGACAAAGTGATGAAATTAAAAACATCATAACTATCATTAGAGATATAGCAGATCAAACAAATTTACTTGCTCTTAATGCTGCAATAGAAGCAGCACGTGCAGGAGAACACGGCAGAGGATTTGCAGTTGTGGCTGATGAAGTTAGAAAACTAGCTGAGAGAACTCAAAAATCACTTGGTGAGATAGAAGCAAATACAAATGTCCTAGCTCAATCAATAAATGAGATGAGTGAATCTATAAAAGAGCAAAGTGAAGGCATAAACATGATAAATCAATCAGTTGCTCAAATAGATAATCTAACAAAAGAGAATGTGGTAATTGCAAACCAAGCAAATGAAGTAACATCAGAAGTAGATGAGATGGCTAAAGCTATAGTTGAAGAGGTTAGGAAGAAGAGGTTTTAAAACAAACCAAATCACTACAATTAAATAACAAAGCATGGCTCTCTAAAGCATTAGAGGGCTATGCAAATTTAGACTAGATAATTAAATTTAATACACAAGAATATTCAAGCAAATTTTAAAATCAACATTCAAGAAATATCTATCAAATTTTAAAATTTCATGAACGAGTAATTTCGGCTCTAAAATTTGAGCTAAGCGATATGCGAAGCCAAATTTTAGTAGTCAATTCTTGCGAGTGAATGAAAGTTTAAAATTTGTAAAGACTGCTTGATTAAATCTTTAAATTTCTTTTTATTTAGAAGGGAGACAAGGGGACCTGAATTACGAGGCCGTCCCCTTATCCCCCTTTTTAAATCCCCCAAACCCCTCGCACGTTCAAGGTGCATGCAATGGTGCTAAAGCACTGCATGCGTTCTAAAAGCCATAATAAATTTTAGATACGCTCGCTCATAAATTTTAAAATTTAATGAAAACTTTTGAAGGTTAAATTTAAATTTATAGCTATTTATGCTTTGCTTCATGTTCTAGTAGCCAAATTTTAGTTGGCAGACCTTCGCCGCCTGAGTAGCCGCCAAGACCGCTGTGAGAGAGCACTCTGTGGCAAGGGATGATGATAAGCAGTGGGTTTTTGGCATTTGCAGATCCCGCTGCGCGGTAAGCGTTCTTGTGACCTGCAGCAAGTGCTAGAGCTGCGTATGTGGTCGTTTCGCCGTATGGCACTTTTTGCAAAGCCTCATAAATTTTGGCTCTAAATTTGGTCGTTTTTACATCAAGTCTAACGCTAAATTTTTTAAGCTCGCCCTTAAAATAAGCCTCTAGCTCATCCAAACAAAGCTTTAAATTTTCATCTTTTACCGCTACTTTTTCAAATTTATCTACAAAATTTATCTCACAAATTCCATTTTCACTAGCAACGATCTCTAAAATTCCAATGGGTGATTTTAGGTAGGCTTTTGACACATTTGCTCCTTGAAATTTGAAATTTTGGGCAAATTTTACTTTAGATTGTCTTGCTTTTTGATAAAATGCAAGCAAAATCAGCGATTTTGGACTAAAAACGAGCAAAATCACAAAGGAAATTTATGAGCTTTTTTACCGACTACGAAAAACACGTGAGTGAGCGAGAAAAAGAGGGCGTGCCGCCGCTTGCGCTAAATGCCAAGCAAACAAGCGAAATTTGCGAGCTGATAAAACTTGCTGGCAACTCTAGCGGCGATGAAAAGGCGCAAAATGAGCTAAAATTTCTTATAAATTTGCTTGCTAATCGCGTAAATCCAGGCGTTGATGACGCGGCAAAGATAAAGGCAGAATTTCTTGGCGAGGTGATAGAGGGTCTTAAAATAGACGGGCTTGACGCGGTTCGTGCCATTAAAATTTTAGGCAAGATGCTTGGCGGATATAACGTAGAAATTTTGGTGCGAGCGCTAAAAAATAGCGATGATGTTATCGCGCAAGCTGCCGCAAATGAGCTAAAAAACATCATTTTGGTGCATGAGCATTTTGACGAGATAGCAAAGCTAGCAAATAGCAATAAATTTGCAAAAGAGGTGCTTGTTTCTTGGGCAAACGCTGAGTGGTTTATGCACAAAAAGCCACTTGATGAGTGCATAAAGGCAGTGGTTTTTAAGGTGCCTGGCGAGACAAATACTGATGATCTAAGTCCTGCAAGCGAGGCCTACACAAGGGCTGACATACCGCTTCACGCAAAGGCGATGCTGGTTAAAAAGATGCCTGAGGGTTTAGAAATCCTAAAAGAGCTAAAAAGTCGCGGCAAGAGTGTGGCATACGTTGGCGATGTGGTCGGCACTGGCAGCAGCAGAAAGAGCGGTATAAACTCGATCCAGTGGCACCTTGGCGATGAGATAGAGGGCGTGCCAAACAAAAAAACTGGTGGCATCGTGATCGGCACGACCATAGCTCCGATATTTTTTAACACCGCCGAAGATAGCGGCGCACTGCCGATAGTCGCAAACGTAAATGAGCTAGAAATGGGCGATGAGATAGAGATTTATCCATTTAAAGGTGAAATTTATAAGCTCGCAGGCGATGAAAAAAAGCTCGTGGCAAACTTTAAACTTAGCCCAAACACCCTAAGCGACGAGATAAGAGCAGGCGGCAGGATACCTTTGATGATAGGTAGGCAAGTCACCAAAAAGGCTAGAGAGGTCTTGGGGCTTGGCGAGGAGCAAATTTTCATAAAGCCAGATCAGCCAAAAGAGCAGGGCGGTGGCTACACGCTTGCTCAAAAGATGGTCGGCAAGGCTTGTGGCAAGGCTGGCGTGAGGGCTGGAGCATACGTGGAGCCTGAAATTTTGACCGTTGGCTCGCAAGACACCACAGGGCCGATGACTAGAGATGAGATAAAAGAGCTTGCTAGCCTTAGTTTTGGGGCGGATTTTGTCTTGCAAAGCTTTTGCCACACAGCTGCTTATCCAAAGCCAAGCGACCTTGAGATGCAAAAGAGCTTGCCTAAATTTATGACGCTTCGTGGTGGCGTGAGCCTAAAACCAGGTGATGGCGTCATCCACTCGTGGCTAAACCGCATGGTCTTGCCTGACACGGTTGGCACTGGCGGCGATAGCCATACGAGATTTCCTATTGGCATTAGCTTCCCAGCGGGCAGTGGTCTAGTGGCGTTTGCGGCGGTGCTTGGTATGATGCCACTAAATATGCCAGAGTCAATTTTGATCAAATTTAAAGGTGAGCTAAAAGAGGGCGTGACACTTCGTGATCTTGTCAATGCGATACCTTATTTTGCTATTAAAAAAGGGCTTTTAAGCGTTGAAAAGAAAAATAAAAAGAACATTTTTGCGGGTAAAATTTTAGAGATCGAGGGGTTAGAGGGCCTAAAAGTGGAGCAGGCGTTTGAGCTAAGTGACGCTTCGGCTGAGCGCTCGGCGGCAGCTTGCGTGGTAAATTTAAGCGTTGATAGTGTCGTGGAGTACGTTCGATCAAACGTTGCGCTAATTGAAGCTATGATAAAAGCTGGATACGAGAGCCATGAAACGCTTGCTAGACGAAAAGAGAAGATGCAAAAATGGCTAGAAAACCCAACTCTTTTAAGAGCCGACAAGGACGCAAGATATGCTGAAATTTTAGAGATTGATTTATCGCAGATAGATGAGCCGATCCTTGCCTGTCCAAACGACCCAGACGACGTGGCAACGCTAAGTGAAATTTTAGCTGATAGCAAAAGAGCGCACGATATCGACGAGGTCTTTGTGGGTAGCTGTATGACAAATATCGGGCATTACAGGGCGCTTGCTAGGATTTTAGAGCGTGAGGGCAAGCTTACAACTAGGCTTTGGATCGCGCCACCAACAAAGATGGATAAAAAGACGCTTGAAGATGAGGGCATTTATGAGATATTTAGGAGGCTGGAGGCTAGGACTGAGGTGCCAGGCTGCTCGCTTTGCATGGGCAATCAGGCAAGAGTTAATGACAATGCCGTTGTCTTTTCGACCTCGACTAGAAATTTTGACAACAGAATGGGCATGGGCGCAAAGGTCTATCTAGGAAGTGCCGAGCTAGCCGCTGTGTGCACGCTACTAGGGCGTTTGCCAAGTGTTAGCGAGTATAAAAGGATAGTAAGAGATAGCCTTAGTTTAAACAAAGATCAAATTTATAAATACCTAAATTTTAATGAAATAAGCGAGTTTAGTATATAAATTTGTTACAATATCGCGAAATTTTAAGGAGCTTTGATGAAAAAAGTAGCTTTTTTTCTCTTTTTTAGCAGTTTTCTTTTTGTAAATTTACACGCATTAGAGTGCAGTGACCTTGCTAAAAAAGAGAGCTTTAAAACTACTCCAAATGAGCTTGCTTACGTGAACGAGGAGCTATTTTATTGCGATGGCTCGCTTTTAAATTTAAAAGAGGTAAAAGAGCTTTTTGATGCGAGTGTGGCTGTGAGAAGTGAGTCTCAAAGCTGTGTTGGCGAGGGCGTTTATAGAGAAAATTTAAATAAATTTAGATGGATCTTGCTAAAAGCTTCGTTTGCCCCTATTCTCTATCAAAAAGAGCTTGCAAAGCCAGAGGCTGCTGAGGCTCAAAAAGACGCTCAGATGGAGTACTTTAGATACTGGGCGAATGAGAGCTTGTTTAACTTCTTAAAATATAAAAAATTCAGCGAAGCTTATAAAAATGCTCAAACTCCGCTAGTTAAATTTTATGAGGCTTTAGGTGTTGATAGTGCAAGTGCCGCCTACTACGCAACTAGCGTGATAAATGAGTTTTTAAGCTTTAGTGTGGGCAAGAAGGTAAATAAGGCAAAAATTCTAACTTCTGAGCAAAAGATGATGGCTCAAAAGCTAAGCCAAGACGAGCTTGCAAATTTGCTTTATTCTAAAAATTTCACCACCGCAGAGCTTACAAATTTACTTGATATCGCACTGCTAAATGACAAAAGTAGCGACATGATAGAAGAGATCATAAGGCGCGGGGCTGACGTAAATTTAGGCGATGAGACGCCGCTATTTTTTGCTCTTAAAAATTTAGAAAATGTAAAAATTTTGCTTAAAAACAGAGCCGATGTAAATCACAAAAATTTCTTTGGCAAAAGTGCGCTTTTTTACGCTGTGCAGTTTGAGGATGCACCTCTTTGCGAGCTTTTGCTAAAAAGCGGGGCAAATGCAAACGAGAGCTACATCGACGAGCAGTCTAAGATGAATATGATAAATTTAGGCATGATGCAAGTAGAGGATACGTGTGGTTTGGAGCATACAAACAGAAGCGTTTTCATGCATGCAGCAGCTCACGCGACGCCTGAAATTTTAAAGCTTTTGATAGATAACGGCGCTGATATGAACGCCACTGATGATGCGGGATTTAACGCGCTTGATTATGCGATTAAAGACAAAAATGAAAAAAATATTAAATTTTTAGAAGAGCTTGGCTTAAAGCCAAATTTTAATTAGGAAGAGATATGAAAAAGACAGCTTTTGTGACAGGCGCGACATCTGGATTTGGCGAGGCGATCGCTAGAAGACTCTCAAAAGAGGGCTATAAGATAGTCGCTCTTGCAAGGCGCGAAGATAGGCTAAAAAAGCTTGCAAGCGAGCTTGGCGATACGCACATCATCGTAGCTGACATACGTGATAAAAAGGCTGTTTTTGACGCAGTTGATAGCCTGCCTGATAAATTTAAAGACATCGAAGTGCTTGTAAATAACGCTGGACTTGCCTTGGGACAAGAAAAGACGATAGAAGCAAAGGTAGAAGACTTTGAGACGATGATAGATACAAACGTAAAGGGTCTTATCTACTCTACAAAGGCTGTTTTGCCGCTACTTTACCAGCAAGAAAAGGGCTATATCTTTAATCTTGGCTCAACAGCTGGCTCGTGGCCATATCCTGGCAGCAACGTTTATGGCGCTACAAAGGCCTTTGTAAAGCAGTTTAGTCTAAATTTAAGAAACGATCTAGTTGGTACAAATATCAGGGTGACAAACATCGAGCCAGGTCTTTGTAAGACTGAATTTAGCGAAGTTAGATTTAAGGGCGATAAGGCAAAGGCTGATAGTATCTACGAGCATACAAATTTTATCACCGCTGAGGATATAGCGACTATTTTGCTTAACTGTCTAAATATGCCTGGGAGTGTAAATATAAACAGGGTCGAAGTCATGGCAAACACGCAGACTTGGGCTGGACTTGCGATAGAAAAATTTTAAGGAGTTTATGTGAGACAAATTTTATTGTTACTATTTTTTAGTGCCGTACTTTTTGGTGTTGATCCAGAAGTCGCCAAAAGAAACGCACAAATTTACGGCGTTTTCACGCTTATACCGCCAGTTGTGGCCATAGCGCTTGCTTTTATCACAAAAGATGTCATCTTGTCGCTATTTATCGGTGTTTTTAGCGGAACTTTTCTTATAAATATCGTTAATGAAAATGTCTTTATGGGCATCATCAAAGGCTTTACAGGCATCGTTTCAAGAGTAGTTGAGTCGATGGCTGATAGCACCGATGCTGGTATCTTGCTTCAAGTGCTTTGTATAGGCGGCGTGGTCGCACTTATCACAAAGATGGGTGGCACAAAGGCGGTTGCTCTTTGGCTTAGCAAAAAGGCAAAAACTGGCGTTTCAGCTCAAATTTCAACATGGCTTATGGGTATCTTTGTATTTTTCGATGACTACGCAAACGCTTTGATTGTCGGTCCTATCATGAGACCAATAAGCGATAAATTTAAAATCAGCCGCGAAAAGCTAGCCTTTATCATCGACGCTACTGCAGCACCGATTGCTGGTATCGCTATCATCTCTACATGGGTCGGACTTGAAGTTTCGCTCATCGAAAAGGGCTACGAGCTAATCGGCGAGACTGGCATAAACGCTTATTCTATATTTATCGAGACCATTCCATATAGATTTTACAACCTCTTTATCTTGTTTTTCATCGTCTGCACAGCCTTGATGCAACGCGAGTATGGTCCTATGCTAGCAGCTGAAAGACGCGCTAGAAGAGGCGAGCTTCACTCAGGCAAAACTCAAATTCAAGACCTTGAGGACAAGACTCTTGAGCCAAAAGAGGGTGTAAAACTAAGCGCTTCAAATGCGATCGTGCCACTTCTTGTGCTAGTTATCGGCGCATTTACTAGCTTTTATTTTAGCGGTCTTGCTGCACTTGAGGGTGATACTCTTAAAAATGCCCTTGCAAATCCACTTTCATTTTCAACATTTAAAGATACTTTTGGTGCAGCTGACTCTGCTACATCGCTATTTCAAGCAGCATTGCTCGCTAGTATAGTAGCTATCACGATGGGTGTTTGGCGCAAAATTTTTGATGTAAAAGAGGCTATTAGCACATGGGTAAAGGGCTGGAAAACTATGATCATCACGGTCGTCATCTTGCTTCTTGCTTGGAGCCTTAGCGCGGTTATAAAAGAGCTTGGCACTTCAAGATATTTGGTTGATTTGCTAAGTGATTCAACGCCTAAATTTATCTTGCCAGTGGCTGTTTTCATCCTTGGCTCATTTATCAGCTTCTCAACTGGCACCAGCTACGGCACAATGGGCATTTTGATGCCTCTTGCTATCCCGCTAGCTTATGCAGTGGGCAAAAACTACGGCTTAGATGGCGATGCGATGCACGCTTATATGATCGTAAATATCTCAAGCGTTCTAACTGGCGCTATCTTTGGTGATCACTGCTCGCCGATATCAGACACTACGATACTTTCATCAATGGGCGCAGGATGTAGCCACATCGATCACGTCTCAACACAGATGATCTACGCACTTAGCGTTTGTGCGGTTTGTGTGCTTGTTGGCTACTTGCCTGTCGCACTTGGTCTAAGCGTTTGGATCGCACTTCCTTGCGGATTTTTAGCGATCTGGGCTTTGGTTAGATTTGTCGGTAAAAAAGTCGAAGAGAAAGCGGCATAAATTTGGACTGCAAATACCTAAAAGAGTGCGGATCATGCACTCTTTTTACCCCTTATAGTGAGCAAATTTCATTTAAAACTGATCTTATCAAGCAAAATTTCTCCCACTTTTATGAGGGTAAATTTGATCTTTTTAGCTCAAGCCCAAAGCACTACCGCACGAGGGCTGAGTTTGGCATCTGGCACGAGGGTAGCAAGCTTAGCTATACGATGCACGCAAGCGAAAAAGGCAAAAAGGTCTTCATAGATGAGTGCCCAAAGGTTTGCGAGCAAATTTCATATCTTATGCCAAGGCTACTTGAGAGCTTGCAAGATGATGAAATTTTACGCACAAAGCTCTTTGGAGTGGAGTTTATCGCCTGTAAAAGCGGCACCTTAGTCACGCTTCTTTATCACAAAAAGCTTGATAGTGAGTTTGAAGCGGCGATGAAAATTCTAGCTAGCAAGCTTGATGTGATGATCCTAGCTAGATCACGTGGTCAAAAGCTGCTAAGTGGTGAGCTAAATTTAGTTGATGAGCTAAATGTTGATGAGCAAATTTATAAATTTAGCCTAAGTGAAAATGCCTTTATCCAGCCAAATAAAGCGGTAAATGAGAAGATGATAGCTTGGGCAAAAGAGTGTGTAGAGGGTGGCGCTGACCTGCTGGAGCTTTACTGCGGACATGGAAATTTTACGATCCCACTTTCGTTTAAATTTAAAAACGTCCTTGCCACTGAAATTTCAAAAAGTTCGATCGCAAATGCCCTTAAAAACTGCGAGCTAAATGGGGCAGAAAATATCAAATTTTTGCGAATGGACGCTGATGAGCTGATGAGCGCATTTGCTGGCGTTAGGGAGTTTAATAGGCTAAAAGAGATAAATTTAAGCGATTTTAACTTCTCGCACGTCCTTGTTGATCCGCCTCGCGCAGGACTTAGTGAAAGCGTCATAAATTTCATTAGAAATTTCAAAAACATCATCTACATCTCGTGCAACCCAGAGACATTAAAAGAAAATTTAAATGAGCTTACTAAAAGCCATAAAGTGATAAAATTTGCGCTCTTTGATCAGTTTGCCAACACTCATCACATCGAGTGTGGCGTGCTACTAGAGGCAAAAGATAAATTTTAAAAGGAAAGTTAAAAATGGTTTCATTAAACAAAATAATCCAAGCAAAGATAACGATCGGTCACTTTGTAAATAAAACCCCGTTTGCGCTAAGTGCAAAACTTAGCAAAATTTTAGGCGCAAATGTCTATCTGAAAGAGGAAAATTTACAACGAACTGGAGCTTACAAGATAAGAGGCGCTTACAATAAAATAGCTAGCCTAAGCGAGGAGGAGCGAAAACGTGGCGTCGTGGCTGCAAGCGCTGGCAATCACGCTCAAGGCGTGGCGATAAGCGCAAAAGAATTTGGCGTGCATGCTTGCATCGTCATGCCAGAATCAACCCCACTTCTAAAGGTAGCTGGCACGAAAGATCTTGGCGCTGAAGTGATCTTAAAAGGTGATAACTTTGATGAGGCGTATGAATTTGCAGTAAATTACGCCAAAGAAAAAGATATGACCTTTGTTCATCCATTTAACGATGAGTACGTCATGGCAGGGCAGGGCACTGTGGGTCTTGAGATGCTTGATGAGATAAGCGACCTTGATATGGTTGTAGTACCAGTTGGCGGCGGTGGCCTAGCTAGCGGCGTGGCAAGCTGTATAAAACAAGTCAATCCAAAAACTAAAGTCGTTTGCGTCGGCGCAAAGGGTGCTCCAGCGATGTTTAACAGCTACGGCGCTAAAAAGAGCATAAACTCAAAGTCGGTTCGCACCATAGCTGATGGCATCGCTGTGCGTGATGCGAGCGAGATAACACTTAAAAATATCGTTGAGTGCGTGGATGAGTTTGTGCAGGTCGATGATGAGGAGATCGCAACTGCGATTTTATTCTTGCTAGAGACGCAAAAGATCGTAGTTGAGGGAGCTGGCGCAGCTGGCGTGGCAGCACTTATGCATGATAAGATCAAATTTAAAAAAGGCGCAAAGATAGGCGTGGTGCTAAGTGGCGGAAATATCGATGTTCAAGTGCTTTCTATTATTATCGAAAAGGGTCTTATCAAGTCTCACCGCAAGATGACACTACAAATCACACTTGTAGATAAGCCAGGAGCGCTAATGAGCCTAACTGATAGTCTAAAATCAGCAAATGCAAACATCGTCAAGATCGACTACGACCGCTTCTCTACTAAGCTTGACTACGGCGATGCAAGCATCACTATCACGCTTGAGACAAAGGGTCTTGAGCATCAAGAAAAGATCAAAGATACGCTTAATAAAAACGGCTTTTCTTTCACTCAACTCTTCTAAATTTACAAGCTCGCTACCCTTTAAAGTAGCGAGCATTTAACCAACTAAAACAATATCTCAAATTTAGCATTTACGCTGTTTGATCTTACATCTTTAGCAAAAGCTCCAGTGTAAGAAAGGCCCAAATTTACATTTTTATAGACATTTGCTTTTATGCCAAGGCTAGCTGTGCCAAGGTTTTTAACCTCTTTGCCCTCTAGCTCTAGATATCCAGCATTTGCGACATTCACACCGATAGTTGGTTTTGTGTCGCCAACTAGTCTGTTGTATGCTAGATCAGCTTCAAATTTCATCTTGGTGCTACCTAGAGTAAATGGTACGCTAGGGTTTAGACCAAGGCTAAAAATGCCTAAATTTCTAGTTTTTTCATCAACATCCATTTTGAAAATTCCTACATTTTGGCTTGTGCTATCGGTTTTCATGCGTAGATAGCTTGCACCCACATAAGGATTTAGCGAGAAATTTTCTGTATTAAAGCTAGTTAGGGCTAAATTTGTATAAACATTAAGTGCTTTTTCTTTGCTTTTTATATGATCGTTTGAGTAAAAGCTTGCGATTGTTGCACCATTTTGAGTTTTGCGCTTAGCATCTGTGTATAGGACGCCAAGGTCTAGTTTCGTGCTAGCGATCTCGCTTTTGCCGTAGATGCCGATGCTTTTGCCTTTTGTTTTATAGGCATCATCGCCGTCTTCTTTTACTTTTTCTGTGCTAGCACCAAGAACACCGCCAAGTACAAATGCGTCATTTACACTGCCGTCAAATCCAAAAAGCTGTGTCATAGAGTTTGCTTTTATGTCATTAAATTTCATAGCGTCAAACATAGTATTTGACCAAAATTTCATGCCATTTGAGTCGCTTGCTCTTATGCCAAATGGGTCAGATTCGTGGTTGATAACTGCATTTTTAAGCATGATGCTTTCTAGTAAAAATGCATTGTGCTGAGCTAAATTTGCCTCATTTGCAAATGTTTTTAGAGTTTGTTTTGCCTCTTTTGGTGTAGTGTAGATGAAGTATCTATAAAGATCGCTTGTGATAACTGCTGGCCTGCTTCTAAATGGCGAAGGAAGTAGTGCTGGCCTGCTAGCTGTGCTTTCTATGAGCTGTGCAACTTTCTTTTGGTTGTCATTAGCTGCGATGCTTGTCATTGTATTTTTTGATTTTTTAAGAGTAAGCTCTAGCTTGTCATCACTATAGTTTTTGCCAAGATCAAAAAACGCATACTCTCTTGAAAGGGTATCTTCATAGCCTTTGAAATTTCCAGTTGCAGTAAATGTCTTTGATTTTGTGCTGTCGTTATAGAGTCTTTGCATGATCTCTAAATTTGGCTCACTTATGTTTATAAATGAGTTTTTCTCAAAGTTTAGATCTAAATTTGAAGCGCCGTTTGAGACGATGTAGCTACCGCCTGATTTGATAGTGGCTTTTACTACGTCATTTGAGCTTTTTTTGGTCACTTCTCCTAAAGATAGTTGCAAGGTAAATTTATTTCTACTAACCTTTGGCACGCTCATTTCTCTTACGATTTCTAGTGCGCCGCCATTTTCTACTATCACGTCGCTTGATTTTAGAGATTGATTAAGAGCTGTGATCTTGCCGCCTTTTATTATGGTCTTGCCAGTATAAGAGTTGTCTCCTGCTAGGCTTAGTGTGCCTTGACCTCTTTTTATAAGAGTACCTTCGTAGCCCTCACTTGCCCTTAGCTCTCTTGCTCTTTCTCTAGCGTTACCTATCTCAAGTTCGGCTTTTTGCTCTGGTGTTAAATTTGCTATTTTTTCTAGCTCAGCCTTGCGCTCGGTCCAAATTTTAGCCTCTGCATCATCTTCTGTTTTTCTAAATTTGATAGCTACATCGCTTATGTTGTTTGAGTAGATATCATCGCTATTTAAATTTACATCAAACACGCCTAGAAGCTGACCTGGTCCAAACATCGCCTTATATAGATCCACTACGCCCCAGCCCCAGCGCTCATCAGGTACTCCAAGCGCAGCAGTAAAGCCTGAAATTTTTCTAGTATCGGCTGGCTCTTTGAAATCATCATGAACTTGCCTTGCAGTAGTTAGTAGCACCTCTCTTATCTGAGCGTTATTCATATATGGGTATCTTTGCATGATGACACCAAGTGCGCCAGTGACGTGTGGAGCTGCCATTGATGTGCCGCCTTTTGTGTCGTAGCCTGCTTTGCCAGTTTTTAGATCAACGACGGTTGAGTATATAGGTTTTGCAGGTGCTGCCACGCTCCACCATTTTGAGTGGCCAGGTGTGTTGTAACGCTGCGTGTCGCCCTCTAGCTGGCCAGTGACGTTTAGCCAGTACTTCTCAGCATCAGGTCTAAAGTATGGAAGCATCGCTCTTGTATATGACTCTTTCATCCCGTCTCTGTTGCCAGCAGTAAAAATTTGGATGACACCATATCTTGTAGCAACCTCATAGGCTGCATCTAAGAAATTTTTGCCATTTACTACAAATGGATAGTAGCTTTTATATGCAGCATCAAGATCTTTGATATCTAGGTTATTGCCGCCATCATACCCAGTAGCACCTTCGTAGGCTTTGTAAAATTTACGGTTTGAACCCCAGCTGTTATTTATCGCTCTAGCTCCACTCTTTGCTAGTCCTTCGTATGAATTTAAAAAGAAGTTGTAGTCTTGATTTGGACCATATGTCATGCCGTCAGTGCCGCTGGTATTGCCCATTATAAGTCTTGCATCAAATGCTACGCCGTGCATGCCCACGCCATCTCTTGACGCAGCTATGGTGCCAGCTACGTGAGTGCCGTGAGAGTCGTTTACTCCAGCTATCCAGTCACCATCTATGCTAAATTTTTCACCTTTTTTAAAGTCACCAAAGTCTTTTTTATTTTTATCTACGCTGCCTTTTCCGACTAATGGTGAGTTGCCATACTCGGTATCTGGGTATCTTTGACCATCTTTATAGTAGCTACCAGAAACCTTTAGCGCGCTTACTCTGCCATCACTAAATTCTGGATGGCTAAGTAGCACACCAGAGTCCATAACGCCAAGCGTTACGCCTTTGCCAGTTGCTCCAAGAGCATATGCAACGGCTGCGTTCATGCTCACTAAACCCCAGTCGGCTTTGTACTCATCGCTCTGCCAGCTTTTTATATCGCCAAATTTACCTCTGTTTTGCTCGCTAGCACTTAGCTGATTAGCAAGTAAAAGAGTGCAGCAAGCAACACTTAAAAGGATGCACTTTTTGCTTGAAACGGATCTTTTCATATCTCGTCCTTTACATAAAATTTAAACCAATTCTAAAATTCTTAAAATAAATTATTAATTAAAATAATAATAATTTAATGAAAAATCGTAGGCTAAATTTACGAAAATATACGCTTTTTACGCTATTTTTACATTTAAAGAGATATTTCATAAAAGACTTAATCTAAAATTAGTTATTTAAATATAATTTTTTTTATCTCTATTTTTAAAACTATTATTTATATATTTTTTTAAAGGATTATTATTTTTCATTAAATTTACAGGACTAAAATTTCGCAAATTTATTCAAGGATGGGATATGAAAAAGAGTTTATTAAGTCTTGCATTGTTTTGCACTTTGGCTTTTTGTGCCGATGATGAGGTGGTTAGCAAGCAAAACGATCAAGTATGGATAGGAGCTATGGGCGGATGCAAGCTTTATGTATTTTCACTAAAGACGACTGACGCGCCAGTAGATAAGCTAATAGCCAAAGATGAGGCGCAAAAAGAGCTTGTGGCAAATACTAAAAATTTACCAAACAAACACAACGTAATGTTTGCAAAGTGCGATGACTACACAGCGCTCATAGATAGCGGCTATGAAGATAGCTTGGAGGTTTTAAAGTATGATCTGCAAACTTTTGGCAAAATAAAGCCAGAGGATCTAACCTACGTCATCATCACGCACGCTCATCCTGATCACATAGGTGGGCTCATAGATGGGGGCAAAAAGACATTTAAAAACGCCAAGCTTTTTATAGATGAAAAGGAGTGGGACTACTGGATGAAGGGCAAAGATGAGAGGACAAAAGAAATTTTATCGCTTTATAAAGATGATAAGAGCTTTTTTGACCATAAAAAGCCTCTATTTGACGGGGCGCTAAAGATCATGGCTATCCCAGCCTACGGCCACACTCCAGGGCACAACATGATAAGCTTTGAGTCAGATAACGACAAGATCATCTTTATAGCCGACCTTCTTCACGTCCTAGCAGTGCAAGAGGTCGAGCCAAGCATATCTATCACTTATGATATAGATCCAGCCCAAGCTGCCAAAACAAGAGAAAAGGTGCTTGATGGCTTGGAGGACGAGACTACAAAGATAGTAGGCGCTCACATGCCTTATAATAGCCCCATCACCTTGCCAGAGTGAGTAAATTTCTTTTGCTTTACAAATTTAGGATAAAATGCGGGCTTTAAAGGAGAAAATATGAGCGAATACGCAAATTTGATATTAGCTATCTTGCTAGCTATTTTGGCATTTGCATTTTATAGGTCAAACAAGGCGCTAAAAAAGGCAAAAGACGATAGCGAAAATGTCTCAGTCAGCACTGAAATTTCGCAGCTTAAAAGCATCGGTGAGCTATCTGTCTTTCAGGTCTATAGCAAAGAGATCGTCACAAAGACAGATCATGCGTTTGGAAATTTCGGCAAAGAGTATCTAAGGTGGCTAGTAAGCGAGAAGAAGCTTTCGATGATATTTGAGTTTGAGATAAATTTCATCTACGACCTAACTAGTCCTAGACTTGAGATCATGCAGATCGCAAACTCTAGTTACAAGATAAAAATGCCCCCATGTAAGTATAAATTTTCAATCGCCGATATGAAATTTTACGATGAGAAAAACGGCAAATTTATACCATTTTTACTGCCTGACTCGCTAAATGGCTTTTTTGGTAGCACATTTACAGAAGAAGATAAAAATAGACTAATCGAAGAGGCTAGAAACGAAGTCAAAAAGATGAGCGTTCGCCTTATCTCGCAGCTTCAAAGCAAAATCCACAAATCAGCTCGCGATACGCTTGAGGCGATAGCTAAGAGCTTTGGCGCAAACAAGGTCGAGTTTGTATTTGACGATAGCGACGATCAGATCAACGAGCAACTAAATTTAGAAAACATAGCATAAAAACAAAATTTAAAGGAGAAAAAATGAGTGTAAATTCACAAGAGGTCACACAAGCACCTGGCAACAACACAGTCTTTCAAACATGGGTTTTAAAAGGCGACAAAAAGGCATGTAAAGAGGGCTTTGCTAAGCTTTGTGCTTTGGTTGTAAATTTAAACAAAACTGCCAAAGTTAGATTTGGTGCAAACGAAAATGTAAACTGCGTCCTTGGCGTGGGTCATGATGCTTGGAAAAAGCTTGAAATTTCAAAAGATCTGCCAAAAGAGCTTGTAAATTTTAAAGCGATCAAAGGCGACAAACACGAGGCCGTTAGCACAAAAGGCGATATCCACATCCACATCCGCGCGCTAAATGCGGCTGACTGCTTTGACATGGCGCAAAATATCAAAGAAGTTTTGTTTAAATTTGCAGAGCTTACAGATGAGACTCAAGGCTTTAAGTATCACGACGGCAGGGCGATCATCGGCTTTGTCGATGGCACTGAAAACCCTGATGGCGAAGATAGAGACCACTTTGCAAAAGTCGGCAAAGAGGATGCTAAATTTAAAGGCGGTAGCTACGTTTTTGTTCAAAAATACTTCCACAAAATGAAAGAGTGGAACGCCACAAGCATAAGTGAGCAAGAAAAGGTTATAGGCCGCTCAAAAGAGTATGACATCGAGATGGATGAGAGCGTAAAACCTAGTAATTCACACTCAGCTGCTGCAAATGTAGGCGACGATAAAAAGGTCGTGCGTGGCAATATGCCATTTACTGAAGGTAGCAAAACAGGCACTTACTTTATCGCTTATGCTAGCACCTTTTCAACGGTTGAACTTATGCTTAAAAAGATGTTTATCGGCGAGCCAAAAGGCAACTCAGATAGGCTACTTGACTTTAGCACGCCAGTAACTGGGGCGCTATTTTTTGCTCCTACGCTTGATATGCTTGGCGACTACGAGGGATAAATTTAGCTTGGGGCGAAGCAAATTTGCCCCTTTAAATTTATAAGGATAAAGATGCCAGAGTGGTTTATCTACGCAGCTCTTTCGGCTGTTTTTGCTGCACTTACTGCGATCTTTGCAAAGCTAGGCGTAAAAGATATCGACAGCGATTTTGCGACATTTGTGCGAACGGTCGTTGTCATTTTGATGCTTGTTTTGCTTTTAAGCGTAGCTAAAAAATGGCAACCGCTAAGCTCACTAAGCCCTAAAAACTGGCTCTTTCTCATACTAAGCGGCATAGCTACTGGGCTATCGTGGCTTATGTATTTTAAAGCGATGCAAGCGGGCAAGGTCTATCAAGTGGCACTGGTTGATAAATTTAGCGTTGTGCTAGCTATCATTTTGGCTGTTATATTTCTTGGTGAGAGGCTAAATTTAAAAGAAATTTTAGCCGTCTGCCTTATCGTATCTGGCGTGTTTCTACTCATTTTTAAATAAATTTTTCTACATTATTCTTAAATTATACTTTTAATTTTAATTTGTAATTAATCAAAAAGCCTCTAGAATTTGAACAATTTCATTTTGAAGGGAGAAATATGAAAAAAATTATTCTATCAGCCATCGTAGCTTGTGCTGCATTTGGTGCAGGTATGAACTACACAGATGTCGTAAAGGACGTATATGCTGACGCTAGCTCAGCTAAGAGCATAGGCAGGCTGCTACCAACCAACGCAGTTGAAATTTTGCAAACAAGTGGCGACAGAGCGCAGATCAAAGTAAAAGGCTATCAAAACCCAGCCGTTAGCAACGTAGTTTATTTTGCTGATGGAGCGAGGATTATCTCAGTAGCGTTTGCTAAAACTGCACCTTTTGATATCAAAGTGATAAAAGAGGGCAAAAACGGCAAATGGAACGAGGTAGAGACAACAGTTTTTGTGCAAAAAGATGGCTTTAGCACTGACGTAAATGCGATGTTTGCAAAAGCTGATAAGATGTATAAAGAGAGCTGTGGTGTTTGCCATGCGCTGCCTCAAACTACGCACTTTAACGCAAATCAGTGGCCGTCACTACTAAAATCAATGATCGGCAGAACCGCAATAGAGAAAAAAGACGAGTGGCTAGTTATCGAATATCTACAAAAACACTCATCTGATGTGAATTTAGGCAAATAAACGGCACTTTTGCAAGCGGAATTTAACCAGTTTTGCGAGCTAAAGGGGCTTAAATTTAAAGGTTTTACTTAAGAAAAACCAAAATTTGGATCGCTAAAAAATGCGATCTTGGTCTTTAGAGTTATCCGTGCGGGAGAGAGTGAGCGAAGCATATCGCTAGCGATACGAGCGATGGGTGGCTGCTCGTAGCCTTGGCTTTGCCTAGGCGAGAAGTAAAACAAAAATTTAGGATCAAAAACTAGGTCTTAAATTTAATGGTTTTACTTAGAGAGAAAACCAAATTTAGTCCGCGTAGTCGGACAAGTAACTTTAGGTGGGTGCAGGGAGTGCTTGCACTTCCGCTCGCAGCCTTGGCTTTGCCTAGGCGAGAAGTAAAAAAGGTATTTATTAATGCAAAGACGAAAATTTTTAAAAGGTAGCTTGGCTTTAGCTGCTACACCATTTCTAGGCGGTTGCGCTTTTAGTGGAAATGGCAGTGTAAAACCAAGCTTAGTACAAAATGGCAGCGTTAAAACCTCGGCGTATTGGGGTATGATGGATGTTAGTGTAAAAGACGGCGTTGTGACTGGCTCAAAGCCACTTAGCGTTTTAAGCAGCATACCAAACCCATTAAGGGGCTACACAGCTGACATGATATACAAGTGCCGCATCAAGCATCCTATGGTGAGAAAGAGCTATCTTGAAAACCCAGATAGCCCAAAGCCAGAGCTTCGCGGTCAAGATGAGTGGGTGCAGGTAAAGTATGAAGACGCGATCAAGCTAGTTGCAAGAGAGCTAAAAAAGACAAGAGCTCAAAGAGGCCTTGCTAGCGTTTATGCGAAGTCTCCAGCGTGGAAATCAAGCGGAAATTTCAACAGCTCAACTACGCTTTTGGCTAGATTTATGAACCTAACTGGCGGTTTTGTCGGCGGTCTTGGCGACTACTCGACAGGTGCAGGGCAGGTGATCATGCCTCACGTTATGGGCGGCATAGAGGTCTATGAGCAGCAAACTACATGGCCAGTGGTGCTTGAAAACTCAAAAGTGGTGGTTATCTGGGGAAGTGACCCAGTAGCTACGCTAAGAGTTGGCTGGACGGCGACTGATGAGCTAGCGTACAAATACCTAGAAGATCTAAAAAATAGCGATAAAGAGATCATTATAATTGACCCTATCAAGAGCCTAACGGGTAATTTCTTTGACGGCAAGGCAAAATGGATCGCTCCAGTGCCAAACACCGATACAGCGATGATGCTTGGCATGGCGTATCATCTATATAAGACCAAAAACTACGACAAAGAGTTTTTAGAGAGCTACACAGTTGGCTTTGATAAATTCTTGCCGTATCTACTTGGTAAAAAAGATGGCAAGCCAAAAACACCAAAATGGGCGAGCAAAATTTGTGGCGTCAGCGAAAAGGTGATAAAAGAGTTTGCTGTTAAAATGTATAAAAACCGCACGATGATAATGGGTGGCTGGGCTATGCAGCGTGCTCACCACGGCGAGCAGCCTTACTGGATGCTAGTCACTTTAGCTGCGATGCTAGGTCAGATAGGCCTACCAGGCGGAGGCTTTGGCTTTAGCTATCACTACAGCGGTGGCGGCGTGCCAACTAGCACAGCAACGGTCGTTGGCGGTATCAACCCAGCAGATATCGGTGTCATCAAAGATGGTAAATTTAAAGGATATGCAAAAGATGTGGCTGATGAGAGGTTGAAAGCGGAGATAGAAGAGATGCAAGCAGCCTCTTTCCCAGTAGCTCGCATCGCTGACGTGCTTTTAAACCCTGGCAAGACGATAGATCATAATGGCAAGAAGATCACCTATCCAGACATCGACTTTATCTACTGGGCAGGGGGCAATCCTTTTGGTCACCAGCAAAATTTAAATAAGCTAAAACGTGCATGGCAAAAGCCAAGAACGGTTGTGGTAAATGAAATTTACTGGACGCCAACAGCGAAGATGGCTGATATTGTATTTCCAGTGACGACGCTTTATGAAAGAGATGATATCACTATGGTTGGAGACTACTCTAACCAATACATCATGCCGATGAAGCAAGTCGTAGCCAAACAAAACGAGGCAAAAGACGACTATCAAATTTTCTCTGATCTAAGCAAGGCTTATGCTGACGGCGTAGCTGAAATTTACACTGATGGGGCAAAAGAGCCGCTTGATTTCATCAAGTCATACTACGATAGCGCCGCTAAAGTCATCAATGAGAACAAAGCTCTTGGCGTAAAAATGCCTAAATTTAGTGAGTGGTGGGAGAAAAACGAGCCTACTAAATTTGATTCAACCGCAGAGAACGAGGCTTGGGTAAGACACGCTGAGTTTAGAGAAGATCCTATCCTAAACGCTCTTGGTACGCCAAGTGGTCTTATAGAAATTTACTCAGAGACTATAGCAAATATGAACTACGACGACTGCAAGGGTCATGCTATGTGGATGGAGCCTACTGAGTGGCTGGGTGCGAAGAAAAAATCAGCCAGCATTCACCTGCTAAACCCACACCCAAGCGTGCGCTTGCACTCTCAGCTAGGTATAACGTCGCTTAGAGATACGTACGCGGTGGCTGATCGTGAGCCGATCTTGATAAACACTAAAAATGCTAAAAAACTTGGCATCAAAACGGGCGACATCGTGCGTGTTTATAACAAGAGAGGTGAAATTTTAGCAGGCGCTGTGGTGAGCGATGATGTGAGCTACAACGTGGCAAGACTTTGCGAGGGCGCATGGTACGACCCAGATGAGAAGGGTGTTTGTAAAAATGGCTGCATAAACGTTTTAACAAATGATATCCCAGCTAGCAAGCTCTCAAATGCAAATATCTCGCATACGACGCTTGTTAATATCAAAAAATTTAAAGGCGAAGCACCAGAGCTTAGCGCCTTTAAAGAGCCAAAATTTTCAGTGTGATCGGACTGTAAATTTGTAAGAGTGAGCGGAATTTAATAGCGCTTGCTTCTGGCTCAACGGAGAAAACCAAAACTTAGATCGCAGACTTGCGATCTTAGGCTTTAGAGTTGGTGAGCGACCGCCTTTAGAGGATACCAACTACTTGGTATCCGTGCGGGAGAGAATGAGCGAAGCATATCGCTAGCGATGCGAGCGATGGGTGGCTGCTCAGTGAGAAAAACAAAAATTTAGATCGCTGGATTGCGATCTTAATCTTTAGTGCGGGATCAAACCGATGGGGTTTGTCGGAGCCTTGGCTTTGCCTAGGCGAGAAGTTAAAGATAATAAAAGGAGAAACAATGAACGAGAACAGACGAGATTTTCTAAAAAAAGGTGCAACAGCAATCGCAGCTACACCTTTGCTTTCAGGCGTAACAGCTTCAAATTTGTTTGCTGATGAGGTTAAAAAGGGTGTTGTAAAAAATGGCGAAACTCTTACAGCTGCTCACTGGGGCATGCTAAAAGTGACAACCAAAAACGGCATCGCTGTAAAGTCAGAGCCTATCCAAAAGACAAGTGAAATTTACAACCCACTTCAGCACTACACGCCAGATATGATCTATAAAAGTCGTATCAAGTACACAATGGTAAGAAAGAGCTACCTAGAAAACCCAGACAGCCCAAAACCAGAGCTTCGCGGCATCGATGAGTGGGTCGAGGTGCCTTACGAAGAGGCCATCAAACTAGTTGCTAAAGAGCTTAAAAAAACAAGAGCGCAAAAAGGCTTACAAAGCGTTTTTGCAGGTAGTTACGGCTGGAAATCAAGCGGCAATGTGCATAACTCAAGAATTTTACTTCATAGATTTATGAACCTTAGTGGCGGCTTTGTTGGCTCGCTAGGCGACTACTCAACAGGCGCTAGCCAGATCATCATGCCTCACGTTGTAGGTAGTATCGAGGTCTATGAGCAGCAAACTAGCTGGCCAGTAGTGCTAGAAAACTCAAAAGTCGTAGTCATCTGGGGCGCAAACCCACTTGCGACACTTCGCATAGCTTGGACAGCGACTGATGAGCAAGGCTTTAAATACTTTGAAGAGCTAAAAAACAAAAAAGATATCAAAGTGATCGTGATCGATCCTATCAGATCTGAAACAGCACAATACTTCGACAAAGCTCAGTGGATCGCTCCAGTGCCAAACACCGACACAGCGATGATGCTAGGCATGATGCACTACCTATATGAAAGCGGCAAATACGATAAAGAATTTATCGAAAACTACACTTATGGCTTTGATAAATTCCTCCCATATCTACTTGGTAAGACAGACAACACTCCTAAAAATTTAGAGTGGGCGAGCAAAATTTGTGGTATCGACAAAGATACCTTAAAAGAGCTAGCTAATACATTTGTAAGCAACCGCACAATGCTAATGAGTGGCTGGGGTATGCAGCGCGCTCACCACGGTGAGCAACCACACTGGGCGATGGTAACGCTAGCTGCGATGATCGGTCAGATAGGCCTACCAGGTGGAGGCTTTGGCTTAAGCTACCACTACTCAAACGGCGGCGCACCAACATGCAAAGGCGCAGTCATCGGCGGTGTAAATAGCGCGAGTGTGGGTAAATTTAACGAAAAAGGCGAGTTTATCGGCACTGATACAGGTGAGTTTGACAAACACGGTCGCTTCGTCGCAAAAGCAGCCGCAGTAGCAGGCACAGGTCAAAGCTGGCTACAAAAAGCAACCAACTACGCTTTCCCAGTAGCTCGTATCGCTGATGCGTTGCTTCACCCTGGCAAAGTGATAGATCACGACGGCAAAAAGATCACCTACCCAGACATCGACTTCATCTACTGGGTCGGCGGCAACCCACTTGTGCATCACCAAGATACTAATACAAATTTAAAAGCGTGGAGAAAGCCAAGAACGGTTGTCGTTCACGAAGCATACTGGACACCGACAGCAAAGATGGCTGATATCGTCTTCCCAGTCACTACAGAGTATGAGAGAAACGACATCACGATGACAGGGGACTACTCAAACATGAACATAGTGCCGATGAAACAAGTCGTTGAAAAATACCGCGAGGCGAAAGATGACTATCAAATTTTCACTGACCTTTGCAAGGCTTATGCTAAAAATTTAGCCATCGCCTACACAGATAACGGCAAAGACGAGTTTGACTGGATCAAAGAGTACTACGACGCAGCCTACGCTCAAGTAAAAGCGATCCCTGAGCTTGCAAGCGACATGAAGCCATTTGAAGAGTTTTGGAATGAAAACAAACCAGTCACATTTGCCTCATCTCAAGATAGTGATAACTGGGTAAGACTTGGTGAATTTAGAGAAGATCCTGTGCTAAACGCTCTTGGAACGCCTAGCGGTCTTATCGAAATTTACTCAGATACTATCGAGAAAATGGGCTATGATGACTGCAAAGCGCACCCAACTTGGTTTGAGCCGATCGAGTGGCTAGGCATGAAAGACAAACCTGCAAAATACCACATGATAAGCGCCCACCCAACTGACCGCTTGCACTCACAGCTAAGCCAAACTTCACTTCGTGAGAAGTATGCTATCGCTAACCGCGAGCCAGTGTGGATAAACGAAAATGACGCAAAAGAGCTTGGCGTAAAAACAGGCGATTTGGTGTGTGTATTTAACGCTCGTGGCGAGGTTTTGGCAGGTGCTTATGTGACTAAAAACATCAAAGAGGGCGTTGTAAAACTAGCTGAGGGCGCTTGGTATGACGGCTTTGATAGCGGCATATGCAAAAACGGCTCCGCAAACGTGCTAACCATAGATATCCCAACAAGTAAGCTAGCAAACGGCAACATCAGCCACACAGCTCTTGTAAATATCAGAAAATATCAAGGCGATGAAGCACCAAAACTTACAGCGTTTTCTGACCCAAAATTTTCTAAATAATTTCAAAGCAGGGGAGTGATCTCCTGCTTAAATTTATCTTTGCTTACAAAATATCTTTAACTACTTTTTCAAATTTATCTATCCATTTTTATAAATTTTAGAGCAAAATTAAATATTTGTTATTAATTAATATTATTTATTTGTAATTAAAATTTTCTTAAATCGCCTAAAGTAGGGCATTTGTTTAGTAAAGTAAAATTATTGTTGCTTAAATGTAATTTATATTTTCAAGTTATATTTAATTATTAAAGTAATAAAATCCGCTTCGTTTTTTAGAAGAAATAGCCTATATATCGTATCTTGTAATGCAAAGGAATGAAAAATGAATAATCTAAGTATAAAAATAAAGATCCTACTAATTGTAATTTTAAGTCTTATTTGTTTAAGTGCAACAAGTATTTATATTTTAAATGGTGTTTTTAAGACTAGAAGCCAAGCTGTATCAAGCCTTAATACAGCTGAAGATATCATAAAACAAAGTGAATTTATCCATGAACTTCAAAAAGAGCGCGGTTATAGCGCAGGCTTTATAGCTAATGGCAAAGATGCTGATAAAAATTTAAAAGAGCAAAGAGCTAAAGTTGATGGCGTTTTGTCTAAACTTTCTAATAAAGATGAACTCTCAAGCGAGCTTAATAGCATAAGAGCCAAAGTAGATAACAAAGAAAGTTTTGCTCTCATAGCTCCTAAATTTCACGATATGATCGAAAATACACTTATATTTGAAAATTCTCTCGCAAGCAGCTCTGAGCCTGATATGAAAGATAACTTGGCTAGAATTTTTAGTATCTCAAAGATCAAAGAGTATTTTGGTATCACAAGGGCGGTGCTAAATGCTGCCTTTATAAAACATAACATCGATAAAAATACATACGTAAATTTGGTTTCATTTAACGCAAACATCAAAAATCTCATAAATGACTATGTGAAATTTAACGCAGGCACATACGCAGATAGCTTGCAAAAAGAGATCTTGCAAAGTGATGAGTTTCAAAAGATAGATGATATCATCAAAAGTGCTATCGCTACTCCAGATGAGACAGCTGGTAAGATCGAAGCGGCTAGTTGGTTTCAAAGCATTACAAATTTGATCGATAGCTTTAGAAACTATGAGCTTTACTTGTTAAATGATATGAAAGATAAAGCTTTACAAGATATGAGCGAAGCTGGCAACTTAGCTGTTTCTATGGTCATTTTGCTTGCCTGTTTTATACTATTGCTTGTTTTGGTTTCATTTTTTGTCGGTAAAAATATCATCTCAGGCATCGATAGCGTAAAGGGCGGGCTAAGTGAGTTTTTCTTATATCTAAACAACAAGACAAATTCTGCCAAACTTCTAAGCTTAAAAGGTAAAGATGAAATTTGCATCATGTCGTCGCTTATAAATGAAAATATAGAGGTTATCCAGACGGCAAAAGAGCATGAGAACACCTTCATCCAAAAAGCCAACACCTTTGTAAATGAGATAAAAGATGGCAACTATGAAGCAAGCCTAGAAGCTGATACAAACAATCCAGCTCTAAATCAACTAAAAAGCACATTTAAAGATCTACAACTTGCTCTTAAAAATGCAATCTCAAGTAATGGTAAAGATGTACTTGATCTACTAAACACTTATAAAAACCAAGACTTTACAAAAAGACTTAATGATGATGGTAAGATAGCAAGTGGTATAAACTCTCTAGGCATTGAAATCTCTAAAATGCTAAATGACAATCTAAACCAAGCACAAGTACTAGAAGAAAAAGCTAAACTTTTAGCTAGCTCAGTATCTAAAGTAGCAAGCTCAGCAAACACTCAAGCAAATAGCTTACAAGAATCAGCTGCTGCAGTTGAGCAAATGTCAAGCTCAATGAATGCCATCTCTCAAAAGACAGCTGATGTTATAAGACAAAGTGATGAAATTAAAAACATCATAACTATCATTAGAGATATAGCAGATCAAACAAATTTACTTGCTCTTAATGCTGCAATAGAAGCAGCACGTGCAGGAGAACACGGCAGAGGATTTGCAGTTGTGGCTGATGAAGTTAGAAAACTAGCTGAGAGAACTCAAAAATCACTTGGTGAGATAGAAGCAAATACAAATGTCCTAGCTCAATCAATAAATGAGATGAGTGAATCTATAAAAGAGCAAAGTGAAGGCATAAACATGATAAATCAATCAGTTGCTCAAATAGATAATCTAACAAAAGAGAATGTGGTAATTGCAAACCAAGCAAATGAAGTAACATCAGAAGTAGATGAGATGGCTAAAGCTATAGTTGAAGAGGTTAGGAAGAAGAGGTTTTAACTTCTTAATAAACAAACTTAAATTTATTTAATGCAAACTACTTAATTTAATAAACTCCAACCTGGTTTAGGCTGGGTTGGGGTTTAATCTTTTTAAATTCTAAATTTTAAATTTAAGACTCAAGAATTATCTATCAAATTTTAAAAATTTATAAGCGAGCATATCACGGCTCTAAATTTAGTGCCAAACGAAGTGCAGCCTAGATTTAGTAGTCTGCTAAGGCGAGTGAGTAAGATTTTAAAATTTACAAAGCAACTCAATTAAATTTTGTCAAATTTTATCCAAAAGGGAGACAAGGGGACTCGAGTTACGAGGCCGTCCCCTTATCCCCCTTTAAATCCCCCAAACCCCTCGCACGTTAGAGGTGGCATGCTTTAGTGCTAGCGCACTGCACGCGGTTTATTCTAAAAAGCTTACCTTTAATTTTAAATTTCATTCACTCGCAAGAATTACATACTAAAATTTGGCTTCGCTTATTGATAGCACATGCGGATTAAAACTCTAATAAATTTTAAAAATTTGGTAGAGGCTTATTATTTGCTATAAAGGTTAATATGTATTTTTATATGTAAAATTTTACAAAATTTCAAGTCTTGCGCTGATGTCGGCAATGCCTTTTGAATACATTGCAGAAGTGACTATCGCATCGGCATTTGCATAATCTTTTGCATTTGATAAATTTACGCCACCAGCTGCTAGTATCATAGTATTTGGTGAAATTTCATCTCTTAAAGCTAGCACATTTTTGATAAGCTCTGGGCTAAATTTATCACACTGCACGACGTCACATTTTGCCTTTAAAAGCTTGTTTGCTTCGTCCAAATTTTCAGCTTCGACGCATATTTTTCGCTCGACCATTTTTGCTTTAAACTCTGGCAAATGTGAGATAAATTCATCAAAACTAGCATAGGCTTTTATGTGGTTTTTAAAGAAAAGAACGCTATCGCTAAGTCCAAGTCTGTGCATACCGCCACCGCCTTCAAGCACGGCTTTTACGCAAAATTTCTTTGCAAATGGGAAGCTCTTTCTTGTCGCTAAAACCTCGCATTTTTCATTGACGCTTTTTGCGGCTTTTACCATTTTGTTTGTGTAGGTTGCAATGGCACTGGCGTACTCTAGTGCAACTTGGGCCAGTTTCCAAGCCTTATGCACATCTTCGTAGCTGCCATAAATTTTTATGATCACATCGCCAGCCTTGCAAATTTGAGAGTTTTTGACAAAAATTTCGCTCTCGCAGCCAAGTAGCCTTGCTATGCTTGCTGCCACATCTACGCAGCTAATGCAAATTTCATCACGCGAGTAAATTTCAAGCGAGGCTTTTTTATCGATATTTTGAAGCGACGTTGTGAGGTCAAAGTAGGGTAGATCCTCATTTATGTAGTCTAAAATTTCAGCGTCGCTTAGTCTCATGTTACGCCTTTTTTGAAGCGGTTTTTGCTTTTACGATCATCTTTTTAAAGATGCCGTTGTCGTAAAGTCCAGCGTGGTAAAGCGCAAAGCATGTAAATGCGATGCCAGAAGCTACGTGAAATTTTTTAACAGATCTATTTTTCATAAAAAGTGCGCTTAGGCAAACAGATGCCAAAGTGACGCTCATGCCGACCTTTGCTACTTGTCTGTGGGTGTTTAGATCTAGTAGTTTGCCGCTTATCTTTATATCTTTTCCCAAATTTTCTCCTTTAGTTTTTGCTCCAGCAGCTTGTATTTTTGATGCCTAGACTCTCTGGGTCAAATTCTGGATTTTTACCAGCTTTTCTTTGAGCTTCGTAGTCTTTTATCGCTATTATCACCACTTTTGATAGCAAGAAAATGGCGATGATATTTATCGTAGCCATAGCTGCCATCGTGATATCAGCGATGTTCCAAGCTAGTTTTAAGTTCATCTGAGCGCCTATAAATATCATAATCACTGCTGTGATCTTAAATGCTAGCGTTAAATTTTTGCTTTTTGTTAGAAATTTCATATTTGCCTGTGCGTAGTAGTAGTTGCCGATGAGCGATGTGATGGCAAATAGCACTACTGCAAGGGTTGTAAAGTGTAGCCCAAAGTCGCCAAAATACTCTTTCATCGCTGCTTGAACAAGAGGTAGGGCAGTTAGCACTTCGCCACTTACGCCAGTTTGTTTTGTGAGATATGCCTGAGAAAAAAGCACGATCATACCAGAGGCGACGCATATCGTCATATCGATAAAAACAGCCATTGCTTGCACTAGCCCTTGTTTGACTGGGTGGCTTGTGTGAGCAGCAGCCGCTGCATTTGGCGCTGAGCCCATGCCAGCCTCGTTTGAAAAAAGTCCTCTTTTTATACCTATTACGATCACGCTTCCAGCAAATCCACCAAAGATCGCTTTAAAATCAAAGGCGCTTTCTATGATCATCTTGATGACGGCTGGAATTTCTTTGAAATTTAAAACGATCGCGATGATAGCTAGCAAGATGTAAGTAAGCGCCATGAAAGGCACGATATATGAGCTAACTTTGCCGATGATGTGACTTTTGCTAAAAAACATCACAGCTGTAAATGCTGTAAGGATAAGTCCGATGCCAATAGGCAAGCCACTTTGTGCAAAGGTGATGTTGCTGCCTGCTTTGTCGTAGTAAATTTCAAAAGCGGAGGTCATGGTGTAGCTTTGAAGTCCATTAAAGCCATAAGCATAGGTGATGATGAGGATGATAGCAAACAAAGAGCCAAGCCACTTTATGCCAAGCCCGTTTTTGATGTAGTAGGCTGGACCGCCTTTAAAGCCAAAGACATCTTTGGTCTTATAAATTTGAGCTAGAGTACTCTCAATAAAGGCTGAAGCTGAGCCTAAAAATGCCATCAAACACATCCAAAAAAGTGCTCCAGGGCCACCTGCGACGATGGCAGCTGAAATTCCAGCAATGTTGCCGATGCCAACGCGCGAAGCAGTCGAGATCATCAGCGCTTGAAACGGCGTTAGATGGTGCTTGTTATACTTATCCTTTTTCTCTACCAGAACTCTGCAAGCCTCAAAGAACATCCTAAACTGCACAAAACGGGTAAGGTAGCTAAAGTAAATTCCTGAAGCTACAAGGATGATAACCAAAAAATATCCATATAAAAAGTCGTTGGCTACATCCATTTTGCCGTTTAAAAAGTTTAAGAAATTCTCAAACACCATCTATCCTTTCAAATTTATTTTGACTTGATCTTAACGCCCTTCATTGAGTTGAGCAGAAGCCAGATCGTCGTGCCATTGTGAAGCATGGCAGTTGCTATTGGATTTAGCATGCCAAGCGTTGCGGCACTTAGTATGGCTGTATTTACACCAACGGTCGAGCGGAAATTTGAGCTAATTAACTTCATAGTTTTATTAGCAAGCTCTTTTGCAAGCGCTACACTCATGATGTCATCTTTTAAAAGGCTTATATCAGCCGTTGCTTTAGCGATATCAGCACCTTTGTGCATGCTGATGCCAACATTTGCTTTTGTTAGGCTTGGCGCGTCATTTATGCCATCGCCTACAAAAGCGACCTTTTTGCCCTCACTCTTTAGCTCTTCGATGATCGCTGCTTTGTCTGTTGGTAAGCACTCAGCATATACTCTATCAAGCCCTAGCTCGCGCGCTACCTCTTCAGCTTTGCTCTTTATGTCGCCACTTAGCATAACTATCTCTTTCACGCCAAGATTTCGTAGTTTTGCCACCATATCTTTAGCGTTTGCTCTCATATCATCTTTCATAGCGATCACACCAACAAGCTCTTTGTCGTATCCTACATAAAGCAGGGTTAAACCGCTTTGTAAAGCCTTATTTATAAGTGCTTCGTGAGCTTTAAAGCTTATCATCTCATCATCTTCTAAAAAGTGCCTACTGCCGATAACGACCTCTTTGCCGTGCATCGCAGTTTTTACACCGTGAGCTACGATAAATTCAACTTCGTCGTGATGGATATGGCTAAATCCACGCTTGTTTGCAGCCTCAACTATCGCTTCAGCTACTGGGTGGAAGTAGTGCTCCTCGGCACTTGCGGTTAAATTTAAGATATCAGCCTCTGAAAATCCATCTTTAAAAGAGTAAATTTCAACCACGCTTAGGCGTCCGTGAGTTAGAGTGCCGGTTTTGTCAAAGACAAAGGTATCTACCGAGCTTAGAGCCTCGATCGCCTTTGCGCCTTTTATGAGGATGCCGTTTCTGCCGGCTTTTGAGATGCTTGACTTAAACGCAACTGGCGTAGCAAGCTTAAGCGCACAAGAGTAATCAGCTTGAAGCACGCTTGCAACGCTGTTCATATTTTTGTTTATAACATACGAAAGCCCAGCAAGAGAGAGTGTCACTGGCACTAGCTTATCAGCTAGTTTTAGAGCTTTTACGCCGATGGCTGATTTTTCATTAAGTGAAGTTTGGATGTACTCTTTGATCCTTGCGGTTGCGGTGTCGCTACCTACGTTTTCAGCCCAAATTTTGATCCTGCCCTCATCGACAACAGTGCCGCTTATAACGCGGTCGCCTCTAGCTTTTGCCACAGGCTCGGCTTCTCCAGTCATTGAGACTTGATTGACGTCAGCATTGCCCTCGACGATGTAGCCATCAACGCCTATCGTCTCGCCAGCTCCGACTACTACGATGTCGCCTTTTTTTAAATTTTCGGTTTTTACCTTTTCAAGCGTCTTTTCACCGTTTAAATTTCGCTCAACCCAGACCTCTTCGATGTTTGGTTTGGCTAGCTCTTTGATGAGATCATCACTTCTGTGGCTAGCACTTTCTTCCATGTATTCGCCGATATTTATCATTAAATTTGTGCTATTTGCAGCCAAATGATCGCCCATTGCAAGGCTTGTGCCAATAGCTGTTGCTTCAAGCACTTTTGATGTGATGCCCTCATGCCTTAGCTCTTTTGCGCCTTCTATTAAATTTGGAGCTGTGGCGTAAAGAGTCACGGCTGATTTTAGAGTTTTGTTGCTCATAAATGGCGTTACACCAAGTGCAGCAGCAGCTTTGTAGATATTTGCTTTGCTAGGCAGGCTCTCATCTTTTGGCTTGGTTGGAAAATCATAGCTTTTTATAAAATCTAAAATTTTCTCATAGCTCTTATCAAACTCGACGACGATGCTCTTTGCGTATTTATTTACACGCACACTTTTTGCATCGGTTCGCTCTGAGATCGCAGCCTCGATGGCGCTGACATCGCTTCTAGCGTTTAGGCTCTCGCAAATAAACCTTGCTCTATTTTTGCTCTTATGAGCTAGAGTGACCTTATTTTTGTGAGTCAAGTTCAGCTTTGACATCTTCAAAACGCTCTTTTAGTTCTTCTATGCCAGCGTTTATTAGCTCGCCACCTTTGATGATCGCTTTAAATACGCACTCTTGTGCCTTTGGATTAGTTAGCACATAAGCTGCTATGCCGCCTAAAAGTAGGCCTTTCACAAAGCCAGCTGCGTTAAAATTTTCAGGTACAAATGGTAAATTTTGAGCTGCATTGTTTATTGCATTATCAACTGCACTTGGCTGAGTTGCTGCTGCGTCATTTGCTGCTACTTCGTTTGCGTTTTCTTCATTGATATAAGGGTTATTCATTATTTACTCTCCAATTTTATTAGTTCTTCAGCTATCAAAAGACCGCCGATGCCAGCTGCTGTGAAAGCTGCTGCGTTTAGATATTTTTTTTGTGCTATCAAATTTGAAGCGTGAATGCCAACAGCACCTACAAAACCGCCTGTTACAGCGTATTTTACTATCTTCTTAGCGACATCTTTTTTAGTTGCTCTGTTGTTTAGATAGTCGTTAAAGCCAAGTGCAGCTGCACCCATGCCAGCGATTAAGGCTCCGCTGATGAAGTGATCAAACGGAAGCCTTGTATTTGAAAGCGTAAAAAGATTATTTTCTTGCATTCTCTATCCTTAAGCTATATCGTTTGGTGTGATAGCTTTTGGAGCTGCTGGCTTTTTAGCGCGTGGTTTTCTTGTTTTTTTAACCACTTTTTCAGCCTCTTTTTCTACTTTTTTAGCGCCGCGTTTTGCTTTTTTCTCTTCTTTTACCATGAAGTCTTTTGCGTCTTTTGCGACATTTTTGCCTTTTTTGTAAAGATCTTTTGCAGCCTCTTTGCCTTTGTCTAGGCCGTCTTTTGCACACTCTTTGATCTTATCTCTTTTACTCCAAGCAACTACTGCTAAACCGCCTACTGCTAAACCTGCTAAAAATGGTAATGCCATTTTAAATCCTTTCTTTGTTTGATTTTGTAAATTATTCATCTTCTTCATCCTTATTTAAATTTTTGCTAACTACTGAAATGCCTAATGCCCCAAGTGCAAGCCCGCTAAAAAACGAGAAATTTGGATTATTGGTTATCTTTGCCAACTCGCTTTTATCAGCCTTGCCACTTGCGATATTTTGCAAGCTTTTAGTTATCTCATTAAAGTCATTTTGATAGCTTTCTAAAATATTTGCTATGCCATTTTGCTCAAAATTTTGTGAAATTTCATTTAAATTTAGCTCATTTTTTGCCACAGCTCCACTATAAATTTCTTTTAAGCAGTGCTTTAAAGAGGTGATATATTCGTTATTTGAAGTAGCCCAAAGTCTAAAAAATAGATCTTTTAGCTCCTCATCATCTAAGCTTTCACAAAATTTCTCATACATTTTGTTTAGCTCATTTTCATAGTTTAGTGCCTCTATCAGCGCATCTTCTTTATTTTTTGCTGGCAAAAAGATAGCTTCATTTTCGCAAACAAGCTCATACTCGTGCGCACTTGCAAATTTCTCTATCAATATGATCGCATTTTTTCTCACGCTTGCGATTTGATCAAACACTTCGCCAAACGAAGCTAGGCCTTCATATAACCTAAGTGCGTTTTTTTCGCTCGTATAAGAGGCGTTTAAAAGCTCGTTAAGCATATTTTACTTCTCTTGCTACTTCATTTACTTTAGCTGAAATTTCTTCTAAATTTTGCCCTTTTAAGAGATCCTCCCAGAGATTTTTAGGGAAAATTTCGTGGTCATATTCGATCGTTACAGAGCCGATTATCTTGTTAAATTTAACATTTTTTATGCCATTTATCTGAGCGATCATATCATCTAAACTAGCTAAATTTACGCTACTGCTTAGCTCTTTGATCTTTGGGCTAACCCTTACTCTTAGTCTGCCATTTGTGTGAGCTATCATCGAAAAATAGCTTGCAACTTGTGCTAAAGTTTGTGTTTTTATATCCATTTTCATCCTTTTATTTTGTCTGCGTATTATCTAATCTGTAACTTAAACAAATCTGAAATTTTTTTGTCTTTCATTATCAAAAAGCAAAATGAAATGATAAATTTAAATCCCATTTTTTGCTTGGCAATCACTGCAAATTCCATAAAGTATCATCTTATGAGACTCTGCACTAAATGATCTTTGGCTACAAATTTGCTCTTGCCTTTGCTCTATCATCTCATCTTCAAAATCAACCACTTTGCCACAAATTTCACAGATCAGGTGATCGTGAGAGGATTTTAAATTTAGCTCGTAATTTTTAACACCATTTTGTTCAAAACTATTTGCCAAATGGTGCTCTTCAAGAAAATTTAAAAAGGTATATATAGAAGTCATTGAAATTTCATTTTTGTAAGTTTCATAAATTTTTTGGCAAATTTCTTGAGCATTTAGATGCGACTTGCTAGCAAAAAGCACACGCAAAATTTGCTCTTTTATCTCAGAGCCTTTTTGACCAAAAGCTTTTAAAAACTCGTTAAAATGCTTGTAAAATAGTTCAAAGTCTTCCACAAAATCCCTATCAAATTGATAATGAATGTAAAGATTTTACAACTTTTCTACTAAAAAATGCATAAAATTTATTACAAATTCTAAGTAAAGTATTTTATAAGCTTCTTTTGGTATAGTTTCGCATTTTTTAAATCAGAATTAAGGAACGAAATGACTTACGACGAGCTAGAATTAGACGCCGTTTTGTTAGAGGTTTTGGAAAATAGAGGCAGCTTTGACTCGATGGATGACGAAGAGCTTTATGAGCTTATCGAGCAAGTCGCGCAATACACTGACGGCGACTACGAAGAGGCGTTTGAATATATGACTCAATTTTCTCCAATCCCTAAAAAACGCTTTGTATCACTATTTATGGTTTAGCAAAAGGCTAAGCCATAATCTTGCTAAATTTATAAACTAAAATTTCAAAAATCTTTAAAATGTAAAAAAGAGCTTGACTCTTCTAAAAGAGCCAAGATATGAGGTTATTATAAGAAGTATTTTGATATTATCTCTTTAAATTTGATTGTGTATTTACTAGCTTTTGGGCTGTTGTTGTAGATATCTTCAAATTCATACATTCTATCGTAGTAGTCGTTTGTATCTTGTGCGTTTATCTTAAGTCTTGCCACATCTAAGCTAACGCCAACAAAAGCTCCGCTAGTCTTGCCACGCTCCTCGACAAATGCTGAAATTTCAGGCAAATCACTAGCTATCGCCACTTCGTTACCAACGCCGCCAGTTGCTTCTGCTTTTAGACTGATTGTATCTTTTGCGTTAAACAAGCTTGCGTAGGCTTCTGAGTTTTTAAACAAAATGATCATATCAGCTGAGCTATATCCTAGCTGAAGTCCGATGCTGCCAGATGTGTAATTTACAAAAAATGGGCTTGACCACTCGCCATCGTCGTTTTTAGCGATAAATACTCCTCTGCCTTTTGAGCCAGTGATGATCGCGCCTGCTTTTGTCACGTCTGGGATTATAGCTATGGCTTTGATGCCTGTAAATTTAGTATTTGGTTTTAAATTTCTAGTGCCAAAAGCATTTAAAATGTTTATCGCATTTTTTAATTTTTGATTTTGAATCACATCAGCGTTTAAATTTAACGCAAAAAATGAGCCGATCAAAAAGAGCAAAGCTAAAAGTTTTTTCATCAAATTTCCTTATTTAAAATTTTTGTTATTATAGCCTAAAATAAACTATTATTTAAAAATTTATTAATGAAATTTTATGAGATTTCATTATAAAATGCCCATTTTTAAGGAAAAAATATGAGCTTAATACTTTTTGTAGAATACGTCGGTATCGCATCAGCTGCGCTTAGTGGCTTTTTGTTTGCAGTAAAGAGGGAGTGTGACTGGCTTGGCGTCTTTTTGTCCGCATTTTTGACCGCGCTTGGAGGCGGTATCATGCGTGATATGCTCGTTGGCAGGGCGGTTTATTCATTCACTCACTATATGCCAGTAAGTGTTGTCATCTTTATGCTTGTCGCATCCAGGATCACAAATTTACATATAAAAAGAGAGGGCTTGGAGAAGAAATTTGTCTTTATCTTTGCCGACGCGATCGACGTCATCTGCTTTTCTATCGTTGGGGCAATGGTTGCCATCGAGTATAGCTACAACATCTTTGGCGTCATGATGATCGCCTTTTTTAACGGCGTTGGCGGCGGTATCTTAAGAGATATCTTGCTAAATGAAGTCCCATGGTTTTTGCGCACCGGACTTTACGGCACGATAAGCCTTGGCGTGGGGCTTGCCTACTTTATCCTCTATCATCTGGGCCTTACCAACATATTTTTTACCATGCTTTTGCTTGCTGCTGGCATAACGGTCAGGATGTTTGCATTTTATAGAGGCTGGAAGCTGCCTGATCTATGAAATTTAGCGAGTTTTTTGATATCTGGGTCAATGAAAACTACTATAAATTTGGCGTGGATATCGGTAAAAAAGGTGATTTTTACACAAATGTAAGCGTTGGCTATCTCTTTGGCGCCTGCCTTGCAAACTACTTTTTAAAGCTACTCAAAAACGGCGAAATCTCTAGCTCTTGCAAGGTCGTGGAGATCGGCGCAAACTCGGGTGATATGCTAGCTGACTTCGCACAAGGCATCTTTACGCTTGAGCCAAAAATTTTGCCAAATTTAGAGTTTATCATCATCGAACCTCATGAAATTTTACGTAAAAAACAGCTTGAGACATTTAAAAATCGCTTTAGTGACGAGGTTAGAGTAGGGCACTATGAAAATTTAGGTGAGTGCTCGTTTGATGAAATTTTTGTCATATCAAATGAGCTACTTGACGCATTTAGCTGCGAGGTGATAGATGAGCAAAATATGCTTTTTGTGGATGATGAACTAAAATTTCACTGGCAAAAGGCGGATCAAAATTTACTAGCTCTTGCAAAGAAATTTGGCATAAAAAAGGGCGAGATATCAACCGGCTACGCTAAATTTGCGCTTCAGCTTGCAAATGCGGCAAAAAAGGTGAGATTTTTAAGCTTTGACTACGGCGAATTTGAGCCAAAAAATGAATTTAGTCTAAGAGTTTTTAAGGATCATCAAGTTTTTTCATTGTTTAAAATTTCAAACCTTGCGCCATATTTTAAAAGTTCAGATCTAACTTATAGTCTTTGTTTTAAGCAGGTAAAAGAGGCTTTTTGCGAGGCTGGCTTTTTGATGCTAAAATTTAAAAAACAAAATGATGCTTTGGTTTGCGACTTTGGTGTGGATGAAATTTTATCTTTGGTACTTGAAAAAGGCAGCAAGCAAGCCTATGAAAATGCTGCAAAACAGGCAAAATTTCTACTCTCACCTGAGTTTTTAGGCGAGAAGTTTAAATTTATAGAGTTTTTAAAGAGCTAGTCTGGCGATATCAGCGTAATCCGCCTCACAAGCCTTCAAAAGGTCATTTGGAGCTATCTTTATCTGCTTGCCTCTTACTCCAGCGCTTACTAGCACGTACTCTTGCTCTTTTGCTCGCTCATCGATGAAGGTCGCAAAGTGCTTTTTCATAGCAAGTGGCGAGCAGCCGCCTCTGATGTAGCCGGTGATCTTTTCTAGGTCTTTTAAATTTATAAGCTCGCAGCGCTTAGCTCCGCATGCATGAGCAAGTGCTTTTAGATCAAGCTCCAGATCGCCTTGCAAGCAAGCAACGACAAAATTTTTAGGCTCGCACTGACAGACGATCGTCTTATAAATTTGCTTTATATCTTGCTTGGTGCTAGCTGCTACGTGAACGGCTGAAAGATCGTTTAGATCGACTTCGTACTCAAGTATCTCATACTCTATTTTTAGCTTGTCTAAAAGCCTAGCAGCATTGGTTTTATGTATCATCTTTTCTCATTTTTGTGAATTTTTTGTATAATTATAGCCAAAACTTAAAGGAGGAAAGATGGCTGAAGAAGTTGAAGAGAAAAAAGCAAAAAAAGGTGGCAATGGCGCTTTGATGATAATCATCATCGTGATATTTGTTTTATTGCTAGTTATCGGAGGGCTAGTGGCGTTTTTGATGCTTAGTTCTGACGAGCCAAAAGAGGCAAATATGGCGCAAACACCAGCTCAGACTCAAACTCAGTCTGCACCCGCTCAAAACAAAGCAAAACGCGGTGGCAACGACTATTCGAATATGGGACCGATATATCCGCTCGATCAGTTTGTCGTAAATTTACTTAGTGAAAATGGCTCGAGATTTCTTAAAACTAAGATCGATTTGGAGCAAAGCGACGAGCTACTAACAGCCGAGCTTGATAAGAAAAAGGCACTTTTAAGAGATATCATCATAAGAACGCTCTCTTCTAAAACTTACGAAGAAGTAAGCACTGCAAAGGGCAAGGATAGACTAAAAGACGAGATCGTAGGCAAGCTAAATGAAGTGCTAAATGATGGCTACATCAAAAACATATTTTTTACTGATTTTGTGGTGCAATGATAGGCATCGATATCGTTAAGATAGATAGGATTTCAAGACTTAAGGCTCGTCACGGCGAGCTTTTTTTAAAGAGATTTTTAAGTGACAGCGAGATCGCGCTAGCAAAAAATGATACGACTTTGGCTGGATTTTGGGCGGCCAAAGAAGCAGCTAGCAAAGCCCTTGGTGTGGGCATCAGCAAAGAGTGTGGCTTTTTAGACATTATGCTCAGTAAAGACGCAAAAAACGCACCGAAGATAAAATTTAGCCCAAGAATTTATACAAGCTTTAATATCAAAGAAGCAAGCCTTAGTATAACCCACGACGGTGGATTTGCCATAGCCGCAGTGATGATCGTGTGAAATTTATCTGCTTTAAGAATAGTCTATTTTTGTATACTTGAGCCGCTAAATACTTGCAAAAATTTAAAGAAGTTTTTACTAAAAAGAAATTTGAAAGTTAATTGAGGAGCTTAAGTGATAGTAAGATGCATAAAAGTCGATGATGAACAGTGGGGTTTTAGACTTTATAAAAAATATACAGTTTATGCTTTACGCTTTGAAGAGACAAAGGTTAGCTTTCTTATTTATGATAACAATAGATGGTATCCATTCTTTTACGATTCTAAATATTTTGAAATTTTAGATAACTTTGCGCCAAGTTCTTGGAGACTATCAAAAGGCAGTCGTACCACTATCGTTGCATACGAAGAAATGGCATCTAGCTTTGATAGTTACTATTTTGACTTAGTAGATATAAAGCCCTCTGTTATAGAAAATTTTATGCAAAGAAAAAGAGAGATTGATAAAGAAGTTGTGCAAAATAGACTTAACAATGACATAGAGTTAAAGTTAAAGGCTATAAATGACTTTCAAACACTAGGCAAGATATCTGACTTTAAACTAAATTTTGAACATCAGCTAGTTAAAATAAACATAAATATTGACAATAAAACAAGATATGAATATTTAAAAAATAGCGGTCAAAGCTGGTGTTATATGAAGCTAGATGACGGCAAATTTGAAGCGATGACAAGCGTTGATAGGCTAAATTTTATACTTAAAAGAGCTATTGAATTTATAGAGATGACATAATCTAAAGGATAAATTTGAAAGTAAAACTAAAAGCAGGCGTTGATATTTCATCGCTTGAGCTTCGCGAGTTAAGTGTATTTGATAGGCTTAAAAAAGATACTATTTATGATGTCTTGCTGATGGAGATGTATGAAGGCAAGGTAAAATTTATCATCGTGTATAACAAGGATGATTTTGATGGTATTTGCGGATTTAATGCCGAGCTTTTTGATATTATTGATGGCAGTATCCCAAATAGTTGGAATGTTGTTAGGATAGACGATGTCTTAAGCATTGCTCCAAAAAATATTAATTATGAAAATTTTTGGTCGGATTTGCAAGAAATTTTTGAAGATGATCTAAATTTTAGAGAAAAAGAGAATAGATACCATTTTGCGTTCAGAAATTATGTAGTTGAGTTTGCTGGTTTTATTGATTTTAAAATTTATAAAAGCGAATTTAGAAAAATCTTTAACGACTATCAAGACCCAAGCATTAAAGCTACCGGAGTAGATACACAAGCAGATGGCTACGTCGTTTGTCCGCATTGCTACAACGCAGAGCAGGTAAGTGCAGAACTAGGCGTCATAAAGTGCGAAAAATGCCACCAAGAGTATAACAATCCACTTGCTAAAATTTGTCCAAGTGGGATAGAAGTGGTTGTTGAGTAAATTTAAGTGTTTTTATAAAAGCTTATACGCCCCAAAATTATATCAGCTCGTTTGTGAGTGATAAGGTTTTTAAAATATTTTTAAAAACCTGCTTATTCATAAATTTAAACTATCTCTACATCCACTCAAGCACTTGCGTGATATCTTTGGCGTAAAAGCACTTTAGACCTTGCGTGTCAAGCGGTTTGTTTGGGATGATGGCATTTTTAAATTTCTGCGTTTTTGCCTCTTTTAGTCGCTGATCGAGATTGAAAATTTCTCTTATCTCGCCGTTTAGACTTAGCTCGCCGATGAAGACGCTGTCCTTGCTGATAGGGCGGTTTTTGAAGCTGCTGATTATCGCTGCGATGACGGCTAGATCGGCCGCAGTCTCGCTTATCTTAACGCCACCTGAAACATTTATAAAGACGTCGTAGTGCCCAAGTGGAATTTCAAGCTTTCGCTCAAGTAGGGCTAGCAGCATATCTAGGCGGTTTCTCTCAAAGCCAGTCGAGCTTCGCTTTGGATAGGCGCTTTCGCAAACAAGTGCTTGAATTTCGATGCTAAGCGCCCTTGAGCCCTCCATTATGATGGTGATCGCGCTCCCACTCATCGCCCCGCCACGTGTGAAAAATTTGCTTGAGACCTCATTTGCGCTCACCAGTCCGTGCTGGCTCATCTCAAATATACCAACCTCGCTCGTCGAGCCAAAACGGTTTTTAAATCCACGTAAAATTCTCAGCTCTCTGCTTGCATCACCCTCGAAATAAAGCACCACATCGACCATATGCTCAAGCACTCTAGGTCCCGCGATCGAGCCCTCTTTGGTTATGTGTCCGATGATGAAAACGCAGATATTTTGGCTCTTTGCAAGTCTCATCAGCTCAAATGTGATCTCACGAACCTGCGTGATCGAGCCTGGCGCGGAGGTTATATTTTGGCTATAAAGCGTTTGAATGGAGTCAATGACTAGCACCTTATAGTCGCTCTTTTGCACTTCTAGCAGGATATCTTCTAGGCAAATTTCAGTTAGTAGGTATAAATTTTTATCCACAGCATTTAGCCTGTTGGCTCTCATTTTTATCTGGCTTTGGCTCTCTTCGCCGCTTACGTAGAGCGTTTTTTTGCCATCTTTTGCTAAATTTGAGCCGATTTTTAGAAGCAGGGTTGATTTGCCAATTCCCGGGCTGCCGCCTATTAAAACAAGCGAGCCCTCGACCACGCCACCACCAAGAACAAGGTCTAGCTCGCTATCTTTGGTGCTAAATCTCGTAAAATTTTGAATTTCAACTTCGTCGATGCTTATGGCTTTACTGGGTGTGCCACTGCTTTTTGCTATTTCTTTACTTATCTTTATCTCTTGTTGGCTAAGCTCGACAAAGCTATCCCAAGCCCCACATTGTGGGCATTTGCCCAGCCACTTTGCTTGTTGATTACCGCAGGCTTGACACTCAAAAACTGGCTTTGCTTTTGCCATAATA
This sequence comes from Campylobacter concisus, assembly GCF_050447505.1. GTDB lineage: Bacteria > Campylobacterota > Campylobacteria > Campylobacterales > Campylobacteraceae > Campylobacter_A > Campylobacter_A concisus_BP. The sequence continues at coordinate 1,248,286 of NZ_JALMFZ010000001.1, read as the reverse complement.
TATCCTTTTTAAAATTTCAACTACTATCACTCCAAAAGCCGCTCCGATCATGTCTGCTACGATGTCAAGCAGGCTAAAGCTCCTATTTGGTAAAAATGCCTGAACGAGCTCTATTTGCACTCCAAAGGCTAAAAGTAGGGCTAAATTTTTTAAAATTTTAAACTCATAGCCAAGGTAGAGCAGTATATAAAGGACGAAAAAAGCTAAAAAATGGTTTGCTTTGTCCCACGAATTTTCGATGATCGCGGGACTTTTTGGAGTAAATGCAAGAATATCAATCGCCAAAAGAGCAGCGAAAAAGCAAATTTTACTAAGAAATTTTACCCTACTCAAAAATGGCGTCCATCAGCTCATCTAAAAACTCGTCTGGGTTAAATTTGATGATATCATCCATGCTCTCGCCAACGCCTATATAAAATATAGGTAGTTCAAGCTCTCTTGCCACGCCAAATAGCGCTCCGCCCTTTGCAGTACCGTCAAGCTTTGTGATGATGACGCCATCAAGCGCGACGATATCGTTAAATGCCTTTGCCTGCGCGACGCCAGCGTTGCCCTGCGTGCCATCAAGGATGAGGATCTTGCGGTGAGGCGCCTTTTCGTAGGCTTTTTTGCTGATACGAACGATCTTATCAAGCTCGTTTGCTAAATTTGTCTGGTTTTGAAGCCTGCCAGCCGTGTCTAAGATGACGCGGTCGATGCCTTTTGCAAGAGCCGAGCTGATCGTGTCGTAAGCCACAGCTGAAGGATCATGCCCTTGCTGGGTGGCGACTATTGGCACATTTAGTCTGATTGACCATTGGCGAAGCTGCTCGATCGCCCCAGCTCTAAATGTATCACAAGCGCCCAAAATGACGCTTTTGCCGTTATTTTTATATAAATTTGCTAGCTTTGCGATGGTTGTCGTCTTTCCAGCGCCATTTACGCCAAGGATGAGATCGACAAATGGCTTATCAGGCTCGATCACACGCTCCTTTTCGTAGATAAAATAGCTACTCATAACGCGTCTAAGATCAGCTCTGCTCACTTCATCTTGCGGCGGCAAGTAGTATAAAATCTCCTCCACGATCTCGTAAGCCACGTCAGCTTCTAGTAAAATCTCTTCTAAGCTCTCTTTGTCGATCTTTTTTGACTTTTTAGCCGAGCTTATCGCTCCAAAGGTCTTTTCAAAGCCTCTTTTCAAAAACTCAAGCATTATTTTATGGCCCTATTTATGTCAGTTTCAAGCATCTCTTCAGGCACAAGACCGATGTAGCCTTGAGCGTAGTCGCCATTTGCTTTAAAAAGTGCAGATGCAGGGAGTCCTTTGATGCCGCCCATCGCCTTTTCAAATAAGAAATTTCCCTCGCCAACTGCGATGTCGTATTTGATCTTATATTTTTGAGCAAATTCTTTAACTTCGTCTTCGCTCTTGTCTTCAAGCAAGACAGCAACAATGTTTAGCTCGTTTTTAAATTTCTCACTTAGGTTGTTTAAAGATGGGATCTCAGCCTTGCAAGGTGGGCACCAAGTGGCGAAAAATACATAAAGTGTCGCTTTTTTCCCATCTTTTACGTCAAAGCCGTTGCTTCTTTTTGTGATCTGCATAGTTGTGCCGTTAAGCAGTTTTAGGCTTATATCTTTTACTTCGTCGCTTTGTGCGCTCTCGCTTATCTTTGGTGTGAGCGTATCTTTGCTTAAATTTTCATCTTTGCTGGCATTTTCTTCTAAATTTTTACTTTGCACAGCTGGCTCGCTAGTGTTTTGCTCGCTCTTTTGGCTTTTGTCGTCGCCGCATCCGAAAAATGCAAAAAGACAAAGTGATGTTATAATTGCGCGTTTTAGTGTCATAAATTTCCTTTTGAAAAATGTTTCAGGATTATACAAGAAAGAGCATAAAATGAGCGTTAATTTAGAAAAAAACGAATTTAGAAAAAATGCAAGAGCAAATTTGATAAAGCTCACTAAATTTAGAGCAAAATGCAAGCATTATAAGGCGGTAAAAACACTTTTAAATTTGATAAATTACACAAATTCTAAAAAGGTGCTATTTTATTTGCCACTTAACTACGAAGTCGATGTGCTTAAAATAAGACGAAATTTATCACATAAATGTGAAATTTTTGCCCCTTTTATGGTAGGTCTTAGCTTAGAGATGGTAAGATTGCGACTGCCATTTCTAACTTATAAATTTAATGTCAGACAGCCATCTGGCAAAAAAATGAATAATGTTAAACTCGATATGGCGGTAGTTCCAGCCATTGGGGTTGATGGAGCTATGGCAAGGATAGGGCACGGAAAAGGATTTTACGATAGATTTTTTGACACTTTGCCCGTTAAGCCAAAACTGATAGTTTTCTTAGAGGTAAAAGACTTCTACACCAAAGATGTGCTCTCGCAGGCGCACGATGCGGTAGGAGACTTTTATATAACCCCAAGCAAAAATTATATAAAAAGAGGAATAAATGATAGAGGTTTTAATAGGCTTAGGAGCCGGTGTGGTGGGCGTTGGAGCAGGGTATCTCTACGCCAAAAAGATAAATGATGCAAACTACAATATATTTTTAGAGCAGGCAAAAGCAAAGGCAAAAGCTATCGAGTATGAAGCTGAGCTAACGCTTAAAAACTCTAAAATTTCAGTGCAAGAGGCTGAATTTGAGGCCAAAAAAAGATACGATGACAAGACGACAAAGCTTCAAAAAGAGTATGCAAGTAAATTTGATGAGCTGACCAAAAAAGAGAAAATTTTGCTAAATGAGCAAGAGCTTTTAAACGAGAGCAAAGAGCTTTTTGAAAAAGACAAGCAAGATGCAAAGGTCACTTACGAAGAGGGTTTAAATTTAAAAGCGACTTATCAAAACAAAGTAGAAGAGGCGATAAGAGTGCTTGAGCACGCTGCTGGTTTAACGGAGGAAGAGGCAAAAGAGGTCGTGCTTAAAAAGGTCGAAGAGAAGTCACGCGCCGACATCGCTCACATCGTTAGAAAGTACGAAGAAGAGGCAAAAAGAGAGGCTAAAAAGAGGGTTAATTATATCTTGGCGCAGGCTACGTCAAGATTTGCTGGAGAATTTGCGGCTGAACGTCTGATAAATGTCGTAAATATCAAAAACGATGAACTAAAAGGTAGGATCATCGGCAAAGAGGGACGTAACATCAAAACCCTTGAAATGGTGCTTGGCGTTGATATCATCATCGACGATACCCCGCACGCGATCATACTAAGTAGCTTTAACCTTTACAGACGTGCGATCGCTACAAGAGTGATCGAACTTTTAGTGGAGGATGGCAGAATTCAGCCTGCGAGGATAGAAGATCTTCACAAAAAAGTAACTGAAGAATTTGAGCAAAGCATACAAGAAGAGGGTGAGAATATCGTCATGGACCTTGGTCTAAATAAAATTCATCCAGAGATAGTAAAATTAATAGGCAAGCTTAAATTTAGAGCAAGCTACGGTCAAAATGCCCTTGCCCACAGCCTCGAAGTAGCTCACCTTGCTGGCATCATCGCAGCTGAGTGTGGTGGAGATGAGAAGCTAGCAAAACGAGCTGGCATACTTCACGACATCGGCAAGGCGCTAACTCACGAGTACGAGGGCAGCCACGTCGATCTTGGAGCTGAAATTTGCAAACGCTACAAAGAGCATCCAGTCGTCATCAACGCGATCTATGCTCACCATGGCCACGAAGAGGCTACAAGTATAGAAAGTGCTGCTGTTTGCGCAGCTGACGCACTAAGTGCAGCTCGTCCAGGAGCAAGACGCGAGGTGCTTGAGAGCTTCCTAAAACGTGTTGAAGAGATCGAAAACATCGCAAAAAGCAAAGAGGGTATCAAACAAGCTTATGCGATCAATGCTGGCCGTGAGATCCGCGTCATCGCAAATGCTAAACTTATAAACGACGATGAGGCAGTGCTTGTGGCAAAAGAGATCGCTCAAGAGATCGAGAGTAAGGTGCAGTATCCTGGTGAGATAAAAGTAAGTGTCATCAGAGAGACTCGCGCTGTTGATTTTGCGAAATAACGGCAAGATATGAAATTTCTTTTATCATTAATAATGTTTTTCTCGCTTGGCTTTGCTAGCGAGGAGCTCGTGCTAGACTCGGCAAATTCGTTTATAACGACGATGAGAGGCGCTAGAAACGCTCCTATAAAAGAGCTCATCGAGCAGTCAAAAGCGACGATCATCTTTCCAAGTGTAAAAAAAGTCGGTTTTGTGGTCGGTGGCATGGGCGGAGATGGCATCATGGTCGTTGGCAACATCAACTCGCCAAGTGAAATTTTGCCAGTTAGTATAAGTGGCGGCAGTATCGGCATCCAGCTTGGTTATGAAGATAGCTCGCTTGTGCTATTTATATTTAAAGATAGCATTATCTACGACATAAAAGACGCCAAGATCACGCTTGATACGAAGCTTTCAGTGGCATTTGGCGATATCGGGCGCAATTATAATAAAGTAAGTGATTTTAAATTTTCAAGCGACATCTACGCATACGCTGCAAATGATGGATTTTTCGCAGGAGCAAGCTTTGGCGGAGCAGTGATAAGCGCAAAGGATGAAATTTTAAAACAAAGTGGCTACGCATACGAGCAGCTAATATCTTCAGCTTCTAAGCTTTTGGGGCAATGATGCAAGATATTATAAACTCAATCTCAACTTACGGCTACATCGTGCTATTTTTATATAGCCTTGGTGGCGGCATGGTAGCACTTATTGCCGCTGGGATATTAAGCTTTGCTGGTAAGATGGACATCACTCTTAGCATAATCGTCGCTGCCGTGGCAAACACGATCGGCGATACTTTGATCTTTTACGTCGCAAGGTTTAATAAAAGCTCGCTTATGCCTTATGTTAAAAATCACAAAAGAAAGCTTGCCTACGCTGGAATTTTGGCTAAAAAGCATGGCGATAAGATAATATTTATCAAAAAATTTATCTACGGCGTCAAAACTTTGGTGCCTATCGCACTTGGACTTACAAAATACTCTTTTTATAAATTTAGTGTTATAAATTTGATCTCTTCAGTGCTTTGGGCAGTGATCGTCGGTCTTGCAAGCTATAAAGCAGGGGATTATTTTATGAGTGTGAGTAACTATCTTGGCGAGCATGGCTATATCATGCCACTTGCCATGGTTGGCTTGTTATTAGGTATCTGGTTATTTTTACAACACATTACAAAAAGGAGAAAAGCATGAAAAAGGTGATATCTGCTCTAATCGTAGTTATCGTGATCGTCGCAGGCGCTGTTTATTTCGCCTCAAACAAGGTCGAGGAGAACTATCAAAGGATAGTTGATAGACTAAATGATGTAAATGGCTTTAAAGTTTCAGAAAACAGCTATCAAAAAGGCTTTTTTGGCTCAAAAGGATCGTTTGATCTTATCGTTTCAAAGGATCTTTTGAAAAATTTAGCCGGCAAAGATGTAGATGAGGATCTAAATTTTAAGGTAGAAAATGAGATTTCTCACTCAGTGCTTGCATTTGTAAATGGCTTTGACATCGACTCAAAAATTTCTATACAAAATGAAGCGATAAAAAATATCGTAGCTTCATTTCTTGGATCAAACGTCGTCGCAACGGCTAAAACAAAGGCTAGCGTGAGTGGCGATAAAGATGTAAAAGTTAAATTTAGTGACATTGACTTTAGTGACAAGCAAACTATGAACGTTCATACAAAGGATGTGAAATTTGGCTTGAAACTGGACGCAAAAGATAATGTAAATAGCGCAAACTTGGGTCTTGAGAAAGTTTCATTAAAAGACCTTAACGAAGAAAATAAAGCAGAAGTTAATCTTGAAGGCGTCGATATAGATACAAGCTACACTGTGCCAGTTGAAATTTCAAAGATATTTGAGAGCAAACTAGCCCCTTACGTAGCAAAAGCTAAGATCAAAAAACTAGCATTATTAGATGAAAAAGATGGTAATGTTGCTTTAGATGATCTTGAGTATAGCTCGAAATTTGAAGTCTCAAATGATCTTGGTAGCTCAAATGATGTAGTGAAGATAGGTGCAGTTGCTGTTAATAAAGTGAAATTTACAGATTTTATCTTAGATAGCAAAATAGCAAATATCAATGTGCCAACTATAAATAATATACTTGATAGACTAAGTAATGTAAATGTTGATACAAATGATAGTATCTTTGCTGGGTTAAATTTGGACGAAGTAATGGGTCAAATTTTAGAGAAAAATCCAAGTGTGAAAGTGGATACATTAAGCTTTAAAAATGGCAATAATGCGATAAATTTAAAACTAGATGCTGCTATCAATGGCTTTAAAAGCGGAGAAAGTCAGCTTGCGATCTTTGATAAGCTATCACTTAATGGTGAGCTAAGCGCGGATGAGAGTTTGGCTAAATTTTTTGATACGCTCTTCCCTGAGATGACTCTTATCGAGCCAACACTTATATCTGCTGGATATTTAAAAGAAGATGGCAAAAAAGTAGTAAGTAAATTTAAGTACGATCCAAATAAAAAAGATATTATTTTTAATGAAAAGGTTGGACTTCAAAATTTATTTATGGGCTTTTAAAAAATAGCCTGATTTTTATCTGCTTTTAAGCATCACTTCTATATACTTCACTTTCTGTTTTGCAGAACGCAGAGCAGAAAGTTCTTTTAACTTACAATTGTTAAACTATTAGTCAATCTTTGAAATCTAAACAAGTGATCGATTGAGCCAGTCTATTATGATTAAATAATAGATTAGACAAACTAATATAAAAACTAAAAGTTTTTTTGATTAAAAACTTCATAATAAATACTAAAAGCAATTTTAGTAAAAACATTATTACTAGATTGCATTAGCAATCTTAGTCTTTAGTGTTGCTTCTTAGTAAAGCTTTGCTTTACGTTAAAGAAGGTTAATATGGAGAGTTTGATCCTGGCTCAGAGTGAACGCTGGCGGCGTGCCTAATACATGCAAGTCGAACGGACAAGTAAGAGCTTGCTCTTATGAGTTAGTGGCGCACGGGTGAGTAATGTATAGCTAATCTGCCCTACACTAGAGGACAACAGTTGGAAACGACTGCTAATACTCTATACTCCTCTCTAGCATAAGTTAGATAGGGAAAGTTTTTCGGTGTAGGATGAGGCTATATTGTATCAGCTAGTTGGTGAGGTAATGGCTCACCAAGGCTATGACGCATAACTGGTCTGAGAGGATGATCAGTCACACTGGAACTGAGACACGGTCCAGACTCCTACGGGAGGCAGCAGTAGGGAATATTGCTCAATGGGGGAAACCCTGAAGCAGCAACGCCGCGTGGAGGATGACACTTTTCGGAGCGTAAACTCCTTTTGTTAGGGAAGAATAATGACGGTACCTAACGAATAAGCACCGGCTAACTCCGTGCCAGCAGCCGCGGTAATACGGAGGGTGCAAGCGTTACTCGGAATCACTGGGCGTAAAGGACGCGTAGGCGGATTATCAAGTCTCTTGTGAAATCCTATGGCTTAACCATAGAACTGCTTGGGAAACTGATAATCTAGAGTGAGGGAGAGGCAGATGGAATTGGTGGTGTAGGGGTAAAATCCGTAGAGATCACCAGGAATACCCATTGCGAAGGCGATCTGCTGGAACTCAACTGACGCTAATGCGTGAAAGCGTGGGGAGCAAACAGGATTAGATACCCTGGTAGTCCACGCCCTAAACGATGTATACTAGTTGTTGCTAAGCTAGTCTTGGCAGTAATGCACCTAACGGATTAAGTATACCGCCTGGGGAGTACGGTCGCAAGATTAAAACTCAAAGGAATAGACGGGGACCCGCACAAGCGGTGGAGCATGTGGTTTAATTCGAAGATACGCGAAGAACCTTACCCGGACTTGATATCTAACAAATCATCTAGAGATAGAAGAGTGTCTGCTTGCAGAAATGTTAAGACAGGTGCTGCACGGCTGTCGTCAGCTCGTGTCGTGAGATGTTGGGTTAAGTCCCGCAACGAGCGCAACCCACGTCATTAGTTGCTAACAGTTCGGCTGAGCACTCTAATGAGACTGCCTTCGTAAGGAGGAGGAAGGTGTGGACGACGTCAAGTCATCATGGCCCTTATGTCCGGGGCGACACACGTGCTACAATGGCATATACAATGAGAAGCAATATCGCGAGATGGAGCAAATCTATAAAATATGTCCCAGTTCGGATTGGAGTCTGCAACTCGACTCCATGAAGCCGGAATCGCTAGTAATCGTAGATCAGCCATGCTACGGTGAATACGTTCCCGGGTCTTGTACTCACCGCCCGTCACACCATGGGAGTTGATTTCACTCGAAGCCGGAATACTAAATTAGTTACCGTCCACAGTGGAATCAGCGACTGGGGTGAAGTCGTAACAAGGTAACCGTAGGAGAACCTGCGGTTGGATCACCTCCTTTCTAGAGTACATATAGATATTCTCTCACAAGATATCTATAAGAAAGATATTCTCAATCATCCTTGTTTAGTTTTGAAAGATTGATAGACCTATAGGGGCCTATAGCTCAGCTGGTTAGAGTGCACCCCTGATAAGGGTGAGGTCACAAGTTCAAGTCTTGTTAGGCCCACCAGAGAATTTAATTGGGGAATTAGCTCAGCTGGGAGAGCGCCTGCTTTGCACGCAGGAGGTCAGCGGTTCGATCCCGCTATTCTCCACCATAAAATAGTTTAACAGCAAAAGTCTATATTAAGTGTTTTAAGAAACATTTACTTTAGACTTTTAAGCGTACTTGATCTTTATTGATTATAAAGTTGCCGAAAGCAACTTTGTGCTTTAGGGGTTTCCAAAGGGTGCAACTCTTTGGTCGTAAAGGCTAGCTTGCTAGTCTGCGAAGTCTAAATGTTCTTTTAATTAATATTGTTAATAGTCACAAGCAAGTTTTAAAAACAATTTTACAGGACTTGTTAAAGATTTAAATTTCTATTCTCTTTGCATTTAATGCAAAAGTTTGACATCACAATCTATTTAGGATTTAAAACTTATCTAAATAGTAGTCAATGCTTTCCGTCTTGAGAGCTAGAATTTAAATGTAGTAACATAAAGTTATCTTTAACAAGGAAGTGATGCGAATTAGAATAATCTAATATAGAAAAGGTAAGCTACAAAGAGCAAGTGGTGGATGCCTTGGCTAGTAGAGGCGATGAAAGACGTGCCAGGCTGCGATAAGTCTCGGGGAGCCGTCAAGGGGCTTTGATCCGGGAATTTCTGAATGGGGCAACCCAACTAATAGAGATATTAGTTACCGTATAACGGAGCGAACGAGGGGAATTGAAACATCTTAGTACCCTCAGGAAAAGAAATCAAAAGAGATTACGCTAGTAGCGGCGAGCGAACGCGTAAGAGGGCAAACCACTAGTTTACTAGTGGGGTTGTAGGACTGCAATATAGACTAAACTTAGCTAATAGAACAACCTGGAAAGGTTAGGCACAGAGGGTGATACCCCCGTATATGAAAGCTTTGTTTTACTTAGCAGTATCCTGAGTAGGGCGGAACACGTGATATTCTGTCTGAAGCTGGGTAGACCACTATCCAACCCTAAATACTACTACTAGACCGATAGTGCACAAGTACCGTGAGGGAAAGGTGAAAAGAACTGAGGTGATCAGAGTGAAATAGAACCTGAAACCATTTGCTTACAATCATTCAGAGCCCTATGATTTATCAGGGTGATGGACTGCCTTTTGCATAATGAGCCTGCGAGTTGTGATGTCTGGCGAGGTTAAGGAAACCCGGAGCCGTAGCGAAAGCGAGTCTTAATAGGGCGTTTAGTCAGACGTTGCAGACCCGAAACGATGTGATCTATCCATGAGCAGGTTGAAACCGGTGTAAGAGCCGGTGGAGGACCGAACCCGCTAGCGTTGAAAAGCTATGGGATGACTTGTGGATAGGGGTGAAAGGCCAATCAAACATCGTGATAGCTGGTTCTCTCCGAAATATATTTAGGTATAGCGTCATGTAGTAACACTAGGGGGTAGAGCACTGAATGGGCTAGGGCATACACCAATGTACCAAACCCTATCAAACTCCGAATACCTAGTGTGTAATCATGGCAGTCAGGCGGCGAGTGATAAAATCCGTCGTCGAGAGGGGAACAACCCAGACTAACAGCTAAGGTCCCTAAATCTCATTTAAGTGGAAAACGATGTGGAGTTACTTAAACAACCAGGAGGTTGGCTTAGAAGCAGCCATCCTTTAAAGAAAGCGTAATAGCTCACTGGTCTAGTGATTCTGCGCGGAAAATATAACGGGGCTAAAATGAGTACCGAAGCTTTAGACTTAGTTTACTAAGTGGTAGGAGAGCGTTGTATTTGCGTTGAAGGTATACCGGTAAGGAGTGCTGGAGCGAATACAAGTGAGCATGCAGGCATGAGTAGCGATAATTGGGGTGAGAATCCCCAACGCCGTAAACCCAAGGTTTCCTACGCGATGCTCGTCATCGTAGGGTTAGCCGGGTCCTAAGCAAAGTCCGAAAGGGGTATGCGATGGAAAATTGGTTAATATTCCAATGCCAACTATAATGTGCGATGGAAGGACGCTTAGAGTTAGAGGAGCCAGCGGATGGTAGTGCTGGTCGAAAGGTGCAGGTTGGAGTTCAGGCAAATCCGAACTCCTTTAAGCCGAGGCCTTACAGGTGCGTGAAGTTCTTCGGAATGAATCGTAAATCCTTGATACTGTCGAGCCAAGAAAAGTTTCTAAGTTTAGTTATAGTTGCCCGTACCGTAAACCGACACAGGTGGGTGGGATGAGTATTCTAAGGCGCGTGGAAGAACTCTCTTCAAGGAACTCTGCAAAATAGCACCGTATCTTCGGTATAAGGTGTGCCTAACTTTGTGAAGGATTTACTCCGTAAGCATTGAAGGTTACAACAAAGAGTCCCTCCCGACTGTTTACCAAAAACACAGCACTCTGCTAACTCGTAAGAGGATGTATAGGGTGTGACGCCTGCCCGGTGCTCGAAGGTTAATTGATGACGTTAGCTCTGCGAAGCGTTTGATCGAAGCCCGAGTAAACGGCGGCCGTAACTATAACGGTCCTAAGGTAGCGAAATTCCTTGTCGATTAAATATCGACCTGCATGAATGGCGTAACGAGATGGGAGCTGTCTCGAAGAGGGATCCAGTGAAATTGTAGTGGAGGTGAAAATTCCTCCTACCCGCGGCAAGACGGAAAGACCCCGTGGACCTTTACTACAGCTTGACACTGCTATTGGGATAAAAATGTGCAGGATAGGCGGGAGGCTTTGATCCATAGACGTCAGTTTATGGTGAGCCATTGTTGAGATACCGCTCTTTTTTATTCTGATAGCTAACTAGCTTGAGTTATCCTCAAGTAGGACAATGTCTGGTGGGTAGTTTGACTGGGGCGGTCGCCTCCCAAAATGTAACGGAGGCTTACAAAGGTTGGCTCAGAACGGTTGGAAATCGTTCGTAGAGTATAAAGGCATAAGCCAGCTTAACTGCGAGACATACACGTCAAGCAGAGACGAAAGTCGGTCTTAGTGATCCGGTGGTTCTGTGTGGAAGGGCCATCGCTCAAAGGATAAAAGGTACCCCGGGGATAACAGGCTGATCTCCCCCAAGAGCTCACATCGACGGGGAGGTTTGGCACCTCGATGTCGGCTCATCGCATCCTGGGGCTGGAGCAGGTCCCAAGGGTATGGCTGTTCGCCATTTAAAGCGGTACGCGAGCTGGGTTCAGAACGTCGTGAGACAGTTCGGTCCCTATCTGCCGTGGGCGCAAGAAGATTGAGGAGAGTTGACCCTAGTACGAGAGGACCGGGTCGAACCAACCACTGGTGTACGAGTTGTCCTGCCAAGGGCACCGCTCGGTAGCTATGTTGGGATGTGATAACTGCTGAAAGCATCTAAGCAGGAAGCCAACTCCAAGATGAATCTTCTTTTAAGAGCTCATATAGACTATGTGTTTGATAGGCTGGGTGTGTAATGGATGAAAGTCCTTTAGCTGACCAGTACTAATAGCTCGTCTGCTTATCTTTTAATAAGCATCACTTCCTTGTTAAGGATAAAAACTTAATAAGATATGTTTTTATAAAACTTTGTTTATGACTTTTAACTTTATTTAGTAGTGTTAAATAAGAGATTTATCTAGTATATCTTTTATTTAACACTGCCCGTGACTATACAGACGAGGAAACGCCTTGCTCCATCTCGAACCAAGAAGCTAAGCTCGTCCTGGCTGATGATACTCTCCCTTACTGGGATGTTGGAAAAGTAGGTCGTTGCGGGCTTTGTTGTTTATCTGCTTTAATTCTTATATTATTAATTCTGGTTTTTATTAGTGTTTATTTCTATTTAAGTATAAAATAGTAGTTTTTTACTTTCTTATTCCTTTTTAATTGGTTTTTATTGGTTAGGTGTAGTATTTTTTTATGTTTGTTTTTATGTTGTTGGGTTATTCATCTTTTTAAATTTATTATCTTATTATTTTAGACCTTTTGGACTAAATTTGACTTAAGGGTTTTTCTAAAAAATAAAGACATGGCTAAAGTTAAATCATAAAAAAGAGTTATGATTGATTAATTTTTTAGATTAAAGCTCCAATGTATATGTCTTTATAAAATTTGATATAAAATTTTTTAGAATTTTAACAAAGTTTTTATTTTTTTAAATGAGTTGTAAAGTTTGAGAACCCAAAACTTAAGCTACTTGATGCGATAGATACAAGTAGCGATAAGGTAGGCTTAGTTAAGAAAGTGCTATTAAACCAAGACATAAGCGACGGAGTAAAAGCTAAAGCAGTTAATAGGCTAACTAAAAATAAAATTAGTCAAGGTGCAAAAACTAGCTATATATCTACTAAAAACTCCAAGAATAATTAAAAGCCCTATCTTTAGGGCTTGCTCTCTTTTTCAAAAAAACAAAAAATATTCTAACTTTGCCAAAATTGGGTAGATTTGGCACAGCCACAAATGATAAATTGCCATTAAATTGCATAAAAGGAGCAAAGAAATGGCAATAACTACAACTGGGTTTCAAGCCCCAGCTACAAAACGCGAAGGCTTAAAGCCCTCAGTCTATGAAAACATAATCTTAATAGGTGCTGACGAGACGCCTATACTTAAACTTATTGGCACTTCAAGTGTTAAAGGTATAGAGCACTCTTGGCTAACCGACAGCTTAGCTGCCCCAAAGAAAAATGCACAGCTAGAGATTTTTGACTTTGACGATCAGATCAAATCAAGCGTGCAAAAGACTTCAAACGCGGTGCAAATTTTTACTTCAAACGTTAGCGTTTCAAGAAGTATGCAAGCAGTGGCTACTTACGGCGGTAAAGAGCTAGAGCGTGAGACTGCTAAAAGAGCTTGGAGCAAAGTTGGAGCAAAGCTCGTTAAAAACCTCTCTGATAAATTTACAAGTAAATTTCTGATCGGACTTGAAAACGGCAAAAGCATCACCACCAAAGAAATTCACAACATCACCTACCTTGAAAATGACCTAAAATTTAAAGAACTATCTAGCAAAGATAGGCTTTATAAAAAGGTAGATACAAGAGTTTAGGAGTAAATTTATGCAGACTAAAAAGCCTTGGCAAAATAAATCTTTTCATAAAAAAGACGATATCTTTGGTGTGAGTTAAAGCTAAAAGGATCTAAGATGATAAACGCACTTGGTAGCTACCCCTTGAATTTAGAGCAGAACATAAAGGTATCAACCAAAGCTTCTATCAACCAAACCAGCTCAGAAGTTTTAGGCTACAAGATAGATAAAGATGGCTACTTTACAGATGAGTTTAATAAACAAGCTGGCATACCAAGTGATTATAAAATTCACTCAAGCACGCTGGAGTCGTTAGTCAGGATAGAGACGCAGCCTGACTATATGCAAAGGGCTTTTGACAGCATCGATATACTAAAAACCGTAAATAATGCCTACAAAATCCTCTCACAAGTAGTTGGCGAAGACACGCTAAATTCAAAAGATAGCTTTAGCTTAGATGAGATAAGAAATTTCCCACAAGGCTTTGAGTATAACCGCCAAAGTATGCAAGTAACCAAGATCCATAACTCCATTCATGAATTTGGCTCGGCTGCGGCTGATTTTAACGGCAAAGATTCCAGCAAATCTATGATAAGCACGCTCTTTTTCAATCCAAGCTTTGATGGCGGAGATGGCAGGCAGCCACTAAAGCCAACAACAGATATCTTTAACAACAACAATGGTGGCAAAGAAAACACGGTCATTGGTGTATTTATGGATCCGCACGGAGAGAAATACACAAATAAAGATGGCTCTATAACCAAAGGCGGACTTTTAGCAGCTGTTATAAACAATAACCTTGATGTGAGAGAGGGCGAGACAACAGCACAAGGCAAAAGAGAAGGCTATGATAAGAGCGTAGATAGTAAAGAATTTAATAGAGCATTTGAGCTGTTTGATCTAATGGGTGAGATGAAATTTGGATCTGGCTTTATAAATGCTACTGATAATGACATAGCAGGTATGCCTAAATATATGCAAGACTACATCAGATCTAAAAGAGACTTTGTCTATATCGACTTACAAAGTGGCTTTGTGAGCACTCCTGAAGATAGGCGTAGGGGATATGAAGAAGATGAACTCTCATTTAAAAAGATGATGGAGCGCAATCTAAAAATGCTAAAGCTACTCTTTGGTGAGATAGACAAAGATGGTAAAAAGAGCAAAGACTTTATGGATAGCTTTTTGAAATTTAGCATGCCACCTTTAAATTTAGTAAAAGAGCTAAATGAAAACCCAGCTGGAAAATACCTAGTAGATATGCTTGGTGTAAAAAGAGATGTTGATATAAAGGCTTAAGGGGGGGAGTTAAAATGTTTATTACTACCTATAATGGATCGATGCAATATAAAGAAATTTTAGATGACTACATAGCTCACGGCAATAAAAATTTATCTGCAGAAGATGAGAAAGCTAAAGTTGATGCTTATATGCAAGGACCATTTGGTGTTGGACTAGATAAGATAATCGGTATAGAAGAAGGAACGGAAGACTGGATAACAAAAACCATAGATAAAATAGATAGTATGCTATCAAACAAATACTCTCCAGAAGAGCGAAGAGCTCTATACGGAAAATATCCAGAAACCATAGAAAAAGCGATAGATTGGGAACTTCAAGGCTATATGGATTTTCTGAGGGATAACTCTATAGACGGCAAACCAACAATAGAAGGTAAGATGATAGGTCTTGGCACAAAAGAAGAGGAGGCTGACCTAAGAGCATTTATGGATAGCATGTCTTCTCTATATCCAAACTATAACGATGAATCTCTTAATCTTTTAAAAAGGACTGATATAGGCATAGATGAATTTAAAACATTATTTGCCAAAGCAAGAGAGAAAGCAACAAAGGATGTTGAAGAACAAAGAAGGCAGATAATCAAAGAAGAACAAGAATACAATGCAAATTTTGCTAAAGAGCAAAGTGAGAAGAAATTTAAACCTATGCAGGTTAAGAAGAAGTATGAGACCTATGATATAAATAAGGATCAAAAATTTCTCTATGCAAGAGAGCTTTTAAATTTCAAAGAAAAAAGAGGCATAGACGTCTTAGAGCTTATGCAAAAGATAGATAAGAAGCAAATTTTAAATAAGATGGCTTAACTGGTTAAAGACAACCACCTTTTAAATTTATCTATTTAGATTTTTGTCTCGTTTTGAAGCTTTGTGGCATGAGCTAGCACACTATCTACTATCTCACCAGCACTTTTGCCATCTTTTGAAGTTAGCAAATTTCTCTTTAGTAGCTCTTCTAAGATAAATTTGATCATCTTCTCATTTTTCAAAAGCCTTGAGAGAGGCACTATATCATCAGCCAAGCTTTGATCACTCATTAGCTTTGAGTAAGAGCTTGCTTCCACACTAAGCTTTGTCTCGCCACTATCACTAGCGATAGGACTAAAGCTCTTTAAAAATCTCACAAACACACCAGCACTGCTATAAGTATCGTCTGCTTGATATACCGACATATCAGGGTTAAATGTATATTCGTCGCTGGCTTTTGCATCAAGATGCTCTTTGCTAAAATTTAGCTCATAGACCTCGTGGCTTACTCCAAAGCCTCTAAGCTCATCTCTAACGCTCTTTGCTTCACTAACTTGATCAAATGTTTTATATACATTTGTAACGGATATTAGGCTGACATCTTTTAAGAAATTTGCATTTTTACCAAAGGTTTTTTGGTTGGTATCCAAGCTAAATCCTTTTGGTAAATTTGCTAGATCAGCTTCGCCATATCTATCTTTCTCGTCCCCCATAATGCTTTTAAAAAGCTTATAGTAGTGCTTTGTAGTATCAGCTACGTCTATCTTTTCAAAGGCAGCCTTGCTTCTATCTTGCGTAAAAAGATATGTCTTGTTGTTGTATCTAACTATCTCATCAAGTGTGCTTTTATGGATTTTAAAGTCCTGTGGCAAGCTTGCAGCTTTGTTAAAGTCAGCTCCCATAAAGCCTGTCTTATCCACTGTGTAGCCATAAGCTTGAAGATCACTGAAATTTAAAGAGATGAGGCTGTTTTGTGAAGAAGTGGTATAAGTAAATTTAGCTGGTTCTTGGCTTGGCTCACTACTCTTTTCTGTGGTTTTTTGGTTAAAAACATCACTAAAATTTGAATATCTATCTTGTTTGTGCTGTTGCTTAGTATATGAATTTACATTTATGCCTAAGATGCTAATATCATTCATGGTTTGCCTCCTAGCTTATTTTATAGTTTAAAGCAAAAGGTATTCCAGTAAATTTGATATTAAAAGAGTGTGTGTGGGGTGTGTGTTCCCCCCCCCTCACCAGCACAAAAAAATGTTATTTATTTTTTATCTTCGGCTACTTCTTCGCAAGCTACTTTATAGCGGTATTTGCACGCTAGCTCCAGGTAGCTTTTTTGAGTGGCTGCATCGTTTTTCTCGCCGTAAAAGTCAGCTAACTTATAGCAAGCAAGACCAAATCTTTGCTCGCATGATTTTGCAAATAGCTCATTTGCTTTGCCTTGCATTTTTGGATCATCTTCATAGTATTCGCCAAGCTCAAAGCAAGCTTTTGGCGTGCCAAGATCGCATGATTTAGTTAGTGATTTTACGATCGTTTCATTGTCTTTTTTTGAGTTGATTGATTTTGAGTTTAGTAAAACTGCAAGTCTATAGCAACCCCTTTTATCGCCTAGATCACAAGCTTTTTGATAGTACATGACGCCTTTGTTGATGTCTCTTCTAGCATATGTTTTACCAAGCTTTAAACACCAAACAGCTTCATTATTTGCGCATTTTTGCTCTATCCTAGCTATCTTTTCAGCTCTACCGCAACCCGAGATAAACAAGATCGCAACAGCAGTTAGAATAAAATTTTTAAACACATTTACTCCTTTATCGTTAAAAATTTATTTAACTGCATTATAAAATCATATAACTTAGATTAAAATTTAAAAAGGAGTAGAAGGGTAAATTTGCCCCAAAAGGGACAAATTTATAGATATAGCATCGTCCCAAGACGGATCATGTTTGAGCCACATTTTATCGCTAGTTCAAAGTCGCTACTCATGCCCATCGAGCAGATGCTTGCGCCTTTTGGTTTTAGGCTCTCATAAATTTTATATGTTAGCTCAAAGCTTTTTTGTACCTCTTTTGGCTCATCCACATGCGCTCCGATGCTCATCACGCCTTTTAAATTTATATTTTTGCACTCGCTTTGGATGCGCTCATAAATTTCAGCCGCATTTGTGACGCTCACACCTTGCTTTGTATCTTCGTCGGCCGAGTTTATCTGAAGTAGGGTGTCTAGCTTATAGCTAAGCCTTTTATCGACCTCTAGGGCTCTTTCAAAGCTATCACAGCTTTGCCAAAGCACTGGTTTTAGGCTTATCATTTGATTGATTTTATTGTTTTGCAAGCGGCCGATCATGTGCCATTTGATGTCAGTGAAATTTTGCAACTCTAGCTCTTTTTTGGCTAGCTCTTGGACTCTATTTTCGCCAAAATTTCTCTGCCCTTGTGCGTAAAGCTCCCTTACTTCAGTGCATGTCACATTTTTGCTAACGGCTATTAGCGTCACGTCTTTGCTTAAATTTTCTATCTTTTCAAGTAGATCTTTTAAAACTATCATCATAAACCTCCACTTAATCTCATAATGTCATTAAAGGTCGCGAGCACCATGATGCCAAGCAGTAGCGCCCAGCCGCAATAGGTGAGCGTAACAAGCACTCGCTCATTTATCTCGCGTCTAAAAATTAGTTCGTAAATGTTAAATAAAATGTGCCCGCCATCAAGCGCAGGGATGGGGAATAAATTTAATATGCCTAAATTTACAGAGATGAGCGCTACGATAGTTAGAAGCACGCTAAGGCTGATCTTAGCGGCCTTTGAAGTGACATCGGCGATCTGCACGATACCGCCGACCTCTTTTAGTGGTACAGCTCCAACGACTAGCTTTTCAAAGCTTTTAAAGATGAGCTTTGAAGCCTCGACTGTCTCGCCAAAGGCAAATTTTAAGCTCTCAAAACCTGTGTGATAAATTTTCACCACTTCGCCATTAGGCTGGATGCCGATCAGTGGGCGTTGCACCTTTTCATTAAATAAATTTATCGTCTCGCCTATCTTTGGTGTTAAATTTATAGTCATTTGCGAGCCGTTGCGGTCTATCAAAATGGCGCTTGGCTCAAGCTTTACGTTCTTGCTGATCTCATCCCACTCGTTTATTTTTACGCCATTTATCGCTAAAATTTTATCGTTTACTGCTATGCCAGCACTCTCAGCTGCCGAGCCTTCAGCTATGTGGCCGACACTTGGCGCAAGCCTCTCAACACCGATAAATCCAAGCAAAATGTATATGAAAAACGCTAAGATAAAGTTAAAAAATGGCCCTGCAAAGAGGATGTAGATGCGCTTTACCGGACTTAGCACGTTGTAGCTGTCAGCGTCGTAGTTTTTAGCCTTTGGGTCGGTGTCGTCTTGCCCTTTTAGCTGCACGTATCCGCCAAGTGGGATCGCGCTTAGGCAGTAGTCGGTGCCGCCAACGTTTTTGGTGTAAATTTTCTCGCCAAAGCCGATGCTAAAGGTATTTACTTTGACGCCAAGCGATCTTGCTGCTAAAAAGTGGCCAAGCTCGTGAAAAAATATGAGAAAACTAATGGCTAAAACGGTCACTAAAAAATAAAACGAATACGCATAAAGCCCAAGGCAAAGCAGGGCCAGCGTGAAGAGAATGCCTTTCAAAACTTACCTTTTTTTGAAAAATTGATGAGATTTTAGCCAAAGTTTATAAATTTACTCTCAAATTTGGCTTGCCATTTAGGCGAAAATTTCCTTTAGCCAAGAGAGTATTTTGGCTCTATTTAGTCCTTTGCTGACGCTAAAATAACTTTTGTCTTTATCATCTAGGTCAAATTTCAGATCAAAACGTGACTTTATTTGAGCTATAAATGGCTTTAAATTTAAAATATCAGGGCAGGGCAAAATATCTTTTGGCAGCTCTTGCAAAAAGCTCATGCCATCATCGTTAAAATTTATTCTAGCCCTTGGCACAGCGTCGTTTCTAAGCTCTATCTCAAATGTATGGTCATACACAAATGGCGCAAAAAGGCGAATTTCTAAGTGAAATTTACTGGCTAGCTCCTCATCGCTTAAGCCTTGATTGCTAAACCAGTAGCCAAAATTTACAGCATTTAGCGAGATATTAAAATCATAAGGATCAGCAGGACACACGCCGATACGTCGCAAAAGCTCATATATAGGCAGTTTTGCTTGCAAGTCACCATAATAGTCATAAAGCTTTGCAAGTAGCGGATGTGTGCGGCCGGCCTTCTCTTGCAAGCGTAAAATTTCAAAGATATATCTGTGCGCAAACGAGCGGTGCGATACCGAGCGAGTTGCTTGCATGCTTAGATAGTCTAAAATTTCAGGGCTTTTTGAAAAGCTCATCGCGCTCCAAATACCACGCAAAGTCTCAACGTCGTTATCAAACGTATCAAATTTATCTGCATGGGTTTTATCGTATTCTAAAGCGCAGCTTAGTAAAAATTCATTTAGCTCGGGGCTTATCACAGCGCCGATCTTTTCTAAATTTTTAGCATTATGATAAAAGCAAGTATTGATGATCTTTTGATTTAGTTTTTTGGCTTGCTTTTGCAGTGCTGGCTCTAAATTTGCAGTGCGCTCTAAAATAATTTCTTGCAGGTCGCAGCTCAAATTTAACTCTTTTTCATTGCTTTTACGTAGGCAAAGATGTATTCAAACCCAGAATAAAGCGTGAGCGCAACAGCTATCCAGAGCAAAAGCTCGCCACCAGGCCAGCTCATCAGTAAAAATCCAACCGCAAACATCTGCGAAACGGTTTTGACCTTGCCAGCCATCGATGCAGCAACCTCTACGCCGTCACTTGCCATCACGACACGAAAGCCAGTTATAAAAAACTCTCTTATCAAGATAAGATAAACAGCCCAAGCACTCGCTCTGCCAAGCATCATAAGCCCCAAAAATGCAGCCAAAATCAGCATCTTATCAGCTAGTGGGTCAAGGATAGCGCCAAGTTTGGTCTTTTGATCCCAGCTTCTAGCGATGTAGCCGTCAAAAAAGTCAGTCACCGAGGCGATCACAAAGATGAGGGCTGCGAAGTAGTTTATCCAGCTTATATGAATTTGTGCAAAAATTCCTGGCGCATTTACGAGCATAAAAAACATAAGCGGAGCTAGCAATATCCTAAAAAATGCCAGTGAATTTGGTAAATTTAAGCTCACAAATATGCCTTTATGCCTAGAAATTTCACTCTCATTTAAAAGTCGTGCCACCATCTATTATAAATGTATGTCCAGTCACCCAGCTAGCCTTAGACGAGCATAAAAATAGACATGCTCCAGCTAGGTCGGTTGGCTGTCCCATGCGGTTTAGCGGGCTAAGCTTTGCCGTCATATCGCGCACCTCTTCGTAGTTTGTAAAGGCTCTTAGCGCATCTGTCTCGATAGGGCCGCCGCTTACGACATTTACGCGGATGTTTTTCTCGCCAAGTTCAGTCGCAGCGTATCTTGCCATCGCCTCAACAGCTGCTTTTGCTGTGCCGTGGCCTGCGTAGTTTTCTATATAGACTAAATTTCCAGTTGAGCTTAGGCTAATGATACTGCCGCCACCCACTTTTTCCATGCGTTTTGCAGCCTCTTGTGCGCCCACGACAAAGGCATTTAAGGTTGCTGTGAAGATATTGTTTATACCTCTTGGTTTTAGCTTCATAAATTTAGTGTATCCGCCAGCCACCGCACGGCCTGAGATAATAGCGTTTGAGATGAAAAAATCAACCCTGTCAAAGTCCTCATCTATCTTTAAAAATAGCTCCTTATAAGTCTCTGGCTCAAGGATGTTTAGTGCGTAAGCTCTAGCTTTTATCTTGTAGGTAGCCTCAAGCTCTTTTGCCTGCTCTTTGGCAAGCTCCTCGTTTGAGTTGTAGGTAAAAGCGATATTTACGCCAGCTTTTGCAAATTCTTCGACTATGGCTCTGCCGATGCCTCTAGTGCCGCCACTGATGACTAGCGTTTTACCTTTAAATTCGTTTAGTGTGTCCTTCATTAAAATCCCTTTATTTCGTAATTTTTAATAACTTCTTCGATCTTTTTGAAATTTTCTTTGCTCGGTTTGCAAAGTGGCAAGCGGTACTCCAAAGTGTCGATCAGCCCAGCTAGATACATCGCCGCTTTGATCGGTATCGGGTTGCTTTCGCAAAAGAGCGTTTTGTTTATCGTATAGAGGTTGTCATTTATCAGTTTTGCTTTTTTATACTCTTCGCTCATCGCAAGGTGCGTAAGCTGCGAAATTTGATCTGGCAAGAGGTTTGAAGTGACCGAGATAACGCCCTTACCGCCGTATGATAGGATAGGGTAGTTTATCGCATCTTCACCGCTGATGACTACTAAATCAGGCTCGTGAGCTAGCAGATCGACACATCTATCGATGCTGCCTGTTGCCTCTTTGATGCCAAAAATATTTTTACAATCTTTAAAAAGTCTAAAAACGGTCGCTGGCAAGATATCTACGCCAACTCTGCCTGGGACGTTGTAAAGAAGCACTGGAATTTCTATGCTATTTGCGATAGCCTTGTAGTGCTCGTAAAGCCCTTCTTGCGTTGGTTTGTTGTAGTAAGGAGCGACTGATAGGATGCCGTGAGCGCCGTGAGCTTGGGCAAATTTAGCGATATCTATGGCCTCGTGAGTGGCGTTGCTGCCAGCTCCAGCGAGCACCTTGACATTTGTGCCTTTACATGCATCTACTGCGATCTCGATGCAAATTCTATGCTCATCATGCGTTAGTGTCGCGCTCTCACCAGTTGTTCCAACTGGCACAACGACGTCTATGCCGTTTTTTATCTGTCTTTTTATTAGTTTTTCAAAACTGGCTTCGTCTATTTTTTGGTTTTTAAATGGCGTAACTAGTGCTGTCATCGCACCTTGAAGCGAATTTTTCACGTCTATTCCTTTTTTAAGATTATTGTCGTGCTAGTTTTTTCGTTGAAATATCTATTTGCTATCTCTTTTAAAAGCTTGGCATCTATATTATCTATATTTTTTTCAAGCTCGTAAAGTGGCTTTATATCGCCTCTAGCAAGGTATGAGCCATATAAATTTGCCACCTTGCTCGCGCTCTCAAATGAGTAGATAAAATCAGTTTTTATCAAATTTTTAACTCTTAAAACATCCTCTTTGTCTATTGGCTTTCTTTTTAGATCATCTATGATCTTTAAAATTTCAGTCTCAACCGAGCTAGCCTCGACATCTGGGTTGCAAACTGCTAAAAATATAAATAAATTTTCATCAACGCAGCTCATATTGTAAGCGTAAATTTGATTTACAAGCATTAGCTCATCGACTAGGCGCTGCTGTAAAATGGAGCTTTTACCAGTGGCTAGATATTCGCTTATCGCATTTAGCCCCACTTGATCAGCATGCCTAAAGTCTGGGATCTTATAAGCGATAGCTAGCATTTGCGTTTGGCTATCTTTATAGATGATGGCCCTTCTAGCGCCATCTTGCTCAGGCTCTTTGCAGTGCAGTTTTGGTATGGCTCTTTTGTTTTTTATGCCACCAAAGTTTTTCTTAGCTAGCTTAAATGCCTCGTCTTTGCCGATGTCGCCACTTATCATCAAAATGGCGTTTTTTGGCTGATAGTATGTAGCGTGAAATTCTTTTATATCAGTGATCTTCCAGTTTTCGATATCTTTTATGAAGCCTATTGGCGTCCAGTGGTATGGGTGGTAGATAAATGCGTGGTTGTAGAGCCTAAAGTAGAGGTATCCCATAGGGTTGTTGTCTGTTCGCCACCTGCGCTCCTCGTGCACCACCTCGCGCTCTGGCTGAAATTCTTTATCTTTTAGGCTTAAATTTTTCATAAGCTCGGCAAAAAGTCCAAGCGTTTTGTCTAAATTTTCATTTGAGGCTTTTATGAAGTAGTGAGTGTAGTCAAAGCCAGTGCTTGCGTTATTTACGCCGCCAAAGCCCTTTACGATCTCGTCAAACTCCCCAGCTCGTAAATTTTTGGTTGATTTGAAATTTAGATGCTCTAGCATGTGAGCGATGCCGCTTTTGCCCATCACTTCGTTTCTGGAGCCAACTTTATAAAAAACATCGACGCTTATCACCTTTGAGCCAGGATTTACTGGCACATGATAAATTTCAAGTCCGTTTTCTAGTTTAAATCTATTAAATTTTATCAATCTCTTGCCCTCTATTTTTTAACATTTGCGCCGACTGCTTCGCTGATAGAGGCAAAGCCATCTCTTTTTAAAAGCTCTAAAATTTCTAAATTTATATCTCTTGCGATCATCGGCCCTTTAAAGATAAAGCTTGTAAAAATTTGGACCAAATTTGCTCCCATTTTTATGCGCTCATACGCCTCAGCACCGCTATCTATGCCGCCGCATGCGATAAGTGTCGTCTTGCCATAAAGCTCGTCAGCCACGGCTTTAAAGATCTCTTTTGACTTTTTGGTGATCACCTTGCCACTTAGTCCGCCAAAATCCTTTAAATTTGATGAGTGAGAGAGCGAATAATCAACGCTTGTATTTGAAACAAGCACGCCACTAGCGCCGTTTTCTACTGCACAGCTACAAAGCTTGATCGCATCTTCGTGGCTCATATCGGGAGCTATTTTAAAGATGATCGGCTTTTTAGTTAGTGGCAAAATGACGCTAAAAAGCTCTTTTATAAAGCTTTCATCCTGCAGCGCCCTTAAATTTGGTGTGTTTGGCGATGAGACGTTTATGACAAATGTATCGCAAATTTCACTAAATTCTCTTACTAAAATTTCATAGTCTTTTATCGCATCTTCGTTTGGGGTAACCTTGTTTTTACCGATGTTTGCCCAGATCGGTATGGTAAAAGGATATATCTTTTTTACTCTATTTTTGATAGCTTCGCAGCCTTCGTTGTTAAAGCCCATTGCATTTTGGATGCTCTCTTCGTCTATGAGCCTAAAAAGCCTTGGTTTTGCGTTGCCAGGTTGTGGTTTTGGTGTAAATGTACCAAATTCTAAATGCCCAAATCCAAGAGCCGTTAGCGCCTCAAACATCGTGGCGTTTTTATCAAAGCCACCAGCTATGCCAACTGGGTTGTGGTAGGTGCTTGAGAATAAATTTTGTTTTAGCGCGTTATCATCGACCACGCATTTGTGCGCTAAAAAGCTTAGCGAGCCAGGGAAGATTTTATTTGCCCCAACCATCGCTACTTCAGCGATCTTGTGGGCGGTTTCAGGATCAAATTTGAAAAATATAGATTTTAAAGTATTGTAGTTTAAGCTCATTTTAACCTCTTTAAAATGCCTAAAAATTTACGCAAATCTTAGCAAAAATCGCCTTAAACTAAGGCTTTGCCCTTAAGTCTTGCATAAATTTTATTTCTCTTGCTAAGCTCCTCGTCGCTTCCACTATCAATGATCTTGCCATCACTTAAAACTGCGATCTTATCGGCATTTTCAACCGTGCTTAAGCGGTGAGCGATGACAAAGATGATCTTTTTGCTTCTTAGATTATTTATCGCTTTTGTGATCTCTTTTTCGCTCTCGTTATCAAGCGCTGAAGTAGCCTCGTCAAAGATGAGGATTTGTGGATTTTGATAAAGCGCTCTAGCTATGGCGATGCGCTGTCTTTGACCACCTGAGAGGTTGGTGCCAAATTCATTTAAGATAGTGTTTATGCCGTTATCTAGCTTGCTTACAAACTCATAGGCATTTGCTAGTTTTAGTGCGTTTATCACGGCATCTTCGTTAAATTCTCTGCCGTAAGCTACGTTTTTAGCAACTGTGTCGTTAAAGATATAGACGCGCTGGGTTACAAGCCCGATATTTTGGCGAAGTGAGTGAATTTTGATATCTTTTAAATTTATGCCATTTATCAAAATTTCTCCGCCATTTACGTCGTAAAATCTCATAAGTAAATTCATAAGCGAGCTTTTTCCGCCGCCACTTGAGCCAACAAGGGCTATAAATTCTGACTTATTTGCCTCTAAATTTATCCCTTTTAAGACCTCTTTGTCGCCGTAGTTTAGGCAGACATTGTTAAATTTGATAAGTTTTATCTCTTCGTTTAGCTCATTTTGGCCATCTTTTATCTGGCTTACCTTATCCATCAAGAAAAAGGTCCTCTCGCTTGCTGCGATGGCGTCTTGCATCTTATTATAGATATTTACGATGCGTTTTAGCGGGGTGTAGAGCATGAAAAGCGCTGTTAAAAACGAGAAAAATGCGCCCATATTTATATGCCCGTCGATGACGTCTTTGCCGCCTATTATTATGACCGCTGCCACGCCTATTGAGCCTATGGTCTCCATTAGCGGGCTTACTAGTTGCTCGATCTTGACGCTTTTTAAATTTAGCCTAAAAAATTTATTGTTTTCATCAACAAAGCGTGAATGCTCGTATTCTTGTGCGTTATTTGCTTTGATTATCTCGATATTTGTAAAAATTTCACTAAGCGCAGAGGTGATGTCTGATGTTTTTTCTTGCGACTGCTTTGAAATTTTCTTCATCCTTTTAGCAAGGCGCGAGATCGGATAGATCGCCACTGGCATGACGACAAGAGCGAAAAACGCCAGCTTTGGACTTTGATAGATGACGACACAAAGAAGCCCTATAATGGTGACCGACTCTCTTGTTAGCTCAGGTATGATGCTTGAGACTATCGATCTTATGCGGTCGATGTCGTTTGTTGTTCTGCTGATTAGCTCGCCGGTTCTAAACTCATTAAAAAAATCCATATCTAAATTTAAAAGGTTTGCAACCATCTTTTCGCGAAATCTTCTAATCGTATCTTGCCCGATATATGCCGTAAAATAGGCCTGCATGAAGGTTCCGATGTTTTTTATCACATAAATAGCGATGATGGCGCAAGGCAAGATGTAGAGCAGCTTTTCGTTTTTCTCGACGAAAATTTTATTTAGCACAGGCTCCACTAGATAGGCACTTACCGCCGTTCCGCCACTGGCAAGCCCCATGCCGATGATGGCAAAGATGAAGTGTGGGATATAGTCTTTAAAATATGGACCAAAGCGCTTTAGCACATCTTTTAAGCCAAAATTATTCATTATTTCTCTCCCAAACCGCGCCATTTGGCGTGTCCATGATAGAGATATTCATCTTTGCTAGCTCATCTCTTATCTCATCAGCCCTTGCGAAATTTCTCTCTTTTTTAGCTACCGCGCGCTCATCAAGCAGTTTTTGGATATGCTCTTTTTGCTCGTCACTTACGCCAAACTGAAAATACTCCACATAGTTTGTGATAGCAATGCCTAAAATTTCGCCTATGAGCTCTAAATTTGCCACCACTTCGGCTTTATAAGCTTTATCTTTTGGGTTGTTATCAAGTCTTTCATTTGCCGTTTTTACAAACTCATCAACGCTTGCAAGCGCCTTTGAAGCGTTTAGATCATCGCTTAGCGCCTCAAGTAGCTCATTTTTAAAGCTCTCATTTGCCATGCCTGCTTGCACGCCATCAACTCTTTTTTTGAGGCGGTAAATTTTGTCAAGTCTCTTTTTTGAAGCCACTAGATCTTCATCTGAATAGTTAAAATGAGCCCTATAATGGCTCGTAAGCAAGTAATATCTAAGCACTTCGCCATGAACGTTTTTTAGGGCGTCCTTTACGAAAAAGCTGTTGTTTAGGCTCTTGCTCATCTTTTCGTTATTTACTTTTATAAAGCCATTGTGCATCCAGTATTTGCTTAAATTTTTATGATAAGCACATCTGCACTGGCTTGCCTCGTTTTCGTGGTGCGGAAAGAGTAGGTCGATGCCGCCAGCGTGGATGTCGATCTCAAATTCCTCGTTCTCTTTATCGCCTAAAAACTCCCTTATCATCGCCACGCACTCGGTGTGCCAGCCAGGGCGACCCTTGCCAAATGGGCTCTCGTACCATTTCTCGTCAAATTTCCAAAGCACGAAGTCTTTCTCGTCTCTTTTCTCGCCAAAACTAGCCACTCTAGCGATTAGATCGGTGTTATTATCCTTGCCGCTAATGCTAAAATAGCCACTATCCTTGCTTGTATCAAAGTAAATTCCATCGCTCGTCTTATACGCCACACCTCTATCCATAAGCACCTTGATGTAGCTAATGATCGCCTCCAAGCACTGCGTAGCCTTTGGTTTAAAGTCTGGATCAAGCACGTTTAAAGCGCCCATGTCGCTCTCGTAGTGCGCTATATATTTGTTTGTGATCTCCTCTAGGCTTTGACCAGTTTGCGCCATTTTATTTAAAATTTTATCATCGATATCGGTGTAGTTTCTTGCAAATTTGACCTTGTAGCCAAGCGCTTTTAAGACCCTTCTTAAAAGATCAAAGCTAACGGCTGACTTTGCATGTCCCAAATGCGCGTCGTCATAGACCGTTGGACCACACAGATAGATGCTTGCCTCGCCATCTTTAATAGGGCTAAACTCAACCTTTTCTCTTTTAGAAGTATCAAAAATTCGCATTAAATATATCCTTTAAAAATGTTAAACCAAAATAGAGCAAAATCGCTAAAACAGCGATGGCGGCTATAAATTTAGGCTCGATTATAGCTAAAAATCGCTTAGCTCCAAAGGCTCTTATATATAAAATAAGCTGTAAAAATCCCCCAAGTGAGCTTGCAAATGCAAGGCCAGCTGCTCCAAATTTCTGCATCAAAATGACTGCTAGGATCAAATTTATCACAAGGCAGATGATAGAAATTTTGGCCGCCTCTTTTTGCTTCATATTTGCATAGAGCCAAAGTGAGAAAATTTTAGCCAGTCCAAATGGCGTAAGCCCTACCAAATAGGCGCTTAGCACTTTGGCACATTCAATGGTATTTGCCCTTGCGAAATTCCCTCTTTCAAACAAGAGCCAGATGATAAACTCGCTTAGCACAACACCTGTGATCGTCGCTGCTAGCAGGGCACAAAGGAGCAGATAAAAGCTTTTTTTTGTCCAAACTAGGGCGTTGGCTTCGTCTTTTTGCTTTAAAAGTCTGGTGATCTTTGGAAAAAGCGCCTGAGAGAGTGCGATCGCAAAGATGGCAAGTGGGAGCTGAAAAATTCTATTTGCATAAAAAAGGTAGCTTATCGAGCCACTTACCAAAAAGCTAGCCAGCCAAGTATCCATAAAAGCGCTTATCTGCATAGCGCTTGAGCCAAGTAGTCCGTGGTAGAAATTTGTAAAAAAGCCCTTTGTAGAGGCTCTTTTTCCTTTAAAATATCCGCTTATTCCGCCCCAAAAGGCTCTATTTAGGCTGTTAAATTTCATAGCGATTAGATGCACTAAAACCTGCAAAATACCGCCTGCAACGACGCCAAAGCTAAGATAAAGTGCGACCACACTCTCGCTCTTGCCACGAGCCAAAAGTAGTGAAGCGATCATGGCTAAATTTAGCAGCGCAGTAGAAAATGCAGTTGTGGCAAAGTGCCCTTTGTACTGAAGCAGCGCACCCATAAAAGTGACGATATAAACAAGGGCTAGATAGTAGAAATTTATGCGCACAAGTGGCACTGCATCGGTGATATTTTGCTCGCTCAAGCCGCTTGCGATGATCTTTATAAAATAGGGCGTAAATAAATTTACAAGAAGCGTTAATGCGCCTATAAAAAGTAGAAATTTGATGAAAATTTCAGCTTGAAAGGTCGCTTTTTTCTTGCTATTTGCAAAATTTGGCAAAAATGCCTGCGTAAAGGCACCCTCGCCAAAGATGCGGCGAAATAAATTTGGTATCTTAAATGCTATAAAAAAGAGGTCGCTAAATATGCCAGCACCAAGGATAGAGGCCGTCAAAAGGTCTCTTATAAGCCCTAAAATCCTTGAAGTCATGATGCCAACTGAGTTTGAAAAAAAGCCTTTTATAAACATCGCCCACCTAGTAAATTTAAAAACGCAATAGTAACAAAAGATGCTTTAAAGCTTACATAACCCAAATTTAATAAAGTTTTAGAGATAATAAGAGCCAAAATTTTATGTGAAATGGATCAAATTTGAGCGAGAACGTGCAAGAAAACGAGAGATTTTTACCGCCAACGCAAATTCAAACTTCAACACCTTATCTATCGCTTAAAGAGTTAAGCAAACAATATAGCGTGCCGGTAGAATTTATAGATTTTAAACTCTCAAATATCTTAACTTACTACAAAAATAAAGACAACGTCGAGCCAGTTTTTGTCCCTGAAGAAAATTTAAGCTTTTTTGATGACAACACATTTTATCTTGACGAGACGCTAGAGATCGAGCAGGTCTATGACGTGGAGTTTTTTGACGTGAGGCTAAATGCCACGCCAAAGCTGCCAAAGATCGATATCGGCGTAAATTCAACCATCACAAAGGTCATCGCAAAGGTTAGAGCGAGCAAAGAGTGCGAATACGAGCATCACTACGAAGATAAGCTTTATGAATACATCGCAAAGCAGCTTATGAAGGCTCAAATTTTAATAGGCATAAGGATCGGTAAGCTAAAAGAGGAGCTAAAACAAATCGCCTCAATAATCCACGTAAAAGGCGAGCTTGACAAGGACTACACGCTAAATTTAACCCAGGGCATCAACCCTAAAAAAGCGATCGATGCTAAGATCATCTACTACTACAAAGATAAGCTTGATGGGTTAAAAGACGAGGATAAGGTTGATTACGCTGATAGGGGGTTTGTCTTTGGCGTGGCAAAAGATGAAGTGATAATGGAGGAGAAAAAGTCTCACGAAGGGGCAAATGGACGCGACGTAAGAGGCAAGCTTATAGAGGTTGCAAAGCCAAAAGAAGAGAGCGAAAAAGAGATAAGCATAAGCGAAAATATCGAGCGCGTAGAAAATGATGAAAGTATAAAATATATCGCTAAAAAAGCGGGCTACGTGGTAGAGAAAAACGGCTCTTTTGATATAGAAGAGCGTATAGAGATAAATGAAGCAAATTTTAAAACGACTGGCTCGATCCAAGCAGGCACCGACACAAACGTCACATTAGTAGTTCGTGAGACTGACACTATAAAAGACGCTATCGGCACTGGCATCATCGTGGAGGCCGATGAGATCGAGGTAAAAGGAAACGTCGGCGCAAACGCGATGGTCAAGGCAAATGATGTAAATATCGGCGGACAAACTCATCAAAAGGCTAAAATTTACGCCAAACACGCCAAAATTTCTATCCACATCGGCAAGGTTGAGGCTGAAAGCGTAGAGATAGATAGGCTAGAAGGCGGTACCGTTATAGCAAAAAGAGTGAAGATAAATAGCGTAGTTGGTGGCTCTATAACAGCTCAAAACATCCAGATAGACACGCTTGGCTCAAATTGCACCATCACAGCCTCACACCTAATCGACGTTAGATATCTAAGAGGCACTGATAATAAATTTATTATTGACGCTAGCAAGATGCCTGAGAGTGCGGAGGCTACGCAAGATCAGCTAAGCAAGATAGAGAGCACCAAGTCTGAGCTAGCTACGCTTCTAAAAAACATAGAGAGCAAGAAAAACGTCATCAACGAGAACAAAGACTCGATCTATACGATAAAAGCTAAGATCGAGGAGCTCTCAAAAGCCAAAGTGATACCGCCAGTTACGTTTATGAAAAAGCTAAAAGAGTATCAAGGGCTCGTTAATGAGTACAACACCTTGCTTAGGATATTTAAAGAGAAAAAAGAGCTTTTGGCTGATCTAAAAGATGAGCTTGAGATCATGCAAAATGGCATATTCTCAGCCAAAGTGATAAACAGAGGCAACTGGATCGAGCTAAATGAGATAAGATTTGTCATCGTCGATCCTCCGCAAAATGTCACCTACATCTCAAAGCAAAATGAGACCGCCCACGTCATCACGCTAGATAAATTTGATAACGGCGGCGAGGTCGAATACAAGATCAAAAAGTCAAACAAACTTGAAGACTACGCGGATATAAATTTCATGGAACAAAAGGTTAAATGATGATAAAAGCAATCGAAGGCGTCGTTACAAAAAAAGAGCCTGCATTTGCCATACTTAAGACAAATAGCGGCGTAAGTTATGGGATTTTCATCTCGCTTTTTTGCTCAGCAAAACTTAGCAAAGGCGAAAAGGTCGAGCTTGCCATAACTCAGATCATAAGAGAGGACGCAAATTTACTCTACGGCTTTTTAGACGCAAACGAGCAAAAGATGTTTGAAATGCTCATCAAGCTAAATGGCATCGGGGCAAGTACAGCGATGGCGGTTTGCTCTAGCCTTAGCTCACAGGCATTTACAAATGCCATAATAAGCGGTGATGCGGATACATTTAAAAGCGTGCCAGGTATCGGACCAAAGACAGCTAGGCGCATAATAGCCGAGCTAAGTGACGCAAAACTAATAAGCGACGAGAGCGTGCCAAGTTACCAAAATGAGGCGCTTTTAGCACTTGAGGCACTTGGCTTTAAGCGTGAAAAGATAGTGAAAATTTTGCCTGATTGTAAGAGTGAAAACACGAGCGATCTTATAAAAGAGGCACTTAAAAAACTAGGATAAGGATAAAAAAGATGAATTTAGGCGTGATATTTGGGGCAAAAAGTTTTGAGCATGAGATAAGCATAGTAAGTGCGATAGTTTTAAAAAACGTCCTAAAACAGGAGCTAAAATTTATATTTTGTGACGCAGACAGGGGCTTTTATCTGATCGAAGAGAAAAATATGAGGGCAAATTTCTTCAGCTCTGGCAAATACAAAAACTCAAAAAAGCTATTTTTAGCAAAGGGTGGCTTTTACGCGCACTCGCTTTTTGGCGCAAACAAAGTTGAATGTGACGTCATTATAAATTTGATCCATGGCATGGACGGCGAAGATGGCAAGATAGCGGCACTTTTTGACTTTTACGGAGTCAAATACATAGGTCCAAGGCTTGAAGCAAGCGCGCTTAGCTACAACAAAGAGCTTACTAAATTTCTAGCGCAAAAAGCTGGCGTAAAGGCGCTTGACTATGAGATGCTAACTCGCCAAAATGAGCCAAAATTTCACTATCCTATTATATTAAAGCCAGCAAGGCTAGGCAGCAGCATCGGCGTGAGCGTCGTGCATGACGATAGCGAGCTAGCTTACGCAAAAGATGTGGCGTTTGAATTTGATAAAGATGTTTTAGTAGAGCCCTTTATAAAAGGCGTCAAAGAGTATAACCTAGCAGGATGCAGGATCGATGGAAAGATCAAATTTTCTATCATCGAAGAGCCAAAAAAGAAAGAATTTCTTGACTACGAGCAAAAATATCTTAGTTTTTCAAATGAAAACAAGGTAAAAGAGGCGGAAATTTCTGAAGAGCTAAAGCAAAAGCTTAAATTTAACTTTTCTAAAATTTATGATTGTGGATTTGACGGAGCGATCATTAGATGCGACTTTTTCGTGATAGATGACGAAGTCTATCTAAACGAGATCAATCCAAATCCAGGCAGCCTTGCAAACTATCTGTTTGAGGACTTTGAGAGCACGCTAAATGCCCTTGCAAACTCACTTCCAAAAGAGCGTGATATAAAGATTGATTATAAATTTATAAACTCGATCACTTCGGTAAAAGGCAGCGGCAAGCTCTAGGCTATTTAGCGATATATAAAGTAGTTTGTGATATTTTACGTAAAATTTTACATAAAGAGCGACAATGGTAACTTTTACAAAAGATGAAATTTATACGGCAACCGAGGTGGTTAGAAATTTTAGCTCAGTGCTTTCACGTGTGGGAGCTAGCGAGCTAAAGCGCGCTGTCATCGTTAAAAACAATAAATTTGAAGCTGTCCTTTTAAATATGGAAGAGTATGAGCGCCTTTGCGAGGCTGTAAGCGTGCTAGAGAGCATTTATGCTGCTAAAAAGAGAGAAAACGATGGCGAGTAGGGCAGTCAAATACGGCTCAGACGAGTACGAGATCAGCTACGAGGTAGTAAATCCAAAGGCGGCAAAAATTGTGCTTTTCTTGCACGGCTGGGGTGCTAATAAAGAGATAATGAAAAAGGCTTTTGGCTCATATCTAAGCGAGTTTTGCCACATCTATATCGATATGCCTGGCTTTGGCAAAAGCTCCATTTTTAAGCCTTTAAGAACAAGTGACTACGCAAAGATCGTTGCAAATTTCTGTGACGAGCTTGGCATAAAACCAGACATCATCGCAGGACATAGCTTTGGTGGCAAGGTCGCAACGCTTCTAAAACCACCATATCTAGTGCTTTTAAGCTCTGCTGGCATAGTTGTCAAAAAGACATTTATCGTGCGAGCAAAGATAGCGATATTTAAAATTTTAAAGATATTTGGCTTTGGCAAATTTTATAAACTCTTTGCCACAAAAGATGTGAACGGTATGAGCAGAGTGATGTATGAGACCCTAAAAAACGTTGTTGATGAGGATTTTACAAAGCATTTTGCTGACTTTGGGGGCAGGGCCTTTATATTTTGGGGCGAAAATGACAAGGCAACGCCTGTAACAAGCGGCGAGAGCATAGATAGACTTATCAAAAATAGCTCATTTTTACCACTCAGTGGCGATCACTTTTTCTTTTTGCTCCACGCTAAATTTATAAGTGACGAGATAGAAAAAGGGATAAATTTTGAGCCAAATGAAGCAAAAAATGTCGTTTTAGATGACGATGAGAGCGGGATCGAGGAGATAAGATGAGTATATTTTTAAGTCTAAGCGCAGTTTTATTTATCTTTGCGCTTGCTTTTTATGTGATCACTTGCTTTCAGTGGTTTTCATATAGGCCTGAGCGCGTGCTCTTTCACTTTACAAAGCCCGCTTGGCACGTCTTTTTCTTTATAGTGCCTTTGGTGCTTTTTTACACGACTGGCAAGTGGTTTTTTATCTATTTTTACTTTGCGCTTTTGCCAGCTCTTTATCTGTGGCATAAAAAACTTGATAAAAAACTGGTCTTTACTGCTAGGATCAAGCACTTTTTTGTGATCCTTGCTTGCGCTATCATCTTAAACTACGCTTTAAATTTCATCATCCACAAGGCGTTTTTGGCTCCGATGCCACTTTTTGTCTTGGTCGTGAGCCTATTTTTGAGTGAAATTTTAGAAAAGATCAAATTTCAAGGCTTTAAAAACAAGGCGCTTAAAAAACTTGGCGCAAACAAAGAGCTAAAGATCATTTTAATCACAGCAAGCTACGGCAAAACGAGTATTAAAAATTTCTTATTTGAAATTTTAAAAGATAGCTTTGTCTGCTACAAAACGCCACGCAGCGTAAATACAATGGCTGGCATCATCAAAGATATCAATGAAAATTTAAGCGAGCAAACGCAAATTTACATCGCAGAAGCAGGCGCTAGACTAAAGGGCGACATCCTAGAGATCACTAAATTTCTGAATCCACAAATCGTCATCGTAGGCGAGATCGGCGCTCAGCACATTGAATACTTTAAAACGCTTGATAATATCCGCGCAACAAAGCTTGAAGCACTTCAAAGCGCTCGCTTGCAAATGGCATTTTTACATAGCTCGACAAAAAAAGAGGCAAGCCAAAATATAGAAATTTACGATGAGAACCTAAAAGATATTAACGCAAATTTAGATGGAATTTCATTTACGCTTGATGGCAAAAACTACGCTTCGCCACTGCTTGGCAAATTTAACGCTACAAATTTAGCCGTTTGCGTCAAGGTGGCAAGATACCTAAAAATGAGCGATGAAGCGATAAATGGTGCGCTATCTAAGATGAAAAACGTCGAGCACCGCCTAAGCAAGATCGAGGCTGGCGGCAAGCTGATAATAGACGATAGCTTCAATGGAAATTTCTCAGGCATGAGCGCAAGCTACGAGCTAGTGAGCACCTACGCTGGTAGAAAAGTGCTACTAACACCTGGTATCGTCGAGAGCGATGCTGAGCAAAATGCAAATTTGGCCAAGGTTATAAATGAAATTTTTGACCTTGTCATCATCACAAGCTCGCTAAACGCCCAAACTTTGCTAAAACACATCGTAAAGCCAAAGATCATCATCTTAAAGGACAAGAACAAAATGCAAGAAATTTTAGCCCAAAACACGCACGCTGGCGATCTTATACTATTTTCAAACGACGCACCGAGTTTTATATGAAAAAGATAGTTTTTTTAGCTCTAATCTTAAGCTTAGCCTTAGGCTTTGACATCGATGACTACGACAGGGGCAACGAGGCTAGAAACGCCGGAGACTACGCAACTGCGTATGAAATT
The DNA here is from genome assembly GCF_050447505.1 of Campylobacter concisus. Lineage (GTDB taxonomy): Bacteria > Campylobacterota > Campylobacteria > Campylobacterales > Campylobacteraceae > Campylobacter_A > Campylobacter_A concisus_BP. The sequence goes on along the minus strand of NZ_JALMFZ010000001.1, from coordinate 1,212,758 downwards.
TTTTACGATGGTTGCGAGCAAAAAGATGTGCTTTCGTGCGAGGCTTTGGGCGATATGTTTGTAAATGAAGAGATAAACGAGCAGATGGATAGTGATCTAAAAAAGCACTCAAATATCGAGCTTGGAGTGAGTTATTTTATGAAAAGCTGCGACCTTGGCTATCAAAACGCCTGCGATGACGTCATAAGCCTAAAGGACGATCTAAACATCACTTTGCCATCTGGCGTATACGAAAATGCTAAGGCTAGGTATGACGAGCTTTTTGAAGAGTTTAAAGAGCAAGAGGCAAATAAGACATTAGAAGATGAAGAGCCAAAAGAGAGGTCTAAAAAGTAAATTTAATCTTGTGAGATTAAATTTAAACTAATTTTTCGTGGCATAGAAATTGATCTATTTGCAATAAATTTAATCTATAAATTTACTTGAATGCTAGAGCAAAGCTGTTTTGCGTTGCGAATATCTACTGCAAATTTAGCTTTGCTCTAATGATTAGTCAAACAAGCATAAACACGAAAATTTTACTGCTTTTTTATGATAAATTTTACTCGTCTATCGCCTTTGATATCTTTTCTAAATTTTGCTTTCTTACGCTCTTGCCAGTGATAAAAAGATCGATGACCCACCAGATGATTATAATAATTTCAAAAATGTTGATAATCTTAGAATATGTTTTAGCCAAATCCGTTAAATGTAGTATTTCTTCAGGGGTTATCCATTCGTCCACAGAAATTATTACCTTAGCAAATAAGAAAATAAAAACTATATATAAAATAAAAAGAGCAAGCTTTGCTAGACCAAGGGCAGTTTGTCCTATCATAAAGCGATTTACGCCAAGCACTCCAAAGACGAAGCTACCCACCCAAAAGACAATCGTAGGTGATTTTAAGTTAAGCTGTGGGATTTTTGAAACCAGATCATTTATTTTTGTTTCATCAAAAGAGTTGAGCTTGTCTTCTAATGTTTTTTAGCTGAGCATGATTTTTTGGCAGCTTATCTTGCAACATTGCTATAACAGAACTTGCGTTCATTTTCTCTCTTTTTTGTAAATTTTACTCGCCAGCTAAGTCTTCAGCCACTTTGGCAGCCAGTTTTAGTTTATCACTATCAAAGTGCGTGTAAATTCGCGAGGTGTTTAAGCTTGCATGCCCAAGGGCTTCTTGCACGAGCACAAGGTCTTTTTGCTTTTTATAAAGCATCGTTGCAAAGGTGTGGCGCAACATGTGAGCGCCGTTTTTCTCTTTTCTGATGCCAGCTTTAAACAAAATTTGCTCCACTATGCGGCTAACATAAGCCTGCGTGAGCCTCGTGCCTTTTTTATTTATAAAAAGGTAGCCCTCTTTGTTTATGTAGTTTATGGCGATTGCGTTTAGATGAGCTTCGATTAGGTGGCGCTTTATCATTACTATGCGGTATTTGTTGCCTTTGCCACGAATTCTAATGATAAAAAGATCGCCATCTTCGGTGATATCTTTTCTCTTTAAATTTAGTGCCTCGCTCACACGAATGCCAGTAAAGATGATAGTTTTTATGATGAGCTTGTTGCGGTTTGAGTTTTGCTTAAAGTCGCTCTGCTCGATCGCATCAAGAAATTTCTTGACCTCCTCTTCGCCCATAAACTCAGGCAGCTTTTGCCCTTTGTTGCCACTAACGCCGCCCCAGTTTTTTAAATTTATATCAAAAACATGAGCCTTGCCGTCCTCTTCGTTTTGTTTATCTAAAAAGGCAAAGAAATTTATCACTGAAATTCTGTAGTTTTTCTTGCTCGCATCGCTTAGTCCGCCAGTGGTGCTGGCTAGAATTTCACTTAGTAGCTCTTCATCGATCTGCTTTAGGCTGCTAAGCTCATAAAATTTCATCGTCTCATATATCTTTTTTAGCGGGTTAAAGTAGGTATTTATGCCAGTTAGTCCTGCATTTCTAGCGCTTTTTACCAGCCCATCAAGCTGCTCTATATTTTTTATCTCACGGCTTAGGGCAAAATTTACACTTGCAAGCGCCTTTGGGTCCCTTAGCTCCTTGTTTGAAAGTGAGCTAAGTTTAAATTTTACATAGCGAGTTAGCCAAAATATAAATGAGTTTTCAAAACTATCTTTGCAGTCAAGTGGGAATTTCATGCTTAAAGCGTTCTCTCTTTTATCACTCTGGCTGTTTCTATGGCGATCTCAAGCTCTTCATTTGTTGGAATAATGAGCGTTTTTATCTTAGCGCCTTCTTCATCTATGCACCTCTCACCTCGCTCGTTTGAGAAATTTAGCTCGTGGTTGATGTGGATGCCAAGATGCTTTAGATCGTCGCAAATTTTTTGCCTTGTATTTGGCGCATTTTCGCCGATGCCGCCGGTAAATATGAGCGCATCAACGCGCCCCAAAATGGCGTAGTATGAGCCGATATACTTTTTCACTCGGTAGCAAAACATATCAAAGGCAAGCTTGGCTCGCTCGTCGTTTTGCATCTTGGCGACAACATCTCTCATGTCGCTTGAGCCACAAATTCCAAAAAGTCCGCTCTTTTTATTTAAGAAGTTATCGATCTCGTTCCACTTTAAAACGCCGATATTTAGCAGATAGATGACCACAGCTGGGTCCATATCGCCGCTTCTTGTGCCCATTATGAGCCCTTCAAGCGGGCTAAGACCCATCGAAGTATCGATGCTTTTGCCATTTTGCACCGCGCAGGCCGAGGCGCCGTTGCCTAAGTGAAGCGAGATAGCGTTAAATTTATCAAATTCAATGCCAAGCATTTTTGCAGCTTGCTTACAGACATATCTGTGCGATGTGCCGTGAAAGCCGTATTTTCTGATGTGATGAGCCTTGCAAACATCGTAGGGTAGGGCGTAGCGGTAGGCGTACTCTGGCATGCTTTGATGAAAAACCGTATCAAAAACGACCACGTGAGGGACATTTTTGCTCTCTTTCATCGCATTTTTGATGCCAGCAAGGTGGCCTGGGTTGTGAAGTGGGGCAAGAGGGCTTATCTCCTCGATCTTTTTGATGACACTCTCATCAACGATCATCGAGCTAAAAAAGCTCTCGCCACCATGAACTATCCTGTGTCCTATGCCGTCAAGCTCGCTTAGATCGTGCAGTATATGTGAGGTGGTAAAGAGCTCGTTCATCGCCTCAAGTCCGTCGTGGTGGTCTTTTATGAAGCGTTTTATCTCATAAACTTCGCCATTTGCCTTTAGCACCGCCCTTGAGCTAGAGCTGCCGATTTGCTCGACTAGACCGCTTGCTAGGCTCGTTTTTGTCTGCATTTCAAAAAGTTGAAATTTTATCGAGCTACTACCTGAGTTTAAAACTAAAATTCTCATATCACTCTCCTGCTTGTATCGCGCTTATTAAGATGGTATTTACGACGTCTTCGACGAGGCAGCCGCGGCTTAGGTCATTTACTGGTTTTTTTAGCCCTTGAAGTATCGGACCCACTGCTAGGGCGTTTGCACTTCGCTGAACTGCCTTGTAGCAGATGTTTCCGCAGTTTAAATTTGGAAATATAAATACATTTGCCTGTCCTGCGACATCAGAATTTGGCATCTTTTTGCTAGCCACACTTAGATCAACTGCCGCGTCAAACTGAATTGGCGCAGCTATTTTTAAATTCGCATCAAGCTCATGCGCCTTTTTGGCAGCCTCTTTTACAAACTCCACATCAGCTCCGCTGCCACTATCAGCTGTTGAGTAGCTTAGCATGGCGATCTTTGGGCTAAGTCCAAAGGCACTTGCTGTTTGAGCGCTACTTAGCGTGATGCTGGCTAGCTCGTCTGCGCTTGGGTTTGGCGTGACGGCGCAGTCTGCAAAGAGTAAAATTTCTTCTTCAAGCGCCATAAAAAATGCCCCGCTTACCACGCTTACATTTGGCTTTGTTTTTATGATCTGAAGGGCTGGGCGGATCGTATCAGCCGTGCTCATCGTAGCACCACTTACCAAAGCATCGGCCATGCCTTCATGAATTAGCATCGTGGCAAAGTAAATTTTATCTTTTGCAAGTGCGTTTGCCTTGGCTTCATCCACGCCTTTATGTTTTCTTAGCTCATAAATTTTCTTTGCAAATTCATCTGTTAGCTCATTTTGCACAGGGTTTAACACTTTGGCTTTGCTTAAATTTAGCCCCAAAGTGGCTGCCTTTTTTGAAATTTCACTCTCAAGCCCAAGCAAGATGATATTTGCCGCACCTTTTTCTAGCACGATGTGAGCTGCTTTTAAAATTCTCTCATCATCACTTTCAGGCAAAACGACGGTCTTGTTTGCTGCTCTGGCTCTTTTTAGAAGCAAGCTTTGAAATTTAAATGGCGTGATGATCTCGCGCTCATAGCTTAAAATTTCATCAAATTTATCAGTTATTAGAAGCTTTGAGTTTAAATTTAGCACCCTTAGCTCGCTTGCATTTTCGTCAAAAATAGGCGCGTTTAAATTTCTAGCTAGCTTTAAATTTAGCTCGCTCTTGCCAAAGACGCTAAAGCCCTCACAGCCAACGACTATGACGAAGTCGCTTTTAGCCTTTAGCTCTTCAAATTTATCTATAAATTTTAAAAAAAACTCCTTTTCATTTAAATTTATTAGATTTTTTTTGTCATTTTCGTCTGGAGTTATCTTAAAGATCTCAACTTTTTTGAATTTTGTAGCTATAATTTCTTGCAAATATGCTAGATTTTTGTCTGAAAAAATGTAACAACTTTTCATTTTGTGACCTTTTTGGGAACTTAAATTGCTTAATCTTAGCACAAAGATACTTATTTTAAGGCATTTTATGAACTATAAAAAGATTTGGCTCGTCACATTTGCGGGCATTTTTTACACAGGTTGCACCCCAAGTGCAGATCCTCACATCAATATGAAACCTCCAGTTTATGTCGAGCAACTCCCTTCAAAAGATAGTGGCAGCGGTCAAAGCAACGCCGGCAGCCTCTTTGGCAAGGGCGAAAATCCGCTATTTTCAGATAGAAAGGCGATGAATGTAAATGACATCGTAACCATCGTCATTTCAGAAAATGCAAGTCAAATTTCAAGCGGCAGCAAAAGCACCAACAAAGATAGCACTATTTCGCTTGGCGGTGGCGTTTTCACAGCTGGGGCTGCGCCACTTTCAACCGTGGCTGATAATCTAAACAAATACGGCGACATCGGCTTTAAAGCAGGTGGCGGCAATAAATTTACAGGTAGTGGCACTAGCAACAGAAGCGAGAAATTTACCGCAACCATCTCAGCTAGGATCATCAAGATCTTAAATAATGGCAACTACTTCATCGAGGGCAGCCGCGAGCTACTCATAAACGGCGAAAAGCAGATCATGCAAGTAAGTGGCGTCATCAGACCTTACGACATCTCGCAAAACAACGAAATCGACTCAAAATACATAGCTGACGCCAAAATTTTATATAAAACTGAGGGCGAGCTAGACAAATCAACCAAAAAACCTTGGGGCACAAGGCTTATGGAGGCTATCTGGCCATTTTAATGCAAATTTAAAAGCCTAAATTTAACCCATTTAGGCTTTTAAAAATTTATATTTCAAAGCTCTTTCTTCTTAAATATACTAAATTATATTTTTTAAAAATTATTAAAATTTAATTGATATTTACTTTCAGAAAAATAGATTTTTTGCCATATCATTTCTCAAAATGGGGTAAATTCTCACTAAATATTATTTTTTAGCATATTTTAAGACTATTGATAACAAGGCGTTTAAAATTTTAATCTTTAAAATTTATTTAAATATAATTATTAATAGAATAAAATAATATTTGTCTTTTTTAAAAAAGATAAGATACAAAATAAACAAATTTCAAATGAAGGAGCTTATATGAATAATGACTTGCGTCAAAAGATAAATAGACGCTTAAGCGAACTTAGTGCATTGCCTAAGATAAAAAATGACACTAGTATTGCGCAGCTTTTAAAAGATAAGGGCTTTACTAGGCGTGATTTTATGAAGTGGGCTGGCGCGATGACAGCCTTTATGGCATTGCCAAGTGCGATGACGCCGATGGTTGCTCGCGCTGCTGAGCTAAGCGATAGGCTCCCAGTGATATGGCTTCACATGGCAGAATGCACTGGCTGTAGCGAGGGCTTGCTAAGAACTGACGCTCCAAGCATAGATAGCCTTATATTTGACTACATAAGCCTTGAATACCACGAAACTATCATGGCAGCTGCAGGCTGGCAGGCTGAAGAAAATTTAGAGCATGCGATAGAAAAATACAAAGGCAGATACATCCTACTAGTTGAAGGTGGCATCCCAACTGGTGCGACTGAAAATTTTTTAACCGTAGGTCCTCACGGCACAACAGGCAAAACTCACGCCGTAAATGCCTCTGCTAACGCTGCTGCTATCTTTGCCATTGGCACCTGTTCTAGCTTTGGCGGTATCCAAGCAGCTAAGCCAAATCCAACAAATGCAGTCGGCCTTTCAAAGGTGACCGATAAGCCAGTCATAAATGTGCCAGGCTGTCCTCCAAGCGAGAAGAACATCGTTGGCAACGTGCTTCACTACTTACTATTTGGCACTTTGCCTGCACTTGATGTTTATAACAGACCAAAATGGGCTTATGGCTTAAGAATTCACGATCTTTGCGAGAGACGCGGACACTTTGATGCAGGCGAGTTTGTCCAAAGCTTTGGCGACGAGGGCGCAAAAAATGGCTACTGCTTATACAAAGTAGGCTGTAAAGGCCCATATACATTTAACAACTGCTCGCGCGAGAGATTTAATCAACACACATCATGGCCAGTTCAAGCAGGACACGGCTGTATAGGCTGCTCAGAGCCAGACTTCTGGGATACGATGGGGCCATTTGAAGAGCCGATGGCTGATAGGCTATTTGACACTGTTTTAGGGCTTGGCGCTGATAATGTAAGTGATAAAATCGGCATTGGAATTTTAGCTCTAGCTGGTATCGGTATAGCGGCTCACGCTGCACTAGCTTGTATGAGTAAAGATAAAGAATAAGGCGAAAAAATGAGTGAAAAAAGAATAGTAATAGACCCTATAACACGTATCGAAGGGCACTTAAGAATAGAAGTCGTAGTCGATGAAAACAACGTTGTAAAAGAGGCTTACTCTGGCTCAACTCTTTGGAGGGGCTTAGAGCAGATAGTAAAAAACAGAGACCCAAGAGATGCTGGCTTTTTCATGCAAAGAATTTGTGGCGTTTGCACATACTCACACTACCGAGCAGGCATAGTCGCAGTTGAAAATGCCCTTGGTATCAAGCCTCCGCTAAATGCAGAGCTAACTAGAACGCTCATGAATGCAGCTTTATATCTTCACGATCACATCGTGCACTTTTATCAGCTTCACGGCATGGACTGGGCGGATGTCGTCTCTGCACTAAGCGCAGACGTGCATAAAGCTAGCGAAGAGGCGTTTAAATACACAAGCACGCCATTTGCAACGGGAGCTGACAAGCTAAAAGAGGTAAAAGAGAGGGTTGAAGCCTTTGTTAAAAAGGGCAACCTTGGACCATTTGCCAACGCATACTGGGGACATAGCACATATAAATTTACTCCAGAGCAAAATTTAATCGTCCTCTCTCACTACTTAGAGTGCCTTAGAATTCAAAGAACAGCAGCTCAGATGATGGCTATCTTTGGCGCAAAAAACCCACACCCACAAAGCCTAACAGTTGGCGGCGTGACTTGCGTGATGGACCTTATGGATCCAGCTAGAATGGGCGAATATATGAGTAAATTTGCTGAGATAAAAGAATTTGTAGATAGAGCTTACTATCCAGATATTTTGATGGCTGCTAAGGCTTATGCAAACGAGCCAAGCGTTCTAAACGACGTTGGCGTATCAAATTTATTCTGCTACGATGAGTTTTTGATCGGCAAAAATGACCATCTATTTAAAGGTGGTATCATCTTAAATGGCGATCTTAGCAAGGTCTATGACATAGACGAAGATAAGATCACAGAAGAGGCGACAAGGGCTTGGTATAAAAATGACAAAGCGCTTCACCCTTATGACGGCGAGACAGAGGCAAACTACACTGGCCTTGTCGATGGCGAGAGCATAGACGCCGAGGGCAAGCTAGCTCACAGCAAGCTTTTTGACACAAAGGGCAAATATAGCTGGATCAAAGCGCCAAGGTATGACGGCATGCCTATGCAAGTAGGACCGATCGCAAGCATCGTCATAAACTACGCTAAAGGCAACGAGAGAGTTAAAAAGGTAGTCGATGAGTTTTTAGCAAAGAGTGGCTTGCCACTAAGCGCAGTCTTTTCAACTCTAGGTAGAACCGCTGCTCGTATGCTTGAAGCAAAAGTGGTCGCAGAGCACACTATGGACGCATTTAATGCCTTGATCGAAAATTTAAAGACAGATCAAGAGACCTGCACAAAATATGTCATAGATAATGGCAAAGAGTATAAAGGTCACTTCAAAGGCAACGCTCCAAGAGGCGCGCTAAGCCACTGGTGCCGCATAAAAGATGGCGTCATCTCAAACTGGCAAGCAGTCGTGCCAAGCACTTGGAACGCCTCTCCAAAAGATGCCAAAGGTCAAATGGGAAGTTACGAGGCGTGCTTGATAGGCTTAAAGATCGCTGATCTTTCAAAACCACTTGAGATAATACGAAAAATTCACTCTTATGACCCTTGCATCGCGTGTGCCGTGCATGTTATGGACACGAAGGGAAATGATTTGAGTACTTATAAGATAAATCCAAATTTGTAAGGAGAAAAGATGTCACATAAAAATCCTGACAGGATCAGCGAATACGAATTCTCCATCGGCGTTAGGCTGACACACTGGATTAGATTTGTAGCTATCACGCTTTTGGTTGTGAGTGGCTACTACATCTCTTATGTCTTTATGAGCCCAGAGATCACGAGCGAGCCTACAAATTTCATGCAAGCAAAGTGGCGTTTGGCGCACCAGGTCGCTGGCTTTGTGCTAATAGCGGTATTTATCTTTAAATTCTATCTATTTGTCTTTGATAAACACAGCAAAAAAGAGTGGATGAGCGTGCTTGACTTTTTAAGTCCAAAAGTTTGGATAGCGCAGATAAAGTACTACATCTTTATGGGGCCACACCCGCATTTAAGGGGTGTTTATAACCCATTGCAGTTTGCTTCATACTTTTTCTTTTACGTCATCTTGGCACTCATCTGCCTAACTGGCCTAGTGCTTTACGCTCACGTTTATCACAATGGACTTGGCGGAGCGATATATGAGCCAGCGAGATACTTTGAAGAGCTTATGGGCGGGCTAGCAAATGTTAGAACGATACATAGAATTTGCATGTGGATCATCATGATATTTGTGCCTATTCACGTTTATATGGCGATATTTAACGCCGTTAAAGGCAAAAATGGAGCGATGGACGCCATCGTTAGTGGCTATAAATTTGTAAAAGAACACTGATGAGAGTGCTAGTTCTTGGCATTGGCAACGTTATGTTTGCTGATGAGGGCATAGGTGTTCATTTTGTAAATTTGATGGCTAAAAACTATAAATTTACAAGCTCCAAAAACGAGCTCACTCTAATGGACGGGGGCACTTTAGCCCTCGCTCTAACTCACATAATAAGCGAATTTGACTATCTTATCGTCGTTGATTGCATTAGCGCAAATGGCTCAAACGTGGGCGATGTCTATTTTTTTGACTTTCTAAACGTACCAAATTTTATCAGCTGGGACGGCTCGGCTCACGAGATAGAGATGCTTCAAACACTTCATCTAATGGAGCTTGCAGGCGACAGGCCGACAACCAAAATCTTAGGCATCGTGCCTAGCCGCATAGAATCATCAAATTTTAGCCTCTCAGATGAAGTTATAAAAGCTTCTAATATCCTAGAAAAAACGCTACTTGAACACTTAAAAGAGCTTGAATTTAAGTGTGAAAAGGTGGCAAATTTCACCTTAAACGACACCCTCGATGACTATGCTAAAAAAGGTTTAAAATGATACTTGCTTTTAAATTTGACTGCTTCAAAGACCCAGCCTTTTTAGCGCCATTTTTGCGCTCATTAGCTAGCACACTTAAGCACAGCGTAAGGTGCGAAAATGATCAAATTCGCCTAAAAGTAAGTGGCTTTGCCAATGAGCTTAGCGCCCTAGCAGATAGAGCTAGCGCCATTTTGCCCTATAGCCTTTTTATAAAGCATAGCGAGGTTGATGTGGCAGATGAGCTTGACGAGACAGATGAGATTAAAAAGATAAAATTTGGCACGCTTAGCCCATCTCAAGCGGCGGCATTTTTGGCTAATGGAAAGGCTATTTTAAATGAAAGTGGCACGCTTACTTGGAGTAAATTTGAGGGCGAGATAACGCTTGATAATTTTAATGAAAAGCTAAAAACCTGCCTAAATTTATTAAAAAATAGTAAGAGTGTTTGCGTAGAGCAAGATGAAAATTTATATGAAATTTCTCTTGGGGTAAAATTTGACGCAAATTTCTTGATGCCTGTAAATTTAAAGCAGCTACCTAAAATTTTTATAGCTGGTGATAGGGCGCAGATCGCGCTTGCTAGCTTTGAAAAGCCACTTTTGGCACTAAAAACGACAGCGATTTATAGGCAAAACCACGAGGACGCACCACTATTTTTTGACGTAATGGCGCCAAATGACCTTTTTCTTTACGCCCTTTGTGAGCAGCTAAATCAAGATGGCTTTAGCTTTTTGAGCGTTGCCATAGAGGAGCAAAAAAGCGCCCTTTCAAGGCTTGCTTTGCTTGAAAATAGCGCACTTTTAAGCCCATTTTTTTATACAAAAGATGAGAAATTTGAGCTTAGCTATTTGGGCGAAGTGGCTTTGGGGCTAAAATTTAGCAAATTTAGCGATGATGAAATTTGCCTGCTTTCAAAATCAAGTAAAACACAGCTTCTATTTTTACCAAAATTTAGCAGCTTTGAAGAAATTTATGAGCTCATAAGGGCTCAGGAGGGTGGCGAAAGGCTACTTGAAAACTTCAGCAAAGAGCGCGACTTGCCAAGTGGTAAATTTAGCTCAGATGCTAGCTTTTTCTCGCTATTTTGCATAGCTGGACGCTTGCTTGGCTTAAGTGATGAGTTTAAAAAAGCAGGGGAGAATTTGCTTCTTATGGCAAGCGATTTTAGCGGTCAAAAGGGCGTTAGGATCGATTATAAAATGAAAGATGACTTTGGTTTAGACGGGGTTAAGTTTGTAAAAAGTATTATTTCATTTATCCTTGCTGGCGCTGGAGAGAAGAACATCAGCTTTGGTTGCACCGAGTCTTTGGCGCATTTTTTGAGCGATTTTAGCTATGAAAAACGAGATAAATTTAACATTAAAAATGTTACTTTAAGCGGGGATTTATTTTATAATAAGGCAGTTAGCAACTTGATAAAAAAACACCTAAACCCAAATATAAAAACAAATTTTGACCCCGGATTTGGCATTGAGATCAAGCTTTAGATATGAGATCAAAGGCTTAGTTCAAGGCGTTGGTTTTAGACCTTTTGTCTATACTTTGGCGGACAAATTTAAGCTAGTTGGCGAAATTTACAACGACGATGAGGGCGTGAAGCTAAATTTTAGCGGCGAAGAGGCCAGCTTTTTGGCTTTTGAAAAAGAGCTTTATGAGAAGCTGCCAGCCCTTGCTAGGATCGATGAACTAAAGAAATTTAAGATAGATCAAATTTACGAGAAACTTGAGATCATCGCTTCAAAAAGCGCTACCAAACAAGCGCCTATCTTGCCTGATTACGCGCTTTGCGATGACTGCTTGCGCGAGTTTTATGACCCTACAAATCCACGCTACAAATACCCATTTATAAACTGCACCAACTGCGGACCGAGATTTTCCATTATCAAAGCATTGCCCTATGACAGGGTAAATACGACGATGAATGAGTTTAAGATGTGTGAGTTTTGCGAGAGCGAATACAAAGACCCGCTTAATCGCCGCTACCACGCAGAGCCGATCTCTTGCCCAAACTGCGGGCCAAAGCTCTATCTAAAAGATAAATTTGCCAAAATTTTGGCTAGTGAGAACGAAGCAGCCAAAGAGGCGGCTAGGCTCATAAACGAGGGCAAAATTTTAGCCATTAAAGGTCTTGGTGGCTTTCATCTAGTTTGCGACGCGACAAATGAAGCCGCAGTTTGCGAGCTAAGAGCTAGAAAACACCGCCCAAGCAAGCCATTTGCTCTGATGAGTAAAAATTTAGAGAATGCCAGAGAGATAGCGCAAATTTCAGAGGCAGAGGCTAAGCTTCTTACTTCAAATTTAAAGCCAATCGTCTTGCTTGAAGCAAAAAACGGCTCAAATATCGCAAAAAGCGTCGCTCCAAATTTAAACAAGCTTGGCGTCATGCTCGCATTTAGTGGCATACATCTTTTGCTATTTGACCACTTAGAACACGACATCATCGCAACTAGCGCAAATATCTCAGGCGAGGTTGTGATAAAAGATGAGAGTGAGCTAAGAGAAAAACTAGGTGATGTCATAGACTTTTACCTTGATCACGACCGAGAAATTTACTCTCCAAGTGACGATAGTATCGCATTTTGCGTTGGAGGTGAAGTTGTTTTTACAAGAACGAGCCGAGGGCTAAATCCAAATTTCATCCATACAAATTTTAAGCAAAAAGGGACATTTTTAGCCCTTGGAGCGGAGCTAAAAAGCTCATTTTGCATCTACAAAGACGGACTTTTGATGGTTAGTCCATATATAGGCGATCTAAAAAATGTGGCGACTTTTGATAGGTTTAAGGATATTTTCACCCTTTTTGAAACGACTTATGATCTAAAAATAGACAAGGTCATAGCCGATCTGCATCCAAATTTTTTAAATACAAAATGGGCGAAGGATCAGGGCTTTGAGCTAGTTCATCTGCAGCATCACTACGCGCATTTGCTAAGTGTAATCTTTGAAAATGATCTGCCTGACAAAGAGTATCTTGGCTTTTGCTTTGACGGCACTGGATACGGGGAGGATGGCAAAATTTGGGGTGGCGAGGTTTTTAGGCTGGATAAAAAAAGCTACAAGAGAGTTTATCACTTTGATGAATTTAGCTTATTTGGCGGTGAAAATAGCATAAAAAATATCTACCTTATCGCTTATTCTATTATTTTGAAGTATGAGCTTGAGGACGAGGGGCGTAAATTTTTAGTAAATTTTGATGAAAAGGTGCTTCGAAATTTTAAGATAATGGAGCAAAATGGGCTAAATTTAGTAAAAACTAGCTCGGTTGGTAGGATATTTGACGCGTTTGGTGCGATAATATGTGGCATTTTTAGTTCAAGCTACGAGGGCGAAAGCGGCATGAGGCTTGAGGCACTTTATGATAAAAATTTAGATGTGTGTTACAAATTTAGTCTAAATGACGGAGTTATCGGCTTTAAAGAGGCCTTTAAAAGTGCTTTAAAAGATGAGCCAAGAGTGGCTGCAACGGCATTTATAAATGGCATGGCTGATATTATTTTTGAAATTTCTAAAAATGAGAAAAAAGAGATTTTACTAAGTGGTGGAGTTTTTCAAAATAAGACTTTGCTTGAACTTATTTACAAAAAATTTACTAAATCAAATTTGAAATTTTATATCAATAAGAAATTCTGCAGTAACGATTCTAACGTAAATTTAGGGCAAATTTATTATTATTTATCCACATTTTCTAATAAGTGATGTATAATTATTTTAAACGGTAATCAAACGAGAAAGGAGCAAAAAATGGATAGTGTTATACGTTTTAGTGTTTCTTTGCCTAGTCAATTACTAGACGAACTAGATAGAAAAGTTAGCGAACAAGGCTACGCTTCTAGGAGTGAATTTACAAGGGATTTGATCCGTGAAAAGATCGTAAACGACAGCTGGAAGGACGCTAACGAGGAGTTGATTGGGGTTTTGACGCTCATTTATGTGCATCATCACAACGATTTGGTGAATAAAAAAATGGATATCGAGCATGACTCTGATGTGAAGATCATCTGCACAAATCACGTTCATGTCGATCACCACAACTGCTTAGAAACGATCTCTATAAGGGGCGAAGCGGAGAAGATAGAGCGCTTTGCTGACAGGATTGCTGGCTTAAAGGGTGTTAAGTTTTCTAAACTTACAAAGGCTGCTGTGCCTAAATTTTAAGCTAAAAGCTTTTTTGGCTGTTAAATTTAGGATTTTTGTAAATAGCTAGCAGTGCTCTTGGCTGCGGAGCTTGTCTTATTTTGTCTTTTTGATAGTTTTTTAGCAGTTTTTGTGATCCATTTTTGCAAATTTATAGCAGGGTTTTGCTGCATTTTTTTGCGCATGCCATGTATCTTTTTGGTAAAAATAGTTTGATGACCGTTTGTTTTTTGCTTGGGCTTTGGCTAAAGCTAAATTTGCAAAAGCCCGCCCAAGTTCTTTTTTGGCTTTTTATGTTTCTCTCTTTTTTGCTTTATTTTTGTTCTAGCATTTTTGGCGCTTGTATGCTATCATTAGCCACAAAAAAATGTCATTTAAAGAGAATGAAAGATGAATTTTTACAATAGAAATTTTCTAGCCAAAGAGCTAGATCGCTGGCAAAAAGAGGATGTGGTCGATAAGGGCACCGCTTTAAAGATAGCAAATTTATATGATATAGATATAAACGCTCATAGCGAAAAGACTAGCTTTATCTTAAAGTTGGTTGCTTATCTCTTTTTCGCGCTGGCATTTTTTACGCTAGTTGGAGCTTACTGGGAGGAGATACCAAGGATGGGGCGCCTTGTCATCATCTTTGGAGTGCTTGCTCTTTTAAATTTTGGTGGAGTTTATTATCTCAAAAAAGGCAAAGATAAGCTTGGCACGGCTACGCTCTTTTTGGGAAATTTCTGCTACGGCGCAGCCATAGCGCTTATCGCTCAAATTTATAATATTAGCGACGAGCCAAGCGGTGGAGTTTTGCTCTGGAGCGTTGGAGCGATGGCGCTCTCTTTTGCTAGCAAAAAGGCCTTGCTAGTGGCTCAAAGCCTTGTTTTTGCGACGATCTGGTTTGTTTTAAAGGGCATGGGTGGCGAGTTTGCTTATGAATTTATCGTCTTTATAGCCCTTGGCGCCTACACGCTTTACAAAAGTGACTCTATTTTTCTTGCCACTATGCTTCTAGCAGATATATTTTTCTACATCGTTTCACTTTGCGCTAGGATCAGCGGGTTTAATGAATTTTATGGCTATGATCTTATGTTTAGAGCGCCGATGGCTGCTACTTTGTCGCTCTCATACGCGCTTTTACTTGTCGCGCTCTTTAACACATTAGCTGGCTTTAGAGATAGGCTAGCGCACCTTGTAAAAGGCTTTGGCAAGTATCTTGGCATCGTTATCTTGATCGTTTGCCTGATAGCTTATGCAAATGGCGATATCTACGAGCTAGAAGAAGATAAATTTTGGTTTGCAAAAGCATTTTTTTATAGCAGTTTTGGCAAGGTTTTTGCCGTATTTAGCATCGCTAGCATTGCGCTATTTTTCAAAGAGAAAAACAAAAGCGGCTTGCTTCTTGGCTTGATACTCTTTGCGTTGCCATTTGTCTTTAGCTTGGGCGTTGGATATGCAAATATCTTCTTCTCGCTAGCAAACATTATCGTCGCTGCCGTGCTTATCAAAAATGGCGAGCTAACGCTTGGACTATGCATGATATTCTTAGTTGCGGTGGTTAGATACTTTGAGCTAATAGGCGATTATTTGGGGGCTACGGCGCTATTTATCGTCTTTGCCTTCGTCGTGCTCGCAGTTGCTGCTAAAAAAGGACGTACAAAATGAAGATAAGATCACTGATACTAGCCATAATCTTTCAAATTTTACTAATAATTGCGATGCTCGCATACGCGCTCATGCCACTTTATCTTGGAAAAGAGATAAAAGTGAGGGTAAATCTCTACGATCCAAGAGATCTCTTTCGTGGGAACTACGTGAGCTTGAGCTATGATTTTTCAAATTTGCAGCAGTATAAATTTGATGAAAAAACTGGCGTTGAGATAGATCAATATGATAGAAATTTCTCAAAAAATGATGAAATTTACGCCATTTTGAAGCAAGATGCGAATGCCACTTACGCTTTTGATAAATTTAGCTTTACTAAGCCAAAAGATGCTCTTTTCTTAGCTGGTAAATTTGATGGATATTCATTTGTAAAATATGGCATCGAAGAGTTTTACATGCCAACTAAAAAGGCAAAGCAGACTGAGCGAGAGATGATGGATCAAGATGTGGATGCTGTTGCTGTTTTGATGGTAATGGATGATGGCAGGGCAAGGCTAAAAGATCTCATCATCACGCCAAATGGTAAAAAAAGAAGCAGTGATGAAAATTTTGATGAAAATGGCTACACAGATGATAACGAGAGCCTTGAAGAGCCAGTTCGCTTGCAAGATCAAAGGTAAATTTAAAGGGATGATTAAAAAACGGGTTAATTTATCTCATTTGCATAAAATGCCCTTAAATTTTAATTTTATTTTTAAATTTAAGCGTTAAAATCTCTGAAAATTAATAAAAAAGGATAAGAAAATGTGTAAAGATTGCGGTTGTTCAATGGGAAATCACGCCCACACTCACACTCACGCTGATGGCACTACTCACTCACACCCACACACTCATGATGGGCGTACAGATCACGCTCATGACGCACACGAGCATAGCCACGAGGCTCACGCACACCCTGTGCTAAACGAGAGCAAAACCATAGATGTGATAGAGAAAATTCTATCTGAAAACGACAAAGAGGCAGCTCACAACAGAGCACATCTTGATGAGAAAAAGATACTTTGTGTAAATTTGATGAGTAGTCCAGGCGCTGGCAAAACTACGCTTTTGGAGGCTACGATAAAGGCTGGTAAATTTAAAATAGGCGTTGTCGAGGGAGACTTGGAGACCAATCAAGATGCCGACCGCATAGTAAAAGCTGGCGCAAAAGCTCATCAGATAAGCACAGGTCAGACCTGCCATTTAGACGCATTTATGGTGCATGAGGGGCTTCATCACCTGCCACTAAATGAGCTTGATCTAGTCTTTATAGAAAATGTTGGAAATTTAGTCTGCCCTGCAAGCTACGACGTTGGCTCACACTTTAACACTGTGCTTCTTTCAGTGCCAGAGGGCGATGATAAGGTGAGCAAATATCCAGTGATGTTTAGGGCTGCTGACGTGCTTTTGATCACAAAAGCTTCGCTTGCACCGCACTTTGACTTTGATATCGAGCGAGTGAAAAACGACGCTAGAAAGCTAAATTCAAAGGTCGATATCTTTGTGGTAGATAGCAAAACAGGCGAGGGCATCGATAAGTGGATAAGTTATTTGGAATTTAAAAAAGAGCTAAGATAATGTGTCTTTCGATCCCTTCAAAAGTAATAGAAATAGATGAAAACAACGTTGCTACCGTTGAAACCTTGGGCGTTACTAGAAAGGTAAGCCTTGACCTCATCTCTGAAGAGGTAAAAGTTGGCGAATACGTGCTAATCCACGTTGGATACGCCATGCAAAAGATCGATACGCAGTTTGCGCTTGAGAGCTTGGAGGTCTATCAAAAGATCGCTGAGGATATGGACGCGGGGAAAATTTGATGGATCTTATCAATGATTTTCGCGATAAAAATTTAATCCTTGCCCTTTCAAAACTCATCCAAAAAGAGAGCGTAAAACCGCTAAACATTATGGAAATTTGCGGCGGTCACACGCATAGCATTATGAAATTTGCACTGCCAAGCTTGGTTGGAGAGCATATAAATTTCGTCCATGGCCCAGGCTGTCCAGTCTGCGTGATGCCAAAGAGCCGCATAGACGAGGCCTGTAAGCTTGCTAGCATGAAGAATGTGATCTTTTGCACGCTAGCTGACATGCTAAGAGTGCCTGGCTCAAAGACAAGCTTGCAAAAGCTTCGTGGTGAGGGACACGACATAAGGGCACTTTACACGCCACTTGATGCGCTAAATATCGCTAAGCAAAATCCAGACAAAAAGGTCATATTTTTTGCCATTGGCTTTGAGACGACGACTCCGATGAGTGCAAATTTGGTTGAAAAAGTGGTGCAAGAGGGCATTAAAAATTTATACTTTCATATAAATCACGTGACCGTCCCAGCGCCAGTTAGAGCTATAATGAGCGATGAAAACGTAAGGATAGACGCATTTTTGGGACCAAGTCACGTGAGCGTCATCACGGGCAGTAAAATTTACAAAGAGTTAGCGAGCGAATTTAAAAGACCTATTGCCATTAGCGGTTTTGAGCCGCTTGATATCATGGCAAGTGTGCTAAATTTAGTCCGTCAGCAAAACGCAGGCACGTATGAAGTCTATAACGAGTATGCAAGGGCGGTCAAAGAAGAGGGTAACGTCAAGGCAAAAGAGCTCATAGCTAAGTATTTTGAGCCGTGCGACTTTGTCTGGAGAGGTCTTGGCGAGATAACGCAAAGCGGCATGAAACTAAAAGATGAGTTTGCCTATCTTGATGCCAGAGTGCAGTTTGACTGCAGCGTAGAGAGCGCTGGCGAGAGCAAGGCTTGCATTTGTGGGCAAATTTTAAGAGGGCTGGCAAAGCCGACTGATTGCAAGGTCTTTGGTAAGGTCTGTAACCCGCAAAATCCGATAGGATCGTGCATGGTTTCAAGCGAGGGCGCTTGTGCGGCATATTTTAAATACGCAAGAGTTGGTTAAGGAATTTAATGAAAAAGATAATGCTAAGCCACGGCGGCGGCGGCGAGGAGATGAACTCGCTTATAAACGAGACGATATTTAAAATTTTTGATAACGAAATTTTAAGGCAGAGCAACGACTCAGCGATACTAAATTTAAACGGCAAGATTGCATTTAGCTCCGATAGCTTTGTGGTAACTCCCATTTTTTTTAATGGCGGTGACATCGGCAAGATCGCAGCTTGTGGCACGATAAACGACATAGCGATGGTTGGAGCAAGCGCAAAATACCTAAGCTGCTCGCTCATCATCGAAGAGGGGCTAAGCATAGAAGAGCTTGAAAAGGTGCTTGGCTCACTTGCAAAAACATGCAAAGAGAGCGGTGTAAGCGTCGTTTGTGGCGATACGAAGGTTGTGCCAAAGGGCAAATGCGACAAAATTTTCATAAACACAGCAGGCATCGGCGAGATAGTTTGCGAAGGCGTGGAGCTTAAAAATTTAAAAGCAGGAGCAAAAATTCTCATCTCTGGAGATGTTGGCAGACACGGCGGTGTGGTGCTAGCAGCTAGAGAGGAATTTGAGCTTGGACTTGATCTAAAAAGTGACTGCAAGAGCCTAAAAGAGGTTGTCTTAAAGCTCTTTAGCGCTGGTATAAAGCCACAAACTATGCGCGATGCGACAAGAGGCGGGCTAAGTGCGGTGCTAAATGAGTGGGCTAAATTTAGTAAATTTGACATCTTGGTCTTTGAGGAAAATATCAAGGTCGCAGATGAAGTGATGGGCGTTTGTGAGCTATTTGGATTTGAGCCTTATGAGCTTGCAAATGAGGGCACTTTTGTGATGGCTGTCGATGAGAGTCAGGCTGAGGACGCACTTAAAATTTTAAGAGAATTTGATAAAAACGCGATGATAATAGGCGAAGTAATGGAGGCAAAAAACGAGCGTGTCATCATCGAAAACGCCTATAAATCAAGAAGATTTCTCGAGCCGCCAAAGGGTGAGCTACTACCAAGGATCTGCTAATGCACGAGCTTAGTATCGTTCAAAATTTAGTTAGCCTTTGTGAGAAAAATGCCGCCAAAGAAAATGCCAAAGAGATAAGCAAGATCGAGATAAAAGTTGGCCGCTTAAGCGGAGTGGAACCACACTATCTAGAGAGTGCCTTTGATGTTTATAAGACTGGCACGATCTGCGAAAACGCCAAGCTTGTCATAAATTTACAAGGCATTGTTGTAGAGTGTTTGGATTGTGGATTTGGCGGGGAGCTTAGCGAAAATGACTTTACATGTCCAAAGTGCAAAAGCCAAAATTTAAAGGTAACTGACGGCGAAGATATGTATCTTATGCGCCTTGAGATGAAGTAAAATTTTACGTATTATAATGCGTAAAATTTTATGAATTTATTAATTTTTATGGATAGTATTAAATTTTTCTCAATCAAACGCCTAAAGAGCTATAAAAACGAGCAAGAGCATAAAAAGAACTTTTTGCTAGTACAGGCTGGCTTAAAAGCTTAGTATTTTGTAAATAGCTACGAGAAATTTAGCTTTTAAAGCTTTGGTGGATAATAACAAGGTAGATATTTTAAGCTCTTTTGGCGGCTACTTCAAGCTAGATGATCTCTTTGTCTCAAAGCAAACTTTTGGATTTTGGGCAAAAATCATCGATGAAGCCAAAATCCACAATGATATCGTCAATCTTGATAAGCTTGATTTTAAAAAGTATTCTAAATTTAACCGCAAAAATAAACTTTTAAACTATCAAAAAGTAAAGATTTTATATGACCTTGCTGTTAAAATTCGAAACCGAGCATTTCATTTTGAAAATCTTTATAAGCTAAATGACGATCAAACGCCGAGAATTTCAACTCGTGTTGGTAAAACTTTAGTAGGCATTGACCCGCAAATGTTAGAATATTTTATTAATGATGCGTTGTTTTGTTTTGATGAGTATCTGGCAAGATACTTAGAATGAGTGGCGGATAATAAGCTCCGCCGTAAAATTCGCAAAAGTTTATACTAAGCAATATTTTTGCGTAATACTTTACTCAAATATCAAAAACGGAGCTTGCAGGACGTTTCTTATTATCTTTAGTGGCGAGAGCAGGGCATCTTGCAAGATCTGCGTCGAATACTCTGGCTTTTCAGTCGTGCCACGTATAGCGATGACGGTTGAGAGCGAGCGGTCTTTGCCAAGGATGATTTGGTTGATAAGTGGGATCTTGTCGATGATGCCGCTTGCGTCTTTTAGTATCTTTAGCTCAAGGTCGATGTTTATCTTTTTGCTCTTTAGATCGATCGTGCCGCGTCCGCCGATATCTGCGCTCGTGCCTATCATCTCAATCGCTAAAAACTCGATCACGTCGCCCTTTCTTGTAAGTAAAATTTTGCCGTTTTTAACAGTAAAACCCTTGTTGTTAAAATCAGGCGTTTTAAAGCTAAGAAGCGATGGCACCGAGTTTAAAAAGCTTAAAAGCCTTTGATAAAAGATGTAGTCTTTTAGATACGTGCCAAAAAATCTGACCTCAGCCTTGAAATTTTTCGAGCTCTCTCCAAGCATTTTTAGGCGAAATTTACCGCCCTCAAAGCTCTTGGTGCCTAAAAGACCATTTATAAACTCGCCACTTATATCAGTTGCGTCTAAATTTATGCTTTTCTCATCGCTAAAATATCCAACTCTGCCTTGCTTTGCTAGTCCATTTAGCGAGGTGCTTTTGCCTTTTTTCTCGGCGCTAAAGCTGGTAAATGGCAAGGTTTTGTTAAGGTCTTGCAAAATGATGTCGCCATTTTTTGCAAAAAGCTCAAGTGGCGTGCTTTGCTCTTTTGTGCTGTTATCATCAAGCACTAACAAATTTAGGTCGTTGCTCTTAGCTTCTATACCTTTTTCGGTGATATTTAAAGAGAGTTTTTTGCTCGCACTTTGCACTTTTACGCCAGCCTTTGAGACCGTGATCAAAAAGTCGTCACTATCATATTTTGAGCCATTTTTATCCAAAAACGGCATGTCAAATTTAAGCCCTTTTGCCAAAATTTCAAGATTAGTAAAGTCCTTGCTCTTTATGCTCACATCATCAAAGCCAAGCATGCCATTTTGCTTTAAAAGTGGGGAGTTTTGCATGATGAAGTTGCTATTTTTCGTAGCTATCACGCTCTCATCGCCAAAGCTTAAATTTATCCCAAAAGGCTCAATGCTAAGCGTGGTCTTATCTGGCTTACTAAAGTCAAGAAGTGCAGTAAATGGCTCATTTTTAAAGGCTAAAATTTCATCATTTTTCTCTTTTAGATCAAAGCTTTCTATGACGCCTTTTATCTCGCCGGTGCTTTTTTGTAAATTTATATCTACTTTTGCATTTGCTCTGAAAAAATCAAGCCCAAAGCCGCTTGCATCGATGTTTAGCACAGAAGTATTTATGAGCTTTACAAGGGCGCTTTTAGCGTTAAATTTACTCCCAGCGATATCTAAAACCGCATCACTTATCTTAAAATCGCCATTTGCGATAACGCTTTTTTCATCAAAATTTTCTAAGCTCTTCTCATCAAGCTTTATCAAAATTTTTAGGCTAGCGTCCATTTTGCCGCTTAACTGCTTAACTGGCACGATGATCTTATAAGCTCTTAATATATCATTTATCGCCTCATCGTAAATAGAATTTGTCTTTATAAATAGCTCTAAATTTGCGCTCTTTTCATCAAAGATATTATTTATCGCGACATTTGAACCATCAAGCTTTTTGCCCTTATAAACAGGCGCTATGAGGTCAAATTTAAGCTTTGAGTTATTAAGCGTGATGTTTGCCTCAGCTACATTTATGGCTGGTAAGCCTTTATCAAATTTAACAAGTAAATTTTTAGCATAGGCAGTCGCATTTAGATCGTTTAGATAAAAGTCATTTTTGGCAATATCGACCTTGCCGTTTATCTCATTTAGATGATAGTCGTTTGCCACGATGTAGCCATATATCCAGTTTTTAACCTCGCTGTTTAGGTGTATGCGGCTATCAAGCTCAGCGATGAAGTCCTTTATGCTGCCAGCATTTACGTCATAGGCTTTGTAGGTTAAAAGCGTATCTTTTAAGGCAAAGCTAAGCTTGCCATTTAGCTCGTGCGAGGTGAAATTTCCATCAAATTTATAATCATCCTTGTCAAAATTTGCACTGCCCTCGCCGCTAATGCTTACATTAAAATCTTTAAGGCTTAAATTTCTTACTATGAAGCGGTCTACGCCATTTTGTTGCTCGTTTTGAAATTTGATATCGATGTTTAGATAAGGGCTATCAACGAAAAATATATCGTCTAAAAATAAAATTTTGATCTTAAAATCATCGCCGATTTGCACGCTCTCAAGCGAAATTTCTTGAAAAAAGGTCTCAAGATAATCAACGCCTTGACTAAGGTTTAAAAGCTGCTTGTCGCTGGCTTTTTGCTCTGCGTTTTGTTTAAATTTAGGTAGCTTGATCTGCTTTGCTCTTACAATTATTTTTTTATCTAACTTTATATATAATTGCTCCAATTTTACGCCGTAAAGCTCGAAATCGTTAATTTTTATGCCGTATTTTAAAAGCAAAAGAAGCGAAAGAATCAAAATGATAAAAAATTTTATAAAAAAGCCGTATCTGGATATTTTCTTTGATATCGTACTCATCGTTGTCCTAAGTGTATTTGTTTATTTGGCACGCCCCATAAACACGAGCAAGGTCGTCTTTGTGCCAAAGGGAAGTGTGGGCGAAATTATATCTTATTTAGCTAATCGCAACTTTAACTTAAGCGCGATCGACAAATACGCCATGCGCTTTATCGGCTCGCCTCAGTCTGGCTGGATCGAGATAGGCAAAGATAAAATTTCAAGGATTGATTTTTTAAAAAAATTAGCCAAGGCAAAGGCTGCGATGACCGAGATCACGCTCATCCCTGGCGAAACTACGATCGTTTTTTTAAACCAGATAGCAGCCCAGCTAGGACTTGACGGAGCTAAACTAAATAGCGAGTATAACGCCCTTGCGCCAGTTAGCGACGGCTTTTTGATGCCAAATACTTATAAGATCCCAGTTGGCATCAGCGAAAGACATCTGGCATATTACCTCGTAAATTCATCTAAAAAGGCGCAAAGCGAGATCAGCAGAAAAATTTTTGGCGAATACAACGAGAAAAAGTGGTTTAAAATTTTAACCATCGCTTCAATCATCCAAAAAGAGGCCGCAAACGACGCTGAGATGCCACTTGTCGCTTCAGTCATCTATAACCGCTTAGATAAGGGCATGAGGCTGCAGATGGACGGCACGCTAAACTATGGCATCTACTCGCACGATGTGATCACAGCTGAGCGCATAAGAAGCGACATGAGCGAGTTTAACACATATCTAAACGACGGCATACCGCCAAGTCCAGTCTGCTGCGTCTCTATAAGTGCGATAAAAGCGGCGATAAACCCTGCAAAGAGCGATTATCTATACTTTGTGCTTGATAAAAAGGCGAAAAAACACATTTTTTCAAAAACATTAAGCGAGCACAATCAAAATATCGCAAAATAGGGCTAAAATACAACTAGCTTTAATAAAAAACGTGATAAATTTCAAAAAATCAAAAGGGCTAAAATGAGTGACATTATCTGGACTAAAACCGACGAAGCACCGCTATTTGCAAGCTACTCTCTCTTTCCTATCGTTAAGAGCTTTTTATCACGCGCTGGCATTAGTATAACTAGGGCTGATATAAGCCTAGCTGGGCGAATTTTATCTCTTTTTAGCAAAGAGCTTGGGCTAAACAAGGCCGATGAGCTAGAGCTTTTGGGTGAGCTAACCGCGCACAAAGAGGCAAATATCATAAAACTGCCAAACATCTCAGCCACGCTTGTTCAGCTAAAAGCAGCTATTGAGGAGCTAAGAAGCAAGGGCATAAACGTGCCATTTTACCCAGACGAGATCATCACAGACTACGACGAAGAGATCGCTAAAAAATATGCAAAAGTGCTTGGTAGCGCTGTTAATCCAGTGCTAAGACAAGGAAACTCAGATAGAAGAGTTTTGCCGCCGGTTAAAGAATTTGCCAAAAAGCACCCACATAGCAACGGTAACTGGGACAAAGCAAATAAAACTAAAATTTGCTACATGCAAAAGGGCGATTTTTACGAAAATGAACGCTCAATAATCGCTAGCAAAGATGAGAAATTTTATATAAATTTTATAAATTTAGATGGCAAAAAAGAGCTTTTAAAAGAGCTTGCCGTTCAAAGTGGCGAGATCGTAGATGCTACCTTTTTAAGTGCAGATGAGCTAGATAAATTTTATGAAAGTTGCTTTGAAGCTGCGCAAAAAGAGAATTTGACCTTGAGCTTGCATCTAAAATGCACGATGATGAAGGTTAGCGATCCAGTTATCTTTGCTCACGCGATAAAGAGTTATTTTAAAGAGGTTTTTGAGCTATTTGGCGATGAATTTAAGGCTCACGGCGTTGAGGCAAAAAACGGCTTAAAAGATATGTTTGCTAAAATTTATCAGCTTAAAAACAAAGATGAAATTTTGGCTAAATTTGATGAAATTTTGAGCAAAAAAGCAAAAATTTGGGCATTAAATGAAAATGCCAGCAATTTTGACGTGCCAAATGACGTCATCATCGACGCCTCCGTGCCAGCGCTCATTAGAAACTCTGGCAAGATAAAAGATAAGGATGGCGAGCTAAATTTCTCACTTTGCATGATTCCAGACAGAACATACGCTAGGGTTTATGAGGCCTGCGTGGCGGACTTTAAAGAGCATGGCGCGCTTGATGTGAGCAACATTGGCAGCGTGGCAAACGTGGGGCTAATGGCTAAAAAGGCCGAGGAATATGGCAGTCACGATAAGACCTTCATCGCAAAAGAGGACGGAGAATTTGTAGTTTTTGATGAGGCGGGCAAGAACGTCTTTAAATTTAGCGTCAAAAGTGGCGACATTTTTAGGATGACGCAGGCGAAGGACGATGCGATAAATGCGTGGTTTGAGCTTGCCTTAAAAAGGGGCGAAATTTCAAAAGATGAGCTTATATTTTGGCTAGATAGTAGCCGTGCTCATGATAGAAATTTAATAGCTAAATTTGACAAATTTAGAGATAAATTTACTAATGCTGGAGTTAAATTTGAAATTTTAAACTATGAGCAAGCAACTAAAAGATCGCTTGAAGCAATAAGGGTTGGCAAAGACGTCATAGGCGTCACTGGCAACGTTTTAAGAGACTATCTAACCGATCTTTTTCCGATATTTGAGCTAGGTGGCAGCTCAAAAATGCTCTCAGTAGTGCCACTACTTGCTGGTGGAGCGATGTTTGAGACAGGAGCTGGCGGAACGGCTCCGACACTTGTAAAAGAGCTAAAAGAGAAAAATCACCTGCTTTGGGACAGCCTGGGCGAGTTTTTAGCGCTTAGTGCATCGCTTGAACATCTAGCGTTTTTTAGGCAAAAAAAAGAGGCAAAAGAGCTAAGTGATGCACTAAATAGAGCCGTTGCTAGCTATTTGGACGAAAATAAAACGCCAAATGCCACTCTTGATACCAGAGAGTCGCACTTTTATCTAGCGCTATTTTGGGCGAGAGAGATGGCAAAAAGTGGCGGAATTTTAAGCAAAATTTTTGAAAATTTAGCAGACGAGCTAGAAAAAAATGAGAGCGAAATTTTAAAGCAGATTAGAGAAAATGATGGTGCAAGCGTGGAATTTGGCGGATACTACCTGCCAGATGAAGCAAGGGCAAATGAGGTCATGAGACCAAGTGAAATTTTAAATCAAATAATAGGATAAGAGATGAAAATAAGTGTAGTTGGAGCTGGAAACGTCGGTGCTAGCATAGCTTATGCGCTTTGTATGAGAGAGCTTTGCGATGAGATCGCGCTTGTGGATATATTTGGCGATGTGGCGCGCGCAAAAGCGATCGACCTAGCGCAGTCAAGCTGCGTCTTTAACGCTAAAACTAGCGTTTGTGGTGGCGATGATTTTGTGCTAATTGAAGGCAGTGACATCGTCATAGTCACAGCTGGAAGCCCAAGAAAAGAGGGTCAAACTAGAGAAGATCTGCTACTTAAAAACGCCGTTGTCGTAAAGCAAACTGCGCAAAAGATAGCTGAATTTGCCAAAAACGCAGTGATAATCGTAGTCACAAATCCGCTTGATGTGATGGTCTGGACGGCTCATAAATTTAGTGGTTTTAGCAAAAACAAAGTGATCGGCATGGCTGGCGAGCTAGATAGCGCAAGGTGCAGATATGAGCTAGCGCTTTTAAAAGATAAGGACGCCAGCAAGCTAATAGCAAAGATCGTCGGCGCTCACAATGACGAGATGATCGTGTCAGCTAGCAATATCAGTGAAAATTTAAATGAAAATGAGCTAAAAGTGCTCAAAAAAGAGACAAGCACTGGTGGCGCAAAGATCGTTAAACTGCTTGGCACTTCAGCTTACTACGCACCAGCGGCTGCGGCTGTGAAGATGTGCGAGATGATCGTTGGCAAGAGCGATGAGATAATAAGCGCTAGCGTGCTAATAGATGATGAGCTAAGCTGCGGCAGGCTAGTAAGGCTCGGACGTGATGGCTTAAAAGAAATTTTAGAGCTAAATTTAGACGAAGACGAGCAAGAGCAGCTAAACAAAAGTGAAGCTGAAATTAGAAAAAATATCAAATTTTTAAAAGAAAACTTAGAGTAGGAAGATATATGATCGTAAAAGAAAATGTCCCAGTTTGGGTCGATGAGAGCAGGTGTAAGGCCTGTGATGTCTGCGTGAGCTACTGCCCAGCAGGCGTGCTAGGTATGAGGCTTGAGCCAAAGGCGGTGCTTGGCAAGATGATAGAGGTGGTCTATGCCGACTCATGCATAGGATGCCGTGACTGTGAGCTTCACTGTCCTGATTTTGCCATTTATGTGGCTGATAAAGGCTTTAAATTTGCAAAGCTAACGCCTGAAAGCAAAGAGCGAGCTGCGGCTGTAAAGGCAAATAAATTTGCAAAACTTGGAGAGAGCGCATGAGAGAGGTAGTATCAACTGGAAATGCCCTAGTAGCAAGGGCTGCGGTCGAGTGCGGCTGTAACTTCTTTGGCGGATATCCTATCACTCCAAGTAGTGAGATCGCCCACGAGCTAAGCGTGCTTTTGCCAAAACATGGCGGCACATTTATACAAATGGAAGATGAGATAGCTGGGATTTCAGTAGCTCTTGGTGCAAGTGCTAGCGGTGCTAAGGCAATGACTGCAAGTTCTGGTCCAGGAATTTCACTAAAGGCTGAGCAAATAGGCCTTGGATTTATCGCTGAGATACCGCTTGTCATCGTAAATGTCATGCGCGGTGGCCCTTCAACTGGCTTGCCAACCCGCGTAGCGCAAGGCGATATCTTGCAGGCTAAAAACCCAACTCATGGCGATGTAAATATGATAGTGCTAGCCCCTAGTAGCCTAGAGGAGTGCTATACGCAGACGGTTCGCGCCTTTAATCTCGCAGCTAGGTTTATGACACCAGTTATGTTGCTACTTGATGAGACGATAGGCCACATGCAAGCAAGGGTTAGTTTGCCAGAAATCAGCGAGCTAGAAATTTATAAAAGAAAAGAATTTAGTGGCGAGCCAAAAGAGTATAAACCCTACGAGGCAGCACCAGACGCGCCAGCCACGCTAAATCCTTTCTTTAAAGGCTACCACTACCACATAACTGGGCTTCATCACGGCTCAACTGGCTTTCCAACAGAAGATGGCAAGATCGTTGAATACTCGATGAATAGGCTGTTTAACAAGATAAATTTACACACTGATGAGTGCGAGAAATTTGAAGAATTTATGCTTGATGACGCTGAAATTTGCATCATCGCCTTTGGTAGCGTGGCTCTCTCAGCTAAGCAAGCGATCTTAAATTTACGTGAAAAAGGGCTAAAAGTAGGGCTATTTAAGCCACTCACACTTTTTCCAGCTCCAGCTAAAAAGCTAAAAGAGATATCAGATAAATTTAAGAAAATTTTAGTCTGCGAGCTAAATTTAGGTCAATATAGTGGCGAAATTTCAAAGATCATCTTAAGAGATGACTTTGCAAAACTGCTAAAAGCAAACGGCAGACCGATAAGCCCAAGCGAGATCGAGGCGAAGATAGG
Organism: Campylobacter concisus; assembly: GCF_050447505.1. Taxonomy (GTDB): domain Bacteria; phylum Campylobacterota; class Campylobacteria; order Campylobacterales; family Campylobacteraceae; genus Campylobacter_A; species Campylobacter_A concisus_BP. The sequence goes on along the minus strand of NZ_JALMFZ010000001.1, from coordinate 1,184,132 downwards.
AGAAATTTATGGCTTTTAATTATGATAAATATTTACGAACAGATAAAATGCCTACTCTTTGGTGCTGGGGCTGCGGCGACGGCGTCATACTAAAGGCTCTCATCCGTGCTATCGACACCATGGGCTGGGACATGAACGACGTTTGCGTGGTCTCAGGCATAGGCTGCTCTGGGCGTTTTAGCGGATATCTCGACTGCAACACCATCCACACAACTCACGGCAGAGCCGTAGCATATGCCACTGGCGTAAAGATGGCAAACCCAGACAAGCACGTCATCGTGGTAACTGGAGACGGCGACGGACTAGCTATCGGAGGCAACCACACGATACATGGATGTCGCCGAAATATCGGGCTAAATCATATCTTAATCAACAACTTCATCTACGCACTAACCAACTCGCAAACCAGCCCAACCACGCCAAAGGGCATGTGGACGGTCACAGCGCAATACGGCAACATCGATCCTAGCTTTGACGCCTGTAAGCTCGCAACTGCCGCAGGCGCTAGCTTTGTCGCACGTGGAAGCGTCATCGAGCCAGAGAAGCTTACAAAGCTCTTTGTAGAGGGCTTTAGCCACGATGGATACAGCTTTTTTGATGTATTTTCAAACTGCCACATAAATTTAGGCCGCAAGAACAAAATGGGCGAGGCGGTGAAAAATTTAGAGTGGATAAAGGGCCGCACGACGAGCAAGGTCAAATTTGACATGCTAAGTGACGAAGAGAAAAAGGGCATTTTCCCACTTGGCGTGCTTCACAAAGATGAAGAAAAGATCGAATACACTAAGGCTTACGACAAGGTAAGAAGGGCTGCTATGAGCAATGAAGCGATAAATTTTGAGGAGCTAGCATGAAGTCACAACTAAGATTTGTCGGCGTTGGCGGACAGGGCGTCATACTAGCAGGCGAGATCCTCTCAGCCGCCAAGATAAAAGCGGGCGGTTACGGCGTCAAGGCATCTACCTACACATCTCAGGTGCGTGGCGGTCCAACGAAGGTCGATATCATACTTGATGAGAAAGAAATTTTATATCCTTATGCAAACGAGGGCGAGATAGAATTTATGCTGGCAACTGCGCAGATAAGCTACGATGCCTTTAAAAGTGGCGTGAAAGAGGGCGGTGCGATCGTTGTCGAGCCAAATTTGGTAAAAGTAAGTGATGAGGACAAAAAGCGCTGGAAAATTTATGAAATTCCTATCATCTCTATCGCAAAAGACGAGGTCGGAAACGTCATCACTCAAAGCGTAGTAGCCCTTGGTGTGGCTGTGGCGATGAGTAGGTGCATGGATGAAAATTTAGTGCGTGAAGAGATGCTAGCAAGCGTGCCAGCTAAGGTCAAAGAAGCAAACGCCCAAGCTTACGAGCTAGGCCTAAAATACGCAAAAGAGCTTTTGAAATAGAAAATTTGGCTAAATTTAAATTTAGCCAAAACCTCCCAAAATGGATCAGATAAAACTAGAAAATTTCCGCAAAGAATATGGCTTTGATATGCCTATCATTAGGAGCTTGCCGGCTGGTGAGTGCTTAAAACTAAGAGAGAATTTACTTCATAAATTTAGTCTAAATGATATAGATGAGTTTTTTAAGATAGATAAATTTAGCAAGTTTGATGGCTTTAATGCGGACGAAGCAAATTTTGATCTCAAGACCGCTTTTAGCAAGCTTGGCATCGCCACGCCAAATGAAATTTGCATAAATTTTAATAAATTTAAGAGCATTGATATTTTGCGCTTTGATGATCTCTTTAAATTTTTTAGCGATATCTGGTATCCGTCACTTGATGATATTGAGATATTTGATATAAATTTAAGCTTTATTATTTCAGTCAGACACTACGGGGCTATCTATTATTTTACTCTCTAGATATCAAAAATTTACAAATTTATATGATTTTTGATAATAATACGATTTTTATCCCATTTAAATTTATTAGTTTTAATTATTTATTTAGTTTTAAGAAATATCCTCAAAGATACGTAAAATTGGCTATTTTATAACATTTTGTCTATTTTTATTAGTATATATTGCGTGGTAATATCATTTTTCATTTTTATCAAAATAATAAATTTATAAGTAGTAGCTACAAACACGATAAAATGGTCTTTTTCTAAATGATTTTAGCTATCAAATCTCACTATATAACCTAAAATAAATTCTTATGTTTCTTTTAAGTAAATTTTATGTAAAGTTACATCATTAATTTTTTAATTAATCTACTTATTTTAAAAAATATTAAGAAATGAACTGGCGGTGCGTTTTAACGCTAATAAACTTATTAAAATAGGAAGTTATCAATGAGTGAAAAATTTACCAGAAGAGAATTTCTACAAAGCGCCTGTATCAGCGTAGGTGCGCTAGCTACAACAGCTGGTGCGACCAATGTTTTTGCTGGCGAGTTGCCAAAGGGCAATGAAAATGGCTTGCCATCTGTTGATGTGCTAATAATCGGCTCTGGCGGTGCTGGACTTCGTGCAGCAACAGCCGTTCGCAAGCAATATCCAAACTCAACCGTCGTTGTCGCTACAAAGATGATGCCATCACGTAACGCGACCTGTATGGCAGAGGGCGGTATAAACGGCGTTACTGACTTTAGTAACGGCGACAGCTTCAAGCTTCACGCCTATGACACCGTAAAAGGCGCAGCTTATCTTGCTGATCAAGATGCAGTTGTGAAATTTTGCGAGGCAGCAGGCGCAGTTATCCACGAACTAGACTACAACGGCATGCTTTTTTCTCGTAAAGATAATGGCGACGTGGCATTTCGTTTCATGGGTGGCGCTAGCAAAAAACGCTGTAACTACGCAGCCGATAAAACTGGCCACGTTTTGATGCACGCCTGTCTTGACGACGCTATCACAGCTGGGGTTAAATTTTTAATGGATCATGAGCTACTTGAGATCGGTCTTGAGGATGGCAAGGTCGAAGGTGTCGTGCTTCGCAACATCCAAGATGGTCAAATTTACCCAGTTCTTTGCAAATCTCTAGTCATCGCAACTGGCGGATACACTAGAATTTTCTATAACCGCACTTCAGTTCCATTTATAGCAACAGGCGATGGTATCGCTGCTGCGCTTAAAGTAGGTCTTGGTTTTGAAGACCCTGAGATGCTTCAGTTTCACCCAACTGGCGTTCAAAACGGCGGCACACTTATCACAGAAGCTGCTCGTGGTGAGGGTGGTTACTTGTTAAACAACAAGGGCGAGCGCTTTATGAAAAACTATCATGAAAAAATGGAGCTAGCTCCCCGTGACGTCGTCGCTCGTGCGATCGAGACAGAAATCCGCGAAGGTAGGGGTTTTGGCGAGGGTATGAGTGCTTATGTACTTTGTGATGTTCGCCACCTTGGCAAAGATACTATTATGAAAAAGCTTCCAAAAATTCGCCACACAGCGATGCTTTTCCAAGACATCGACCTAGTCGAGCAACCAGTGCCTATCCGCCCAACAGCTCACTACTCAATGGGTGGCATAGAGGTAGCTAAATTTGATGATATGAGCACAAAAATCCCTGGAATTTACGTAGGTGGCGAGGCTTCATGCGTATCTATCCACGGCGCAAACCGCCTTGGTGGAAACAGCCTAACTGACGCAGTTGTAACTGGTGATCTAGCTGGCAAAGGTGCTGGCGCTTACGCTCAAAATGCAAAATTTGCAAGCGGCAAAAAGACTTCTGAGCTAGCAAAAATGTGGCAAGATAAATTTAAAGCCATAGCAACAGGTGAGGGCGGCGTAAATGATATGTACGCACTTCGCGAAGAGCTTGGTAAAAACAACTGGGATCTAATGGGTATCTTTAGAACTGGCGCAAAACTAGATCAGCTCTCTAAAAACCTAGAAGCTATCCAAGCAAAATATGACACCATCAAAGTGCCAAATCAAAACCCAGTAATGAACACAGCATTTACTGACTACGTCGAGCTTGGCAACCTTATACTTCTTTCTCGTGCAGCATGTCTTGCAGCGCAAAATCGTCTTGAGAGCCGTGGCGCTCACACAAGAGAGGACTATCCAAAAAGAGATGATGTAAATTTCTTAAAACACAGCATAGTTACACTAAAAGACGGCAAGTTGGAGCTTGGCTACAAAGATGTTGTGACAGGCATATTTTCACTTGACGGCAAGAAGCCAGAGTAAGGAGCTAGGATGAAAATTATTATCGACCGTTTTGACGGAACTAAAAAATATGAATCAACTTATGAGCTAACAAACGAAGAGATCGCAGGTAAAACGCTCTTAACAGTGCTTTTTGATATCAAACAAAAAAAGGATGCGACATTAAATTTCACAGCATCTTGTCGCTCAGCGATATGTGGAGCGTGCGCTGTTAGAGTAAATGGTCACTCATATCTAGCTTGCGATACAAAGATGAATGAGCTTTTGGCTGAGTATGGCAACCCAGATACTATTAGAATTTCACCACTTGGAAATTTCAAGGTTATCTCAGACCTTATGGTGAATTGGGAGCCAAGTATAGAAAATTTACGCAAGATCAAGCCTAGCATAACAGCTAAGCCAGAATTTAGCGCCGAAAAAGGCTGTAAGCAAAGCCAAAAAGAGTACGACAAAGTCGCACTTGAATGGGACTGCATACTTTGTGGTGCATGCGCTAGCGAGTGTAATAAACTTGAAGCAGACGCGAGTGACTATATGCAGCCATTTGTATTTGTTCATGCTTATAGGGCTGCCTTTGACTCACGTAGCAAAGATCCTATGCCACACCTAAAACCAGCTATCGATAATGGCCTTTGGATGTGTGTAAAATGCCAAGAGTGTGCTGATCGCTGTCCAAAAGGTATAAGCGCATGCGCTGATATAACTGATCTTCGTATCATGGCTATACAAAAAGGCTTTAATGAGGGCATGGGACCAGATCACGCTGAGGCGTTCTTAACTGATCTAGTTGATGGCTCAGGCAGACTAAATGAGGTTAGACTTGCACTTCGTTCAGAAGGTGTTATCAAAAATATGGGCAAACTAGACATCGCTGCAAACTTAATGCTTGCTGGCAAGATGAATCCGCTTCATGTATTTGGCGAAGAAGATATAGAAGGACATGACGATCTAGTAAAAATGATAAATGCGGCTCGCAAAGCTGCTAGTAAGGAGTAATTATGCAAAATGAATTCGCTTTTTTCCCAGGATGCGTACTCACTCAAGCAGCTAAAGAGGCTAAGATGTCGCTTGAGGCCATCGCTCCAGTACTTGGCTGGAAGCTTCACGAGATAAAGGGCTGGAGCTGCTGTGGTGCTCAACAAGCACAAGACGTAGATCCTATGGCTACACTTGTAGCAAATGCTAGAAACATAGCGCTTGCAGAGCAGATGAATATGCCGATGCTTACGACATGCTCAACTTGTATGCTAACTCTAACAAGAGCTAAAAGCACGCTTGACAAGGGCGCAAAAGATCGTATCAATACATTTTTAGCTGAAGGCAATATGAAATATAATGGTACATCTGAGGTAACAAGCCTTCTTTGGGAGCTTTACCAAAATGTTGATACGCTAAGAGCAAAGGTTGTTAAGCCACTTAGCGGTCTAAAAGTAGCGCTATTTTACGGCTGCCACAGCCTAAGACCTGAAAAAGATCTACATAACAGAGAAAGCTCGGTAAATCCAAAGAGCTTTGAAACTGTTGTAAGCGCACTTGGTGCTACTATCGTGCCATTTGAGAAAAGACTTGACTGCTGCGGCTTCCACGCTAGCTATCCAGCTGGAAAATCAGTAAGAAAAATGTCAAGCCAGATCGTAAATAACGCTGATCAAAATGGCGCAGACGTAGTTGTGACTCCGTGCCCACTTTGTCAAATGCAACTTGACATCTATCAAGAGAGATATCAAGATGAGAACCACTCAGATGTTAGAAAACCTATCATCCACCTCTCTCAGCTTGTAGGTCTTGCACTTGGTCTATCTGTCGAAGAGCTAGGTCTTGATCTAAACATCATCGACGCTAGCAAGATAGCGTAAATTTATCCCACGTCTTTTGGCGTGGGAATTCCTTAAGAATTTATACCAAATTTCTATTTTACTTATCAAAAATATGCAAATTTTAATAACATTATCGTTTTAAAATTTACTTTGTAACGATAAAACATCTCTTTGGCAAATTTCATAAAAATTTAAAATTTTATCTTACTAAAAGCTAGCAGCGTTTTTTTGGTAAATTTATAAAAAATCAAGTAGTTTTTAAATTTAAAAACGACCCAGAAATGACAAAAATTCTTATATAGATTTTTTATTTACATTATTATTATTTTGGTTATAATCGCGTGAAAATTTTAAATGGATGTTTTAGTTTTAAATTTAAAGGATGAAAGATGCAAAGCGTTGGTGTCGTCGCAAAGATAAGTGGAAAAGTTTTTGTAAAACGAAACGGAAAGTTGATCTTGCTAAAGCAGGGCGACGAGATATTTTTGGGCGATGAGATCATCACGCAAAGCAGCAACGACACTATTGTTATAAATTTCGATCACGCTGCGCCTATCACGCTACTTGAACCACAAACTATTATCATCACAAAAGAGCTATCAAATGCAAAATTTGACGACCAAGGCAATGAAGCGCAAGTAGAAGAGGACAAGAGAAGGATTTTTGGCGAGAGCGAAGAGTCTAGTAGCAAAAGCAGCGACGAAAGCGCTCAAGGCTCTAGCCACCACTCTCATGGCTCAAGTCATGGTAGCGACGCAGCAAGCATAAATGGGTCAAATTTTGACACGCAAGGGCACATCTCAAACGTAGTTTGGTTTGATGGCGGTACGCTAGAGCTACCAGCTATCATCTCAAGCGAGCCAGCAATGCCGGTTGGTTCTATTAGCGGAGCAGCGCCAGTAGCGGCTGAGCAAAAAGAGAGCGCTCCAGCTATACCAGCGCCTAGCATCGCACTTTTAAAAGACCTTGACGGCGATGGTTATATCAATATCGCAGAAGCAGGCGGCGATCCTAATCACACAAGCATGGCTGTTGCTTTTAACAACGACTTCAAGCCAGGCGACAAAGTAACGCTAGAAGTTGTAAATAACGGCGTAAAAACCACGCTTTCTTACAAAGTAGATCCTGCAGGCACAAGCGTGATAAATGAAAACAATCCAAGCGAAATTTTGCCTATCACGCCAAATGCAACAAATCCAGATCAAAAAGAATTTATCATCCCAAGCGTTGCTATCACGCCAAATGCCCCGTTTAATGTAAGCTCTAGCATCACGTTAGCAAGTGGTGCCAGCTCAGCTCCAGCAAAGGCAGCCGCAAGCGTTGATACTGTTACGCCAGCTCTTAGCTTTACAAAGGTGATTTTAGGCAAAGACCTAAATGGCGATGGCGTGATAGACGCTAGCGAAAATGGCTTTAATCCAGCCAGCAGTACGCCAAGCGACGATGCGAAGATCGTTTTATCGCCAAATATGAAAATAGGCGATAAGATAAAGCTCACTACCACTGATCCTGACGGCACTTTGCATGAAAAGACGCTTGTTAAAACATCTAGTGGCACGCTTGTGGATAAAGATAGTGGCGAGAGCTATCCACTCACAAGTGAGAGCGGCGGAAATGTCGGCTTTAACGTGGCAAGTGCTGTTAAAATTTCATCATCAACGCCAACAAATGTAAATATCCAAATAATAAGCAAATCAGGCAACCCAGGTGCTACGGATACGATAACTATCACAAACAACAACGATCCGATCGCCGTTTTTACCCTTGATGAAAATAAAGATGGCATTATAAATGCAGCCGAACTAGCTAAAAGTGGTGGCACAGCGTCGCTTATCGATATCTACGTGCCAAACAACGCCGCAGTTGGCGACAAGATCCGTATAAAGGTCGATGACCCAGCTAGCACACCGACAAGTGTTACAAAGACCTACACTATCGCACCTGACGGACTTACTGCCACGCTTGATGGCGGTAGCGAGACTATCTCTATCCAAAATGGCAAGATCACAGTCGCTGACCCTACAAGCTCAACTGATCCAAGCAGGAAAAAGCTAAGCACGACGATCATTGATGGCGCGACTGGCGTACAAAAAGCCTCTAGTGTGAGTGAAATTTCAAGCGATACGGTTGCGCCTATTAGATCTCCACATGTTGAATTTACAAAAGATGAGAACAAAGATGGGGTGCTAACCAGTAAAGAGAGTGGCTTTAGCCCTGATGGTGCGAAGACTTCTATAAAGATGAAAATTCCAAATGATGCAAAAGATGGCGATAAATTTGAGATAGATATCGCAGGAAGCGACGGCAAAACAGATAAGATAACCATTAAAATTTCTCAAAACGCATCCGGCGCATATAGTGCCACAAGAGATGATGGCGTAGCTATTAGTGTAAATAATGGCACCATAGAGACCACTACAAAACTTTATGGCGTTACGACAAATTTCACGACCACATTTACCGACAAAGCTGGCAACAAAGCAGACCCAGTCACAGACGAGATCACCGTAGACAACAGCATAAAGGTGCAGTTTGCAAGAGATAATGACGGCGACGGGCTAATTGATAGCATCACCACGCCTTCTGGCTCACCATCAACCCAAAGCGACCTTGATATCTACGTACCTAGCAACGCAAAACCAGGAAGCAATGTAAGCGTCACTATCTCAACTCCGACCATACCAGCTGTAACCACAACGGTCAAATACACAATAAGCGACGATGGACTAACCGCATTGCCAAGTGACGGCTCAGCGCCACTTCCTATAGTAGATGGCAAATTTAGCATACCAAATGTCCCTATCTCGGTCGATCACTCTACGCCTGTTAGGGCTACTATCACGACACCAAACGAGGTCACCACGACAGATGGCGTTCGCGGTAGGCTCTTTGACTTTGGAATTTTAAGCTACATAGATGACGTCAAGCTTGCCACGCAGATAGATGGCGGAGCTATAAATATCGCTAAATACCTTAGGGTAGAGGACTATGAGAAGGTTATCCAGAAAAATAACTTTGATGATGAGACAAAAACTATAAAAGAGTACAACATCTCACTTACTAATGACGAACAGCCAAATATTGTATTTGGCGTGGACCGCGATCCTGGCACAAAGCTTCGTTTAGCACTTGAGGATGATCATGGCAATGCCAAAATTTTACCAAGCGGGCAAACATATATAGATCTAACAGTCGGTGCAGATAAGCGTGTAAATATGGACTTTGAGGCCCTTGGTATAAAGCTAGATGAGAGATACTCAAACATAAGAGCGACCGTTTTAAAGAGTGATGACACAAAGGATGATGATCTGATAGTTCACGTAGATCTAGACGCCACCCCTGATGCGATCGGCACTCCAACGGCAACTTCACATGTAACTAGTGTAGATATCTCAGGTAGCGTTGGCACCGATGCGAGTGGCAACAACACGCTAAATAAAAACACCATAAACAAAGTAGATCTTTACGATCTGTTAAATTCCGTCCATAAAAGCTCAGCTCTTGATGATACGCACAGCTATTCTGAAAATTTTGCCCTGCCAGCAAACAGCACTGGAGCAAATTTCATGATAAAAAATGCCGACACCGCAGGAAATGTCTCTGTTAGCACGGTGACATTTATCGGTAACAGCGGCCTTGACGCTGATATGTGGTTTTATAACTACGTAGATCCATCGTGGAGGGCTAGAGTTGGTGGCGATTCTGGTGTTTATTCGCAGCGAGGGGGCAAATCCATCTATAAAGACTATATCAAAATTTACTCTCCAAGTGCCTCTACTACATATGACGTTGTGCAGTTTGCCTCTGGAACGCACTATAAGACCCTGTCTGATCAAGGTAATATGCATGCAGAAGATCTAGCAAGAGTGGGTAGATATGGTAGCGATGCCTTGTATGACGCATCTAATCCATACGCACCAAAGAAATTTAGAAACGGCGTAGATACGACTGCTGGCACGGGAGAAAACATAAGCTTTGCAAATGGCACATTAAAAGGCAAGCCTGGCAACTACACGCTTGGTGAGTCAAACCCTGTTGGCTCTGACCTTGTCATGAAAATGGATGGTTGGATATATGTAAATGCTCCTGGAACATACTCAGTAAGAGCAGCCGACCTACACAACTATGTAGAGCTAACTATAAATGGCAATACACAAAAATTTGGAAGTGCAACAACATTTATAAATCCATCCACAGAGGTATCATATGGCAAAAATGGTCAATGGTGGAGTAGGGATTTTACATTTAATAAAGCTGGCTTTTATAAATTTGATATGGAGTATATGGACGGAACTGGTGAGATGAATTTATCTTTATACATAATGCAAAAAAATAGTGCGCCAGCTAGTGGACCTTATCCGATAGACACTTTAGTAGGATCAGAGCATAGTGGTACTCGCCTCTTTAGCAACAACTATGTTGAAGCGCTCATTCAAAATGATTTTATAAAAAAGATAGGCACTACAAATTCTTACGAGATAAATACAAGCAAATATAGCGAGGCAAATTTTGGAGACCCAATCTATCTAAAACAAGAAGGCGACGTAAAAGGCGGTAACCTAGATGATGCTTTTGTTTATAGTAAGGGCAGGGCGATAGACGGCAAAGGTGGTGTAGATACACTTATAGTGGTTGATGATGTGGATTTTTCAAATTTAGACAATGTTAAAAAGATAAATAACTTTGAAAAAGTGCAACTTGGTAGCGCAGATCAAGCTGTATCTATAAAATTTAGCCCAAATGGCATCTTTGACATCATAGATAGTAGAAACACAAGAGATGCGAGCAATAGCGCAGCCAGCGAGAGCGTAAATACCGTGCTAAAGGTTATAGGCGATAGTAAAGACCTGGTGCAGCTTACGCATGATTTTGTAAAAGCCACAAAAGCAGATATCACCACGCTAAATAATAAACATAGCGTCGTTGGCGATACGTACAACAAAGTAGATGTCACAAGCGATGGTGACGCGGTAAATCAAGTCTATAAAGCTACCTTTAATCGCCAAGAAACTATCAATGGCAACACAATAAATTCAAAGCATACCGTTTTTGTAGAGATCCAAGACGGCGTGCAAGTTGATCTGTTGTAAAACTTATTTTGATTTATGAGAGGACTAAGAATAGTCTATAAATTTAATCTTACGTAGTTTTATATATAAAATAATATGTAAAATTTTATGCAAATAAAGCTAAATTTGCTCGTTTTTGCTCTTTGCTATCTTTTTTATAAGCTCCATATCGCTGTTCATTGCTAGGCTCATAAAACAAATGCCATTTGCGCCAGCTTTTATGGCCTCTTTGTAGTTTTGGTTGCCCAGTCCGCCAAGTGCGTAAATTTCTTTATCAAAGCTTTTTAGCTCACTTATAAAATTTAGCCCTTTTGGCTCTAAACCCGCCTTGCAAGAGGTGGCAAATATATGAGAAGCAACGAGCACGTCAGCGATAGTGGCTGAAATTTTAGCCTGCTCTAGGTCGTGAGCTGGGGCGTAAATTTTAGCTGTTTTTCTAAATTCATCTAAAAAAACGCCGTGATTTTTAAAAAAATCAAGCTGCGTCGAAGTGAGCCAAAAGTCGCTCTTGAGCTTGCAAGCTACGTCAAAAAATTGATTAATGATAAATTTCTTGCGGTAGTTTTCACAAATTTGAGCCACAACCCTAGCAAGATCATAAAATTGAGCCTCGCTTAGCCCCTTTGCACGAAGCAAAATTTCATCCACGCCAGCCTTGCAAAGTAGCTCTATCCTCTTTAAAAAGTCATCGCCACCATAGCTTTCAAAGTCGGCTACGCAGAGAATTTTAAACATAGATATACTCGCTCATCAAGGGCTCTAGGCCGTTTGCTTTTATCATTGCTTTTATCTCATCCACGCTTCTGCTATCACTTATCTCAAACTGCTCGTCGCCCTTTTTCTCTTCGCCGTGAGCGCCGATGCTTACTTTTACGCCAGCGCTTATCTTGTTTGCGGCGATCTTTACGGCATTGTCGCGAAATTTAGCCTTTTCTCTGGTTGAGATCGTTATGCTAGCTGTTGGCATGAAAATTCTATAAGCGCATATCACTTGCAAAAGCTCGCGCTCGCCCACGTCGCGGGGATTGATGCGATCGTTGTTGATGATAGGGCGAAGCCTTGGGCATGAAAATGCGATCTCGGCATGCGGATACTTTTTTTGAACTAAGCTCGCATGAAGTGCGGTCGCAAAGGCGTCAAGCCTAAAGTCATCTATACCAAGAAGTGCCGCAAAGCCAACCCCTCTCATGCCTCCAAGAAGCGCTCGCTCTTGTGCATTTAAGCGGTATGGGAAGATCCTTTTATTGCCGCCAAGGTGGATTTTCTCGTATTTTGTGGGATTGTAGGTCTCTTGAAAGACGGTCACGTAGTCTGCGCCACTTTTGTGAAGCAGGGCGTAGTCCTCAGAGTTTAGCGGGTAAATTTCAACTCCAACGACTTTAAAAAATTTCTTCGCCAAAGCGCAGGCGTTTGCGATGTAAGCGACACTTGAGTTAGTCTCGCTCTCGCCAGTTAGGATCAAAATTTCTTCTAAGCCACTCTTTGAAATTTCTCTTAACTCCCTTGTGATCTCTTCGTCGCTTAGCTTTGCCCTTTTTATATTATTTTTGGCGTTAAAACCGCAATAAACGCAGAGATTATCGCAGTAGTTTGCTATGTAAAGCGGAGTAAAAAGTGTGATGTTTGAGCCAAAATTTGCCCTTGTTTTTGCTTGAGCAAGTTTGGCTATTGGCTCTAAAAATGGCGCTGCAGCAGGCGAGAGTAGGGCTTTTAAATTTTCAAGCGAGCAGTGCTTTGCGTTTAGAGCTGCTTTTACGTCTGCTTCGGTATAAATTTCTGGCTTGTAGCTAGCACGCTCTTTTAAAATCTCATCCATAATGTCGCTGCCAACATCCTGCATGTGAGGTAGTAGCTGCATGTGGTCGGTTCTAGTAAATTTCATCAGTCTAAAAATCCAGTGAGCGGTGATGAGGCGTTTGCACTTTTGCTCTTTACGCCAAGGCCTGCTAGATAGGCGTTGCGACCAGCGATGATCGCCTCTTTGAAGGCTCTTGCCATGAGTGGGATATTTTTAGATGAGGCGATGGCTGTGTTTGCCATGATAGCAGCCGCTCCCATCTCCATCGCTTCGCACGCTTGTGAAGGCCTGCCGATGCCAGCATCAACTATGATCTGTGTATCAAGCTCGTTTATCAAAATTTCAATAATATCTTTAAAAACTAGCCCTTGGTTTGAGCCGATGGGCGCAGCTAGAGGCATTATGCAGCTAGCTCCTGCGCTTAGCATCGCTCTTGCGGCATTTAGATCTGGAAACATATATGGCATTGGCACAAAGCCGTCATTTGCCAAGGCTTCGCACGCTTTTATGGTTTCAGCGTTGTCTGGAAAGAGAAATTTAGAGTCAGTTATGATCTCTATCTTAACAAGCTCCCCACATCCAAGCTCACGTGCAAGCTGGGCGATACGAACGGCCTCTTTGGCGTTTCTAGCGCCACTTGTGTTTGGCAAAAGCGTCACACCTTTTGGGATAAAGTCAAGTATATTTCGCTCTTTGCTCTCGTTTATGCGCCTAAGAGCAAGGGTTAAAATTTGCGCTCCAGCCTCGTTTATGGCTGAGTCGATGAGCTCGTGCGAGTACTTGCCAGAGCCAAGGATAAAGCGGCTTTGAAACTCCTTACCGCCAAGGATCAAACTACCACTTTGCACTTACGCCTCCAAGCCCATAAGTAGTCTAATGGCCAAATTTGCCTCGTGGTTTGCGCAGACTGCGACGCGCGGCGCCATGAGCCCTTGACCGATCTTCGCCTCGTTTGTGAGGTCGCCGCAAAGATAGACATTTTTGGCAAATTTTATGGTTTTTATGAGATTTGAGCTAAAGTATCCAGCCATGCCAGAGGCGCCGATGATCTTTTTACCTTTTAAACTTGCCCCAGCTTCATTTAGTATCATCGCCTTGCCAGCGACGTTGTCAAAGGCTTCGCATAAAATTTCGCACTCGCCAAAGACGCTAGCCACGTTTTTTTCGTCCAAAAATATATCGTGAGTTTCGACCTCGACAAAGGGATTGACGTCATTTATCAGCTCTTTAAGCGCCTGCGTCTTTTTTAAACCGATGTGGCGGACGAAATACTGCTGGCGGTTTAGATTGCTTGGCTCAACAACGTCAAAATCGGCAAGCACTAGCTTTTTTACGCCAACTCTAGCTAGGCTTAGCGCGATGTTTGAGCCAAGACCGCCAAGTCCAGCCACGCCGATCACCGCTTTACTTAGGGCCAAATTTAGTTCAGGGCTGTTTCGTGAAGCGATCATCGCGCGTAAAACTTCACGCTCAGGCATCACGCCACGCCTTATAAATACGACGTTTGAGCCATCTTTTAGCTCGCTATCTTCTTTTATGGCAAAGCCATCAACGATAAAAATGTCAGGCTTTGTCGCGTTAAATTTCTCTAAAAATTTATAAATTTCACTCTCTTTATCGCCAAGCGCAAGCTCTTTTAGCTCGCCAAGGCTTTTTGCTGGCACATTAAATTTTGCGCCATTTAGTATTATCTCTATCATTTTCTCCTCATCCACCGCCAACTAAAGTGACGATCTCATAAGCTTTGCCCTCGCTCATGAAGCGCACACTCCAAAGCTTTTTTGGCAAAATTTCTCCGTCTCGCTCAAGGGCTATAAATTTAAGCTCATAGCCATTTTGAGCTAAAAAATCATAAACGCTTATATCGTTTTCAAGCTCGAAAATTTTGCCATTTACTCTAAATTTGATCATTAAATTTTGTAGCTTTTTACAAAATTTGCGATCCTCTCGATCGCTTTTTTTATGCTCTCGATGTCTGTCGCAAAAGAAATTCTAAAGTATCCCTCCATACCAAAGCCCACACCTGGCACGGTCGCTACGTTCGCCTCTTCAAGCATCTTTTTGCAAAACCTAAGTGAGTCGCCATCTACCTCTTTGCATTTTACAAATAGATAAAACGCGCCATCAGGCTTAACTACGCTTAGCCCAGGGATAGCATTTATCATCTCAACTGCCACGTCGCGTCTTTTCTCGTACTCTTTTCTCATGTTTTCGATATCGTCATCAGTTTCGCCTAGAAGCGATGGGATAGCGCCTATTTGCACGATCGAGCTGATGTTGCTTGTGCTTTGGCTTTGAAGCTTTTTGATGCCAGCAATTAGCCAGTCCATCGAGCTTGCTATGTAGCCAAATCTCCAGCCAGGCATCGCACCACACTTGCTTAGGCCATTTATCGTGACCGTTCTTTTGAAAAGATCCTCGCTTACTGAGGCTACGGCGTGAAATTTCTTGCCGTAGATCACTTTTTCATAAATTTCATCGCTTGTGATGATAATGTCAGTACCCTTTAGAACCTCACCAAATGCCGCGATCTCCTCTTTTGTATATACAGCTCCAGTTGGATTTGTCGGGTGATTTAGTGAAAAGACCTTTGTTTTTGGCGTTATCGCTTTTTTTAGCTGCTCGGCTGTGACTTTGAAATTTGTGCTCTCGTCCGCCTCGATAAAGACAGGCACGCCGCCACAAAATTTAACGATCTCTGGGTAGCTCACCCAGTATGGAGATGGGATGATGACCTCGTCGCCTGGGTTGATAAGCGCTTGAAATACATTAAAAAGTGAGTGTTTTGCGCCGATGTTTGTGACGATTTGATTTGCTTTATAGTCAAGTCCGTTATCTCTTTTTAGCTTTGCTCTAATGGCATCTATCACCTCAGGCAGGCCTGGTACTGGCGTGTATTTGCCGCTTTTGCTATCGTTATCAAGTGCGTTTTTTACAGTTTCTCTTATCTTTTTTGGAGTCATAAAGTCAGGCTCACCAGCTGAAAGCGAGATCACGTCGATGCCAGCAGCCTTCATCTCTTTGGCCTTTGTGCTGATCGCGATTGTGATTGACTCGCTTAATGTTTGCATTCTGTTTGCTAGTTGCATTTTCGTCCTTTTTAGTTGATTGTCTTTAGGTAGCTATTATCATTTAAAAATAGATAAAGTTCGCCCAAAATTTGCTTCTTTTGTGTTTCGTTTATCAGAGTTGATTTCTCTAAGCGCTCATTTAGAGTGTCTTGGATCTCGTAGATATCGTAGTCCATGTCCTCCATGATATCAAGGATCGACTGGCTCTCTAGTAAATTTGTGATCTTGTAGCCATCGCTTGTTATCTCCACGGTAGCTTCTGTCGGATGAGTGAAGAGGTTGTGCTTCATGCCGATCACCTCTTGGTATGCGCCAACTAGGAAAAATCCCAAGAAATAATCCTCCTTCTCCACATCCACGTCGTGCAAAAGTAGCGGATTTTTCTCGTCATCATAGCTGATCTCGCCGTCGCTATCGCAAGTGATATCCCAGATCGAAGCTGGCAAAGTAGGGCGCTCATCTAGCCTGTCAAGCGGCATGATAGGGAAATTTTGTTTTAGTCCCCAAAAGTCTGGCAAGCTTTGAAAGATCGAGAAATTTAGCAGGTATCTCTCTTGAACCTCTTTTTGAATTTTAGTTAGATCGCTTGAGTTGCTCTTGTTGCCAAGCATCACGACAGCTTTTTTGCTAATGAGCCTTAAAAGTACCTCTGCGTTTGACCTATCTTGTAGATCGACATAGCCTAGGTCAAAGAGTGTGAGGATGCTCTCGGTGTGGTGGATAGCGTCGTGCAGGTATTCTAGGGCATTTGAAGGCTTGATTGACTTATAAAGATCAACTAGCTCGGTTATTAAATTTGGATTGTTTTTCTTTAAATTTAGCTTCTCTTCGGTGTATTCTTGAGAAAATAGCTCAAGCACAGGAGCGACCAAAAGTGCGTGAGAAGCAGCGATGTAGCGACCTGACTCTATGAAAATATCTGGCTCGATCTCCTTTTTTTGCTCGCTTATGGTTTTAAGCATATAAACAACGTCGTTTGCATATTCGTTTAGCGTATAGTTTCTGCTGCTTTCTTCTTTAAACTGCGAGTACTCGATCGCAAGGCCACCGCCTAAATTTATAGCTTTTAAATTTGAGGCGCCCATTTTTCTAAGCTCAGCGTAGATGTTACCAGCCTCGATGAGTGCTTTTTTGAGCGGATGGATCTCGCTTATTTGAGAGCCGATGTGAAAGTGTATCATCGTGAAGTTTTCAAGTAAATTTGCCTTTTTTAGCATCTTTACAGCTTCTATTAGCTCGGTTGATGTTAGACCAAATTTAGAGTGTATGCCTCCACTTTTTGCCCAGAGTCCTGAGCCTGTCGAGTGCAGTCTTACCCTAAGTCCGATCTTTGGCTTTGGTTTAAAGCGCTCTTTTGCGATGGCGATGATCGCTTCAAGCTCGTTTAAGCCCTCGATCGTTAGCGTGATATTATGCCCCATTTCAGCGGCGATAAAGCCTATGTTTATCATCTCTTTATCTTTAAAGCCATTTACCGTTATAGGCGCTTTGTCGTTGTTATAAGCCATAGTTAGAAGTAGCTCAGCCTTGCTACCAGCCTCAAGGCCGTAGTTGTAGGGCTTGCCAAGGCGAACTAGGTTTTTTACAAAGCCAGGATATTGATTGACCTTAAGCGGGAAAACGGCGTTAAAGCTGCCTTTGTAGGCAAACTCTTTCTTTGCCTTTGCAAAACTTGCGTGGATCTGCTCGATCTGCTTTTGGATAAGGTGCGGAAAGCGAAGCAGTAGCGGCCCTCTGTAGCCATCGTCTCTTATCTCTTTTACGATGTCGATGATCGCTGGCTTGCTAGCTTCGTTTATGCAGACTTTGCCATCTTCTATCACAAAATTTGAATTGCCCCAAATGCTAAGTCCAAAATCATTCATCCCAGCTCCTTTTCAAGCTCATCTAAATTTATCGTTTTTTCTTCTTTGGTTTCTAAATTTTTATACCAAATTTTATTCTCTTTCATCTCATTTTCGCCCACGCAAAGGAAAATTTTTACATTTTTATTGTCGGCATTTTGTAGATGTTTTTGAAGTTTTTTGGCTTCATAAGAAATTTCAACCTGATATTTTTTGCGAAGCTTTGAGCCAAGATTATAGATAAAATCAACATTCGTCGCATCAAGCGCGCAAAGATAAACTCCGTTTCGCTCATCATCAGCTTCGCCTAAAATTTCCATTATCCTCTCAACGCCCATCGCAAAGCCAACGCCGTAACTTGCTCTACCGCCAAGATATTCAACGAGCCTATCATATCTGCCGCCACCTGCGACCGCACTTTGTGAGCCGATCTCGTTGCTGATAAACTCAAACGCCGTCTTGCAGTAATAATCTAGCCCACGAACGAGCTTAGTGTCTATCTCAAATTTAACGCCATTTGCCGTTAAAATTTCTTGCAGTTTTGCAAAATCAGCCTGCGCCTCATCGCTTAGGCTATCAGTGATAACTGGGGCGTTTTTATAAATTTCTTGGCAGCTCTCGACCTTACAGTCAAGCACACGGATAGGGTTTAAAAGCTTGCGTCTTTTGCAGTCTTCGCAAATTTTATCGTCATTTTCATCTAGAAATTTAACAAGCTTTGCTTTGTAAGACTTCATCGAGCTCTCGTCGCCAAGGGAGTTTATTTTTAGGGTTGTTTTGATATTTAGTCTGTTAAAAATTTCGCTCACCATCAAGATAATGCTCGCATCCTCATAGACGCTGCCCTCGCCAAAGCACTCACAGCCAAACTGGTGAAACTCTCTCAAGCGGCCTTTTTGTGGGCGCTCGTAGCGAAACATCGAGCCATGATAAAAGCAGCGTTTTGTCACATTTGCCCTATCAAGTTTTGCCTCGATAAAGGCTCTAACCACGCCAGCCGTGCCCTCAGGACGCAAACAAACGTCGTTGCCGCCTTTGTCTTCAAACTGATACATCTCTTTGCCCACGATGTCACTACTTTCGCCGACACTTCTTTTAAAAAGCGCCGTCTCCTCGAGGTGCGGGGTCAAAATTTGCTCATATCCGTAGTTTTTTGCGACTTCCTCGCAGGTTTTTATTATCTGTGCGTAAAGTTTTGCGCGAGCTGGAAGCATATCTTTCATGCCACGAAGTGCCGTTATCATCGCATTATCCTTTTTATTTTTTTGTGATTTTACTTAAAATTTATAAAATTTTCTATCTCTTTTGAAATTAGCTCTATGCTTTTAGATGCGTCTATAAAAAGCGTTTCAAAGCCATTTTTGATAAGAATTTGCTTCATCAGGCTTTGCACTTTTAAAAGATACTCTAGCCCACGAGCCTCGATCTTATCGCTGGTGCCTCTATTTTTTAGACGAGAGCTTATAAGCTCATGGCTTGCTTCAAAAAAGACTATCTTATCTGCAAATTTATCATTTAGTGCAAATTTATTAAGCTCTAAAAGCACGTTTTCATCTAAGTTTTCATCATTTGCCAAAGCGTAGGCGATGCCAGAGATAAAGCCTCTGTCGCTTAAAATCAATTTGCCTAAATTTGGAGCGACCAGCTTTTCAAAATGCTCAGCCCTATCAGCCAAAAAGAGTAAAATTTCAGCCCTTTTGCCTATTTTGATGCTTGAGCTTAGTAAAATTTCACGTAAATTTTCACCAAGCTTTGTGCCACCTGGCTCTTTTGTGACGATGGCATCACTAAATTTAGAAGCTAAAATTTCTATCTGCGTGCTCTTGCCAACGCCGTCAATGCCTTCAAACAAAACATACATTTTACGCCTTTAAATTTTTAAGAATTTTTGCTGGCACTAGGTTGCTCACATCGCCGTCGTGGCGCAAGACTGAGCGGACGATCGAGCTTGAGATGAAGGCGTTATTTAAGCTTGGCATAAGATAAACCGTCTCAAATTCGTCCCAGAGTGCAGCGTTTGCGTAGCCGATTTGTAGCTCATACTCGAAGTCACTAACCGCGCGAAGCCCCCTGATGACGGTGTTTATGCCGTGCGACTTAGCAAAATCAACAAGTAAGTTATCAAAGCCAAGCACGCTTACATTTTTTAGCTCACAAACTGCCTCTTTTGCCATTTCGATGCGCTTTTCATGTGCAAACATCGGCTGTTTGCTGTCGCTTTTTGCAACTGCGACGATTACTTTGTCAAAAATTTTTGTAGCCCTTATGATGACGTCTAAATGGCCGTTTGTGATAGGGTCAAATGTCCCTGGATAGATGCAAGATTTTTTCAAATTTGCCACCTTTTGTAAAGATTATTTTGGATTTTTAAAGCATCAAGCCACTTGCCGATGATAAAATTTTCCATATCCTGAAGGCTCTTTATGCCTGCGTAGTAGCCTAAAACTGGCGGTGCGATGATAGTTCCAAGAGATGAGAGCAGCTGCATCTGAGAGAGCGCGATCGCAGAAAATGGCATCTCTCTAACGCCTAAAACTAGCCCTTGTCTCTCTTTTAGTGCGACGCTTGCAGCTCTTGTGATGAGCGTGTCGCTTATGCCGTTTGCGACCTTTGCCAAAGTATTAGTAGAGCAGGGCGCTATGATCATCGCATCCGTGCCAAACGAGCCAGAAGCAGGGCCAGCGCCAAGGTCTTGATCATCATAAATTTTTACGCCAAGATCATCTAAATTTAGCCTCAAATTTTCTTCAGCCGCTAAGACTTTCATGGCGTTTTTGCTAACTATGACGTGCGCCTCACAGCTATCTTTTGCGGCATTTATTAGCTTTAGAAAAAGCCCAGCCCCACTTGCTCCGGTGGCTGCAAAAACTACTTTTTTCATCTTATAACTGCCTCATCTTTGCCTGAAACTGTGGCCTGTAAAATTTTATTTTCTCTTGTTCTTATCTTTATCATATCGCCTAAATTTCCATCTTCAAGCGCCTTTACCTCGGCGATTATCTTGACGCCACCCTCGCTTAAGACTGCATTTAGCATTTGACCTTTTTTTACTAAGCTTATGGCGTTAAACTGGCGTTTGGTTAAAATTTCTCCGCTTCTTATCTGCACTTTTGTGACAAGAGTTGAGGCGCTAAGTCCAAAGAGTGCGTCACGCGGCCATTTGCTAAACTCGATCATCGTTGGTTGGTAGTCAAGCAAGCTTAATATGTGGTTTGTATTCATTGAATTTATGGCGATAAAAACTGGCATTTTGGCGTTAAAGCTAAATTTAAAATAAAGGCTCTTTAAACTTAGATCAACGTCCTCAAATGAGGCTCTAAAAACGCCTTTTTGGCTATTTTGATCGTTTAGAAAGATATTTTTAAAGACTAAGTCCTTAAAATTTGCAGGGAGTTTGTTTTGCGGACTGATGCTAAGATCGCTCACGCTGATGCCTGGATACTCGTTGCTGATCTCTCTTAGAAACTGCATCTGAATTTCATCCATGATAGAGCAGTTTTTTACAAAAGCTACGCTGCCGCCGCTTTTGTCATTATATGTTTTAAAATTTGCTGTTAGAATTTCATAGAGTTTTTTACTATCTATCTTGGCAGCTCTTTTGCCCTCTAAGTTTAAAATTTCATTGTCTTCGCCTTCAAAGCCAAAAGTACTAAGTGAAATTTGATCATTTACGACGCAATACATCGGATAGATGCTGACTTCATTTGCTAAAAGTTTTGTGGAAAATAAAAAAATGAGTATAAAAAAGATGGAGCGGGAAACGAGATTCGAACTCGCGACCCCAACCTTGGCAAGGTTGTGCTCTACCCCTGAGCTATTCCCGCAATCAAAATGAAGTCCGCATTTTATCAGATTGTTTTTCATTTGTCAAGGATTATGGAAGTTTTATAAGTGAAATTTCACTATTTTGTAAAATTTCACCTTGATCAGGGCTAGTTATCAACACAAAATCACTCTTTAATATATGATTTATCATGCCTGAGCCATATTTTCCGCCGTCAGTTGCTATAAATTTGCCATCAGTTATATTGCCAAAAACCGCATTTGCTCTACCTGATTTTACCTTTAAATTTTCGCTATTTATAGCTTTTTGTGTCACAAAACACTCACTTTTTAGAAGTGGCAAAACAAGCATCATCGTGCAAAGATAAGCAGCCATAGGATTGCCAGGCAAGATAAAAACAAGCCTGCCATCTTTTTCATAAGCCTTGCAAGGTCTGCCAGGTCTTATGTCAAGGTGTGAGAAAATTTCGTTGTATCCAAGCTCGCTTAGGGCTATCTTCATAAAGTCAGCCTCACCAGCGCTGGCTCCACCAGAGCAGATAACGATATCGTAGTTTGCAGCGTTTAAAAATGCCTGCTTTACAGCATTTAACTCATCTTTTATGATGCCAAGATATGAGCTTTTTTGACCGATTGAGCTAAGAAGTGCAGCTATGCCAAGTGCGTTTGCGTTGTAAATTTCATCCTCGCTCGCTCTTTGCCAAGGCTCGATGATTTCGTTGCCGCTTGAGTAAATTCCAACACTAGGCTGCTTTTTCACATCTATAAAGCTTATGCCCTGAGCTGCTAGCATCATCACGCTTCTTGTGTTTAAAATTTCGCCACTCTTTAGTAAAATCTCACCAACCTTTGTCTCTTCGCCTTTAAAGCGGTAAGCCTCGCCTTTTTTAAGCTTGGCTGGCGCTTTTACAAACTCGCCCTCAACGACGCAGTCTTCAAATCTCATGACCGTGTCAGAGCCTTTTGGCATCTTTGCGCCTGTCATTATCTTCACGCACTCGTTTTTGCCGATAGCTAGCTGCTCTTTATCGCCTGCAAAGGCACTTGCGATTATCTTATAAGGTTCATCTTTTTCATCAAATTTAACAGCAAATCCATCAAGCGCTGAGTTATCAAAGCAGGGCAGGTCTTTGACGGCTATCACGTCATTTGCCAAGGTTTTGCCAAGAGCCTCGCTAATGGGTAAAATTTCGCTCTCATTTTTTGGTTTAAATTTAGCTTTTAAAGCCTCAAGTGCGTCATTTACTAGCATTTTTACTCCTCAAGCCTAACTATTTTTGCCCCAAGGCTTTTGAATTTCTCCTCCAGTCTCTCATAACCTCTATCAAGGTGGTAAATTCTATGCACCAAACTCTCGCCATTTGCGATGAGAGCTGCCAGTATCAGCGCTGAGCTTGCTCTAAGGTCAGTCGCCATGACATCAGCTGCATTTAAATTTGCAGGGGCATAAACGCTTGCGATGTGACCGTTTAAGCGGATATCTGCGCCCATTCTAGCTAGCTCACTAACGTGCATAAAGCGGTTTTCAAAAAGCCTCTCATCTATCGTGCTAACACCATTTGCCGCAAGACAAAGCGCCATAAACTGAGCCTGCATATCGGTTGGAAAGCCTGGATATTCAGTCGTTCTTATCTCGACTGGTTTTATCTCATTTGCCGGCAAAATCGTGATCTTATCGCCGTCTATTTCGATGCCAAAGCCCATCTCTTCAAATTTATTTAAAATGGCTGTCATGTGCGCAGCATTCGCCCTTGTGACTGAAATTTTGCTATTTGTGATAGCTCCAGCGCAAAGGTATGTGCCAGCCTCGATCCTATCAGGGATGACTTCGATATCGCAAATTTCAAGCAGTTTTTGACCGCTACCAGTGATCTTTAGCTCGCTCGTGCCTATGCCTTCGATCTTAACGCCACTTCTTGCTAAAATTTCACAAATTTGCACCACTTCAGGCTCAAGTGCGACGTTAAAAAGCTCTGTCGTGCCATGCGCTAGAGCTGCTGCCATGATGATGTTTTCACTGCCAGTTACGGTGATCTTATCAAAAACTATCTTTGCGCCTTTTAGGCCATTTGGCGCGGTTGCGACGACGTAGCCTTGTTTTATCTCGATATTTGCGCCCATTTTTTCAAGTGCGCTTAGGTGCAGATCAATAGGTCTTTGTCCGATCGCACAGCCTCCAGGCAGACTCACTTCGCAGTGACCAAAGCGCGCTAGAAGCGGTCCAAGTGTCAATATAGAAGCGCGCATCTTTCTAACGATATCGTAGTTTGCCGTGGTCGAATTTACGCTGCTTGTGTCGATACTTAGTGAGTTCTCATCTTTAAATTCACACTTTGCACCAAGATTAACTAGCAACTGGCAAAGCGTCTTTATGTCAGCGACATTTGGGATATTTGTTAAATTTATCTTATTTTTAGCAAGTAGGGTTAAGGCGATGATAGGTAGGGCGGCATTTTTAGCTCCGCTGATCTTTACTTCGCCGCTTAATTTGGCATTGCCTTCTATTTTTAGATAGTGCATCATTATTTTTTGCCTTAAGAAAATATATTTTTTGCCGATTATATTGTTTTTAAACTTAGAGTAAAGAAAACAGGGCGCTATTTTCGCTTTATTTACATTTAAGAGTTAAAATTACGAAAATTAATTATTTTGGATAAAAATATGTTAAGTTTAATAAATAAAAGAATATTTTTTGCACTCTGCATTGCACTTTTTACAGGTTGTTCTTTCACCTCAAATGAGCCTAAAATCCCACAAAATGACTACAATCAAACCGCCTCTACAAACGAAGACTTTAGCAGGCAAACTTCAAGTGAGCTTTTAGACGAAGATGACGGCAGAGCAGATAAAGAATTTGGTTCATTTTTTAAAAAATACTTAAATACTAGAGCAGGGGGCGACTGCTCAGGCTTCGTCTCTATCGTAAATGCAAAATATAAAAATATGTATTTTGATGAAAAAACTATCAATAACTACTACAGCAAGGGTGGCAGAAAGTCAAAAGCCATCTACAACTTCTATGAAAGCCAAAATTTAATCACTCATAAAAATCCAAAAAAAGGCGATCTTATCTTCTTTTCAAACACTCTTGGCAAAGGCATACAAAAAAATAAAGACAAGAAAAACGTCACTCACGTTGGTATCGTGACAGCCATACTTCCAGACGAGACGGTCAAATTTATCCACAACTCTGGCGGCAAGATAATCCACAGCTATATGAATTTAAAACAAAAAAACACGCACCTAAAGGGCGACAAAGAGATAAATAGCTACGTTGTAAGGTGCTCAAACGCTAGCTGCCTAGCGGCAAACAGATTTGCTGGATATGGCAAAGCTAAGTAGCCCAGCTACATTTGCGCTTATCCTTTTAAATTTAGCTGCATTTTTTGGTGTCACCTTTTTGCACTCGCGTGAGCTATGGCTTGCGCTTGGCTTAAATATCTATTTTTTAGAAAAACTCTATATATTTCAGCCCCTCACATCTATCTTTATACACGCAGGTGCAGGTCACTTGCTTATGAATATGCTCTTTTTATATCAAGTTGGCACGATGAGCGAGCTATATCTTGGCACGAAAAAATTTATCATTTTTTATATCGTTGGCGGCGTTTTGACGCAAATTTTAAGCTTTATTTATATATATTTTGCATTTGAAAATGAGAAATTTATAAATTTAGTCGGTGCAAGCGGCGCTTTGTGTATGCTCTTTGGCATGCTAGCGACCTCGGTGCTTTACTCAGACAAAAAGGCGTGGTTTGGCTACTTTGCCATCGTTGTTGCCATGAGCTTTTTGCCGCTACTTATGGGCATAAATGTCGCATGGTACGCGCACTTTATAGGCTGGGCTGTCGGCTGTTTGTACGCTAAATTTTACTTAAAGAGAGCAGATGAGATTTTTTGATGAGATCTGGGACATTTTAAACGAGGGCGACGTGGAGCTTAAATTTTTAAAATTTGAGCTGTTTTACGAGAAATTTAGATCAAATTTGGATATTTGTTTTGATGAAATTTCTGCGCCAAATGAGCTAACTACCCCGTGCTACGCTAAATTTTGCGACGTTGTTAGCATGAAAGAGCTAAACAAAAAGGTAAAGCCAAAAGATAAAAACCTAAATTTCATCCACTCGGTCACTCACATAGAATTTAGCGCTATCGACATCGCGCTTGATGCTTGTTATAGATTTAGAGGGCTACCAAGGGAGTTTTACGAGGACTGGCTGGAGGTGGCTGAGGATGAGATCAGGCACTTTTGCATGATAGAAAATTTACTCACAAAGCAGGGCGGCAGATACGGCGAGCTAAGTGTGCATGATGGCCTATTTATCGCACTTCAAAAGACTTCAGATAGGCTTACTAGCCGCATGGCACTACTGCCAAGATATATGGAGGCAAACGGGCTTGATGCAAACGCTCACATCATCAAAAGACTAGAAGCTGAGGGCGGGCAAGAAGAGCTAATAGAGTGCCTAAAAGTTATCTTAAAAGAGGAAGTTTCTCACGTTTATAAGGGTGATAAGTGGTTTAAATTTGCCTGCAAAAAAGAGGGCGTCGATGAGAAAAGCTACTTTGACATCATCTTAAATTTATATCCAAATTCATTTAAAAGCATTAGAGAGATCAACGAAAAGGACCGCTTAAAGGCTGGATTTAGTAAGGAAGAGCTTAATTGGATAAAGAATTTCTCAAAGAATAGATCATGAGCAAAATTTATTTCATAAGGCACGCAAAAGCAGTTGATGAGAACAAAGACGGCGCAAAAGACGCTTCAAGAGAGCTTAGCCCAAAAGGAAAAGAGGACGCTAAATTTATGGCTAGCAGGCTAAAAATGTATGACGTGATGCCTGGAGCTATCTTTTCAAGTAGCGCAAAAAGATGCGAGCAAACAGCAAAAATCATCGCTAAAACTTTAAAATTTAAAGAAAAATCCATAGAGATAAAAGACGAGCTTTACGACATAAGCTTTGAGGATCTTTTGGAGTTTGTAAGAAATTTAGATGAAAATTTAGATGAAATTTTCATCATCACGCACAATCCAAGCATAACTGAAATTTGCGAATATCTAAGTGACTCATCGATCGATAATATCCCAACTTCAGGCATTTTTTGCATAGAGTTTGAGTCTGAATTTAAAGAGCTAAAAGAGGGCAGTGCAAAAGCTCTGTTTTTTGACCACCCAAAGAAACATCAAAGATAAGTTTTATTAAAAATCCGCAAATTTATTCATTGCAATTTGACAGACACAAAGGACATCTGTTTATTTGATTTTTCAAATGCAAGTTTTACTTTTGAACCAAAAATCATTTTCTATTTTTAAAATTTATCACTCCAGTTTTTAAAATTTAACCATTTCAAGTTCAAACCGCCAAGCATAAAAGCAAATTTAAAATCAACCATAATTGCAATACTAAAATATGACAAAAGGTAAAATACAAGATATTTTATATATTTTGTATTGAAAACTGTAATTTTCAAATTGATATTTTAAAATCTTTATTCTGCTTTTTTGAAAGTTTTAAATGGCTAAATTTGGCTATGTTTTGCATTTTATCTTTTGTGTGATCTAAAATTATCCATTAAATTTGGTGTAAAAAAATTTGTAAGAAAATGAGTTAAATTTTACACTTTTCAAAAATTGTGAAATTTGCATTTATCTTATACATAACTTAAAATTTGATCTACCCTATTTTGAAAAATGTGAGCAAGAGCTATCTTTGGAGTTTGTGGTTCTTGCTTTTAAACGCAGAGCGCCGACCTTGCAAAAGCTGCGATAAATGTAAATAAAGCGCTCGCTTGAGATGGTATTTTGGAGACAAATTTAATCACAAGCTTTTTAAAAAGCTGATAAGGCGATCTTGTGAATGCTAAATTTAAGAGCAGCATAAAATAAGAATAGTGCGTGGTATTTTGTTTTTGTGCGCCAAATATTGAAATTGCGTGTAAAATTTTGAGAAAGGAGTTAAATTTGCTATTAACGCAACTATAAAACTAAATTTTGTTTTTTGTATGTTAAATAGTTATATTTTGCGTTAAATTTTAGATTTGTGAGTGCAAATTTAAGAGCTAGTAGCTAAATTTTGCAAATGTAGATATGAAAGCTATTTTTTAAGTTAATTAAATCAAAAAGTGTGCGGATATCTAGTGTGTAGTTTTTAGGCATAAAGATCGGTGAGTCTAAAATTTCAAGCAAGCCATCATCAAATGAGAGAAATTCCACTACTCTTTTGCGTTTGTTGTCAGTTTTTATGCTCATATCGGCTAGGCGAAGTATCTTTACGATCTGCATTTTATCTGCTGTCCATTCAGAAAAAGCTAGAAATTTAGAGTCGTCTGAAAACAAAAAGCAAGCTGTTGCCCTGTCGCTAAGTAAAATTTGATGTGCGTTGCTATCTTTGACTAAATTTTGATCCAAATTTGATAGTCTTTTTTCGTGGTTTGAAGGCTTATTTTTTAAATTTAGACAGTGCTCGCTATTTACAAAAAGCCGTAGCTCGCCAATGGTTGGAGCGCCCATAGCGACCTCGCAACCTTCAAATTTGGCACCAAATTTATCATCCTTGCTGCATGCGTTTGCCTCGTAGTCCCAAGCTGAGCTCATAAATTTACCTATTAAATTTACCTGCCATGGCTTTGTAGATATTTAGCTCATCTTGTAAAAGTGTGTATTTTGCTTTTAGTAACCCTATTTTGGCCTCCAGCTCGCTGTTTTTCGCCTCTAAAAACTGCTTTAGCTCGACTTTGCCGTAGGAGTATTTTAGCTCGTAAATTTTTGAAATTTCTTCGTAGTTTTTTATCTGCTCTTGGTAGTTTGTAAGTAGTGCTTCGTCATTTAAGTAGCCTTTGTAAAATGCGTCTATCTCGTTTAATGCGCTATTTAGAGTGCTTATATAGTTTAGCTTTGCAAGCTCGAAATTCGCCTCGCTAACCTTTAAATTTGACTTTAGCTTGTGGTAGTTTAAAAATGGCAAATTCAAAGCGATGTTGCCATTTAGAAATTTAAGGCTAAAGGCTTCCTCTTTTTTGTTGGTGCTGCTTTTGAGGCTAGCTCCTAGCGTGATGCTTGGATAAAACTCTTTTTGGCTCACTTTGTAGTTTAAGATGCCCTCTTCTATGCGGAAAATGGCCGCTCTTAGATCAGGTCGGTTTGCTATGGCGCTTGTTGGCACATCTAGATCAACGCCCACTCTTTTAACGGGACTTAGCGTGAGACCTTCAAATTTAAGCTCAAATTCTGGCCTCTCATTTAGCAAAATCCTAAGCGTTTTTTTAGCACTCACAAGCTCTTTTTTGGCACTTTCTATCTTATTTTGAGCGCTTAAGAGCTGCGAGTTTATCTGTTTTAGACTTAGCGCCTCCTCTTTGCCAAGCTTAAATTTAAGCCCAACTATCTCATTTAGCTTGTTATAAATTTCTAAAATTTGCTCATAGGTTTTTATGCTCTCGTTTAGATATAAAATTTGAAAATAGACGTCTGCCACGGAGTTTATCACGCTTAGTTTGCCAGCTTCCAGATCAAATTTAGTAGCATCTGCTTCAAACATCGCTGCGTCTTTGCTGTTTGCTAGCTTTTGCCAAAGGTCAAGCTCGTAGCTAAGCCCTATGCTTGAGCCAAAACTTCTAGTGACCGCACCGCCCTCTTTTATATTTTTGCTACTTCCAGCCTCAAAACCAGCATTAAAGCTTGGGATCAAATTTGCCTGCAAAACACCAGCTTGAGCGAGTGCTTTATTTACATTTACCGCAGCTTTTGCAAGGTCGGTATTGTTTTTAAGAGCAAGTTCTACAAGCTCATCAAGGTAGCTTTGCTTATACTGCTTCCACCAAGAAGTGTCTAAATTTAGCTCACGGCTAGCGTTATCTTCAAGTAAAATTTGCTTATAGTTTTCATCTATATTTTTAACAGCGCAGCCGCTTAAAACGAGCACTAAAGCTAGGCTTAGAAATTTCATATTACTCCCTTGAAAGCGCATCTATTGGATTTAGTTTTGAGGCATTTTTAGCTGGCATGTAGCCAAAGATGATGCCAATAGCCATCGACGTGACAAGCGCAAGCACGATCGAGCCGTTTGAAAAGATCATGCTAAAGCCGTTTAAGAAGTTGTTAAAGATGTAGCCAATAGCGTAGGATAGGACGATGCCGATGGCTCCGCCGATAAGGCAAAGTAGCACCGCCTCTATCAAAAACTGCTGCAAAATGTTGCTCTGTCTAGCACCTATCGCCATTTTTATGCCTATCTCTTTGGTGCGCTCGGTGACTGAGACTAGCATGATGTTCATGACGCCTATGCCCCCAACTACGAGCGAGACGACGGCGATGCTTGAGATGAGCAGACGCATGGTCGAGATGGTCTCTTCGATCGTTTGCTTGATGCTGTCTGAGTTTCTTGTAAAAAAGTCCTTTTTGCCGTGCTTGATCTCTAAAAGCTCGGTTAGTGTTTTTTCGGCGATTTGCGCATTGACGCCCTCATTTACTTTGGCGGTGACCGAGCTTATAAATTTATCCCCTGTGACCTTGTTTAGCACGGTCGTGTATGGAGCGTAAATTTTAAGCGTGCTTGAATCGCCCATCTTAAAATCATCCTTTTGCAAAACGCCGATAATGCGAAGTGGCTTTTTGTTAAAAAGTATGATCTTGCCGATAGGATCATCATTTTTAAAGATGCTATTTTTAGTGTTTTGATCGATTAGTGCGACTGAAGCTGAGTTTAAAACCTCGTCATCATCGTAAATTCTGCCCTCTTCTAGCTTTAGCCCATTTACGTCAAAGCTCCCTACTCCGCCACCTTTTAGGCTCGCACTTAGCGAGATATTTTCATAGGTTAGCACGCCTGAAGTGCTTGTATTTGGCGTGACAGAGTCTAGAAAGGACTGCTTGGAAAGCATGTTTGCGTCGCTTATGGAGAGCGTTTTGACCTTGCCTGAGAGCATATCGCCAAAGCCTTTACCTGGCATGATGTCGATCGTATTTGTGCCGATCTTTCTGATGCCAGCTAAAATTTGCTCCTGCGAGCCTTTGCCAAGGGCAACGACGCTAATGACTGCTGTGATACCTATAATAATGCCAAGCATCGTTAAAAGCGATCTTAGTTTGTGCGCTAGCATCGCATTTACCGACATTTTAAAGCTCTCAATTAGCTGGTCTTTATAGTAGGTAAATTTGCTCTTTTCTGGCTGGGTTTGCTTGCTAGCCTCGTAAATTTCGCTATTTTTAACATTGTCACTTACGATGTTGCCATCTTTTATCTCGATCACACGGCTTGCATACTCTGCGATCTTTGGGTCGTGCGTGACGATGATAATGGTGTGGCCTTTTTTGTAAAGATCAACTAAAATTTCCATCACCCTAAGCCCACTTTTGCTATCAAGCGCACCTGTTGGCTCGTCTGCTAAAATGATCTCGCCGCCATTCATCAGCGCCCTTGCTATGGAGACCCTTTGCTGCTGTCCGCCTGAGAGTTTGTTTGGTAAATTTTTCGCCTTTTCGCTAAGTCCAAGTGAGCCAAGAAGCTCATTAGCTCTTTTTTCTCGCTCGCTCTTATTTGCGCCTGCGTAGATGCTTGGCAGCGCTACGTTTTCAAGGGCATTCATCGTGCTAAGCAGGTTGTATCTTTGAAAGATAAAGCCAAATTTATCTCGCCTAAGTTTAGCAAGTGCGTCGCTATCAAATTTTGATATATCTTTGCCGTCCAGCAGGTACTGCCCGCCACTTGGGCTATCTAAGCAGCCAAGGATATTCATCAGGGTTGATTTACCAGAGCCAGACTGACCGATGATAGCTATAAACTCGCCCTTTTTTATCTCTAAATTTATGCCATGCAGGATCTCTATCTCATTGTCACCCAGCTTAAAGCTTTTAGTGATGTTTTTTAGGCTTATCACTTAAAACTTCTTATGTTCTTTTGCGATCATCTTAGCGATCTCGCTTGATGAGCCTTGAGATGTGATGATCTCATCGCCCTCGTTTATGCCGCTAATGATCTGCGTATCGAGGTTGTCTTTTATGCCAGTTTTGACCACTGTTTTTACTGGCTTGCCATCTTTTAGCAGATAGACAAAAGTGCCGTTTTCATCTTTTTTGATGCCTATGCTTGGCACGATAATGGCGCCCTCGACGTTTGCTATTAAAAGCTCGTTTTGTGTGGTCATACCTATTCTTAAAATTCCATCTTTATTATCAACGATGCTTTGTGCGTAGTAATAAACCGCCGAGCTGCTGCTTGAGCTACTTGAGTATGAAGACTTACTGCTGCTACTTGAGCCGTAGCTGCCATCACTTAACGTGGTAAGCCCCGGGTCGATCGAGCTAACAGTTGTTTGAAATTTCTTCGTTGGCTCAGAGAGGATCGAGTATTCAACTGGCGTGCCGACTTTGATCTTTGTGATGTCGCCCTCTGCTATTTGCATCTTCATCTTTACATGGCTAAGATCGGCGATATTTACGATAGTTGGCGTAGTTTGGTTGGCATTTACAGTTTGACCCTCTTCTACCTGCACGCTTACAACGGTGCCATCTCTTGGAGCGGTGATCTTTGTGTAGCCTAAATTTATCTTAGCGGTGCTTAGCTCGATATTTGTCTGCTTGATCTGCGCTTCAAGCTCTTTTATCTTGGCGCTATTTGCACTATATGTGTTTTTTGCACTTTCAAATTCTTGCTTTGAAGTAGCGTTTTTGGCAAAGAGTGCGTTTTCTCTATCAAACTGCGTTTTAGCGATATTTAGAGCCACTTTTGCACTTTCTAGCTGGGCTTTGTAGATGGCAAGCTGAGCCTCTTTATTGTCTATGCTATTTTGCTGGGTCGAGCTATCGATACTTGCGATCATATCGCCCTTTTTTACCTGATCTCCAAGCTTAACATATAGCTTTTTTATCTGACCGCTAACCTGAGCTCCCACGTCGATTAGCTCGGTGGCGAAAATTTCTCCAGTCGCATCGACCTTTTTGCTAAATGAGCCCTTCTTTGCCTTTTTAGTGATAAACTCCACCTTTTCATCTTTTATATTGAAAAATTTATCATAGACGAAGTATCCACCGACGCCTAAAATAAGCAGAATTATTAAAATTTTAGTTTTTTTCATCGCTTCTCTTTGTAAAAAATTGGTAAATTCTACTTCACAAGAGTAAATACTCTCTAAGCTTCCTCTTTTGCCATGCCAGCCTCTATCAAAAACCTACTTGGTTGGTAGGTCACCTTCTTTATCTTGTCGTATTTTGCATAGCTAAGATATAGCTCGTCTTTAGCCCTTGTTACTGCTACGTAAAAGAGGCGCCTCTCTTCTTCTAGGCTGCCGCCCATGCTCATTAGCTTTAAATTTGGAAAGCGGTTTTGCGCGAGATCGACGATGAAAACTTGGTCAAATTCAAGCCCCTTGCTCGCATGCACGCTAAGCAAGCTAACGCCCTGCCCTTCGCTCATCTCGTTGCTTCCAAGGGCTAAGAAATTATAAAATTTACTGATATCTTGATATTTTTTAGCTAGCTCGCTTAGCACCACGCTCTTTGCCATTATGCGCTCTTTGACCTCTTCTTTGAGCGCCAGATCGACGTTGCCATTTTTTAGAGTTGCCCTTTTTGTGCTGATGTTTTCGACGATTAACGAGTAAATTTTGCTAGTTTTTATCTCATTTATCATCGTGGCTGGCTTTGAGATATTTCTCATGCCTCTTAAAAAGTTGTAAATTTCATATAAAAACTGCGCCCCACTCTCGCTTAGCTTTTGTAGTTTTAGCACAGGGTGGCCTAGAAATTTATCGCTAAAGCCAAGCTTAGAAAACCTTGAAACCTCGGCAAATTCGTCAAGGTCGTCAAAAAGTCCTAGCTGGTAGTTTCGCCTTTTGTTTGATGAGATATTTACACTCTCATCTGGCTCAACTATCCCTTTTATCAAATTTCCATGCCCAAGCTTAAGCAGTGCGTCAAAAATTTCTTTGCTAACTGCGCTGCCAACGCCCTTTGCGTATTCGCAGATGTGGATAAATGCCATTATATCTTTTGGATTGACATAAATTCCCATGATGTCGATGAGCGCTTTGATCTCGCGGCTCTCAAAGAAGCTCACCCCGCCCTTTCGCTTTGAGCCGATGCCTCGCTCTTTTAGCGCGACCTCGATGCCGTCAGCTGATGAGTTATTTCTAAAAATTATGGCGATATTTTCTCTATTAAATGGCGAAAATGAGATGATATCAGCGATATTTTGATACTGATCAAAAAGCTCGTTATAGACAAGCAGCCTTGGAGGCTTGAAATTTCCCTCGCGGCTAACTGTGAGGTGCTTTTCATAAAGCCTTGGGTTGTTGTTTATGACCTTGTTTGCAAGGGCAAGTATGCTTGAGCTTGAGCGGTAATTTACATTTAAAGCGTAGATATTTGCGTTTGGGAAGCGATCTTTAAATGAGCCAATGATCTCGATATTTGCGCCGTTAAATGCATAGATGCTCTGGTCAAAATCGCCCACGCAAAAGAGGCTCTTTGTCTTAAATGCGTCTATTAGGCTGCCTTGAAGGGTGTTTGTATCTTGATACTCGTCGATCAAAATTTCATCATAAGCTAAATTTGCCCCATTTTTTAACTCATCACGCATTTTTATGAGAAGATCGTTAAAGTCAGCATAAGAAAATTTAGCCTTTTCAGCCTCAAACTCCTCTAAAACATCTTCATAAATTTCAGCATAAACGCCCTGCTCTTCGCTCTTCTCACTTATCCATTTGCCAAATGTTGTGCCTTGCTCGCTGTTTTGAAAGAGCGAGTAAAGATCGTATAAATAGGCTCCGCCATAAGGCTTGACGTCGCTTAAATGGTAAAATTTACGCCTCTCAACAAGACTTTTTAAAAGCGTCTTTAGCTCGCTTGGCTGCTTTAGCGTGACGCCTTTATCAAGGCTTTTTAAAAGCGAAAATGAGACCGAGTGAAAGGTGCCTGCGGTGATTTTGGAGGTGATTTGTTTGTCAAAATACCTATTTAAGCGCTCTATCATCTCGCTGGCTGCTTTGTTGGTGAAAGTTAGAAGCAAAATTTTCTCAGGCTTTACGCCTAAATTTAAAAGATGTGCGATGCGAGCGACTATGGTGCTAGTCTTGCCAGTGCCAGCTGAAGCGATGATGAGATTGTGTCCAAATGGCGCAGTTGCGGCGGTGTATTGTTCTTTGTTTAACCTAGATAAGGGCATGTCTTCCTCTTTTTTAAAAAGGTCTAATTATAGCTACTTAAACTTTAACAGCTATAATCACGCGGATGAAAAAGTTTAAATTTCTAAAATTCCTTGCCCTATTTTTGGCTTTAATAGTCGCTATTTTTTTGATACTGGATCAAATTTATCCACTAAATTTAGATGCACTTAAAAAAGACGAAGCCAAAATTTTACTTGATAAAAATGGCGAGATCATAAATATGAAGCTTAGTAGCGATGGAATTTGGAGATTTCACGAGCAAAGCTTCCCAAACTCGCTAAAACAATGCGTCATTCTCTTTGAAGATAGATACTTTTACTACCATTTTGGCGTAAATTTTGCCTCCATTTTTAGGGCATTTTTTCACAACCTAAGAAGCGACAACCGCATAGGCGCTAGCACTATCACGATGCAAGTGGCAAGAATGCTTGAGCCAAGTGATAGGAGCTATAAAAATAAGATAAAAGAAATTTTTAGAGCATTTCAGCTCGAGCTTCACTTTAGCAAGGATGAAATTTTAAATTTATACCTAAATTTAGCCCCGTATGGCGGCAATATCGAGGGTGCAAAGGCGGCAAGCTTTTTTTACTTTGGCAAGGAGCTAAATGAGCTTAGCTACGCTCAGGCCGCACTTTTAAGCACGATCCCTAAAAATCCAAATAAAAATAGACTTGACCGCGTTTCAAATATAAATGCGCTAAAAAACAGGGTTATAAAGATGCTTTACAAGGCAAATTTAATCGATCTAAGTGCGTTTAAAAGAGCGCAAGCTGAGCCATTTAAAAATGTAAGGATAAGAGCCGTCGTAAATGCTAGCGACTACGCAAATGTCGCTTTTAAAAACCAAATTTCAAAGGCGAGCTTGGATCTAAATTTACAAAAAGATATGCTTAAAATTTTAAAAGATGCGATGTTTTCGCTAAAGGCTAAAAACGCAAATAACGCAGCAGCGGTAGTCATCGACAATAAAAAAATGAGCGTTGTTGCCTTTATCGGCTCTCACGATGAGCGCGCACGCGACGGCAAAAACTCAGCCCTAAATATGAAGCGAAACACCGGCAGCACGCTAAAACCTTTTATCTACTCGCTAGCCCTTGATAGCGGGCTTATCACGCCAAACTCGCAGTTAATAGATACGCAAATTTATCTGAATGAATATGTGCCAAAGAACTTTAGTAACGACTTTTTGGGGCTTGTGAGCGCAAAAGACGCTCTAAATTTTAGCCTAAATATCCCAGTTATAAATTTAGACTTAAAACTAAAAGACAACTCGCTTTATGAGCTGCTTGAAAAGGTAAATTTAGTTGATGAAAACAAGGAATTTTACGGCTCTTCGATAGTTTTAGGTAGTGCTGAGATGAGCCTGCTTGATCTTGCGCATCTTTATACGATATACGCAAATAATGGCGTTTATAGGCCGCTT
Source organism: Campylobacter concisus (assembly GCF_050447505.1). Taxonomy (GTDB): domain Bacteria; phylum Campylobacterota; class Campylobacteria; order Campylobacterales; family Campylobacteraceae; genus Campylobacter_A; species Campylobacter_A concisus_BP. The sequence continues at coordinate 1,148,052 of NZ_JALMFZ010000001.1, read as the reverse complement.
GAGTTTGCTGGCAAAAACTACAAAAATGAAGACAAAAACATAACCCTCATCTCGCCTCAAAGCGCCTATCTAACCGCTAAAATGATGAGCGAGGCCTCAAGGTCATATCTAAAAAATGCTTGGCAATACGCGCAAAACACGCCAAAGATCGCCTTTAAAACTGGCACTAGCGCAAACTCACGCGACCTTTACGCCATAGGTGTCGATGAAGACTACACGATAGCCGTCTGGGTGGGCAACTTTAACGCCGAAAAAACTGACAAGCTAACTGGGCTAAATGACGTTTCAAAGATCGTTTTTGATATGTTTAAGATCACGGCGCAAAGGCAAAATTTAGAGTTTATGAGCGAGCCAGAGGGCATCGAAAAAGTGCCAACCTGCCTTGATGCTTTTAGTTATGAAACATGCAAAAAAACGGCACTTGATGATAGGATAGTTGGAGTTAAACTGCAAGATAAGTGCGAGAGTTTAAGAGGAGAAGAGCTTGAGTTTTTGATAAAAAATGGCTTTTTAGACAAAGACGAGGTCAAAAATAGTCCTTGCGCTGAAGTTTTTAAAGACAAAAAGCCAGTCTTTGCCTATCCGTATGACGGCGAAGAGATCGTGACAGATGAAAATGTAACACAAATTATGCTAAAATGCTACGCGTTTTTAGGTGATGAAATTTACCTAAAAGTGGATGATTTGAACTTTTCTAAGATAGAAAATGCAAGTGAAAAAAGGCTAGATTTAACTCTTGGCGAGCACACTTTAAAGTGCCTTGATCAAAACTCAAATCAAAGTGAAATAACAATAAAACTAAGGAGATAAAATGCAGCAAAAAGCGCTACTTCTAGCACTTTTAGGAGCAGTAAATTTATATGCTTTAAGTCTAAATGGCAATGTCGAGGTGAAGTCGCCTTTAAGCGTGGAATTTGGGCTAGAAGATGATGTTAGCAAAAATCTCATAGGCACGCTAAGCGAGAAAAAGCTTATCTCGTGCGAGCCAGCACTAAGTGGCACGGTGAAATTTAACGCTCAAAGCTTTACGCTTTTTACAAAAGATATGCACGCAGGTGCTGAATACATCTGTAAGTTAGAAAATGGCAGCAGCGCTAGCTTTGAGACGAAAGAATTTGCGCTTGAGAAGATAGAAAAGCTCACTGATAGCAAATTTATCCTTAAATTTAATGACGAAGTTAGCGAAGAGCTTGTGAAAAAAATAGCCGTAAAAAGCGCAAGCTTTAACGCCTTGCAGCTCTCTCAAAACAGCTTTGAGCTTGATCTTGATAAAAATATAAGCGAGCCTATTTTTGAGTTTGGAGAAAATTTTGAGAGTAAATTTGGCGCTAAACTAGCAGGCGATGGCGTGGTGAAATTTAGTGAGCAAGCAAGCGATGAGAGCGTAAATATAAATGCCGAAGCTAAAAGCTTTGAGATAGCTAAAATCTATCCAACAAGCCTTGATAACGGCATCTTAGCATTTAGAATTTATCTAAAAGAGTGGCTAAGCGATGATAATAATCTAAAGAAATTTATAAAGATAAAAGGCGTAAAAAGCTTTAGCATAAGCGACGTGGCATATAAAAGTGACGATGAAAATGGCGCGCCAAATTCTGAGCTTGAGGGGTATGATTATTACATTGATATCACAAGCGATGAGTTTAAACCGCAAAATAGCTACGAGATCACGATAAAGCCAGGCTTTGGAGACGATAGAAATGTCGTAAAGGAGGCTAAAACCTATGAGGTGGTCGCTAGCAACTTCACTCCATTTGCAAATTTCACAAATGAAGAGCCTTATATCTCAAGTGTTGGAGAGATCGGCATTAGAAGTGCAAATTTACCTGAGCTAAATGTGAGCGTTGAAAAGTTAAGCGATCAAAATTTTAGATACTTTTTAAATTTCAACGACAATAGTGAAGATTTAAGCAATTTTAGCTCAAAAGTAGCAAGCAAAAGCTACAAGCTAGAAGGTGCATTAAACGAAATTTCACTAAATAAGATCAAGCTTGACTTTACAGGAGCAGGAGACGGAGTTTATAAGATAAGCTTAAACTACGGCAAAGATAAGAGCGTCGCAAAGGTCGTCTATCTAAGCGACATCGCCATAAATGCAAAGCTTGGCAAGGATGAAATTTTCGTCTTTGCAAACCGCCTTGGCGAAAACACAATGCTGCCAAACGCAAATGTAAAAATTTATGGCAAAAGAAACGAAGAGATCGCAGTTGGCGCGACAAATGACGTTGGCGTCTTTAAATTTAACAAAAAAGATATCTACAAAGAGATCTCATCAGTCGTCGTCTCACTTAGCAAAGAGCAAAATTTCCTCATCATAAAAGATGGCGAAGCTCTAAATGAGGCAAAGCTTATCAGTCAAAATCCAAGCGAGAGCATCGATGCTTACACGCATTTTGCCTCAAATATCATAAGACCAAACGAGAGCTTAAAAGGTGCTATTTATCTAAGAGATAGGGACTTTAATCCGCTTAAAAATATGCCAGTTAAGATCAAATTTATCGATCCGCAAGGCAAAAGTAGTGCTCAGATCACGCAAAATACAAATGATGTTGGCATGATAAATTTTGAAAAAGAAATTTTAAGCGATCTAAGCGGTAGATTTAACATGCAGATAATCTACGCTAGCAAAGTGATAGCAAGCGTGCCATTTTACGTCGAGAGCTTCGTGCCAAACAAGATAAAAAATGACATAGCCATAGACGCTGATAAATTCTTTGCAAACGAGCTAGTAAAGGTAAATTTAACAAGTAGCTATCTCTTTGGCGGAGCAGCTAGCGACTTAGCTGGCAGTATGCAGGTTAGCTTCTTTGATGATGAGTATAAAAATAGCGAATTTAAAGAGTATAAATTTAAAAACGACACCCTAAAAGCAGCTGCCTATCCAAGCATAGAAAATGACCTAACTCTTTCAAAAGATGGCAAATCAAGCCAGATGATAGATCTTAGCTTTAACACCAAAAACGCACCTTCAATAATAAAAGGTGTCATAAATTTCAACGTAAATGACGATGGCAAAAACGTAAGTGACGCAAAAAGCTTTACGCTCTATCCTTACAAAGATATGGTTGGCATCGCTGCTAGCACGGCATTTGCTGATCCAAACGAAGATGTAAAGATAAGAACAGTCGTTGTTGATATGCCAAGCCAAAAGGCAGTGAAGTCAAATTTAAAATTTGATATAAAACGTGTCTCATGGCAGTATCAAAGGGACGCAAACGGCTATATAAAATGGATCCAAACACTTGAAGATGTGGATAGCTTTTATAAAAATAGTGGCGAGTTTAGCTATAAATTTACGCAAAGTGGCTCATACGTCATCACTGCTACAAATTTAGTAAGTGGTGCGAGCACGAGCCTTGATATGGACGTGAGCGGCTACAACTACTCAACCCTAGCCCCTACAAAAGAGCTTAGCAAGTCTCAGATAAAACTAAACAAAAGCGTCTATAAAAAAGGCGACGAGCTAAGCGCAGACATAAGCTCAGCCATAAAAGAAGGCATCGCACTTGTCACGCTTGAAGATGCAGGTGTCAAAGCCTATAAGGTCGTCAAGATCAAAAACAACTCAGCAAACGTTAAATTTAAACTTGACTTTGACTTTAGTGGTCTTTATGTGAGTGCAAATATCTACCGCATGACTGACGCTGGGCTAACTCCGTTTAGAACCTACGGCAAGGTCTATGCAAACGGCGATAAATCTTCAAGAAAGATAGAGCTTAGCTTAGAAGCGCCAAAAAGTGCAAAGAGCGATGAAAATATCAAAATTTCACTAAAAACAAAGCCAAAAGCTTATGTAAATTTATTTATTACAGATGTTGGCGTGCTTGATATCACATCGCAAAAGCCAGCCGATCCGCTTAAGTTTTTTGACAAAATTTTACCTGATGGCGTCTTTGACTACGACATTTATAATATGCTCACAAACTACAAGGTCGAGGGCAAAACGCTAAGCTTTGGTGGTGACATGGCGGCGATGGCTGTGGCGGCGAAAATGGCAAAGCATGCAAGCCCAGTTGATAGCAAAAATGTAAAAACTTATGCAAATTTAGTGAGCCTTCAAGCGGACGACAAAGGCGAAATTTCATACGAATTTAAAACACCAAATGGCTTTAACGGCGCCATTAGAGTAGATGCTGTGGCAAATGACGCAACTGAAATGAACGCCGTAAATAGCGAGATAAAAGTAAAAGATGATGTGATTATTAAGCCAAGCGCTTTAGTTTATCTTTTAAAAGGCGATGAATTAAGCGCAAATTTAAGGCTTATAAATACAACAAATACGGACAAAAACCTTACTATAAACATCGTAACAAGCAAAAATTTAAACATCAAAACGCAAGAAAAAGCCAACCTAAAGCCGCTTGAAAACAAGGCGTTTGTGCTTAAAATTTCAGCCCTTGAAACAGGTGCTGGCGAATACAATATAACAATAAGCGACAAAAATAGCTCAAAAACGCTTCAAAATTTACTTGACGTCGTTAGCCCTTATACGATCAGCACCTACGCAAAGAGCAGCGTCTTTGACAAAGAGAGTAAAATTTCACTCCCAAAAGGCTATCACGATGTGAGTGTTGATGCGTCAAGCTCGGTCTCAAGCGTGCTTTTAGCAGCTTCAAAGAATTTAGTAGAGTATCCTTACGGATGCGCAGAGCAAAGGAGCTCAAGACTGCTTGCGCTTTTAAATTTAAAACCAAAAAATGAGCTTGAAAAAGGGGATCAAAAGAGATTTATCGTTAGCGGCATAGATGAGCTAGTTAAGATGCAAAAACCAGATGGTAGCTTTGGCTACTGGAGCGATCTAGGCGAGACAAATGCATTTGCAAGCATCTTTGCAACTGATGTTCTACTTGATCTTAGCGAGGCTGGATATGAGGTAAGCAAAGGCGTCAAACAAAATGCGCTAAACTCTCTCTTAAAATACGCAAACAACGATCTTGAGGCACTTTACGCCCTTTATGTAAGCTCACGTGCAAATATGGCTGATAGGTCAATCTTAAATAAAATTTACGACGATAAAGCCTACAATAAAACAGCACTAAGTAAATACCTAATGGCAGCAGCTCTAAAGCTAAACGGCCTAAATGACGAGTCAAAGGTTGCGCTAAAAGATATCAAAAATGTTAAAACAAGCGAGGAAAATGCATCTGATTTTAGCTCAAAAGTAAGAGATAACGCCTTTATCTTATACTTGCACGCAAAATACTTTGAGAAAAACGACTACTCAGACGACCTTGCAAATTTCTTGATAGTAAATTTAAATGAGCTAAGCTCAACGCAAGAGCGTGCATTTACGCTAAGAGCACTAAATGCCTACTTTGGCAAAGATAGCGGCGAGAAAAATAACAAATTTAAGCTTAGCTATAACGGCGAAAGTAAAGAATTTGATGGTCTTTTAAGCACGTCATTTACTACAAAAAATGGCGAATTTAGCATCACTCCACTAGGCTCAAATAAGCTTTATGCGACTATCTTAAGCTACGCTTACTTGCCGCTTGATATTAAGCATAAGATCGAGCCAAAAGAGCTTGATATCTACCGCGTTTTTGTCGATGAAAAAGGCAAAGAGCTGGGTCTTGACAGCCTAAAAGTAAATGACGTCATCTATTCAAAAGTGGTGATAAACTCAAAAACAATGGTTAAAAATGGCGTTATAAACGAGATCGTAAGTAGTTGCTTTGAGCCGATAAATGAAAATTTAAGCAACTTTAGCAAGAGCTTAAAAAACAGCTTGCAAGTTGAGTATAAAAGCATAAAAGATGACCGCGTGTTAAGCTTTTACACGCTAAGTGGCGACGAAAAAGACGCCGTGCTTTACACACCTTATCGCGTAAGACTTGGTGGTAAATGCTCACTTGGTGCAGTCACAACTGAAAATATGTACAACGAAAGACAAAATGACTACGACCTAGCCGTGAGAAGCTTTAACGTCAAATAGTCATCTAAACTTCGGGGCGTTTAACCGCCCCAAGCCCATATTTCCCCACTTTTGCAAAGATTTTTTTAAACAAATTTTAGATAACATTAAGCATTTTTTAAACGAAAGAGGATACAAAAGTGGCAGAATTTTACAATGCAAAAGAGATAGAAGATAAATTTTATAAAATTTGGGAAGAACGCGGATATTTCGAGATAGACGCAAACAAAGATATCCAAAAAGATGGACGTAAATTTTGCATTATGATGCCACCTCCAAACGTGACTGGCTCGCTTCACATCGGACACGCCCTAACCTTCACACTTCAAGATATCATGACTCGCTATAAAAGAATGGACGGCTACAAGACACTTTGGCAGCCAGGCCTCGACCACGCTGGTATCGCCACTCAAAACGTCGTTGAAAAGCAGCTTTTGGCTCAAGGGATCAAAAAAGAAGAGCTTGGACGTGAGAAATTTGTAGAAAAAGTGTGGGAGTGGAAAGAAAAAAGCGGCGGCATGATAGTTCATCAGATGCGAAAACTTGGCATCACTCCGGCTTGGTCACGCCAGAGATTTACTATGGATGAGGGCTTAAGAAAAGCTGTAAAAAAAGCCTTTGTAAATTTATACGACAAAGGGCTAATAGTCCAGAAAAACTACATGATAAATTGGTGTACGCACGATGGCGCACTCTCTGACATCGAGGTTGAGCACAAAGAAAATAAAGGCAAGCTTTATCATTTGAGATACTACTTCGCAGACAAGCCAAGCGAATTTGTTGTTGTGGCTACAACCCGTCCTGAAACATATTTCGGCGATACGGCCGTAATGGTAAATCCAAACGACGAGCGCTATAAAAAATTAATCGGCAAAAAAGTGGTGCTACCTATCATAAATAGAGAGATCGAGATCATCGCAGACGAGCACGTTGATATGGAGTTTGGAACAGGCCTTGTTAAGGTCACGCCTGCGCACGATCAAAACGACTACGAGGTAGGCAAAAAACACAACCTTGAGTTTATCACTGTATTTGATGAAAAGGGTATTTTAAACGACAAGTGCGATAAATTTGCAGGTCTTGAGAGGCTTGAGGCTAGAGATATCGTAGTAGCCGAGCTTGAAAAACTTGGCAATGTTGAAAAGATAGAAGACTACGAAAACCAAGTAGGATACTGCTACCGCTGCAAAAACGTCGTCGAGCCATACATCTCAAAGCAGTGGTTTGTCAAAAAAGAGATCGCGGACGAAGCGATACAAAAAGTCTCAGATGGCCTTGCCAAATTTTACCCACCGCACTGGATAAACAGCTTTAATGCGTGGATGAGAGAGCTAAGAGATTGGTGTATCTCACGCCAGCTTTGGTGGGGACATCAAATTCCAGTATTTTACTGCGATGATTGCGGTCATATGTGGGCTGACGAGGATGAGCCGTGCGAATGCAAAAAGTGCAAAAGCAAAAACATCCACCAAGACCCAGACGTGCTAGATACGTGGTTTAGCTCTGGTCTATGGCCATTTAGCACGCTTGGCTGGGGCAATGAAAATGAGCTAAAAAATGAAAAATGGTTTGAAGGCGACTTGGCTGAGTTTTATCCAAACAACCTTCTCATCACTGGCTTTGATATATTATTCTTCTGGGTTGCTAGGATGATGTTTCAGGGTGAAAATGCCCTTGGCAAGCTGCCATTTGACGACATCTACCTACACGCGCTTGTAAAAGATGAGTTTGGCAGAAAAATGAGTAAAAGCCTTGGCAACGTCATCGACCCACTTGATAGCATAAATGAGTATAGCGCCGATATCTTGCGCTTTACGCTGACACTTTTAGCCGTTCAAGGACGCGACATCAAGCTAAGTGACGCCAAGATGAAGCAGGTAAGAAATTTTACCAACAAGCTTTATAACGCGAGCAAATACCTAATGCTAAATGAAAGTAAATTCCCAAATTTAGAGGATATCAAGCTTGAAACAAAGCTTGGAATTTATATGAATAGCCGCTTTAACGAGTGCGTTAGAGAGGTGCGCGAAAACATCGACGCCTACCGCTTTAATGACGCGGCAAACACACTTTATAAATTCCTTTGGGATGAGTTTTGCGACTGGGGCATTGAGCTAAGCAAGGCTGATAAAGCGAGTGTAAAAGAGCTTGGAAGTATATTTAAAGAGGCGATGAAACTGCTAAATCCTTTCATGCCGTTTCTCTCAGAGTATCTATTTCAAGAGCTTAGCGGCACACAACTTGAAAATGCAAAATCAATAATGGTAATGAGCTATCCAGAGGTAAAAGAGCGAAATTTAGAGGTTGAGAAGAAATTTGAGCTAGTTATCGAGGCGATCGTGGCTATTCGCCGTGCAAAAGCTACTATCGATCTTGGCAACTCAAAGATAGCAAAAGCCTTTGTTAAATTTAATGAAAAAATAGACCTTGACGAGGTAAAAGAGTATATCAAACTGCTTGCAAAATGCGAAGAGATCGGCTTTGTAGATGAAAAAATAGAAAACTCAATAAGAGATGTAAGTGAAAATTTAGAGGCATTTGTCCCGCTTGAAGGGCTTGATATGAGTGGTATCATCACAAGGCTAAGGTCTCAAAAGACAAAGCTTGAAAAAGAGATAGCCAAACTCTCAGGCATGCTAAATAACCAAAATTTCGTGGCAAATGCGCCAAAAGATGTGATAGAGACAAACAAAGAGGCTTTGCAGAACGCTGAGGCTAAATTTAAAAAAGTATGCGAAGAGCTTGAGGCTCTTGGCGAGTAGGTTTTGCGGCAAAAGTTGAAGGGTGGCGTTTCTTTGGCAGTTTGTTGTTGTCACGCTACCTTGGGTGCTAATGTATTGTCTAACTAAAATGAAATTTATCGCCCTGCACTATCTTGCATGTAAATTTAAGAATTTAAAGGATCAAAAATGAGTGAAAAAATAAAAATAGCAGTTTTAGGATATGGAAATTTAGGTCGCGGCGTCGAGCTTGCGGCGCGAAATAGCAAGGATTTAGAGATTACGGCGGTTTTTAGCCGAAGAGATCCAAGCGAAGTAAAAACGTGTGGTGCGCCAGTTTTTAGCGTGGATGAAATTTTATCGCACAAGGGCAAATTTGACGTTTTAGTCCTTTGTGGCGGTAGCGCAACTGACCTTCCAACGCAAACGCCAGAATTTGCAAAAGAGTTTAATGTCGTCGATAGCTTTGACACACACGCAAAAATCCCAGAGCACTTTGCTGCAGTGGATGCTGCTGCTAAAAAAGGTGGCAATGTAGGTGTCATCGCTGTTGGCTGGGACCCGGGGCTATTTTCGCTAAATAGATTATTTGGCGAGAGCGTGCTTGAAAATGGCAGCAGTTACACATTTTGGGGCAAAGGCGTTAGCCAAGGCCACTCAGACGCCATACGCAGGATAAAAGGCGTAGTAGACGCTCGTCAATACACAGTGCCCATAGATAGCGCCTTGGAGCGAGTTCGCGCTGGGGAAAATCCAAATTTAACCACAAGGGAAAAACACCTGCGTGATTGCTACGTAGTGGCGCAGGACGGCGCTGATAAGGTACGTATAGAGCATGAGATAAAAACGATGCCAAACTACTTTGCCGACTACGACACGAGCGTGCATTTTATCGACCTTGAGACGCTTAAAAAAGAGCATGGCAGTATCCCACATGGGGGATTTGTGCTACGAAGCGGAGTGAGCGGAGAGCATGGCGAGAACAAACACTTGATCGAGTTTTCGCTAAAACTTGACTCAAATCCAGAATTTACAGCAAGCGTGCTAGTAGCCTATGCCAGAGCAGCATATCGCTTGGCACAAAGTGGTGAGAGTGGCGCATTTAGTGTATTTGATATAGCCCCAGCACTTCTTTCGCCAAAGAGCGCTGATGAGCTAAGGCGAGAAATTTTATAAATTTAGGCAGTTAAAAATAAGGAAAATTTAGTGATAAAAATAGAAAATTTAACCAAATTTTATGGCGGCACGCAGATCCTTTTTGATGTAAATTTAGAGGTTGCAAAGGGCGAAATTTTTGCTATCGTGGGACACAGTGGTGCTGGCAAATCAACGCTTTTAAGGTGCATAAACGGGCTTGAGAGCTATCAAGGTGGCAGCCTAAAAGTCTTTGATCAAGAGATAAAAAATTTAGACGAGACGCAGCAGAGACATTTAAGGCGAGATGTTGGGATGATATTTCAGCATTTTGCCTTGATGGCTAGAAAAAATGTCTTTGAAAACGTCGCTACTCCACTTAAATTTTGGGGATATAAAAGCTATGAGACCGAAAAAAGAGTGAGAGAGCTTTTAAATTTAGTTGGTCTTGAAAACAAGGCAAAGAGCTATCCAAGCGAGCTAAGCGGCGGTCAAAAACAGCGTGTGGCGATCGCTAGAGCGCTTGCTTTAAATCCTAAAATTTTACTAAGCGACGAGGCGACTTCGGCTCTTGATCCAAACACGACAAATCAAATTTTAGAGCTGCTTGAAAAGATAAACAAAGAGCTAGATATCAGCGTCGTCATCGTCACGCACGAGATGGAGGTGGTAAAATCTATCGCAAAACGCGCGATACTGCTAGAGGGTGGCAAGATCATAGGCTCTGGAAGCATCGAAGAGCTATTTTTAAAGCCAGATGAGAAGATGAAAGAGTTTTTGGGTGAAGTTGAAATTTTACCAAGCACTGGCACAAATATCAGGCTATTTTTCCCAAAAGAAGTGGCTCAAAACAGCGTAATCACGCACATGGCAAGAAGCCTAAATATCGACTTTAACATAGTCTGGGGCAAGCTTGAAAAGCTAAACGACAACGTCCTTGGCTCGCTTGTCATAAATATAGATGAAAAAGATAAAGAAAACGTGCTTAACTATATCAAGCAAAGTGGCGTTTTGTGGGAGGTTGCTTGATGTTTGGTATCGATTTTTCTAAATTTCCAGATGTTTTTTCTAGGATACTTTTGCCAGCTATCGGCGAGACGCTATATATGAGCATAGTCTCTACCCTGCTCGCCTTTGCCATAGGCCTCATACCTGCGGTTTTGCTCATCCTTTCAGACAAAGACGGACTAAAGCCAAACAAGCAGCTTTATTTTGTACTTGATATCGTTATAAACGTACTTAGAAGCTTTCCGTTTATCATTTTGATCATCGTGCTCTTTCCGGTCACAAAAATGATCGTAGGCACAAGTATCGGCACCACAGCTGCGATCGTTCCGCTAACTATTGGCGCGGCTCCGTTTGTGGCAAGGCTCATTGAAAATGCCCTAAAAGAGGTTGATAAAGGCATCATCGAAGCTGCTCAAAGCTTTGGTAGCTCGAAATTTCAGATCATCTTTCGCGTGATGTTTGTAGAAGCACTTCCTGGTATCATCTCGGCATTTACGCTAACGCTTATCGTAAATATCGGCTTTTCAGCGATGGCTGGCGCAGTTGGCGGTGGCGGACTAGGATCTGTTGCTATAAACTACGGATACCAAAGATTTCGCCCAGATATCATGCTCTATACCGTGGTTATTCTTATCATTATGGTTCAAATTTTTCAAGTTTTAGGCAACTATCTCTATAAAATTTCAAAAAAATAAGGTCACATTTTTTATCTGATTTTAAGCTTTTTTCCTTAAAATTGCCAAATTAATTTTAGCTGAAAGGACAAAAGATGAAATCAGATATGTGCCAGATGTGCCGCCCAATAAAAAACGCGTCGTCGAAAGACTAATCTCTAAGCACAGAATTTCTTTTTAAGTGCTTAGAAATAGCTTAAGCGCTTAAAAAGAGATTTAACCTTCTAGCTTAAATTTATCCTTTTTTGGTGCTTGGCAAATTTTAAAAAAGGATAATAAATGAAAAAACTACTTCTTACCTCTTTAGTTGCCCTAGGCCTTAGCGTTAGCGCAAATGCTGCTGACAAGTCAAAAACAATAATCGTCGGTGCTACACCTATCCCACATGCTGAAATTTTAGAGGTTGTAAAGCCTATTTTGGCAAAAGATGGCTACACACTTGAGATCAAAGAATTTAACGACTACACCACGCCAAACCTTGCGACAGAGGACGGCGACCTTGACGCAAACTTCTTTCAGCACATCCCATATCTTGAAGAATTTAACAAAAACAAAGGCACTCACCTTGTAAAAACAGTTGGCGTGCACCTCGAGCCAATGGGAGTTTATTCTAAAAAGATCAAAGACATAAAAGAGCTAAAAGATGGCGCGGTTGTCTCTATCCCAAATGACCCAACAAACGAGAGCCGCGCACTCGACATCATAGCCAGCGCTGGTCTTATCAAGCTAAACAACAACCCACTAAAAACTCCACTTGATATAGTCGATAACCCTAAAAAACTTAAATTTGAAGAGATCGAGACTGCTCAAGTGCCAAGAACGCTTGATGACGTTACTATCGCAGTTATCAACACAAACTACGCGCTAAATGCAAATCTCAATCCAACAAAAGACGCGCTTGTGATCGAGAGCAAAGATAGCCCATACGTAAACTACGTAGTTGTTAAAGCTGGCAACGAGAACAGCCCTAAAACTAAAGCGCTTGATAAAGCGATCAACTCACCAGAAGTTAAGAAATTTATCGAGACAAAATATAACGGCGCTATCATCCCAGCGTTTTAATCAAATTTATAAAAAAGCGACGTAAAAGCTTTTACCTTTTTAGCGTCGCTTTACCAAAACAAAAAAAGGAAAAACAATGAAATTTATCAAACTTTTAACCGCATCTTTAGTTGCTCTAAGCCTTCACGCAGCCGACAAGGACCACACTATCATTGTTGGTGTCTCACCAGTGCCACACGCTGAAATTTTAGAATTTGTAAAACCAAAGCTAAAAGATAAGGGCTATGATCTTGTTATCTCTGAAATTTCAGACTATTCGATACCAAATGTCGCCACAGAAGATGGCAGCTTAGACGCAAATTTCTTTCAGCATTTGCCATATCTTGAGGAGCAAAACAAGGCTAGAGGCCTGCATCTTGTAAGCGTTGCAAGCGTGCACGTAGAGCCACTTGGCTTTTACTCTAAAAAGATAAAAAACATAAAAGATCTAAAAGATGGCGCAAAAGTAGCGATCGCTTACGATCCGTCAAATGGCAATAGAGCGCTTAGAATTTTAGAAAAAGCTGGTCTTATCGAGATCGATAAAAACGTAAAAGTTGCAACTGTAAATGACATAACTAAAAATCCTAAGAATTTGCAGTTTGTCGAGCTAGAAGGCGCTCAGATCCCAAGAACGCTTGATGATGTCGATATCGCTGCCATTAGCACAAATTTCGTCCTTGATCTTGGCATGAGCGTGGCAAAAGACGCACTTTTACTTGAAGATGCCAACAGTCCTTATGCCAACATCATCGTCACAAGAGCTGGCAACGAGAACAATCCTAAGATTAAAGCTTTAGTCGATGCGGTACTTAGCCCTGATACTAAAAATTTCATCATCACTCGCTACAAAGGCGAGGTCATACCTGCATTTTAAAAACGGGGCGAGCTTTCGCCCTACTTTTACCTTTAAATTTTAAACCTTATATCTTTTCGTTTTAACTATCTTTTTTAAAATTTATCGCTTTTGTTAGTTACTATTAGTATATAAAGCTTTGCTACAATGCTTCACTTAAGATAAATTTCGGAGTAAAAATGCTACATGACATTATTGATTTTATAGTCTCAAGCGTGAGTAGCTGGGGCTATGCTGGCATATTTGTGATGATGTTTTTAGAGAGCTCGTTTTTCCCATTTCCAAGCGAAGTGGCGATGATACCAGCTGGATATCTAGCTCACAAAGGCGAGATGAGTCTAGTGTTTGCCTTTATATCAGGCACGCTTGGTAGCTTGCTTGGAGCCATTTTTAACTACTATCTTTGCTATTTTTTTGGACGCGAGATCATCTTAAAATACGGCAAATTTGTCGGCATCACTCACGAAAAAATGGATAAATTTGAGGCATTTTTTAATAAACACGGCGAAATTTCCACCTTCAACTCACGCCTCATCCCAGGAATTCGTCAATATATCAGCCTGCCAGCTGGGCTTGCTAAGATGAACATTTTTAGATTTTGCCTATTTACCACGCTTGGCGCTGGGGTTTGGTGCGCGGTTTTGCTTGGAGTTGGCTACTTTATAGGCTCAAATCCTGACAAACAAACACTTTTAACAATAACGATTGCTCTTTTAGCTATGGTTGCGATAATAAGTGCTATCTATATAGTAAAGCAAAGAAAGAGATAGTACATATAAAAATACATAAAATTTAATGTATTTTGCTAAATTTAGCCTAGCTGATCGCTCTCATTTTTTCTAGGCGAGCTAAATTTCTTGAAATTTTCTCTAGCTCGTTTTGCTCGCAAACCTCGTCACCTGAGTAGAAAAATTTCACATTTGGAGTTAAATTTGCATTTGAAATTTTAAGTCCAAGCTCGCTTATAAGGCGCTTTATCGTCCCTTCGTTGCCGTCTATTATGCTTACATTTGGAGGTAAAATTTCTCTTAAGCTATCTTTAAAATAGTTAAAATGTGTGCAGCCAAGCACCAAAAAGTCAAATTTACTTAGATCAAATTTAGCTAGCTCTTCTTTTAGATATGACTTAACGTTTTCACTCTTAAACTCAGCCTTTTCAGCGAAATTTACAAGGCGAGGCAGAGCAAGTAGCTCGGTTTTATCTTTTGCGTTTAAATTTGTAATTAGCTCTTTTAGTTTCGCGCCATTTACGGTGACTGGAGTGGCGATGACAAGCGTTTTTAGAGCATCATCATGGCTTAGATCGTGAGCCTTTTTTACAGCTGGTTCCATGCCGATGATCGGCACGCTCAAATTTGCTCTAAGCTCTTTTATCGCCACACTTGTTGCAGTGTTGCACGCTACCACGACAGCATCTGCGCCATTTTTGACAAGAAATTTAACCGCATCAAAGCTAAATTTTAAAATTTCATCCCTGCTCTTTTGTCCGTATGGGACATTTTTCACGTCTGCGTAATATAAAAATTCATGCTCGCTAAGCTTACTTAAAGCTTCGTTTAAGACGCTAAGTCCGCCAAGCCCCGAGTCAAATATACCTATCTTCATGCCCATCCTTAAAGCCTGCAATTATAGCAAATAATATCTTTGTAAGCCGTTTTTTATTATACTTTGGCTCATTTTAAAGTTGGAGCTAAATTTGGCAGTTGATAAGGTTATTTTCTATCTTTGCGCGACTTTGATCGCCATAAGCATCATTTTTTCACTATCCTTGCCAGTTTTTACAGTTTTATTTTTTAACTACGACGAATTTCACTTTTTTATCCGCCAGTTTGCAGTCGGCTGCATAGGAATTTTTCTCATGTGGTGGCTCTCAAGGCTAAATCCCGACAAAGCGCTCGTTTGGATAGGCTTTGGACTTCTTATCTCGTGTGGTATCGCTATGGGGCTCATGCACGCCTTGCCAGCTTCTATGGTGACTGACTCTGGAGGTGCTAGACGCTGGATCAGACTGCCTGGCTTCTCACTTGCGCCTGTTGAGTTTTTCAAAGTCGGTTTTGTCTATTTTTTGGCGTGGAGTTTTACTAGAAAATTTAGCGACGGCAAGAGGACTTTGATGGCTGAGCTAAAGATACTTTTGCCTTATATCATTCTTTTTGGTATCGCTATCTTTCTTATAGCCGTTATGCAAAACGACCTTGGTCAGGTTGTGGTTTTGGCGCTTACTTTTGTGACGATGGCGCTTTTTGCAGGGGCTAGCGTTAGGCTCTTTGGTATCGGTATCTTGGGCGCTGCCTTTGTCATGACGGTGGCGATAGTTAGCTCTGAGCACAGAATTTTGCGTATAAAGTCATGGTGGGGCACGATACAAAATATGGTTCTCTCTTTCTTGCCAGATAGCGTGGCAAACGTGCTTAGAGTGGCAGACGCACCAGAGCCTTATCAAATTTCTCACTCACTAAATGCAATTAAACATGGCGAGTTTTTTGGCGAGGGGCTTGGAGCTGGGATATTTAAGCTTGGCTTTTTAAGCGAGGTGCATACAGACTTTGTGCTAGCTGGCATAGCTGAGGAGGTCGGCGTTTTTGGTATTTTATGCATCACAGCGATCTTTATCACACTACTTTATAGGATATTTAGAATTTCAGCTAGGAGCGAAAACAAGGTCTATCACCTATTCTCGCTAGGCATCGGTCTTATCTTGTCGTTTTCGTTTTTGATGAATAGTTACGGCATCACATCGATCACGCCGATCAAGGGCATCGCTGTGCCATTTTTAAGCTATGGCGGTAGCTCCGTACTTGCTATATGCATCGGCATCGGCATGGTCTTGATGGTTAGTAAAAAGGCGAAACTATGATAGTTATTTGTGGTGGCGGCACTGGTGGGCATTTGGCGATCGCTAGAAGCTTTTGCGAGGAGCTAAATAGACGAGGCATAAAGCCAATTTTTATCGGCTCAACTAGCGGTCAGGATAAATTTTGGTTTGAAAATGATGATAAATTTGCACAAAAATTCTTCTTACCAAGCAGTGGCGTCGTAAACAAAAGAGGTCTTGCCAAGCTAAAATCACTAACAAATATCATAAGCCTAGCTCTAAAATGCAGGCAAATTTTTAAAGAAAATGGCGTTAAAGCAGTCATCAGCGTGGGAGGCTACTCAGCAGCGCCAGCAGCCATAGCAGCCATCATCTCAAAAACGCCACTTTTCATCCACGAGCAAAATGCCGTAACTGGCAAGCTAAATAAAATTTTAAAGCCATACGCAAAGGGCTTTTTTAGCTCTTATGATGAGCTCTCGCCCTGCCCTTACCCTGTGGCAAATAAATTTTTTGAAAGCCAAAGAGTTAGAGACGAGCTAAAAACGATACTATTTTTAGGTGGCTCACAAGGTGCAAAAGCGATAAACGAGCTAGCTATAAATTTAGCCCCATATCTTAAAGAAAAAGGTATAAAGATCATTCATCAATGCGGCAAAAACGCCCTTGATGAGCTTAAAAAAAGATATGATGAGCTTGGCTTTAGCGAGGCAAATTTAGAAATTTTTGACTTTAGCAAAGAGATAGAAAAGAAGATGAGTGAGGCTGATCTAGCCATATCAAGAGCTGGAGCTAGCTCGCTTTGGGAGCTTTGCGCAAACGCCCTGCCATCTATCTTTGTGCCATTTCCTTATGCTGCTGGCAATCACCAGTTTTATAACGCTAAATTTCTAAAAGATAAAGGCATAGCTGAAATTTGCCTGCAAAATGGCGAAAATTTAGACAAAGATAAAGTCATAAAAATGATCGAGAGCTTTGATCTAAGCAAAAGCAGCAAAGCTCTAAAAAATATCCTTTTGCCAAATGGAGCAAAAGAGATAGTGGATAAAATTTTAAGCTAGATCCTCGCCTATGGCGTAGGCTTTTAGCTCTCGTAGCTCGTAAATGAGATAGTGATATATAAGCTCATTTGTCTTTAGGCTCTTGCCTGAAAGCACTGGTCTTATCATCTCAATGATCCTATCTGTGATGCCAGCGATCTCAACCAAAAGTAGCTCATCGCCTCTTTGTTTAGCCACTCTTATGCAGTTATAAAAAAATGTGTAGATAGTTTTAAAATTTTCCAAAACGACGTTTGAGACGATTTGAGAGTCGAGATGTAAAATTTTATTCATCCTATTTTGTAGCTCCATAAGCTCTGCAAGTAGCCCTCTTATCATCGCTGTGTCGCCACTTCTTGAGAAGATACTCTTTTTCTTTTTTTTATTTTGTATCTGATACTCGGCGACTAAAATTTGCATGATGTTTGAGATGCTTGTCAGGCTCTCTTGTAGGTTTTGATTAGTCTTTAGGCTCACTCCAGCCTTTTCTATCTTGTAGTATAGGCTTTTGTTTGTCTGCTCGAGGTATGAGCTAATATTTTCGTAGTAATCTTCAGTATTAAAGACATTTTTAAAAAAACTGCCCTCGTCTGTTGTGTTATAAAGTCTTTTTTTGATCTCTTCGACATTTTTATTAAAAGTGAGCGCATCGATCTTTGTTTCAGGCTCGACAACGCCGTTGTTTTCGATAACTTCCAAGTTTTTCTTAAGCGTGTTTATCAGCTTATCAATCTCATTAAAATCCATTTTGCCTCTTTGAAATTTTTGGCTATTTTACTATAAAAAGCTGAAGTTTTCGCTTGCAATTCTTAAAGAGATAAATTTATACTTCTTTTAATAAAATATCTCAAAAAAGGAGCAAAAATGAATGGTGAAGTTTTTAACGCTTGCATTATCGTAGCCTCTATAAAGCAAGCCTTAAAGTCAAATTTAGAGCTAGACTACAAAAGCGAAAAATTTATAAAAAGCCTAGTTTTTGACTATGTCTTAGGCGATGAGCCAGAAAAAAGAGAGCAAGCTAGCATAAATGAGTGGTTTAAGCACGTCTTAAAGCTTGGACTAAAAGATGTGAGA
This sequence comes from Campylobacter concisus, assembly GCF_050447505.1. GTDB lineage: Bacteria > Campylobacterota > Campylobacteria > Campylobacterales > Campylobacteraceae > Campylobacter_A > Campylobacter_A concisus_BP. Next base: position 1,129,776 of record NZ_JALMFZ010000001.1, on the reverse strand, counting down.
TTTGCTACAAATTTAGCAGTCTCTTCAGATGAGCGCTCACTGCAAGGCTTTTCAAACGTAAGCCACAAGTCGATTCTTTGCATTTATAAAGATAAGATGAGCTACTTCGTGCCGCACTGGAGTTTTAAAGAAGATAAAAAGGGCTGGGATGTCTGGGAGATAGTCTATAAAGAATTTAGCCTAGATGGCATGCCAGAAATTCAAAAATTTAGCGATAACACTTTGGAGTTTAAAGATATCCTAACAAGGACCTCTAAATTTGCAGATGAGATAGAGTGTGAGAATTTTGGCGACTGTTTTAGAAAAGGGCTAAAAGCGCTAAATGAGCCAGAAAAGATAGAGCAAAATATCCTAAACGCTCCACTTATGCCAAAGCTAAATTTAGCCCTTTTTACTGCGGCAAGTGCGGCTGATGTCTTTGGTGGTATGGGCTCATGGAACGACGACGCAGCGGGCTGGGCGCAGCATAAAAAACGTGCTAAAGAGTACGATGAGCTTAGCAGTGAGCTTTTTACCCAGATGCGAAAGGCCTTGCTTTTTGCCATAAATGAGTGGTAGCTAGCCGTTTATCTGATAGATCTTTTTTCGCTGGCTTGAGCTGCCGATGTTTAGAATTTTGCGGTATTTGGTGATAGTTCGGCGAACGATTTGGATGTTAAATTTAGCTTGGATGAGCTCTTGGATCTTTAGATCAGAAAGAGGCTTTTTATGATCTTCATTTTTGATAAGCTCTAGTAAAAATTCCTTTATCGCAGCGTTTGAAGTCTCTTCGTCAAAGCCAGTTGCAAAGAAATTTTTAAGTGCGACCGTGCCTCTTGAAGAGCTTAGATATTTATTTGCGATGGCTCTTGAGATGGTTGAAGGGTTGCGTCCAAGCTCGTCAGCTAGGTCTTTTAGCTTCATAGGCTTTATATCGCCGCCCAAAAAGTAGTCGTACTGATACTCAACTATCATGAGCCCTATCTTATAAAGTGTCGCCTTTCTCATCTCAAGGGCGTCTATGAGCTCGCTAGCCTCTTTTATGCGCGAGCTTACAAAGGCCTCTTTCTCGTCTAGTCCCTCTGTATCAACCAAAATTTCAGGATAATAATCATCATTTATCTGCACGCTAATGCCACTACTGGTACTTAGCACGAAGATATCAGGCACCTTTTGGCTAGCCTCTTCTAGATATTCAATCGCCGGAGGATTTTTAAATTTCTTTATTATTTTTAGTGCGTCATCGTAAAATTTAAGCTTTCTAAGCTTTTCTATATTTTCAAAATTTAAGATGATCTTTTTGGCACACTCTATGATCTCATCACTCGCTTCTGCCTCGCTTAGCTGAAACAAAAAGCTCTCTTTGATATCCTTTGCGCCCACGCCACATGGCTCAAGATAGGCAAATCTAGCCCTTACTCGCTCCACTTCGCTCTCATTAAAACCCGTAAAAATTTCATCATCATAAGAAAAATATCCCTCGTCATCTAAACACTCAATGATCTTATATGCGATATCTTGGGACTTTTGCGTGGGAAAAAGTGGTGGATTTATCTGCCTAACGAGCTTTTCATAGAGGCTTTCTTTATATATGCTTAAAGCCTCGATGCTCTCGCTAACCGAGTTTTTGCTAACCTGCTCGAAAAAATTTCGCTTTTTTTCGCTTTTTTCTAAATTTTTATGCTCGATCGTGGCAAAAGGGTTCTCTTTTATAAAAGGCTCAAGCGTCTCTTTTAGCTCATCAAGCCCGCTTTGAAGGATAGGAAGCCAGCTTCTTAGCGTTTGGTTTAGTTTGATCTTTGGCGCTAAAGTTTGCTTTTGCCTTAGCATCATCTACTCAAGCAGTTTAAATTCTTCGCCAAGATAGTGCGTTCTAACAAGCTTGTTGTTCGCTACTTCGCTCGCACTGCCACTTGCTAGCAGCGAGCCATCTTTGATGACGTAGGCTCTGTCGCAAATGGCTAGCGTCTCACGGACGTTATGATCTGTTATCAAAACGCCGATGCCTAGCTTTTTAAGGTCTCTAACGATACTTTGTATGTCGCTAACTGCGATAGGATCGACGCCTGCAAATGGCTCATCAAGCAGCAAAAATTTTGGCTTTATGATGAGACTTCTAGCGATCTCACAGCGTCTGCGCTCGCCGCCACTTAGACTAACGCCCTTTCTTAGGCGGATAGGCTCGATGTTTAGCATATTTAGCATCTCATTTACTCTTTTAGAGATCTCTTCTTTGCTTTGATTTAAAATTTCAGCGCCAAGGAGTAAATTTTCTTCTACGCTTAGCTCTTTAAATATGCTTGATTCTTGCGGTAAATAGCCAATACCAAGGTGTGCTCTTTTGTGAAGTGGGACGTTTGTGATCTTTTCGTCATTTAAAAAAACATCTCCGCTAGTTGGTGAGATGAGCCCGCATATCATATAAAAAGTGGTCGTCTTTCCAGCGCCATTTGGCCCAAGAAGCCCCACCACTTCGCCACTATTTACCTCTAAAGATATACCTTTTATGATCTCACTTTTTTTTATCGTCTTTTTTAGATCTTTTACTTCTAGTTTATGCACTTATAACCTCGTATTTTCTGCCATTTTTGCTAGGAGAAATTTTTACTAATGTATAGCTCTCGCCGTTTTTCTTTAGAGCTTTTTCTAAATTTTCATCGCCCCACTCTACTAGATGAAGCCCCTCTTCAAACAAATTTTCAAAAAGGCCATTTTTAGCCATTCCGTCAAATCCGATCTGGTAAATATCGTAGTGGTAGATATCTTTACCATAAATTTGCATCAAAGAAAATGTCGGCGACGTCACGCTCTCATCTATGCCATGAGCCTTGATGATCGCCTTTACAAGCGTAGTTTTGCCACTTGCTAGATCGCCACTTAGTAGCACCACGCCACTTTTTGGCAGCACCCGCACAAGCTCGTTAAGCTCATTTTCTAAAAGCTCAAAAACCATCAAAGCTCTTTTACATATTCGCTTTGAGCGCTTTTTGGTATGCTTTTTGTGGTAGGGATCGCTAGCACCTCGTATCTCGCCTCTCGCGTTAGAAATTTGATAGTGATAACGTCACCTATCTTTACATCTTTTGCCGCTTTTGCCTGCACGCCGTTGATGCTCACAACGCCACTTTTGCACATATCTTCGCTAACGGCACGCCTTTTGGTGATATTTACTACGTTTAAAAATTTATCTACTCTCATGCGGCGGATTTTAACAAAAATAGCCTTAAATTTTTAATCCTTCAGATATTTTAAAAGCTCTTTTAAATTTAGAGGTATGACGCTGCCGTGCGTCTCATTTTTAAAAAGCTCAAAGTGAGAATTTACGCCGCTTTGCTTTAAAATCAAAGCCAAATCGCTCGCCTTTAAAATGCCAGCCTTATCAGTTTTGCCCTTTCTCTTTTCAAGCTCGCCAACGCTAAGAAAGACGAATTTAGCTTTTAGTTTCTCTTTAAATTTACCCTCACTCACGTTTTGCTTTAAAATTTCAGACTCGCCCCACCAAAGAGATGGCGAAGCGATAAAGAAATTTGAAAATACACCATCATTTTTTAGCAAGGTATAGAGCGTAAAAAGGCCGCCAAAAGAGTGTCCATAAAGGCTTTTTTGGCTATTTTGCACGTTAAATTTCTCATCAATTAACGGCACTAAATTTCTAGTTAAAAAGTGGTAAAACGCATCAGCGCCACCACCCTTGCTAAACTCCTCGCCCACTGCCTTTGGTGTGAGATCTCTTGTGCGTTTTTCTACCTCGTAGCTTTTGTTGCTGTCATATCCTATGCCTATTATTAGCGGGGCAGCCTTGTCATCAAATTCATTTAAAAGCATGTTAAACTGAGCGTTTGCATCAAGCAAGTAAAGCACGTTTTTAAACTCATTTTGCCCTTTTAGCTTGGCTGTGAAAATTTTATAAATTTCATCATTTGCGCTCATTTTAAAGGTTGAAATTTCAAATTTATTAGCAGCTTTTTGGCTAAGTGGCTCAGGCGTTTGGCTAGGTCCTGCGTACAAAGTCTGCGTCACGCCAAGCGTAAAAAGTAAAAATTTAAAGGCTCTTACCATTTTGCAGCGACCTTAAACCAAAATCTCCTGCCCTCTTGCGGATACCAGTAGTAGTTGCCATCGTCTGCTAGCGTCTCATCGTATCTTACTTTATCAAAGATGTTGTAGGCATTTAGGCTAAGAGTTAGGTGCTTGTTTGCGTCCCAGCTGACGCCTGTATCAAAGGTGAGTAGGTCTTTTGTGTTCTCTCTTACTCTGTTGCCAGCACCAAAATTTACGCTTGTTAGCTTGCTCTCATAGTTTGCGCCAAAAAATGTCTTGACGCTTTTTACAGGCTTATATGTAAGCGTGGCGTGAAGTGTGTGCTCTGGCGTTGCTGTTAGGCTTTTACCATCAAGTCTAGCTAGGTCTGTCTCGCTAAATTTCATAGGACCTCTTGGCGTATTTATCGTTGGGTTGCCAGTTTTTATCTTTGACTTATTATAGGTGTAGTTTGAGCTTAAATTTAGATTTGAAAGGATGTCATAGTCGCCACTTAGCTCCACACCCCAAACGGTCGCACCTTCAATGTTAAAGTAAGTTCCCCAGCCAGGGCAAGTAACGTGTGGTGCATTTGTGCAAGGACCAAAGGCTGGAATTTTATTTACATTACTGCCGTCGGTGTCTAGGATCTTATCTTTAAATTCATTTCTAAAAAGCGTCACCGAGCCTCTAAAATCAGCCTGATTGTCATAATATGCCCCAACCTCATAAGTCGTGCTCTTTTCTGGCTTTAGGTCTTTATTACCAAAATCAACTATCCTCCAGCCGCCTTGGATAGTGCCTACTTCTGGAGAAATTTGATTGACATCAGGGGTTTTATAGCCAGTTGCTACGCCGCCTTTTAGGCTTAGCGTATCTGTGGCGTTATAGACTAGGTAGGCTCTTGGCGAGAGGTGGTTGCCAAAAAATTCATTGTGCGTAAGCCTTGAGCCAAGCGTTAAAAAGAGTTTCTCATCTAAAATTTGCCACTCATCTTCGATAAATCCCGCATGCTCGCTCATCGAGTAGGTCTTTGGGTCTTTTAAGCCATTTCTTGAAGCGTTTGAGACGATGAAGGTCGTGCCGACATTTTGTTTGCTAAAGTCATAGCCAAAAGTTAGAGTATGTGCGCCAAAAAACGTTGTAAATTTTGAGTTAAAGTTGTGATTTTTAGCTTTTGCTGGTATAAATTTGTCAAAAAGGCTCGTTCTTTGTGTCTGGTCGTAAATGTAGCTAAGATCAGCATTTAGGCTATCAAATTCGCCAAGATAGCCCACACCATAGCTCTTTTTCTCATAATCATAAGCGTTTAAAAGCTTATTTGTTTTTATAGTGGCTGTTTTGCCAACGGTGCGCGAGTAGTCGTGTTTTTCACTTGAGCCAAGGATGAAAAATTTATTGTGTTCATCTGGAGTGATCCAAAGCTTTGCGCTTAAATTTCTCTTATCACTCTTTTGGTAGCCGCCTTTGTAGTTGTCTTCATCTCTTAGCTTTTTATAGCCCCAAAGCTGAAGCGCAAAAAGCTCTTTATAAAGAGGCAAATTTAGATAAAAGTCGCCTTGTCTGCCATCACCTATGCCTTTATGCGCATTTATCGTAGTTGAGATGCCGACGTTGCCGCTAAATTTTGAAAAGTCCTTTTTGGTAATGATATTTATAACGCCTCCAACCGCGTCGCTACCATAAAGCGAGCTCATAGGACCACGGATAACCTCTATACGCTCGATCGCCTCGGCTGGCGGGATGAAATTTGAGTTCATATCCCCTGCTCCGCCCTTTGGATTTGCGCTGCTTGAATTTACTCTTTTGCCATCAATTAAAACTAGCGTTTGAGACTTCTCCATACCGCGTATCGAGATGCCACTAGCTGGACCATCCTCGCCACCGACAACATTTACGCCTGGTACCTTTTGCGCGATTGAGTGAAGTGAGGTAAAGCTATCTTTTGTAAGCTCATCACCGCTTATCACGCTTATGCTTGCAGGGGCTTCTTTTATCTGTTGCGAAAAGCCACTCGCACTTACTACGACGCCATCTAGCTTAGTTTCGTTGTTCTCTTTCTCTACTGCATAGAGAGAATTTGCCACACAAGCGCTAAGGCAAATGGCAATAAATTTTGATCTATTCACAGATATCCTTTTGTTAAATTTAATCTTTGATAATGAAAGCGAAACGCAAATTTAACAAAGCAAGCATAAAAACAATATTAATTATCATAATTTTAAATGATAATGTAGAAAAAATTTATGAAAATAAAATTTAAATCAATCTAAGAGGAGCTAGACCCAAGTCGAGTCTAGCAAATTTGAAGTTATTTTGAGGCGACCATTTCGTTGTATGAGTTAAATATCTCTCTACTAAGATCTTCGAGTTTTCTAAACTCAGTGACAAAATGTTTTAAATTTTTCTCGTTATAGCCCTTGCCAGCTTCTGTCAAGATGGCTTTGATGTTTTTGTTAAACTCATCCACTAAATGGCGTGATTTTTCGTAAATTTTAGTGTGACTAAAGCTCTTTGCGCACTCATTTTCATACCACGCTACAAGATCATCTGCGTCTTTTGCTATATCGTCGCCGTAACCCTGCTCATTTACAGTGTCTGAATAAACACCCACTTTATAAACGATGATAGCTATCTTTGCGATGATGCCAAAGGTCTTATCTTCTACATATTTTGATCTTTGGGCTGTCTCTTTTGCATTTTGGTTAAAGCTAGCTAAAGTTTGTTTGAAATTTTCAACATTTGCTGTGGCAATCTTTGAAATTTCATCGATCTTTTTAGAGTTTTCATCGATATCTTTGGCTTCTTGCTGAAGTGTTTGGATATTTACGCCGATCTCGTGTGTCGCTTTTTGGGTATTTTCAGCGAGTTTTCTAACCTCATCAGCGACAACTGCAAAGCCGCGTCCATGCTCGCCTGCTCGTGCTGCTTCGATAGCTGCGTTTAGAGCTAGCAAATTTGTCTGCTCGGCTATATCTTTTATCAAATTTACAACCGAAGTGATGTCATCTGTTCTGCTATTTAGCGTGCTTATAGCGTGGCTTGAGCCCTCTATCAGCTCCTCAAGCGAGCTCATATTTACACTTAGCTCATTGATGCTTTGCGTCGTATCCTCAGCGATCCTAGCCGTATCTTTTGCCATAAGTGCCATTTGGCTTAGGTTTTTGATACTCTCATTTAGATCGTTTCTAACATCTTCTATGCCGTCGTTGCCGTTGCCAAGTGTATCAAGCTCTTTTGAAAGTAGGCCTCTTACTTTACTTTTGTGACTGTCTTTTATACCAGTTACGCCATTACTCATAGAGATGGCATTTTGTTTAAATATACCGCGAAATCCCTCTGTAAAGATATTTCTATATGTTAGTCCGCTTTGAGCAGCGTCTATTGAGGTTGAAATTTCTCTTTGGAGCGCCTCAACTTGATCAAGCAAGTCATTTATACCAAGTGCTACTTCATAAAGAGGGTCATTTTCTTTTACATTTACTATCCTAGGCTCTAAGATACCGTTTCTAGCTGAGCCTACTACGCTTAAAATTTCATTTATAGAGTCAAGTTTTTTTCCAAACATCTTATAGCCTTTGTAGGTTATTTACAAATTCATCATAACTTATATTTTTTTCTTTTAAAAATTCAGTTAAAAATTTCATCGAAGCATCCATGCCACCGCTCTTTTCTACCGATAACAACTTTTGATATATAGGCTCTATTATCTCAATCGCCTTTGGATTTGGCTTGCGTCTAACTGAGTAGTAGCCAACTGGATTATTTTGCACATCAAGCGAAGTTGTGATATTTGCAAAGACCCAGTAGTATCCACCATCAAAGCTTTTGTTTTTAACATAAGCGAAAATTTCTTCTCTATTTTTTATGCGCTCCCAAAGTAGCTTGAAAACAGCTCTTGGCATATCTGGGTGTCTTATGATGTTGTGAGGCTTACCCAAGACTTCAGCTTGCTTTGCTCCAACTATCTTTAAAAATGGCTCGTTACAATATGTAATACGTCCTTTTAAGTCAGTCTTTGAGACCAAAAAGGCGCTCTCTTCGACCATGTGTTCTTTGTTTTCAGACATCTTCTCTCCTTTAAGATTTTAATTATTTTAGTTTTTAACGGCTTTTGATAGATCCCACATCGGTAAAAATATACCAAGAGCTAGTAAAAGCACCATACCTGCTATAAAAACAAGCAAGATAGGCTCAATATAGTTTGAGATGTTATCAATAATATCGTTAAATTTCATCCTGTAATAGTCAGTTACTTTTCCAGTCATATCGTCTAAGCTACCGCTTTGCTCGCCAGCGCTTATCATCTGTATGAGCATATTTTCATATAAATTTGTATCTCTAAAAGCTTCCGTTAGGCTAACACCCCTACCAACAAGTATCTTAACGCCGCTTAGCTTCTTTTTGATATCCTTGTTTGAAACCGTTATCACAGCTGTATCAAGGGCATCTGCTATAGGCAAACCAGCTCGAACAAGCTCTGTAAAGATGAGGTTAAACCTGCTCATATTCGAATAAAATATGATCTTGCCGATGAGATAGACTTTCAAAAGGTATTTATCGACCTTATCTTGAAATTCTTCACTCTCAAGGTAGTATTTTCTAAGCAAATATCCGATAAACGCAAGTGCTCCAAGGATATAAAAGCCGTAGTTTGTCATGACGTATTCGATATTTAGCAAAATTTTAGTTGGTAGTGGTAGCTCTGCATTTAACTGCTCGAAAATTTCTCTAAACTGCGGTACAACAAGTATCATAAGGATGACAAAGGCGATGATGATCGCACAGATGACTGTTATCGGATAGCGTATAGCTTTTTTAAATTTTTGCTGATTGTCCCAAACCTCTTGCAAGATAGAGGCAAGCTTTGCAAGCGCGTCAGCCATATTGCCAGTGCTTTCCCCTAGCCTTATCATCGCAAGCGTCACGTCGCCTAGCTCTTCTTTAAAATTTTCTATGCTATTTGTGAGGCTTGAGCCTTGATTTAGCTCCTCATCTATAGTTTGAAATATAAATTTAAGGCGCTTATCCTCAGTAGAGTTTGCAACCTCTTTAATGCTATCGTGGATAGAAATTCCAGCATTTGTCATAACGCTAAGCTGCCTTATGGTGGCTACTAAATTTGGGATTTTCACCTTTGGATTAGTAAAAGCCTTTGCGATCACATTTTGTAAATTTTCAAAGTTATTTATGCTAGAAGTTTGCGTCTCTTTGATCTTTACGATCATGCCAGTGACATTTGCTTTATCTTTGATCTCGTTTTTATTGTTCGCTCTTAGGCTCATCTTATGGCGTTTGCCGTTTTGGATATACTCAACCTCAAAGTATTTCATATCTTAGCAACCCTATAAACTTCTTCAAGCGTGGTTATGCCATTTGCTGCTCTTATGACACCATCATGAAACATATCTATAAAGCCCTCTTCGTAAGCTACGCTTTTAAGCTCATCTTTAGAAGCACCATTTGCAACCATGCTTGCTATATGGTCACTAATAGGTAAAATTTCACTTATCATCTCACGTCCTAAATACCCAGTTTGTGAGCATTGCGGACATCCGACGCTTTTGTAAAACTGGTAGTTTTCAGGGACAAATTTCTTAACCTCGTCAAATGCCTTTTGAGATAGAGTGATCTTTTGTTTGCAGTGTGGGCAGAGCTTTCTAACAAGCCTTTGAGCCTCTATGCAAACGAGCGCGCCACTTACTAAATATGGCTCGATGCCCATATCTATCATACGAGGAAGCGCGCTAATGGCATCATTTGTGTGAAGCGTAGAAAAGACAAGGTGACCAGTAAGTGCCGCTTGTATCGCTATGCGAAGCGTCTCTTGATCCCTGATCTCACCTATCATTATGACGTCTGGATCTTGCCTTAAAATAGAGCGAAGAGCTGAAACAAAGGTAAGTCCAGCCTTTTCATTTACATGCACTTGTTGGATCATATTTAGCTGGTATTCGACTGGATCTTCGACTGTGATGATCTTAGTTTTTACGCTTTTTATATCATTTAGCGCGCCGTAAAGCGTCGTAGTCTTACCTGAGCCTGTTGGACCAGTGACAAGGATGATGCCATAAGGCGCTTTCATGCTCTTTTTAAATTTAGCAAAGTTATCAGGATGCATGCCAAGATCTTCTAAATTTATAATAACCTTTGACTTATCCAAAATCCTTAAAACTATACTTTCGCCGTTTAAGATAGGTAGCGTCGAGATACGAAAATCATACTCTTTGTCTAAAATTTGAGCTGAAAATCTACCATCCTGTGGGCGGCGGCGCTCTGCGATGTCCATGTTTGAAAGTAGCTTCATACGGCTAACCATCGGCGGATAGATATCTTTATCAAATATAAATGTCTCGCTTAGCATGCCATCGATCCTGCTTCTTACAATGCAGTTTGTCTCGGTCGGCTCTATATGGATGTCGCTGGCTCTGCTTTGGATAGATGTTTTTAAGATGATCTCTATTAGCTTTAAAATTCCAGAGTTTTCAGTGTTTTGACCTTGACTAGCCGAGCTTGAAAGCTCTCTTCTGATCTCTGTTATCACATCTTTTATGCTCTCATTAAGCGCTAGCTTGCTTATATATTTTTCTATCTGGGTTGGCTGAGCGATGGCAACTTTTAGTAGTTTTCTATTAAATAAATTTTGCACCTTATCTTGAGCGATAACATCAAATGGATTTTTAAAAGCGACATATACGCTTATTTCATCTTCTTTTACTGGGATCGCGCTATATGTTTTTAGCTGAGCGGTGCTTAGCTTCTCGCTTATGCGGTAGTCGATATCGATATCATCAAGGTCAAAGTATAAAACCTTAAATTTCTCGCTTATAAATTTAACAAAAGCCTTTATATCAAGCTCAAGATCATTTGAAATTTCATCTATATTTACATGTCCTCTTCTGTAAATATCAGACAAAATTTCCATAAAATCATCGTCATTTAGTAAATTTTCATCTCTTAAAATTTTAACAAGACCCTTACCTTCTTGCTCGCTTATCTGCTTTATCTTTTCTATATCTGATGTGCTTAGTTTGCCGTTTTGTTCTATATTTTTTAAGATTACATTTTCTACATTTTTCATTATCTATACTCTATTTGTGATTTCAGGTCGTTATTTTTAAAAATTTTAAGCACTAGCTTTGGTATTTGTCCATTTGTTGGGCTTATCTCATATCTTGTGTCAGAATTTGGCTCTTCAAAGATAAATGTGCCAAGCTCTTCAACATACTCTTTTTTTACAAATTTATCAAACAAAAATGAAAGTATATAATCACTCTTTGGAAGCCTGATATAGCTTATATCAACGCCATCTATCATAGCGTGAAATAAGAGCTTTTTCTTAAACAAGATGTCAGCAAAATAGGCAGCATTTTCTCTTGATTTTTCGCTCTTTACTAGCTTATCGATCGGAGTTGCTAGCCTGTTTAGATCGTTCATCTTTATGCAAGCGATGCCAAACATAGAAATTTGCTCTTCGTTATTTTGTGTTTTTAAAAAGTCCTCAACCTTTTGGTTGCAGACTTTTGCATAGTTTGCGCTATTAAAATCATCCCTTATCTCGGTTAGACTAACAGCAAAAACTTCACAAACAAAAACCAAAAAAATAACAAAAAATTTCATAATGTTCCACTTTTTATCTTATTTATAAGCTCATTTATCGAAGCTTTGTTTAAGTTTTTATTATACTCCCTTAGAGCTTTGACGGCATCATCGCTTTGTTTTAGCTTATATTTCGACTTTGCAAAGATGATCCACGACTCCTCTAGGCTATTATCTATATCGTTCGCAGCAAGCGACCACTTTATAGCTTCTTTGAAATTATTATTTCTAAAATTTAATCTAGCAAGCTCGAGCGCAATAGTTGGATTGTTTGTTTTTAAAAACTGCTCTCTTAACACGCTCTCTTCATTTGATGCTGAAGTTACTTGTATATTTACACGCTTTCTAGCTGGCTTTGACTCAAGATCTATCACTTCATCTTGTGGCACGCTCATGCCGTTTATGCCATTTTGTTCGGTAAGTGGCTCTTCATCAGGGATATTTAGCTTAAGCCAACCTTGTGAGCTTCTTTGCCTTTTTGGGTCATTTTTTGAAGTATCATTTGTCTCATTTATCTTTACAACCTCTTCAAGCTTTTTAGCTATCTTGTCAGCTAGCTCATCTTGCTTCTTACCCTCTTCAAATTTAGCCTTAGCAACCTCGCTCTTTTGCTTTAGCTCACTAAGCATGCTTGCATTTGTCTCGTTTTTTTCTACCATTTTTACTGCGGTTGCATTTTTGGCTAAAACTTTATCGCTTTTACTAGCAAGACTTGGAGCTTTCTCTATGCTTAGCACTATCAACGCAACCAACAAAATGATGATAAGCAAAAGCTCAATGATTAAAATTTTAGAGTTTTTGGCATTAAAAATTTTATGCAAAAAACCGCCATTTTTTTTCTTGTAGCTCTCATAAAGCTTTTCTAGTCTTTGAATTTCTTGTGGTTCAAGCATCGATTAGTCCCGCATCAAGTGCAGCCATGGTGAGTATCATGGTGTTTGCCTTATCACCGCTTAGCTTTGAAGGCTGATACTGCTCGTAGTATTCGCAAATTTCATAGAATTTATACATGATCTTGTTTAGCGTTCTTAAATTTCCGCCGCAAAATGAGTAGGCGCACTCGTAATCTTTTTTCTCAAATTTAAGGTATTTGTCATAGTTTTTTTGACTAAGCTTTCTTTGTAAGTAGATGATGATCTCATTTACATCAGCGCTACTTAGCTCGATGCTCTCCCAAATTCTAGTCTGAAAATAATCTTTTGCCAAAATATCTTCGTTTTCAGTTTTATGTATCGTAAAGAGAAATTTAAACATCCTAGTATCAGCCATAAGCCTTATCTTCTCGATAAGCTCAGTCGGATAGAGCTGCGCTTCATCTAGGATAACCGTCATTTGATTTTTTAAAATTTCATCTTTACTGCTAAAGTCTTTTGAATAAAATTTTATAAAGCTCTCAAAGTTGTTTATATCTTCAAGCTTTTTTCCATAAATTTGCTCACAAAGTGCCTCGATAAATGTCGCCTCACTAAAAAATGGATGTGGGAAAAAGATGAGACTTTTATCTTCTTTTAGATCATTTGCGATCTTGTTTAGCAAAAAGGTCTTGCCGCTACCTGGCTTGCCATAAAACAAGATGAGCTTAAGTGGCTTTTTTAGAGCTAAAACTATCTTGTTGTAGCAGCTTATAGAGTTGTCTAAATTTACGAAATTTAAACTCTCGTCTTCATCTATGAAAACATCTTTTATATGTGTATAAATATTTTCGTTACTCATAGATCGATTTAGAAAATCCTAGATCTTTTAGCGACTGCTGAACTGGTTTTGGATCTTCAAGATCAACAACTCTTGGCGTGATGACAAAGATAAGCTCAGTAGTTTTTACGCCATCTCTTGTGCTTTTAAAGACGCTTCCTATCAAAGGTATATCAGCTAGAAGTGGCACGGCTGTATTTTGTTTATTTTTAGTCTGTCCGATAAGTCCGCCAAGTATGATCGTATCGCCACTATTTACCTGAACTACGGTTGAGAGCTTTTTCTGAACTGTATCAGGGGCGATCTCTCTAATGGCTGTATTTTGTGATCTTATATCGTCTTCTGCATACTTAAAGCTGCTTAAGCTTGGGTTGATGCGAAGCATGATCTTGTTGTTATCTGAAACTTCTGGAAGTAAATTTAACAAGATACCGATAAATACAGAGTATTGCTTATAAGTTGTTGTAAGCCTATTGTTATTGTTATTGTTGCTACCATTATCTGTCTCTTCCATTACGCGGTAGTTTATATTATCACCCACAGAGATTAGCGCTTGTTGGTTGTTTAGAGTGGTTACTTTTGGGCTTGAAACGACCTTTGTTTTGCCATTTGTTTCAAGGAAATTTATCATACCATCAAGGCTAAAGTTTAAATTTGCAGCGATATTTAGTGTGCGACCAAAGCCATCGCTTAAGCTGTTGCCCTTGTTTGTCCAGCTTGCACTTGAGCCGGTGCTAGAGCCTTGGTTGCCTATATATGAGTTAAATCCAAGCTCAAATTTACTCCAATCAACACCTTGCTTATACTCATTATTTAAATCAACTGCGATGATAGAAACATCGATGATGACTTGTTTTTTAAGTCTTCTTTGCATCTCAGCTATATATTTTTCAACGCGTTTTAGCTGTGATGGGGTCGCTGTAACCGTGATAAGTCCAGCATTTTGGTTTATGATAGGATCTGGCGCTGTGATGTGCTCGCTGTTATTGTTTAAGATAGCTTTTAGCTCAGCATCAAGCTTCTCCCAGAAGTCAAATTTCTCAGTTGTTCTTATTAAGTTGTTTTCATTTTTTATGTCGTTTGAGCTAGTATCGCTGCTTGAGCTATTACCAACCTCTGACGGAGAGGCATCAACTGAAGCTTTTGTGATAGCTGTGCCCTCACGGATAGAGGTTATATAGTCTATTTTAAAAATTTTTGTTTGAAGCGATGAGATTTTTAAGACATTATTTGAAAACTCATAGCTTAAATTTTTCTCATTTAAAAGCAGATCAAAGACCTCGCTTAGGCTCATATTTCTTATATTTACGCCAAAGACTTTATCATCAAGCTCTTTTTTGCTATAAGCATCTTTTGCAACGATACTAAAATCACACATTTCAGAGAGCTGGTTTAAAACATCTCCAAGACTTATATCGTCTGTGATCTTCATACTAAAATTTTTACTCAAGCATGTGCTTGGTTTTGCCATCATAGGGGTAGCTAAAAATGAAGCCAACGCCGCAGCTATAATAAATTTACTTAATTTTGATACCAACATTTTTACTTCCATTTTTAAGAGTTAGTTCTTGTTTTTCATCATCTTTTACGATGATAACCTTGCTGCCATAAACACTTGTGATATTGTAATCATCAATCATATCTCCCACTTTATACCACTTGCCATTTATATTTGCTTTATTTAGCAAAATGGCCTTTAGCATAAACCCCCTTGCAGAAGAGTATTTTGTAGTGTTTTGATCGCCTTTTGGAGCAACTGGCAAATTTAGCTTGAAAGGATCTTGTAAGCTAGAAATTTCACCGCTATTAAGCCCTTTTCTTTGCTCCTTTATCTTAACAAAAACCTCATCATAGTTTTTCATCTCGCCTTCAAACTCACTGCCAAATAGGCTTAGAGCTAAAATTAAAAATAAACCAAATTTTTTCATCAGTACTTCATACCCCACACAGAGATAGAGAGCTTAGCTCCTAGATCTTTTTGAGTGGAATTTATATCCATTTTGTGAAGATCTACTACGAGTTTTGACTCTTCAAGTCCGTTTATATAGCTAAGCATATCTTTAAAATTTCCAAGGCAAGTGACATCTATATTTAAAATTTGCTCTATCTTTTGGAAATTTGGCTCTTTTATATCACTTTTAAGCTCTAAAATTTTTATATTATTTTGTTTTGCCAAAAGCACGATACTATCTATATAGTTTGCCCAGTTTTGATTGTCAAAAAGCAAAAATGAAAGCTCTTTAAGCTTTGAATCAAAATAGGTATTAAATTTCAAAATATTCGTGTAGCGAAGTTTTAGATTGCTTAAATTTCTATTTTCTTCATTTATCTTAAAATTTCTATCGCCATCAGGGGAGCTCACTGAGGCTAGATAGTTTCTAGTATTTTCTAGTTTTGTAGAAATTCTCGTATGTTTATCAAGCTTTTCATCAAAGAAATTTTGTGCAGGATCAAAGCATAGCATATAGACAAGATAAGCTATGATAAGCGCCGAGCCAAGGAAAATGAGGTTTGTTTCGTTTGGCTTTTTACTATCAAAGTATTGATCTATTTTGCTCAAAATATCTTGTCTCATTGTCTAATCTCTATGCTTATATTACTTTCATACTCGTGTTTAGCGTCATCTGAACGAATTTTTTTAGTATTTACCAAGTATTTTTCATCTTTGCTGATATCTTTGATCAACTGGGTTATCCTTTTTTCATTATCGCTAACTGCAGTTATAGTCAAATTTCTATCGTTATTTACGATGTTTGTGATATGAACTGCGTTTAGATTTAAAATATCGGTAATTTTAAAAAGATTTAAACCCTTCATAGCGTAATTATCTTTTTTATTTTCGATCTCAGCAAGCAGACCTTTTCTGAAATTTAGCTTTTCATTCTCTTTTTGAGTCTGTTCTTTTACCGCCTCTTGTTCTCTTGAAATTTTAGCTAGCGTCTCTTTTATCTGCATCTCTTGTGCGTTTAGGACGCTATATTCGTCATTTAGTCTTGCGCTGTCTTTTTCTAAAACAAGACCAGCTATGTAGTTGTAAGCTGGATATAACATACTTAGCGCAAATGCCGCAGCGCAAGTGAGCAAAAATTTGCCACTTTTTCTTTTGACAAATGGATCTGGACGAAGCATATTTGAGAGGTTAAAATTCTCATAAAATGGCTCTTTGGTATAAAATCTACCAAATAAAGCCATAACGTTATAACGCTCGTTTATAGTATAGTTTTTGTTGTTTATCGCAACTTTTATGTTTATATACTCTGCATCCAAACCAAGTTTGGTTGAGATAAAATTTGCAAAATTTTTGATCTCATAGTCACAATCTATGTAAATTTTCTTTATGGCTATGCCATTTTGGCTATTTATAATGTTTAAAATATCGTTAAAGTAAAAGATATAATCTTCAAAAACTGTGTTTAGATCGTAGTTAAAGCCATCATCGTCTTTATTTACAAGCCCTCTTTGAGACAAAACTTCGATAAATTTTTCATCACTCAAGCGATCGCCACTTTGCTCTAAGAATTTATCTTTAAGATAGTTTAAGTTATAGCGAATTTCTCTAGCAGTAAAAAAATCACCATCTAAATATATGCTTAAAAATGATTCATCTTTTCTAAGCGCGATAAAGCAGTCTGCTTGCGTGCTAGGTAGCAAGCCTTTTTTATAAATAGCAGAGTAGATCAAAGGCTCAGGCGCTAGGTAGTCGATATATGGGACCTTTTTTGCAACTGCTTTAAATGTCGAATTTATATCTTCATTTGTGATAGCAAAAACAGTAAAAATTCTCTCTTGAGCTTTTGTAGTGCCTTCTGAGAAAAATATCTTATTGTCAAGCGCAGGATCAAGCGAAAGCTCTGCATAGGTCTTTGAGTAAAGCTCTTCATAAAGAGTGTCGTTATCAACGCTTCTAGGGATGAAAAAGGTTGTTGTTTTTAAGTCTTTAAATTTTATATATGAGATGAAAAAGTCGCGTTTATTGACTGTTTTCGAAAAGTTAAAAGCTTCTACATTGCTGTTGTGATAACGAAATCCTTTATAGTCATACGGATCTAGTGCAACTATAGAAATTTCACTATTTTTTTTAATATTCATCATGAATCAAAAAACCTTCCTAAACGCTTATACTTGGTATTTTAATATCTTTAAAATAAAAAATCAATAGCCGATTATCTGATTTAGGCTCTTTTCTTCTTTACTCCAGCCTTTTTTAACGACTACATCGAGCTTTAGAAAGACCTTTGTGTTGGTTAAATTTTGTATTAACTTTCTTGCAAAAATTCCAATTCTTTTAATGGTTTCACCATTTTTCCCGATGATCATACTTTTATGGATCTCACGCTCCGTGATGATGCTAGCATAAATTTCAGTGATACCTGTTTTTTCTTTTACGCTTTTTATGATCGCATCGCTAAGGTAAGGTATCTCATCGCTTAAATTTTCATAGATCGCTTCAAGTATAAATTCTCTAAAAATTTCCTTCTCATTTGTCGGCGTGAGAAATTCTGGATCATAAAAGTACTCATGCTCTGGTAAAAGCTTGCAAATTTCATCAAGAAGCGGCTTTTTATAGGTAGGCTGCTTGGTGCTAAAAGTAAGAAGTGCTGCAAATTTATCTTGAAATTTCTGATACTGAGTGATCTTTTCAAGCACTTTTGCGTTTGAGCTCTCATCGACTTTTGTTAGCACTAAGATGTGTGGTTTTTCAGGATTTAGAGCTAGAAATTTCTCATAGTCACTTGTATCATCATGGATAGGCGCTAAAAATACGATGAGATCGCAGTCTCCCATCGATTTTATAGCTTGGTTTATTAGTAGTTGATTTATCGCTTTGTTGCTCTCGTGAAGCCCTGGTGTGTCGGTAAAGATGATCTGATCTTCGCCGTTCATCACGATGCCATTTATCTTTCTGCGAGTTGCGTTTTGCTTGTGCGAGACAATGGCGATCTTTTCGTTTAATAAAGCATTTAAAAACGAGCTTTTGCCAGCATTTGTGCGTCCTATGATGCTAACAAAGCCTGATTTCAAAGTATATACCTCGCTAGATCTTGATCTTCGACCACGTCTTTTAGGCGCTCTTTTACAAGCTCTTTTGTCACATTTATCTTCTCGCCACTCTTTTCGCTAGCCTCAAAGCTGATATCCTCTATCACGCGCTCGATCACCGTGTGAAGGCGTCTAGCACCGATATCTTCCATCTTTTCATTTGCTGCGTGAGCGATCCTAGCTATCTCTCTTATCGCTTCATCGTCAAATTCTAGCTCAACATTTTCAGTTGAAAGAAGTGCGATATATTGTTTTAAAAGCGAATTTTTTGGCTGAGTTAAAATTTGATAAAGCGCGTCCTCATCAAGACTATCAAGCTCTACTCTTAGTGGGAAACGACCTTGAAGCTCTGGGATGAGATCGCTTGGCTTGCTTATGTGAAAGGCGCCAGCTGCGATAAATAAAATGTGATCTGTCTTTAAATTTCCAAATTTGGTATTTACATTTGAGCCCTCAACGATAGGTAGCAAGTCTCTTTGCACGCCTTCTTTGCTAGGATCTTGCCTGTTTGAGCTACCTGAGCCAACGGCTACCTTATCGATCTCGTCTATAAAGATGATGCCCTCGTTTTCAGCCCTTCTTAAAGCCTCAGTTTTTACGCTCTCAAGGTCTAAAATTTTATCATTTGCCTCGCTTTGAAGAGCTTTTTTGGCGTCCTTTACCTTCATCTCTTTTTTGATGTTCTTGCCACCGATGCCAATTATCTTTATAAAGCTCTCTTGCATCTGCGCCATATCAGGTGGCACGTTTGAGCCAGCTTCAAGCGGGTTTTGCTGCACCTCTATCTCGATGCTTAGCTCGTCAAGCTCACCGTTTCTTAACCTATTTAGCATCTTGTCATAGCTTTTAGCATACTCTGCTTGCTTCTCTTCGCTAGCACCTTTTGGTAGTGGTGGAAGTAGCTTTGAGACGATCTTTTCTTCGATGTAGGCGTTAATTTTATCTTGATTTTTCTCGCTTTGCTCGTTTTTTACGAGATTATATGAGGCCATTGCAAGGTCTCTTACCATACTTTCAACGTCACGACCAACAAAGCCAACCTCGGTATATTTGCTAGCCTCGACCTTGATAAAAGGTAGCCCCATCATCTTTGAAAGACGCCTTGCGATCTCAGTTTTACCAACGCCAGTTGAGCCGATCATCAAAATATTTTTTGGCATGATGTCATCTTGTAAGCTTTTTTCAAGCTTCATACGGCGATAGCGGTTGCGAAGTGCGATCGCTATGATCTTTTTGGCATCCTTTTGACCGATCACATAGTCATCTAAAAATTTAACAATTTCTCTTGGTGTTAAGTTCATTTTCTCTCTTATTCTAAAACATAAGTTTTGATGTTTGTATTTGTATAGATGCAAATTTCGCCGGCGATCTTGAGGCTCTCTTTGACTAGCTCCTCTTCGTCGATATCGGCAAATTTATCTAGGGCACGAGCCGCTGAAAGGGCGTAGTTGCCGCCGCTTCCGATAGCTGCTATCTTGCCATCTTCTGGTTCTACTACATCTCCAGTGCCACTAAGTAAGAAAATTTTATCCCTATCAAGCACAAGCATCATCGCTTCAAGCTTTCTTAGATACTTGTCTTTGCGCCACTCTTTGCTAAATTCTATCACTGCCTTTAGCAAGTCGCCCTTTGTATGCTCTAAATTTTTCTCAAACATATCAAAGAGATTAAACGCATCAGCGGTGCTGCCAGCAAAGCCAGCTAGGACTTTGCCGTTGTGAATTTTGCGGAT
Source organism: Campylobacter concisus (assembly GCF_050447505.1). GTDB lineage: Bacteria > Campylobacterota > Campylobacteria > Campylobacterales > Campylobacteraceae > Campylobacter_A > Campylobacter_A concisus_BP. The sequence continues at coordinate 1,109,714 of NZ_JALMFZ010000001.1, read as the reverse complement.
TTTTACGGCATTGCCTTTTAAGACGGTATTGCCAAAGCTCACCTGTCCATCACCGCCGATGACCGCTTTATTTTTGCCTTTGTAGGCTAGGATGGTTGTCGCATGAAACATCTACTCTCCTTGCACATCAACCTTTAAGGTCGCATTTATAGAGTGTCCAAGCTTTATAGAGACGTCATAAAGACCAACTGTTTTTAGGTGAGTGTCTAGGTCGATAGCCTTTTTCTCAACCACCAAATGATGCGTCTTTTCAAGCTCTGCTGCGATCTCCTCTTTTGAAACTGAGCCAAAAAGAGAGCCATTTGCGCCAAGAGTTTTCTTGACGACGACTGTCACTTTTGAAAGCTCTTCTTTAAGCTTTTCTAAATTTGCGATCTCATATTTTAGCTCTTCAGCCTTTCTCTTTTGAGCTGCTTCGTATTGACGAAGGACATCTGGAGTGGCAGCTTTTGCAAAGCCTTTGCCGATTAAGAAGTTGTTGCCGTAGCCGTCTTTTACCTCTTTTATCTCGCCAGCTTTACCAAGTCCTTTTACATCTTTTATTAATAATACTTTCATTTTTATCCTTTTAAATTTTATTTTTAGTCAAATTTTCGCCCATTTTTGCGTGCGATGATGAAACGAAGCGCATTTAGTTTGATAAATCCAGCTGCATCTTTTTGATCATAAACACTATCTTCTTCAAATGTGCAGTATGCCTCACTAAATAGATTATCATCTTTGCTATTTCTACCAAGGATGATCACATTGCCTTTATAAAGCTCTACTTTCACGGAACCATTTACGTGCTCTTGGCTCTTGTCGATAAGAGCTTGGAGCATATTTCGCTCAGGTGACCACCAGTAGCCGTTGTAAATTAGCTCGGCATATTTTGGCATGATCTCATCTTTTAAGTGAGCTGCACCGCGGTCAAGTGTGATGCTCTCGATCGCTCTGTGAGCTTTTAGCATTATCGTGCCGCCAGGAGTTTCGTAGCAGCCGCGACTCTTCATACCAACTGAGCGGTTTTCTACGATGTCAAGTCTGCCGATGCCGTGTTTTGCGCCAAGGCGGTTTAGCTCGGTTAAAATTTCAGCTGGGTTCATCTTTTTGCCGTTTATGCTCACTGGATCGCCTTTTTCATAGCCAATCTCGATGATCTCGCTCTTATCTGGAGCATCTTTTGGGCTTACTGTCCATCTCCACATATCATCTTCTGGTGCGTGACTTGGGTCTTCAAGCACTAGACCCTCATAGCTTATGTGAAGTAAATTTGCGTCCATTGAGTATGGGCTTTTGCCTGGTTTTTTGGTGATATCTATGCCGTTTTTCTCAGCGTATGCCAAAAGTTTTTCACGGCTGTTTAGATCCCACTCGCGCCATGGAGCGATGATAGTTAGGTTGTCACCAAGTGCGTAGTAGCCAAGCTCAAAGCGAACTTGGTCGTTGCCTTTGCCTGTTGCTCCGTGGCTCACACCATCAGCGCCAACAAGTCTTGCGATCTCGCTTTGGCGTTTTGCGATTAGTGGGCGCGCGATTGATGTGCCAAGCAGATATTCGCCCTCATAGACTGCGTTTGCTCTAAACATTGGAAATACATAATCACGTACAAATTCTTCTCTTAAGTCTTCTATAAAAATATTTTCAGGTTTTACACCAAGCGCTAGGGCTTTTTTGCGTGCAGGCTCTAGCTCTTCGCCTTGTCCGATGTCAGCTGTAAATGTGACTACTTCGCATTTGTATTCGTCTTGAAGCCACTTTAAAATAATACTTGTGTCAAGTCCGCCTGAGTATGCTAAAACAACTTTTTTTACATCTTTTTTCATAGCTGTCCTTTTGTTGAAATGGTCGTATTTTAGCCTAAATTGATTAATCTTTAATAAATTAATCTATTAAATAATGTAAGTAAAATTTTATTTTTCTGATAGTTTTTATCCGTAGAAATTAGAAATTTTAGTTTAAATGAAATTTGCTTGCAAATTTTAAATTTACAAGCAAAGTGTTTTTCTAAACGCCTAGAAATTTAGCAAGAGCAAAATAAAATATAGCTGATGATATTGCAGCTGCTGGAAGCGTGATGAGCCAAGCTAGGATGATAGGTCTTACCATTTTCCAGTTTGCATTTTTATTTACGATACCAATGCCCAAAACCGCGCCTATTAGGATATGTGTCGAGCTAACTGGTATGCCAAGCTTTGTAGCTAGAAGTATGACGATACTTGAGGCAAGCTCCGCGCTAAAGCCAGTCGTAGGTAAAATTTCGGCTAGTTTTGAGCCAATAGTTGTGATCACTTCTTTGCCTAAAAACCAGAGTCCAACGACAAGCGAGATGCCAAAGGTTACCATTGCGATGCTTGGTATGGGTGAGCTTTCGTTTATAGAGCCAGTTTTTAGCACGTCAAGCACAGCAGCAAATGGTCCAACTGCGTTTGCGATGTCGTTTGCGCCATGTGAAAATGCAAAAGATGAAGCGGTAAAAATTTGAAACCATGAGAAAATTCTATTGATGCTCTTTTCGCTATCGTTTTTGCTCATGACGTTTATGATAGCAAGGCTTGCAAGATACGCTAGTGCGCCGATGACGAAGATGATCCAGACTGTTTGGATGATGCTAAAGGCTAAATTTATATGCTCTAGCCCTTTAAAAAGCATCATTGATGAGATGACCATTGCGGCAAATCCAGCGATGATCGGGATGTGCTTTTTCATAGCTTTAAAGGTATCTATCTCTTTTTCGCTATCTTTCATGATGCGAATTTTTGAGCGGTACTCGCTGTATTCAGTGGTTTCGATCTCGTCCTCATCGATAACTGCGATCTTTGAAAGAGTGGCTATCTGCTCCTCAGCTGGCTTTGTTTTAAGCGCTTTTATAAAGCTTTCTTTATAGGCTTTTCTCTCAGCTTTTAGCGCTTTTAAATTTGTCTTTAGTTCGTGCGTTGGCTCGATTATTTTGCTCTTTACGTAGCCAAATATAATATAAGACATCACGCCACCAAGCAGTGGTGAGATGACCCAGCTAACGGCGATCCTGCCGATCTCACCCCAAGAGACCATATTAAGTGGCTCAGGATCTTTTATCATAAAACCCATGGCAAGTCCAGCACCTACGATGCCGCCTACGATAGAGTGTGTGGTCGAGACTGGCAGACCTTTTTTGGACGCATAAAATAGCCAAAGACCAGAGCTTAGAAGGGCTGAGATCATGATGATGACAAATTTCATCGGGTTTATGTCGCTTGGAAATTTCACTATCTCGTTTCTAATGGTATTTGTAACCTCAGATCCTGCGAATATCGCGCCGCTAAGCTCAAAAATGGCGGCGATAACGAGAGCTTGTTTTAGTGTGAGTGTTTTTGCGCCGACGCTTGTGCCAAAGCTGTTTGCAACGTCATTTCCGCCGATATTAAACGCCATAAAAAGACCAAACATACCAGCGATTAAGAATAAAAAGTAGTTATTTGTCGGTATGTATTGATAGCCCCAAACGAAAAATCCAACGCTGCAAATCGCAAAAATAACTAACGCCAAGAAGTTATCTCGAAGCAATCAAGCCCCCTTGTAAGAGTTTTTAGCAAAATTATATCTTGAAAATTATTAAAGTTTTTAGAATTTTCTCACTTTAAATGATACTAAATTATCATATGTTAGAATTTGGCAAAAATTTTAAGGATAAATTTTGGTTATAGCGATCGATCTTGGCTCAAACACCTTTCGCGTGGCACTTATAAAAAAAGAGCAAAATGGCTTTAGCAACGAGCAAATTTATGAAAAGATAGTTGGAGCTGCAAGAGGCTTAAACGAAAGTGGCAAGATAGGCTTGGAGGCTAAAAATAGGCTTTTTGAAGCGATAGTGGAGGCTAAAAGCAAATTTGACTTTACTAAATTTAAATGTGTGGCAGTTGCGACTGAAGCTTTTAGGGTGGCATCAAATAGCGAAGAAATTTTTAGTGAGATAAGAGAGAAATTTGGCATAAATTTTCATATCATTGATGGGCAAGCTGAAGCGAAACTTACATTTTTAGGCGTGCAAAATGCCCTAAGAAAGCTTCGCATAAATGATAAATTTGGCATCATCGACATCGGCGGTGCAAGCTCAGAGATAGGCGAAGATGGAAAATTTATAAGCTTTAAATTTGGCATCATCACCTTTTACGAGAGGTTTAAAGCGCTTGATCTGATGCAAGAAAATGCAAAAATTTATACAAAAGAGGCAAGGGAATTTCTAACAAGCCTTGACAATAGACTTATCGTGCTAACTTCTGGTGTGCCGACCACCATCGCAGCACTAAAACTTGGGCTAAACTACGAGAACTATGATCCAAAAAAAGTGAGCGGATATGAGCTTAAAAATGACGATCTTGCTTGGTTTGTAAATGAGCTTTTAAAGATGGATGACAAAAGCGCTGACGTGGCGGTTGGAAGAAGCAGAAAGTATCCGCTCATCGCTGGGACACTGCTCTTAAAAGAGCTACTAAACGGGCAAAAAGCGAAATTTATAGTAATAGACGATGGGCTTAGAGAGGGCGTAGGGACGGCTTATTTAAAAGGCATATTTCAAGAAATTATCACAAAATTTTAGTTATTATTTCAAAAATTTAAAGGAGATAAAATGAGCATAAGAGAGCAAATTTTAGCCGACATAAAAGAGGCTATGAAAGCAAAAGATGAGTTTAAAAGAGACACCTTAAGAACGCTAAATGCAGCACTTAAGCAGGTTGAAGTCGATCAAAGGATCGAGATGACCGATGAGGTCGTGCTTCCGCTACTTCAAAAAGAGATCAAAAAGAGAGCTGACTCGGTTGAGCTCTATCTAAAGGGAGCAAGAGAGGACCTAGCTAAAAAAGAGCAGAGTGAGATCGAGCTGATCAAAGCATATCTACCAGCTCAGCTAAGTGATGATGAGCTAAAAGAGAAAATAAAAAGCATAATTGAAAAGGTTGGTAAAAATTTAGGCGCTGTGATGAAAATGGCAAAAGATGAGATCGGAGCGAGCGCTGAAGCAAAACGCATAAGCATGATCGCAAAAGAGCTTTTGGCATAAAAGTAGATAAACCCATGTAAATTTTCGCATGGGTTTTAAAAGTTATAGTTAAATTTTATACGTTACAAAAGTATTTTATTTATTTTTAAATTTTAAAAAAGCTACTTTGAAAAATAAAATAAATTTACATATTTTTTTAAAAAACCTTGACAAATGGCATTAAAGTCTATATAATTACAACTCTTAAAAACATTGGGGTATCGCCAAGCGGTAAGGCAACTGGTTTTGGTCCAGTCATTCAGAGGTTCGAATCCTCTTACCCCATCCACATTTTAAAAATCCCAAATAACTCTTATCGCGGAGTAGAGCAGTGGTAGCTCGTCGGGCTCATAACCCGAAGGTCGGCGGTTCAAATCCGTCCTCCGCAACCAAATACCAAGGACTTTTACCACCTTTTAACCAAACACCAACTCCCACACCATCACGTATATCATCAACATTTAGATGCACGTAATGCAGGCTACTTTTAATATCTGTGTGACCCATAAAAGCCATCAGTTTATGAGCATTAAATCCCTTCAAACTCACTAACCTAGAAGCCACCGTATGGCGTAATACGTAAAGTCCGTGAGCACTATCATCTCCCTTATATCCTAAAAACTCTTTTACTGACCCCCACATCCTACTGCTACTATCAATATTTAGGTGGGTTATAGGACACTTATCAAGTGGTAGGTCTTTGCAGTTATCATAAGGCTAATTAAAAGTGTCAAATTTATTTCGTTAACATCAAGAGCATTGCTTTTTTGTAGTCATGATATAACTCTTTTAGGTATCAATTAGCACGTTATGCGAATTTGTTTCATAAAGAGTTTAAATATTTTTGATTATATTTTTAGCTATTTTAAAATTTTATTTTAAAATTTTTAACGATAATTTTAATTTGTAAAATTTCATTAACCATCAAATTTAGTAGATAAATTTAAATCAGCACAAGGCTTTTTATATCTTATCCGCGACACATCTAGCAAGTTCATCTTCACTATCACCCGGATATTCACTCCAAAAATCAATCTTCAAAATTTTTTTCTAACTGCTTTGAATTTTGCAAATCATCCAGCCAACGACCATCTATATAATCAACCTTTTTAACTTCTGAGAGTAGAATTTTTGTGTTTTTAGTTCGTAAGTTTTTCTAATAAATGTTCCTCATCTTCTTGCACATCATATAAAGATTTTTACTTTTCTATACACTCTTCGTATCTCTTATACTCTTTATTGCCAGGGTATAGCAAATTTGCACTTTTATCCAACCTATGATTTACAAAGTCCATTTGCACTATATGCTCTGGTTTAGGACCATTGTTATCACTACTAAAATACCTTACAAGCTTGAAATCTTTTCCATCTAATGCAAAAACATATTCCCAGTATCCGTACTTGCCATAATTATAGAAAAATTTTAGTTCGCTATTTTTTATCTCTACTACAAGCTATGGTGGAAAATAAGCTCCACCATCTTCATTTGGGCTCTCAAAGATATCTCTCTTAGTTACTACAGCCTCATATTTGTCGCCATTTGAGAGCAAGATCACGACACCACGACGATTTTTATTTACTATTTGACACCATTTATCGTCCTTGGTGCTCTCATCACAACCATCACTAAAAGGTAAAAATTTATCCTTAAAAGTTTCTTGAGTTACCACAACTACATCCTCTACGCCATCTTTATTTAGATCGCCCTTGATGGCATCATATAATGCAGTTTGGTTTGACAATGATGCTTTCACTGCCGCTAGCATCTTATCATCTAGCTTGGATAAATTCTCTATCTCGTACTCATTGCCAGAAAAAGGTATGCTCATCTGCTTTAGAGTTTTTAGCATAGATGTTGAGTTTTTCTCTACATTACTCGTATTGATATCTTGAGCAAAGGTAAAATCTAGCATTGAAAAAGGAATACAAATGAGAACTCCAATTTTAAACATTTTTATTCCTTTATCTTTACATTGCTATATAAATTCAGACCAAAATTTCTCTTTGGCCTTTTGCGTTAACTGGGCTTAAAACGCCCATTTTTTCCATCTGCTCAATTATATTTGCAGCTTTGTTGTAGCCTATTTTCAAGCGTCTTTGCAGGTAGCTGATCGATGTTTTTTGCTCGCTTAAAATGATCTCTTTTGCCTCTTCATAAAGCTCATCAAGCTCTTCTTCGCCTAGCGCACCAGCAGCCGAGCCTGCGCTAGAGCTCTCCTCTGCTAGAAATTTCTCGTCATAGATCACATCTTGTTGCTCTTTTAAGAAATTTACGATTGTTTCTATCTCTTTTTCGCTCGCAAATGGCGCATGCAATCTGATCACTCCAGGACTTCCAGGAGGCGTAAATAGCATATCTCCTCGTCCTAGCAAGCTTTCAGCTCCCATTTGATCTAAGATGACCTTACTATCGATCCTCTGCCCTACTCTGTAGCTTATCCTGCTTGGTAAATTTGCCTTTATAAGACCAGTCACGACGTCGACACTTGGACGCTGGGTCGCTACTATCAAGTGTATGCCACTAGCCCTTGCCATCTGTGCTAGACGTCCGATGTAAAGCTCCACGTCCTTGCCGCTAGTCATCATAAGATCGGCTAGCTCATCGATGATCACGACGATGTATGGGAACTGCTCGCCGCCCTCGCTCTTCATCTTTTCGTTATAGCTCTCTATATTTTTTGTGCGAGTTTGGCTCATTATCTTATATCTTCGCTCCATCTCAGCGACCATATTTGAAAGCGCTGTGATCGCCTTTTTAGCCTCTGTGATAACAGGCGTCAAAAGGTGCGGGATGTCGTTATATATGCTAAACTCAAGCATCTTTGGATCGATCATCATTAGGCGCAAAGTTTGTGGGCTGTTTCTATAAAGCAAGCTTAAAAGCATCGCATTTATACCCACGCTCTTGCCAGATCCTGTTGTGCCAGCGATTAGCAAATGTGGGAGCTTTTTAAGGTCAGTCACAAAAGGAGCGCCCACTATATCTTTGCCAAGAGCCATGGTTAGCGGACTGCTCGCATTTTTAAAGACTTCACTTTCTAAAATTTCTTTTAGATAGATCGTCTCTAAATTTTGATTTGGCACCTCGATACCAACGACGTCTTTGCCAGGGATCGGCGCTTGGATACGGATAGTTTGAGCCTTTAGTGCCATCGCTAAGTCATCTTGCAAAGTGAGGATTTTACTCACTTTGATGTGTGGGGCTGGGCGAAACTCAAATGTCGTGACGATAGGTCCGGTGTAGGTTCGCACCACGTCACCATCTATCTTAAATTTACGTAGCTTATCGAGTAAATTTGAAATTTGCTGGTCGATCTCTGCCTCATTTATATTGTGCGAGCGCTTTGGAGGGTCGTTTAGAAATTTAAGTGGCGGCAGGACAAAGTCTTTTGGCTTTTCGACCTTGCCGCGCTCTATCTGATCAAGAAGTTTTTTATTTTCAGCCACTTCGTTTAAAATTTCAACCCCGCCTATGGTTGCAGGTCTGCTCTCTTGTGCTGGCTCCATCTCTGGCTCTGGCTCAAATTCTGGCTCGCTCTCTAAATTTGGCTCATCATCATTTAGCACCTGAGCATCTATAAGCTCTTCTTCTTTTGTCTCTTCGGCTTTTGGCTTTTTGCGCTCTATCTTTGGTATCTGCCTTGCCCTTACCTCTTTTACGCTTCTACTTTTTTCCTCATAGCCATTTGGCTCTTTATCTACGAAAGCCTTTCTTAAAACGATGATAAAATTTTCTCTAAAAGCAAGTCCAAGTGAGATGATAAATATCATAAGTATAGCAACCGCAGTGCCGATAGCGCCGATGACTTCTTTTAGCGCTGAGACTATAAAGCCGCCTATCATGCCACTATTTGCTCCAGATGTTGTGAGGGCTTGAAACATCAAAAATGCGATAAAAAATAGAAAAATCCCAACTACAAACTGAGCAAAATCAAAGTCAAATTTCTTAAAATTTTTATATACAAAATAGCCTAAAACGATAAGTAAAAATGGATAAACATAGGCGATAAGGCCAAAATATTTAATATTAAAAACGCCAAGGCTTTGTCCAAGTGAGCCTACAAAATCAGCAGTCGGAGCAGCCGTAGCGATACCAAAATATATAAAAAAACAAACAAAAATAGTAAATAATATATGTCTTAAAATTTTAGATCCTTTTGTTAAAAAGGCTTATTATAGCACGCTTGAGTTTAATTTTTAAAAAATCAGCAAGCTAGGCCTGCTGATTTATCATTTTAGTTTAGGTAGTTTAGCAAGCTTAGTTGATTTATCTTAGCGCTTGCTTGAAGAGTAGCTTGATATGAGAGTGAAAGCTGTGTAAATTTAAGGTATGACTCTGCATAGTCTGCGTCTATGACGTCATTTTTAACAGTTAGCACATTTACTTTCATTATCTCTGCGCGCTCTTTTGTCGATGTCAAAAGCTTGGTTTGAGAGCCGATCTTTGTAAGCTCTTTATTTGCATGATCCACCAAGTGATCAAGCCTTTTTAAAGCGCCTTGCATGCCTGTATTTCGTGGGTCGTGATTGTTAGCGTCTGCTCTGTAGTAGCCATTTCTAACGGCAAATATCATATCATCAAGGTCTTGAAAGACGCTTGTGCTTGGCTCATCGATAGTTAAAGCATTGTTTTCGTTAAAGCTAAAAACAGAGCCCTTTCCTTGAGGATGACTTGCAGCGCCAGCGGTGTTCATGCCAGTGCTATCTCCGTCAAATATATCTCCATTTTTCGCATCATACATGGTTAGCTCTATATTTGTGACAGATTTTGTCTTGTCAGTTAAAACCATCCTGCCTTTATCATCTAAATTTACCTCTACTGCGCCTTTAGTCTTTGATAAAGCCTCTTTATAGGCGTTATAGTTTTGATCTCTTCTTACCTTTTCGATATCTGTATCAAAATTTGCATTTTCTACGTTTTGAGGATCAGGGATATTATCGCTTGCAGCCATCGCTACGATATCCATTAGCTGACGATATGTAAAGTCGCTTGCGTAGGTTCTGTAGCTACCAAATTCATCTGAGTTATAGACGGTCAAATTTCTAGTTGGAGATACCACGCCAGCAGCAGTTGTAGATGTTATTTGAAACTGCACTGGGGTATTTACGCCACCTGCTTCGCCCATTTTTACTTTGATGTCATACATTGTGCCAGTGATTGATTTTACTTGAAGACCTATCTCTTGATTATCTATATTGTAAAGCTCTCTCTTTCTAGCATCGACATCTTTTGGGTATAAATTTCTATTGTAGCTCTCTTTCGTGCCAGAAACCTCGCTTAGCTTTGTCTGATCAGTTGCAAACTCGCCTGTTCTTCTAGCTACTTGAGGTAAATTTGCTACTAGTTCATTGTCTTTTCGCTCAAATCTAACCTTGTCATAGTCAAATGCGTTTGTTAAATTTCCATCTTTATCAAGGTATTTACTCTTTGTAAATTCAGTTATATGAACCGTTTTTGGCACAGCATTTGCCATATTTTCAAGACTTTGTAGCGAATTTATCGTATCAAGTGTATTGTTTGGAGCTATTGCACCACGATTTGCCGCCACAGAAGTAGCTGCTACCATGTGAAAGTCTATCGTTTGATTGCCTTTTGTGAGGTCTTTTATGTTAAATTGTCCATCGTTATTTATGCTCACATCGACAACTTTTGTCGTCTTTGTGTTGCCAAATTCCATACCGATCTTCTCCATCAAACCAGCCATTGATGTATCGGCACTCATCTTAAATTTACTTGTAAATGTCGTGCCGTCTGGCTTTTTGCCCTGCATGAAAAAGTATGTGTCGGGGAAATTTACATTTGAAGTATCCAAAAAGTCGAAATCTGGCTCGATCGTGCCTTTATAAGAGCCGTCACTGCCCACGACTGAGTCGCTTGCGTAGTTTAGACCGATCATATTTTTTATCTTACTATTTTCGTCAAGATATTTTGGCGCATAAGCGATGTCAATTCTGGTTTGATCAGCTAGCATCACGTTTGTTGTTAAAATTTTATTATAGTCGCCATCTTTTCCTAAAAATAGATCAAATCCAGGGATGTTGTAAGGTAGCTCAACCTGCGCGCCAGCTGAAGTTTTCATATAGTCGCGGTTGCCTTGATATTTGCCTGAGCCATCTATCGGCTTAGTATCCACAGCACTTCCTGAGAATAAAAACTGCCCATTTATAGAGGTATTTGCGATATTTACAAGGTGGTTTTTGATGCCCTGAAGGTCGTTTGCTAAAGCTTCAAGAGAGGTTGTGCTATGCACGTCGCTAGCTGCTTGAACGACTTTAGTTTTAAAATTTTCAAGCTGTTTTTCAAATTCTTTCAGTGCATTGTCTGTGTTTTTTGCAAAATTTACTGACTTACCAGTAGCATCAGCCACTTGAGTGAGAGTGGTCGCTTCATAATCAAGCCTCATAGCATCGTTATAAACCGCAGCACCGTCGTATGGATCTTGGATTTTAAGTCCATTTGAGAGCTGCTGGTAGCTCTTATTTACGCCAACCATATTTTTTTGATAGTCGTGCAAAGTCTGACTAAAACGTAGTTGATTTGTAATTCTCATAATTTTTCCCTAAATTTTTATTCACTCTAAGCAAGAATAATTCCGCTTTTTGATATATCGGTGAAAATTTGATTTTTTTTAGTGCAAAAAAGTTTTATTGTATAATCTGCCAAAATTTACATATATAAAATAGGAAAGAAAATGGCGTTAAAAATCCTCTTCTCACCAAGCGAAAGCAAAATTTCTCTAAACACAAGTGATAAATTTGATGGAAAAAATTTGATATTTCCCAAGCTTTTTAGCAAAAGGGCTGAAATTTTAAATAAATATGATGAGTTTTTAAAAAGCGCAAATTTAGACGAGATAAAAAAGCTTTTTGGACTAAAAGAGCTTGAAGAGAGCAAGCAGCTGCGAGAAAGTCTATCTAAAAAAGGCAGTATAAAAGCTATCTTAAGATATGACGGCGTTGCCTACAAGCACCTAAACTACCGCGGACTAAGCGATGATGCTCAAAAATATATAGATAATAATGTTTTGATATTTTCAAATTTATTTGGGCCAATTTTAGCAAAAGATGGGATAGCTGAATACAAACTAAAGCAAGGTGAAAAGCTAGCTGGCTTTGATATTTGTAAATTTTATGAGCAAAATTTTAGCAAGGCAGTCGATCGTTTTTTAGAAAATGATGAAATTTTAGATCTTAGAGCTAAATTTTATGAGAAATTTTATGTGGTAAGAAAAGAATTTACGACATTTTGCTTTTTAAAAAACAAAAAGATACTAAGCCACCATGCAAAAGCTTATAGAGGTGAGGTTTTGCGCCAGATCGCAAATGCTAAAGTGACAAGCAAAGATGAACTAATGGGTTTAAATTTTGAAAATTTAAAGCTTGTAGATATGAAAAAGATAGGGCTAAAAAACGAGCTTACGTTTGAAATTTGTGAGTGAGAGTTCAAAATTTGGTCTTTTTTACTAAAAAAATGCAAAAAAAGAGCTAAATTTAGGGAAAAAGTATTGTATTTTTTTTTAAAAGAGTGTAGAATTGCCGCATAACTTCTTAAAAGGATGGTTCATGAAAAAAGCTGAATTTATTCAAGCGGTTGCCGACAAGGCTGGTCTTTCAAAAAAAGATACTCTAAAAGTTGTTGATGCTACTTTGGAGACAATCCAAGCGGTTCTTGAAAAAGGCGATACAATTAGCTTTATAGGCTTTGGTACTTTCGGTACTGCTGACAGAGCTGCAAGGAAAGCTAGAGTTCCTGGAACTAAAAAAGTAATCGACGTTCCTGCTAGCAAAGCAGTCAAATTCAAAGTTGGCAAAAAACTTAAAGAAGCAGTTGCTGCTGGCGCTGCTAAAAAAGGTAAAAAGAAATAATTTTCTTTTTCGGGGAGCAAGTCTCCCCTTTTTCTTTCTTCTCACAAATCTAAAATATCAATCTTAACTTAGCCCGAGTGGTGAAACTGGTAGACGCGTCAGACTCAAAATCTGATAAGGGCAACCTTGTGTCGGTTCGAGTCCGACCTCGGGCACCATTATGAACTTAAACATTTTATAAATTTAACCGATACTAAGTGCAACATCTTTAAAAGGATTTTAGATGAATGTTGCACAGCAAAAGTATGATTTTATAAATTTAAATGATTTGCAAAATCTCTCCAAAAGTTTTTTAAATCATAGCGATCACAATTGTTCAAAAGTAAATTTAAGCCAGTTTAACGAACTTTATGAAACAAATAAAACAGATACCATCTACATAACTGAGGCTGATATCAAAGAATACAACAAATATCTAGCAACACAAAAAGCAGAAGAAATTTTAAAAGATTACTCGCAAAATTTAACAAACAGCAACAACAAAATTTACTCAGACGAACTTTCTAATGGCTTTAGCAAAAACGCCTACTTTAAAAATATAAACACCACAGATGATGCCGCCATGCTACCTGTCTTAAAAAGTGGCTACTTAGAAAATACAAAATTTAAAAATTTAAACGACTACGCCCGCTCAAACACTCTAAAAACAAATTATGGTGAAGTGGAAGTCTTTTTAGACATTTATGGCGATAATGATGAGCTAGGCGTTGGAAAGCTAGAAAATAACAGCGCACTTTTTAGCTTTGATAGTAATAATGACGGCACACTAGATCAAAAAGATATGCTCTTTGACAAGTTAAAAGTAAGAGGATACGACAAAGACGGAAATGAAAAAATAGCAAATTTAAGTGACGTCACGGCTAGAGTTGATCTTAGGCAGTTTATCAGCACAAATGTCATAAATCACAACCAAATAACAAGAGAAGAGCTAAATCATAAAGCGGTGATCACAAACAATCCCGATCTTTACGTAGATACAAAAGAGATCGATCACAGACACTCCTACTACGCCTCAGATCCAAATACCTTGTTTGCTGCCGAAAATAGATATGAAAAGATAGGCAAAAATGACATAAATAATTTCTTTAAAAAATATGCTCAAAATGACGGCTGGGTCGATCTAAGGCACAATAATATCTTTGGTAAGGATAGCTCTTTTAAAAATTTCGCTTACACAAAAATAGGCTTTGATGAGAGCGCAAGACTAAGCGAGTTTAACCCGATCATCGAGCCAAGCAAAGAGCACAAAAAAGATGAAAATTTCTCATACACAAAATTTCAAAAAGATAGTTTTATGAAATTTTATAGTGACTACAACACTGAGCTTGATGCGCATGAAAAGACGATAGAAAATCTTAGCGCTAATTTAAAGAAATTTGACGAAAATACAGACGCTTACATATCAAAGCTCAAAGATACAAAATCAGCCAAAATGATCGCAATGGAAAATGAATTTAAGCAAGCAACTGGGCTTGATTTTAGCATCTCAAATCTAAAAAAGGTAAAAAAGGCTTTTACTACAAATGAAGCCACAGCTGCCACTGCACTGCGAGATAGCGATAGCGTCATAGCTATGAAGCTAAATCAAGATGGCACAATAAGATTAAAATTTGATAGTGGCAGAGAGCTAGACGTAAATGAGCTTTACAATGACACTGGCAAGCTAAATACACCAAGTGAGCTAAAAACTAGTGTAAATTTAGAGACGAAAAAGATGGATAATGCACAGCTAAATAGCCTAAATTTCAAAGATATCGGCGTCATGCAAAATGGCAAGATCACAAGCCTAAAAGATGCTGGTGCGATCGCTATCATCAACCTATCAAATAAATTTGAAAGTAAATTTTTAATCAGCCTAAATAGTGGCAAAAGCATATCCGCAAGAGAAATTTATAATATCAGCTACCTTGAAAACGATCTAAAAAATATAGAAAAGATAGATGAGAGGGATAAATTTTACAAAAAGGTTGATGTTAGGGTTTAAATTTAAGAGTAAAATCCAAAAAAGTTTATTGTAATTTAATCTTTTGGGGCATATAATCAATTCTTTGTAAATTCCAAACTTAAAAGAGACTGCTATGAATTTCACACCACTTTTTGCAATATTTTTCATAATCGCAACTGGTTTTTTTGCTAAAAAAGTCGGCATTGTTGAGCAAAAGCACTCGATCCCTTTTGTGGATTTTGTCCTTTGTTTTGCAATGCCTGCGCTAATCTTTGATAAAATTTACCACGTAAATGTCGATGCCTCGCTTATAAACACGATCCTAATTGGCTTTGCCTCAACCGCCATTAGCGCCGCTTTGGCATTTGTCATAGGTAAGGTTTTTAAATTTACCAAAATAACAACCGTTAGTATGGTCATGCTAAGCCTTTTTGGTAACACACTATTTGTTGGTATGCCTGTCATTCAGGGCTTCTTTGGCGATGCGATGGTAAATGAGGTCATCTTTTACGACCAAATAGCCACTGGTATCCCGCTTTCGATCCTTGGACCACTCATCCTATCTTTTGCCGCACCAGAGAAGGTTTCGCTATTTCAAAATACAATGAAAATTTTAAAATTTCCACCATTTATCGCGCTCATTATGGGTCTTATCTTAAAAGAAGTCCCGCTTCCAGATTTTATCTTTGCGCCACTTAGGATGTTTGAAGGCAGCGTCACTCCAGTGGCACTTTTTGCGATCGGTGTTGGCCTTAACTTTAGTAGCATCACAAGCTCATATAAAGGCGTTAGCGTCGTGCTTTTGTGTAAGATGATCTTGCCAGCTATCGTGTTTTTCATAATATTAAAAGTCTCAGGTATCCAGATGAGCAAAACTTGGGTCGTTGGTCTCTTTCAATGTGCGATGCCGACATCAGCCCTTGCAAGTGCGATGGTCATAAAAGCTGGACTTGATAGCTCACTAGCCATCTCATCAGTGGCCATAGGCGTGCTTTTTTCATTTATCACGTTACCAGTTATCTATTTTGTATTTGCATAAATTCACACTTATTTCACACTAAGAGGCTAGTATTTCATCATATTTCATTTAAAGGAGACGTTATGAAAAAGTTAATCTTAGTTGCACTTGGTGCTATGTTTATGCTTGGTGGTCTTGCAAATGCTACTGAAATGATGAAGAAAGACAACATGGGCAAAGACGAGATGATGAAGAAAGAGCAGATGAAAAAGGATGACATGGCTAAAAAACCAATGATGAAAAAAGATGAGATGAAAAAAGATGACATGGGCATGAAAGACGACATGAAAAAAGATGACATGGGCATGAAAAAAGACGACATGGGTATGAAAAAAGACGAAATGAAAAAAGGCATGTAAAGGTGCTTAATGGTTAGAATTTTGCTCGTTGAAGATGATGAAATTTTACTTGATCTCATCAGTGAGTATCTAAGCGAAAATGGCTACGATGTCACCACTTCAAACAATGCAAAAGATGCACTTGATCTTGCTTATGAGCAAAATTTCGACCTTTTGATCCTTGATGTCAAGCTCCCAAAAGGGGACGGCTTTTCACTTCTTTCTTCCTTAAGAGAGCTAGGTGTTAGCGCACCTAGCATCTTTACCACTTCACTAAACACCATTGACGATCTTGAAAAAGGCTATAAAAGTGGCTGCGATGACTATCTAAAAAAGCCATTTGAGCTAAAAGAGCTACTTATCCGCATACAAGCGCTTCTAAAGAGAAATTTCTCGCACAACAACGACGAATTGGTCGTTATTTCAAACGAGCTTAGCTTTCATCCACAAAGTAAAATTCTAAGTAAAAATGGCGAAAAGATAAGTATCTCAAGCAAAGAGAGCGACCTGCTCGCCCTATTTTTGCAAAACAAAGGCAAAATTTTAACCAAAGATGAAATTTTTAATAAAATTTGGAAATTTGACGAGGAGCCAAGCGAGCTTAGCCTTCGTGTCTATATCAAAAATTTACGCCAAATTTTAGGCAAAGATGCCATTTTAAACAGGCGTGGAGATGGCTATATCTATGTCTGAAAAGACGCAAATTTTATTTAAAATTTTATCCCTCTATCTTGTTAGCTCCGTGCTCTTTCTGGGCTATTTTTTCATAAATGACTATAAAAATAAAAAAAATGCGCTCATCTTAAACGAGGTCAAAATGCTAAAAGAGATAAAGATGGGCATTTACATGAAAGCTAGAATGAATGGACTTGACTCAATCTCAAGTCTAACAAAAGAAAAAGGTGTACATGCTTGTATCGTGCTAAAAAATGATGAGAAAATTTACAAAGACTTTGACTGCCAAAAGATAGACAAAAGCAAAAATGTAAATTTGATAGACGGCAAGGTCGCGATATTTGAAAATATCCAGTACATGGAGGATAACGCCACGGACGAGCTCGCACGCGCAGATATTTTTCTAGTTGGCAAAGATATCAAGGCTGAAATTTTATCTTTGCAAATTTCGACCACACTAAAGGCGCTCTTTTTCCTTTTTGCCCTGCTCTTTATCGCCTTTTACCTAGCAAAACTAAGCCTAAAACCGCTTTATAAAAAGATAGAGACGCTAAACCGCTTCATAAAAGACTCAACGCACGAGATAAACACGCCTCTTAGCGTCATCTCTATGAGCATAGAAACAGCCGATCGTGACAACCTAAATGAGCGAAATTTAAAGCGTTTTAACAACATCAGCCTTGCCGCAAAGAGCCTAAATAACATCTATGACGCACTCGTTCATCTAAGCTTTAACCTAAATAAACCTGGCAAAAAAGAGCCGATAGACCTAAATTTACTAACCACGCAAAGACTAAACTACTTCTCGCCATTTTTTGCTAAACGCGGACTTAAGATAGATGCCATACTAAAGCCTAGCTTCATAAACGCAGACATTGAAGATGTGAGTAAAATTTTAGACAACCTTCTTAGCAACGCCTCAAAATATGCAGCGCCAAATTCAAAGGTTAGCATCATTTTAGAGCCAAATTTCTTTAGCATAAGCAACACTGGGCGTGGCATCAGTAAAGAGCAGCAGATGAAAATTTTTGATCGTTACACGAGATTTAACGACGATCAAGGTGGCTTTGGCATAGGGCTAAATTTAGTTAAAGAGTGCTGCAAGAAAAATGGCATCACCGTAAAATGCCAAAGCGAACTTGATGGCGAGACTACGTTTTCGCTCTCCTGGCAGAGTTAAATTTAAAACACCACCCTATTCTAAACAATAAAATTTATTAAAAAAGAGAATTTATACCAAAAATTTATTTTTGATAAATTTTATTAATATTATAATCCTTTTACAAAATCTTAATCAAGGAGAAAAGTATGAAACTACTTGAAAAATACGGGCTTTTCATAAATGGTGAGTGGCGTGACGCAAAAGACGGCGCTACACTTGATGCTAAAAATCCAGCAAACGGCGAGCACCTTGCAAAGATCGCTGACGCTACCGAAGAAGATGTAAATGACGCAGTTCGCGCTGCACGTGAGGCTTTTAAGAAATTTAAACACACCACAATTAGTGAGCGAGCAAAGCTACTAAACAAGATCGCTGATATCATCGACGAGCACAAAGAGCACTTAGCAAAAGTTGAAAGCATGGACAACGGCAAGCCAATCCGTGAGACGCTAAATGTCGATATCCCTTTTGCAGCCGAGCATTTTAGGTACTTTGCTGGCGTTATCATGGGCGAAGAAGGCAGCGCAAACGTGCTTGATGAGAAGCAACTCTCTATCGTTTTACGCGAGCCAATAGGTGTAGTGGGTCAGATCGTGCCTTGGAATTTTCCATTTTTAATGGCAGCTTGGAAGCTAGCTCCAGTGATCGCAGCAGGCGATGCGAGCGTCTTTAAACCTTCAAGCGAGACAAGTCTAAGCGTGCTTGAGCTATTTAGGCTGATAGATAAAATTTTGCCAAAAGGCTTAATAAATATAGTAACAGGCAGAGGCAGCAAGAGCGGCGAGTGGATCAAAAACCACCCAGGCCTTGACAAGCTAGCCTTTACAGGTTCAACCGAGATCGGCCGTGATATCGCCATAGCTGCTGCACGTCGTATCATCCCAGCCACACTTGAGCTTGGCGGCAAGAGCGCAAATATCTTCTTTAGCGACGCAAATTTAGACAAGGCGCTTGACGGTCTTCAGCTTGGAATTTTATTTAACCAAGGTCAAGTTTGCTGCGCAGGGTCTAGAATTTTCGTAGAAGAGAGCTTTTATGACAAATTTATCGAGGCTGCTGTTAAGAAATTTAGCACCATAAAAGTTGGCGATCCGCTTGATCCTAAGACTCAAATGGGCTCTCAGATCAATAAAAAACAAGCCGAGCAAATTTTAAACTACGTAGAGATCGGCAAAAAAGAAGGCGCAAAAGTAGCAGTCGGCGGCAAAGCCTACACCGCAAATGGTTGCGACAATGGCGCATTTGTCGAGCCAACGCTGCTAGTTGATGTGACAAATGATATGAGAGTGGCTCAGGAAGAAATTTTTGGACCAGTTGGCGTCGTCATCAAATTTAAAGATGAAGCCGAGCTTATCAAAATGGTAAATGACAGCGAATACGGCCTTGGTGGTGGAATTTTCACGCAAGACATCACAAAAGCACTCCGTGTAGCAAGGTCTATGGAGACTGGCAGAGTTTGGATCAACACTTACAACCAAATCCCAGCAGGAAGCCCATTTGGTGGATATAAAAACTCAGGCATCGGCCGTGAAACGCACAAGATCATACTTGAGCACTACACTCAGATGAAAAACATCATGATAGATCTAACCGGCAAGGTTAGCGGCTTTTACGCACAATGATTTTAGGGGGTTTTGCCCCCCTACTGCTTTAAATTTCATAAATAAAATTTCATTCTAAATTTATCAACAATTAACAATCTTTATTTTTAAGCTTAATAGACTAAAATTTGGCGTAAAGGAGAAAATTTGAGCGAGCAAATTTACATTATCGGCGACGTTCACGGCTGTTTTAACACGCTTTTAGAGCTTATCAAGCAGTTTCCAAACAAAGAAAAATCTCAAATTTGCTTTGTTGGCGACGTGATAGATCGGGGGCTTTTTAGCTGCGACGTAGTCGAGCTTATCATGCAAAATGACTATAAAATGGTAATGGGAAATCACGAGCGAAGGCTACTAAACAATAAATTTGAGTTTTTAAACAACAAAGTGCCATTTGACAGGAGCTGGTTCTTTGGAAACGGCGGAGAAGCGACATATAGATCATATCTTGGACAAAGCACGGAGTTTAAGCAAAGGCATGTGGATTTTTTAGAAAGCAGGCCAGTTTATCTGGAATTTAAAGGGTGCAAAAACCAAAATAGCGAGCATCTGGTAGTCTCTCACTCAGCCGTTGGCAATATGTGGGAGCTAAGAAACGATAAATATGCTAGCGAAGAGTTTAGAAGGCACCTGCTCTCAGGCAGAGGCGACGAGATGCAAGTTAGTGGCATATTTAACGTCTATGGACACACGCCAGTAAGAGAGGTAAAATTTTATAAAAATAGCGCAGATATCGACACAGGCTGTGTTTTTAACGAAGTTGGTTTTGATAAACTAAGTGCGTTAGAGTTTCCATCGATGAAAATTTATACGCAAAGAAATGTAGAAAATTTTAACAAAAAGGATAAAGATGTGGTTTTCTAAAAAGAGTTCTAGCTTTGCTAGTAGGGTTGATAAATTTTGGAGCGAGCTTGGTAAAAATTTAGATGCTATAAAGCGTAATTTAGAGGATAAAGAGTACGATACAGCGAGCAAAATGACTGAAGAGGCGCTAAATTTATGTTTAGTAGATCCAACCTTTATGATAGGTATTGTTAATGACAAGATCGATCTAGTGCTCACCCCAGAAGGGATGAAATATAGGCTTTTTTGGCTTAAATTTATCAAATCACGCATGCCAAAAGAGTATGAGGCAAAGCTTACTTGCACGCTTGGCAAACCACGTGCACCACGCGAAGTAGCAACTATACAGATGTATGGCGTGAGTGTTGATGCAAACGAGGTCATGGTCTATGCAAATTTTGAAGAAAAAAGCGTGGATATGTGCCTATACAACGAGACTTTAAGCAAGCTAAAAAGCGAAGATGAAAATAAGGCCTACACACTAGCTTTTATACTTTGCGACAACGTTGTTGGCGAGACGGCGATGATAAACACGCTTGGCGACTTTGAGATCGTAGATGAGCCAAGAGAAAAAGGCGTCGCGCTTACCGACTTTGCCGATCTTATAGATGATAAATTTGGCAAAGAAGCATCAAGCGAGCCGCTAAAGCAGTTTAGTTTTTATGAGCTTGAACCCCGCTCAGACGCACTAAGAGATGATGTATTTATGGGATATACAAGCCTAATCCCACTGCTAAATGAGTACTATGACGGCAAAAGCGATATCTATAATGAAGCCTACGAGCTTGGCATAAATTTCTGCTTTTTAGTATTGTATCACGGCGGCGATGTGCAGTTTGGCGTTGATAGCAAAACCAAGATAGAAGATGAGCTTGAAACTAGCACTTTTTGCGAAGGCATGGGAGCAGCGACTGGCACTAAGCACTCTTACGTTGATCTTATCTGCTTTGACAAAGATGAGCTTGAAAAGGCTGTTAGTAAATTTAGCAAAGAGCTTGATATCAAGATTGAAATTTGCGAATTTAAACGCTAGATACATAAAATTTCACATAAAATATTACATATCCTGCTAGCTGGCAAATTTAAAAAGTCAGCTAGCAATAAATTTATCCTTTAAATTTAGAGCTATTTGAGAGATAGGCGCAAAATTTAAGCCCATATAAAAAGATGATCCACGAGATGTAGATCCACACAAAGAAGAAAAGCACAGCTGAAAACGAGCCATATACGCTTAGATAGGTCTTGTTGTAAAGGACGTAATAGACAAAGGCTGACTTGCCAAGATACCAAACGAGCGAGGCGGCAAACGAGCTAAAAAACGCGCTTTTAAATTTTATCTCGTCATTTACAGAGATGAGATATGTGACACAAAATATCACCCAGATGATGAGATATGGCACGATGCTTAAGAAATTTATCGAGCTTGTGATCACGTTTGAATTTAACATCTCTTGAATAAGGCTTGAGAGGTAAAAACTGCCAGCAAGTCCGAGCGGTGCAAGTGTGATGAGTGTCCAGTACGAGCTAAGTGCCGACCAAAAGCCCCTAGCCTTGCTAGCTCTTGTCACTTTTAAGACTACGTATTCATAATCGCTAAAAAACATAGCTGAAGTAAATATCATCGCCACAAAGCCAACTATGCCTAAATTTCCGCTATTTTGGAGGAAATTTTGCAAGTAGTTTGAGATGATCTCTTGGTTGCTTGGCAAAAGAGCCGAGAAGACAAAGTCTTGAATTTTGGCGTAATAATCCTCAAAGCTAGGCAGTTTTGTAAAGATAGAAAACGATATAAGAAGTATCGGTATGATCGATAAGATCGTGTGAAAACTAAGGCTTGCTGCGTAGTGAAAGAGCTCTTTGTCCTTAAGAGCAGCTAGCAAATTTAAACCACTCTTTAAATCGCTCTTGCTTAAGGACAAACGGCTCATTTATCAGTTGTCTTCTTCAAAAAGTTTTTCGTAGTGAGCATCGTAGTTGTTGATGTGCTCGCTATTTAGCTTCCAAAATACAGTGTCTATGTCGCTAACTCTTGTATAAAATGGTAGTTGATAGTACTCAACCTCGCCAGTTTTAAACTCTTTTAGCACCTTAAAGCTTTGGCAATCAGCAAAAACGCTTCTGCCATCCATCGCAACAAAGATAAGACCAGCTGCACTTTGAGCGCACATTTTTCTAAAGTCATCTCTGCTTGGATTTGGCTTGTATTCGTAGCTTAAGTATGCTCCAACAAGGTCTGGATGGATAAATATCATATTAGGAAATGCGCCCAAAACCTCTTCATAAATTTCTTTATTTGGCACGACGATTAGCGAGCGGTTATAAAGGTAGTTTAGCACGACTATATCGCCACTTACAGGTGCGATGCCAGGGAGTGGGAGAGCCTTTTGCTCAAGTAGGTCAAACACCTCAAATCTAACCTTCGCAAAGCCAGCATTTTTTGAGACAACGCTCACTCTTGCGATGATAGAGCTATCAGTGTCAAATTTATGAAGTACGACGCCGCTTGATCCGATCAAAATTTCAGGACTATCAACTATCGTTGCTGTGCCGTCACTCTCGACGCTAATAAGAGGAGTTCTATACTCATTTAAAGAAAAATCAGCCCCAAAAGCAAAGCCAAAAAACAGCGATAAAATCACGATTATACGTTTCAAAAATATCTCCTAAGTTTAAATTTTTAGAGCGATTATAGCCTAAAATGCTTTATCTTTTGCAAAATTAAAGCAAGTTTTAGTTAAAATCCCTCCCAGCTTTTTAAAAGGATATCGATGCCTCGTATTTTTGTGATTTTTGCAATATTATGTATAAATTTATATGCCATAAAACCAACTGTTGACGAGCTTAGTTGGCCAAATGGCAGCAGCTTTTTAAATTTCCTAGAGACAAATAAAATCCCACTTTCACTTTACTACAACCTAGCAAGCGAAGATCAAGAGCTAACAGAAGAGATCATCGCTGGCACAAAATATCAAATTTACAAAGACGATAACGGCGAGGTAAAACAAGCTCTCATCCCAGTTAGTGACGAGCTTCAGATACATATTTATAGAGATGACAAGGGTAAATTTCAGCTTGAGTTTATTCCGATCTTATACCAAAGCGAAGATAAAGTTTTAGCCCTAAAAGTCGATAAATCAGTCTCTGAAGATATCTTTGACTACACTGGCTCTGGCACGCTAGCGCTTGGTTTTAAAGAGGTTTTTAGCGGCAGCGGGATCGATTTTAAAAAGATAAACAAAGGCGATACGATCGCTATTGTATATAACCAAAAACTACGCATGGGACGCTCTTTTGGCACGCCTGAAATTTACGCAGCGATGATAGAGACTAAAAACAAACGCTATGTGATGTATAAATTTGAAGATAAATTTTATGATAAAAACGGCAAGAAAAATGATAAATTTTTGCTCGTTCGTCCTCTTGCAAACGCTAGGATCACATCAAATTTCACTCTAAAAAGATGGCATCCGATCCTTCAAAGATATAGAGCGCACCTTGGAGTTGATTATGGTGCTCCAAAAGGCACACCGATCAAGGCAGCAGGCGACGGCACGGTCAAATTTGTCGGACAAAAGAGTGGCTACGGCAGAACCGTCATCATCTCTCACGCTGGCGGCTACGAGACGCTTTACGCGCACCTAAATGGCTTTGCAAAGGGCATAAGAAGCGGCCTTAAAGTAAAACAAGGCACGCTAATAGCATACGTTGGTACAAGCGGTATGAGCACTGGCCCTCACTTGCACTTTGGCCTCTATCTAGGCGGCAAGCCGATCAATCCAGAAAGCGCCATCAAAGTCGTAAAAAATATAGAAGATAAAAAAGAGTCGGCTAAATTTAAAGCAGTCATAAATAGAAATGATGAGCTGATAAGACAAGCTCTAAGCAACGACAAAGAGTATCACAAGGTGGAATTTTTCCCTAACGTAATAGATTTTTAAAGGTAAAACTTGAGCCAAGAACTAGAAGAAGCAAAAGAGCTGATAGATCAGCACTTAAATGAAAATTTAGAAGATGGCGAGCTCTCTGCTTACGAGCTAGCCCAGCATCTTAAAACACTTAAAAAGCACGATGAAGAGCTTTTTGCCAAGTACCTTGAAAAGCTAGATCCTGAAATTTTGGGTGATGTGGCGATAGAGTTACCTGATCACATGCTAAAAGACGTGATCGACACGCTCCCAGCTGAAAAGATCGTAGAAGCGCTTGAAGAGCTAGAGAGTGACGATGCGACAGACCTACTTCAATATATCGAAGATATCGATGAGGACAAGGCTAGAGAGCTTTTTAACGAGCTAGATAAAGAAAATCAAAACGAAATTTTAAGACTTAGAAGCTACGACGAAGATAGAGCTGGTGCGCACATGCAAACAGAGCTATTTTCAGCTCATCTTGAAGAGAAGCTTGGCAGCGCAGTCGCAAGACTAAGACAAGAGAAGCAAGAAGGCAAACTAGAAAACGTCTCACAGCTTTTCATCATCGATAAAAACAGTGTCTTGCAATACGCTATCCCGCTTGAAGATCTCATCCTCTTTGACTTCACAAAGACACTAAAACAAAATATCGAATCAACCCAGATCGACCACTACAAGCCTCACATGGCAAACGATATGGATCTCATGCAAGATGTCGCTGATATGTTTCAAGAGTACGATCTAAACGTTATCGCAGTTACAAGTAGCACTGGAATTTTGCTAGGTCGTATCACGTATGATGATATCCACGACTACATCCAAGAGAGCGCAACAGAGCAAATTTATAACCTAGCTGGTGTTGATGACGAGTCAGAAGAGGACGATACGCTATTTAAAGCTGGTCGCGGCCGTGCGGTTTGGCTTGGTGTAAATTTACTAACAGCACTTTTTAGCTCATCTATCATCGGGCTTTTTGACGAGACGATCGCAGCTTACGTCGCACTTGCCGTGCTTATGCCAATAGTTGCTTCAATGGGTGGCAACACTGGCACGCAAGCACTTGCTGTTACGGTTCGTCGTTTGGCACTTGGCGAGATAGAATTTAAAGATGCAAAGAGCGTTTTAAAGCGTGAGGTGACGATCTCACTCGTAAATGGCCTCATCTTTGGCGCTATCATGGGCGTCATCGCCGCTGTTTGGTTTGATAAAGGTATGCTTGGCGTGGTCATTAGCCTTAGTATGGTTACAAATTTATTCTTTGCTGGCTTTTTTGGCACGATCATACCTTTGACACTAAGGCGCTTTAACATCGATCCTGCCGTTGGCTCGGCGGTCATTCTTACTACATTTACTGATGCGATAGGATTTTTTAGCTTTTTAGGACTTGCAAAATGGATACTACTATAACAAATTTAGAAATTTTACCTCTTGGTGAGTCAAAATACCTAAAGCCATTTAAGATGAAATTTGAACAAAACGGCGTGAAAAGAGAGTGGGACTGTGTCAAAGTGATGAATAGCGTCAGTATATTTTTATATCACGAGCAAAAAGATGCATTTTTGTTTGTAAAGCAGTTTCGCCCAGCCGTTTGGTACTCGCAAGAAAAAGAGGGCATCAAAACAAACGAGCAAGGCTTTACTTATGAGCTTTGCGCAGGGCTTATGGATAAGGGGCTAAGCGAAGAGCAGACCGCTAGAGAAGAGGCAGTCGAAGAGGTCGGATACGAGCTAAAAGAGATGGAGCGCATCACGATGACATATGGCGCTTTTGGCTTTGGTGGCAACATGCAAACGATGTTTTACGCAAAGATCGATGAGAGCATGAAGGTAAATGCAGGCGGTGGCGTCGATGGCGAGGATATCGAGCTAGTTTTTATAAAACGAGAAGATATGATGAAATTTGCCTTTGACGAGAGCAAGGTCAAGGGCTTTGGGCTCATCTTTGCCTACTTGTGGTGGGAGAAATTTAAAGGCTAAAAAGAGACCTTTTTGATAAGCGCAAAGACAACAACCGCCACAACAAAAATGCCAACTAAAATAATATAATCCGACATAAGAAACCTTTACGTTTAAAATTTGCACTATTGTAACTAAATTTTTAACAAAATAAGAACTTTATAACCGCACATATCATAAAATAATCAAAAATTATAAGGAGAAAATGATGAGCGAAAATGAAACTCTTTTTATCAACCGCGAATTAAGCTGGCTACGCTTTAACTCAAGGGTGCTCGCTCAGTGTGAAAAGGACATACCTTTACTTGAAAAGCTAAAATTTATAGCCATTTATATGACAAATCTTGATGAATTTTATATGATAAGAGTGGCTGGTCTAAAGCAGCTTTTTGCAGCTGGAGTGACGACAAGTAGCAGCGATGGCATGAGTCCGCTCGATCAGCTAAGAGAGATCAGAAAGTATCTGCAAGATGAGCAAAATTTAGTCGAGGCTCACTATAAAAGCACCGTCGATGCGCTTAGCCAAGAGAGTCTTTTTATCAAAAACTATGACGAGCTTGACGATAGTTTAAAGCAAAAATGCGACGAATACTTTTTCTCAAACATCCTTCCAGTCATCGTGCCTATCGCTGTTGATGCAACCCATCCATTCCCTCACCTAAACAACCTTAGCTTCTCGCTCGCCGTTAAGCTTGCTGACATAGAGCATCCTGAAATTTTAAAATACGGCATGATAAGAATTTCAAGAGTATTGCCAAGATTTACCCAGCCAAGCAGCAACGTTTTCGTGCCGATTGAAACAATCGTGCACCGCCACGCAGAAGAAATTTTCCCAGGATATAAGCTACTTAGCTCAGCTGCCTTTAGAGTGACAAGAAACGCTGATATCGTCATCGAAGAAGAAGAAGCGGATGACTTTATGATGATACTTGAGCAAGGGCTAAAGCTTCGCAGAAAAGGGGCTTTTGTGCGCATGCAGATAGATAAAGACGCAGACGCTGATATCTTAGAGTTCTTAAATTTTCACATGAAAATTTTTCATAAAGATATCTACTTTTCAAGCATTCCACTCACACTTAGCTCTCTTTGGGAGATAGCTGGAAGTAAAAATTTTAGCCACCTAGCAAACCCGCCCTACGCCCCAAAAACCCTGCCTCCATTTGGCAACGGCGTCTCGATCTTTGACGCCATAGACAAAGAGGATGTGCTGTTAGTTCATCCATTTGAGAGCTTTGATCCAGTCGTTAGCTTTATAAGAGAGGCTAGCAAAGATCCAAAGGTGATCTCGATACGCATGACGCTTTACAGGGTCGATAAAAACTCACCGATCATCCAAAGCTTGATAGACGCCGCAAGCGACGGCAAACAAGTAACCGTGATGGTCGAGCTAAAAGCAAGGTTTGATGAAGAGAACAACTTGCACTGGGCAAAGGCACTTGAGGATGCTGGCGCACATGTGATATATGGTATCACAGGATTTAAAGTGCATGCAAAAGTTAGCCAAGTGATCCGCCAGATCGGCGATAAACTCAAATTTTACATGCACTTTGGCACTGGCAACTACAATGGCAGCTCAGCTAAAATTTACACTGACGTGAGCCTATTTACGAGCAAAGAGGAATTTAGCCAAGATACGACCTCGTTTTTTCACATCCTATCAGGATATAACAAAAACCGCCGTCTAAACGCCCTTAGCATGTCGCCCTTTCAGATAAAAGAGCGCATCATCGAAAAGATAAGAGTGGAGGCTAGCAAAGGCAGCGAGGGCAGGATCATCGCCAAGATGAACGCTCTAATAGACGAAGACGTGATAAACGAGCTTAGCCGTGCTTCAAATGCAGGCGTAAAGATCGACTTAATCGTCCGAGGTGTTTGCGGACTAAGGCCTGGTGTAAAAGGCAAAAGCGAAAACATCAGAGTTCGCTCGATCATCGGCAAATACTTAGAGCATGCTAGAATTTTATATTTTAAACACGCTAATCCAAAAATTTACATCTCAAGCGCTGATTGGATGCCACGAAATTTAGAGCGCCGCTTGGAGCTCATGACACCTATCTTTGAGCCAAGGCTTCAAGAGAGACTGCTTGAAATTTTAGAGCTTCAGCTAAGCGATAACGACCTAGCATTTGAGCTACAAAATAACGGCGAATACACAAAAGTAGCTAGACGCGAGGGCGAAAAAGTGATCTCTTGCCACGAAGTTTTAGAAAACTATATCTCTAAAATTTACAAATCCGTCAAGAAAGACACCGACAAAGCAAAAGCAGATATGCTGGCAAGCAAGCTTTTAAAAGAGAGCTAAAAGATAAATGGCTTTTAAATTTAAGTTTAGAAGCCATTTTTACTATAAATCCTAAATCTTAAATCCAAAGACTAATTTTAGTTTCTAGCTAAATTTAACTCCAAATTTAGCTAGCAATTTTAGCAAAAGTAAAATTTCACATTAGCACAAGCTCTAAATTTAGCTACAAAAGCAACCCGCCTAGCAAGCTGCGTCATCAGTAGCGACGGTTTGGCTGTTTTACGCATACAAAAACTGGCATTCACAAGAAATTTATCACAATGGCAACGTTGTTTCAGGGCTTTTATAAAGATCGGCGCTTGCAGGGCGATAGATCGCGACTTTATTGAAAACATAATGATCGCAAACCGCAAAAAGATAGGCGATCTCGTTTAAATAGGTCATAGCTAAATCAAATTTCTAAATTCCCAGCCAAGTGGCTTAAATTTATACGAGCCCTACTCTAAAGCTTTTAAAACTGGCTCTGGTTTTAGCTTTACGCTTGGGGCATTTTTGCTAAAGCTTATGAGATCCTCTGTCGTTTGGATGCTAAAAGGTAGGCGATTGAGGCAGACTTTAAAGATTTCAGCTGCTGCTACCGCGTCATTTAGGGCTCTGTGGTGAGTATTATTTATGCCAAGGAGTTCTTTTAGCGAGCCAAGGCCGTATTTTTGCGAGGCGATGGTGCGGCGGCTAAGATCGATGGTGCAAAGCTTTCTATTTAGCAGTATGCCAAGTCCGATCTCATTTAGACTATGCGAGATAAATCCGTAGTCAAAATTTACGTTGTGTGCGATAAAGACGCTAGTTCCTAGAAAAATTTTAAACCGCTCAAGCACGTTTAGCAAATTTGGCGCACCGACTAGATCGCTCGCTCTTATGCCAGTTAGCTCTGTGATATTTTCAGGCACCACACTAGCTGCTACAAAGCTTTCAAAGCGCCCTATTTCGGTGCCATTTTTCATTTTTATAGCGCCTATTTCTATGATTTGTCCATTTGTTGTGCCACCAGTCGTTTCGATATCAACCACACAAAATTCCTGCTCGCTAATATCTCTAAATCTCGTGCCAAGCTCGATCTCGTTGCTTTCATTTCTAGTGATGTCAAGCCCGAGAGTTCGCCACATATCAAGGTCACGCACGTCAATGAGCGATGAAATTTC
The DNA here is from genome assembly GCF_050447505.1 of Campylobacter concisus. Lineage (GTDB taxonomy): Bacteria > Campylobacterota > Campylobacteria > Campylobacterales > Campylobacteraceae > Campylobacter_A > Campylobacter_A concisus_BP. Next base: position 1,079,960 of record NZ_JALMFZ010000001.1, on the reverse strand, counting down.
CTCGATATCACTAAATTTCAAGATAAACTCGTGATAGCCTAAATTTTGCCTAGTTAAAATTTCAATGCTATTTTCTAAACGCTGTTTTTTTGGTTTCAAAACTCAAGCTTTATGGCGCGAATGGCTTGTTCGTATGAATTTGACGAAAAGATATAGCTGCCAGCCACCAAGATATCAGCCCCAGCCTCTTCAAGATCAGGCGCATTTAGCCCATTTACGCCGCCATCTACTTCGATGAGGCACTTGGCGTTTTTGCGCTCTATTAGCTCCCTTAGCGCCCTTGTTTTCTCAAGCACGACTGGCATAAATTTCTGACCGCCAAAGCCGGGATTTACGCTCATTAAAAGCACCATATCGACTTCATCGATGATGTGCTCGATCGCACTAACTGGCGTGTGTGGATTTAGCACGATACCAGGGCTTACGCCGTTTTTTCTGATGTGATCGATGAGCCTCATTGGATGCTTCTCTTCTTCTATGTGAAAGGTTAGAAATTTTGGCTTTAGTGGCAAAAAAAGGTCAGCAAAAAATGAGTTATTTTCAACCATCAAATGAATATCAAGTGGCTTTGTAGCAGCCTTTGCAACGGCATTTACCACGACTGGGCCGATGGTTAAATTTGGCACAAAATGCCCATCCATAACATCAACATGCACCAGATCACACCCAGCCTCGCAAATGGCTCTTATCTCAGCTGCCAAATTTCCAAAATCAGCCGACAAAATACTAGGTGCAACGTACATTTTAAATCCTTATTTACTTATAAAAATCACGCCAGTTTGGCTCTCTTTTGCATTTAGTGTGGCAAAAATTCCACTGCTTGCTCTGTCAAAAAACATCTCATTTTCGAAAAATTTAAAGTTGCTAAGTTTTACCTTTAAATTTCTCTCGATGAAAATATCTAAAATTTTGCTTGCAATGATACTAAAAATTTGAGAAAATCCGCTTAAACAGCCACACTCTAGATCGCCATTATCTGAAAAAATAGAGCAAATTTTACCAAGCTTGTCCTTTTTAACACCAAGCAAAATTCTCATCTGTACGTCGCCATAAAAGAGGACGCAAGCCCTCAAATAGTCATTTTCGCCCTCTACGTTAAAGTTGCTGATCTTTGCATCAAGGCATAAAATTTCACTCTCTATCAAAGGCGAGAGCACGTCTGTGACACTTGAGATCACAAGTGGCAAAAACTCAACCAAGTTTTTATTCATCTTTGTTGGCTCTATATCGATAAGGCGCTTTTTAAAATAAAGCGTCGAGTCATCTTTGAAAAAGTCATCCATCTTTTTATATAAAAGTATCTTTGCCGCTTTTAAATTTGATGCAAGTGTCTCTGAGATGTTGCCCTCATTTAAGCCACAAATTGCCAATATACCGCCACTTTTTTGGCTCAGCTCAGATAGCTTTATCAAAAAACTAGCACCTATGGTATTTAAAGCGCCAACCGAATCAGACCAAAAAACAAAGAATTTAAAGCCAATTTTTTGCAACCTTTCGTGAAATTTATAGTCAAAATTCTGCACAAAAGAGCTATCTATAAGCCCTGCTGCCTTGTAAATGACAACGTCGCCTCTTACAAAGGTGCTAAACTCTTTTTTACCTAAAACGATGTGATTTAAGGTGCTAATGGTATATTTATAGGCTTGTTTGGCAGCGTTAAATTCTTCTACACTTTTTACAAATTTACACTTGTAGCACTTTTGCTCCAAAAGCGAGTTGATGTAGTCTTTATACTGCTCATTTTTGTTATAAATCACGATGGCTTCGCTGCTATCTGCTAAAGTATCATTTAAAAATAGCGTCGCAACTTTTTCATTTTCAAAGAGCGAAAATCTCAAAATATTTTTTGAAGTCTTTGCGACAAGCTCGTAAAAAGTATCGTCATAGTCGCAAACTGCAAACTCAGCGCCTATCTGCTTAGCGATGCTTGATAGATGCTCGCATGTGCTATTTAGCCAAAGTGGGCTAAAAAATGTGACATTTTTTAATGAAAGCAAAATGGCACTTATCTGCCTTGCGCAAATTTGCTCTATATCGGCCTTTTTGATACTTGAAGGGGTGATATTAACCTCTAAAAATCCAAATGGCCTAACAATGGCTAAAGAGCCCTCAAAAGTTACTTTCATTTTCTAAGAGCCTTTTTTAAATTTATAACCATATCAGCCGAAGCATGGACGCTAACATCGGTGATCCTATCTATGCCAAAGTCAAAAAATTTAGCAGTGCTTGCCTCATAAGAGAGCAAAATTTTAAAGTATTTTAAAACTAAAACCTCTTCTCTATTGAGCCTGTCGCTATCCCATCCTGCAAGCTTTAAAAGTACTCCAAATAGCGAAATGTCAAACCTTCGCTGCAAGATCCTATCAAAGCTCATATCAGAAAAGCCAACGATATGTTTAAGCGAGTGTGGATACTTCAAAAAGATCAGCTCGCAAAATATAAGCAAAATTAGCGCGTAGGCAGCTAGAAACAAATTTTTTTGATTTTTTAGCCCAAGGTAGTTTAGAAGTTTGCTCCAGTCAGATAGAAATTTGGCATTAAACTCCATCATCGAGTGTAAATTTACACCAAAATTTTTATATCTTTTTGGAGATTTGATAAAAACAAAATAAGAGCAAATTATCATTTTTAGGTTGTCTATGCCTAGTGGATAAGCCATAGCATAGATATCTCTAGTGTGGTTTTGAACGCCAAAATCGCCTAAATTTACTATCGTAGCAAAGTACGCTTTAAAAGTCTCACTACCCCTAAAAAGTTCCATAGCAGCAGTGATGTCGCCCTCATCTAAGTGCTTTTGGCACTCATAAAAAACATCGGGCATTGTATAGATAAAATTTGAAATTTCATCTATTTGATTTTTAGTTAGCATTTTTGTTTTACCGATTTTTTATTTTGGGGCTATTTTAGCCTTAATTAAATAAAAAATCAACAAAACTTATAAATATAAATCTCCATTTTAAGCAATACTTTGGTTTTGTTTAGATAAAATCAGCAGAAATTTTTGTTTATAAGGAAAAAAAATGTCAAAAAGATGTGCGATAACTGGCAAAGGACCAATGGTAGGCAACAACGTGAGCCACGCCAACAATAAAACTAAAAGAAGATTTTTACCAAATCTTAGAACTATCCGTGTTACCCTAGAAGATGGAACAACAAGAAGAATAAAAGTTGCTGCTTCTACTCTAAGAACTATGAAAAAGCAGTCAAACTAAGAGATAAAATGAAGAGGAATTTATGTCTTTTCTCTCAAGACTTTTAAAATTCCTCAACTGGTCAAACTCCGCAAAACCAGAAATAAGCCTAGATACTGAGCTTTACGAACAACTAAAACCTTTTAGATTTCCACTAATTTCAGTGGTACTACTGTTACTTTTTGGAACACTAGGTTATATCTTTATAGATAACTTCTCTCTCATAGATGCCTTTTACCAAGCAGGTATGACCTTCACGACGGTCGGTTTTACCGAAGTTGCGCCCATAACTCCAAAGGGGCGAATTTTTACTATAACATTTATCCTTGTTGGCTTCATTATTTTCACGCTATCAATCGGTATCGTTGTAGAAGTTCTAAAAAGAGGCACATTAATTAGCATTTTAAAGGAAAGGCGCATGCTTTACAAGATCGCAAGACTAAAAAATCACTTCGTTATTTGTTACCACAACCTTTACACGATCGAGCTTAGCGCTCAGTTTCGTGAAAATCACATACCATTTGTAGTGGTTGATGACAGAGAAGATATCGCAGAATTAGCTCAAATTTACAAGTATCCATACTTCATAAAAGCTCAGCCTCACACTCAAATCGCCTTTTTAAAAACGCATCTTTCAAGCGCGAAAGGGCTAATCACTCTTAGCCCAAATATCGCTGATAATATCGCACTTATCGCATCTGTTAGACTTTACGAAAAAGAGATAGGCCGCAAAAAACCTTACCATATCATCACAAACTCCGATAGTGAAGATGACACACAAAGACTTAAAAAACTTGGTGCTGATAACGTAGTCAGCCCATCTCGCCTGGTCGCACAGCGTCTAAGTGCCATGAGCGTAAGACCTGATATGGAAAATTTACTCGAGCAATTTCTATACACAAAAAGCTCACCTATCGACATAGAAGAAATTCTTGTGCCTGACTACTCTTGGATCAGGTTTAAAAGACTAAAAGAGACGCACCTAAGAAATATCACAAATGCTGACGTGGTAGGCATTAGAGACATAAATAACAAATTTATCCCGATGCCAAATGGTGACACTCTAATCGGTACAGGCACAAAACTTTTAGTCATCGGCACAGTTGATGGCATACGTCTAACCAAACGCCTAGTAAAGAGCAAGCATAAGCCAGAAGAGCTAAAATACGTTTAGTTTTTTGCATTTTGTGATAAATTTGGCTTAACCACTAAGACTTTATAGATCTAAATTTAGATAGCCAAACATTTACAAAGCCTTGTTAGAATTTATAAATTTTTTACAGGAGCTACGTATGTTACACGAATACACTGATCTCATAAACGAGTTGAAAAAAGTTGATGTTCATTTTGCCGCACTTTGCAAAAAGCATGACGAGCTAAATGAAAAAATAGATAGCAAAGCAGCGCAAGCCTCTGAGCTTGATGCCTTGAAAAAAGAAAAATTAAAACTAAAAGATGAAATTTACGCTCAAATTTTAAAATACAAAGAGCAAAAATAAGCAAAAGCCAAACTAACGATGGAGCTAAATTTCGCTTAGCTCGCATTTTAGGCTTTTATTAGACTACAAATTTAAAAAAGCCCAAATTTCTTTGGGCTTACAAATTTTATATAGCTTTTATCATCACTTTTGTTAGAAGTTCTGAAAATTTAGCTGGATTTTCTAGGCTCATGCCCTCATTTAGCCTTGCCATATCAAGAAGCAAAGGCGCTATGTCATATATCATCGCCTCATTTTTCTCAAGTTTTGCAAAAATTTCATGATCAGCATTGATCTCTAAGATCGGCTTAACTTTTGGAGCATTTGCGCCTTGTCCCATCTGTTTTAACATCTCTTGCATAGCGTAATCAGGGTCGTTTTTATCATATATTAGCACCGCAGCCGAGCTTGAGAGCCTTGAGCTTAGCCTAACATCTTTTACCTCGTCTTTTAATATCTCTTTCATCTTAACAAGAGTGTTTGCAACCTTGCTCTCATCGACTTTCTCGTCGTTTTTGATCTCGTCATTTATATCAGCGTGCGAGACTGATTTTAGAGGCGTTTTGTCAAATTCATTTACCATTGGCATGACGATCGTATCGATCTCTTCATCCATTATTAACACTTCGATGTCATTTTTCTTAAAGCTCTCAAGAAGCGGCGAATTTCTTAGCATATTTTCGTTGTTGCCGCTGATGTAGTAGATCGACTTTTGATCCTCTTTCATCGCCTCTTTGTACTCTTTTAGACTGATAAGCCCATCTCTTTTTGAGCTTTTAAATAGGCAAAGATCCAAAATTTGCTCTTTTTCAGCGTTAAAGCCATAAAGTCCCTCTTTTAAAACCTTGCCAAATAGTTTGTAAAATTTTATGTATTTTTCATGGTCGTTATCTTTTACTTTTGCAAGCTCGCTTAAAATTTTCTTCACACTTTGCTCTTTAACGGTTCGCATGATCGCATTTTCTTGTAAAATTTCGCGGCTAACGTTTAGCGGCAGATCCTCAACATCGATCACACCTTTGATAAATCTAAGATACGGCGGCAAAAGCTCTTTTGCATCGTCAGTTATAAAAACCCTCTTCACATAGAGCTTCACACCACTTTGATAATCAACCCTAAAGAGGTCAAACGGCTCAGTGCTTGGCACATAAAATAGTGTCGAGTACTCGATCTTGCCCTCGGCCTTTGTGTGGATATAAAGTAGCGGGTCGCTGCTGTCATGTGAAATTTGTTTATAAAAGTCGTTGTAGTCTTGCTCTTTGAGGCTAGCTTTATTTAGCCTCCAAAGCGCATTTGCCTTGTTTATCTGCTCGTTTTTAGTCTCATAAGTGCCTTCTTTTTCGCCTTCTTTTGGTGCGACATAGCTCTCTTTATCCATAAATATAGGATAAGGGATGTGGTTTGAATACTTTTTAACTATCTCTTCGATACGCCAAGAATTTGCAAACTCATCGTCGTTTAAATGCAAGATGATATCCGTACCAAAGCCATCTTTGCTAGCCTCTTCTATCTCATAGCTTTTTGCGTCAGATGTCCATTTATAGGCCTTCTCGCCAAGCGCACGTTTGCTTATGACCTCGATCTTGCTTGCCACCATAAACGCTGAGTAAAAGCCCACGCCAAACTGGCCGATCAGTGAGCTATCTTTCTTTGCATCGCCGCTTAAGCTTTGCATAAAGCCCTTTGTACCACTTCTTGCAATGGTGCCTAAATTTGCGATGAGCTCATCTTTATCCATGCCTATACCGTTGTCACTGATCATTAAAGTCTTAGCTTTTTCATCTACTTTGATGTCGATCCTTGGAGTGTAGCTTAAGCTTTTATACTTTTCATCGGTCAAGCATAGGTAGTTAAGCTTGTCAAGTGCGTCGTTTGAGTTTGATATAAGCTCTCTTAAAAATATCTCTTTGTTTGAGTAAAGAGAGTGGATCATCAAATTTAAAAGGTCATTGACCTCGGTCTGAAATTCAAATTTATCTGCCATTTCCTTTTCCTTGTTTTAAATTTTTGGCAGATTATAGCACAAAGTGATAAAAATATACTTAACCTTGATAGCATTACTATCAAGTTTTTTAACATTTTTTTAGGCATATAATGCAATTTATAAATAAAATAAAAATTTATATTTAATTTTCATTATTTAAAATGCTAATTTGTATAGTATTTATTTAAAATAGTGCAAATTTAGCTATAAATCTTTTAGAAAATGTTGCTAGTCTGTCTTTTAAAATAAGAAACAAATACCGATACAAATGGACAACAAAGATCAAAAACCAATAAATTTAAACTATTTGGCTTGAAGTTTTAAACGTTTTATCTATCTTTTAACGCTGCATTAGGTGAAAATTTGAGTTTGAAAACTAAAAAAGTTCTGTGATGTTTGACTTGAAAGGCATGCAAATAATAGCCGCTTTAAAAAATTTAATTTACCAATAATCACTATGCAAGCAATCTTTAATGCCATGCTTTGCAAAATTTTAGCCACTCTAGCTTAATCGCAAAATACGACATAAACGCTGTGTCTTTCATCAAATTTAGCAACAGTAACAAACTAAAAACTAGTCAAAAAAATTCATACGAAAGCAAACATCAAAATAGCAGCTAGAAAGAATCAAATTTAAAGAGGTAGCAGTGGATAAACCACCTCTTCATAAAAGAGGTGGCTATAAATTTCAGTGGTTTAGCAAATTTTGTTTATGAAATTTTCTTTTGTTTTGGGCGGAAAACTTTCATCACGTTTTCATCAGTCTCGATAAACGCACCCTCGATCAAGTCGATGCAGTATGGCACCGCTGGAAATACCGGCTCCAAGCACTCTTTTATCGCTTTTGGCTGACCTGGTAAATTTATGATGAGCGCGTGGCCTCTGATGCCTGCTGTTTGGCGTGATAGGATCGCTGTTGGGACATATTTTAAGCTCGCAGCTCTCATTAGCTCGCCAAAGCCTGGCATCATCTTCTCGCAAACTGCCTCAGTAGCCTCTGGGGTGACATCTCTCACTGCTGGTCCTGTGCCCCCAGTAGTTAGCACAAGGTCGCATCCTAGCACGTCTATCATGTGCACGAGCCTCTCTTTTATGAGATCAAGCTCATCAGGGATCACCTCGTAAAAATACTCTCTCTCGCTTACTATCCAGCCGTCAAGCACCTCTTTGATCGCTGGTCCTGATTTATCCTCGTATGTGCCTTCGCTTGCGCGATCTGACATAGTTAGAATTCCTATTTTTGCTTTCATTTTTTCTCCTTTATTAGTAGTTTTCATTTAAAATTTTAGCAAGCGTCTCTTTATCTACGCTCTCATAAGTAAGCAGATATGAGCTTATCCTTGCGATTTGCTCGTTTGTGCCCTTTAAAAATGAGATTATCTCATCTTTTGCTTGTTTTAAAATTTCTTCCACATCGTTTGGATTTGGCACGAAAGAATTTCCCATGCCATACTCATAAACCATCTTTGAAGCGATCTCTTTTGCCAAATTTAGATCGTTGCTTGAGTTTGAAAAGATGTCGTTCTCATCTATCTCGAGCTTGCACATGCCAGAGATTAAAACCTTTATGCGTGAGAGCATCTGTGACTTTGACTCGATCTCTTGCTCAGTCGCCATAAAGCGGTCTTCAATGAGCGAAATTTTTTCAAATTTCACATCAAACCAGTAAGCACTTAGCGCTTTTGCGCCTTGATAGATGGCTTGAATTTTCTTCTCGCTCTCGCTGTAGCTTAGCACCTTTTTCTTGCCGAGCAAGACCTTGTTTAAAACAGCCTCAAAGTCTCTCATCCTAAGCACGCTCTCGCCATTTCTAAGGGCATTTATCGCAGCTTCATTTACAAGCGTGCTAAGTGCTGCACCAGAAAAGCCAACGCTCATCCTAGCGATATCCTCAGCTGGCACTTCGCAGTTTTTATCTTTTAGATATGTGTTTAGGATCGCCACCCTGTCGTTATAATCAGGCATTGATAAAAATATACGCCTATCAAAGCGGCCCGATCTAAGTAGCGCCTCGTCGATCATCTCGATCCTATTTGTAGCAGCTATGACGATGACGCCAGAATTGTCCTCAAAGCCGTCCATCTCGGTTAGCAGCTGATTTAGCGTGGCTTCTCGCTCGTCGTTTCTAGTGCCACCCCTACTCTTGCCAACAGCATCTATCTCGTCGATAAAGATGATTGATGGTGCGTAGGATTTGGCTCTGCTAAAGAGTTCTCTAACTCTTTTTGCGCCCATGCCGACGTAAATTTGCACAAAGCTTGCACCATTTTGGTAAAAAAACGGCACATTTGCCTCGCCAGCGACTGCCTTTGCCACAAGTGTCTTGCCAACGCCTGGAGGGCCAATCATTAGCACGCCTTTTGGCATTTTGATACCAAAATTTCTATATTTTTGCGGATTTTTAAGAAAATCAACTATCTCACTAAGCTCGCTTTTGACCTCGCTAATGCCTGCTACATCGCTAAATCTCACGTTTGAAATGACTGGCATCGCATTTTGATTTAGTACGCTTTCTATCTCAAAAGCGCCATCTTTTTTGCTTAAAAGGCTCTCCTCTTTCTTCTTGATAGCCCTAAAAATATATGCATACCAAAGCACAAGACAAACAAAGATGATGCTTCCCCAGACCATGCCTGGCGTGATATACTGCACACTTCGCTCGACTGGGACCTTTTTGATGAGCTCTTTTATATCTATGCCCTCTTTTATGATGGCAAAGCGGTTATTTTGCGCATAGAGGATGACCTCATCTTCGTCGATGACTGCTTTATCGATGAAATTTCCATCCATTAGTTGCATATATTGCGAGTAGGTGATGTTTCGTGGCTCTTTACTCACAGCAAAAAGTAGCGCTATTATTAGAGCCACAGCGGCTATTATTAGGATATTTTTCTTGTTAAATTTAAATTTTTGCATAATTGGCATCTGGCTTAATTTCATATTCGCTTACCTCCAACCACTCTTTTGTTATGTCGTTTTGACTAGAAATTTTAGCTTTGTTGTAAAACTGATCAAAGCCCTCGTAAAAGTCGCCGTTTTTTTGCTCGACTAAAATTTTTAAAGCCCCGTTATGTCTTTTTCTAAAATTTTCATTGTTTTTAAAAGCAATGCCCTGTAAAACTTTCAGCCTTGCCTTTGCCACATCGCCACTTACGTCGCTTTTTAGCGTCGCTGAGTGCGTATCACGCCTAGGCGAATAGACAAAAGCATGCAGGTGCGTGATAGGAAATTTCTTGAAATTTTCCACCGCTTCTGCCCAAATTTCTTCACTTTCCCCTGGATGACCCACGATGTAGTCAGTCCCCAAAGCAAAACCAAGGGAGCTTAGCTCATTAAAAAGCTCTAGGTCGCTAAATGCGTTATTTCGCCTGCGCATGATCTTTAGCATCGCCTCGCTCGTGTGCTGAAGTGCGATGTGAAGATGACGCTCCAGCCACTCCTCTTTTAAAATTTCTCTAAAGCTCTCATCTATCTGGCTTGGCTCGATACTGCCAAGTCTTATGCGTCTGATGCCTGAAATTTTGCCTAAATTTGCTAGCAATTTGCCAAGAGAGCTGTTTGTATCTTTGCCGTAGCTGCCTATGTTTGTGCCAGTTAAAACGAGCTCATTATAGCCATTTTGAGCTAAAATTCTAGCTTCTTTTAGTATCATCGCCTCGTCCATGCTCCTAGCTCTGCCGCGCACTGATGGGATGATGCAGTAGCTGCAGTTAAAGTTGCAGCCTTCTTGAATTTTTATAAAAGCCTTTGTGTGATTTTCGTAGTTTGTGACGATGTTTTTATCGACTGAGTTTAAATTTCCAAGCTCAAAAAATGGCTTATCTTGTTTTAAAAGCTCGTTTAGATCACTCTTTTTGCTAGCTCCTAGCACGCCAAAGACGCCACTACTAAAAAGCTCCTTGCCCTTACTAACTGCGCCACATCCTGTTAGTATGACCTTTGCGCCACGTCTTTTTACGCCGTTTATATAGTTTCTAACGCCGCTATCAGCCGAGTTTGTCACGGTGCATGAGTTTATCACGACGATATCAGCGACCTCTTCGTCGTTTGTGATCTCGTAGTCTTTTATGTAGCTCTTTAAAAGCTCGGTGTCATAGATGTTTGTGCGGCATCCAAATGTTTTAAAAAATATCTTTTGCATTAGATATTTTCGCCCTCTTGCTCAGCGTGAGCTACGTGATCGCTTGGCGTTTCTTTTTTGCCTATAAACATAGTTTGTGTTGGGTAAGCTATCTTTATATCATCGTGAGCCAAAAATGCCTCTATGATCTCAGCACTTATCGTGCTTCTTAGAGCGAGCGTGGCGTATGAGTTGGACATATACCAGCATGAGATATTGATGCCATATGGCTCAAAAAATGTGTAAATTCTTGGCTCTACATTTGGATTTTTGATGCTGTACTGGCTTCTTAGCTTGTTCATCTGACGTTTTGCGATGTCTGTATAGCCTTTTGAATATTTTTTAACGATATTTTTTGCTAGATAGGCTGCCTTTTTATGATTGCTATCAAAGCTTATCACGACATCTATGCCGTCCCAAACTGTCTTCATGCCGTAGTGCGAGTAGTTTGCGATGAGGTCTGTAAAGATGTAGTTATTTGGTACAAAGATGATCCTACCTGCACGGCGGTTTGTCTTATAGGTCGAGTAGCTAACGTCTTCAAAAACGGTTAAGCGAAGCAGCGAAATGTCTATCACATCGCCCACAAATTCGCTACCGTCGTGATAGACCCTGACGCGATCTCCCACGTGGATCGTACCACCAAACATGATAACCATCCAACCAAGCATACTCATAAACATATCTTTCATCGCGATGGCGATACCAGCTGAGGCAAAACCTAGCACGGTGACTAGATACGTGACGTTTTCGATGTATGAAAAGAGCAAAATTATGATGATAACGGTTATGTTTAGTACGTTTAAAAATTTATTGACCGTGTAAAATCTCTCGTTATCCGTGATCGTTCTTTTAACGATAAATTTAGCGATAAATGTTAGTCCGATCGTTAAAAGGATGACGATGGCTGTGTAGCCCATGCTTAAAAACTGAGCCTTGATGTCAGAGGTCGTCAAATTTATCGCTTCATCTGCCCTTTTTTCATAGACGCTATAAGTGGTATCAGCGATCTGTTTTGCCGCTTTGAAGTCGCCTATCTCTTGCTTTGCAAGGTTTAGACTTGCCCTATTTTGCTCGCTATCATCTATCAAATTTAGTCTATTTAGCAAATTCTCTTTTGCTTCAAGCTTCTCAAGCAAGGTGTCAAGCTCTTTGATGTGCCTTTGGTACTCGATCTTGTCGCTTCTTATCTTTTTTATGTATGAAAAGCCAGACACCAGCGCCACTGGGCTATTTATCCTAGGCGGATTTTCCATTTCTGGGGCTGCTAGCATATTTGAAAATGGCGTTTTCTCATACTCTTTTAGCAAATTTATCTGCTCTTTTAGGGTTTGACTTCTCTTTATGAGATCGCCACCTCTTTTTGAGCCTTTATCGAGCTTTTTAAGCTCATTTTCATTTTGCTCTAGCTCATCAAGAAGCTTTTGATAGGTGTTGTAGTTAGCGTATCTTGTGATCCAGATATTGTTTTTTAGGGAGTTATCTAGGTTTGAAATTTCTTTTATAAGCTCGCTATTTTGTAAATTTTGTGAGACATTTTGCTCAAGCGTGGCGTTCTCTTCAGCGTAAAGTGCAAAGCAAAAAAGTAGAAAAACTAGGATCTTTTTCATTTAAATTCTCTCAAAGTTTCTAAAACGTCCTCTTTTTTGACGTCATTTTTGATGAACGCACTGCCGATTTTATCTGCGATTATGAAATTTATCTTATCACCTTTTGTCTTTTTATCCATAAAAAACGCCTCGTAAAATGCATATTCGTTTTCTATTTTGTAGCTTACAGGCAGATCAAATTTCACTAATACCTGCTTGATCTCCTCTGCCTGCGCCTCACTCATGAGACCCAGTCTAACGCTTAGGCGATTTGCCATATTCATACCTATCGCCACCGCTTCGCCGTGTAAAAATTCTTTATAATTTGTCTCGTTTTCGATGACGTGAGCAAAGGTATGACCGTAGTTTAGGATGGCTCTTAGACCCTTTTCTTTTTCATCTTGCTCGACTACTCTAGCCTTTAAATTTATAGACTTTTCAACTAGCTTTGCTAAATTTCCATCGTCTAAATTTACGCTCTTTAGCCAGCTAAACATCTCTTTATCAAAGGTTATCGCCATCTTTAAAGCCTCTGCCACGCCAGCTGCAAATTCTCTCTTTGGCAATGTTTTTAAGAAATTTATCTCACAAAAAACTGCCTTTGGCTGATAAAATGAGCCGATTAAATTTTTGCCAAATTTGTTATTTACCCCTGTTTTTCCGCCCACACTTGCATCGACTTGCGCTAAAAGCGTGGTTGGGATATTTATAAAGCTTATCCCTCTTTCATATATGCTTGCCGCAAAGCCGGTCATATCGCTGATGACGCCACCACCAAGGGCTATGAGCGTAGATGCGCGGTCAAATTTACTAACAAAAAGCTGCTCTAAAATTTGCTCTATTGTCTCAAGGTTTTTATATTCCTCGCCGTCTGGCACGCTTATGATAAATTTCTCATCGCACTTTAAAACGCTAAGCAGCTTTTCAAGGTGAAGCCCTGCTACTTTGGCATTTGTGACGATGCCGACCTTGCCCTTTAGCTCTAATCTCTCAAGCTCGTTTATATAAATTTTATAGCTTGACGCCTTTTCCTTAAGGTTTAAATTTATCTGCATTTTCTACTCACTTACTGGCACAAAAAGCTGTGCGTTTTTGCTTAGTTTTTTATAAAGTCTATTTAAATTTGTCGATAAAAAGGCAAAAGCGCTACCATTTGCCACGCTCTTGCTAAACATCACAAAATGAAGCAGATCATTTGTGCCTTTTAGCTTTACAAGCGGGTTTTTGAGGCTGTGATTTTCTATCTTTATGCGCTTTGAAAAGAGCGTGCTAATGCTCTCAAAGTGCTCTTTTAGCGCCTCATCGTCGCTATGTTTGTTGTCAAAATAGTAAAATCTCATCTCCAAATCAAGCTGCGCGCAGCAGTCTGTAATGACGGCTGATTGATTTTCCACCTCTTGGCTTTGATCGCCCAGTATCACGCCCTCTTTTACCTTTGAGAGCAAAATTTTACCTGTTTTTAGCACTGGAATTTTAAGCTCATAAAATAGCTTTTGAAATTTAAAAAAGTATCTATCGTCGCTTATGATTAGTCCGATATCGTGTTTTAAAACGTCATCTTTTATCGATTTATTGTCGCTGTTAAAATAATCCATCAAAACAAGGATATTTTTCTCTTTTATCGCCTTTAGCGTCTCTAAATTTTCGCCTAAAGTTGGGTTTATCACTCTAAAGATAAGGCGTTTGTTATTTAGCTTTGAATGCACATATAAGCTATCTTTTATAAGCTTGCCAACTCGCTCTTTGCTCATTGATCTCATATCGATTAGCGTGTAGATGTTGCTGCCAAATGGACTTGGAAACTGCCCACTCTCGCGTTTTATCGAGCGATAAACGTTTTGAAGCACATTTGGATCACCAACGATTAGCAAGATATCGCTTGGCTGGATCATTGTATTTGGCTTTGGCAAGATGATCTCAGCGCCCCTGTAAATAAGCGCTATCCGCCATCTTTTTTGAGCGATCGAGCTTACATGGCGATACATATATGAGCTACCAATAGGCACCTTAACCTCCATGATCTCGCCCTCACTAAAGCCGATATTATCAGCATATACAGGCATATCTGGCAGATAGTCCATGAGCCTTGAAGCTGCGATATCTCTGATATCAACCACGCTTAGGTGCTTATCGCTTGCAAAAGTCTCCTTGCACTTTTCATCAAGCTCCCACGAGTTCATAAAAATGGTCTCAGTCTTTGTGCTGATCTGTCTTAAATTTTCATAAACAGCAACCGCCTCTTTTTCATTGTCACTCATGATGCAAAACTGGCTAAAATAGCCGTCGCTTACGCTCTTTAGCTTTGAAAGGCTCGTTGGGTCAAACTGATAAAATGTAAAATTTTCGTAATTTGCCTTTTGGCTGTGATCTTCGTTTGAAACAACGATATAGTGGTGTAAATTTGACTTTGCTCCAAGAAGTCTGCTCAAAAAATTTCTAGCAAAAGTTCCGTCTGCGATTATTAAAATTTTCTTCATTAATTCTCCGTATTTTAAAGCCACATTATAACAAAAGGTCTTTAAAATAAGCTATTTTTGGCTGTAAATTTAAGCTTTCACAGCCAAAAAATTTAAGAAAATTTTAGTAGATTATTTCAGAGATTAAAGTATCGATAGCTGAATTTGCAGCCTTATTTATCGTCTCAAAAATGGTGCTTGAGCTTGGATCTGGGCAGAAAATTTCTTTTGTTATCATGCCTGATTTGAGCGAGGTGTTTGCGTTAAATAGCTCATACGCTAGCGAAACTTCGGCCTTGTCGCCACGTATTTGAAGTGAGATGATGCTAACTTTTAGCCTAAGATCCTTTGCATTTGGCGAAAATATCGGCTTTGCAGCGCAGTTTGAGTATAGTCCTTTTACGAGTGATTTATAGACCATCTCGCTTGGTTCAGAGACAAATTTAGCATCGCTCAAATATCTTATCTTGTTATTTTCAGCGACGATTAGTATCTTTCTGGTATCGACCATATCAAGGGCGCTCACGTTTTCGATGAAGACATTTTTTAGCTCTTTTTGCTTGTTTTCAGCCGAGCACTCCTTATTTGAGTAGTGTATCTCATACATCGTAGCTTGTGGTACGTCGGTCTTTAGCGAGCAGCCAAAAAATAAAAATGCAGCCGCTAGAAAGATTAAATTTCTCATTTTTTATCTCCTTTATCATTTTTATCATTTGGCACTGGATTTGTGAAGAAAAACTCGTAAGGATTGTCCTCAAGTCTTTGAAGCGCACCCCTAAACTCACGAAGCGTCTTGTCAAATCCATTTAAAAAATCGCTAGCCTCTCTAAGCAGCGGTGAAACGGTATTTCTAAGGTCATACTCGCCGTTTTTTACCTTTTGAGTGAGGATATCTTGAAGCGAGCTATATCCAGTGACGGCTGAATTTGCTGATTTGAAAACTGAATTTGCGCTTGCGATTAGAGTGTTTAAATTTTTAGCAAGCTCTTTTGTGTCGGTTTTGTTTAAACTATCGGTGAAATTTTTTACATTTTTAACGATGCTATCAACCTCGCTTAGACCATTTTCATCGGTTAAAACCTGAGTAAATTTATCGATATTTCTTAGGATTGACTCGATGTGAGAGATATTTTCAGCCGAGAAAAAGCCATCAACTTTATCAAGGGTTTGATTTATCTTTAAAGTGATGTTTTCAGCGTTGTTTCCAAGCTTTGAAAAAAGGCTCTCTTCAAGCTTTAAAATAGGCTTATCGCCCAGTTTAAAATCCTTCGTGCCTCGGCTTATATTTATACTAGCCACACCGCTAATAGCCTGAACTTCGATACTTGCTATGCTATCAGCCTTGATAGGCAGATCCTCTCTTATCTTCATTGTGATGTTTATAAGAGCGTTTTTATCATCGACAAAATTTATATCACTAACGCTTCCTGCTGGCACGCCGATAAATTTAACCGTAGAATCCACCTTTAGGCCGCTTGGCAGCTCAGTCGTGTGGATGTAATACTCCTTAAAATCAACCTTTGTGTTATTTTTGCTAGTCATCCACCAGATAAATATCGCAAATGCTGTAAGGCAGGCTATGAAAAACATGCCAACAATGGTATAAGAATTTCTATTTTCCATCTACTTTTTCCTCATTTTAAATAGCTCTTCAAGCGGGTTATTTTCAAGATGCTCAAGCTCTTTTATATCTCCCTCAAAGGCTATTTTTTTATTATCTATTATCAAAAATCTATCCAAAATATCAAAAATACTATCCGCATCATGCGTCACCATGACGACTGTTACGCCGATGCTATCACGAAGCTCTTTTATGAGCGCGTCCATCTGGCGCGAGCTAACTGGATCAAGGCCGCTATTTGGCTCGTCCAAAAATAGCACCCTAGGACTTAGCACCAAGGCTCTTGCAAGCGCGGCACGCTTTTTCATACCCCCACTTAGCTCACTTGGATATAGCATTGATACCTCTTTTTTAAGCCCCACTTTTTGTATCCAAAACATCGCTATCTCATCGATCTGGCGCTTGTTAAATTTAGAGTACTCATGGAGCAAAACACCCACATTATCAAGTATCGTCATCGAGCTATAAAGCGCTCCAAACTGAAACATCGTCCCACTTTTTAGCTTTATCTCTTGCTGTTCTTGTTGGCTACTTTTCCACATATTGACGCCGTCAAACGTTATATCGCCCTTATTTGGCTTTTTTAGATATATCATCGTCTTCATTAGCGTCGTTTTACCAGTGCCACTGCCGCCTAAAAAGCCGTAAATTTCAGCCTCTTTGACGCTCCAACTCACATTATCGTGCATTATCTTGTCACCATAACTTGTCGTTATGTTTTTTCCAACTATTATCTCGTTCATATCTTTAGCCACATAAAAATTATCGCAAAAAATGCATCAAGCGCGATAACCCAAAATATCGCATTTACAACGCTAACGGTTGTCATCGCTCCAAGACTTTGGGCGTTTTGACTAACGCCAAATCCCCTCATGCACCCAATGATCGCTATCACCGCGCCAAAAAACGGAGCCTTTATCATACCAACAGCAAAGTGCCTAAGCTCAACCATCTCGCGAAATCTATTGAGATAGTCGCTAAAGCTGATATCAAGTATCGTTTGGCAAATGATCATCTGCCCTAAGATGCTTATGCTATCAGCTATAAAGATGATGACAGGCACGCAAAGCACCATGGCGATGATGCGCGGCAGCACCAAGAAGTTAAATGGTTCAAAACCCATCGTCTTCATCGCGTCTATCTCCTCAGTTAGCTTCATAGCGCCAATTTGAGCGGTAAAACTGGAGGCCGACCTGCCCGCCACGACGATAGCAGCGATGAGCGGAGCGACCTCTCTAAGCGTTAGCATGCCCATGATCTCAACTATAAATATACTTGCCCCAAAGCTTGCAAGCATCGCACTGCCAAGATAAGCAAGCACAACGCCTATCAAAAAAGCGGTGAGCGATACGATGAAAACGGCATTTACGCCGCCATCTTTTATATAGTTGCTAAATTCTCTAAACCTTAAATTTGCAGGATTAAATAAAATCCTTACGCTCTTTATCAAAAACTCGCCCAAAAACGAGCCAAACTCAAGCAAATTTACAAATCCCTCGCAAATTTTCTCCCCCAATCGTGAGAAAAAATTTAGGCTATTGTGCGGTGGCATATAGTTAAAGTCGATCTTTTCGTCATTTAAAAGATCGCTCATCGCCTTTATCTTCTCGTCGTTTGTGATGATCTCAAATTTCTTGCCATTTAGCGTGTTTTTTAAAAGGATCAAAACAGCGTAATCAATGCTCTTTAGCTCGCTAAAGTCAAATTTAACATTGCCGTTAAGCTTTTGGATTTTTTTAAAAATGCTTTGTAAATTTTTAGCCTCTTTGTAGCTAAACTCGCCTGCAAATTTTATGGTCGCAGTGCCGTTTGCTTCGGTAAAAACGATATCATTTCTTTTTTGCAAAAAGTTCCTTTGCCTTAAAATTTCTGGATTATACTATAAATTTTGTTAAAATAAAAAATCAAAAAATTTAAGGACTTAGATGAAATTTGAAGTTATAAAAAAAGATGGCAACGCAAGGCGCGGCGTCCTAACAACCGCTCACAGCGTGATACAAACGCCAGTTTTCATGCCAGTTGGCACGGTTGGCGCAGTTAAAAGCCTAGACGCCTTTGATATGAGTGAAATTTTAGACGCAAAGATAATTTTAGCAAACACCTACCACATGTATCTGCGCCCTGGCAGCAAGGTCGTGCGTGAGTTTGGCGGACTTCATGGATTTTCTAAATTTGAGCGCTCGTTTTTAACTGATAGCGGCGGATTTCAGGCATTTTCGCTTAGATCAAACACCAAAAACGATGATGGCGGGATAAAATTTAAAAGCCACATCGACGGCAGCACGCACTACTTCACGCCAAGATCCGTCCTTGACACGCAGTATGACCTAGGCAGCGACATCATGATGATACTTGATGACCTAGTCGCCTTGCCAGCTGAGCCAAAAAGGATAGATCTAAGCATAAAGCGAACGATAAAATGGGCAAAAGAGGCGATTGATTATCACAAATTTATGCAAAGCAAGGGCGTTGGCTTGCAGCAAAATATCTTTGGTATCGTTCAAGGCGGCACCGACTATGAGGCACGTAAATTTTGCGCCGAAGCGCTAAATGAGATGCCATTTGACGGCCTTGCCATAGGAGGACTAAGTGTTGGCGAGAGCAATGAGGCGATGTATGAGACGGTTGAGGCGGTTATGCCATTTATGGATGAGCTAAGACCACGCTATCTAATGGGCGTTGGCACGCCTGAAGATCTTGTTGAAAATGTGGAGCGAGGCGTTGATATGTTTGACTGCGTCATGCCAACAAGAAACGCAAGAAACGGCACGCTTTTTACTAGCTTTGGCAAGATAAATATAAAATCAGCCAAATTTATAAACGACCACGCGCCGATAGACCCAGCTTGCCAGTGCTACACCTGCAAGCGCTACTCCAGAGGCTATCTAAACCACCTTTTTAAGGCTAGAGAGCTCACATTTTTTAGACTAGCAAGCCTTCACAACCTGCACTACTATCTAAATTTGATGAAAGAGATGAGAGAGGCGATAGAGGTCGGCGAATTTGCTAAATTTAAGCGAAATTTCTACGCAAAAAGGAGCGCAGATGAGCTATAAAAACGTGGTTTGTGGATATTTTTATGGAGATGCATTTGACTACATCACGCTCATCTCGCCGTCACAAAAGCAAGTTTTTAAATTTTTATTTAAGGACGGCAAAATTTATAAAGAAGACTTTGATCATGAGTGTGATAAAGATATGTTTGAAGCTGCTCTTAAGGGACTTTGCAATGAATTTGCAAATAAAATTTTAGAGCACCAAGACGAGCTAAATGAGTATGAGAAAATTTATGCTAGCCAAAAAAATTTTGACAAATTTATAAAAAGACATCACTTTTTAAAGTATGAGATCAGGAAATTTCAAAATAGCATTTCGCACTTTTACGAAGCTCTTGCGATCTGCCAAAGTGAGCAACAAGGTCTTAAAAAAGAGCTTAAAAACAGCATCCATGAAGCAAGCGTCTTTAAGACCATAGCTAACGAATATGCCTGCAGGGTCGAAGACATCTATACATTTATACAAAGCGCCAAAAACGACAAGATAAATAAAAATATCTATCTCTTGACGCTCATTTCGGCTCTATTTTTGCCGCTAAATTTCATCACTGGCTTTTTTGGGATGAATACAAATGGTATGTTTTTAAGCTCATTTAAAGATGGCACATTGATAGTTTTTGCCTTTATAGCGATGCTTTGTGTGCTATTTTTTATATTTTATTACAGATCAAATAAGGATATTAGTTAAATTTATAGTAGGCTTGGCAAGTTGATCCAACCTGCCAAGTAAATTTGAAGTTATTTTTTCTTAATGATGATCTTCTCGCCGTTGCTATCAATGGTGATCTTATCGCCACTTTCAAGCTCATCTTTTAAAATCATATCAGCGATCTTATCTTCAACTAGCTCATAAAGCGCTCTTCTAAGAGGTCTTGCGCCATAAACTATGTCAAAGCCAGCTTTTGCGATAAATTTCTTAGCCTCTTCGCTTAAAACTGCCTTGATACCACGGTTGTGAAGAGTTTTTTCAAGCTCTTTAAACATGATCTCAACGATAGATATCAAGCCTTGCTCGTTTAGAGGATTAAAGATGATAGTATCATCAAGCCTATTTAAAAACTCAGGTTTAAAGTAGTTCTTAAGCTCGTTTTTAACAGCCACGTCACGGTCTTCACCCTTTAGCTCCATTATGAAATTTGAAGCGATGTTTGAAGTTAAAATGATGATCGTGTTTTTAAAATCAACCGTTACACCTTTGTTATCAGTCGCACGTCCGTCATCAAGTATGCCAAGAAGTATGTTAAATACATCCTTGTGAGCCTTTTCAACCTCGTCAAAAAGTATGACTGAGTAAGGTCTTCTGCGAACTGCCTCTGTTAGTTGACCGCCCTCATCGTAGCCTACATATCCTGGAGGCGCACCAAGAAGCCTGCTCACGCTGTGTTTTTCCATATATTCGCTCATATCAAAGCGGATAAGCGCCTTCTCATCATCAAATAAGAACTTAGCCAAAGCCTTAGCTGACTGAGTTTTACCAACGCCTGTTGGTCCAAGAAATAAAAATGAACCAATCGGCCTTTGACCCTCATTTAGTCCAGCTTTGTTTCTCTTAACAGCACGTGCAAGTGCGTGCAGTGCGTCATCTTGACCGACAACACTCTCTCTTATATGCTCTTCGATGCGCAGATATTTCTCTTTTTCGCTTGTTAGCATCTTTTTAACTGAAATTCCAGTCCATTTGCTCAAAATTTCAGCCACAAGCTCTTCATCGACTTGATTTTTAAGAAGCACGCCCTCTTTTTTCATGTGCTCCCATTTTTCCTCAAGCTCGTGTTTGTGCTTTTTAGCGTCAGCTATCTTGCCGTATTCTATCTCGGCAGCCTTTTGAAGATCGCCATTTCTTTTTGCTATCTCAGCTTGTGATTTTAAGCTATCGATCTCTTTTGTTTCTTTTGAAATTCCACCAAAAACAGCCTTTTCGTTTTCAAATTTAGTATCAAGCGCTAGCTTTTTCTCATTTAGATCAGCTATCTCTTTTTCGATCTCGCCAAGTCTTTCTTTGTTTTTATCCGCATCCTCCATCTTTAGCGCTTCTTTTTCTACTTGAAGCGTTACAATCTCGCGTTTTATCTTTGAAAGCTCGTATGGCTCGCTCTCTATTTGCATCTTAAGCTCAGCTGCTGCCTCGTCTATAAGGTCTATCGCCTTATCTGGCAAGAAGCGGTTTGCTATGTATCGGTCGCTTAGCCTTGCAGCGGCAACTAGCGCGCTATCTGTTATCGTGATGCCGTGGTGAACTTCAAGACGCTCTTTTATACCACGTAAAATTTGAAGTGCCTCATTTACGCTTGGCTCTTTGACGTCTATTGGTTGAAAACGTCTTTGAAGTGCTGCATCTTTTTCAAAGTATTTTCTATACTCTTTTAATGTTGTCGCACCAACAGCGTGAAGCTCGCCACGTGCAAGAGCTGGTTTTAGGATATTTGCTGCGTCCATGCCACCCTCGCTCGCACCAGCTCCAACTATGGTGTGAATTTCATCTATAAAAAGTATGATATTGCCAGCTTTTTTAACCTCGTCTATGACAGCTTTTAGCCTATCTTCAAACTCGCCTCTATACTTTGCGCCAGCTACAACCGCACTCATATCAAGCGCGATGACACGCTTGTTTGCAAGACTTGTTGGCACATCGCGAGCCACTATCTTTTGAGCTAGCCCCTCAACGATAGCTGTTTTACCAACGCCTGGCTCACCAAGCAAGATAGGGTTATTTTTGCTCTTTCTTATTAAAATTTGCATCATCCTAGTGATCTCTTCATCACGTCCAATGACTGGATCAAGCTCTTTATTTAGCGCTTTTTGCGTTAGATCGATACCAAATTTCTCTAAGCTATCAAGGGTATCATCGCCAGTTTGGCTATCTATCTTTTTGCCACCTCTTATGCTCTCAAGGTTCTTTTTGATCTCTAAGATGTCGCAAAATTTGCTTAAAATTTGTTTGATCTCACTAAGCTCAAGAGCCGAGATGATCCATGTATCAACAGCTATGTAGCTATCGCCCATACTTACCATTAAAGCTTTTGCATTTTCAAGTGAATTTATAAGCTCTCTTGAAACTGAAACGTTATCTTTTGTGACATTTGAGCTGCTTGGGAGTGACGAGATCTTGCTTTTTATCTCAAGCTCGACTGCGTCCTTGCTTATGTTCATCTTATTAAATACTTGATTCAAAATAGAATTACTATCAGCGAGCAAAGCCCAAAAGACGTGAAGTGGCACAACTTGTGGATTTTTAGAAAAGATCGCTAAGCTAACGCCTTTTTCAAGTGTCTCTTGCATCTGCGCTGTTAAATTTTCTGTTATGTCAGCCATTAAAGCTCCTTAAGTTATTTTATAATGGCAGCATTATATAACTTTAGTCTGATATTGTCAAGTATTTTTATAACCTTTGTCACTCTTTTTATTTAATTGCTAAAATTTGCTGTTATAAATTTGTGTTAAAAATAGACAAAAGCTAAAAATATAAGGTTAAATTTATGCTTTTTTTAGCCAAATGTTAATAAAATTGAGCCAAAAAATATAGGAGATATTTTGAACAAATTTACTAGATCTTTTGCGCTAAAAATAACAGGCGCCCTACTCATCTCAAGCGTAGCAGTAAATGCACTTTTCGCTAAAACTGAAGATGAGGCGAGTGCGAAACTTGAAGCACTTTCAAAACTTACAAAAACCATTTCAACTGTTGAAAAATACTACGTTGATGACATTAAATTTAAAGAGATAATCGACAAAGCCATCGCTGGTTTGATGCAAAATTTGGACGCTCACTCGAGCTTTTTAAATGAAAAAGCATATAAAGATATGCAGGTGCAAACAAGCGGCGAATTTGGCGGGCTTGGCATAACAGTTGGCATGAAAGATAGCGCACTAACAGTTATCTCGCCTATCGAGGACACTCCAGCTGATAAAGCAGGCATAAAAGCAGGCGATATCATTTTAAGGATCGATGGCAACTCAACTATCGGAACAACGATAGATGAAGCTGTAAATAAGATGCGCGGCAAGCCAAAAACTCCGATAACAATTACGATTTTGCGAAAAGGCGAGCAAAAGCCATTTGACGTAAAGATCATAAGGGATCTTATAAAGGTTGAGTCTGTCTATGCAAAAATGATAGAAAATGAAAACATCCTTTATATACGCGTCACAAATTTTGACAAAAACGTTGTCACAAAGGTAAAAGATGCGATCAAAGAGCATCCAAAAGCAAATGGCATCATACTTGATCTTAGAAACAACCCTGGCGGTCTTTTAAATCAAGCTGTTGATCTAGTGGATCTTTTCGTAGATAATGGCATCATCGTATCTCAAAAAGGTCGTGAAGCATCTGAAAATGTAGAGTATAAAGCAAGCGCTAGCAAAACCTTATCAAAACTCCCACTTGTTGTCCTTGTAAATGGCGGAAGTGCAAGCGCTAGCGAGATCGTCAGTGGCTCACTGCAAGATCATAAGCGTGCGGTGATAATCGGCGAAAATACATTTGGTAAAGGCAGCGTTCAGGTGATCTTACCAATAGATGATACAGAAGCGCTAAGACTAACCATTGCAAGATACTATTTACCAAGTGGCAGAACTATCCAAGCTGTTGGCGTAACGCCTGATGTAGTCGTGCATCCTGGCAAAGTGCCGCAAAGCGATGATAGTGCATTTAGCATCAAAGAGAGCGAGCTAAAAGCACACCTCAAAAGCGAGCTAAACAAGATAAATCCAACAAGCGAGGGCAATAAAACTGAAGCAAAAGATGATAAAAATATAATCACACAGAAAAAAGTCGATGAAGACATTCAGTTAAAAACAGCGATTGATACGATTAAAATTTTAAAGATAAAACAACAATAATCTAAAGGAGAACAACATGCAAAAAAGAGAGCTTATCTACGAGGGAAAAGGCAAGAAAATGTACGCCACAGACGATCCAAATCTACTTGTGGCTGAATTTAAAGACGATTTAACAGCATTTGACGCTCAAAAAAGAGGCAACGAAGCTGGCAAAGGCGCACTAAACAACAAAATCTCTACTCAGCTTTTTAAACTACTAGAGAGCAAAGGTATCGTTACTGACCTAGTTGAGACAATAAGCGACACTGAGCAAGTGGTCAAAAAATGTGAGATCATACCTCTTGAAGTTGTTGTGAGAAATATCGCAACTGGCTCACTTAGCAAAAGGCTTGGCATAAAAGAAGGCACAGTTCTGCCTTTTACACTTGTTGAGTTCTACTACAAAAACGACGATTTGCACGATCCACTAGTTACCGACGAGCACTGCATCATCATGGGTCTAGTAAAGAGCGAAAAAGATCTTCAAACATTAAGACACACAGCAAGAGAGATCAACTCTATCTTATTTAAATTCTTTGCAGAGAGAAATTTAAAACTAGTTGATTTCAAAGTCGAATTTGGTATCGACAAAGATGGCAACATCATCTTAGCTGACGAGATAAGCCCTGATAGTTGCAGATTTTGGGATGCGACAACAAACGAAAAACTTGACAAAGATAGATTTAGACAAGACCTTGGTAGCGTAAAAGTAGCTTACGAAGAAGTTTTAAGAAGAATTCTTTCTTAAGGACAAAGATGAAAGCTGTCGTAAATATAGCATTAAGAAGCGGGGTCCTTGACCCTGCTGGTAAGGCAGTGGAACACGCGCTAAATTCACTTGGATTTAGCGGTGTTTCAAATGTCAGGATAGGCAAACAAATCGTTTTAGACATCGACGAGAGCGATAAAAACAAAGCAAAAGAGCAGCTAAAAGTGATGTGTGAAGAGCTTCTAGCAAACACCGTCATCGAAGACTACGAGATCGTGCTATGAAAGTAGCCATCATACTTTTTCCTGGCACAAACTGCGAAGAAGACACAGCTCACGCCTTTAAACTACTTGGCAGCCAAACGCAGATCATCTGGCACAAAGAGGATAAGATCGATGCTGATCTAGTCGTTTTGCCTGGTGGTTTTAGCTATGGCGACTATCTAAGGACAGCTGCGATAGCTAAATTTAGCCCAGCTATGCAGGCTGTAAAAGAGCATGCGAAAAAAGGTGGCTACATATTGGGAATTTGCAATGGCTTTCAGATGCTTCTAGAGCTTGGACTTTTAAAAGGTGCGATGAGAAGAAATGAAAATTTAAATTTCGTCTCAAAATACCACCATCTAAAAGTGATCTCAAATAACAATAAATTCCTAGCAAATTTAGCCAAAAACGAAGTGGTAAATATCCCTATCGCTCATGGCGAGGGCAACTACTACACCGACGAAGATACGCTAAAAAGCCTATATGATAACGAGCAAGTCCTGCTAAAGTACTGCGACAGCCACGGCAAAGAGATAAATCCAAATGGCTCAGTTGATAGCATAGCTGGGATTTGCGATGAGAGCAAAAAGGTCTTTGGTCTTATGCCTCACCCAGAGCGCGCTTGCGAGAAAATTTTAGGCACAGATGATGGCATGAAGATGTTAAAAGGGCTAGTTTGGTAAAACGAACACTTTTTATCGCCCTACTCGCGCTAAATTTATTTGCCGCAAACACTGATGAAGTCAGCGTTTTTGACATGATGGATGAGGCAAGAGAGGATAAATTTGTAAATAGCCCAAGTTCAAAGCCACAAACAAAGACTCCAAGTGAAGAAGAAATATCAAGAAAGCTCGTATCTCCACGCTCTATCGCCCCACAGCCAGAGCGTATCACTCCAGAGCAGATGCGAAATATCGTGCCGACAAACGAACCAGACATCAGCGTCCCTGATAATCAAGTCTATGACAAGATAAAAATAAAAGACCTCCTTTTAAAAGCGACAAATATCCCTAAAAATGTCGTAGTAGGAGAAATTTTTAGCATTGAGATCGTGGCTGATACGCAAAGTGACCTTGAGTTTGAGTTTGAGACACAGCTTGATGAGACAAATATCAAATGGCTAAATAAGAAGAATTTTCAATGGGTAAAAGGCGATGAAAACAAATACATCGGCACTTTCTACCTTGAAGCAACGAGCATTGACGCAAAGACTTTACGAGTTAGCTTGGATCTAAAAAGAAATGGTGAGAACTATCAAAACTCAAACATAAACATCTTTTTACCAAAGCTAAAAGAGCTTAGAAGTGACGAAAACTACAACCACATCGTCGCTGATAACCTTGAGGTAAAGAAATTTAAAACGACTAAATTTGATGATATAAACAACATCATGGTCGTTGAAATTTACGGCAACAATATCGATCTAAGCGCCTTTAATATCGAAAATAAAACGATCCTAAAGCAAGGCGTAGATACGATAAATGGCGACTTTAACTCGCAAAGTGCATATTATTTTGCAGTATTTAAGCCAAACAAAAAGACGCTTGACTTTAACTACTACAACCTAAAAAAAGCTAAATTTGAGAGCTTTTCACTGCCTGTGAGCGTCGAAGAGGACGAGGTTAGCACGCAAATCGGTCTAAATCCAAAACAAAGCGAATTTAGCACCTACAAAGATATCACGATCTACTCTTTGGTCGCTATCTTTATCTTGCTAGCGATCTGGCGTAGAAAGCTAAGCTACTTCTTTGTGGCAGCTATTTTTATCGCACTTGGAATTTACACTTACAATCCTTTTGGCAAAGCAGTGCTTAAGCCAGATGTGAGCGTCACTATCCTGCCAACTAAAAATTCAACCGTTTTCTATACATCTCGTAAAAACGAAAATGTTGAAATTTTAGACACAAAAGATGACTACTCAAAAATTTTATTTGCAGACGGTAAAATAGGCTGGGTAAGAAAGGGTGATCTTGTCAAAAATTAGAGCTTTTTTCTTTTCTATTGAATTTGTGATAAGCGTCGTTCTTGTCGTATTTTTTATGTGGCTCTTTAACTCTAAAAATAGAGCCATAAGAAAATTTTGGGGCAGATCGCAGAGATTTTTTGGCGGATATAAGCTTGAAGTGATCGGTAAATTTAGCGACGAAGCAAATATCTTGCTGATAAATCACCAAAGCATGCTTGATATCATCGCACTTGAAGAGATCCATCCTAAAAATATATGCTGGATCGCAAAGGCGCAGATAGGCAAGATCCCGATCATCGGTAAAATTTTAAGCCTTCCAAAGATGATAGCAGTCGAGCGAGAAAATAAGCATTCACTGATAAAGCTTTTAAGCGAAGCAAAAGACAGAGTAGAAAATGGACGTGTTTTAGCGATATTTCCAGAAGGCACAAGGTCACAAACTAAAGAGCTCTTGCCATTTAAAGGTGGCGCAAAACTGCTAGTTGAAAAGCTAAATTTAAAGGTTCAGCCTATCGTAATCGTCGGAAGCGATGCGATGAAAGTGAAAGAATTTAGCTTTAAAAAAGCTGACATCAAGCTCTTTTGTCTTGATCTAGTCGATACCTCAAAACAAAACTGGCTAGAGGCGACTAGGGAGAGCATGCAAAAAGTCCTAGACGAAAATAGAAAATAAATTTATCTTTGTAAATTTATTTTCTAGATTTCACATTTTAAGCAACCGCCATAAAGAGTTAAAATTAATAAGCGATAAAACAAGTGTTGGTGTGATATTACCTTATAAATTTAGGCAAATCACCTTAGTAAAAGGAATTTTATCCACCAGCGTTTTGCTAATATCTTTTAGAAGTTTTTATATATCAAAGCATGTATCCAAATTTGCTTTTTACCTCCACGAGCAAACAAGCTTTAGTAGATGGGCTGCTCTATACATCATTAAATATAAAAATAACTACATCTTATAACATTTGCTCATATTAGTTCAGCCATTTCATTATGAGCATTAAATTTTATTTAAGCCTAATGCTTAAATTAGATCTCTTGCTGGCTATTTTTATTAGCCATAAATGTGGTTTATGATTGCGGTAATAATAAAACAATAGAAAAATTTAAATTATAAAGATATGACAACTATTTGGCGGAGAGCTCCGCCAAATTTAGTTTTTCTTAAAAAATCTCAATATCTTTGCTTGTAGTTTAAACTGCTCTGAAAGCTCCATTATAGGATATGCTCCAGCGTATTTTTTGCTGCCAGGTAGGTCTTTGCTAACGCCGCCGCGTGCTGCGATCTGTGCGAAGTCACCCACTTTTACATGGCCAGCTGAGCCGCTTTGTCCGCCCATTACGACGTTTCTGCCAAGCACTGTTGAGCCAGCAAGTCCAGTTTGTGAGACGATGAGGCAGCCATTTCCAAGCTCGCAGTTGTGGCCTATTTGAACGAGATTGTCTATCTTTGTGTAGTTTGCGATCATCGTGCTTTCAAAGACGCCGCGATCTATCGTCGTGCAAGCTCCGATCTCGACAAAATCGCCCAAAACAACGTTGCCATTGTGATAAATTTTCACATGCTCACCAGTTTTTGTATGCGCATAGCCAAAGCCGTCGCTGCCTATAACGCAGTTTGCCAGTAGGTGACACTCATTGCCGATGACGCAGTCATTGTAGATGACGACATTTGGATGGATGATGCAATTTTTGCCGATAGTTACGTTATCACCCAAAAAAGCTCCAGCCATCACTATCGTATTTTCACCAACGCTCACGTTTGAGCCGATATAGACATTTGGCATTATAGTGGCGCTCTGGGCGATGTTTGAAGGTTTTGGCTCGCAAAAAAGCGGCTTAGCGTAAATTTTGCTAAGGATAGCAAATGCAAGATGCGGATTGTCGCACACAAGCGCTACCATGCCAGCTGGCACTAAGTCCAAAAGCGATTTTGTCACCAAGATAGCTCCAGCGTTTGAGGTGCTTATAAATTTGGCATTTTTCTCGCCGTCGCAATATGTTAGCTCAGCTTTATTTGCATTTTTTAAAGAATTTAGAGCAAAAATTTCAAGATCTTCTCCGCTAAAAGTGGCGTCTACTTTTAAGGCTATTTCGCTTAGTTTCATCATATATCCATTATCACAGATCCGCCGCGCACGACATCAACTGGGTTAAATTTCTTTATCGATTTTAAAAAGCTCTCTACCCTGCTCGCATCGTCAGCCACCATGACGACGATGTAGTTTTCATTTGTGTTTGTGACGATGCCATTATATGTCTTTAGTATCGCCTCAAGGCCGGCGAAATTTTCGCCAAGCGGGATTTTCACGAGCGCCATCTCTTTTTCGACAAATTCGCCACTTTCTATGACTTTATATGTTGGGATAAGCTTGTGAAGCTGCTTTACGATCTGCTCTAAAACCCTCTCGTCGCCGCTTGTGACGATGCTTAGCCTTGAGAAGTTGCTCTCAGGTATCGGAGCAACTGTGAGCGTGTCGATGTTGTAGCCCCTGCCCGCAAAAAGCCCAGAAATTCTAGCCAAAACGCCATGTTCATTTAAAACTATAACCGAAATCGTTCTTCTGATACTCATTTTTCTTCCTTGCTCTTTAATATCATATTATAAATCGCAGCCCCAGCTGGAACCATAGGAAGCACGTCCTCAAAGCGGTCGATCCTCACGTCGATAAGAGCTGATTTTTTACTCTTGATCGCCTCTTTTAAAGCCTTTTTAAACTCATCTTTACTCTTGCAAACAAAGCCAACGCCGCCAAATCCCTCAGCGATCTTTACAAAATCGGGCTGCAAGCTAAGATCAGTCGATGAGTAGCGCTTTTCATAGAAAAATGTCTGCCACTGGCGCACCATGCCTAAGAAGTTGTTGTTTAAGATAATGTTTATGACAGGGACATTTGTCTCATAAGCAGTCATTAGCTCTTGGATGTTCATAAGTATCGAGCCATCGCCTGTAAAATTTACAACCAAATGCTCAGGCTTGGCGCACTTTGCGCCGATCGCTGCAGGGAGACCATATCCCATCGTGCCAAGGCCGCCACTTGTGACAAGCTGTCTTGGGCGGTTAAATGGATAAAACTGCGCTACCCACATCTGGTGCTGACCAACGTCCGTTGCGATGATAGCCTCAGGACCAACTATCTTTGCAGTCTCTTCAACTACCCATTGAGGTTTTAAGACCTTGTCACTATCTGTGTAGCCAAGTGGGTTTAGCTTTTGATATCTATCTAAAATTTCTCTCCAAGGCGCATAGTTTTTAGGCTCACCTTTCACCTCTTCGTAAAGCTCGCTTAGCACGTTTGTCAGGTCGCCAACTATCGGATAGTGCGCGTTTATGATCTTTGAGATAGAGCTTGGATCGATGTCGATATGAATGATCTTAGCATGCTTGGCAAACTCGTCAGTTTTGCCTGTGACCCTATCGCAAAATCTAGCGCCAAGCGATATGAGAAGGTCGCACTCGCTAAGAGCCATATTTGAAGCGTAGCTGCCGTGCATGCCTGCCATGCCTAAATTTAGCTCATCTTTTGCATCAAGCACGCCAAGAGCCATAAGCGTCTCGACCGCTGGGATGCCAGTTTTTTTCATAAATTTACGTATGATCTCGCTTGCATTTGATGCGACTGCACCGCCACCGATGTAAAGAAGTGGTCTTTTTGCTTCATTTATCGCAGCTGCAGCTTTTTTGATCTGCTTAGAGTTGCCTTTATGTGTCGGTTTGTAGCTTGGGATAGAAATTTCTTTTGGATAGACAAAGTCGCCAAGCCTTGAAGTGACGTTTTTTGGGATATCGATATGAACTGGTCCTGGGCGGCCTGATCTAGCGATATAAAACGCCTCTTTTATAATGCGAGGTAGCTCCTCGACGCTATTAACCAAGAAGTTATGTTTGACACAGGGGCGTGAAATGCCGACTGCATCGATCTCTTGAAAGGCATCTGTGCCGATCATAAAGGTTGGTACTTGACCGCTTATAAGCACAACTGGGATGCTGTCGCTGTAGGCTGTGGCAAGGCCTGTGACTGCGTTTGTAAAGCCAGGGCCGCTCGTCACAAAAGCCACGCCAACTTTACCGCTAACCCTAGCGTATCCGTCCGCTGCGTGAACGGCTGCTTGCTCGTGGCGAACCAAGACGTGCTTAAAATAAGTTTGCTTATATGTCTCGTCGTAGATATTTAAAGCTGCACCGCCAGGATAGCCAAAAACTATCTCAACGCCCTCTTCGTGCAAGGCTTCGCTTATCATCTGTGAACCAGAAATTTGTTTTATCATCACTTTAGCCTTTTGATAAATTTATCGCAAATTATATCCCAAAGCATTTTAAATCCATTTTAACTTTTTGGCGAAATTTGGGCGTTATCTTAAATTTTTTGAAAAAAATTTGAGCTAGAAAAGTAAAGAATACAAAATATTTTACATATATTTATACATATTATTTTTAGTATTTTGATAAATTTGGCAAATTTAGAGCAAAATTTAAAAAAAGTGGAGGGGCGACAGCCAACCAAGCCAACCAAGCCAACCAAGCCAACCAAGCCAACCAAGCCAACCAAGCCAACCAAGCCAACCAAGCCAACCAAGCCAACCAAGCCAACCAAGCCAACCAAGCCAACCAAGCCAACCAAGCCAACCAAGCCAACCAAGCCAAGCCAACCAAGCCAACCAAGCCAACCAAGCCAACCAAGCCAACCAAGCCAACCAAGCCAACCAAGCCAACCAAGCCAACCAAGCCAACCAAGCCAACCAAGCCAACCAAGCCAACCAAGCCAACCAAGCCAACCAAGCCAACCAAGCCAACCAAGCCAACCAAGCCAACCAAGCCAACCAAGCCAACCAAGCCAACCAAGCCAACCAAGCCAACCAAGCCAACCAAGCCAACCAAGAAAAACAGATAAATTTAACTAAAAATTTTATGCTGTGATATAAAAATGGTCTTAAACTAAGCCATTTTTAAGCGCAAAAAACGATCTATTTTAAATTTAAAAACAAATTTAAATTTAGAGGTGAAATTTAGCTCAAATAAAGCGCCAAAAGGATTTAAAATTTAGCCTCAGCTCTTATCAAATTTAGCTTTTTTACAGCCTCTTCGAAGTCGTCAGAGCTTATAAAAACATCAATATTTTCATTTTTCTTATAGACCTTGTCGTAGTATTTTGTGAGTAAAATTTCAGCCACTTTGGTGATGTCGTTTTCGTTAAATTTAGCCACCGCCTCATCTCTGGCCTCTTTGTCGATAAAGGGCGAAATTTTCTTTATACACTCATCAAAAAAGGCTTTATCCACGCTTCTATAGTCGCTTGTGATGCAAGAAATTCTATTTTCTAAACTTGCGCTAACCTCGACACAGATGCCGCTGCGCATCGCCTCATAAAGGCTTTTTGGAAGTGTTAGCGAGCCGATCCTTCTGCTCTCGCCCTCGATGAAGCAAATTTGATCTTTTAGCGTGATGAGCTTTTCAAAGAGCGCATCTTCAAAGCTTTTTTGGCTAGGCTGTGCGCCGTTTATCGCGCCAAAGACTGAGCCTAAATGATTTGCCATCGCTTCAAGGTCGATTGACGGCGAGAGTGCCCTTATTAGCTTACTTTTATAGCAGCCAGTGTTGCCAAAAAGAGTGATAAATTTCGTGCTTAAAGGACGCTCTAAAAACTCCAAAACGTGATTTCTATAAGCCTTATAGCCGCCATTTAGTCTATAAATTCTATATCCTATCATGCTTAGCACATAGGCAACCGAGCTTGATCTAAGTCCGCCCTTTGCGCAGTATATCCCAACTGCTGAGCCAACCTTAGCCCTTTTATAGACCTCATCGATGATACTTTGTAAATTTTTGCAGATGTATTTTGCTCCAAGGCTCTTGGCTAGGGCCCTGTCACTTTTGTAGATCGTGCCTACCTCTTTGTGCTCAGCGTCATCAAGCGCGTATAAATTTAGAGCATCTTTTATATGCGAGTAGGCATACTCGTGCGGCGATCTAGCGTCTATCAGGACTTCAAACTCGCCTCTTTTTTTAAGCCACTGCTCTATATCAAGCTCAAATAACGCCACTAAAAGCCTTTTTTAGCTTTTGATAAAGCGGATGAAACGGAGTGCCATTTACCCTGACATCGGCGATCGTTGTGATGAAATTTGTATCCCCGCTCCACCTTGGCACAAGGTGATAATGCACATGCTCAGCTATGCCAGCGCCTGCTGCCTTGCCTAAATTCATACCGATATTTACGCCTTGCGCGTGAAGCTCGCGCTTTAAAATTTCAACCCCAAGCCTTACAAATTTACTCATCTCAAACCACGTCTGTTCGTCAAGCTCCTCGATCTTGTCGGTGTGGTGATTTGGTATGATCATAAAGTGCCCTGGCGAATATGGATATAAATTCATGATCCCAAAGCAGTGCTTGGCACGAAAAAGCACGCCATTTTTCTCGTCGTCCTCTTTTGAATTTATGACCTCGCAAAAGACACAACTATCTTTTTTTGCGCTGAAATACTCGCTTCTCCAAGGGGCACAAAGGTGCTGCATCACTCGCCCTCCTTTATCTTTTTAACGGCATTTTTTATATCATCTTGCCTCATGAAATGCTCTCCTATCAAGAAGGCATCAACTCCGATCTTGTTTAGCTCGCGAAGCTGCTCATGCTCGTAAAGACCGCTTTCAGCGACTATTATCTTGCCGTTTGGCAAAAGCGACACGAGCTTCTCGCAAAGGCTCATATCCATCGTAAAATCATCTAAATTTCTATGATTTATCCCTATTATATTTGCTCCTGCAAAGACCGCCTTTTTCACATCGCTCGCGTCATGGGTCTCTACTAAGACCTCAAGCCCCAAGTGGTGCGCGTATTCAAGTAGCTCTTTTAGCTCGCCTTGAGTTAGCGCCTTGGCGATGAGCAGAATAAAGTCCGCTCCATAAACAAGTGCTTCTAAAATTTGATACTTGTCAACGATAAAGTCTTTTCTAAGGATCGGCCTTGAAGCGTAGCGGCGAACCTGCGTGATGTACTCGATGTTACCCTTAAACCAGTGAGGCTCTGTTAGGATACTAAAAGCATTTGCGTACTGCTCGTACTCCTGAGCGATCTTGATCGGCTCGAAGTCCTCTCTTATCACGCCCTTGCTTGGGCTTGCTTTTTTTATCTCGGCTATGATCTTTATAGGCTCGCTCTCACTTGCTCTAAGTGCGCCCAAAACGTCTCTTGGCACGTATGGGTTGTATGCGAGCGAGCGGCCCAGCCACTCCTGCGGATAGTCTGCTTTTCGCTTTTTTAGATCCTCTTTTGTCTTTTTTATGATCTCATCAAGTATCATTTTTTAAGCCTTTTATTTAAATTTATTATGCAGCGCTCGATTAGATGCAAGTGCTCTTTTGCCTCTTTTGAAGTCCTAAAATCAACATCTTTCATCGCGTGCATCATTATGCCCTTTGCCTTTTTGCACTCGCCAAGCTTGAAGTAGCCCCACGCTAGCGAGTCCTCGTAGTAAGGCGAGTCAGGCGAGATCTCAAGTGCTTTTTGCACCATCTCCACGCCCTTTCTAGGGTCTATCTCGTGATCAATGAGCAAGTAGCCGTAGTAGTTAAAAAACATATCGTTATTAAGCTTTGGCACGCTAGCTTCAAATTTATCTAAGATATCAGTGATCTTCTTTTCATCCAGGCTATCTTTGTTCATCTCATACTCGTAGATGGCGGCCTTTGCTAAGAAATTTAGATCCCTGCTGTCGTTATAAATTTTAACCGCCAAAACGTATGCATCGCCAAAATTTCCAGTCGCAGCGTAAAGATCCATCAGCGTGGCGTCGTTGTAGCCATATTTTTTCAAAATTTCAATAGCCGCTTTGTAATTTTTAGCATAGACAAAATACTGCACGATCTTGTCAAGATAAGAGGTGTCGTGAGTGATGTCGTATATCTCTTCAAAAAGCTCGATCACCTTTGGGAAATTTCTTTGCTGAGAGTAAATTTCGGCCAAAAGCTCGCATGTCTTTTGAGTGCAGCCCTGCTCCTCGCGGAATTTCTCGAGGTATTTTGTCGCATCATTTACATTATCCATGCGGTTTAAAAGTATATCAACGATGCGGAGTAAATTCTCCTCTTCAGGCTTTAGCGAGTATGCCTCTTCAAAGTATTTTAGCGCCGTTACCGTATCATTTTGCATCATACAAATAGTGCCAAGCATGAGCAAATTTTGAGCGTTTGGCTCTTTTGTGGCAAGCTCTTGCATCAGCTCTTTTGCCTCGTTTAGCTTAGAGAGATTGACTAAATTTGCGACCTTGATCCTAATAAAATCGCTATCATCTTTTAAGCTCTTCTCGCCCTCAGCCATGAGGCTATCTAAATTTTCATTTTTTGTAGCAAAGGCTAGCTTGATCGCCTCTTTTAGATAGGTTTTTTGATTTGTCTCTTTAAAAAGCCCTAGATAGGTCTGGATGCTAGCATTTACATCGCCACTATCTTGCGAGATGAGAGCTTGCATTAGGCGTAAATTTACACTTTTGTTATCATCTGCAAGCAGATGTGTGCTAAAAAATACGCTTATAAAAATTATTAAAATTTTACGCCAATGCATTCTGCTCTTAGCTCCTTTAAATTTTTTTTAAAATAATCCCAAAACGGAAATGTCCTGCACTGCTTAGGTCTTAGCTCATAAACCGAGCAGTTTTTATTTTTCTCATCAAAAAATATGCAAGCAAAACCGTCATCATAAGGCTTTTCTTTGATGCTTCGCCTTACGCCCACTTTTATTAGAAATTTGCTCTCAAACTCATCTTTTGGCATATCAAAAGCGGCACAAAATTTTAAAATTTCACCCTCATCTATCCAGATGTAGCCGCTCTCGCCAGTGCAGCATTTGCCTCCGCAACTCTCGCAAAAGCTAGGATCAAACTCATAGCTAAAACCATCAGCTCTCACGCTATCTCCTTGTAAGAGATGCTGCTTGTATCTGCTTTTTTAAAGATCTCGCTTGCCTCTTTCGTGTGCGAGCCATCTTCGCTCATCACAAGAGGAGGCAGGACTTTTAGCTTTGAGTTTGAGTTGTTTCGCACTTCAAGCAAAGCCAAATTTGCTGGCTTATCCTTTTTAGTATGGACAAATTTTAAGCTCACCAAATTTAGCTTATACTCTTTTAAGCAAGCCGCTATCTCGCTAAGATCATCTGGCGCATAGCAAAAAAACGCCCTTTTATGTGGCTTTAAATTTACGCTTATGCCTCTTATAAAATCCTTTAAATTTAGCGAGCTTGCATATCTGCTAACTTTTATGTGCTCATTTTGGCTTTTTGTAACACCGTCATGATAAAAGGGCGGATTTGAGATGATTAGATCAAATTTCTCACTATCTTTAAAATTTGCAAAATCAGCCGTTATAGCTCTAGCCTCTAGGCAGTTGCTCTTTGCGTTAAAGCTAGAAATTTCGCTATTTAGCTCCAAAATATCAAGCATGCTTAGATCTATCTTTTTAAAGTCACGCTTAAGCAAAAGTCCAAGTATCCCGCACCCTGCTCCAACATCCAAAACTCTGCCAGAAATTTCGCCTACGCCAGAGCAGATAAAATCATAAAGAACAAGCGTATCGCTGTTGTAGCGATAGCCATTTTCAAGCTGGGCTAAGATCATCTATAAACCTTGATGATAAAGCCGCGCGTCACATCTTTTACGATCACTTCGGAGCTAAAGCTGATCCTTGCAAAGTCGCCAAATTCCTCTTTGATAAGCTCAGCAGCTGCCTTTGCACGCTCCTTGCCAACGCCGTAATTTACGTAGTTGTTTAGCTTGCCAAGGTCATCTTTTTTGATATTTTGAGCGACATTTGATGGGATGACAAAATTTTTCTTATCCACGATCGGGATGATCTCATACATATAGTTTGAGTTAAATCTCTGCAAAAACTCACTCACTCTGTTTTTGCACATTATGCTCACTTTGTCCTTTGCGTCCATATCGTCGCACTCGATGCTAGAGATGAGGACGAGCTTTGTTGGAGTTTCAGGCTTTGTCGTAGCTTGTAAGATATTTTTTAAATTTACATTTTCATTTTCAAGCTCGTCTTGCCTGTTTAAATTTTGCTCTATATCTTTTTGAAGCTCGATGATCTGAGCATTTACAGCTCCGCCTTTATGACCGCTCGAGCTTAGCTCGTTTATCTTTGAGTTTAGCCGCTCGATCGTCTTGTTGCTCTCATTTAGCTTTTGCTTTGCATTTTCTAGTTCATTTTGCAAGCTTAGTAAATTTTTGCCGCCACTTTTGTTGTTATCAGTTAAAAATGTTGAGGTATCTACTATCTTTTTTTGTAGCATATTTATCTGCTGGCGCAAAATTTCGTAGTTTTGCATGTCGATCTTTAGCGTTCTTTTTTGAGCTTCAAGCTCGGTTTGCTTAGAAAAGAGCATTTGGCTAGTTTGTGTGACGTTGTTTTCTAGCTCTTTTATCTTTTCATCTTTTGAGCTTAGCTTTAAATTTAGGCTCTTTAGCTCATTTTCGTTTGAACTAAGCTTTTGGCTCTGCAAAGAGATCGTTTGGTTTTGATCAAAAAGTGTCTTTAAAAATTTAGCCATCTTTGCCTCATATAGCTTTAGCTCATCTTGCGCCTTTTTAAGGCTCTCTTCGCTTAAATTTAGCTTTTTACTTAGCTCATTTATGCTCGCATTTGACTCTAAATTTTGCTTATCAAGCTTTTTGTTTGCCACGCTTGCTCGCTCAAGCTCTTTTTTGAGTGAATTTATATTTTCATTTGCCAGCTTGTTCTCTTGCTCACTCTTTAAACTCTTTTGCTTTAGATCGTCAAAACTCTTATGAAGTGCCGCTAACGAGGCATTTAGCTCCACATTTTTGCCGCTATAGTTTTCAACCGCTAGATCTTTTGAGTTTAAATTTTTCTTTATCTCATCAAGCTCGTAAACGCTATCTTTTAGAGCAGTTTTGCTTGCCTCTAGCGCCTCTTCTAGGTCGATGATCTTATTTGTCTTTTTAGAAAGCTCATCTTCCATAACGCTTTTTTGCGTCTCAAAGCCGTCATTTAGCGCATTTATCTCTTTTTCGTAGCTAAATTTTTGAGTGTCGGCGTCATTTTTAACTCGCTCGATCTCCTCTTTTAAAAGCAAAATTTCTTTTTTCTCGCTTCTATCTTTTTCGTTTTGAGCTTTTTCATACTCTTTTATAAGAGCCTCTTTTTGCGCAAGTGTCGCATTTAGCTCGTTATTTTGCTCTTTTAAAGCGGTGTAGTTTGCCTCAAAACTCTCTTTAAATTTATTAAAGCTGGCCTTGGCATCTTTAAGCTTGCTCTCATCGTCACTTCTAGCGTCATTTATCGCATTTTCAAGGTCGATTATCTTTTTCTCGTAAGCTTTTGAACTCTCTATCATATCAGCTTGCGCTTCATTTAGGCGCTTTGTCAAAGCTTGGATATTTTCAAAGTGTTGCGCCTCAAGCTCGCCAAGAGCCTTTTGATTTTTTTCAACTATCTCGTTTTTTTCATTTTCGATATTTCTTTTCATCTCTGAAATTTTGCTTATGAAGTCTAAATTTTTCTCGCTCATATCGACATTATCAGCGGCTAAAATTTCATTTTTTTTGCTTAGCTCGCGCACTTGTTCTTGAAGCTCTTTTACATTGTTTGATAAATTTAGATCCTTATCATCAACAAAATTTTGCATGTAGCTTTTTGGCGTGATGTAGCCGCCATACTCGTAAAGATCATCTTTGCTTACATATCTTTGCTTCTCTTCTTCAGGGAGATCATCAAAATTTATAGAATAAATCGTTTGATTAGTATCTTTTGGCGCCTCGTCCTCTTTTTGAAATTTCAAAAACGAGAGGCAAAAGCCAGCTATCAGACAAACAATAGCTAGTGCGATTTTATTTATCAAGCTTGTGCCTTGCCTTTTAAGATATCTTTGATAACGCTATGAGCGTGATTTAGTCCGACTACTATCGAGCCACCATTTTTTAAAACGATGTCGCCTCCCACGTATAGTCCTGGCACGCTACTTTGGTAATTGCTATCAACTATCGGAGTGCCTTTTTCATCAGTTTTTATCTGGCATTTTTGTAAAAAATCAACCGGACTTGAGCCACCGATCGCATAAACAACCCTATCATAGACACGGATCTTGCCATTTTCATAATGCACTCTTACCTTGCCTGATTCATTATCGATCTCGGTTATATCGTGATTTAGCCTTACTTTTATTTTATTATGCTTCTCAAGCTCCCAAAGTGCGCTTAAATTTGTCTCATTTACACGGCTAAATTTATCTTTTCTGTAAGCGATCGTAGTTTTGTTATACTGACAAAGCTCGATAGCATACTCAACTGCAGAGTTGCCACCGCCCACAACTAGCACTTTTTCGCCGTTTGTGCAGTTATCAAGGTTAAAATTTACAACTGAATTTAGTGATGGCGGGATCTTATAGTCAGGCTTGTTTGGTCGTCCCATTTTGCCGATCGAGACCATCACGTTTTTGGCTTCATAGACAGCTTTTGAGGTAGTTACTTTAAAAATTTCTCCCTCTTTTTTTACGCTTTCAACCTCAGAGTTAAAAAACGCCTCGATATTCTCAGAGTCAAGTAGCTTGTCAAAATAATCAAGCGTGCTCTCTTTTGTGCCATCTTCGAACGAAACTAGCCCATGTATCGTGCTATCTTGCCCTTTATACTCTTTATCCACGCGTTTATTGTCTTTATAAAATTTTCTGATCGTTTGGCTGTGGTTATCGCCTTTTTCAAGGAGCAAAACATTACTTAAGCCATTTCTTTTAGCCTCTACTACGCTAGCTATGCCACAAGGTCCGCCGCCAACTACTATTAGGTCATAAACATTTGTCATATTTTTCTCCAAATTTTATAAATTTCAAGCTTTTTTAACTAGATCAGCCATCAAAAATGCAAGCTCAAGCGCCTGATCAGCGTTTAGTCTTGGATCGCACTGCGTCTCGTATCTCTCTTTTAGCGAGCTTTCAGTGATGTTTAGCGCGCCGCCAGTGCACTCAGTCACATCTTTGCCAGTCATCTCAAGATGCACACCACCTGCCCTTGTGCCCTCAGCTTTGTGAATTTCAAAAAAGCTTCTAACCTCGCTTAAGACCTTGTCAAATTCACGAGTTTTGTAGTTATTTGAAGTCTTGACGGTGTTGCCGTGCATCGGGTCTATGCTATAAACGATATTTAGCCCCTCACGTTTTAGCTCTCTTAAAATTTTAGGTAAATTTTCGCCGATCTTATCAGCACCCATTCTGATTATCACATTTAGTCTGCCAGCTTCATTCTCTGGGTTTAGCTTATTTGCAAGAGCAATGACGTCTTCTGCTTTCGCACTTGGTCCGATCTTAACGCCGATAGGATTTTTCACGCCACTTAAAAAATGCACGTGAGCGTCGTTTATACCGCGTGTTCTCTCGCCTATCCAAAGCATATGAGCCGAGCAGTCGTACCACTCGCCACTAAGGCTATCAACCCTAGTTAGCGCCTCTTCATAA
This sequence comes from Campylobacter concisus, assembly GCF_050447505.1. Lineage (GTDB taxonomy): Bacteria > Campylobacterota > Campylobacteria > Campylobacterales > Campylobacteraceae > Campylobacter_A > Campylobacter_A concisus_BP. The sequence goes on along the minus strand of NZ_JALMFZ010000001.1, from coordinate 1,039,246 downwards.
GGCAAAAGTAGCGCTTCGTGAGATGTATAGACTGCGGTTTGATTTATCGCTGGCGTATTTGCTGAAGTGATACCGCAAGCTGCCATGAAAGATAGAGTTTTAGTTAGATCATCGGCTAGTTTTGCGTACTGCTCGCTGATCTCTGGCTTTTTAACAAAGCCTAAATTCCACTTATGCACTTGATGAAGGTCAGCCAAACCGCCCCTTGAAAAGGCTCTAAGTAGGTTCATCGTCGATGCGCTTTGATAGTAGGCCTCTATCATGCGTTTTGGGTCAGGGATTCTTGCCTGCTCGTCAAATTCAAAGCCATTTATGATGTCGCCTCTATAGCTTGATAATTTAACGCCATTTACCTCTTCGTAATCACTACTTCTAGGCTTTGCAAACTGCCCTGCCACGCGGCCTACTTTGACCACCGGACAGCCACCACCAAAGGTTAAAACTATCGCCATTTGAAGCAAGACCTTAAACATATCTCTGATGTTGTTTGCGTTAAAATTTGTAAAGCTCTCAGCGCAGTCGCCACCTTGAAGCAAAAATGCCTCGCCATTGCAAACTTTTGCAAGCTCATCTTTAAGGCTTCTAGCCTCTCCGGCAAATACCAAAGGTGGAAGTGTTTTTAGCTTTTCTTCGATCTCTTTTAGCTCTTGTAAATTTGGATAAGTTGGTTGTTGCAAGATGTTAAATTCTCTCCAGCTATCTCTGTTCCAAGTCATTCATTTTCCCTATCTTTTTACCTTAATATGGCGCAGATTATATCACGCAAAACTTAAAAAATAAAAGCCATTAATGGGTTATTAAAGATATTTTGCATACAATCGCTACTTTAAATTTACCCAGAAAAAGAGAAGATTTTTTTCATGATAAAAGGCATTTTTTATTCGCTTTTGGCATCAGTTTTATTTAACTGCATTTACTACATGTCAGTGCTCATGAACCCCATCAGCACACAAGCTCTTATTGGATACCGCATGATCTTTGCCATGCCTTTTGTCATCGCCGCCATTTTTTTGTTAAAACAGCAGCGAAATTTCAAATTTTTACTTCTAAAAATAAAGCTAAAACCTAAAATTTTACTAGTTTTGCTTGCTACCTCGCTCATCGTCTCATTTCAGATGTGGCTCTATCTCTGGGCACCAAGCAACGGTGCAGCGCTAAAAGTTTCTATTGGCTACCTCATCATGCCAATAGTCATGGTCCTTTTTGGACGGATATTTTTCAAAGAGCACCTCTCAAAAACAAAGATGGCGTCGATATTTTTTGCAGCCCTTGGCGTCTTTAGCACAGCAGTCATTAGTGGTGGCATCTCGTGGGAGAGCGCTGTAGTTTTTTGCCTTTATCCAGTCTATTTTGCCATTAGAAAGTACTACAACCTTGCAAATTTCTCAAGCTTTGTTATAGAGATAATTTTTATGTTTTTATTCTCATTTTATTTTGCGCTCACAGCCGATATGAACTACGTGATGAGCCAAAATCCAAACATCTACTATCTGCTCATCTTGCTTGGTGCTATAAGCGGCATAGCCCTCATCGCCCAGATCCTCTCAAGCACGCTAGTGCCGATAAATGTACTAGGTTTGCTTACATATTTTGAGCCTATAATGATGCTTTTTGTCTCATTTGCCATCGGCGAGAGACTGGAGAAAAGCTCATACTTTTTGATGATCTGCCTAGCCATCTCGGTCACACTTTTGATGATAGATAGTATAAATTCTATAAAAGGCGACAAAAATACCAAGACTAAATGAGAGCCAAAAAGGCGTTATTCTCGCGCTTAGCGCCTTTTTTATGTGGGGCTTTTTAGCGGTTTATTTCAACCTCTTTAGCAAAGAGGTGGACGCTTATGAAATTTTAGCCCACAGGATCATCTGGTCGTTTTTTCTAATGGCTGCAGTCATATATCTTAGCGGCAAAATGAATGAAATTTTGACATTGCTTAAAGACATAGGCTCGCTCAAAGCGCTATTTTTAAGCGGCACGCTCATTAGCATAAACTGGGGCGTCTACGTCTATGCTGTCGGCAACGGTAAAATTTTAGATACCAGCATCGGCTACTTTATCAATCCTTTGATAAACATGCTACTTGGCGTCATCGTCTTTAAAGAGCGCCTTGGCAAAAGTGGCGTCGTGGCCGTTTGTATCGTCATGGTCGCTGTTTTTGTACAAATTTATTTTCAAGGCGGCCTACCGCTAGTCTCTATCATCTTGCCGCTATCCTTTGGACTTTACGGCGTCGTTAGAAAAAAGGCAAAGATCAGCGCATTTAACGGACTTTTTATAGAAACACTCTTTATTTTTCCGTTTGCCTTTGGCTACATTTTGTGGCTGGTTTTTCACTCGCAAAGCCACTTTGGACTAAACAAAGACTCGGTTTTAATGATCACTTCAAGCCTCGTAACCATCGTGCCATTAGTCGCTTTTAACGCAGCTGCCACAAGGATAAATTTAACCACTATCGGCTACTTGCAATACATCTCGCCGACCATAGCGATCCTTTGCGCGGTCTTTATCTTTAACGAAACCTTAGACGTCTATAAGATCGTCTCGTTTTGCCTCATCTGGCTGGCACTCGCCATCATCAGCATAAACAAAATCACAAAAAGGAATAAAAATGAATAGCATCACGATCTACCTGCTCTTAGCGTTTTTTGCGGCGCTTATTTTATACTTTCAGGTGCAAAAACTCACCAAAAAGCTTGACGAAGAAGGGGCGGTACCTGCCTATCAAAAAGCTGCGCAAGAGGTTTTGGAAAATTTAAACAACGCTGAAAAATACCCTAAATTTTGCAATATCATACAAAAAAAGATAAATGCTTTAAGACAAGATATACTCTTTGAAGATGCGCTAAATGAGGCTAATGATAAAGACAAGGCGCTTGATAAGCTCGAGCAGACAAGAGATAAGCTAGAGGCGCTTTTAAAACAAGAAAATGCAAACTGGGAGAGCGAACTTGTTGAAATTTTAGACGAGATCGATGGCTTTGTAAAGGCAAATTTAAAAAACGGCGAAGATAGAGCCGAAGAGCTAAGGGACGAACTAAAAAAAGACTTTGATGGGTTGTGAAAGCGACTTTGCTAAATTTTGAAAATTAAAGGAGTAAGTGTGTTTGAGGATATAGACTATGACGGTTTTAAAGACTACTGCGATAATAATAAATATATGAAGAATAGCTCTGTTAAAGCCTATCATTCTTATTTAAAAAACTTCGTTAGTTTTTTAGAAGATAATAAAATTTATTCATTTTCTGATTATAGTAATACAAATACAACATATTTAGAAAAAGAATTTATAAAAACAGGCAAAAATGAACAAACTTTTGATAAATATATGCGTGCAGCAAATTATTACATGGATTTTGAAAATAGCAAAGGAATAACAATGCCAACAACAGACAACAAACAAGGAAAAAGCAAAACAGATTTATCACTTAATCAAATTTTATACGGCCCTCCAGGAACCGGAAAGACATACACCACAGTGACAAAAGCTATCGAGATAATAGAAGAAAGAAAAGTTGATATAAGCGAAAACAGAAATGATCTAAAAAAGAAATTTGATGGATATATACGAAGTGGACAAATAAAATTTATAACATTTCACCAAAGCTATGGATATGAGGAATTTGTTGAGGGTATAAAGCCAGTATTTGATGACGAAAACGAAGATGGCGATATAACTTATGAGATATCAAAAGGCATTTTTTATCAGTGCTGCGAAAATGCCTTGCTTCTTAGTGATTACAAAGGCAAACTTAGGGATTTTTGCGATTTGCCAAAAGATGAGCGACAAAAGTTTTTTAATGAAAACACACCAAAATATGCCATCTTTATCGACGAGATCAACCGCGGAAATATCTCTAAAATTTTTGGTGAGCTCATAACTCTTATAGAGCCGTCAAAAAGGCTAGGTGCAGATGATGAGATAATAGTCGAGCTGCCATACTCAAAAGAAAAATTTGGAGTGCCGTCAAATTTATACATAATAGGCACGATGAATACGGCGGATCGCAGCATAGCTCTTATGGATACGGCACTTAGAAGAAGGTTTGAGTTTGTAGAGATGATGCCAGAGTATAGTGACCTAAAAAAAGTCGCTGATATAGATATCGGAAAAATGCTAAAAACGATAAACGAGCGCATAGAGTATCTTTACGACAGAGATCACACGATAGGGCATGCTTATTTTATAAATGTGTCAGACTTAAAAACGCTTGCAAATGTCTTTAAAAACAAAATTTTACCGCTACTACAAGAGTATTTTTACGACGACTGGGAGAAGATAAGGCTGGTTTTAGGTGAGAGTCAATTTATCAAAGAAAAGAAGTCAGCAAATGCTTTATTTAAAAGCAACACGGACTATATAAACGATAAAATTTTATACGAAATAGACAAAGATGCTTTTTATAACGAGCAAAACTATCTAAAAATTTACAATTCAACAAGTAGCCAAGTAGATGAAGCAAAGTCAGATAACGATAACTGAGTTTGAGCGTATATATAAGCACGATATAGACAAAAAAGACTTTGGCGATATAGAAAATTTTATCCTTAAAAATAGCGATGAAAATGCGCCTTTTTTAAGGATAGCAAGCGGGGTTGGCGGGAAATTTATACAAGCTAGAAACTATGTCGGGGTTTTGCAAACAAAAAGTGGTTTAACGATAGAAATTTTGCCAAAAATAGCAGACAAAAACGATGCCGAAAGATCGAAAGCAGTTTTTATAAAAATGCTAAGAACGCTAAAAAATTTCCCATTTAAAAGCTCAAATTTAGCCAGTTTAAAAACACAAAATTTACCGCTTTTGGAAATTTTTATCTCTATGTTTTTGTGCGAGCTTGAAGCTCTTGTAAAAAAGGGGATAAAAAGCGACTATGTGGCGCTAGAAGAGAACCTAAATTTCCTAAAAGGGAAGCTTAATATAAACGAGCAGATAAAAAGAAATAGCATCCACAAAGAGCGGTTTTACGTAGGATACAGCAAATTTTTAAGCGACATAAAGATAAATCAAATCATAAAAACAACGCTTAAATTTCTATACAAAAAGTCAAATTCTAGTAAAAATCAGCAAAAAATACGCGAGTTTTTGTTTATATTTGATGAGGTTTCGGAGTGTGAGGATTATAAAAATTTCTTTGCAAAGCTTGTTATAAACCGCCAAGTAAAGCACTATGAGCAAACTCTTTTATGGTGTAAGATCTTTTTGCTTAGCAATTCTTTTACACCATACAAGGGCGATGATCTAGCCTTTGCCTTGTTATTTGATATGAATGCGCTTTTTGAAAGCTATGTTGGAGATTTTATAAAGAAAAGCTTTCCAGGCACTATATTACAGCACTCAGAAAAACATCTCGTAGAAGAGCCAAAAAGTTTTAAACTAAGGCCTGATATATTTTTAGAAAGCAAATTTATAGCTGACACAAAATGGAAGATCATAAAGTCAAAAGATGATATCTCACAAGCCGACCTATATCAACTCTACGCCTACGGCAAAAAACACGAGTGTGACAAGCTTTACCTAATATATCCAAAGATAGAGGATATAAAACAAGAGTTTATGAAGTTTGGATACGACGATGAAATGTGGCTTGAAATTTTATATTTTGATCTTGAAAAAGACGAAAATAACGCAAATTTGCTAGCCTAACTTATAAAAGCCAAATTTAAATCTTCGCTTTTAGAGCCATTATCCTCTTATATGAAGCGTCGATTCGCTCTTTGCTGATCTTTTTCTCATTTACAGCATCGATTATGATCTGAGTGATCAGATCAGCCGTTCTTTGGTTGTTTATTTTAAACTCGCTAAAGAGCAAGATATCGCCACCAGCGTTTATAAATTTCACCACTTTTTGAGCTAATGTCTCGTCGCCAACGCCTTTCATCAGCATATCATCGCTGATAACCACACCATTAAATTTAAGCTCATTTCGCAAAAGATCGGTTATTATTTTTTTAGAAAGTGTGGCTGGATTGTCCTCGTCGATGCCTTTTACAAAAAGGTGTCCGACCATGATGATCTGCGCTCTACCAGTGCTTATGGCGTCTTTGTATGGCAAAAGCGCGTCTTTACTTAGCGTGACCTCACTCTTATTTTTATGTGAGTCCTCTTTTGAGCTGCCATGCCCTGGAAAGTGTTTAAGTGTCGTTAGGATGCCCTGCTCTTTAAATGCGTCCATAAAGGCATCAGCGTAGATCACAACCTTGCTCGCATACTCGCTAAAAGCCCTTTGTTTAGCGGCGATGATCGGTGAGTTTTCATCGTGCAGATCAACCACTGGGGCGAAATTTAAATTTATGCCGCACTCTTTTAAATTTATAGCCATTTTTGAGTAGAGATCGTATGCACTTTTGATATCAAGCGTGCTTGCGACCTCGTATGCGCTAGGATATGGGCCATCAAAGCTCTTGTCCTTCATACGGCTTACGTTGCCGCCCTCTTCGTCGATAGCGATGAAAATTTTAGGGCTTTTCTCTTTAATCGCCTTTATGCTCGCTTTTAGCTGGGCTTTGCTGGTGACATTTCTGCCAAGTAGCATCACTCCGCCAAATCTCTCGTACCCAGCATCGCTTAACATCGCGCGAAACGCAGCGTCTTTTGTGCTAGCGCCGTTAAAGCCGACCATTATCATCTGCGAGACCTTGGCTCTTAGGCTCACCTCAGCGCCATTTAGCCCCAGAGCAAAAATAGCCCCAAAAAGTATAAATTTAAAAGCTCTCATCTTCTTCCCAAAAGCGATTTAACGCTCTCAAAAACGTCTTTGCCATTTAGCATATTTTCTACCTCACTGGCAATCGGCACGTAAATGCCTCTCTCTTTTGCGATCTTGCTAATAGCCCTTGCAGTATCCACGCCCTCTGCCACCTCGCCAAGCTCATTTAAAATTTTCTCCAGTCTCTCGTGCCTTGCGATGCCAAGACCCACGCGGTAGTTGCGTGAAAGTATCGATGAAGCGGTTAAAAACAGGTCCCCTGCGCCACTTAGCCCCATAAATGTCTCATCTTTTGCACCAAAAAATTTGCCAAATCTAGCCATCTCGACAAGCCCACGTGAAATGAGACTTGCTCTTGCGTTGTTACCAAGACCAAGTCCGTCGCAGATACCACCAGCTATGGCGATCACGTTTTTATAGGCTCCACACACCTCAGCGCCGATCACATCATCAGATGTGTATGCCTTCATATAGCTTGGGAAAAATGAGGCAAATTTTAAAGCTAAATTTTGGTTTTTAGAATTTACCACCAATGCGCAAGGCAGCTTTTGCATGATCTCTTTTGCAAAGGTCGGCCCAGAAAGAAAAGCCAAATTTTCACTATCCACAAAGTCTTCATAAATTTCATTTAGAAATTTGAGATTTGCCGTGTCTATGCCCTTGCTGGCGACTAAGATCTTTTGACCTTTGTTTTTGTAGTTTTGCTTTAGCCATAAATTTGTAGCTTGCGTTGGGATCGTGCAGACTAGGTACTCGCACTCCAAAGCCTCCTCTAAGCTTACAAAATTTGGCATCTCTCTTGGCGTTCTTGAGCTAATGACGCACTCGTTATTTTCACTAAATGCGTGAAATAGCGCACTGCCCCACTTACCAGCTCCGATGACTGCTATGCTCATTTTAGCCCTTTTTTAGCCTATTTTGGCCTTTAAAAGCTCATTGACCTTGCCTGGGTTAAAGGCACCCTTGCCCTCTTTCATCACTTGACCGACAAAGAAGCCAAACATCTTATCTTTGCCGTTTTTATACTCTTCGACTTTGTCGGCGTTTGCAGCTAAAATTTGATCTATGATCGCGATGATCGCTGAGTCGTCGCTCACTTGTTTTAAGCCAAGCTTTTCGATGACACTATCTACGTCCGCGTCATGCTCCATTAGATAGTCTAGCACATCTTTTGCAGCCTTGCCGCTTATCGTGCCATCTTCTATGCGTTTTAGTAAATTTATCATCTTGGCGCTGCTAACTGGGCTTGTCTCGATCGTTACGCCGTTATTTAAACGACCAAGAAGCTCGACTATGAGCCACGTAGTAGCAAGCTTTGGCTGAATTCCAGCGGCGATCAGCTCCTCAAAATATCTAGCCATCTCAACGCTTTGGGTTAAATTTAGCGCATCACTCTCTTTTACACCTAGCTCGCTAACATATCTTGCGACCTTTTGCTCGGCAAGCTCTGGAATTTTGATCGCTTCATTATACATCTCTTCTGATACTTCAACAGGCAGCAAGTCAGGGTCAGGAAAATACCTATACTCCGCACTATCCTCTTTGCCACGCATAGATCTTGTCACTAAATTTGTCGTGTCAAACAGCCTTGTCTCTTGATAGACCTCTTCATCGTATTTGCCATCTTCCCATGCTGCACTTTGGCGCTCTACCTCATAATCAATCGCCTTTTGGATAAATTTAAATGAGTTTAGGTTCTTTATCTCGACCCTTGTGTAAAGCTTGGTGTCGCCTTTTGGACGGATAGAAACGTTTGCGTCGCAGCGGAAACTACCTTCTTGCATATTTGCGTCGCTGATGTTTAAAAAGCGAAGGATAGAGTGCAATTTTTTAAGATAAGCCACCGCCTCGTCGCTACTTCTAAGGTCTGGCTCGCTAACTATCTCAAGAAGCGGCGTGCCGGCCCTGTTTAGATCGACTAAACTCTCGTTTTCTTCGTGGATGTTCTTGCCAGCGTCCTCTTCAAGGTGCGCTCTTGTTACGCCGATGCGTTTTTTAGTGCCATTTACGTCGATGATGAGCTCGCCACCTTCAACGATAGGTATCTCAAACTGTGAAATTTGATATGCCTTTGGAAGGTCTGGGTAGAAGTAGTTTTTTCTATTAAAGACTGATTTTTTATTTATCTTAGCGTTTATCGCTGTGCCAAAGCTGATCGCCTTTTTGACCGCCTCTTTATTTAGCACAGGTAGCGCTCCAGGCAGAGCTAGGCAGGTCGGACAAACGTGAGTGTTCGCCTCGTCGCCAAAGCTAGTTGAGCAAGAGCAGAAAATTTTAGTTTTTGTATTAAGCTGAGTGTGAACTTCTAAACCGATAACGACTTCAAACATATTTTTACCTTTAAATTTATGCAAATTTTTAGTGCGTATTTTAGCGATACTTTCTTTTAAAATATCTAAAGGAGTGCTTTGGTGATATATTTATATGGGTTAAAAAGGTTTTTGAAGAATAAATTTAAAAGAGAAAAGCCATATAAAAATATGGCTTTAAATTTTAATGTTCGTGCTCGCTAATAGCGACTGCGCCAGCTAGATAAACGTAAGTTAGCATCATGAAGATAAATGTTTGCAAAACAGCCATAAGTGTTAGAAGTGCAAAGGCAGGAAGTGGAGCAAACCAAGGTGCAAGTGTAAGCATCGCAAGCAAGAACAAGTCGTCACCTTTGATGTTACCAAAAAGACGGAAAGATAGCGAAACTACACGTGAAAGATGTGAGATGACTTCGACTGGAAACATTATAGGAGCTAGAAATTTGTTTGGTCCCATGAAGTGTCCAAAGTATTTGAAAAAGCCATTTTCTCTAATGCCCTCAAAGTTGTAGTAAATAAATACAACCAAAGCCAAAACTAGAGTTAAATTTAAGCTTGAGCTTGGTGACTCAAAGCCAGGGATGATGCCGATGACGTTTGAGAAAAATACGATAAAGCCGATAGTTGCGACAAGTGGAAGGTATTTTCTAGCTAGCTTTTCGCTACCTAAAGTATCCTTGCCCATAGAGATAACACCCTCTAAATAAGCCTCAACTATGTTTTGAAGGCCTCTTGGCACAAGCTGCATCTTGCTTCTTGCGATGTAAGCAACTATGAGGATGATCAAAGCTACAAGGCAAAAGTGAAACGCATAGACAAAGGCATGTGAATGGTTTAGCAAATTTGAGAATAGAAACAAATCTTTCATTGATTTACCTTAGATTTAGAATTTTGCGTGATTGTAACAAAATTATTGTTAAAACATTTTTAATTTTAAGTCTTGAAATAGTCAAAAAGCAGTTTGCAAATGGTCGCTGCGACAACTATCAAAAACATCGTTCTAATAAATTTGACCTCTTTTTTGATGACCAAATTTGAGCCAAAATAAGCTCCTAAAATTTGCCCTACAGCCATCAAAAAGCCAACTAGCCAAAGTATCTGCCCGCCTGCTATAAAAACGCCAAGTGCTACGATGTTGCTGGTGAAATTTAAAGCTTTTGTGTGAGCGACCGCCTTTTTTAAATTTAGCCCAATTAAAGCCACCATCGCAAACATCCAAAACGAGCCTGCACCTGGGCCAAAAAAGCCATCATAAAAGCCAAGAATTAGTCCAAAAACGACGTAAAATAGCCTCTCATTCATCTTTGCAGCCCTGTCGCTCTCGCCTATTTTTGGCATAAAAAGCGTGTAGATGAAGATGGCGATTAGTAAAAATGGGATGATTATTTTTAAGAAATTTGCATTTAAAAATAAGATGAGCGTTGCGCCAATGAGGGCTCCAATAAATGTAAAAACTATTCCAACAAAGCACTCTTTGTAATTAATCAGCCCTTTTTTAGTGAAATTTAGCGTTGCCGTGAAGCTGCCAAATACGCCTTGAAGCTTGTTTGTGCCAAGGGCAAGATGAGGTGGCACGCCCATAGCCATGATGGCTGGCAGAGTGATCAGTCCGCCGCCTCCTGCGATCGCGTCGATAAAACCACCCAAAAACGCGGCGATAAAAAAGACAGTGTAGCTAAGTAGGTCAAATTCCATTTTTATTCTTTGTAAATTTAAGTTTAAAATTTTGAAATTTCATCTTAGAAATGGGGTTAAATTTGAGCACTAAATTTAAAAAGCCTTTAAATATATAAATTTAAAGGCTTTTTGTGAGGTTTAATTATTTAATAACGCCGCAAAGCATTCTAGCACCGCCACCGCCAAGTGCTTTTGGCTGGTCGCTGTGGTTATCGCCACCGACATGAACCATTAGTGAGTGACCTTTTAGCTCGTCAAGATTTTTTATCTTTGGAGCTAGCACTGGGTAGTTTGCATTACCCTCAGCGTCTACGTAAAGCGCAGGTAGATCGCCTTTGTGGCCATTGTCGTCCCATGCAAATGAGTGCATTTTTGTTTCAGCTGGATCCCAGTGACCGCCTGCTTTCATACCAAGACCTTTTTCAGTCGCGCCACAGTCAGCATTTTGGTGAACGTGGAAGCCGTGAAGTCCTGCAGGAAGACCTTTAAGATTTGGGAAAAGTGCAACGCCGTAGTTTGTCTTAACAGCTACTACTTCGCCAACGTTTTTGTCGCCTTTTTCGCTTAGTTCGCTAACTGGGATCACAAGATGCTCGCCAGCCTTTGGATCAAAGTGATGACCCTCGTGAGCAAAAAGTAGTGTTCCTAGAACAGCACTTAGTAAAACGATTTTTTTCATACACACTCCTTATGGATAAAATTGTAGGTGAAGTCTATCTAAAATTTAAAAATTTAGCAATAATTTTTATTTTTTGAGATTTTTTACGATAGTTTCTAGCTCTTTGCTTTGGCCTATTCTGTAAAGTGCAAAGTCATATTTTATCGGGTCAAGCTCGTCAAATTCTCTAAGTTTTTTTGTAAGCTCCATGACTGCTTTGAAGTCGTAGCTCTTTCTATTTATAAGGCCTAAATTTAACGAAACTCTATGCGTGTGCACGTCAAGTGGCATCAAAAGTCTATCTTTTGGCAAATTTTTAAATAGCCCAAGGTCGATGTCGCTATCTCGTACCATCCAGCGAAGGTACATATTGTAGCGTTTATATGGGCTTTGTGGCTCTTTGCTAAAGCTCTTACCAAAGAAAAACTCATATCCGTCCGAGCGGTAAGAATTTAGCCCATAAATAAATTTAATAAGCTCATTTACGCCCTCTATCATCTCGCCATTTTTTGCTAGCCCTCTACCTAAAATTTCCTCTATACCACCCTCTTTTTTCAGGCGTGAGAGCGTGATAAAAATTTCTCTCACATCATTTTCATTTTGAAAGCGGTATTTAAAATTTGACAGATTTTTCTTGATATTTTGCTCGCTCTCATCAAGCAGGTTAAATTCAAGCGAATTTAGAAATTTCACTATCATTTTTGCGTTGCCATAGGCAAATAACGCGCAAATGAGTGCTATGTTTGGCTCTTTAAATTTAGTAGCTACTTGAAGTGGGTCCGGGGCGTCAAATAGCCCCGAATTTGTATTTTTACTAAGTACGTGTGAGTCTAAAAGGCTCTTTAGTTCGCTCATTGTTTTAGTGAAAGAAGCGTATCAAGCATCTGATCAACGGTCGTGATGATCTTTGCAGCTGCGCCGTAGCTTGCTTGAAAGCGGATCAAGTTTGTAAGCTCTTCGTTGGTATCTACGCCACTTGTTGATTGAAACTCCTCTTCGGCAGTCCTTTGCAAAGATGTATTTGTGTCGTGGATAGTGTTGTTTGCCTCGGTATCGCTCGCCATATCGGTCGTAAAATATCGGTAATATCCCTCGATCGTCTCATCTCTATCAAGCGCAGTGCCACTTGAGTAAAATGTCTGCTTTTGGTACTGAAGCTGTATCATCTTGTTTGCGACTTCGTTGTTTCCCACGACTGGCTTTGAGTATGCGCGAAGCTTTGTATGATCTTGGGTGAAATTTTGATTGATGCCTATTGTATTTGAGTTTGTGCCAGAAAAAAATCTGTTGATACCAACAACGCCTGGGAAATTTGTGCCGTGATCGACTATTGAGATGCTATAAAGCCCTTGAGCTTGCTTTGGTATGAGCGCAAATGTGCCTTGGTGCGTGTTTTTATCATAAAAATACGACGCTTCAAAAAAGTCATCGACGTCATTTAGCATGTTGTTGTCGTTGTTATCGTCTGAATTTGAGTTAAAATCCTGCACAACAGAGTTGCCGTATTTTGTATCATTCATCGTCGTTGTGCCGTTTATCTCGATAGTTTTTTTAGCTACGACGTTACCTTTGTTGTCATAAACGATAGCATCAAAACTGCCGTTTCTTATGCTGTTGTCGTGGTTCATAAGTGTCTTGTCATTTTCTAGATAGCTGATCGGATCTGAGTTTGAAATTTCAACCGCAGACTCAGCATAGACGTTGTTTGTGCTAGTTATTAAAGTTTTTGAAAATGTATTTAGGTTGTCGATATATTTTTGGATGATACCATCGCTAAATTTATCATTATCTGGCTCGTAGTTGCGGCCTCTAAGATCAAGTGCAGCGCCTATCTTGCCATTTGTGATCTTCTCCTCCATAGGGATGCGTCTGCCATCTTCTCTTTCATAGTAAATTTTTGTGTATTGCCCACTCTCGGTTGAGCTCATAGAAATTTCATGAAAATTTACGCCATCAACGATGCTCACACCGCCTATGTTTAGGTTGTAGTATCTTCCTTGATCGCTTATGCCTGTATCTATCCTTGACTCGCTTTTTAGATCGCTTTTATAAACGGCTGTATTTACTAGCTTTGACATAGCAAGCTCTAGCTCATCGCGCTTGTCACGAAGATCGTTTGCATTTATCTTGATGCCAGCATCTGCGCCAGATTCAACTCTTTGAATTTGTTTATTGATATTTGCTATTTGCTTGCCAAGTGAGTTTATCTCGTTTATATTTATCTTTATAGTCTCATCTATCTGCGTGTGCATATCATAAAGCATCTTTGATGAGCGGTTGATGCTAGCTGTTAAAACGCTAGCTTTGTTTATCAAATTTACCTTTTGAGCGCCCTCGTCTGGGTTTGAAGCAAAGTTGTTCCACGCAGCAAAATACTCCTGTATATCTTTTACCATGCCGTTATCTTTTAGATCTGGGAAGTATTTTGTCGCCTCTTGTAAAATTCTTTGCTTATAGCCTGTATTTTCTAAATTTGATGATGAATATTTTAATCTTGAATAGGCAAACTCGTCGTGAAGTCTTGTCACAGTATCTACTTGCGTACCTGTGCCAACGCCACCAGGGACAGTGTTCATCGCTGGAGATGCAGACTGGACTACACGTTGTCTTGTGTAGTAGTTACTATCGGCGTTTGTGATGTTGTTTCCAGTTGTGCTTATTTGCACTTGGGCTGCATTTAGCCCTGAAACGCCCGTGCCTAATGACATAAAGATATTAGCCATTTTTTAAACCCTTGATTTGTAAAAATTATTATCTGTGCCGCTGCCGTCTTGGCCGTATTCATTAGTCTGAGTACCAAAGACTTTTTTGCTAAGCGAGTCAAAAAACTCCTTAACAACAACGACGTGTCTTGCATATTCTTTATTTACTTTATGCAAAATTTCAAGCTTTGAACGCATAAGCACCAGCTTTGACTTCACTTCATCATATAAAACGTTTGCAAGTGTCGTAGTGCCACTCTCTTTTGAAACCCTTAATAGCTCTTTATCCAAAGATCTTTTAGTATCTTCAAAAGCGCGCACGAGAGCATTTTTCTTCTTCACACTCTCATCAACGCTTGAGTGCTTTGCCTCTTTTATGTTGGCGATATCTTGCATCGTTAAATTTATAAGCTCGTCTAGCTCGCCTATGGCCTCGTCCAAAAGCTTCTTTATCATTTAAATTCCTTTAAATTTAGAGCAACGCATCAGCCACAGCTTTTGCTGTTTTAGAGATATCTACCTGATAGGTGCCATTTGCTATTGCATCAGCTATCTCTTTTACTCTTGCGTTTTCGTTTGTTTTTACTTCTTTGTTTTCATTTTCAACTCTAGCATCGCTATTTTTATTTAGCGTATTTGCCTGGTAGTTTGGTCTTTGGTTCAAAGGAGTTATCATATCCATACCTCTTAAAATAAAATGTTTATATCACTACATCGGCAAAATATAAATTTACTTAAGAGTCTCTCTTCAAAAAATCGTATAAAAGTTCTGAAAAACCTAAATTTCCACTCAAAGCTTTGCTCATAGCGTCGTTATACATAGACTTGTAAATGTCGCTGCCAGCGGCTTTTGGATAGAGTGAGTTCTTATCATCTTCTTTTAAAGCGATATCAAGAACAGCTTTTACCATAAATGCTTCAAAAGCATCAGTTTGCTCTTTTAAAAGTGCATCTTGTTTGGCATTTGCGTTTTTTATCTTGTTTGCTGAGATATCACTATATGAATTTAGTGCTAGGGTGTTGTCTATTTGCATTATATTATCTCCAGATCGACTTGTATCGCGCCAACTCTTTTTAAATTTTCAAGTATCGAGATGATGTCGCTTGGTGTTGCTCCAAGCTTGTTTAGCGCTCTTGTCACGTTTGCAACGGTTGTTTTCTCGCCTGAAATTTTAAGTAAATTTTGACTAGGAGCTACTGAGGTGTCGCTACCTATATTTACATCATTTTGTGCTGCCTCTTCGTAGCTATTTGGCTCTATCTTTATAGTTATGGCGCCATGAGTTATCACGACTGGACTAACTACCGCGTTTATACCGCTAACTATCGTGCCAGTTCTCTCATCAACTACGATCTTCTCATCTGGCTTATACTCCACATCAAGATCAAGCACAGCGCTTGCAAGCTCGATGATACTAACATCATCTGGCTTTTTAACAATAACCGTTCTTGGATCGATCGCCTTTGCTGTATCGTCTGAAATGTTTGCATTTATGGCATTTTGGATATCAAGAGCGATTTTAAAATTTGTATCTTTTAGGCTTAGTTTTATGCTATCTTGGTTGTAGATATCGTAAGTTACTTCACGCTCCACAAGGGCGCCATTTAAGATAGTGCCAACGGTTGGGTGGTTGCCACCACTTCTGCCCGCGCTCTTGCCACCGATGCTTAGAGGTCCTTGAGCCAAAGCGTAGATATCGCCATCAACGCCTTTTAGTGGAGTCATAAGAAGGGTGCCACCTTGCAAGCTTTTTGCATCGCCGATAGACGAGATCTCTATATCAAGCTTGTCGCCATGTCTTGCAAATGCAGGCAATTTTGCTGTGACCATAACAGCGGCTGCGTTTTTTGACTTGATATCATCTGGATTTATCTTGACATTTACGCCTTGAAGCATGTTTGATAGCGACTGGATCGTAAATTTTGACGTTGAGCCATCCCCTGTGCCGTTTAGTCCAACGACTAAACCATAGCCTATTAGCTGGTTATCCCTTACGCCAACGATGTTTGCAAGCTCTTTTATCTGCGTAGCAAAGGCTGAAGTAGCTATCACTGAAGCTGCTACAAAAGATAAAATTTTTTTCATATTTTTTCCTAAAATTTAGCTATTTTAGGTTTTTAAAGCAAAAGATGTTCCAAATTTTACTGAAAATAAGAGAGAGAAGTAGCTCCAAATTTTTTAAATTTAACAAGCTTATACGCAGAAATTTCATCGCCAAATTTAAAGTCGCTGTTATGCTCAAAAACTATCATATAAATTTTCTCTTTTTTTAGCTGCGAGATCAAATTTACAAGCTTTTCGTAGATATCATCAAAGCCAGCTCTTATGTCAAATGGCGGGTCAAGATAGAGCAAAACCTTGCCATTTTGCGAATTTACAAGATCAGGCAAAAGCGCAAAGCTGTCGCCATTTATCGCTTTTAAATTTGCACACTCTAAGCTAGCAAGATTGCTTTGAGTGATCTTAAAAGCGGCTCTATCTTTTTCGATAGCGATAGCCTCGCGCGCTCCGTTACTAACAGCCTCGCTTGCCATCACGCCGCTTCCGCCAAAACCCTCTATAAATGTAAGCGAGTAAATTTCATCTCTAATGACATTAAAAAAGGACTCTTTTACGATGCTTTTTGTGCTTCTAGTCGTGCTTAGACTTGGTAGCTCAAGCCTTTTGCCTTTAAATTTACCACTTGAAATTTTGGTGTAGAGTTTCACTGATTTGCCCTTAAAATTTCAAGCAGATCAGCTTTAAATTTATCTATTAAAAGTGATACTTTTTGCTCCAAACTCTTTTCATTTACTATCTGATCTGGCTCTTTTGCCTTTGAAATTTGCGTGGCTGAGTAAAACTCCTCGAGCGTATCAAGAAGAGTGGCTCTTGTGAATGGATGAGAGAGATGAGCGTTCTTACCTATTATAAATAGCGGTTTTTTTGTGACGATTTCGCGGTCACTTACTACAAAATCACAATCCTTATGATGAGCGGCTAAATTTCCACAAAAAAGCAGCAAGGTCTTTTGCAGCAAAATGCAGTCGCATTCAAATGAAATTTTCATATCCCGTCCTATAAATTTTGCTCGATTTTAACCTAAATAATCAAAAATTTATATAAATACTAAAGGAATTTAAAATTTTACCGATGTAGGAGCTAGCGTAAGTTTTAAGGAGTAAAACTATGGAAATTTTCAAAGCAGCGGCAAATCAAACACTTGATGCAAACATGAGCACGTCGGCTCAGCGTCAGATAGATAGCAGACCTATCGAGCACTCAGATGTAAAAGTAAATGCCGACAAAAACGGCAAATCAAAGGATGCTAACGAGCTTGACGGACTTAGCAACGAGGATCTTGCTAGAAAGACAAGAGAGGTTACTGATAGGCTAAACTATCAGATGCAGCAGCTCGATACTAATGTAAGATTTGCTTACAACGAGAAGTTAAATTTAATGGTAGTGCAAGTAAAAGACGCCAAAACGGGCGAAGAGATAACACAGCTTCCAAGCAAAGAAGCTATAAAAATCAGCGAGTATTTCAAAGAAAGTATCGGAATACTTTTTGACAAGGAGAGTTAAAAATGGCAGTAGGTAACGTAACAAATTTAGGCATCGGTACAAAAAATAGCGGCCTAAACGATGAGCTTATCAAGAAACTAAAAGAGGCTGATGAGGCTGGACAGATCAAGCCACTTACAACAAGGCTTGAGAAAAATGAGCTTAAGCAAAAGGACCTTGCGGCTCTAAAAACTCTTGTTAGCAACGTAAATGTTAGTGGCAAAACACTTGGCGGCGAGGCACTTTATCTAAAAAGAAATACAAATAACGCTGGCAAAAGCGTCACAGCTTCTGCTGCAAACGGCGTTAGCGTGCAAAGCTTTAATATCGATGTGCAAAAACTTGCTCAAAAAGATACATTTCAAAGCAAAAATTTCAAAAAAGCTTCAGAAATAGTGGGCGCAACAAGCACTGGCTCATTTGACGTTGAGATCGACGGACAAAAATTCTCTATCGGCGTGACAAGATCGACAACTTATCAAGATATCGTTGATAAGATAAATGACATAAGTGGTGGCAAGTTGCAAGCTAGAATTTTAAATGTTGGTGGCGACAAACCAAATCAAATAATGCTTCAATCAGGCAAAACTGGCGCTACGCAGACTATCAAAATTTCAAACGATACATCTGGTATCTTAGACAAGCTTGGCTGGGATGATACGCAGTTTCAAGACACAGATGAGAGCGGCGCACTATTAACAAATCCTGATGGTTCGCCAAAGATGACATCAAATTTGGAAAAAAATAGAATTCAAAAAGCACAAGACGCAGAATTTACATATAATGGCGTAAATGTTAAAAGGGATAAAAATACATTTGATAATCTAAGACCAGGTGTTACTATAACACTAAATGAGGTTGGTAAAACAAATGTTAGCATTTCACAAAATACAGACGAAGTCATAAAAGCGGTTGAAGAGTTTATAAAAGACTACAACTTAATGACCATGAACCTTGGCATCGCGACAAGCTATGATGAGGAAAAAGGCGCCGGCACCTTCCAAGGCGTGAGCGAAATTTCAGGCCTTAGATCAAACATCGGCCGTCTCATAAACGGACAAGATAGTGAAGGAAAGGCGTTAAGTAAATTTGGCATAACGCCTGATAAAGATGGTCAGCTTCAGCTTGATCTAAATAAATTTAACGCTGCTCTTAGCAAAGATCCTGAGGAAATTCAGAGATTTTTCATGGGATCAAACAAGACTGAGCCGATAACTCACATGGGAAATGCTCCAGTTAGCGCCGGAGCTCTAAACATAGCAGCTGGTGATCTTACGATAAATGGCAAGTCAGTTATTTTCTCAACCGCAGCTGGCTCATCAGCTGAGGACAACGCTCTAAAGCTTCAACAAGCTATAAATGACGCAGGTATTGAGGGTGTCACAGCTAGCCTTGATCAAAGTGGCAAGAGAATAATCCTAAAAAGAAATGACGGTCAAAGTTTGGAGATAAAAGGCAACAGCACAGCCCTTGCAAGCCTAGGCATGAGCGAAGCAACTGTAAATCCAGTGACCAAAAAGACAGATGGTCTATTTACAAGACTTAATAAGATGCTTGATGGTGTCGTTGGCAAAGATGGCACAATGATTGCTATGCAAAATCAGCTAAGAGATGAAAACAAATCAATTGCAGACAACAAAGAGGCTACACAAAAGCTTTTAGATGAGAAGTATACAACGATGCAAGAGCGCTTCATCAAGTATAACGCTATCATCGCAAGTTTAGAAAATCAGTTCTCAACTCTAAAATCAATGATAGATGCTGAAATAAACAGTAGAAAATAAGAGAAAAAAATGAATCAAAGCGCATATAGTGCATACGCACAGTCGAGTTTTGGGGGCATTGAGTCCCCAACTAAATTAATAGAAATGCTTTATGATGGGATTTTGAAATTTATATTTCGCACCAAAAAAGCGATCGAAGCTGGAGATATAGAGAAAAAAGTCTATTATATAAACAGAGCAAACGCTATCTTTGTCGAGCTTTTAAACTCGCTTGATTATTCTCAAGGCGATGTGGCTCACTATCTTAGCGGACTTTATACAAGACAGATGCAGCTTCTTGCTATGGCAAATATCCAAAACGATATTAACGCGCTAAATGAAGTAACAAATGTCGTAAAGCAGTTATCAGAAGCATGGAGGGAGGTAACATCAGGTGAATAGCTGGATCAATGAATTTAAGCTAGCGTTAATAAACGAAGATACAAGAAAGCTAGCTGCACTATCACAAAGCTTTAGCAAAGATATGTTTAAAAGCTTAGCTTCGGCTCAAGAGGCAAAGGCCTTGATAGGTGGCGCGATAGAGCTTTTTAAAACTAAATCTTCACACATCCAAAACGAGCTTACAAAACTACAAAAAGCTCAAAAATACGTAAAAAACTAATCTAAACTCAAACTTTCAAGGCACGGCATATCTGCCGGTTCTGTCTTGAAAATCTTTTAAATTTACAAACTGCTTGCTACTTGAAATTTACTCTAAATTTAAGGGAGGCACGGCGTTAAGCCGAGTTCTGTCTTGAGCGATCATTTATCTACGCTTGCTTTTACAAACAAGCTCTAGCGAAGGGTTTTAATATAAGACCAAAACCATCCCTTCTTACTGCAAGTTGGGTTTATATGGCCACGCAAGTTACCAAGCGTGCCGGTGGGCTCTTACCCCGCCGTTTCACCTTTACCGCCAAGGCGGAAGTTTGCTTTCTGTTACACTATCCCTTAGGTTTCCCTAGCCATCCGTTAGATGGAACTTTGTCTTATCGCAGCTCGGACTTTCCTCTTTTGCAAGATGCAAAAGCGACCGCTTACCGTGCCAGAGCGTGATTATATTTAAAAATATATAAATTTACCCTGCGACCAAATTTTTCATTAAATTTTGCAAATTTATCTAGGAATTTTTTTGATTTTTGAGCATAAATTTTGTCACAACTTGGTATGAAATTAATTTTTTTATTTAATCTTTTTAAAATTTCTTTACAAAAACAAGAGTAAAACGCTCCAAATTTCACTTTTTTGTTATTTTGCTTTGGACCTTAAACTAATCTAATAAAACAGACGACAAATCAACAAAAAGATACAAATTTAAATTTTAATCCCTCAAAAGCGCAAATTTCTTGCTTTTGCCAAACTATAAATTTTGCTTAAAAAGCTAAATTTAAATAGCAATTTTTTATAAATTTTTGCTCCAGTTTCATAAAAGTTATAATTATAAATACAAAGCAAACAAAAATTTAAAATTCATTATTTTTCCCTAAAATTCTATATGTTTTACGAGAAAAAATTTGTATAATAAGACCTTAAAATCTAAACCAAGGAGGATATAGATGAATTTGCGTAGCATCTTAGTCAAGGTCTCAGCGATCATCGCTTTAGTTCTTGCCATTTGTATGGCTTGCTTTGTATTTTTTATATCACATGTCTTAGAGCGTGAGATCAAGGAGGGAGTAGAAACAACTATCCAGCAAAACGTTGCGCTTGCGATGGACACAGTTGAGCTATTTGATGAAGATAACGAAGACAATGCAAAACTATATATGCATGTCTTAAAAGAGGCTTTAGGTAATATAAGAGCCACTAGCCAAACCATAAAAACTGAAAATGACGATGCTTTAGAGCTTATCTCAGATAAAATGGGCGTGTTAAATAACAACCACGAGATATCTGATAAGATCAAAAAGCTAACAAACGGCGGCATCCCAACCATCTTTGCAAAATCAGGCAATGAATTTGCTGCTGTATCTACCTCACTTTTACTAGACGATGGCAGTAGAGCGCTTGGTATGCTAAATAAAACGATCTATCCAAAGATGATGAACAAAGAAACATATGTGGGTGCTTTAAATATTTTTGGTAGAAACTATATGTGTGTTTATGAGCCAGTCATTCAAAACGGCGAGGTTGTAGCAGTTTTATTTATAGGTTACGACTTTACTGAAGGCCTAGAAGATCTTCAAAAGACAATGTCACAAATGAAGCTAGGCGAGCATGGCTACTTCTCTATCTTTAATACAAAAACTAACAAATTTGAAATCCACCCAACTCAAGCTGGTAAAGAGCTAAGCAGTGATGTTAAAGCTGCTATGGAAAAAATAGCGAAACAAAAAGAAGGTGTTGAATTCGCTAATACTGGTGATGTTGAACGAATAGTTGCTTTTGAGCCATTTGACAAACTAAACTGGATCGTGCTTGGCTCAGCTGTTACTGATGACTTTTTAACACCTCAAAAGGTAGTTAGTAAAAACTTCATCATCGCAAGCATCATAGTTACATTGCTTCTTATCATAGTATCTATCTTCTTGCTTAAAAAGCTAGTTGCAAATCCTATCGATAGACTAGGAGCAAATTTAAATGCTATAACATCTGACTTTACTCTTAAAATCCCGATCTACGGCAAAGATGAGATAGCTAAAATAAGTAATGATATAAACAACTTCATAGAGCGCATAAGAGTGCTTATAAGCGATACTAAAAACCTTTCAAGTGAAAACAGCTCAGTCGCAAATGAGCTTAGCTCTACATCTCTTCAAACAGGCAAACGCGTAGAAGAATCAACCCAGATCGTTGAAGAGACAAATCAAAGATGCAAGTCTATGCAAGAAAGCATGAAAGAGTCACTTTCAATTGCTCAAGCTGGCAAAGATGATCTTCAAAAGGCAAGCACTCATATAAAAACAGCTACTGAGGCTATCAGATCTCTATCATCTCAGATCATAGACTCTGCTAATGTAGAAAATCAAATGGCTGGCAAGATCGAGCAGCTTAGCCGTGATGCTGAGCAGGTAAAATCAGTCCTTGTGGTTATCAACGACATCGCTGATCAGACAAATTTACTTGCACTTAACGCTGCCATAGAAGCAGCACGTGCTGGCGAGCATGGACGCGGCTTTGCAGTCGTGGCTGATGAAGTTAGACAGCTAGCTGAGAGAACTCAAAAATCTCTAACAGAGATAAATGCAACTATCAACGTTATCGTTCAAGCGATCAATGACAGCAGCGAGCAAATGGGTATCAACTCTAAGCAAATTCAAGAGCTAACCCACGTTGCAAGCGACGTTGAAAAGACTATAAATGATATGAGCGCAACGATGAATAACGCCATAGCGATGTCAGATAAGACTATGCAAGACTACATCGCAACTGGTAAAAACGTAAATGAGATCATGGATGGCATCTCAGAGATCAATCAAATTTCATCTGAAAATGCTAGAAGTGTAGAAGAGATAGCTTCTGCGGCTGAGCATCTAAATAAGATGACAGATGCGCTAAATACTAAACTTAGCGTCTTTAGAACTTAAGTTTTTACCTCTTTTACTTCTTAAATTTAATGTTTTAGGTCTAGCTTTGGCTAGACCTTTTTAAATTTAAACCAGCTAAATTTAGCCAGCCACCCTTTTAAATCTATCTTTAAATTTACCCTACTCAAATATATTTTTATGCAAAATTTCTTCTAGCACAACAGTGGCGTATGAGCCCTTTTGAAGTGTGAAATTTAAGCTAAAATGAGCGTTTTCTTCGTTATATTTGTAGCTTGTATCTTCAAGATACGCCCAGTTAAAGCGCCTTGAGCCAGCGATCTTTGAAGTAAGCGAAAATGCCTCAGCGAAAATTTCATCCTCAAGCTCTTTTGCCACGCCGCTTGCCTCATAGGCCTTTGCACCGACTATGAGTCCAAGGCTTGTGATATCACGCTTAGCAAATCTTTGCGCCTCTTGATCTAAATTTTCACATAAAAAGAGCTTGCCAAACGGATAGTGCCCCAAAACCTCTCCTGGCAAAAGCTTAAAAAAGCTCTCCTGCGCCTTCATCGCCTTTAGATCATCCTTGCTAAAGTTTTTATAAATTTCGCCTAGCTCACTTAGGCTAAAGTCGCTTACAAACCTTGAAATTTCGACCCTTTTGCTAAGATAGCGGTTAAAAAGATCACTTTGATAGGCTGAGATCAAAAAGTCATTTAGCTTTACATTTTTGCTCTTTTTGCCATTTATAGTGCCGTTTTTAAGTAGCTCAAGGCCAGTTTTAGCATTGTCGCCAAATTTACCAAAGCGCTGGTAGCCAAAGTAGTTTGCATAGCCCATTTTATCGATGCTGACAAAGGCCTGCTCGAGCTTTTTAGCGCTACTTTGCAGCACCTTTTTTAGGCGGATAAAAAAGCTATTGCCCTTTAGATGTCCGATACGAAGCTTGTTTTTATGCACGTTTAAATTTAAAATTTTCATCTTTTCGTGGCTAAAGTTTGCAAGCGCACTCTCAAATTTACGAGGCATCGAGATAAACTGCGTCGTCATGCCCTGCTTGTCCTTTAGTCCAGCATAGCCAAAGTCGCGCATCTTAGCCCCTGTAACCTCGCTTAAGGCGTGCAAAGCGTCACTTGTCGTCATATCTTTTTTAGAAATTTCAACGATCAAGTGTTCGCCGTCACCACTAAATTCATAAAGCGGTATCTCGCGCACGACAAAATCATCTGAATTTTTAGAAAAATATGCCTCTATGGGCGCATGGGTGAGCGCATATAGCGGCTTAAAAGTGGTGGCTTCTTGCATTTTGTCTTAACCTTTTGTGTGAAATTTTTGCAAAGATGTTGATCTTTGTCCTAGTTTTTGCGGCGATCCTTTTTATAGCGCTTAAATTTTTAGGGCTAAAGGTAAATAAAACCTCGTACTCCTCGCCGCTACTAAGCTCAAATTTGCTTAGTTTTTTTGTAAATTTAGCGCCCTTTTTGCTAGCCTTTAAAAGCTTGCCAAGGTCGGTTTTTAGCCCGTCTGAGATATCCATGGCAGAGTTTATAAGATGAGCTGCTTTGTAAAAAAACTTATCTCTTAAGATAGGCTTTCTAAAGCGTGAGTTTTTTGAAATTTGAGCCAGTCTTAGAAGCGAGTTTAGCCCCTTTTGGCTGCCTCCAAGCTTGCCTGTAAATGCAACAAGATCGCCAAATTTAGCATTTTTCCTTAGCACTGCTCTGCCCTTTAGCTCGCCGATCACGCTAACGCTTATGTTTAAAAGGGGGCTACTTATCGTGTCGCCGCCGATTATCTTTACGCCAAACTCCTCGCACGCCCTATTTATGCCGCTAGTTAGCTCGCTGATCTGGCGCGGCGTGAAGCTCTTTGGCAGACTAAGTCCAAGAAGGGCAAATTTAGGCTTTGCGTTCATCACGATCGTATCTGAAAAATTTACGATCATCGCCTTGTAGCCGATCTCTTCAAGGCTTAGCCAGCCAAGCTTAAAGTGCGAATTTTGCGCAAAAATGTCCTTGCTAAAGACCATTTTGCCAGCAACCGCCGCATCATCGCCGATATATGCGTTACTAAAGCGTTCAATCGTGAAATTTTCTTTATCCATTGAGCTATTATAATGAAACTCCTTTTAAATTTAGGATAAAATAAGCCCAAAAAAAGGATAGAGATGCAAAGAGTTGAGATTTTTAGATTTGACGCAAAAAGAGATGTTTTGGCATATTTTAAGCCCTATTTTTTAGAGATTTCAGACTTTGCAAACTTAAACGAGCTTTTTGCCCACGTAAAGAGCATAGACCCCTACTTTAGCCCATTTGAAGGCTTTGTCAAGGCAAATGACGTCGTAGTTAGCACCGCCCAGCCACTTGAAAATTTAGCTCAAAAATTTGGAGACGAGCTTTGCATCGCCCCGCTTGATGAAAAAAGAGCGGTTTTAGATCTTGCCATAAACGATGATGACTTTTGGGCGAAATTTGAGCCATTTGCTAGCTTTTGTAAAAGAGCCGACAAAGAGCTTTACGCTAGCTTTAAGCCTTATTTTTACGCTGATTTTGTGAGAGACTACGAGCCAAATTTTATAGGAGCTGCCGCGATAATGCTAGCTCATCATCTTTACAAAAATGAGAAAAACGATGAAATTTTAAAGCTAGTTGGCGATAAAAACGGCGTTTTGATAGCCTGCGAGCTTGATGATTTGCTATTTGAAGGTAGCGAAATTTATAGTGAGGCGATTAGATTTTTCAAAGAAATTTTAGGCGTAAAAGCTGCGCCAAAATATGAAAACGAGCTTAAAAAGATAGAAAAACTTAGTAAATTTAAAGAGTTTAAGATAGCCATAAAAGACAGACTGCCTGCAAATTTAAGCGCATATAGGGCAAATTTTATAGAGCTAAACGCCAAAACGCCTTGTGGATATGATCTTTTAAATGCTGATGAAGAGCTAGCTTGCAAGCTTGCTAGCAAGATAGTTTTTGCTGCATTTGATAGTGGGGCTGACTTTTTACTAGCAAGCAATGAGGCTGAGTTTCATATCTTTGACACGCTAGCAAAAAAGCTTGAGAAGTCTGCCAACAGAAGCTTGCAAGACTTTTATGTCCTAAAAGCGAGCGAGCTAATGGCGCTTGAAAATGGCGAGATACCAAGTGGGCTAAAAGAGCATGTTTTAAAAGTAGGCCTAGTAAATTTGTAAGCTAAATTTATTACGTCAAATTTAAAGCATTATGGCACTTGTGCGATTTTTCAACCTTGCATTTTAGATTTATAAATTTTCTTAAAACAAAAATAAGCTATTTTAAACGCTTGTAATATTAGTCGATGTTTTAATGGCTAGCTAAAATACACCATAAATTTGCCACTAAAGCAACAAAAACTAAGAGCGCTCAAATCAAGAAGTATTTTAAAATCAGATAGCAGTTTTACGATCTAATTTTAGATAAATCTAAAATTTAAGAGTTTTAAGCCAACCAAAACCCCAGATAAAACAGATAAATTTAACTAGAAATTTTTATAAATGGCAAGAAATTTTATGCTCTGATATAAAAATAACCTTAAACTAAGCCATTTTTAAGTGCAAAAAACGATCTGTTTTAAAATTAAAAGCAAATTTTGTAAAACGACTTTTCAAATCAAAGTGATTTTACGCTTAAAATCAAAGTGAGCTAAAAACCGCAGTTTTTCACTTTGATTTCTAACGTAAATTTTTATATTTTTAAATAGCTTTTTATAACCTTTTAAAACATATTAAATAACTAAAATTTTACCCCTCAAACTCTATATCTATTTCATACCCACTCGTGCTAAGCTTATGGCTTACTTCTTTTATGCTAAACTCATTTGCTTCTAGCCCAGGAACTCCACCAAATTTAAGCTTGCCGCCTGCTATGATGTTTTTCCCTTCGCAGCTACATCTACCATTTATTCCGCCACGCTGCAGTTCATTTAGTTTAGCTTCTGCTTGTTTAAAGGCCTCATTATCACTCTTTGGCTGAGCTATCTGCATCTTATATACTTGTTCCCCACTTCCCACCTTAATGCTTTTTACCTTACCAGCTTCGATGTCTTGCCACTCTACTATTACGGCTGTATAAGAGTTTCTATTAGCTTCAGTGATCTCTAGCGAGTAAAGATCAGTTAAATTTAGTGTAAAAGTGGGCAAATTCTCGTTTTTTGAAGTATTTGAGGTTTGGCTAGCATCACCCTTAGCATCTTTGGCTGTTATGATGATGTTATCATTTTTAACAGCCATTAAAAAGCCAAATTTGACGCATAGATCATATAAAAACTCTATGTCGCTTACATTATCCTGGATAACAGAAGCTATGTTTTGGTCGCTACCGCTTGTTTTTAAAGATAGTGCATTGGCACTAGCTATCTTTTTAGCTATCCCAAAAAGCGTTGTATTTTCCCAGCTCACACGTCTTTTCTCTTTTGCAGGACTTGCAAAATTTACAGCAGTTGCTCTAACCTCTGTTGTATTTGCTTTGTAGTCTCTGCTAGCCGTTTGCACGCTAAAAGAGCCACAAAGATAAAGATCATCTCCATATCCGAGCCATAGTTTTAAGCTATCTCCGAATACTGGCTTTGCATATATGCCAAATAGGGTAAAGCTGATTTCATCACTTTCATTGCCCTCTTTATCGGTAAAGCTTAGACTTATTAGGTTTTGTCTGATGATGTTTGTTATGTCTTTGCCGCTAGCTTCTAGCTTGAAAGCCGGTTTTCTCACCATAGTTTTGCCTGCTCTTTCGCTGTTTCTTTTATATCAGGCAAAAACACGCTATCGCCTGCATGAAGTGTTGTGTTAAGCTTTGGGTTTATAGTTAGAATTTGCTCAAAAAACCTTAGATGTCCGTAGTGGTTGTAGGTGATAGTATCAAGCCTATCACCGTCTTTAGCTATGTAAATTTTATCCATCATAATCCCTTTTTAGCTCCAAACTAAAACTTTGTGTAAAAAATGCTCCATTTGGAGTAAAAATCGCTTGTTTTTCACTGATTTTTACTATAACAAAGCGACCAAAATATTTACCATTTCCATTTGTAAGCGGCAAGCTTTGACGTAAGGCAGCTAAGGCATAAAGTGGCTTTAGTGCGCCTTGTTTGTCGCCGTGATATGGCAGTGTTTGACCCTCTATATTAAGTGTGCTGCTCCCTAAATTTGCACTAAATAAGGCTGGATAGTTTTGTATACGCTCTTGTTCGCTTATCCCAAAATCTGTTTGAGTATCGATACTATTAGTTTGCTCCCATCTAAATTTAAACCCACCAAGATTTAGCACCATATTATCCCCTTACATCAGTATTTTTACGATTAAACTCATCACGTCTTAGTGCGTCTTTAACGCCTTTTACTATTTGAGCCTTAAAGCTCTCTAGGTCAAATTTACCATTGTCTGAGTTAAGTAAAAAATCACCATTAAAGCTAATGTTGATGGCGCCACCACCTGTGCTGGCTGCCACTAAAGCTGGAGCCTCTTTTACGTGAGTATCACTCCCTGAGCCAAATGTAGAGCTAAAAAAGCCACCGCCATCATCTTTTGGTTTTAGCTCACTACTTGCTTGCTCATCGTCTCCAAAGCCAAAGAATTCTTTTGTCTTGCTCCAAGCACTACTTAGCCCCTTAATGGCCTCACCGACCATGTCGTTTATCCAGCCAAATTTCTCAGCTATCCAGTCAAAAAAACCGCCAAAGAGCTCATCCCATATCTTGATAACTGGCTCAAAAATAGCACTTAGAAAGTCGCTCACTCCTTGCCAAAGATCACTAAAAAACTTTGTCGTGCTCTGCCAATATGGCTTGACGCTCTCCCATATCTCAAGAAAAAAGGCCTTTACTTCGTCCCAATTTTCTATAAGATAAGCTGCTGCCATACCAAGAGCTACTACTATAGCACCAATGCCTGTGCTAATAAGAGCAAATTTCATAGCCTTTGTAGCTAGAGTTACCACCATTAATCCGCTACGCATAACACCACACGCTACACCAAAGGCTTTTGAAGTAGCGCTATAAGCAGTAGTGATAGCTAGAGTTGCTCTTAGTCTTGCACCAACTAGCCAAATGCTAAAAGCATGAGCTTTGGCAGCTATCGTGGCGCTTGATATACTTACAGCATGAGCCAACCATCTGAGCTTTGCTATTAAGAGCATAGGATTTAAAAATTTCACTACCCTTATAACGCCCAAAAATCCATCTGCTACACTTAAAAGTGCTATCTTGCTAAGAAGCAACACCGGTTTAAAGATCATAAAGCCAGCTGCAGCGCTAACAACTATGGCACTTAGTCTTGGAAATTTTTCATTTAGCGAGCTTAACAATCCAGCTACCTTACTTAAGATAGAAGCTAATAAATTTGTAAGTGGCAAAAAGGTTTCTCCAAGGCTTGAACCTAAATTTCTCCATGCTTGTGTAACCCTTTCGATACCACTTTTTGTAGTGTTTAGCTTTGTTTGTAGCTCACGCTGCATAGATCCTGTGGCTTCGTCCGAGTGTGCCATTTTGATATTTGCTTTAAGAGCATCGATATTTGTTACAAGCCCTGCTATCTCATCGTTAAAATTTCCACCAACTAGATCATAAAGTAGCCCTGCTTGTTTATCTTTATCAGCTCTTGAGATCGCTTCTAAAAACGTAGTTATGGCTCCAGCAGCATCTTTTTGTAGGGCTGTTTTTAGATATGTTGCATCCATACCTATGCTTGCTAGCGCTTCTTGAAAATTTTTACCCTTTTTGTCGGCCATTGAGAGTGTGGAGTAAAGAGCATTTAAGCTAGTGCCTACGACCGAGCTAGCTTTGCCAGTGCTTAGCATTGTAGCACTTATGGCACTAGCGCTTTTACTATCTAGGCCTATTAAGCTGGCATTTGCAGCTGTTAGCGAAGTAGCCTCAAATATATCAGAAGCATTTGCATTAGTAACCTTATTGTCGAGCAAGTTTACACTATCAAAAAAGCTATTAAGCTCCTTTATATCGTTCATCTTAAAGCCAACTTTCATATTATTGGCCGCCTTTGATAAGGCTTCAGAGCTCATTTCAAATGCAACTGAGCCGGTTGCAAGCATCTTTGTATAAGTTACTAGCTCCTCACCAGCTAAATTTATCTTACCACCGCCAGCTGCAATGTCAGCTATATTACTAAAGCTCTCTCCAAGCTGTGAGCTTAACCCTCTCATCTCATTTTTTAGCTTAGCTAGGTTCTCATCGCTATCATCAACATACTTTTTTACATTCGCAAAAGCAGCCTCATCATCAATGGCAAGTTTTATTGGCACTCCTATGGCTACTGAGTTTGTAAGATTGCTAAAATTTGTCGTAAGTTCACCTAAAAGTGCTTTTTGGCTCTCTCTTATTTGGCTAGATAGATTTGATAACCTAGTGTTATCTAAAGATGTTATGGCTTTTTTTGCTTCTGCTATCTTACCTTTTAAACCATCAAACCCTTTTTTTAGCTCTGATATTTTACTTAGCCCTTTTACTGCTAGACCAATACTAATACCAACTTGTGCGTTATCCATATCTTTCCTTTAAAATACGATATAATCCCTTTTAAAAAGGATTTAAAATGGCTTTAATCATTCCTATTTTTATCGTTTTATTCTTCTTCGTTTCACCAAGTGGCTTTTTTGAAACGTTTATTGCCTTAGTTTTTGGCTTAGGGATACTTGGTAGCCTTATTGGCACCGCTGGCTTAGCATTAGGTAAAACCAAAGAAGTTATAACTCGCTCTTAGCCTTTAAGATTTTTACTGAAATTTCTAAAAACTCACTAAAATCACTCAAACTAAGATTTATTATCTCGCTATATCCATAGCCTAAAACATGAGCTATAAGGGCGATATTTTCGTTATTTACTCCGCCCTTACATCTAAAAAATCATTTAACGCCTTTTGTAAAGACATAAATTCTTTAAACTCCAAATTTTCAACTTCATCTTGTGTCTTATTACAAAGTGCAGCTATCATATAGATAGTCTTTGCCATATCGCTACCACCATTTTCATCCGCCATCTTAATGGTTCTTACTTTTGGTGCGTGCATTTGCCAAATTTCATCTTTTATCTTTATCTCTTTCATTTTTGTATCCTTTTGTTGTTTTTGCCTGCTTGGCTACATATCAAAGTAAAACAAGCAGGCTTAGTATAAAAAATCACTCTCCTAAATTTGAGCGAACCCCTGCCATATAATCAACTCCGCCTATAACGCATATCATATTTTCACTATCTTTTAACACCATCGGCACACCATCCACGTTGATGTCCACAAAATGAGCTGATAGCTTAATAGTAACTTCTAGCTCTTTTCCGCTTTCAAACTCAGATACTTCATAACTGATAATATCTCCGGTAAAAGCTGCACTAAAAGGCACGGTTTTACTTTTGCCACTTTGGAAAATGCTAGCTTTAAAAAGCCATGGAATGCGGTTGGTAAAGCTGTTTAGTCCTAAATTTACCCACATGTTTTTATCTAGCACGCTAACCGTAAATTCAACCTCTGTTGCCTTTAGCATGCCAGTTGTGTAATTTGTGCTAAGAGCTCCTTTGCTCTCTATCATTTCAAACTCTATTGTGGGAAGCTTCAGCTTTTTTGTTACACCAAGATAGCCGATGCCATCTATATAAACGTTACCTTCTTGGATTACTTGAGGAATTTGTCTTTTCATTGTTTATCTCCTTTATTTGTTTAACTCATCCATCAAAACGCTACCGTATTTATCCACATAGATAAAATCAAGTGTAAGCTGCTTAACGATTGGATTGTTTTGCATTCTGACATCAAGGTAAAATTTACCAGCCGTGATAGTTGCGTCTGTGTTTTTTGCACTCCAGCTAAGCTCATATCCAAGAAGTACCTTTGCTCCAACTAGCTGACGAAGGAGCTCACTAACCGATCTTTTTGCATGATAAAGCTCACTAGCTTTTCTATCGATCGCAAACAGCACTCCCTTTTGGCAAGCTTGCGAAATACGATCAAATATCCTAACACGTGCTAGATCTTGCCAAATAGTATCTTGATCGCTCGTTTCGCCACCCCAAGCCCTAAAGCCACTCTCTCTAATGATGGTAGAAATTTTAGCCGCCCTTAGCTCATCGGCCGTGCAAGTTTCCCCAAGCTCAAAATCCACGTCTATTTGCGTGCCTGAAACCCCTATCATAACCCTGTTTGAATAGCTATCTGAATATCCAAACTCGCTTGCGCCGTCTGTGTGAGCTATCATGCCGGCTATTCTCGCACTTTGTCCCTCATAGACATAAGCGTTCGTTTCATCATCCCAAACCTTGACATTTGGATAAGCGGCAACTAGCCTATTTGTACCAAAATCGCCCATTTTAACAATGGCTGCTGCTGCGTCATCTGCTTTTAGATCTACAATGCCGGTTGCTTTTAGCCTGGTTGCCATCTTTTCTATCTCGCCTTTTATCGCATCTTCATGGCTAAAGCCAGGTGCGATTATTAAATTTGGGCTATAACCAAAGCGTGATTTAGCTTTAGCAAACGCTGTAACGGCACTTTTACACTCCGTGATCTCATCGTTCGTATCGCTATCGTCGTCTTTGGTGAATACGCTTACAATAATCTGCGTATTAACCGCCTGATCTTCGATGGCCTTTAAAGCCCTATAAATAGAGCCTTTTTTAAAAGCTTGGCTCGCATCCTTTTTTGCTTTGTATTTTGCTTCAAGAGCTTCAAGTGCCTTTGCTGTTGTCATATAAAAATGTAGGCCATTTTCTAACACCTCTTCATACCCTGCTATACCAATAGGCGTAGTACTTTCTACTGCTATTGGTCTTGCCGCCTCAGCTGATACGGTTACGTTTACACCAAATTTTGCTGCCATTTTTATTCTCCTTTTTGATTTACTTTTTTTAATGGATTTATACACCACACTGTTTTTAGATGTTTCTTATCATCTTTCTGGGTGAACTCTTTAAAATTTAAGGCATTTGCCCCTGCTATATCCATAAGCTTCCATCCGACATAAATGCGACAATAAAAGCCGCTTAAAAAGCCTTTGTATCGGACTACTTTATAAAGTCCAAAACGCTCCCTGCCATCTTTTAAAGTGCAAGTAACTTTACAAAAACCACTCTTTTTACCACCATTGCTGGTGATATAGGGATCGCCTAAAGTTTCTATGCTATATGGATTTACATCATCTACTTTGACGCCGTTAATCTCACTCGAAAAGCGTCCTATCTTATTGCGTAAGAGCCAAAGAAGTCTTGCTTTATATGTTCTATTGGTTGGTTCAGGATAGTGCTTCTCTCTCCAGCCACTATCGCCATTGATAGCAGCACACTTGCCATCGTAATAGTCGTTTGCATCCTCAAACCACCTAAATATCTTTGGCAAATGCTCATCATCCTTTTTGCAAAATAGTAATGCAACTGGCACAACTACAAATGAGAGGATCTCAAGCATAAGCTCTACTAAAATGATCGCTATAAGACGCAATATCTCTTTACTCTTTAGCATCATTTTCCTTTTTTGACTTCTTGCTCGGCTTCTCATTCTCTTTTGTTTCGCCCTGTTTGTATTCTGGGCACTTAGGACACTCGCTCCAAGTGCAGTTGCCATCTTTGTCTAACTTGCTGGCACACACTTCACATCTTTTTATTCTTACTCTCATTTATTCTCCTTTGGTCTAGTTTTTACAACATCAGTAAATTCATCACCGCTCAAGTACCAAAACGGCTTTTGTCCGTCTTCGTATTGCATTTTTGCAAAGTCGTCAGGATGTGTTGCCAAGTGACTAAACACTCGTAAAATATTTGTCATATTGCTATTGTCCCAGCCCTCGCACTTGCGTGCTCTTAAAAAGATTACGATAGGGCAAAGTAACACGCCCAAGATTAGCGATAAAACGCAGATTAAAAAATAGCTCATTTTAATTCCTCTCTTTGTGTTATTAGTTCTTTTAACTCCGCCCTTAAGCTTTCAAGCACGGCATTGTTGCCTATGATTAGTGCATGGCGGATGTGATTTTCACACTCGGCGATCTCTGCTTCAAGTTCTGCCAGCTGTTTAGTTCTTTCGTCTATGGTGCTGCTTAAAATATCGTTTATTTCAGTTTCTAAAATGGCCTTAAGATTAAGTCTAGCAATATCACTAGACGCATCAAAGTCATCGTTAAAAGCAAATATCTCATTGTTGTCATTTTTATAATATTTCATTCTCTATCCTTATTTTAGTTCTAGCCATTGTGGACCCACAATGGCTGTTTTGTAAAAATATCCTGCTGGGATTATTATTTCGCATTCTCCTGCTGTTGATGCTGCTGGATGAGATACCCAGTTAATACCATCCTGAGATGTTTGGATAGGAACTGTATTAATATAACAGCTTATTTGTATTGAGCGACCAGTTTCGTTTTTATACGTAACGTTGTTTTGTCTATTAGGTTTTTCATTTATCCATCTCTGCCCTACACCTAGCTCTTTGCTGCTTGGATATATGTTTTCAAAATTAACTGATGTAATACTTTTTGATGTAACTATCACAGAATAAGGTAAGTAAGTTTGTGGCTGCAACCTTACGCCAGTTTTATCATACCAAGAGCCATCAAGGTAGTATTCAGCTGTTGTTGATTTGTGATGAAACTCTGGACGTATATCAACTAGCTCTAGTGAATTATCTTGCTTAACCTTTATGAAGTAAGTACCATTGGCTTTTTGTTGGGCTTTAGGTAATTGAGCTTCTATAGCCTTAGTAGTATTTAAATATCTACCTGGCACCGATGATTTGTCTGATAGATATACTGTGCCTTGTAATGCAAGTGTTGTACTTCCAGCACTGCTTGCTTCATTTTTTACGTTAAAGATTTCTCTGTCACTTAATGCTTTATTAAAAATACGGACTTGGTCAATGCCACCTTTGAAAGGCTGTGCACCTAAGCCTAATTCTATTGCATTAGTTGCTAATGAGCCGTCAGTTGTAAAATTGTCTATTTCGTCTATTTTTTCATCATTCATAAAGAACTCGACTTTAGCACCAGTCCTTTTTATAACTGCAAAGTTCCAATCATCTGTTTTATATTTTGCAAAGGTTGTAAAAGGTTTTTCAGCTCTAGCTACTGTCCACCTACCATTGTTACCTACTCCACAACCTATACCATTTACTATACTAGATATTGATAAGTCTATAAAGAACTGAATACTAAAAATCCTATGGTCTTTATGTACAGCAGCATTTGCTGTGTTATCATAATTAAACCAAAGTGTTACTGTAAAATCATTCTTAAATGCTATCTTATCTGAGTCTTTTAATTTTACAGTTTCACCAGCTACTTGATTAAATCTCAATGCTCTTGTACCAAACTTGGCTTGATTTGAATATTCAGCTTTAGTTAATACAGCTCCCTCTGAGTCATTTTCAAAGGTATATAAAGATACACAGCTATTGTCACCTAGTATATTCTTAGTATTCACAGTGCTACCTATACCTATAAAATCAAACACATCGACTTCAACCTTATTGTAAGGCTCAAATGAAAATGCATTGTTAGCAACTGCTTTTTCAGTTACCACCACATCACTTCTACTGCCAGTTATCTCATTAGTAACTTTAAAGATGCCAGCGCTATCTTCGGTGGCGATGTCTGTCTTTGCTACAAATTTATCATCACTTTCTTGCTTGGTGTATGCGTCGATCTTGTCTTTTAACTTAAGAAACATCTTTTCGCACCATTTTCTGGTTGCTAACACTATATTGTTATCAACCTTTAAAATGATGCTCTCGCTCGCATTTGCGATTTGGAGTTTAAAATTTAATGTGATGTCTTTACTTGACCCCTCATTTAAAAGCGGCTTATAAGTATCTGCTAACCTTGCTATCGCAAAGAGTGAGCCATCATCGCAGTATATGCCAGCCGTTTTTATATAAAATCCGCCAACTTCAGGCGGTATTATGGCATCGACGTCGAGAATGTTATTATCGTTTTCGTCTATCGTTACGGCGTTTATTGCGCCCCTATACTTTTCATTTGGTATTGATGTGGTCTGCTCGCTTAGTTCTCCTTCGTAATCGCTTACTACAACTTCTTTTAATGCGATCTTTGATCCATCGCTAGCGGTTTTTAAAAGCTTATTTATGCCATTAGCTGTTAAAAGTGTGTATTGCTTCATTTATCCGTCCTTTATCTTGTTAAAACTTTTATTGCATCGATTGGTATGCTTATGATCTCGTTTATCTGCGTAGTAGCTCCTACTTTAAAGCTTGCTCTTTGGCTTATATTTGATATTACGTAAGGATCTACGCTTATGTTTTCACCACTAAATGTGTAAGAGTAGGCTTTTAAATTTATGCTAGCTATCGCTTTTATGCTTGCTCCATCATATACGCTACGCACGTTTTTGTAGGTGTTTATGATCTCATCAGATCTCTTTAGCGTCTGTGGGCTTACTCCATTTTTACTTGCATCAAGCTCTAGTTTAAAGTGATAAGGTAGTCCTGCATAATCAAACCACTCTTTAACCTTGGCATCTGCATAAAGTGCGCTTAACGCCTTATTCAGACTGTAAAAAGTGCCTGAGTAGTAATGTATCTCAAAAGCATTTTTTATGAGCTCTCTGGCTTCATTCTCGTTTAGTCCATCAATATCTACATCAAAGCTGGCTGCAAGTACTGGCAGTAAATTTTTTGGAGCTTTGCTTGCAAGAGTATTTATGACGCCAATGTCTAAATCCTCAAACCTTACGCCAAAAAGCAAGTCAAATTTCTTATCAAATTTACTTTTGTGATTAGGTAGTAAGCTCATAATTCAGCCTTTTTGTAGCTTATCTCATAGCTTAAATTTACAAATTCTTTTACGCTTATCTTTTTATCATTAAGTGGTTCTTTAAGGCTTGCTCTATAAACGCCATTAATGTGCAAGTTTTTATAGATGTAGCTTAAATTTAGATCTTCTCCAAGGCTAAGGCTAGTTGGCAGAGCTGATATAGCTTTAGCAATTTCATCTTGAAAGAGCATATCTGTTAGCTCAAGAGTAGCTACTACCTTTATGTCTATTTTTGTGGCATTTAACACGCTTAGATTATCGGTTAGCGGACGCACCTTTTCGGCACTTAAAAAGCTCTCCACATCAGCTCTAGTCTCTTCACTCATGTCGGTAGTTTTTAGATAAATTTGAACTACTCCAGCACCGCCATTTAGCACACTACACTCCAGCACCTTTGCATTTGCGCTAAGTGTTTGATAAGTATATGCTTTAGCACTGCCTGCAGTTGAGAAACGCTCTAGGCTTAAAACTGCACGCTCTCTTAGCCTATCATCGCTTTCACGCTCAGTTCCGCCTTCAAACTCACTTAGCTGTTTTGCTTTTAATACGAAAGGAAGTGGTGTTTGGATATATTCGCACTTTGCTTTGCTGGTTTTTGTAAACTCATCCAAGATGATCACTCCAACAGCTTTTAGCTCGTTTGCTCTTATTACAACTTCACTTTTTAAACTAGCTATTTCACCATTTTCGCTGCGTAAAATTAGCCCTTTTGGCAAATATGTATCGCTGCTTCTTGGCATAGAGAGCGTAAATTCACTCTGCGCAGTTGGCTTCTCTCCTTTTAGTCTCTCTATGCCATAAATCGCTACTATGTTATCAAGGTCGTTTCCAGTAGAAAATGGCAGCAGCATCGCCTTAACGCTATCATTTATCCTGGCTCGCAAGAGCAACTCTCTATACGCTAGTGTTTCAAGTAAAGCCGAGTAGTTGTCGCTTTCAAGTAGTGAAATTTCATCATCAGTTAAATGTTCTTTAAAAAGGTTTTTAACATTATTTAAAATTTCATCATATTTAAGCACCTCAATAACGTTTGGATATGGAAGTTGTTTTAAATTCATGCTCTTACCTCTATCTCATCACCACTCATAAGCACTACTTTAAAGCTAAGCTTATGATCTTTTAAACCTATAAGACGAACTTCATCGATCTTGACTCTCTTTTCCCATTTTTCAACCGCCTCTATCACAAAGCACGCCAGATCAGCACGAAATTCATCATCCACCTTGCGATCTATTAGCTCATAAATTCTGCTGCCATACTCAGGCAGCATCACTCTACTGCCAAGCGGAGTTAGGAGTATGTCTTTGATAGAATTTTCTATATCAATTAGATATTTCATCACTAATCCCTCGCAAGTCCGTTATTTTTATGATCTGTTAGGCTGCCACGCGCATCACTTACGCTGCCGCCAAAGTTTGCATTACCACCTGTTGTGATTGAGCCAGTGATTTTTACATCTCCGTTTATCTCAAAACTACCGCTATCACCATCAACTCCAGCTGTATTTATCGCCCCTTGTATCAAAGTGTTGCCAAGTAGCTTGATGCTTGGACTTTTTATAGTGGTATCGCTAGCTTCTACCATCACATTTTTAGCCTTTACATTTGCGTTATCACAAGTTATGTTTATAAGCTTTGGAGATGAAATTTCAAGGCAAGAGCTAGAGCTGTCATAGCTCATCTTTATGCCATCTTCAAAACTTACATGCACCTTTTTATCAGTAGCGTCTGCCTTGTGAGAACTTTGATAAAGCCCACGAAGCACCACGCCTGAGTTTAACTCATCATGCACAGGTAGCACTAGCACTTGCTCTCCTACACGTATTGGTGAAAAGCTCACTGCATAAGAATTGGCATGTGCTTGAAATACCGGCAAAAAATCAGTTACCATCGAACCAATGGCAACTTTTGCACGGTCTGCTCTTACTTCACTGATAATTCCAACTTCAATCATTTATATGCTCGCTAAATTTTTTATTTCTTGGCATTCTTGTGTACTTTACGCTATGCTTGATCTCTTTTACATCATCATGTATTTCATTGAGCTTCTCTTTATTTATGGCAAAATTTGCTGCTAAAATATCGCTTAGTTTTTCAGTGGCGCTACTTTGTTTATTTATCGCTTCACTATTTTTATTCACCACATCGATCATCAAATCAGTGTTTTTGCTCGTGTATCTGCTAAGCAGCCAAAAGATCACCACGAAGCCTATAAAACCAAAAATCGCCATAAAAACGATAAATTCATTTAACCCCCATGATCCAGCTAAATTTATTAGTCCTGCTGTCTCTCTTATCTCGTCACTAAAATTTAAGCTACTATTTTCCATCCGCTATCCCTATGCATTGTTTTAATAGATCCTCGCACTTTAAAAAATAAATCATCTTCGCCTTGTGTGCTTCAAAGCTACCATCATTATTTGGCTTGTCTGGCATTACAGCATTGCAGCGCACTGGTGTTAGTTTTTCTTTGTAGATGATGGTTGGCTCTTTAAAAGCACAACCACAAAGAAGCACACCTAATGGCAATAAGCCTAATCGCATCAATTTCATCTCTCGCCCTCAAAAAATAACTCTTGGTAAGCCTTTAGCTTGGCCTCACAACTTTCATCTTTTAAGTAAATTTTTTCTACTCTCTTAACCTCTTTGATAGGCTTTTGCTCTACCTTTACACTCATCTTTGAAATAGCTTCATTTTGACTTTCAATGACGCTATTTGCAGCTTTTAAGTTTTGCTTTGACGTGTTAAGATCAAGAGCAATGCTTTTTATCTCAAGATTCTTTTTGTCGATGCTTGCATTTAAAAAATGTATTTTTAGCGCCAAACTACCAATACATAGCAAAAAAACGGCACTAAAAATGATGCAAATTTTGGTATTAAGCAAGTAACCCACTTAGCACCTTCTTTGCACGGTTTGGCGTTTGTTTTGCCCAAAGGCTATTTAGCCCATTTTTATAGGCTGCCTCATATTCGCCAGACTTTATAAAATTAAGAGTGGTAACAAATTTTTTAACTTTTGGCACTCCCATTTGATAGCACATTTCTATTACCACGTCTTGGACATTTTTTGGCTTGTCTTCTAGCCAAGGAAATGCCTCACAAACGCTAGAGGTAAGCTTAATTAGCTTCATCTCTAAAATCTGATCTGCTACCGCTTTACTCATAGGCTCAACCTTGCCACCATTTAAAAATAGTTCGTCTTTACTAAGAGATGAAACCTCAAAGCCATATCCGACAGTAGGATACCCACGAGTATCCTGATATATGTAGCTTTTAAAGCCTTCGTTCTCTTTTATGTTTTCTTTTAAGCTCATAAATCTTCGTTCCCCTCATCTCTATATATATCAACTTCTACTACAAAGCTATACTTAAAAAGGCTATCTTCAAAGCCATCAAATTTCATCTCACTTATGGCATCTTCACCAAAGATAGCAGACTTTGCAATAAATCTTTGCCTTAACTCATCAAGCCTAGATAGAGCGCTAAAATTATCATCAACTAGCGAATGCGATGCAAAAATGATCCTAAAACTTGCGCGATCCTTTTTCCACGCCACACTTTTTATGCCATCAAAAAGTAGATAAACTCCGCCCTGAGGGCTTGCCTTTGATATGCAAATAGCTTCAGGTGCTATCTGTTTTAAAGACTTGTAAATTTGGACTAGATCATTCATACGCACTCCAGCCTAATGAAACTGTTAAATGTTGGCTTGCTTTCAAGTGGGCTTGCTTTTATCTCGCTTATAGCTTTACTTAAAAGCAAACTATCCTCTTCGCTTAGAGCGATTTTTAGATACAGTTTTAAGCGGATGAGAGCAAAGTCCATCATCGCCCAGCTCTTTACTACTCGTCCATTGCACTCTTCGTAGGTCTCAAGAGTAGCTACATCAAGAGCCTCATCTGTGATCTCTTCTGGGTTGAAAAGTACCGATTTAGCTCTTTTTGAAAAAGCCTCTCTAAATTCAGCTTGCGCGATCATTTCTGTTTATTTTTCTTGTCTGGCTTTACAGATGAACCAAGCTCATCTTTGGAATCAGCTCCGTCAGTTGGATCCTGTACTAAAGACGTGTCTGACTTCGTAGACGATAGCTCAGGTTCTGCAGATGGCTCAGGCTTGTTTAGTGGCTCTATCATTAGAGCTTTTTCATAAGCCTCTGCTTTTTCTTGCTCTAAAGTTACGATCTCGCCAGTCCTTACAAAGCTGCCATCTATCGCACTATCTTTTAAAACTATAAATTCCATTAATTTTCCTTTTAAAGAGTTGCTATGCTGACCCATTTTTTGATTATGATCTCATAGTCCACACTTGCATCAAAGATGTATTTTAGTGCTCTCTCTTCTGGGTCATACCAACGGTTGCGATTTATATCAAGGCATACGCCAAGAACTAAATTTTTAAGCGGAGTAGCCATGTAAACGCCTTTTGGCATTAAAGGACTAACTTCAAGCTTTACACCAAGCACACGATCAGCATTGCCATTTATTAGGTAGGTTGGTGCATTTAATGCTGAAATTTCTTTGTTGTACTCCTGCATGTCAGCTGTACTTATTAAGATTACGCTATCGACTAAGGCGTCTGGGTTGATTGATTGGGCAAGTGCTGTTAAGCGTTTGCTTACACTATCATTTGCAACATAAGTAACTTTTGTGACGTCGTTACTATCTTTTGCTGTTTGGATCCAGCCTTTATGTAGCGTCTCAAAGCTATTTGCATAAGTATCACTTGTACCACTAAAGCCAAGGAGTGCAAGATCATTACCAAAAATTTTTCCAAAAGAGTTAAATGTTTCACTCTCAAAATTTGGATTATTTTGGTTGTCTGCTAGTGTATCTTGAAGTACCCTTGCAAAAAGTTGTACGCTTTTTGCTTCTAGCTTTACACCTGCTTTTTTAAGCTGCGTTCTTTGTGTATCGCTTGGTTTTTCGCCACTTGCTACACGTACCAAAACGCCCCTCATAGCATCCCAGCCATCAATCTCTTTAGTTAAGCGGCTCATCTTTTCAACATGAATTTTTTGCAAAAATTCACTATTGTCTT
Organism: Campylobacter concisus; assembly: GCF_050447505.1. Lineage (GTDB taxonomy): Bacteria > Campylobacterota > Campylobacteria > Campylobacterales > Campylobacteraceae > Campylobacter_A > Campylobacter_A concisus_BP. The sequence continues at coordinate 997,615 of NZ_JALMFZ010000001.1, read as the reverse complement.
TAATCACATTTATAAGACTAGTTGCTTGCTCTGGAGTTAAGCTACCACTCAGTGTTGCACTAGTAGCATTCATGCTGCCTTTTGCAATATCTTTTAAACCAAGTCCCTCTAACATTAAAGTATTCCTCCTACTATTTTGTCATCTGTTTTCTCTATATTTTTGCTTTGTTTGCTATCTTTTGCGATATCCTCAAGCTCGCTTATACGCTTCTCAAAGCCAAGGAGCTTCTTGTTAAGCTCATCCATACCTTCAACAAGCGTCTTTTTTATCTCTTCTGCTTGTGAAATTTCTTTTGTCTCTTTTTCCACTTTGTCCTCTCCTTTTTTAGTTTTTTCAAATTTCTTTAGTAGCTCGTTAAAACCATTTGCTATGGCAGCAGCTATTGAAGTATCGTTTTTTTGTACCTCTTCACGCTTCGCAAATCCTGCCATTGAAAGCCCTGCGATCTCACCACTTTTTATAAGTTCTTTTAGCTCGTCGCTTTCTATCTTGATACCAACTGCCCAGCTTCCTACCTTCTCGCTCTTAAAGAGAGCATCGTTTTCTCTTACTATCCAGCTCTCAGCCACGTATGCTTTGCCGTCTGGCTTAAAGTCATGCTCCTTGTCTATGTTTTGGCCTTTTAGATCCTTCATAAAAGCATAGGCAGCCTTTTCAATCTCGGCCGCGTCCGTAAAATCCCCCTGAGTATCTACTTCATCTGGTGAATACACAATCCCATATACAACGCCTTTTTCTTCGTCAAATTTGGCGATGCTCACATCTTTTTCAAAGCTTGGCTCACTTGCGTCACTTTTATAAATGATGCTCTTTTTGTTTGCACCAGCTTTTACAAGAGATATGTGCGTGATACTTAGGTTAGTTAGTTTATTTGCCATCTTTTTACCTCTTTCATTTTTAAGCCAAAAGGCTCTTTGCTAGTGGGCATTTTATAAGAAAGGCTATTTTTAGAAATGCTAAATAATGGTCATTTGCTAATGTTTTAAAAAATTTTTCAGATAAATTTACCCCTAGCGTAGATTAAAGATTTATGGTCTTAGTCTTTGCTCAAATTTAGGTAATAAGAAGGAGTGAGTGTGGAGAACAAATTTATTTTTAAGTCAGATGCTCCGAGCTTACAGCTCTCGTCTGATGTGCAAAACGGTGATTATATAGAGCCTTTTATAAGTTTTAGTGATCTTTTAGAGCTTCACTATGCAAACGTATATCACCGCCGTGCCATAAAAATAAAAGCCAATATGCTCTCTCAGATAGAAATAGACGAGAGCGATCTAGCAAAGTTTTTACCTCAAAATGTAAGTGAAAAAGAGTTTTTATTTGAGTTTTGCTATAACCTAGAGCTTTTTGGCAATGCTCCTATTGAAAAAGCTGGAGCTAAGACAAACTATAAACTCTACAATATACCAGCTCATGAGTGGCGAACCAATAAAGACAAGCAAATGTTTCAGGTAGACAAATTTGGCAAAAAGATAAAACTTGATGGATACTATCTTAAATTTTATTCTCCAAGCTCAAGATACTACGGCGAGCCAGACTACCTTGCAGCTATGTGTCAGATTTTGACAAATAGGCAAGCAGACATGTATAACTACTCATTTTTCCAAAATGGAGCAAGACCTGATCTTGCTATCATTCATGAAAACTCAGAGCCTAGCGAAGAACAAATAGCAGCTTACAAAAAATTTTTTAGTGAAAACTATAAAGGAAGTGCCAACGCACACAAAACACTCCTTTGCTATACAAACTCGATTGGTGAAAAGGATGCAAAAATTCGTTTTGAAAAGCTATCAGAAGTACAAGACCTGAGCTTTAAAGCACTAAAGGAAGTAAGCCGTGATGAGATAGCAGTAGCTCATGGTATTCCGCCACGTCTGCTTGGTATTATTCAAAGTGCCCAGCTTGGCGGAAGTGGAGAGCTTATAGGCCAACTTCACCAGTTTAACGAGCTTGAGATAAAACCAAAAATAGAGCTAATAGAAGGCTTTTTTAGAAGCATCGGTATAAAAGTGGTATTAAGTGCTGTTGATGTAACGAATTTTAAAGATGATGGCGAGATAGTTACCCAGCTTGTTGAAAGAGGGATCATCTCAATTTCTGAGGCCAGAAGTATACTTGGCTGGCAAAAGAATATTGAGTAGGATAAAAATAGTGTTTAAAAACGTTTAAACCCCCTTTAAAAACGTTTAAATAATAAAAGGCAATACAAATGTATTCTAATAATATAAAAAGGCTTTAAATGGCTTATAAAGAAGAGTTCAAAAAAGAGTGTATAAATTTATTAAAAAGTGGCGTGAGCTCAGTGCTCGTTTCAAAGCAAATGAACGTATCTCGCCCAACATTACAAAAGTGGTTAGAGCAAGCAAATGATGAATTTAGTCTTGATGATGGCGTAAAGGCACTAAAAAAGCAGGTTGAGTGTTTAAGCAAAAAGAAAAAATTAGTCCCTGATGAGACAGCCCAGCTTGCTGATCTTATAGTGGCGCTAAATAAGATTGAGAGCAAAAACAAAGCAGCCAAAGAGCAAAAAGCCTATGTTTTGCCACCAGTAAGCTTAGACAAAAGTGCCAAAATTTTAAGAGATGAGATACTAAAAAATGGCGAACTTTTTGCTTATCAAAAAGAATTTTTGCAGAGCGATGCTCAGTTTCGTATCGTACTAAAATCGCGCCAGATAGGCTTTAGCTACGTGGCAGCTGCTGACGCACTTATAGGAGCAGTTGGCGGTAGGAACCAGCTATTTTTATCCGCTTCAGAAGAACAAGCGTTAATCCTAATGAGATATTTAAAACTATGGTCTGATAGGTTTGGAGTGGCTTTGGCAAAAGATAGTGAGACTGAGATAAAGCTAGAAAATGGCGCTATTATAAAAGCTCTCGCTCATAACTTTCGTACAGTTCAAGGTTTTACTGGCGATATTTGGATGGATGAGTTTGCATGGTACCCAAATCCTAAGAAAATTTGGCACGCTTTTGTGCCAAGTATCGGTGCTGTTAAAGGTCGCTTAACAATACTTTCAACACCATTTGAAGAAAAGAGCCTTTTTCATGAGCTATACTTTGACGAGCAAAAATATAAGATGTTTAAACGCTTTCATGTTGATATTTATAGAGCTATGGAAGATGGGCTAGAGTTTGACCTTGAGACCATGAAGGCACTCTTTGATGCTGATACATGGGCTAGTGCTTATGAATGCGTCTTTATAGATGATGAGAGCAGCCTACTGTCTATTACGCTTATCAAAAGCTGCATAGATGAAAAGCTAAGCTATTTTAGTCCAAGCTCAAACACTCCGCTTCTTTGTGGGTATGATATAGGAAGAGTTAGCGACCGTTCAACACTTGCAAGTGTGATCAATAGCGATGATACATATACTCTTGCTATGCTTAACGTGCTTGCAAAAGCTAGCTTTAAAGAGCAAGAAGACGTCTTAAGCTCTCACCTGCGCTCATATCCACTAGCAACCCTTGATATGGATAAAACCGGCATCGGTCTAAATTTAACAGAAACTATGCATGCTAAATTTAAAAGTAGGGTAAATGGAGTGTATTTTACAGCCGGCACAAAGGAGCAAATGGCTCTAAATTTAAAGAAACTCTTTGAGGACAAAAAGATAAGCATACCAAACGATCCACTTTTAATCAGTGATCTTCACGCCATAAAACGTACAGCAGGAACAAAAAGCTTTAAGTATGATGCTAAAAGAAACGAGTATGGTCACGCAGATAGGTTTTGGGCATTAGCTTTAGCTTGTCGTAAAATAGAGGCTGTTGTAAAAAGAAAAGGCGGCGGAGCGGTGATATTAAGATAAATTCTCTAATCGAATTTTTGACCAAATAGCCAAGTATTTTGATCTTCGCTAATTTGGAGTATTACTTTTGATTCTATGAATTTTTTATCTTCATTATTTAATATACCTGTATCGTCATTTAATATCTCATTAAATGAAGTATCTCCTATATTTACAAAATACTGCAAATTGTTATCTCTAACCTCGTCTAATATGATCTTGAATATGGTGGCTTTTTGCCTTTTGTCCATTTCTGAAAATAGCTCGCCATCATGTGCTAAAAAACCTAAGATATTAGTATTTAATGTATAAAGCAACATGTCATAGCAAAAGGTCTTCACATTTCCGATAGAAAAAGAACCGTCTTTGGGGATTTCCACATCTATATTAAACAAATTTTTTGCATTTTGAGCCATTGTGATTTTAAGAGAACCTCCGTTGTTGTTATAAAATTTTTTAACGATATCTCTAAATTTGTTTTCTATAGCATCAAGTTTGAGCTTATTGTCCTCTATATATTTAATTGTGTCCTTTTTGATCTCTGCTATTTTATAGTCGATATCGGTCTTATCTTTTTGAAAATTCTCCAAAGTTACGCTATAAATTTCTAAGTCTTTTTTTTCTTTTTCTAGCGTCAATATCCTATCTTTTAATGTATCTCGTTCCTCTAATGCACCACTATTTTTCAGGTCTTTTAAAAGCCCATCTCTTTGGCTTCCTATCAAATCTCTTTCATCTTCTAGTTCTTTGAGTTTTTGGCGTATCTCATCTATTTCTGCCGAGATTCTATCTTTTCTACTTTTAGCTAATTGATTGTGAAAGTTCTGAGCCTCATTAAGTCTTTTTAATACTTTATCCTCAAAAAATACTTTAGCCTCGTCATAGATATTTTTTATCTCTTCTAGGTCTATACTTATATTTTCGGATGTGAGTAAATTTTTTTCTTTTAGTGCTATATTTGTTTGGAGTTTATAAATTTCATTTCTAATATTATTTAAATTTTCAGTCAAAGAATTTGCACGCTCTTTTAATTCATTATAGTTTTTAGCCACAATAAAAAGGTTTAAATTTTCTTGTGTGCTTCGTATCTCATCCTCTATATCTTTAATATTCTTCTTTGGTACTTGTTTTTCATATTTTTCTAGCTCTTTTTTGGCTGTTTTTAGACTATCTAATGCCTCTTTTAGTTTATGGTTTTCCTCTTGTAGCTTTGTATCTATACCCAACAAAAAAAGATTAACAAGTCTTTGATTGTAATCATTTATATCCATGCCTTGCTGTCTTAACGTATCATAATATCCGCTTCTTCTAGCAAAGCAATTAAATACCTGTCTAAAAGAAATTTTATCAGAATTTATTGTGTTGCTAAAAATATTATTTAGTTCAGTTGCATAAGTTGCTTGATTGTATTCATTGTCATTTATAACCCACTTAGTCTCTTTGAATTTTTTTTCTACCGTATAACTTTTGTTATCATGTATAAAACTTAAACTAAATTTTCCGTAGTCTTTTAAAAAATCTTTCATTTTTTGCGGAATTTTTGCATTTAGCATATAGTGAAGCATTTCCAATGACAAGCTTTTGCCTATGCCATTTACTGTGTCTTTTTGGTCATGGTTTAGTTGTTTTCCTACTACTATATTTAGACCTTTATTAAATTTTAAAGCTTTAAATTTTGGGTTATCGCAAATTAAGCTCAATAATGTCATTATCACTCCTTATTTTGCCGATTATAAATAAAAAATCTAAACATAAAAGCATTTTCTCAATAGTAATTTCTTTAAAATAAACCGTATTTAGCTCTCTAAGTAAACTGTCTGTATTAATACTGCCATTTCTTAAAATTTTAAGTATATATGCCGATATGCTAATTATCGAATCAGCTGGTTTGATTATTTTAGTCGGCATTATCATTTTTTGCACCTATATCACAAATTTCAAAGAAATAACTAATAATTATCCAAGTTATGTTTGCTTCGTTAAAATCTTTTATATCAAAGTAACTTGTAATCTCATCATATAACTCGGAAAATATTTCGTTAAAGTCCAAAGATCTATAAAAATTGTAGTGTAGCTCATCAATGCTTTTTGTTTTTATGTCACTAATATCAGCATTTATCTCTTTGATATGTTTTAACAATATCTCTCTATATATTTTACGTACTATAAAATCCTGTAAATTAGACATTGTCGTATCGTCATTAAGCTCTTCTATGCTATCTCTATAATCTAACCCGCGCTTAATTTCAATACTTGTTCTTTCAATGAGGCTATTTATTTTTAGTTTTTCATCAACTTCTTTTGTATTATTAAAATCATCTAAATAATTAATTTTTATTTTTCTATATTGTCTTAAAATATGCTTGATTACTAAATTTAAAACCATCTCTGTTGTATAGGTTTTTAAAATTTTGATATCAAAAAAACTATAAATTTCTCCCAGTTTTGTTTGCTCTAAATTATTGATATCTTTTAATAGGTCTTTTGTATCTATTAGACATTTTTCAACATCTATGCTATATTTGTTTCTCCATTCGTCAAAACTACTATCACGCGGACTAGGCTTGTCTAACAAATATAAGATTTTGATTTTAAAATTCGGTTTTGTTTCTAAAATTTTAAGAGTATTATCTATTTTTGCTTTTGTTTTTGTCGAAGTGACTTGGATAAAAATTTTATTTTTATCATCTACTAGGTCAATATACTCTGCATTTTTATTGTCGGCATTGGCATTTTCAAGATCATATCCATATATAACGTTTAGCATATCTCTGTAGAGATTCTCTGAATATATATTTAAAGAATAGTCACTAAGACTTTGCTTGTGCTCTATCTCATATTTAAGTATAGCTATACTTTTAGTTATACTATCTATAATTTCTTTTCTACTCACACGATACTCCTAGTATATAGGATTATACATCATTTTATATAATTATGTGCTAAAAACATTACCCTTATATCTCTTACCACTTCCTCGCTCATATCGCTAGCTAATTGCTCTTTTGCCTTTACAAAACTAGCACTAGCTACATACTCGCTAAAAGCTTTCTCAAGATATGGGTTTGCCTTTGTGCCAGGGTGGTTTACGCTTTTGCCAAAAATTTGGCCGCTCTTTTTGTTTGCAAGAGCCTTCATCTTTTTTGGTTTTATAACATGTGGCTTTGTGCCAAAATATACAAATTTAGCATAAGGTGCAAGTTTTGTATTTCCCACACTTATGCTAAAACTATCTATTCTCTCATCAAAAACTTGTATGTCTTTTTTAAGGTTGCCAGTTTTATATGGTGCTACTTGCTTCGCTCTATATCTTACCCCTGATCCTATGCGAAATAAAAACCTTTTTAAAGCACTATTAAAATTCATTAAAACCTACTAAGTTCTCTTTTTGGCTACATACTCTAAGCACGAGCACAAATCTCCGCTAAATTTTTCACCATTATCAAAGAAAAAATCATGCTCGCTTCCATCATCTATTGCAGTCTTTACATACTCTATAAAGCTGGTAAGGTCGCCTACACATGAACATACATCAGCACTTTTATCCTTTAGGCTTTTATCGCTTGTTATAATAAGTTCTATGCCACTATCAAAAACAAAATATTTCATATCTGCCACCATCTCTTTATGACTTCGATTTTATCCTTTTTGGCATAATTTTCAAAGTATTTTTTTAATGCTTGATTGTCTTTTGTAGGAAATATAGTGTCTATTTTATCGCCATCAAAAATTATAATATAGCCATTTTGTGTTTTTGCTATTGATTTTTGCTCAACATTCGCATGTGGAGCTATATGTGTGATAGAGTTAAGCGCTGAAACTATCTTTGCTGCCGATGTACGTTGCAACAAATTTGCACTATGCTTTTTATCATTTGCGTTTGTAAAAGTCAGCACCCTCTCCACGCCCATTTTATCTATATGCCTTATGATCTCGTCTTTGCCCGGTGCTTCGCTGGCTCTCATTGTTACGCCATCATTTTCATATTCATCAACCCATGCTGGCACGATCTCAGTCCTACACCTAAAATGATATGGTGGCATGCCAAAGTTACTATCCATCTTATCGCTTCTGCCATTATATGGTGCTTTTGCCCATGTAGCTGCTGCCTTTTTGCTGGCCATATCCTTTGCATTCATGATATTATCGCACTGTCTTTCTATGTGCTCTGCTGGTATGAGCCTACCATTCATCGATCTACATATAGCGCTCGTTCTACTATCCATCACAGCTACTACTTTATAGTATTTTACACCGTATTTCCTAGCCTGATTTACTGTTGATATGTTTTGATTTTGGCTGATGATATGATCACTCACTCCCTCAAAGTATCTCACGCTTTGCTTTAGCTCACTTGCAAATTCGTCTTTTAGTCTCTGTGCTAGTTCGCTTCTTGCTACCTCGCCACGAAAAGCACTCTCAATGATATCTTTTAGCCTATCGCTAAAACCTTTGTTAAACTCTTTGCCAACCCAATAGAAGTTATTTCTCATAGCGTTTATAGCCCTTATGTCTATCTCATCAAAGACTACATTTACAGCTATATTTTTACCTGCAAGCACGGCGTAAATTTCTTCAAGATTATTTGGATTTATACTTAGCCCCATTGATGAAATTTTAGAATTTACAAGCTCTTTTAACACCTTTTTATCAATGTTATAATTCTCATTTATAAATATAAGTAAATTTGCAAGCTGTGCCTCTAGCTCCTTTTTAGCTAGCTTCGCATTTTGCTTTATAAACTCATCTACTAGCTCGCTAACGCTCTTGTTTTTGTCAAATTTAGCCTTTAAAAGTGTGCTTAGAAGTAGCTCGTTATTCATTTTTTATACCCTTAAGATCGCCAAGCTCTTTAGTAGCCTTAGCATACTCTTGCCAGTACGGATCACAAAAAAGTGCTTCGATACTCACAAAGCTTCTTTTACACTTATCACAAACCCTATAACGCTTGTTTTGCAAGCCTTTCATGGTATTTAAAACCTTTGTCTTTTCAAAACCGCAGTAAGGACAAAACATAAAAATCCTTTTTATATATTTTTAAAAAATATTAGCTTTTTTTGGGATTTTTTTCACATTTTATAACGGCACTTAGCCCAGTAATGATCTTTGTAGCTTGGCTTGAGTTTAGTAAGGCTATGTTTGTCACAAGTGCTCCGATCTGGCGGTAGTAAAATCTCCTAGCACTATTGTCATCCCAACCAAGAACATCTAGCAAAACCTCTATCTTTTTAAGCTGTTTTTGTGTGATAGCATCTTTTTTTAAAATGCGCCTACCTTTAATGTCTGGCTCAAAGCCTAACCTATCATCTACTCTCTCTTGCAATATATCAAGGGCCAAATTTAGCTCGCTTATGCTAAGCTCCTTGCTGCTCTCTACACCAAAGCGAAGCATTAGCCACTCTTGCCAAGCTCCATTTTCTACGATCTGCTTGTAAAGTGGGTTTATATGGATGAGTGTTAAAAGTTTCTTTCTATACTCACTTTGGTTCATATTAGCCCCCTTATATCAAGCTCACGTCTTGCAAATTTTTCGCTCACTCCAGCACATCTTGCAAGCTTAGCTACATTTAGTCTGCCATTTTTAAATTTATAAAAATCCTCATCGTAACCAAGTGCATTTTTCAGCCTAAAAAGTGCATTTTCGTGTCTTTTAATAGCTAAATTTCTTAGGTGTTCTCTTTGCTTAAAGCTCATCTCTTGCCCTTATTGCTTCTCTTAATTGGTCAAAGAGGTTGGCTAGATCTTTATCTATCTGCTTTTTAGGCTCCTTTTGTGCCAGCTTTGCGATTACATCGGTGAAGTAAATTCCACTTTGCTTTATCTCTTTGGCGTGTATCTTCCAAAACTCACGCAAATTTGCCTTTATAGGCTCTAAATTGTTGTTAAAATACGCTTGATCATTTGGTGAAACAAAGTAAAAGATCAATGTTTGATACTCTATGCTTGCCCCTTTTAGTGAGTATTTTAGGCAGCTATCTTTTAAAGCATATTCACTCATATCTTTTAAAAGTTCCATTTAATACCCCTTTGTATTTTAGGCTCTCTCATTTAGCTCAAAGCCTTTTAAAATTTGCAAAGCTAGTAGCTCTTTGCCTGCAAATTTCTCTTTTATTTCTGGCTCAAGCATACTAAGCCAATATGCATCGAGCTTTTGGTTAAACTCGGCTATCACTTCATCTCTAGGACGCAAGCATCTAAATTCTTTTGTCTGTGCCTCTTTGTTAGCTGTGTGAAAATTAGCTACCGCTTCTTCAAAAGTCAAAATAGTTCCTTTTTGTTTTTAAACCTTAATCAAGCCCTAAATTTTAGGGCTTTGTTAAAGCTTAGAGCACACTAACGGCTGGTGCTTTCTCCTTTATCTCTAAACACTCTTTTAAGCCATCATCATTTAGTGCAAGCTCCTTTAATTTCTTTTCAGGCTTATAGACGCACTCAGTTTTTACAAGTAGATCAAATTTGTCTGCAAGCAAATTTCTAAGCATCTCTTCATCACTCACTTTTACATCCCAGCCAAAACTAACTTTTACGCCGTTTTCTTCGCCTACAAAGCTTATGGTGGTAGCTTCATTCTCGCGTAGTGCATCCCTAGCAAAACAAACAATAACATCTTTATGCTCCTTTAGCTTCTCGTTAAGAGCATCTATTTGCATCTTTATCTCGCAAAAATCCTCTACTGCGCGAGTTAGTTTTTTGTCGCTTATCTCGTTCTCGCTTTTGCCTATTTTTACTCTCATTTTTTCTCTCCTTTCTTAGATTTTTTAGCCTTTTTAGGCTTTTGTGCTAGTTTTTTGTCTAAACTCGCCATCTTTTCTCCTTTAAATTTCTAACTCACTTATACCAAGCTCTCTTGCATATTCTCTTTCTGTATCCATACCTTTTGAAAACTCACTAGCTGGATGCTTTGAAAAATATACATAAGAGCAGTGGCTAAGCATTTCAAGTCCAGCCTTTAGCACCTCATCTCTTTGCTCCTCACTAAACACACCACTAAATGCAAGCACGGGGCTAAGCGGTATATATCCAGCTTCTTTTACCTTTCTGCACTCATCTCTAGCGACCATGCAAGCCATAAAATCAGCATTTACCTTACCGCTTTTAAAGGCAGCATAAGGGCTAGCAACATATACAAGTCTCATTGTCTCTTTCAAGCTCTTCTCCTTTCTTTTTGCCTGCTTGTCTGGCTTTGCATAGCTTCGTTGTGATTTCGCTTGCCGCACTGCGCCGGACAAAGCGTCCGTCTCATTTGCAAACTTATCACGCCTCGCTCTGCTTTGCCATACTTTGCGATAACATTTTTAGTCAAATTTTGACTTAAAAAAGCCCTCTATTAAGGGCTTTGTAAAATCAAATACTTAAAGTATCAACTACAAAATCACTATCTTTTACATAGATATATAAGCCTCTTACTTCGTAAAATTTCTTTGAGTAAGATGCAAACATTCCCTTTATCATGGCTCTCTCCTTATGCTTTTATGCCTTGATATATCTCATCGCTATCGCTTTTTGCCTTATGCTCTTCAAGCAAAGCCATAAGCTCTCTTATCTCTTGCCATTTTTTAAAATTTCTTGGGTGAGATAGCTTTAAAAGTGCGCCTTTTTCTATTCTGCGCACTTGCTCTACACTTAGATTTAGCACCAAAGCTATCTCTTTTAGTGTCATTTTCTATCCCAAGATAACCATATCAAGTGCCCTAGCAACGACACTCTCATCAACAAGGCATCCATTTAGCTCAGCTAGCCTCAAAGCCTTTTTATATAGCTTTGCACTGCTTCTAAAGTTACCTTTGCAGTAGGGAAATATCTCTTTTATATAGATCTTTTCACTCTCATCTTTGCTAAGTCCTTGCATGCACCATTTGCCACAAATTCTGCTAAAAAGCTGCCTTAGCTCCTTGTTTTTACCCATTAGATTTTTTAGTAGTATCTCTGTGCCGCAAAGTATCAGCGGAGTGCGTGAGAAGTCATAAATTCTTCTTAGATCTTCAAGCGCCTTTAGCGGTAGATGCTCCGCCTCATCTACCATTATCACCTTATCGCTACTCTTTAAAAACCTAGCCACCGCCTTTAGCTTTGTGCTTAGCCCACCAGTAGCATCTATCTTTAAAGCCTCGCATAGATCTTCAAGCAAAACCTTAGCGCTCGTGTGACAAGTCGCCTCTATCAAAACCACATTTGGATTAGTCCTAGCAAACTCTTTTAGAGCTGTTGTCTTGCCACTTCCAGCAAAGCCATATATTAGCCCTATCTCTTTTTCAGCTATCGCCTCACTTATGATGAAATTTGCCATCTTTACATCGCTAGTTACGTAAAACTCATTTTCTTTTGCGTTTGCGTGAAAATTCTTAGCTTTTTTGTTAAAATTATCGATGTAAGCATTGATTTTTGCATTTACTGCATCGCTATCACCATTGTATCTTCCAGCACGAAGTTGGCTTATTAGCGATGCGCTCACTCCTATTGCACGTGCAAGTGCTGATGCGGTTATGTTGTTGCTAGATAAAAATTCATCTAGCTTTTTTATACTTTCACTCATTACTACTCCTTTTAGTTAGTTTCATTGACTATTTCTTGCCAACTTTTTATCTTTTTCTCTTTTTTTACATCACTGCCAGCCACAGCCAAAAGCTCATCATCAAGAGCTCTATTTTTAGTCAGTGATCGGCTGCTTTTTTTGGCTGCTTCGATCTCTTTGCTCTCATTATTTGCGCCTTTTAGCTCAGGCTTTAGCGCTCTTTTGGCTTCAAGGCCAATAACCATTTGTTTAAACTCTTCTTGGCTCTTATCTCTTGCCTCGCTAGCATCAGCTTTTATATCACGCAAGCGTTTGCTAAAGAGCTTTCTAGCTGCTTTTGCTTCCTCAACACTTACGCCCTCATCCATATCAAGAACATTTGCCACGCCTATAAAATTCTTATCATCTTCATCCCAAACAAAGCACTCATTTATATTGTCTATGTTTTCTCGGATGGTAACTCGCTCATATCCAAACATCTGAGCGTTATAAAAATTCACGCCACCCACGCTTACACCCTTTTTATTCACATGCTTTAGCTCTTTTTTACTAAGTCTTGCACTAAGACTTATTGCATCCATAGCCACAGCGTCAGCGATCTTTTCGTTATATGCTTCGTTGCATGTTTTACCAAGGCGCTCTAGGTAGCGTGCGTTTAAGAATTTTTCAGCGTAAATATCCATAAGGTTTTGTACTTCGCTTAGCTCTTTTAGTTTTGCTATATTAGTTTTTACGCCCTTTTTAAGGCGTCTCTCTTTTTTAGAGTAGAAAAACTCTATCGCTTGTCTTTCAGTTATGTTATGTCCGATATATCCAGCTAAATTTTCACTAAAGCTATGTTGAAGCGCTCTAAAATTTCTCTCTACATAAGGTTTTAGCCAGCCACTATATGCTCTAACAGCCTCATAGCGTATCTCAAGCGAACCAAGAACCGAGCTCATATATTCACTCTTAAAGGCCTTGCCATTGTCGCCTTTTATCATTTTTGGTTTGCCATACCTTATTATGTATTTAGCCACAGCTCTTGCTATTGCTAGGCTATTTTCGCTATCGCTTATATGAAAGCTTGCCACCCTTGAGTAGGTGTCGATTAGTGCTATGATCGTATAGCGTTTTTGCCACTGCCTTACGTAGCTCTCAAACTCCTCTTTGCTTGAAAAGATATTATTTACAGCCTCATATCCTATTCTTTCGCATATATCACTAGCATTACATATCATGTCAAGTGGGCTAGCATCTATCTCAACGACTTCATTTATCGTTCTTGCTGCCCAGTTGCTCACTCCAAGTGCTGGCATTTGTCTGCCTATAACACCATCTTCGCCGTAAAGTATTAGATTTTTAAGAAATTTGTTTTTCTTTAGGTAGTTATTTACATACCTATTTACCACCTCATAGCTCACACACTCATCTTTTTTGGCTAAAAACTCATCAAAACTTAGCTCACCGATCTGCGAAGCTACCAAAGCTTTTTGATCGCTCTTAGCGATCTTAGTCTTTAGTGCGGGATCCAACCGATGGGGTTGGTCGTAAGCATGAGCTTGGCTCATCTGCGAAGTTATATAATAGTAGTTAAGCATCTTATGGATGTTTGTTATATTTATTCCACCTTTACCAACGCAAGACTTTATTAGCTCTTCACATTTTTTGCTAAGCCCAAGCTCTTCTAGCTTTAAAGTCTTATTGTTGCTCCTGCTATCCACAAGTGCATCTAAGCCACCCTTTTTAAATTTTCTTTGCCAGTCATAAAGCTTATTTGAGCTTACTTTTATAGGGTATTTATTGTTTGTGTTTAAAAACTCTATAAAACTACTCTCATCTATCTTCCCTTTTGCCTTATCCCACTCCAAAACTATTGCACGCTTACATAGTGCATCAGCTCTTTTTTCATCGCTACAAGTTGCTATTAGCGGCAAATTTGCTAAAGAGTTGCCGCTATTATTAGTGCTGCTACCATACATGGTTCTAGTAGCAGCGCAGCCATTGCCATCATCTATCTTCTCCAATACACCATTACCACAAGGCTCAACAAGTAAGCCATCATTGCTATCATTACCACATTGCTCATCTCTTTTTACCTCCTCTTGTATCCATATATTCCGTGTTTTGTTACTCTTATCACAAAGCCCATCTCTTGCATATTCATCACAAATTCTTCCAGCGCTCTCTTTGCTTTTATCTCCTGCCTCTTTTGCTCCATTGCTTGCTCTTCTATCGCCCTTTGCATTAGCTCCATCTCTTCCGCCCAGCTCATCTGCTCTGGCACGTCCTGTGCTGATACATCTCTCATCATTAGCGCTAGCCCCTTTGCCTGACTTCGCTCCACTTGCTGCATTGTAAGGCACGTCATAGCTCTCTCCTTCTCTTGTTTTACTGATCCTCTCTACGATCTCTGGGTAAATTCTCTCGTCTATATCTATTCGAAGGGTTTTGCCGCCACGACCAATGCCGTCTATATACATAAAACCTAATATATTAGGCTTTATACAGCAAAATTTTTTGCCTGATTTTTCAGCTCTTTTTACTGCTTTTACCAAAGCATCATATTTTATAGCTAAAATTTCAGCTGCAACCCTTGAATTTACCCACATTTAGGCTACCTTTATTCCATCTTTCTCTAGTATTTTTTTAGCCTTTTGGCTCACAAAACCTTTATAAAGGCTACTAAGACTAAGTCCTCTCATCTCACAATAGTCCTTGAGGTCGTGCTTTAGCTTCTGTTTTACCTCTCTTGTCACTTGCTTGACCCTATATGCTCTCATTTTTTCACTCCTTTATTTTAAATTTTTATATAATTTCATTATTAAGATGAGTTAAAAGGAGCAAAGATGTATAAAGACACACTAAGAAAGAAAAAAGATGATAGCTTTATAGTAAAAAACTATGAAAGTAACCTAAAGTTAAGCTACGACTCTATTAGGAAAGATTATGACATTATACTTACAAGTATCATACCAACTCAAAAAAATCTCATAAAAACATATTTATGGCTTAATACTTTCATTCTTGGTATATGCTTTTTCTTTGTCAAGGAAAAACTGATAACATCTTTTGTTCTATTTGAACTATTTATAACTCTCTTACCTTGTGTTATATCAATGGGTATTTTGCTTTTTGCTCTATATCACAATAAGGAAAAACTGTTTATATACTTTGAGCCAAAAACTATTGCCAATATCAAGAATGATAAATGGGGCTATGCTCAAGGGCTTATAAATTGTATAAAAGACACCAAAGAAGCCTTTGACTTTAACTCTAAAATAGTTAGTTTTAGAGCCTCCCTTATTAGATGGGGAGCTGCTTTTCTATTTTTATCCTTTTTATTTTTTGCCTTAACTACAGCTCATATATCATATAACTATTTTTATACAAATTATAGAAAGGAGGTAAAAACTATGGCTGATGATAAACCACCAGTAGAATCTGATGGCAACGACGCAACTAAGATGTTTCTAAGCACCAACAATCAAGTAAAAGTCAACAAAGAAAGCCTTAACGAGAGTGTTGAAATCAGAAAAAGTGGTAGCATTTCTATTACTGCAAGCAAAAAACCAAAACCAAGCAGCGAAACAAATGCTACTGTTTATAAGAAGGACAAAAAGTAGCCACTCATTCTTACAGCTCCTTGCTCTACAAAGCAAGGAGCTATTCATCAAATAAAAATATCCAGCCAAATAGCATAAAAGCCATAAAAAGCATCAATTCATCCATTTTTGCTCCTATATTCATCTCAACAATAAAATTTTAAAAGAACCTTTTAGAAACTTTTTACTTTTTTTAAAGTAATATTTTTCCAAATACATTTTGAATTATAGCCTAATATATTAGGTGTTGTCAAGGACTTTTTATGGATTTAGCACAAAAAATTAAATTTTTACGTTCAGAAAATGGTTGGACACAAGAGGATTTAGCTAATAAATCAGGTATTGGAAAATCTACTATCCAATTATATGAAGGAAAGACAGGTAACAAAAATCCTACGAATGAAAATTTAAAAAAATTAGCCAATGCTTTTCGTATTAGTGTTTCAGAATTAGCCAATGAAAATTTGTCCATAAGTAAGTCCATAAGTGAAAATGAAAATTTGTCCATAAGTAATAAAAATTTAGTTCGTAAGTCTAAAAATTTGTCCATAAGTCCTACAAACCTTAAAAACTCACAAATACAGCAGTTAAAAGAAGATCAGATCCTTATATGTGAGCTAAGCTCTAAAGTCGGAGCAGGCGAAAGTGTCGATATAAACGGCATTGAAGTCTATGACACAACCAAGCTCGTCCCATTTTCTCAGATGCTCTTTAAAACTCGCCTAAAAAACACAAACAACCTACGCTGCATGCAAGTAGAAGGCTACTCTATGGTTCCTATGCTATACCCTGATAGCTGGGTCATTGCTGACGTTACAGCCAGATTTGAAGGCGATGGACTATACATTATAAATTTTTGCGGAAATTTCATGGTTAAATTGCTCCAAAAAAGCCCTGACGGCGTGCTTCATATCATAAGCATCAACAAAGACTATCAAAGCTACGAGATAGATGAAGATAGTAACGTTGAGGTCTATATAGTAGGTAAAGTATTAAGATGTGTGATTTAAAGCCCTTTTAAACGGCTTTTAAAATAGTTTGTAAAAAGATGTAAAGCTTTTGTAAAGTGATGTAAAGAAATTTTTGCCACTTTGATTTTGACCAAAACTCACTCTAACTACGAATTAATCGCACTTTCCTATGCCTTTTTATAACTTTGATATCTAACATAACTTTACAAATTTGAGCTAGCCAAAAGCTGGGTAAATTTAAAGCCAACCTACCCAAATATCTCAAATTTATAAAAAAGCTCTGGCTCATCTTTTACTACGCCTCGCCTAATAAGATCAGCCACCACTTCGCGCTTGCAGTCAGTTTGCATAGGCCAGCCACGCGTGTAGCCCTCTAGCTCACTCTTGCTCGTCGCATCCACGCAAAAATTTTCGCTATCTATGTAGATATCTCGCAAGGCATCTATGTTATTTGTCACGCGCCAAAGCAGCATATATGGGTTTTCTAGGTAGTTTTGCATATCCACTACGACTAAAAGCTTGAAAAACTCCCTAAACTCCAAAAGCTTAGAAAATAGCTCTTTTACAGGGCGATCTTTTTCAAATTTCACCACGCAAATAGGCGTTTTACTCTCTTTTTTAAACTGCCTAAGCTCCTTAACATTTGGCGCAACGCTTTGAAATTTAGCTAAAAGCTCATCGTCGCTTAAAACCGCAGGGGTAAATTTACAAAAGTCATGCGTCGCATCGATGCCAAGCTTACCGCCAAAGCACGAGTTTGGACTAGCGTGATCGAGTTGGTCGCACACACCTTGGCTTATCAGCACGCTCTCACTGCCAAATCTATCAAGCACAAAGTCCGTAAATTTCTCATAGTCTTCAAGCGCAGGTCCCTCGGTGCCCACAAAGATAGCATGCTTTACAAAGCTCATCTGTCCAACTCCCCAAAATGCGTGCATCGCCTGCTTTGCGTGAGCTGGATAAAGGGCGTTGATCTTGGCTAGGATAAGGTTGTGAAAGACGCCATTTTCAGGCATGTTGTAGTCTAGTAGCTCTGGCACGGTCGTTCGCAAAAGTGGCAAGAATATGCGCTCAGTCGCCCAGCCCATATACTTATCCTCAAGCGGCGGCTTGCCAACCACGGTCGCGTGAAAGACAGGGTCTTGCTTGCTCGTTATCGCCGTGACATCCATCACTGGAAATGGCTCAACCGGCGTATAAAAGCCAGTGTGATCGCCAAATGGCCCCTCAAGCTCGCTCTTAGCCGTATCCACAAAGCCCTCGATCACGTAGTCTGCGTCGTGCGGGACGTAAATTTCATTCGTTAGCGACTTTACAAGCTTGGCTGGCTCTTTGCGGATGAAGCCGTAAAGTAACAGCTCAAAGACGCCCTTTGGCAGCGGCGCTTGACCGCACCAGATGTAGAGTGGATCGCCGCCGATCGCCACAGAGACTGGCATCTTACGGCCAGCGCGCTTATACTCGTGAAAGAAATTTGCGCCGTCTTTATGGATCTGCCAGTGCATGCCAAGGCGATTTTTATCATAAATTTGCAGTCTATACATGCCTAAATTTTGCAGCGCGCCATCAAGACTTTGCGTATAGA
Source organism: Campylobacter concisus (assembly GCF_050447505.1). GTDB lineage: Bacteria > Campylobacterota > Campylobacteria > Campylobacterales > Campylobacteraceae > Campylobacter_A > Campylobacter_A concisus_BP. The sequence goes on along the minus strand of NZ_JALMFZ010000001.1, from coordinate 979,175 downwards.
CCTGCCCCATCGTGATAAAAGCACCTCCGTCATGCGGCCATGTCTTTAGCGCAGGTAAGCTCAAAAGATCAGCCTGCTCGCCCATAAATTTGACCTGCTGGCACTCGCCCTCACCTTTTAGCCTTTTTGTAAAAATCTTTCTCATGCTAAAAAGATAGGCTAAAAAATCAAGCTTTTCTTTGAAATTCTCAGGTTTTTTGGGCTTTAAAAGCTTCTCTATCTCAGCTGCGATCTCATCAGGCTGCCCGCCAAATATCAGCTCAAGCGCCCTTTTTGAGCCGTAGATATTTGTAAGCACTGGGGCAAATTTACGTCCAGTTTTTTTGCAAACTGGATTTGTAAAAAGTAGTGCTTGCGAGCCCGCGCGTTTGACCTCGATGTAGCTAGCGTGCGCGATCTCTAGGTCGATATCAGTTGGCTCCTCGATCACCCTAAGTAGGCCGTTATCTTTTAAAAGCTTGATGTAGTCCATATTTTTCCCTTAAATTTTCAAAAATGATAGCCAAAATTTACTTTATTTATCACAGGCAGTTAGCTCGTAAAAAGGCGTTTTGCCTGCCATGTTCTGAAAAATAAATTTACGCCACGCAGATACTATTTGAAATTTAGCAAAAATGGGCTAAATTTGTCGTTTTATTAAGAAATTCTAAAGAGAGATATATGGAAAATTTACTAAAAATAGGCGATCACGTCTTTGTGGATAGAAGCGTGCTTGGTATAAAGCTTTACGAGCATCACGGAATTTACGTCGGAGACGATATGGTCGTGCATTATAACGGCTTGGCGCATGGGATCGTGCTTGAAAAGAGCTGTTTTGAGGAGATATTAAGCAATGTCGTGCCGCTAGATAAACGCAACATCGCAAAGGTGGAGATGACCAGCCTTGAGGAGTTTGCAAGTGGCGACGTTTTGCAGGTAAAAAAGCATGCAGATGCGCCATTTAGCGGGCAAGAGGTGGCACTTCGAGCAAAGGAGCGCATAGGCGAGCAAAAATACAACCTAATCATCAACAACTGCGAGCATTTTTGCAATGAATGTGTATTTGGCGAGCATGTGAGCGAGCAAGTGCAAAATGTGAAGCAAAATTCTGCCATTTTTAACGAGGTAGAGCCGTTTTTAGAGCAGATCATAGGTGAGCTTTTCGGCGCACAAAGCAAGGACGATGTCAAGCAAGTTTTTACAAAGTCACTCACCAAACTCACCCAAAATAGCAGGGATAGCGCAGAACAGAAAGCTCGTGAGATGATAAAAGAAAAAGGCGATAAGATAAATTTACAAATAGAAAAATTTATGAGCAAAAATACCAAAATGAACGCTGCGTTTCAAAATATCAGAAAGGACGTAAAAGCAAAAATTGCAAGGGATTTTAATATCAAAATTTAGATTCAGACAAAGCTGGCTTGAAAAGTGTTTTTTAAAGGGCTTTTTTGGCTATTAAAGCGTTGTAATGTGGTTTTAGTCAAATTTAAAGTGCTAATTTACCTATATACAAAAATTTAATAAAAAACACTTCGTCACTATAAGCTAGCTAGTAGCTTCAAAAAAGTGCAGCAAATTTACTAAATTTAACGCTCTCTACTCTAACAACTCGCCAAATACCTATGTGTTTTTAACTAAATTTTACTAGTGTCTTGCATCAAAATGGCAGTAAATTTAGAAATTTGATCTTTTTTTGACAAATTGATTAAATTTAAAAACTATTCTAGCAGCTCACCAAATATCTCTTTGCAGTATTTCATAAAGCGCTCATTAAGCTTTACACCCTCGGTATCTACGCAAATGAGACTATCTTGCACCTCAAAAATGATGCTCTTATCAGTGATCTTTACTCGTTTGCAAGCGTTGTAGCAAACGTCGCCATTGCACTCGGCGTATAGGCCGTTCATGTCGGCATTTTCGTCGTCATCTTTTTTGAGTTTGATCGGTCTTTGAAAGATTATGTAGTTTTTGTAGTTATATTTGTCGTCTGCAAGACCGATCATATAGTAGTTGTCTTTGATATTTTTGGTAGCACTTAGGGCTTTTGCCTTAAAATTTAGCTCAAACACGCTTACGCCATCTCTTCAGCGCGCTTTAAAAGCTCTTTCGCCCCTTTTTCTATAAATTTATGCGCTAGCTCTTTGCCGATGCTTTGAAATTTATCTTTGCTAGTCTTTAAGCTATCTTTTATATACTCGCTCCCATCAGGCAGGCCAACGATCGCATCGATAGAAATTTCATCGCCTTTTAGCCTTGCGCTGATGCCTATTGGCACTTGGCAGCCACCCTCTAAAACACTTACAAAGTCACGCTCTATGGTCGTTTCTATGACTGCATTTTCGTCGTTTAGAAAAGAGATCTCATCTAAAATTTGCTTCTCATCTCTAGCCTCGACGCCAAGAGCGCCCTGACCCATCGCAGGTATCATCTCGTCAAAGCCAAATGTGTAGATGTGCGCCACTTCAGCCTTGATATTTAGGCGGTTTATGCCAGCCATCGCCAAAATGATCGCGTCAAATTCGCCCTCTTTTAGCTTTCTAAGTCTAGTTTGCACATTACCTCGAAGCGAGATGATCTCAAGATCAGGCCTCATGATAAGTAGCTGCATCTTGCGGCGTAGGCTCGTTGTGCCAACCTTTGCGCCGTGCGGTAGGTCGCTAAATTTAGCAAATTTCTCACTTATCATCGCATCTCTAGTATCCTCACGTGAGCAAATGGCAGCTAGTTTAAGCCCTTTTGGAAAGACTACAGGGACGTCTTTTAGGCTATGCACGGCGATATCGGTCTCGCCTTTTAGCATGCTATCTTCAAGCTCTTTTGTAAAAAGCCCCTTGCCGCCGATCTTTGCAAGTGGCGTGTCAAGTATCACGTCGCCCTTTGTCTTCATGCCCTCAAGCACGACCTTCATGCCCTTGTGCTGCGCCTCGATCCTAGCCTTGATATGCTCGCTTTGCCAAAGCGCTAAGATGCTCTTTCTAGTTGCTATTTTTATCTCTTTCATCATCTCTCCTAATTTACTCTTTTTGGCTCTTCAACGACCTCAACGTCGATGATCTCACCCTCATTTTCTCTTTGGGTGCGCTCGCTAAAATTTTGAAATTTAAACTCCTGATAGCTCTCATTTTTCGCTGCATTTTTCTTAAACACTAAAGAAAAAACGACCACGGCGATACCAAAAATGTCTGTCAAAATCCCTGGCAAAAAGAGCAGCGCTCCGCCAAAGCTAAGCCCTAACTGGCTAAATAAATTTCCGCCAAGAAAGCTCTTAAACGCCACTTGAGGCGAATTTAAGCTAGAAAATCCAGCATTAAAAAGAAGTGCGATGCCAACAAATCCAGAGACCAGCACCTCAAGAAAGTAGTTCAAAAAGCCAAATTTATCAACAAAAAGATAGATAAATACCGCTTCTATCAAAAAAAACAAAAATGCAAAAAATCTCATAAGCTTTCTTTTATCTTTCTAAAGGCATCGTTTGCCTCTATCGTCTCTTTGCTTAGCCCATCTCTCGTGATAAACTCAACCTTGCCATTTGCAAATTCTTTACCCACAAGCAGCGCGTAAGGAAAGCCGATAAGTTCAAAATCATTCATTTTAACGCCAAATCTCTCGTTTCTATCGTCGATAATGACGCTAACGCCAGCTTTTTTGAGGCTCTCATAAAGCTCAAATGCAAATTTCACGCCCGCTTCATCTTTTAAATTTGAGATGATGATCTCCACATCAAACGGCGCGCACTCTTTTTTCCAAATGCAGCCCTTTTCATCGTGACTAGCTTCTATCATCACAGCGATAAGCCTGCTTATGCCAATGCCGTAGCAGCCCATCAAAAATGGCTTAGCCTTGCCATTTTCATCAAGATATGTCGCGTTCATCGCAGCTGAATATTTATCGCCTAGCTGAAATATATGACCGACTTCTATACCTTTGCTAAGTTTTAAATTTCCGCCGCAAACTGGGCATTTATCGCCCTCTTTTACCTTTACAAGGTCTTTAAATCTCTCTTCGTTAAATCCGCTAACACTAACGCCAACAAAGTGATAGTCTTTTTCGTTAGCGCCACATATCATGTTATTTGCGCCTTTTAGCTCGTTATCTATGAAAAATTTAACATCCTTTAGCCCAACTGGCCCGCAAAAACCAGCCACAAGCCCAGCTTTAGCCACGTCAGCCTCGCTAGCATCGACAAGCTCTAGCGCCTTGCAAGCGTTTTGCGCCTTTGTCTCTTGAAGCTCATCATCGCCCCTTACGAAAAAGACCACAACCTCCTCTTTGTCCTCATAGATCGCCTTTTTCATAACAGCTTTTATGCAGTAAAACTCGCTAACTTTGAAAAACTCCGCCACATCTTTTATAGTTTTTGCATTTGGCGTTAGAAATTTAGCCGCGTCCGCCTCTGGCGCCTCAGCCTCGCTAACTCTTGGCTTGCGCCTTGCAGCCTCGACGTTTGCAGCGTATCTGCAAGCCTCACAGCAAAGTATGTCATCCTCGCCGTTACTTGCAAGCACCATAAATTCTTTACTGCCACTTCCTCCTATGGCTCCGCTATCAGCCTCAACAGCTCTAAAATTTAGCCCCAAGCGGGTAAAAATCTTACTATAAGTTGCCTCCATAAGGTCAAACTCACGCTTAAGATCCTCTTTGCTCGAGTGAAAGCTATAGCCATCTTTCATCGTAAATTCGCGACCTCTTAGTAAGCCAAATCGTGGTCTTGCCTCGTCACGAAATTTGGTGTTTATCTGGTATAAATTTAGCGGTAGCTGCTTATAGCTAGTCACCTTGCCACGCACCAAAGCAACGGCTGCCTCTTCGTTTGTCGGGCTTATAACAAAGTCATTATCCTTTCTATCTTTAAAGCGCAAAAGCTCCTTGCCAAAGACATTGTAGCGACCACTTTGCTTCCAAAGCTCGCCTGAAGTGACCACGCTAAAGCTAACCTCCAGCGCGCCAGCCTCGTTCATCTCCTCTTTTACCACGCGTGAAATTTTATCGTGCATGATCTTTCCAAGCGGCAGATAGTTGTAAAGCCCAGAGCCGATCTGTTCGACAAAGCCACCTCTTATCAAAAACTGATGGCTTGGTAAAGATGCATCTTTTGGCGCTTCTTTGGTCGTTGGGGCGTAAAATTTACTAAATTTCATCTATATCTCCTGCTTGAAAATTTTGTTCATCTTTTATGTCAAATAAAAATTTAACTCCGTTTGAAAGCTCGCTCGCTCTCTCCTCGTCTGCAAGCCCTTTTAGCTTCATTGTTGGCTGGTGCAAAAAGGCTTTAAAGACCTGATGGATGAGCTTTTGTGCCTCATCGTAATCGCTATGCTTTAAATAGCCCTTTTTTATCGCCTTTTCTAACTCATTTTTAGCGCAAATTTCAGCCTGTTTGCGGATTGATTTTATAAGAGGCACGCTCATATCTTCTTTTAAAGTCTTTAAAAACTCGCTCGTATCTTGACCAACGATCGAGTAGGCTTTTTGCGCCTGCTCCTCTCTAAGGGCTAAATTTTTACGCACGATCTCCTCCAAACTATCGACCGTATAGACGCTGATAAGCTCTGTGTTTAAAAGATCGATATCTCTTGGCACGGCGATATCAAAAAAGTATCTGTGAAATTCTTTTGGCTCGATGATCTCGCCTGTGATGATGGCGTGCGGGGCTGCGGTGCTTGAAAATATAAGGTCGTAGTTATTTACATACTCTTTTAACTTCAAAATACTATCCCAGCTCGCGTTATCTCCTAGACTATCAACTAGCTGCTCGACGCGCTCAGAGCTTCTGTTTATGATGATGACCTCTGCGCCGCTTGATATGAGGTGCTTTGCTGCTAGCTCGCCCATCTCGCCAGCGCCCACGACGATAGCCGTTTTGCCCTCAAGCGTGCCAAAAATTTCTTTTGCTTTTGCTACGGCGACGCTTGAAACAGAGATTGGGTTTTTAGAAATTTGAGTTTCGTTTCTAACCTTGGCAGCGCACTTACATGCGTAGTGGATGATCTTACTGATATCTTCGCCACATGAGTTGTTGTCATAAGCAAATTTAAAGGCATTTTTTAGCTGGCCAACTATCTGCGTTTCGCCAACGACTAGGCTATCAAGCGAGCTTGCCACAGCAAATAAGTGGTGGGCGGCACCGCTGTTTTCGTAGATGTCAGCTCTCTCATAAAGCTCATCTTCAAAAACGCCTGAAAATATCGACATACACCTGATGATATGAGCAGTGGCAGCCTTTACATCCTCCACGCTAGCTATGATCTCGACGCGGTTGCAGGTGTTTAGCACCATGCTTTCTTTTATGTTTTTGTTTGAGTTTATCAGCTTTAAAATTTGCTCTTTTTTCTCGTCACTATCAAATGCAAGCTTTTCTCTGACCGAAATATCAGTATTTTTATATGTAAAACTTATGTCTAAATAGTGCATCAAAATTCCCTATCTATCATGCTTTTTATAATCCCTTCAAGCTCGGCGTTTTTATACTCTTTTATCGCTTCTATCGCTTCATTTCCAAGCCTTTTGGCTTCGTTTATGGCTTTGCCAACCGAGCTAGTTTTATCAAAATTTTCTTTTAGCCACAAAATTTCGTCCGCGTCAAGCTTCTTTGCCCAAAGCGATCTAAGCTTTGTTTTGCCAGCCTCATCTAGGCTCTTATAAAGATATATGTAAGGAAGTGTCGTTTTGCCCTCGACAAAGTCGTTAAGCGCTGGTTTGCCAAGCGTTTTTTCATCTTGAGTTATGTCTAAGATATCATCAACTATCTGAAATGCAAGACCTAAATTTTTGCCATAAAGTCCAAATTTCTCACTATCTTTGCCAGCTAGCTTTGCCCCACAAATAGCCGTAGCTTCTATCAAAACAGCTGTTTTATAATAAATCATCTTTAGATATTCTTGCTCGTTTTCATTAAAATTTTCAGCCATTTTAACATCCATCATCTCACCGATGCTTAGCTTACTGACCGCATCTGAGATGACAGCTGCGATGCTTGGGTCAAATTTTGTAAGCTCAAAATAAGCCTTTGAGTAGAGAATGTCACCCAGCATGACTGAGTTTTTACTGCCAAAAAGCGCGTTTATGCTTGGCTTGCCGCGTCTTATATTTGCCTCGTCTATGACGTCGTCGTGTAGCAAGCTTGCGAGGTGGATGAGCTCGATGATAGCGCAAAGTTTAAGTGAAATTTCACTCTCACCTGCGATTTTTAATAGAAGTTTTGAGCGCAGCTTCTTGCCTGAGTTTATCTTTAAAAACATCTCAAACGCCTCTTTGTAGCCAAGCTCGTTTATAAATTTGCTCATTATTTCATCGATTTTATCCATTTTTATCCTTCTATTTATCCTCGTGCGGATCTCTAAAACCCACATCCACACGTTTGCTTTCATCCAGCAGCGCCACCCTAAAATGCGCCTTTTTATCCTTAAAATCAACAAATGATATATAAAGGCTCACGCTCTCGTTTGGTGGCATCATAAAATCAGGCAAAACTTGCTGCATGTAGGTGTTTTGTCCTTGTCTTAGCGAAAAGACCATCTGCCTTGGATAGCGCCTAAAAAAGCTTTGCACAGTGATATTTGTGCTGTCAAATAGCGTCCAACGAAAGTCAAATGTTTCAACTTTTTGAGTTTTTTTCTCGGTTATAAAGACCCTCGCCCACTCATCTTTTTTAAGCTCAAACGTATGGACCGAATTTGGGTCAAAATTTGGCTCTTTTGCAAAAAGAAGAGCGGCTAGCAAGGCCGCAAGCGAAAAAATTCTACTCATTTTGGCTTAAAATTTCTCCGCTAAGCTCGATATACAGGTCATTTACTCCGTTATAAATTTTATCTTGTTCGCTGAAAATAAAATTTCTGATCTCATCTTCGCTAACGCCATGCTTTTCGCAAAGCTCACTCATAGCTACAAATTTCTCAAAAATTTTATCTATCTCGTTTTTAACCAAAACGGCATTTGCGTTAAACAAAATGTCATAAAATTTATCTCTCGCACTGCCCTCAAATATATCTATCATCGCTGTTTCTTTGAAAATTTCTTAAGATTATAGCCAATTAAAACTAAGTTAAAAATTTAATATTATCTCCCACGCCTCGCTGACATTTTTAGCATTATAGGTGGCACGTTTGCTCTCCTCGCCAAATCCCCAGCAAACTTGCACGTAAGGCATATTTGCATTTTTAGCGGCTAGCTCGTCTTTTAAGCTATCTCCTACAAAGATCGCCTTGCTAGCTTTAGTTTTACTAACAGCTAGGTGAAGCATCGCAGGATCTGGCTTTTGCGGTATCTCCTTGCTAGCGCCGATGACCTCGTCAAATAGCTCATAAATTTCATTTTTCTTTAAAATTTTCTCTAGCGTATCGTGCGGTGCGTTGCTTGCCAAAACGACCTTATAATGAGCATCTCTACACTTTTGCAAAAGCTCTTTTACGCCATCATAGGTAGTCGCACACTCATCGTAAAATTTCTTAAATTTCTCTTCAAAACCCTCTTTTAAGCTCCTGCTTGGCGTGTCGATGCCGTAAAACTCAAGGGCCAAATTTCTACCTGGCTCGTTGATCGCTTTTATGATAAATTCTTTTTCAAGTGGCGGCAAATTTAGCTCATCTCTTACTTCATTTACCGTCTTATATATCGCCTCGCCACTATCGATCACCGTGCCATCCATATCAAAAATAACTACTTTCAATCCTCATCCTTAAATTTATTTTTATGTTTTTCTTTCTTATATGTCTTTTGATTTTTTAGCTTATCAAGTAGATTTGCCGCCTTTAAAAGCTCCTCTTTTTGGGCGTTTTTGATAAGCAAATTTATAAAATTTTCTAGCGCCTTTGAGTATGGCTGATCAAGATAGACAGCTTCGACTTTTTCGATGACTTTCGCGTTTTTCTCCACTCTTTGGCGAAATTCAGTCTCGTCAAAGTCATCTCTTTTTAGCCCGTTTATCGCTGATTTTGCAAATTTTTCTAGCGCACGAAGATATTTTACACGCTTAAATTTGTCCGTGACTTGGTTCAAATTTTTCCTTTTTTTTGGCAAATTATATCAAAATTTGATTTTATCCCCTAAATTTTGGCTTTGCTAATGTATAATTTACGCCAAAATTACTTAAACAAGGAGCAAAAATGAGGCAAGAAACCGCTGCGATCCACGTAGGCTACGATACAAACGAGGGCTTTGGCACGATGGCTGTGCCTATTTTTCAAAGCACAGCTTATGACTTTGGAAGTGCCGAGACAGCAGCTGCTAGGTTTGATCTAAAAGATAACGGCTACATCTACACAAGACTTAGCAACCCAACGACAGATATCTTTGAAAAAAGGGTCGCCGCACTTGAGGGCGGAGCCGCTGCGATAGCGACGGCAAGCGGTCAGTCAGCTTTGTTTTACAGCATCATAAATTTAGCCCAAGCAGGCGATAATATCATCATCGCTAAGAAAATTTATGGCGGCACAACAGTGCTTTTTACGCACACGCTAAAAAGATTTGGCATAGAGGCTAGAGTTTTTGACAGCGACACTGCTGATGATCTGGAGGGCTTGATAGACGAAAAAACTAGGGCTATATTTTTTGAAACGCTTTCAAATCCGCAAATTTCTATCCCAAATATCGAGAAAATCGTAGAAATCGCAAACAAATATGGCATTATCAGCATCACCGATAACACCGTGCCAACGCCTATCATCTTTCAGCCACTTCGCCACGGAGTCGATGTTTGCGTGCATAGCGCTAGCAAATATATGAGCGGTCAGGGTCTTAGCCTAGCAGGCGTGGTCGTCAGCGCAAACCACCTAAACGAAAAACTAAAAGGCAACAAGAGATATGAGCACTTTAACGTGCCAGATGCGAGCTATCACGACATCGTATATGCCGATATGACGGATCGTTTTGATATCTACACGCTAAGAATGAGGCTTGCCATCGTGCGTGACATCGGCGCTGTGATATCTCCGTTTAACTCTTGGCAGCTCATACAAGGGCTCGAAACGCTCGCTGTTAGAGTTGAGAGACACTCGCAAAATGCTCTAAAAGTGGCTAAATTTCTAAAATCACACAAGCATATAAAAAGCGTGGCATATCCTGGGCTTGCTGACAACGTAGATCACGCAAAGGCACAAAGATACTTTAAAGACGGCATGGCTAGCGGGTTATTTTGCTTTGAGACTGATAGCTTTGAGCGTGCAAAAAGGATGCTAGAGCGCGTAAAACTCTTTAAGATCGTGGTAAATATCGGCGATACAAAGTCGCTCATCACACACCCAGCCTCGACAACTCACCAACAGCTAAGCAGCGAAGAGCTTGTAAAAGCTGGCATCACAAAAGAGCTGATAAGAGTTAGCATAGGTCTTGAAAACGCCGAGGATCTGATAGCCGACCTAGCCCAAGCCTTAGAATAAACAAATTTCTAGCTCATTTTTCTAGCTCATTTTGGGCTAGAAATTTAAAATTTACTCAAGCTTGCCGCATATCCTCTCGCACTCTTTTGCATGCCTTATAAATTTCATAACGATATAGATGACAAGTAGCGGCACGCTTATATACCAAAATGCAAAAAAGGCGAGTATAAAAAACATAAATAAGAATGTTGCAAAATATACCAAGACCGCAAGGATGATACTATCAAGCATTTTGCCTCCCATTTTGCTAGTGTTTTGGTGATTTTATAAAAAGCAAAATAAAATGAGACTGAACGGATTTGTTTTCGGCTCTAAAATTTGAGCTAAGCGGTAAGCGAAGCTAAATTTTAGTAGTCAATTCTTAGGGGTGAGTAGAATTTTGAAATTTGCGCGATAGTAAATTTCTATTTTTAAAAATACAGACCTTAAATTTAAAAACTCTTTTATTCAAAAGGGAGACAAGGGGACTCGAGTTACGAGGCCGTCCCCTTATCCCCCTTTTTAAATCCCCTAAACCCCTCGCACGTTAGAAGTGCATGCGATAAGCACTATCGTGCCGCATGCGGCTAAAAACTCTAGCAAATTTTAAATTTCATGAACGAGTAATTTCGGCTCTAAAATTTGAGCTAAGCGATAAGCGAAGCTAAATTTTAGTAGCCAACTCTTGCGAGTAAATGGAATTTTAAAATTTACAAAAAAGAGGTGGCTAAAAACTAAATAAATTTTTCAAATTTACTTTCAAGAAGTCAAATACTTAACCGTATCTTGGTAGAGCACTTGGTTTTCGCATTGCACCAAAAGTAGGTCGTTTTCTTCAAAGATGGTCGAGCCAGTTGGTTTTAGATATTCGTTTTTGCGCTTTACAAGCAGGATCAAAAACTCACTTGGTAGCTCAAGCTGAGCCAAATCTTTGCCAATTAGTTTTGAGCCATGGTGGATGGTGTGCTGGCGAAGCGTGTAGGTAAGGATCGGCGAGTTTTCTACTGCCTTAACATCCTCTTGCTCACTCTCTTTAACCTTAAATTTATCAGCCGCAAAGCCGATCGACATGCCCTGCATCAAAATGGAGATCAAAACCATGAAAAATATAATGTTAAAAATCATATCCGAATCCGGAATACCATCTACATAAACATAGGTCGCAAGCACGATAGGCACGACGCCTCTTAGCCCAACCCATGAGATGAAAATTTGCTCATTTATCTTAAATTTTGAAAAGGCAAGCGAGGCAAAAACGCCAAGCGGCCTAGCAATAAGCATAAGCCATAATGCCAAAATAAGCGCTAACAGCGCAGTTGCAGGAAGTTGTGAGGGATTTACCAAAAGACCAAGCGTCAAAAAGACCACTATCTGCATCGTCCAAGCGATACCGTCGTGAAAGCCGATCAAATTTTTCTTGTGTGAAAACTCTTTTTTATTTATAAAAATTCCCGCTATATAAACAGCCAGATAGCCGTTTCCGCCGGTCTTGAAACAAAGCGTATACAAAAGTAGTATCCAAGCGATAGAAAAAACTGGATAAAGTCCCCAGTTCTTTAGGCGAAGTCTATTAAAAATGGCCGGCAAAGCAACGCCAAATAAATAGCCCATAGCAATACCTATGCCAAACTGCTTAACCAGTGTAATTGCCCACTCTGACGCACTTGGAGTGCTATTTAGTGAGATCATCTGAATGATCGTCATAGTTAAAAATATCGCCATCGGATCGTTTGAGCCAGATTCAAGTTCAAGAAGCGGTGCTATGCCATTTTTTAGTGAAATTTTCTTCGCTCTTAGTATGGCAAAGACTGCTGCTGCGTCGGTTGATGAGATGATAGAGCCTAGCAAAAAGGCCTCTGCCCATGTAAAATCAAGCAGATATTTTGCAACTGTAGCGATCGCAAGCGCTGTTAGAAAAACACCAAGTGTGGCTAGGGTTAGACCTCTGCCAAAGACTGGCTTTATCGCTGCAAAGTCAGTGTCAAGCCCGCCAGCGTAGAGTATAAAGATAAGTGCTAGCATGCCGACATTTTGAGCAACCACCTGATCGTCAAAATTTACACCCAATAGGCCGTCTGAGCCTGCTAGCATGCCGACACCTAGAAATATTATTAAGGAAGGAATTCCAAATTTATCAGAGATTTTGCTAAATAAAATGCTAGCTATCAGTAAAACTGCAAAAAATAGTAGTAAATTTTCCAATCATCCTCCAAATTTAGATCAAACGATGTCTTCAAAAACTTCAAATTTGTCGTTATTTACTAGCATTTCTAGTAAAACGCCGTAGTTATCCTTGATCTCGTCTTGTAGCTTGATAGTAAGCTCTTTAGCGTCTTTGCCGTCTCTTGGATAGCTTACTACAAGATCGACTGGCTCAGCGTTTAAAAACTCCTGTATGCCAGTTAGTAGCTCGCTAGCGCCTCTCTCGTTTGTGCCGTGAAGCACGACTACATAGTGCTCATTTTCTCTTATAACGACGTCAGTTTGTCTTAAAATTTTCTCAAAAATTTCGCCGTACTCTTTGCTGTTTGGTAAAGAAAAATATATCAAAGATAAATTTTTCGCATAGTCCTTTACGTTTTTGTAGCGTTTGATTATTGCTATCTCAAGATCGATTATTGATAAAAGATCAACTGCTGAGAAGATTTTTGCCGCCATTTTTTTCACTCCCTTTATTTACGGTTTTTATTTTAAGCCGCTATTATATCTTGTAAATTCTCAAAAACAAAGACATTCATTCCGTTTTTGTATTCGTAGCCAAATTTTAGCCCATGAGCCTCAAGGATATTGCTAACTATATATAAACCTAGACCAAAGCTCTTTTGCGCATCCTCGCCTTTGATAAATGGCTGGATGTAAAAGTCAAGGTCGTTTTTTAGCTTCTCGCCTTGAGTTATAAATTTCATATGATCTTTGCTAACCATGATATTTACGTGCTTATCGGTTGAATACTTTATGCCATTATCTATCATATTTTTTATAGCGACTGAAAATAGCTTAAAATCAACCATCACCCTAACCTCGTCAAGCTCGCTGATACCAACGTGCTCTTTTTCAATCATCGCTATATCTATCGCCTCGTCGATAAGGTCTCTCATAAGGCAAGGCGTCTTATTTGTTAGGCCTATTTTTGAAGTGATCTGCTCGATCGCAGCAAGCTCGTTTATCAAATTTTCAAGCTTGTGAAAAACTGAGATGAGCCTCTCTTGATTTTTGCTTTTTTCTATCATTTGAGCGGCGATCAGCCCCTTTGTGATAGGCGTTTTTAGCTCGTGCATGATATTTCTTAAGAAAAGATGCCTTGAGTCATTTAGTGCTTTGATCTGACAAACAGCCTCATAAAATGCCTCTGAAACCTCAGAAATTTCATCCTTGCCGTTGCCGACATTTTGCACGCCGTTTAGCTCGCCATTTGCAAATTTAACGATCTGACGCTTTAGCTTTCTAAGCGGCTTTATCTTATAGATGACAAATATATAAGCAGCCAGCAAAATGACCGCAACTACGGCAAATACAGCCTTTATCACCTCATATCTATATGGCTGAAATTCCTTATCCATAAGCAGTTTTAGCTCGTCTAAATGCTCGATCTTTAGGTAGTGATGCTTGTCGTAAAGCAAGATCGCACTAGATCCTAGATCGCTTGAAATTTCTTCTAAAACGGCTGCATTTTTTAAAATTTCTTCTTTTTCGTTTTTAGCTGTGATCTCTGGCATGTCGATGTTTGAGAGCTGGCGGTCATACTGAGCTTTATTTATGATGCCACCCATGTAGAGTAAATTTGTCCTAGCGACGTTTGAGTATTTGTTATTTAGCTCTCTTGTGTAGTTTTGTTTATCAAAACCCATGAGCCACAAAAAGGCTAGAAATATCGAAACAAGCGCAAGTCCAAAGATAAATGTTATCGTGATAAATATAGATGATCTTGGCATCAAAGGACCAACTTGTAGCCGATGCCGCGGATAGCGTGGATGTATTTTGGCTCTTTTGGATTTTCATTTAGTTTTTGGCGAATTCTGCCGATGATGACGTCGATACTTTTGTTTGAGCTATCTTCATTTATGCTCTCGCAGTTGTAGATGAGCTCCTCTCTAGTGACCGCCCCACCCTCTTTTTGAAGCAGATATTTTAAGATGTCATACTCCGCTGCGGTTAAATTTAGCACGCTGCCTTTAAATAAAATTTCCCGTTCAAATTCTTTTAAAACTAAGTCTTTGTTTAAATTTCTTGCCTCATTTGCAGGGGCTATGCTCTGCCTTCTTAGATGGCTTTTTATGCGAGCTAGAAGCTCTTGTGGGTCATAAGGCTTTGGCAAATAATCATCCGCGCCGTTATCTAGGGCATTTACTTTGTCCGTTATATCGTGCCTTGCGCTTGAGATGATTATAGGGATGTTGTGCTTTTTTCTTATCTCTTTGCACACCTCTAGTCCGTCCATGCCAGGGAGCGTAAGATCAAGGATAACTAGGTCAAATTCGCTTGTGTTTAAAGTAGATAGTCCGATATATGGCTCCTCGGCCGTCGTTACTTTTATGTCGTAGTTTTCTAGGTATTCAGTTAAAATTTCAGCAAGCTCCATATCATCTTCTATCATTAAAATTCTAGTCATGATCTTTCCTGATGTAAATTTATTTTTAAGGATTATAGCAGATAAAGGTTTTAAAAATTTAAAAGAGTTAAGAGCTGAAATTTCAGCTCTTAAGTGGTTATTTTATAACAAGGCCTTGCATGATGCCACCGCGGTTTATCCACACTAGCGTCTTTTTGCCTTTTGCATTTTTAACAGTGCTTGCAAATGTTTGAATATCTTTTATGCTCTCTTCGCCAACTTGAACGATCACATCGCCTCTTTCAAAGCCAAAGTCTTCAGCTTTTGAGCCAGATTTTACGTCAGTTACAAGCACGCCTTGAGTATCTGGGCTGATCTTATATTTAAATCTTATCTCATCACTTAGATTACTAACGCTAAGACCTTCTATGATGACGCTTTTTGTCGCATCTTTTGCGTTGTGATCCATATTTACAAGTTTGATTTTTGTATTCATAACTTTATTTGATCGCTCGTAAGTTATATCAACGCTGCTATTTGGAGTTAGTGAGCCGATGAAATTTTTAAGATCATTTGCGTTTTTGATAGCTTTGCCGTTTGCTGAAATAACCAAGTCGCCTCTTTTTAGCCCTGCTTCATCTGCTGGCATGCCCTGCTCTACGCCGCTTATTAGCGCACCCTCTTTATTTGTATAAAGCTCTTTTTGCTCATCGGTTAAATTTGCTATCGTTACGCCGATAAATCCACGCTCGATCTTGCCGTCAGCTATCAGCTTTTTAGCGATATCTTTTACCATATTTGATGGTATGGCAAAGCCTATGCCGTTGTTGCCACCACTTTTTGAAAGTATGGCTGAGTTTATACCGACTAAATAGCCCCTACTATCAACCAAAGCACCACCTGAGTTACCAGGGTTTATAGAGGCGTCTGTTTGGATGAAATTTTCATATTGATTAAGTCCGATATCATCTTTATTTAGCCCTGAGACGATGCCTTGAGTGATGCTCTCGCCTACGCCAAAAGGATTGCCTATGGCAAAGACTACGTCCGCATCAAGCAGCTTTGATGAGTCGGCAAATGTTATCGCATTTAGCCCGTTTGCCTCTATCTTTATAACAGCTAGATCGGTCTTTGGATCGCTACCTATTAGCTTCGCTTTATACTCCTTGCCACCCTTTGCCAAGGTCACAACGATCTGGTCGCTATCTTCGATGACGTGGTTGTTTGTAACGATGTAGCCGTCATTTGAGATGATAACGCCAGAGCCAAGAGAGGTTGTCTTTTCTTTCTCTTTTGGTTTTGCAAAGTTAAATCCAAAAAATTCATTAAAAAACGGGTCATTAAACATCTGTTCGATGCCAGCGTTGCTTACTGTTTTTGTAGTTGAGATATTTACAACTGAAAGTTTTGCCTGAGCGATAGAGTCATAGTATGAGAGTACACTATTTTTATCGCTTAACGGCGAAACTCTAGTTACATCTTGGTTTGCTTCGTTAAATTTAATATCAGCTCCCATTAGCAAAGAAGCTGCTGCTAATGAAATTAGCATAAATTTTTTCATTTTTTTCCTTTAAATTGAAAATTTTTTGAAATTATAAATAGAGCTTAAAAATAAAAACTTAACGCTTTTTTCTCCTTTGTAAATAAAAATAAACTTGACTTGCATAGACTAAAGTTTTGTGATATAATCCGTGTCAAAAAACATAAGGAGAATATATGAGCGAAAGCTTATATGAAACTTTAGGAGTTTCAAAAGGCGCATCAAGCGACGAGATAAAAAAAGCTTATAGAAAACTTGCTAGAAAGTACCACCCAGACATCAACAAAGACCCTGGAGCAGAGGATAAATTTAAAGAGATAAACGCTGCTTATGAAATTTTAAGTGACGAGAAAAAACGTGCCCAGTATGATCAATACGGCGATAATATGTTTGGCGGTCAAAATTTCCATGACTTTGCCAGAGGTTCAGCCGATATGGGCGATCTAAACGATATCTTGAAAAATATCTTCTCAGGCGGATTTGGTGGGGGCGGCGCTAAATTTAGCGGTGGCTTTGGCGGAGGTTTTGAAGGATTTGAAGGCTTTGGTGGAGGTGGATTTGGCTTTGGCGGAGCTGATCTAGACGTAAATGCCAAAATTTCTATACCATTTGACGTGGCTGTAACTGGCGGCGAACATAAGATAAATTTTAATGGCGAAAGCATCAAGATAAAGATCCCAAGCGGCATAGAGGGCGGCGAAAAACTTCGCATAAAAGGCAAAGGCAAGAGTGCTGGCGGTCAAACTGGCGATCTAATACTTGCCATTAGTGTTGAGCCAAGTGACGAGTACGAAAGAGTTGGCGATGATCTATATAAAGATGTAGAAATTCCACTAAAAACTATGCTCTTTGGCGGTAAGATAAATGTGCATACATATAAAAAAGATGTCACGATAAAGATCGCTGAAAACTCAAAAACAGGCACGAAGATCCGCTTGAAAGGATACGGCGTGCAAAATAGAAAGAGTGGAATTTATGGCGATCTTTACTTAAAAGCTAGGGTAAAACTTCCAAATATCAGTGAGCTTGACGAGGGCTTAGTAAAAGAGTTAAAAGAAAAATTACCGGAGTAAAAAATGCAAAATTACGAAGAACCACTTTTTTTAATAAGCGTTGTAGCAAAGGTTTTAAGCATACATCCACAAACTTTAAGACAATACGAAAGAGAGGGACTAGTTGAACCCTCAAGAACAGATGGCAAGATGAGGCTCTACTCTCAAAAAGACGTTGATCGCGTCAAAACGATACTAAATTTGACCCGTGAGCTTGGCGTAAATTTAGCAGGTGTTGATGTGATACTTCAGTTAAAAGAGAAAATTGACGATTTAGAAGCAACTATTGATGATTTAAATAAAAAATTACACGAAGCTACCAGTCAAACTAGTACCAAAAGATCGCTAGTAAAGAGGAAAAGTAGCTTTGATCTTGTATTTTACGAAGGCAAAAAATAATATATGGAACAAATTTTAGAAGGCTTCTTGCTTGTCGCTGCGATCTCAGTCGCGTTAAATGTCATTTTTAAGAAATTTCAGATACCAACCATCATCGGCTACATCGTAACCGGCACGCTTATATCAGAATTTTTTAACCTAAAAAGCAACGATGAAATTTCTCATATAGCGGAATTTGGTATCGCATTTTTGATGTTTACGATCGGACTTGAGTTTAGCTTTAAGCACCTGATGAGCATGAAAAAAGAGGTCTTTCTAAATGGCGGTCTGCAAGTTTGCTTAAGCGGCTTTGTGATGGGTGTGATGCTTTACTACGCGCTTCATCTAAAGGACGAGACAGCGCTTATCGCAGGTCTTGCCTTTGCGCTATCATCAACTGCGATCGTGCTAAAAACGCTAAATGACAACGGCGATGTGAGTAAAATTTATGGTAGAAAGGCACTTGGAATTTTGCTATTTCAAGATATCGCCGTCATCCCGATCTTGCTTATGATAGATATGTTTAGCTCGCAAGATGCCTCGATAAATGAGCTTTTACTAAAGACATTTACTAGTGCTGCGATCCTTATAGTCGTGCTATTTTTACTCGGCAAATATGTCATCAACTGGATATTTTACAAAGTCGTTCAGACAAACTCTCAAGAGGTCTTCATCGCAACGATCCTCTTTCTAGTAGTTGGCGCCAGCACGCTAGCTCACTTCTTTGGCTTTTCATACTCTCTTGGTGCATTCTTAGCTGGTATGATGATGGCGGAAACGCAGTATAAGCACCAAATAGAGGTCGATCTTATACCTTTTAGAGATCTGCTGCTTGGACTATTTTTTATAACTGTTGGTATGCAGATAAATTTTGTAGTCGTGCTTTCAAATATCTGGTTAGTTCTAGGTCTAGTCTTTAGCATAATGGTCGTAAAAGCCATCGTTGTTTTTGCCATTTTAAATATCTATTTAAAACGCAGAGTAGCTGCTAAGACAGCACTTAGCGTCTGTCAGATCGGCGAATTTGCACTGGCTGTCTTTGGTCTGATGACTACTAGAAACCTGCTTGACGTTCAAACAGCTCAAATTTTCATCGCAGCCACTGTTATATCTATGTTTGCAACACCTTTTATACTTAAAAAGCTTGACGTCATAGCTGATCTTGTCGAGCGCGAGGTGGTAGTCGAGTCAAACGAGACCTTAAAGCCACAAAAACTAAAAAATCACATCGTAGTCTTTGGCTACGACAGACTTGGCCAAGAGGTCGTTTTAAGGCTAAAAGAGACAAAGCTTTTATATCTAGTGCTTGATAACGACATCAGCCTAGTCGAGCTTGGTAGGAGCCGCGGGGAAAATGTATTTTTAGGAAACGTGCTCCAAAGCGACACTCTTGAAAATGCCTGCCTAAACGACGCAGCAGCCGTTATCATAACAGTTAACAACGAGCAAAGAGTTGAGCTCATCGCACAAAAGATCAAAGACTACGGAGCAAATATCCAAACGATCATCAAAGCAAACGGCGAGGGCAACAAAGATATCTTTGGTGAGCTAGGTGCAAATTTCCACCTAATAAGCGAAGAGCGCGTCATGGCAAAAACCCTTGTTCACGAAGCTCTTCAGTGCAAGATCGACCACGACGTAAGAGCGTAAATTTATCACTACCTATATAAATACTAAATTTTATAAAAAAGATAATAACTCAAATTTAGCATTTAAATTTGAGTTATCACTGCATTTTAAATTTGACTTTACAATTACTCATTTCTCAAAGTTTGAAGGACATTTATCTGGGTTGCTTTTTTGGCTGGATAAAATGAAGAGATAGCCACGATAAACACAGCTCCAACTACGATAAGCACAAGATCGATAGTTGAGAGTTCAAGCGGTAGTTTGCTTGAGCCATAGACATCAGCTGGCAGGTCTATGATGTTGAAATTTCCAAGTAGAAATAGCCCCAAAAAGCCAAGCACTAAGCCAAATATAATGCCGCCTCCGCCGATAACTAGCCCTTGATAAAAGAAGCTTCTTTTTATCTCGCCTTTGCTAGCTCCAAGTGCTAGAAGCAAGGCGATCTCTTGCCTGCGGTTCATCACAGTCATTAGTAGAGAGCTTATTATATTTAGCGACGCCACAAGGATAATAAGCATCAAAACTATAAAAAGTGCTCTTTTTTCAAGTGCAAGCGCTGAGAAAAAGTTGCCATTTTGCTCCCACCAGCCTATGGCAACCGTGCCTGCTGGAAGCCCCTCGCGCACCCTTTTTATATCATCAAATGGCTTGCTTGAAAAGATGTGAATTCCATCATAAACGCCCTTTGGATAGTCCAAAATTTTTCTCAAAGCATCAACTGAAGTATATGAAAACGCCTTATCGTAGGCGATGAGCCCAGATGTAAATGAGCCGCCGATGTCAAAGCGCTTCATCTTTGGCGTTAGTGAAAAGCCAGCAGGATCAGCCTTTGTAAAGATAAGCGTTAGTTTTTCATCATCTCTTAGTCTAAACTCGCTCGTTATGCCGCTTCCCACAAGTATCTCAAAGCCCTCTAGCTCTTTATCTTTTAAAGCTTCATTTACGACAGAGTTTATCTGCTTTTCATCTTTAAAATTTACGCCATAAATTAGCCCGCCTTCAAGCGCATTTGCCGAGCGGTAAATGACCTGCGTGCTGATATATGGACTAAATTTAAGGTCGCTAAATTTATCCTTTAGCTCATCTACAAAGCCATCATCGATCGATCCTTTAAAGGCACTTTGAACGGTGATGGGGTAGTTCATCGTAAAAAGTTTGCGCTCAAATTCTTTATCAAATCCGTTCATAATAGCCATCGCAACTATTAAAACCATAAGTCCGATGCTAACACCAAGAAAGGCGAGCAAGGCGCTTAGAGCGATAAATGGCTGAGTTTTATCAAATCTTAAATATTTAAAAAGTAGGTACTTTGGTAAGCTTGTCATCAAATAGCCTTTAAAAGATTAAGGCGCTTGGCGCCTTAAAAGTAGAAATTTTAAGCAAATATGCCTTTTTTAGGGCCACTTTTGCCGTGGCAATCTTTATATTTTTTACCGCTTCCGCAAGGGCATGGAGCGTTTCTTGGTATCTTTTTTTCTGGCGTAAAATTTTCATCTTCGCCTTGGTTGCTATAGTTTAGAGGCTCATTTTCAGCATTTTGACTAGCTTCAAGCATCATCCTAGCTTGCTCTTCTTGCTCCTCACGGCTCTTAAATCTAACGATTTGAAGCGTTTTAACGCTCTCAGTTTTTAGTCTGCCAACTAGCTCCATAAAGAGGTTGTAGCTCTCTTTTTTATATTCAACTAGCGGATCTTTTTGGTTATACCCTCTTAGACCTATACCAGTTTTTAGGATATCCATCTGATAAAGGTGCTCTCTCCACGCATTATCAAGCACTTGAAGGTATAAAATTTTCTCTATATCTTTTCTTTGCTCTTCATTTAGCACGCTCATCTTTTCGTTATATCTAGCCTCTAAAATTTGCGCTATTTTTTCTACTAGTTCGTTATACTCTAGCCCTTTTAGCTCGCTCTCGTCGATCTCTTCGCCACAGTCTGCAAGGACAATAGAGCATAAATTTTTAATGTCATAGTCATCTTTCAAGCCACCATGGAAAATTTCAGCCGTATCAAGTAAATTTGTAGCGTATTCAACTCTATTTTGAGCTATCTTTTCGCTCATATCGTAATTTTTATCAAGTAGCTCGTCGCGGTATTTATAGATAGTCTTTCTTTGCTCATTTGCCACGTCGTCATACTCAAGCAAGTGCTTTCTGGCCTCAAAGTGCAAGCTCTCGACCTTCTTTTGAGCGTTTTCAACAGCCCTTGTTACCATGCGGCTCTCGATGCTTTCGCCCTCGTCGATACCAAGCCTATCCATGATCGCTTTTATGCGGTCGCTACCAAAAATTCTTAAAAGATTATCCTCTAAGCTTAGGTAAAATCTACTCATACCAGGGTCACCCTGACGGCCAGCACGGCCACGCAGCTGATTATCTATCCTTCTACTTTCGTGCCTTTCGGTGCCGATGATATATAAGCCGCCAAGGTCTCTTACCTCGTCATTTATCCTAATATCAACACCACGTCCAGCCATGTTTGTAGCGATAGTCACAGCACCTTTTACACCAGCTTGTGCGATGATCTCGGCCTCTTTTTCGTGGTTTTTAGCATTTAGCACAGAGTGTGGGATGCCAGCTTTTTTAAGCATCTCGTGAAGCACCTCACTGCGCTCGATACTTGCAGTTCCCACAAGCACTGGCTGACCTTTTTCATGAGCCTTTTTAATCTCGTCGATGACAGCTTTAAATTTCTCGTTTTGAGTTTTATAGATAAGATCGTTTTGATCGATCCTCTTAACTGGCACGTTTGTTGGGATCGAGATAACTTCAAGGTTGTAAATTTGAGAAAACTCAGTAGCCTCTGTCTGAGCTGTACCAGTCATACCTGCAAGTTTTTTATACATCCTAAAGTAGTTTTGGTATGTTGTATCGGCAAGCGTTTGACTCTCTTCTTGGATTTTCACGCCCTCTTTTGCCTCAAGCGCTTGGTGAAGCCCCTCGCTAAAGCGCCTGCCCTCGCTTAGACGTCCTGTAAATTCATCAACGATGACAACCTCGCCATCTTTTACGACATAATGAACGTCTTTTTCAAAGAGATTGTGCGCCTTTAGAGCTTGATCTAAGTGGTGGCTTAGCACAGCATTTTCAAGGTTGTATAAATTTTCAACACCAAAGAGCTTTTCAGCCTTGCTTATGCCAGCCTCTGTGATCATTATTGTTCTATTTTTTTCATCTACTATAAAGTCCCCCGTTGGCTTTGAGCCTGGCACGTTTGGATCGGCTGGAGTGCCTCTGGTAAGCTGTTTTGCGACTTGATCGGCTCTTATATAGCCATCAAGCGTGCGGTTTGTTGGACCAGAGATGATAAGTGGCGTTCTAGCCTCATCTATCAAGATACTATCGACCTCGTCCACGATGACGAAGTTATGGCCTCTTTGCACCTTTTGGCTAGCTTCAAATTTCATATTATCACGCAAATAGTCAAAGCCAAATTCTGAGTTTGTGCCGTATGTTATGTCAGCGTTATAGGCAGCTTGTCTTACTTCATCGTCATATCCGCCACTTAGTATCACATCTACGCTTAAGCCTAAAAAGTTATAAAGCTCGCCCATTTGCGTCGCGTCACGCTTTGCAAGGTAGTCATTTACGGTAACTACATGCACGCCGTTGCCACTCATCGCATTTAAGATAACTGGCAAAGTCGCAACCAAAGTCTTACCCTCGCCTGTCTTCATCTCAGCGATCCTGCCCTCGTTTAGCACCATACCACCGATTAGCTGCACGTCAAAATGGCGCATCTTAAGCACCCTTTTGCTAGCCTCTCTAACGATCGCAAAAACATCATTTAAAATTTGATCTAAAGCGACTTTTTCTTCGACAACTTGGGCTTTAAGCTCGTTAAATTTAATCTTAAGCTCATCATCGCTCATCTTCTCATAAGTTGGCTCTAGCGCATTTATCTGCGCCACACGTTTTATATATTTTTTGACTTCTCTATCGTTTTTCGTGCCAAAAATCTTTCTAAATACCGATGAAATCATTATTTTACCTTCCTAAATTTTTAAACTTTGGATCTTAGCATAGTTTAACTATTTATTTAATTAAACTGGGCTAGAATACGCCAAAAAAGGATAAAAAATGAGAAAATTTTTGATAGCTTCTCTCGTTGCAGTTTGCTCATTTGGCTCTGGCTTAAATTTTAAAAGCCTGCAAAGTGACTTTACACAAACTGTCTTTAGCGAGGGCAAAAGTGTAAATTATAAGGGTAGATTTTACGCTAAAAGCGACAACACCGCGCTTTGGATATATGAAAGCCCAACACCAAAGAGGATTTATTTCGACAAAGACAAGGTGGTCGTGATCGAAGATGAGCTTGAGCAAGCCATCATTTCAAGATTAGATGACACGCCAAATTTGACGCAGGTTTTGGCTCACGCAGAGCAAATTCAGCCGACACTTTATAAGGCGATATATGACGGAGTTGAGTACTTTATAACGATCAAAAATACGCTTCCAACGACGATTGACTATAAAGACAAGCTCTCAAATAAGATAAAAATCACTCTAAGCAACCCAGTAAAAGACGCGCTTATCCCAAAAGAGACGCTAACACCAGTCATCCCACAAGGTTACGACATCGTAAATCAATAAATTTGGCTAGCTTTTAGCCAAATTTACTCACTTCTCTCCGAAGTCTTTTCCAAATTCTTGCACATTATTTAAATCGATCGGCTTTTGCACCACGTCATTTGGATCGGGCGAGATGATGATCTCGTTGCCTTTTTTCTTCTTTTCTGGCTTTGTCATCACATCTTCATTTACGCTTGGATCAGAGCATAAATTTTGGCTTTTTATCGCTTTTATGATCTCGCTTAGCTCTAGATTATTTATCACTTTGATATTTAAAATAAGCACGTCATCGATGTCAAGCGAGTGTTTTTTGGCTGCA
Source organism: Campylobacter concisus (assembly GCF_050447505.1). Lineage (GTDB taxonomy): Bacteria > Campylobacterota > Campylobacteria > Campylobacterales > Campylobacteraceae > Campylobacter_A > Campylobacter_A concisus_BP. The sequence goes on along the minus strand of NZ_JALMFZ010000001.1, from coordinate 954,806 downwards.
TATTTCATAAAGAGCTCTTTAAATTTCTCTTTTCCCATTGAGGTGAGGATATCCTCCACGTAAAAGCTACCAACAACGACGTTTAGCGCGTCAAGCACGTATGCTTCGTTCTCCTCCACGTCACGTCCGACAACTTCAAGGTTCATGCTTATCTTTTTTGTTAAATTTTGTCCAGCTTTTGAGTAGATATCTGTTTGAAAGTCACTCACTTTTAGCACATCTGCAAATGCAAAAACGCCAAAAACAAGGCTTAAAAGTAGCTTTTTCATAAACTCTCCTTAATATGCAAAAATACGTTTTCTTGGTAAAATTTCTTAACTTCGTCGTCAATTTTAACCACTTTTCTTAAATGCTGCCTAAAATCACTTTTCTTATCATAAAAAAGTTTTAAATTTTTAGGATTTACCGCACGAGAAAGTGCGACGTAGAGCTGTCCTTTGGCAAAAATGTGGTTGATGTTGCAAATGAGTGAGTTTATACTCATGCCTTGAGACTTGTGGATAGTTAGCGCATAGGCTAGCTTAAATGGAAACTGATAAAGCGAAGCTTGCACATTCTCCTCGATCTCGTCTTCGTTTAAATTTAGCGCACAAAAGTTATAAGCGCACTTTTCTATCTCGCAGATCTCGCCACTATCTTTTTGCACGATCACACTTGAAATGGCGCCATTTTCTTTTAAAATTTGCATGATCTTGCCCTGCTCGCCGTTGTAGTATTCGCCCCATTTATTTGAAGTAAAGATGATTTTTGCGCCTATCTTCATCTCCAAATTTCGCGAGATATTTAGCGTATTTGCCCACTTTTCAAACTCTTTTTTGTCTAAATTTTCATCCATAACAAGCACGTCCGAGTTTGAAATTTCAAGTGGTGCATTAAGTGCAAGAAGCCTCTTTTGATTTAGCATCTCAGCCTCTGCATTTCTACCAAAAAGCACGCTAGTCTCGCTATCTGGCTCAATGACATCCACTCGCAAGCTCTCGATATAAGCCATCATCTCATCATCTAGCTCGCCAACTCTAAGACGAGAGAGAATTTCATAAAATTTAAGATCATTTGTGCGTTTTGAGACGAGCAGCTCAACATTTGTAAATTTCATATCCTCCCACGCACTGGAGTTAAAAGCGTATAAAAAGTTAAAAAGTTTGCCCTCATTTTGCTCTTTTTGCACGGGTGGCAGCTGATAAAAGTCGCCCACTATAAGCACCCTGCCCTTAAATTTAGAAGTAAGCAAGCGGTATCTTATCATCTCCATAACATTTGAGCTAACCATCGAAATTTCGTCTATTACTAGCAGATCGCAAGCATCTAGCATATTTCGTAACTTGCTTAGCTTATCTTTTTGGCGGTAGTCAAGCCGTCTTAGCTCCTCGTAGTCCTTGCAGTAGCCAAATTTAAAAAAGCTATGCAAGCTCACGCCTCCAAGGCTAACAGCGCTTATGCCAGTTGAGCCAAGGATGACGACATTTTTGAAATTTTCTTTGTAGTGTCTGATGATGGAGGCGGTTAGATAGCTCTTGCCAACACCGCCGCCGCCAGTTAAAAAGACATTTGAGCGAGATAAAATTTCTAAAATTTGATCTTTCATCTACTCAAACATCTCTGGGCGATACTCAAAATGCATCGTATCAAAGTGCTTCCAGCGTCCGCCCCAGATAAATTTATGCTTCTCGAAAACTCGCACGATCTTTTCAGGGATCAAGTTCTCATAGCCCTTGCTCCACTGCCAGTAGTGGCTCTTTTTTACATTTATATCTATCGCGATGCCGTAGCTGTGAGCGCTTAGGCGGTTTGTGCCAGCGATGATGCGCCACTTAAATGTCCCACCTGGATCTTTTAGGTATTCAAGCAAGGCTGGATCGCTCTTTGCCATCTCATTTAGCTCGTTGCTCACATCCTGCAAGGCGGCTGCAGCGCCATTTTTAGAGTTAAATTTTAAAGGTAAATTTAAAAAATCCTTTAGCCAGATGACATCTACTAAATTTGCTTTTACCGCGCTCTCGCTTGAGCCATAAATTTTGCCTAAAAGCTCGTAGTTTCTGCATCTGCCAGCATCACTAAGTGCTGCACTAAGTGGCGAAAACGCAGCGTAATCGAGCGCGTTCATATCCTCTATGTCAGCGCCAGTGCTACACTCTTCATCTTTTTGTTTAAAATCATCATAGATTAAGCTAGTGCCATCACTAAATTTGACTAAATTTTCCTCCACTTTAACCCCATAAGCACGTTCAAGTGCTGAAATTTTTCTCGCTTTGTCGCTTATAAAATTTTCAGGTTTTATGACGTTTATAGAGTCCACCTTTGAGATTAGCAAATTTGCACTTTGTATGTCGCTTCTATTTTGTCCGATATTTAGCGTAGTTATCGCGGTCGCTCCGATTAGCGCACGGCCGTTGTTTGCAGTCTTTAGCCCCCAAGCATCATGCACCACGTAGATATCATCGCCCTTGTATCCCGCATAAAGCATGATATGGCCTGGCAGATGCACGAGCGTGAGATATGGCACGCCCTTTTCTTTTATCTCTTTGCTCTTTGCAGCGTTGCTAAGGCCTTTTAGATTGATCTTTTCTCCCATATTTGCCTGCGCCCTTGAGTTCCTAGGCAACCACACGCCAAAGCTTGCTAGCAAGTCTTTTGTAAAAAGCGAGCAGTCTCTTAGCTTATCCACCCCACCCCAGCCATAAGGCTGAGTAAGAAGTGAGCTAAGAAGTGTCTTTAAATTTGAGTCATTAAATTTAAGTGGAAAAAGGGCGCTAAAAGACTTTGGGAGAACAAACTCCCTAAGCATATTTCTTACATAAATTTTGCCGTAGTAGTTTTTGTCATCTTGCGCTAAAACTGGCAGTATCGCGCCGACACGTGAGTAAAATAAAAAGTTTCCGCCCTTGTCATAAACTGGCATCTTGTCGGTTTTTATCGTTACAAAGCTTGATTTTTGATAGGCAAGCGCCTCTTCATCGCTTATAAATTTGATATCTTCAACCTTCACCCAGCCCCAAACCGCATCATCACTCACAAACGCCCATGCCCTATCTTTTGAGAGGTGCGATACAAAGAGCGGATGAGCGATGCTTAGGGTGGATTCTTGCAGATAGTCAAACGGATAGCCCTCACCTGGAGTTTGCGGGTTTAAAAATATCGGCTCGTCGGTTGGGAAATTTCTTACAGCTGTGTTTGCCGAAGTTAGAGCGTAAGCTGAAATTTGCAAAAAGCCAGCGAAATTTGCATTCTCCTTTTGCGCGTCAAACCAGCTTTGAGGTATCTGCCTAAAATTTGAGCCAAAATACTTTCTCTTCTCGCTTGGTTTATATACATTAAACGCCCAAAAAGCGTCGTTTGGGTTAAATTTCACTCCTCTTAGAGTAAAAACTTTAAATCTTCTTTTTAAAATTTCATCTTGAGCAAAACTCGCACTTTGCATATTTTGAGGTAGCGACGAGGCGTCTTGTTTTACTTCAAATTCAAGCAAGCTGATGCGCTCATTTGGCTTATAAACATTTTCGTCTGGCAGGGCATTTTGCTGCTTGTTTGGCTCTGGTTTTGTTGTCTGCGAACAACCCAAAAACAAAGCAACACTAAGTGCTAAAAATATACCTTTTTTCAAATTTCTTCCTTATCCTTAAATATAGCTTCGACGATCAAAACAAAGATATAAAACATCTTTTCATCGTTGTTTTTGCAAATTTGCTTCATCGTCTCGTTTTGATCCCTGACCTTTATATCGTTTGATCTTAAAATTTCTGCAATGTCTGAGCCAAATTTCTTTGAAATTTCCCCAACTTTGACATCATTTAGCGCGTTTAAAAACCTCGTAGTATTACAGTCCATCTGCACTGGCTTATGCTTTAAGATATTTTTAAACTCAAGGCTTAGCTTTTTTAGCTTTTTCTTCTTGACGTAGCTGTGAATGATAGTTAAAACAACCAAGCTAAAGCCAAAGAAAATGTGTAAATTTAGCGAATTTTCGCTCATCTCTCCCTTTAAAAAGAGCACGCCGCTTACAAAAAGCCCCACCACGCAGACAAAAAGTAGCAGCAAGATGATGTATTTAAAGACGACCTCGAGCCAGACGTTATCTTTTAGCCTCTCAAACATCAAGCCGCCCTATCTCATCTTCGCTAAAAACTAAAATTTCATTTTCTTTTAGCAGTTTTGCCGCCACGCCGTCACCTAAAATGAGCTTTTTAGTGAAGCTTCCATCATAAATTTGCCCGCTGCCGCAGCTTGGACTTCTAGCTTTTAAAATAGCCTTTTTGCAGCCATTTAGCTTAGCTATCTTTAGGCAAATCTCAGCCCCAAATTTAAAATTTTCGCTCACATCTTTAGCGGTTTTTGTGACGACTAAGCCCTCTTTCATCTCGGCTGGCTCTCTTGGCGTGCTAAGTCCGCCAAAGACCTCTGGACAGATAAAAAGCAGATGATATTTTTTTGAAATTTCATCCAAAATGCCACTATCCAAAAGGTTGTTTTCGCCGTTAAATTTGCAGTTTATGCCAGCAAGACAAGCGCTTATTAAGACCTTTTCTCTCAAAGTCCAGCTTCTTTTAAAAGCTCACTAGCATAAATTTCACGAAGTTTGCTTGAGATTTCGCCCACTTTTGCGCCGTTTATCGCCTTGCCATCAGCATAGATGACTGGCAAAAGGATGAGCGTAGCAGCCGAGATAAAGACTTCATCAGCGCTATAAACCTCGTCCATGCTAAATTTACGCTCCTCTATCTTTAAACCAATATCTTTAGCGATCCTTAAAAGCCTCATACGGCGGATCCCTGGCAAAATTTCATTTGAAAGTGGCTTGGTGATGAGTGTTTTATCTTTGATGATAAAAGCACTCGAGCTACACCCCTCTGTGACAAAGCCGTTTTCTACCATAAAGCCCTCGTCCGCGCCCTTTTTGTGAGCCTCGTTTTTAGCGTAACACTGAGCTAGAAGCGAGATCGATTTGATATCGCGTCTTTTCCACCTGATGTCCTCGACGCTTACCACTTTTATGCCAGTTTTTGCGGCTGGGTTGTTTAAAATTTCACTCTCGTAGCAAAAGATGAAGACGCTTGGGGTTAAATTTTCCATAAAATAGAAATTTCTAAACGCCACGCCTCTTGTTACTTGCATGTAAATTCCGCCCTCTTTTAAGGCGTTTTTTGCGATCATCTCATTTAAGATCGCTTCAAATTTATCTTTTTCGTAAGGCAGGCTTATATCTATCTCGTTTAAGCTTCTCTCAAACCTCGCCCAAAAGCCCTCTTTATCAACCATTTTTGAATTTATCACAGGCACTACTTCATAAATTCCATCGCCAAATATAAATCCTCTATCAAATGCGCTAACTTTTGCCTCATCTTTTGGCAAAAACTCGCCATTTAAAAAGACCGTTTCTAAAGCTTTATCTGCCATTTTTAGCTCCTTAAGTTTGTGCAAATTGTATCTAATTTTGTTTGAATTTATAGATTTTTAGATACAATGAGCTGAAATTTTTAAGGTAAAAAGTCTATAAAAAATGAAAGAAAATCTAAGAAACACTATCATTAAAAATATTTTTTTCGTCTCAAAACAGCCAGTTTTATTTAGAGATTTGCTAGAAGCAAATGCCCTTTTTAACGAAGGTATGCTAGTTGATGGCGCAAAGCTAAATTTTAGATTTAACCACGTGAAGCTCTATCAAATTTACGCACTTATCTGCTTTGTAGTCTTATTTCCGCTTCTCATCATCACGCACCACTTTTTAGCAAAGGCCGACGCGCACATCTCGATAATAGCAACCACCATCGTCACTTCAGCTGTTTTTATCGGCTTTGACATGTTTAAGGTTTGGGCAAGAAGAGAGATAAGCCTAGATCTTATAAAAAAGGCTTGGAGCGTGCATTTTCCATATTTTGGATATGAAAAGTATTCAAGTAAGGTTGAAGAAATTTACAACACCGCTCTTAAAAATGACGTTTCAAAAAAAGATTTAGAACAATATATATATGAAAAGCTAATCTCTCAAAAAGAGAGCGCTGAGTAAATTTCATTTTGTTTTAAGGCAACTCGTAAAATTAGCTTTTTAGCGTTTTCATCTTTGCAAAGTAGCTTCGCTTCTATCTCACTTATGAAATAATATGGAAGTTTTTTGATCTTTTTATCTAGCATCAAAAACCTATCTGAGATGATTTTTATATCATTTTGCAAGGCGTTTTTCTCTTTTAGCTCGTCTAAATTTAGATAATTTCTAAGCTTAACCAGATCGCTATTTATATCATCAAGCTTGCTAGCTATAAATTTTGCATTTTTCATATTATCATCGTCTAAATTTTTACTAACTTTTATAGCGTAGTTTAGCTCATTTATCGAGCCTAAAACCCTTTTTTCATCCGTGCTAAAAGCATCTTTGTTTGACTCATTTAGAGAAATTTGCACTAAATTTCTAAAACCTATCAAGGCACTGCTTAAGCTATCTTTTATCGCTGTATAGTCATTTTTCTTAGTTAGCAGATAGGTAGCAAAAACTATCAAAAAGCCAGCTGCTACGTCAAGCAATCTATCGACCATAAGGGCTAAAAAGTCTCTTTTTATAAGCGAAAAAATGGCTGTAAATTCAAACATAAAAGCCGTTGCAAAGACGATTTGTTTGTAAGATTTAAGATAATAAACCAAAAACATACCGATAAAGACAACCACGTAAAATGCGTATGATTCACCCATAAATTTGACAAAAACAAGCGCGATAAAAAAGCCGATAACCCCGCCAAGAAGGCTATCTCTGCCTGCATTTTTTAAAGCATCTTCGTCGCTTTTGTTTAGGCTCATCACCGCTATGGCGATCCAAATTCCATGATTTATATGCATCGCCTGCGCTATAAAAATGGCTAGCGACATACAAATGGCAAGCCTTAAAGACTCTTTTAATACTTCATTTTTTAAATTTATCTTTTTAAATGCCTCTTTTAGCGTGATCTTTTTTGTGTTGTTAAACGAGAGCTTATCCTCGCCGCCCTCTTTTATAAGTAAAAATTTATCATATAGCACGCCAAGCGAGCTTGCAAAAATTTTAAAATTTGAGTTTTTGGCTAAATTTAGCGCTTCAAATTTTAGCTTTGGAGTTTGATTTTTGAAAATTTTTTTAAGCTCAAAAAGGTTGTAAGCGATCTCATTTTTTACCTCATTTAAAAGCGCCTTGTCCTCAATCCTTTCAAACGAAGCCCCTAATGTTCGAAGCAAAAGAGCGATCTCTTCAACTTTATAAAAATAAAATAGCGCCTTGGCTTGATTTCTAACTAGCTTAACATCTTTTATCTTTAGGCTTTTGTTTGCAAAAATTTCTTTTGATTTGTCAATCGAGCTCATCAAATCTGCAATACTTGCGTAAAAATGGCTCGTGCCAAGCGCTTTGCTCGACAAGATGGCGTTATCTAGCAAAAAGCTGATGCTCTTTTTAGTAAATTTGCCGTATTTGCCAAAATTTTCAAATTTTATGATGATGCTTAGCACGCCAGCAAGCACCAGACCGCCGATGCTATCAGGCACATTTAGCCCTACTGCGGCCTTTGTCACAAAAGCAACAAGCCCTGTTGCATTTACGGCGAGTAAAATTTTATTTAAATTTGAGCTATAAATTTGGCTAATGCCTACAACAAATATCCAGACAAATACGATAGGCGAGAGCCAAACGCCAAGACTGATAAATGGATCAACAAAGGGCATAAAAGCGCAAGAAAGCGCGATGTAAAGTAGCAAAAATGCAAATTTGCTCCTATCTTTGCACTCAAGCTCGCCAAGAAAAAATATACCCATCGTGATATTTACAGCCATGATAGCGCCGCTTAGATGAAAGAAGTAAAAGCACAAAAAGCAGTTAAAAGCGATGGTTGTAGCAGCTTTTAGCGAGTAGATGAGCTGGAAATTTGCAGGGTCGTAGTAGCGGATAAAGCTTTTAAATTTCTTAATTATTTCCATTGACGCTCTTGCATATTGTTTAAAATTTGATTTTTATAACGCAAATTTTCAAGCTTTATGCTAAGAGCTCTGTTTTCTTCAAGGAGCATATCTCGTTTGCCGCTGATGTCGGCGATATCTCTACTTATATAATAAATTTGATTTGCTATATAAATTTTTGGTAAAAATAGAGCCAACGCTATAAAAACCGCCAGATAGATCATCACTAGCGTCTTAAAGCTTAAATTTACCTCACGTTTTTGCTCCTCGTCGTGAAGTGTTAGCAGCTCTTCTTTTTCTTGCATCTTTATCCTTTTATCTTAAAAACACGCAGTTTTGCGCTCTTGCTTCGTGAGTTTTGTGCCAGCTCACTTTGGCTTGCTGTTAGTGGCTTTTTGGTTAAAATTTCACCCAGTTCGTGGTTGTTTCCGCACTCACATCGGTAGATGCCAGGCGGACAGATACAGCTGTTTGCCCACTTTTTGAAGCGCTCTTTTACGATCCTATCTTCAAGTGAGTGAAATGTTATGATCGCCACCAAGCAATCTTTAAAACCACCCTTTTCTATACTATCAAGCAAATTTGTTAGCTCATCTAGCTCGCCATTTACCTCTATCCTAATCGCCTGAAAGGCAAGGATCGCAGGGCTAACACCGCGCCCTTTTATCTGAGCTGTGCCTATTATGTTTGCAAGCTCTTTTGCGCTCGTTATCTCGCCTAAATTTCTAGCATTTATTATCTTATTTGCAACCCCAGCGGCATTTTTTAGCTCACCGTAATCCCTAAAAATCCTAACTAACTCATCAAACGAGTAGCCATTTACCACATCATAGGCGCTAAAACATCGCTCTTTATCCATACGCATATCAAGCGTGTTTGAGCCGATACTAAAGCCCCTATCATCTTTATCTATCTGTAAAGAGCTAACGCCAATATCAGCTAAAATTCCTCTAACGTTTGAAATTTCATCGCTGCTAAGTTTGTTAATAAGCTCAGAGAAATTGCTCTTATAAATTTTCACTCTGCTGCCAAATGGCTCAAGTTTTTTGAGCGAGAAATTTATAGCCTCGCTGTCTCTATCGCAAGCAATCAAATTTAAATTTTCATTTTGAGACAAAATAGCACTAGAATGTCCAGCATATCCAAGCGTGCAATCTATAAAATTTCCACTCAGGTCTTTAAAAAAAGATAGAACTTCGTCAAGTAAAACGCTAATATGCGGACTTTGCAACACTGCCTCTTTAATGAAATTAGTGTAAAAATTTATCGAAATTTTACTTAAAAAGCTATCATTACATAAAATTTTACACAAATTTTAAGATAGCTTAAATATAATCACCCAAACATAGGAGAAAAAATGGACTTATTGCACTCAACAAATGAGATAAAAAAGATATCTCTTTCGATGTTTAGAAAGAATTTTTTTGGTGTTTTTCATGGTTCTATCTCAGCAAGGGTAGAAAAAAATCAATTTATCATCAACAAGCAAAGTGCCATTTTTGACGACTTGCAAGATAGTGATCTAACGCTTCTTTCATCTAAAAAAGACTACCGCTGGAATGATGCGAGCTTAGATGCTGATATACACTTAAATATCTACAAAAACATAAATGAAGCAAAATTTGTCTGCTACGCCATGCCTCCATACGTGACAGCTTATGCAATGAAACATGAAAAGATCGCACCAAAAGACTATTTTGGATGCATGAGGTTTAATGAAATTTTAGTCTATGATCCAAAGCAGTTTGACGACTGGTATGAGCGTGCTGAGACAGAAATTTATAGAGCGATGATAGAGAAAAATACTAACGTTGTCGTGATCAAAGGATACGGCGTTTACGCGTATAGCAGGAGCCCTCAACTACTTGCAAAAGATATAGCTTTGTTAGAAAACAGCTGCAAACTGCTTCATTTTACTGGTGATTACAGCGATTTTAGCATTTAAATTTTTGCTAACAAAGATAAAAAATGTTAGTAAAAATTTAGCAAGAAACGTTTTTATAAAGCCCCATTTTAAGCTTATTTAAGCCAAATTTCTATAAAATATCGCACAAGCTTTGTTAGTATTTTAAAGGAAGAACTTAATGTTATCTTGGATGCAAAAACATAAAAAATACCTAGTCGTGACAATTTGGGTAAGCACGATAGCTTTTGTCGGTGCTGGTTTTGTCGGCTGGGGCGCATACGATCTAAACAGCAACAGAGCTACTTCGGTAGCCAAAGTAGGACATAGAAATATAAGCGTTCAAGAGTTGCAACAAAAATATGATAGGTTGTATCAGTACTACAACAATGTATTTGAAGGCAAATTAACTCAAGAAAAAGCTGAAGAGTTAGGTTTAGAAAATGCTGCACTTCAAGCTGCTATTCAAGAAAATTTACTATTAAATTTTGCAGACGACATCGGTCTAAGCGTTAATAAAGACGATGTTTTAAAGTATATAATCGTCGATCCAACATTTCAAAAAGACGGCGTTTTTGACAAAAATTTATACTACGACGTGCTAAGAAGAGCCAGGATAAACCCAACTGATTTTGAAGACAATCTAAAACTAACTATCTTACTAGATAAACTTAGAACTATTTTAAATTTACCTGCTAGCAAAGAAGATATTGCCATGATGGAAGCTAGCTTTTTCATGCAAGATAAATTAGCTGTGCAAGTAGTAAATGCTGATCAAAACGATATCAAAGTAGATGAGAAAGAACTAAAAGATCTTTGGGAGATAAATAAAAATAACTATATGACAAAGACACTTTATGGCATAGATACATACTTTGTCGAGTCAGAAAAAAGTGACGCAAACGAAAGTGTTTTAAAATCTTACTATAACGAGAACCAAGATAAATATAAGGGTTCTGATGACAAGATAAAACCTTTTAGCGAGGTAAAAGCTGAAGTCAATAAAGACTACAACATAGAGCAAAGCAAAACTAACGCTTTAGAAAAGTATGTCGCTGTTAAAAAAGCTGAACTTGCAACTAATGGTTTTATAAGTGTAAATGAAGACAACGCTACTTTTTCACTTGATGAGATAAAGGGTGCAAAAGTTGGCGAAGTGATAAAACCATTTATCTATAAAGATGGCTATTTAATAGCTAGAATAAAAAGCATAACTCCTCCACAACATATGAGCTTTGAACAAGCAAGAGCCAATGTACTTGAAATTTATAAAAGTAAAAAAGAAAAAGAAATTTTAACAGCAAAAGCAAAAGAGACTCTACAAAACTTCAAAGGCACAGATGTTGGCTTTGTTAGCAGAGAGGTAAATGGCTCTATTGCGGGCTTAAATGAGAGCGATACAAGAGCTTTTGTATCTCAACTTTTTGACACTAACAACACAAAAGGTTATGTTATATTAGATGACAAAGCCGTAGTGTACGATATTTTGGAACAAAGATTGCTTACTAACAATATAAATAACAACTATAAGCAAATAACACAACAAAATGTTGCAATGCTTAAAAACAACGAGTTGATAAAAGATTTAACAAACAAACTTCTAAAATATTATGAAGTTAAAGAATATGTCAAAAGGTAAAATATTTTGAGTACTAGAATTTTAGGCATAGATGTCGGATCATTTCAAATTTGCGCCGTTATAGCAGAGCAAAATGATGATGGCATAAAAATAATAGGAATAGGCACAGAAAAAGCACAAGGTATAAAAAAAGGTGCTATAAACAACATTGAACTAGCTGCAAAATCTATAAAAAATGCACTCATAGAAGCGCAAAAAGTTGCGGGCACACACTACGAAAGAGTAGTAGTTTCGATATCTGGCAAATATACTAAAAGCGTAAATAGTAGTGGCGTAGTAAATATACCAAATCATGAGATAGGCATAAAAGAGATAGAGCGTGCTATGCAGATGGCAGATCACAATGCCGAGACTTCCCCAGAATATGAAAAACTTCATGTCTTACCATATAACTTTAAAGTGGATGGACAAGAATTTATAGAAGATCCTATTGGCATGAATGGCACTAGACTTGAAGTGCAAACACATATCATAAGTATCCAAAAATCACAACTAAGCAATCTAAGAAAGGCTGTAAATTTAGCAGGCGTGCAGGTTGATAATGTAGTTCTTTCTGGTTACGCTTCAGCCATAGCAACACTAACAAAAGATGAAAAAGAACTTGGTGTTGCACTTATAGATATGGGCGGCGAGACATGTAATATGGTAGTGCACGCTGGAAATTCACTAAGATATAACTCATATCTACACGTTGGCTCTGCAAATATAACTATAGATCTTTCAATGGCGCTTCATACTCCTTTGCCAAAAGCTGAAGAGATAAAACTAGAATATGGCAAACTGGTAAATAAATCAGTTGATCTTATCGAGCTTCCAAGACTTGGCGATGAGCAAAAAACTCACGAAGTTTCACTTGATGTTATATCAAATGTCATCTCAGCTAGAGCAGAAGAGACTGTGATGGTGCTTGCAAATATGCTTGAAGATAGTGGATATAAAGATCTTGTTGGTGCTGGCATAGTACTAACTGGCGGCATGACAAAGCTTGATGGGTTAAAAGACCTAGCTTCTGCGATATTTGACAACATGCCAGTCAGGATCGCTAGGCCAAAAGAGATGGATGGTTTATATGAGATTTTAAGAGATCCAGCAAATTCTTGTGCGATAGGACTTTGCATGTATGGCGCTGGCGAATTTACACCTTATGAGATAGACTCAGAAAAAAAGATGAGATATAAAGGTGAGTTAAGATCAAAGCCAAAAGCAAATTTCAATATTTTTGAAGAAGAGAAAAAAGAGAAATTTGAAGTAAAAAAACAGGATAAAGATGATTTTGAAGAGGGCATTGAGCTTGTAAATATGGATATAAATTTAGAGCAAACAAACAACAAAAACGAGCTTGCAAATATCGCTGATATAAGCAAGCAAGAAAAAAAACCAAGTGCTTTAAAGAAATTTTGGCACAGCATGACACAACTATTTTGAGGAGAATTTTTACAATGAGCAACAGTTTCACAATCGAAGAGAACAAGAGCCTATATAGCGCAAAGATAAAGGTAGTAGGCGTAGGTGGTGGCGGTGGTAATATGATAAACCACATCATAAGAGAGAATCCAAATTTAGACATCGATCTAATGATAGCAAATACAGATGCTAAGGCACTTGACAATTCTCCTGCACACACAAAGATACAGCTTGGTGAGAAAAAGACAAAAGGTCTTGGCGCTGGTATGAGACCAGAAGTTGGCAAAGAAGCTGCACAAGAGAGCTACGAAGAGATAAAAAGTGCTCTTGAGACTTCTGATGTTGTGTTTATCGCTTCTGGTCTTGGCGGTGGTACAGGTACAGGCGCTGCTCCAGTTGTTGCACAAGCTGCAAAAGAGATAGGTGCGCTAACAGTTGCTGTTGTGACTATGCCTTTTTCATTTGAGGGTAAAAAGCGCAGCAAACTAGCTGATATCGGTCTAAGCGAGCTTAGAAAAGAGAGCGACTCTATCGTTATCATACCAAACGACAGACTTTTAACTTTGATAGATAAAAAATCAGGCATCAAAGAGAGCTTTAAAATGGTTGATGAAGTGCTTGCAAGAGCGGTAAATGGTATGTGCTCTATCGTGCTTGACTCTGGTGTCAGCGATATCAACCTCGACTTTGCTGACGTTAAAACAGTTATGAGCCACAGAGGTCATGCTTTGATGGGTGTTGGCGAGGCTTATGGCGAGGGCGCAGCTCAAGAAGCTATCAAAAATGCTATCCAATCACCACTACTTGATAACATGAATATAAACGGAGCACTTGGCGTTTTAGTTCATTTCAAAATGCATCCAAACTGCTCACTTGATGATCTTCATAGTGCGATGTCAATGATCGAAGAGGCATCTGATGATGATGCAGATGTGATCTTTGGTACAACAACTGATGAAAATATAGAAGACAATAAAGTCGAAGTTACTATTATTGCAACAGGTTTTAAAGGCGCTGAAAAAGAAAGCGAAGAAAAAAAAATAGCCCAAGAGCCTGAAAACGATCTTTTAAATAAAAATATCGTTTTAAAAAGAAGAGTAAGTGGTGGATATAACAGCGATGAGTACATCTCTCAACTAGATATCCCATCATATCTTCGTCATCAAATGGACTAAGTCCTAACTAAAAATTCTCCTGTTAAATTGCAAGTTTATCTTGCAATTTACCTTTTTATATATTCAAATTTTAACCATTATCTAGCAAACACCTAAAATTATATTCTATAACTCGCATTTTTTTAGTTTTTATTTGAATAAATTTATATGTAAATTTATTCAAAAATTTAAGCGCTCCAAAACAAATTTAACTACGCTTTTATGATTTTTTTAAAATTTAAAGTAGAAGCTTAAGAAGAAAAGCTAGAAATTTGTTAGCTAAGCTAAATTTCTAGCCAAATTTATTAATTCACTCCAAGTTGTGCTTTTACAAAGTCGCTTGCCATTTGGATATTCCACTCAGGCTCCCAAACTAGGTCGATCTCGCACTCTTTCACACCCTTCACACCAAGCACAGCCGTTTCAACCCAGCCAAGTATCATCTCATGAAGCGGGCATGACTTAGTTGAAAGCGTCATCGTCACCTTTGCTTTGCCATTTTCATCGCAGCTCGCATCATATATGAGCCCAAGCGAAACGATGTCAAAGCCAACCTCTGGATCGACGATATTTGACAAAGCATCATAAATTTTTTCTTTCATTTTTTATCCTTTAAAACCAGTAAATTTAAAAACGTTTATCATATTTATAGCAAGCAAAATGATGCTTAAAGCCATAAAAATCATACTTACATAGACTAAATTTCTTATCTCAAAGCTAACCGCCAAAGGGTAGCACACAAGCGAAATGGCATTAAATACTATGGCAAAATAGGCCACCTTTTTTAGTATCATCGCATCGAGCAGCGGCATTTTTGCCTTGCCAACAAATGGCGCCACATAGTGATACCAGATGAGAAATGGCGCTATCTTATAAAGATGAGCCACGATAAAAGCAAACAAAAAGCCATATATCATAAAAAATGCAGCCAAATTTAGCTTTTCAAAAATCATAAATATAGCAGCACAAAGCAAGGCAAGCAGCGAAAGAGCGATATTTACATTCCAGTAGTCATACGCCTTTCTCACGCGCTTTTTCAAGATATAAAAGGCCTGTGCTATAAAGAGTAAAGCTGCCACAGCCACCGCAAAAATGGCTAAATTTTCATCGATTGCCAGCAAAACTCCAGCCAAAATGTAGCATGCAAGTGAAGCCTTACTAAGTGTAAATTTAAGATCATGTGCCAGCGCAAACATCGGCAAAAGCACGCTTGCAGCCCCAAGTATCACGAAAAATACAAAGCCAAGCACAAAATATACATGAAATTTTAACGTCATCATAAAATCAAGCATAAGTGTGCCGCCAAGTATCATCACTAGGCAAAATCCAAGCGTTATGCCAACTAGCAAAAATATCGCCGAGGCAAAGAGTGCAAAGGCAGCAAAGCTTCTTTTTTGATTATTTAAAAAGCTTAGCGCATAGGTCGAGCCAAAAAACACGAGCGAGAAAAATAGCAAAACTGCGCTGATTTGTAAAATTTTAGCCTCGCCAAATATCATCGCATAGCTCATGGCAAGCAGTGAAAAGCAAAAAATGGCTAAATTTATAATAGCCCCTTTGACCGTAAAAAATGGCTTTTCTAGTATGACCGAGGTTAGCTGATAGAGCGCTCCGATGATGATACTCATCACAAAGCCCACGAAAAATATATGCAAAAAGCCAGCCGTATTTAGCGAGCTAATCGCCTCAAAATCAGCGTAGAAAAAGGCCGGAACGCTAAGCGCTAAAAAGAAAATTCCAGTGATAAAGTAGCCGCCAACTAGCTTAAATGGCGGCGCATAGGTGTTTAAAAGCATCTTAGTGGCAAAGGCTCGTGTCTATGTTTTCTATACTTGCACCCTCTTTTAGGCTAAAAGTCATCTTCACAGCCCCGCCATCAAGGTCCTCGCGCTCCACATCAAAGCTCTTTTCTATCTTTGGGATGAGCCCAGCTGGAAATTTGTGATTTACCATCACGATATTTGTATCTTTATCAGCAAATTTTATCGCCAAAAGCGCGTTCATCATAGGCTCTGGCGGCACGCAAGGACGTGAGTCAAAACCAACAAAATTTACTCCATTTTCACTAAATTTATAAAATGGCACCGTCGCACCCTCTACGTTAAACTGCTCTGCATTTTTGAAAAATTCACTCATTTTTTCTCCTTTTGATTTTGGAGAATTATACTCTGATTAAACTTTTCAAACCATTGATTTGCTTCAACAAAAGCTACTTTACGTAGGGGATAAACTCCTCGTATCCAAGCCTAGCCATATCTTCAAGCGGTATAAATTTCAGGCTAGCTCCGTTTATGCAGTACCTTAGCCAGCCCTTGTCACTTGGCCCATCGTCAAATACATGCCCAAGGTGCGCATCGCTGTTTTGCGACTTCACCTCGACCCTTTTCATCATAAAAGAGTTGTCTTCTTTATACGTAAGCGCCGTTGTCGTGATAGGCTTTGTAAAGCTTGGCCAGCCACATCCTGCGTCAAATTTATCTGCGCTTGAAAAAAGCGGCTTGCCGCTTGTGATATCGACATAGATGCCCTTTTTGTCAAATTTATCATACTCGCTGCTAAATGGTCTCTCAGTCGCCGCCTCCTGCGTCACGGCATACTGCTCACTGCTTAAATTTCTCTTTAGCTCCTCTTTGCTAAGCGGCTTAAATTTAGCCTCATCATAAAGCGGTTTATTTGCCAAATTTAGGTCGATGTGGCAGTATCCAAAAGGGTTTTTATCAAGATAGTCTTGGTGATACTCCTCGGCAATGATAAAATTTTTAAGAGGTGCTACCTCAACCACGATCTTATCTTTAAATTTCTTTTGCTCGATCTTTATAAAGCTCTCAATAACTGGTAGATCGTCCTTGCTAACATAGTAAATCCCGCTTCTATACTGCCTGCCAACGTCATTGCCCTGTTTATTTAGCGAGGTCGGGTCGATCACCCTAAAAAAATGAGCCAAAATTTCAGCCAAAGCAACCCTGTTTTCATCAAATTTCACATAAAGCGTCTCGGCGTGATCGCTCTCATGAAGCTCGCGGTAGCTCGTGCTCTCGCTCTTGCCATTTGCGTAGCCCACTTTTGTATCTACCACGCCAAATATCTTTTTAAAATATCCCTGCATGCCCCAAAAACAGCCACCTGCTAAATAAATTTCTTTCAAATTTTGCCCTGCCATCGTCTGCTCCTTTAAAAACTCATCTTTTGCCATCAAATTTACACCCAAAAATACCGCCAAAACCAAGAGAAAATTTAATATCTTTTTCATGAGAGCTCCTTTTTTGAAGGATTATATAAAATTTAAAGTTATAAAGTGTGAAGTAAGGGGCAAAGCGCCCCTAAATTTTAGTGCAAGAAGTGTCTAACGCCAGTGAAATATAGCGACATGCCGTGCTCGTCAGCAGCCTCTATCACCTCATCATCTCTGATGCTGCCACCTGGCTCGATGACGCATTTTACGCCCACTTTGCTAGCGATGTCGATGCTATCTCTAAATGGGAAGAATGCCTCGCTTGCAAGCACGCAGCCATTTAGGTCGATCTTTAGCTCTTTTGCCTTTGCCACGGCCGCACGAGCAGCATCCACGCGGCTAGTCATACCCATGCCAATAGCCACCATAGCGCCATCTTTTACATAAACTACGCAGTTGCTCTTCGTTAGCGCAGCCACTTTCCACGCTATCTGAGCGTCTTTTAGCTCGCTGCCAGTTGCAAATTTCTTGCTCATTTGCTTCATATTTTCAAGCTCTTCGTCTTTTACAAAGTCTCTTTCTTGAAATACAAATCCACCATCGATGTGTTTAAAGTCAAATTTATCATTTGCACGTACTAAAAATTTATTATCCTGAGTGAAAATTTTGATGCGTTTTTTGCTCTCAAATACCTTAAGAGCGGCATCATCAACATTTGCAGCGATGATTACTTCAACGTAAATTTCATTTATCTTTTTAGCTAGCTCCTCATCAAGTGTGCCATTTATCGCGACCACGCCGCCGTATGCTGAGATCGGGTCACACTTAAGCGCTGCTACGTAGCTCTCTAGCAACGTATCTTTTACCGCAAAGCCGCAAGGGTTAGCGTGCTTGATGATAGCCACTGCTGGCGCGTCATCAAAGCTAGTTGCAAGCATTAGCGCGCCATTTATATCGGTCATGTTATTGAAGCTTGCCTCGCCTTTTAGCGCTCTAAAGTTGTTTGTGAAGAAATAATCAAACTCATAAAGCGCGCCTTTTTGGTGTGGATTTTCGCCATATCTAGTGTCAAAAACCTTGCTTCCCACGATAAATCTAGCATCACCAAAACCGCCATTAAATCTATCATTCATATAGTTTGCGATCATGCTGTCATAGGCTGCTGTATGCTCGAACGCCTTTATCATCAGCGATCTTCTAAACTCGTAATCATCGCTTTTTTCTTTTAGGCGCTTTAAAATTTCATCATAATCAAGCACGCTTGTGACTATAATCACGTCTTTAAAGTTTTTAGCAGCGCTTCTTACCATAGCTGGGCCGCCGATGTCGATATTTTCGATGATCTCGCCAAAGTCATCAGTTCTAATCGTAGTCTCTTTGAATGGATATAAATTTACGCAAACTAGGTCGATGCCCTCGATGCCATGCTCCTTTGCCTGAGCCACGTGCGTAGCGTCATCGCGTTTGTGCAAGATGCCACCATGGATCTTTGGATGAAGCGTCTTTACCCTGCCCTCAAACATCTCAGGTGACGCCGTAAATTCGCTAACCTCAGTAGCTTTGACGCCCTCAGCCTTTAAAAGTTTATAGGTGCCACCAGTTGAAAGTATCTGCCAGCCAAGCTCTTCTAGCCCCTTTGCAAACTCTACAATGCCCTCTTTATCGCTAACGCTAAGCAACGCTCTCATTTTTTCTCCTTTATTAAATTTTACTATCTACACTCTCTACTCAAAATATCTCTTATAAATTTTAGCTTATAAGAGGCATATAGCTTGATTATCTCTCCTCTAATCACTTTTGATTTTTCCTCGCCACCATTAGCATCTAAGAAACTTCTACTAACATACAATTCGTTAATTTTTTGCATTTTGGACTCTCTTTTGTCTAACGTGCCCTCAAAAGTGTATGAAAAAAGTATATCTTGTTTGTTATAAACACTTGCAAATCCACTAATATCTAAATTCTCTCCTGCCATATAAGAGTAACAAATACTATCGCCACTACCCGTTGTTGTGATAGTAGAAAATTCCGATCCTCGCTCAAACAGATATATAGTTGCCGACTTCACACCTTTTGTTTTATAAACATTGAAATTTACATAGGATTTGCCACTATTATCTCTAAGTAATACCTGTGTTGCCCGTGAGATATTAGTGTAGTCTCCGAGCAATTTTCCATCTTCATATAATTTACCTTTGTCGTCAAAACTATATTCGACAACCTTGTCTTTCGTCTTAAAATACATAGGCTTTGGCGGAGCAAAACACCCGCTTAATCCTATCGCTATCACAACCGCTAGCAAAATTTCTCTCATTTGTCTTCCTTTTTAAATTTACTTCTCCGCCAAACACATCGCTTTTTCAAGCACCAGTAGCCCCATGGCGGTATCTTTTTTGATATTTTCTTCTGTTAAGTTTTCAAGTTTTTCTAAATTTGCGCCACTTGTTTTTACAGCAAAGTCTCTCTTTTTGACTAAATTTTGAAACTCTCCGCCTGCGATATCCACGCTAAAAGCGTAGCTTGAAATTTGCCTACCGTTAAAGTAGCTAGAATTTAGCACGCTTAAATTTACTGGCTCATTTTTACTAAAAGCTTCACAAATCGGGCTTTTAGCGCTAAATTTCACCACCTTTATGCCGCCCTCATCTGAAAATATATACTCTTTAAACTCATTTAAATTTTTGGTTCTAACTGCCTTAAAATCAACCTCAACGCCACCACTACCAGCTAGGATGATGCTAGCAGCGCTTGTCTTATTGTATTCGCCGATCTTTTTGCCATTTTCATAAAGTGCGCTATCTTTTAGCTCAAATTTGATCTCATTTCCATTAAGATCGCTAACACTTAGCTCTCTGCAAAAGCCAGCCACAGCCAAAAGTAAAATCACAAATTTCTTCATCTAAACTCCAAATTTCTCTTTTAATCGCCCATAAGCCTCGTTTATCTCCTGAAGCTTCTTAGTCGAGCGCTCTATCACCTCTTTGCTCTCGCCCCTGCCCATCAAAATGTCAGGATGATACTGCCTCACAAGCTCTTTGTAGCGAGCCTTTACCTCTTCAAGGCTTGCATTTTTGCTAAGTCCTAAAACCTCAAACGCATCGTTTTTTTGGCTCATCTCATCATGGTCTGCACCAAACCTCGAGCCATAGAAGCTATCAAATTTAAAGATTATCTCATCAAGCGTCTCTTTGTCGATGCCAAATCCATAAGCGATATTTCTTATGACGTCTTGCTCGCTCTTGTTAAACTCACCGTCTATATAGGCTAAATTTAGAAAAAAAGTGAGCCTAGCCACGCAGGTATCGTAGTTTAGATTAAACGCGCGCTTGTAGTTCCTGGCGGTTTCATAGGCATTATCTACATTTTCTTTTTGGCTCTTATAAACCTCTTTTAGATACTCACGCACGCCGCTAACACCGCTAACTTTCTGACTTAGATCATCAAGCACCTGAGTGATCAGCCTAGCCTCTAGCTCGCTAACTCTGCCGTCACTTTTAGCGACTTTTGCAAGCAGTGATACTAGAAATTTAGCCTCATCTACATTTGCTTGCTTCTTGCGGTTACTACCTATTTGGACATTCATAAAGAGAAATATCGCACCGCCTAATATCAGTAAAAACAGGACTCCAGACATATTACCACAAGTGATAGATAGTATTTTTTATCTTGCCATTTACTAGCTCATTTTTGCGCCATGAGCTCTCGTCATTCATCACGTTCCAGCGACGCTCCTCAGGGCGATAAAACCAGTCTTTATCGATCTGATAGTAAATTTGCTTGCCGTTTGTCTCGATGATGTTTGCGATATTGTTATCATGATAGCTGTTCTCATCGTAGTCGGTAAAGGCGCGCTGTCCCATCTCCGAGTAAAGTAGCGTTAGCTCCTGAAGCATCTCGTTTAGATCATCGTCCATTTTCTTAACATGCAGACCGATCTCCTGCGCCTCACGAAAGAGTATCGGATACTCGTGCGCTGGGTAGTCTGCGTTTAGTCGCTCTGAAATTTCAACGATCTTTTTATCATCATCTATGTGATATCTAAGTAGCTCAGAGCAAATTTTAAGAGAGAGCGAACTAGCGCGATCAACCGCACCAAAAACTAGCGGATGGATATACTCATATAGCGAGTTATAGGGGTTTGTGTCGTTTGGTCTATCTTTGTCCTGCTCTTTCCAAAGCTTGACTACACGGCTAAGCTCGTCCATAGAGACACTAACAAGCTCATTGCCCTTATTTGTAGGGCTAAGTTCATGCTTGAGAGAAGTATCAACTGGCGTTAGATAGGCAAGCGGACCCATGACGATCTCGTTTGCGCCAAGCGCCATCATCGTAGCAGCTGAAGCGCAGTTTGATGGGATCAGCGCTATTAAATTTTTGCAGTAGTTTCTAAGCGTGCTAATGATCCTAAGTGCGGCTATACCGCTTCCGCCATCACTTTTTATGAAAAGATAGGCAGTATCTATCTTTTTACCCTTTAAAATTTCATACATCGCGCTTGCGTCGTTACCGCATACGCTGCCGGCATTTGAGTTGTAGTAGGTGATCAAAGTGGCGTTTAGTCTCTTTTCGATCGCACTTATCAAGTCTTGTGTCTGACTAAACAGCACTGGCGGTTTTGCCACGCCCTTTTTCTCGTTTTGCTCTACTTCCTTTTCCCCACTTGCTTTTTCCTTTTTAGAAAACATCTCTTAGTCCTCCTTTTTTACGATTTTCGCAAACTCATTTAGATAAATTTCTCTTACGTCCTCTAAGTTCTCATCTATCTCATTTAGCTTAAATCTCTTGCCTCCGCTAACGCCGATCTTTCCAAATTTCACACCAAATTTAGTCACAAGTGCTTCAAATTTAGCCTCGTCTTTCACGCCCACAACCGCTCTTGAAAAGCTCTCGTCAAAGATGAAATTTGGCTCTTTAAATTTAACTTCACATTTTACGCCGATGTTTGAGATGCTAGCCATTTTTGCCAGCGTGATAGCAAGACCGCCTACGCCTACACTATTTGCAAACTCTAAAATTTGCTCTTTATTTGCCTCTATCACTAAGTCCCAAAGGGCTCTCTCAGCTTTATAATCAACCTCCTTTAACTTGCCGCCAACCACGTTAAATAGTGCCTTTGCGTAAAGCGAAGCTGCAAATTTACCGCTTGTCTCGCCAAGTAGATATATCGCCCTGCCCTCGCTTAAAAATGTGCTTTTTAGGTTTAAATTTGCGTCCTCATTTACACCAACTGTGACGATGGCTGGCGTTGGATAGACGCTAACGCCGTCAGTGTCGTTATAAAGGCTCACATTACCGCTCACAACTGGCGTATTTAGCTCACGGCAAGCCTCTTTTATGCCTTCACATCCCTCTTTGAACTGCCACATAACCTCTGGATTTTGCGGATTGCCGTAGTTTAGGCAGTCGGTGATCGCAAGTGGCACAGCGCCACTCATCGCGACCTTTCTACCAGCTGCAGCGACAGCTCTTGCAGCGCCAATTTTTGGATCAACAAAATTTGCTCTAGGATCGCACTGCGCAGCCATAGAGACGGCCTTTTTAGTGCCTTTTACTCTAATGCTTGCAGCGCCTAAGTGACCTGGCTGTTTTATCGTATTTGTCTGGATATTTGCGTCGTATTGATCGTAGATGAAGCTTTTATTTAGCACCTCTGGCTCTTTTAAAAGCTTGAAAAATGCAGTTTTGTTATCAACATTATTTGGGATTTTTAAATTTACTATCTCATCAAGGTATTTTGGACGTGCGACTGGACGATCAAGCACCGGAGCTGCCTCGCTAAGTGGTCCAATAGGGATTTCGCCTGCAAGCTCACCGTGCCAGTAAAGCTGCATCACGCCGCTACTTGTGACCTCGCCTATGATCTCAGCGTCAAGGTCCCACTTTCTAAAAATTTCAAGCACCTTTTGCTCATAGCCTTTTTTAGCGCATATTAGCATACGCTCTTGAGACTCGCTTAGCATTAGTTCATAAGGCGTCATGCCAACTTCGCGCATCGGTACGCGCTCTAAATACATCTTCATGCCGCTGCCACTTCTGCCTGCCATCTCAAAGCTAGAGCTTGTAAGTCCTGCTGCGCCCATATCTTGGATGCCGATGATGTAGTCTTTTTTAAAGAGCTCCAAGCACGCCTCCATGAGCAATTTCTCGGCAAATGGGTCGCCTACTTGCACCGTTGGGCGAAGTGATTTATTTTCATCGTTAAAGCTATCGCTCGCCATCACAGCGCCACCAAGTCCGTCTCTGCCGGTCTTTGAGCCCACGTAAATAACTGGATTGCCCACGCCTTCAGCCTTGCCGTAGAAAATTTCATCACTTTTGCAAAGTCCAAGCGCGAAAGCGTTGATTAGGATATTGCCATTAAAGCTAGGATCAAATGTAGTTTCGCCGCCGATCGTTGGGATGCCCATGCAGTTGCCATAGTGTCCGATACCAGCCACACTTCCTTTTAACAGATATCTATGCTTTTTAGCTAGCTCGCTCTCGCCTCTTATCTCGCCAAAACGAAGCGAGTTCATATTCGCAACGACTCTTGCGCCCATCGTAAAGACGTCTCTTAAAATTCCACCAACGCCAGTTGCAGCGCCCTGAAACGGCTCGATAAAGCTTGGATGGTTGTGACTCTCCATCTTAAACACAGCTGCAACCCCGTCGCCAACGTCGATGACGCCAGCATTTTCGCCAGGTCCTTGAATGACCCAAGGTGCCTTTGTCGGAAAGCCGTTTAGGTATTTTTTGCTTGATTTGTAGCTGCAGTGCTCGCTCCACATAGCCGAAAATATGCCAAGCTCTAGCAAATTTGGCTCACGTCCTAAAATTTTTAAGATCTCTTCATACTCTTCGTCGCTGATTTTATGTGCTTGTATGGTAGCTTTATCCATTGATGTAACCTTTTAAGAATTTTAAGCTATTTTACAACCTTGCTTATAAAAAGTTACTAAAAAGCCTTTTGAAATTTACTAAAACAAAGCACATTTGAGAGAATTTCACCTTGTCTCACGAGGTCACTTTCGATAAATGTTTTGTAAAAATTTTGCGTTAGCGTCTCAGCCTTAATCTTCTCTTCATCTTCGCTTGAAAGGTTGAAATAATACCTCGTCTCTCTTAGAAAAAAGCCTTGATCATTAGATATATCTGAGCTTAATATCACTGTAAAAAAGCCATTTTTTAAAGGGTGATTTGTCACACTTTTTACTTTTATCGCCTCTTTACCGCCTGCAAAAGCTTCGCAAACCGGCACGCTTTTTGTGCTATAAACCACGCTTTTGATAGCTCCATTTAAAATTTCATAAAATTTGATATTTTTTGCATTTACGAGCTCCTCTATGTCACTAGCATTTGACAAGATGAGCTCATGGTTAGTGCTTAAATTTTTAACAAGCACCATTTTGTCTGCCGCGCTGCCTTGCATGAGATCACCAAGAGTGCTAAATCCTGCATTTGCGCTGACTGCTTTTATCTCAGCCGTGCCGACAATGTTTGCAAATTTATTAAAATCATCTAGGCTGTTTTGAAGCTTATAGAATTTCATCTCATGCAAGGTTTCGTTATTTTCAAGGTAGAGTAAATTTGACTTTTCGCTTGGCGCTAAAATTTGCTTGCCAGCGCACCCTGCAAATAATATAACAGCAGCTAAAAATAGAAATTTTGTCCTCATTTTCCCCACACAAGATAGATATAAATTTAAATGCCCTCTAGCGTAAATGGCTAGAGAGTGGTAGAAATATTTTACGCTTTGAAAACTTTTTCAAGATGCGTCTCATACTCTTTTAGATATCTTGGTACGTCTGGCATCTTGATAACATCGCAGCAGATAAAGTGCGGAAGCGACTTTAAGCCCATAAATTCATTTGCCTTTCTAAAATGAAAATAAACTCCATCAACGCCGCGCGCCTCAAAAAATTCGTTTGGATCGCTAAATGCCTCAGCTGGAGCATTCCAAGTAAGGCTTAGCATAAATTTCTTGCCATTTAACAAGCCGCCTTTGCCATAGTTTTTAGTTGGATCAACCCTATGCCTGCCATCACTCGTATAAAGCTTGCCGTGTCCTGCGGTAAAAACCTCGTCGATATATTTTTTCACTATCCAAGGCTCGCCCATCCACCAAGCTGGCATCTGCCAAACTACCGCATCCATCCAGAGAAATTTCTCAACTTCAGCCTCGATGTCATAGCCTTGATCTATCACGGTTTGCTTTACCTCGTGACCCATTTTTGCTAGTTTTTCATACGCAAGATCATGAAGTGTTTGATTGAGCCTGCCATCTGAATGGCCAAATTTTTTGCCACCATTTATAAGTAAAATTTTCATATTCTCTCCTTTAAAAAGTACAAATTTTAACCAAAAAAGTATCATTTTCCTAAACAAAAATGGCTAAACATCTCGTCTAAAATTTCACTTCTCTCAAATGGCTTTGTGATACTAGCAAGCGCCTTTATCGCGGTATTTAGCTCATAAGCAAAAATTTCTAGTTCCTCTTCATTTAGCCTTAAAAATGCTCTTTTAAAAGCCTCGCTCGCCTCTTTGCAGCTTAAAATTTGGCGGTTTGAGCTTAGCATGATCTCGTCGGTGTCTTGCGTCTTGAGGTAGCCCTCAAGCTCTTTTAAAACTACGCTCGTATCATTTTTTGCTGAAATTTTGATAGCACCGTCCAAATTTATGTCAAATTTAAACGCAAGATCGCTTTTGTTTAGGATAAAAAAGGCTTTTTTATTTGAGTTAGAAACGAGCTTTATTATCTCTTTGTCTTGCTCGTCGCTTAAAGATGAGCCGTCAAAGACAGCTAGGATGATGTCGGCCTCATTTATGGCTGAGATCGAGTAGTTTATGCCGATTTGCTCGATCTTTCCAGCGTCTTTTCTGATTCCTGCGGTGTCTATTATGCGAACTAGATGCGAGCCGATCTTGAAATTTTCTTCTATCCTATCTCTAGTTGTACCAGCCTCGTCGCTAACGATCGCGCGCTCATAAGCCAAAAATGAGTTTAAAATGGAGCTTTTGCCGACATTTGGCTTACCAACGATAGCGATCTTAAAGCCATCTATGAGCCCTCTTCTTTGCTTGCTAAGAGTGGCTATGCGCTCTAACTTCTCGCTATTTTTTAAAAGCATCTCTTTGGTTTGCTCTAGCAAATTTGCAGGCAGATCATCATCAGCGTAGTCGATCATAGTCTCGACAAAAGCGAGAGTTTTGACCACTTCACCCCTGATCTCGCCTACAAATTTACTAAGATCACCTTGCATTTGGCGGGTCAAAATTTTAGCAGCGATCTCGCTTTTTGAAGTGATGAGCCCTTGCATCGCCTCGGCCTTGGCTAGATCCATTTTGCCATTTAAAAATGCTCGCTTGCTAAACTCGCCTGGCATTGCCAGCCTTGCACCAGCTCTTATTAGCTCATTTAAAATTCTCTCGCTCACCATCACACCGCCATGAGTTTGAAACTCAACAATGTCCTCACCAGTAAAGCTTGCTGGGGCTTTAAAATATATAACTATGCCCTCGTCTAAAATTTCATCATCAATGGAGTAAATTTTGGCTAGCTTTGCGTATCTTGGCTCTAAATTTGAAAGTTTAAGAAGTTTTAAAGATGTGGCCAGGGCGTCCTTGCCACTAAGCCTTACGATAGAAACTGAGCCGATGCCATAAGCTGTGGCAAGGGCTGCAATAGTTTCACTCATTTTTTGAAAAAGTCATTTACGACGACAAATTTGCCGTCATTGCCACTTTTTATGCCGACATATTTATCTGGGAATTTATCTCTAAGCTTCTCAAGCGCGATCTTAACCAAAACCCCATCAAGTGGCTTTGTTTGGGCTCTACCGCTATTTTGCACACGCTCGATCACACCATTTAGATATTGATCCATCATCGCTTCTTGATTTTGTAAAAACTGCGCGATCTCTAGGCGGATAGCAAGGTTGTATTTTGAATTTAGCCAGTTGTAAAGCATATAAGATATTGCTTTATATCTATAGCCCTCTTTGCCGATAAGTAGCGCCGCATCAGCTCCGTCTAGCTCGATAAGCACGGTCTCATCGTTAAATTTACTAACCTCTACCTTATCTATCTCAAAGCAGCTTGCTTTAAAGAGACGTGTCATGCCCTCTTTTATCTCAGGCAAAATTTTATCAAAGTCGATTACAACTTTCTCTTTTTTCTCTTTTGGCAAAGCTTGAGGCTCGTTCTCTTCATCTGTATGGTTGAAATTTTCGATGATTGAAGTATCTAGGATATTTTTAGGAGTACTTTTGCTAGCTTGTGACTCTTTTGCTTCTTTTTGCTCTCTTTGTTCTTTAGGCTCTTTTGGCTCATCAAGCCTTTTTATAACATATCCTGGCTCTTCAGCCTCTTTTTCGCCCTTTTCAGCAAAGGCATCTTTTGCAAGAGCTGAGTTTTTCTCGCTTAAATTTTGCTTTTCATTTTTATGCTCTTTTTGCTCAGGCTTAGCCTCATTTTTCTCATCTTTATGCTTTTTAGGATTTCGCTTTTTATCATTATGATCGTGTTTTTTGCTCTGTTTTTTCTCTTCTTTTACAGGCTCGTTTTCATCGCTTTTTTTAGCAAAATTTCTATCATTTTTTGGTTTTTGCTGTGGTTTTGGCTGATTTTCTAAATTTGCCTCAATGATCGCTGTCTTTTTAAAAAATCCAAAAATTCCACCGCTTGGGTGTTGCAAGACCTTTATATCAAGCTCAGTAACCGAACAGTTAAGCTGCTGGGCTGCCTTTTGAAATGCCTCTTGGAGAGTATTTGCTTCTATTTTCATTAAGCCTTTACCTCCGCAGCTTTTTTATGTTTTTCAAAAAGTTTATTTACAAAGACTTGTTGAACGACCGAACAAACGTTATTTACAAACCAGTAAAGCGTAAGACCTGCTGGGAATGTCACAAAGAAAAATGTGAAGATCAAAGGCAAGAATTTCATAACCTTTTCTTGCATAGGATCGGTAAATGTCGTTGGTGTAAGTTTTTGTTGTAAAAACATCGTTAGACCCATCAAGATAGGTAGCACAAAGTATGGATCCATCACTGAAAGATCGTGTATCCAAAGTATCCAAGGGGCACCTTTTAGCTCGATCGCATTTAGTAAAACGCGGTAGATCGCAAAGAATACCGGAATTTGAAGCAAGATCGGCAAGCAGCCACCCATCGGGTTTGCACCATGTTTTTTGTATAGCTCCATCATGTGAACTTGCATCTTTTGCTTATCATCTTTATATTTTGTTTGGATCTCTTTTACCTTTGGAGCAAGCTCTTTTAGCTTATTCATCGATAGCATGCCCTTATATGTAAGCGGGAATAAAACTATCCTTATAACAAGCGTTAGCACAACTATCGCCCAACCCCAGTTGCCGATGTAGTTATGTAAGAAATTTAAGAATGCAAACATCGGCTTTGCTATAAATGTAAACCAACCATACTCGATAACGTCATTTAGTCTCTCATCCATCGAGCTTAAAATTTTATGCTCTTTTGGTCCGATGTAAGCGCCTAGTTTTAGACTATCATTTGCCTTTACAAAGACGATAGGATTGTTATTTGCATCTTTATCCACAACAGCTTCAAATGGCTTGTTAAATGAGTAAAATAGCGTTGTGTAGTATCTATCAGATGCAGCTGCTATGGTTGTGTTTGCATAGTTTTTAACCTCTTTTGCATCGCCATCTTCTATGATGTTTAGGCTATCATCTGTATTTCTAAGCATGACACCATGAACTGTGTAACTATCTATCGCGATATTTGGTCTAAAGCCAGGAGTGATGAAATAATCAACACTTTTACTTAAATTTACTTCAACCTCGTAACGACCATTTGGGTAAAATTTGATATTTTTTGTGACTGTAACACCATCTAAATTTTGAGTGAGTTTTATAGTTTTAGGCTCGCTGCTAGCATCTACCTCGCTAGCGTCACTGCTATATGCAACCTTAAAAGCATCAGTATTTAAAGTGCTATCGTTAAATCTAATCTCAAGTGGCAACGGACTTTGTGAAACAAGTTCGATCTTGTTGCCATCTTCGGTTTTATACTTCTCTTCAGTTAGGTAAAATTTAGAAATTCTTCCTAGTTTATCTATCTTTGCTTCGTAGCTTTGACCTTTGATGGTAGCTATTATCTCATTTGAAGCTAAATTTTCATTTGCTGCTGGAGCATTTTGGTTTGTGCTTGGTGCTTTGCTTTGATCCATTGTTTGAGACATTGTGGTTTGGTTTTGTTCAAGCGGCACTCTTTTTGGCATAAAAAAGTCATATACTATGAAAAACACAATAGACAAAAGTGCTGCAAGAAGCAACCTTTTTTGCATAGACATCTGTTCCATTTAATTTTTTTCCTTTAATTTATCTAATACTTTTACGACATAAAATTTACTATTTTGGCAAGGGATAAACCAGAAATTTACATTTTTGGCATCGCTTTTTTGAAATATAAAACATGAGTTAAATTTTTTGCGGATGATTGGGTAGTTGATACCGCCTTTGAAAAGTTGATTGCATCTTAAAATTCGCATGAATGTTGCAAAAAAAGCAGAGAAAAAGCTGTTTGTTTGAAATTCCCAAATGGCGTATTGTGAGCAAGTCGGATAGTAGCGACAGCTTTTTGGCAGAAGTATGGAAATATATTTTTGATAAAAAGCGATAAATTTAATCGCAAATTTTTTCATTTTAGACATCCCATTTTTTTTGTAGACCAGCTCAAATTTTTACAAATTTTGTCAAATGAAATTTCTGTAATTCCATTTTTTGCGACCATAATGTAAGTGCCATCTTTTAGCTCATTAGAAATAGAAAAAAAAGCAGCTCTTAAAAGTCTCTTTGCTCTATTTCTAACTACTGCTTTTCCCACTTTTTTGCTAGCAACAACTGCTAATTTTTTTTCAATTGTAGGTTTATAAAAAACTACGCAAGCGTCGCAGTGCCATTTGCTGGCCTCTTTATAAACCTGAGAAAATTCTCTCGAGTCACTTAGTGACTCAAAACCAGCTAAGCAGCCAATCTTTTTCTACCTTTAGCACGTCTAGCGTTGATAACCTTGCGGCCATTTTTAGTTTTCATTCTTAAACGAAAGCCGTGAGTGCGTTTTTTAGGGGTTTTATGAGGTTGATAAGTCCTTTTCATTTCTATCCTTAAAGTTAATATAAAAAGTGGGATTTTATCAAAGCAATACTTAAATTCCTTTGAATAAATCAGCCCAAAAAAACTATAATTTAAACTTTAAGTAAATCAAGTTATAATCCAAAAATGAAATTTCATAAGAATAAAGATCTCTTAGAAAAATTACTTTTTTTAAAAGCGATCGGTTACAATTTTATAGATGAAAATTTTCTTAATTTAAGTAAATATCAAGATTATAACAGCATAGACGAGCTAAATAGTGAGATAAAAAAGTGCTCTCTTTGCTTTTTAAGAAATAGCTCAAAGTGCGTTTTTACTGGCTTTGGCGATAAAAATAGCAAGATAATGTTTGTATCGCTTTGCAAAAAAGATGATTATTTTGAAGGCACAAGTGGCAAAATTTTAGAAAATGCTATAAACAATGGCTTAAATTTAGAAAAAGATAGTGTTTATATAAGCTTGCTTTTGCGCTGTGAAATTTCAAATAGTGACGCGAAAAATCCAGCGTTAAAGAGCTCGTTTGAGCTTTGTAGGCCATATCTTTTAGAAGAGATAAGACTTATTAAGCCAAAAATTATCATCACTTTAGGAGAGGAAGCTTTCATGCATCTTTATCCAAATTTGCTCTCAAAGGGCGGATTTTCAAGCATAAGAGGGAGCATTTTAAAAGATGATGATAGGTTTATAATGCCAACTTTTTCACCAGAGTTGATCAGTAAAAACCCAAGTTTTGAAGAAAATTTTATAGATGATTTAAAAAAAATCAAGGGAGTGATATGAAAAGAATTTTTCTTTTTTTAGTTATATTTATAAGCCTTCTTGCAGCGCAAAATGAAGCCTTCAGCGAGATGCAAGACGAGATCACTGAGGCAAAATTTGAAAGCAACATCACTAAAAATCAAAGCCTCTCAAGCATACCGCCAGCAAAGATCACTTACATAAATTTAGAGCCAGAATTTTGTGATAGCTCTTGCCTAAATGAGCTTATTAAGAGCGACATGCTAGCTAGTTTTATGGCGAGATTTGAGCCAGCAAAGATAGATGATAAGGCACTTTTGGACCTTTACACTTCGCTTGGTGGAGAGATGGTTTTAAAGCTTGCCACAAGTGATAAGATAGCAGTCATTGTCCCTCAAAAGGTCATAAAATCATACGCAAATGTCGTATCAAACGCGATCTTAAGCTACATCTTAAAGCAAGATACAAATGTCGAAGTGAAATTTATAAATAGCAGTGACGAGAGTTTGCCTAGCCTTCAAAACGCGCTTCAAAACGCTAGAAACGAGGGTTTTATCTACTTTATAGCAGCCCTTACTCAAAATGGCGCAAACACGTTAAATTCTCTCATCTTGCCAAACGAACTCATCTACATCCCAAGCGTTCATAGCTCTTTTGTGGTAGCTCCAAAGCCAAATTTGATCTTTGGCGGAGTTGATTACAAAGCACAAATTTCAGCCCTGCTCGCTTTTGCCAACGAAAAAATAGTCGCCTTTGACGATGGTAGCGCGCTAGCACAAAAGCTAAATGAGTATGTACGCATGCAAAGTAGCGACTACTACGAGAGCTCGATCACAGGTAAAGATATAAATTTAAACGATACTTTAAGCAAAAAGCCTAAATTTGATAACGCAAGCATCTTTTTAAACATCCCTATAGTTAAAGCTTCTCTTGTGGCAACGCAGATGAGAGGCTTTGAGATAAAGCCTTACGCGCTTTTAAGCACGCAGATAAATTTCTTGCCAAATATCTTTAGCGCCATCACGCAAAGAGATAGACAAAACCTCTTTGTGGCAAATTCGCTAAATTCGCTTGACGAGAGATTTTTAGGGCTTGGAGATCTTTTTGGAGTTGATTTTAGATACTCACAGATCGGCTACTCAAGTGCCTTGGGAGTGGAGTATATCTATACAAATTTCATAAACAAAAGTGCCAGCAAAATTTTTGCTGAGAGAGTTGAGGGCTCACAAGTTTTATATGATGTAAAAATTTATGATACAAAAAGCGATCACTTTAATGAGGTAAATTCGCAGGAGCAAAATTTAGAGCAAAACAGCACAAGCGGGATTTAGCAGTTTTGCTTGCTAAAATTTAACCTCACTTATAAAAGCTTTCATGCTCTCATCTATCTTTGCTAGCCTGCCATCTTTCATAAAAGCTAGCGTGATAGTCGCTTTAAAGAGCATTTTTTCGGCATCTTTTTCACCAAATTTATAAATTTCTTGCTCTAAAACAAGGCTTGCCTTTTTAAGCTCCATGAGCTTTGTTCTCACAAAAACCTCATCGCCAAGCACAGCTGAAGCGAGAAATTTAGCCTCAAGAGCTGAAACGACAAAGTATCCGCCCTCTTTTGTGAAATTTAGCCCAGCTTCAAAAAATGCTTCACTTCTGGCTCGCTCGCAATATTTAATATAGTTTGTATGATAGACAATGCCGCCTGCATCGGTATCTTCGTAATAAATTCTTATCTTCACTGCAAAGCTCCTTTAAATTTTCATTTGCTCTTACTAGGCTTACCTTTAGCGCCTCTAGTTATCGTAAGTGACTGATCATAAAACAAGATAAGCACCACCGAAACGCCCACACCAAGCGCTAGCGAAACCGTCGTAGTCGTGATAGCATTATCAAAAAATATGATCAAATACTCGTTTTTCTTAGCGATACTTGTCTCATTTAAAAATGAAAAAAGCGCCAAAATGCCTTTATACGCAAAAACTCCTGGTACCATCGGCAAAAGCGCTGGAAATGCGATGATCTCAGCTGGCACCTTTAGCCGTTTGGCAAAGAGCATGCCTAAAATTCCGCTCATAAAAGAGACGATGAGTGTTGCGACACTGATGTTAAAAAATCCCATCTGCATGATCCAAAAGCGGCTAGCATGCGCAAATGCAGCGAGCAAGGCACAAAATATGAGAGTTCTTTTTGGAGGCGAGCTAGCATAGGCAAAGCCCAGCCCAGCCACCGCAGCAAAGCCAGCATCTACAAGCGTTTCACTCAAAAGCTCAAACATTTAGTATCTCCGCACTGCTAAGTGTAAGCGTGATATAGACGCCAACAGCCATGCAAAGTATGAGGATGCCCGTGCTTATGGCTCTACTGATGCCAACAAGGGTGTTGTCGTTTAGGATATCAAAGACTGAATTTATGAGAAAAACACCCGGCATCATAAAGAGCACAGACGAGCCTATCGCCACGTCGCTTGTGTGCGTAAGCCCGTAAGATACGCCAAGATAGGCGATAAATGAGACGACAAAGGATGTTAGGACGTATTGAATTTTTAAATTTACGCCCATTTTTGCAAGGGCAAATTTAAGAGTGTAGCCAACAAGCGTTGCAAAAAATATGCAAACAACTGAGCCAGCATCGCCTCCAAAAAGTCTGCAAAATGCCGCATTTGCAAGGCTTATCAAGATAAGCGAGCTAGCAAATTTATTTGCACTCACACTCATCACGCCATCAAAGCTCTCTTTAGCTTCATCTAAGCTCAAGCCCTCATCTAAAATTTGCCAGCTAAGCGATGATAGCTCAGAAATTCTGTTAAAACTAACGTGCCCTAGAGGGATCTTTCTTACATAAGTTCGGCGCAATGAGTTATCCTGTGAGTCCATCACGCTAATAGTAAAATACTTCACAAAAATGGTCACACTAACGTCGTAGCCGTAGTGATTAGCTATGCGGTCGACGCACTTTTCTACACGTGCTGTGTATGTGCCAGCGCTCACCATCGCTGTTGTGTATTCGGCTAAAAAATTCGTTAAGATTTGGATATCAGGCTTGGCGTTCATCTTGACTGATCTTAAATTTCACAAAAAACAAAATGAGCTGCAAAACAAGCATCACTTTCATCACATATTCGCTTGCGCTATGCATCTTGGCAAACTCTGCTGTCTGCGTCGCCTCAGCACCAAGCCCCTGAGCCTGCACGATAAAAGGCGTGAAGATAAAGACAAAGCTAAGCGCTAGGGCTAAGCTTAAAAACGAGAGCATAAATGTGCTAAATTTTAGTGAAAATGCAAGCTTTTTTCTTAGATCAAAGAGCTCGCTAACTGCCACAAATGCGCTTACAAATAGCAAAACATAGTTAAATTTTAAAAATATCTTTGTCATCATCTGTCCGCTCATAAAATGCGTGAGCACCCCCTCGCCTATGATGCTTTGTGGGAAAAATATGACTGGCGCGACCAAAATTCCAAGCGTTAGCTCAGTGCCTATCACCGCTGCTAATAGTAAAAAATAGATACTTCTCAACCTCTCTCCTTTATAGTTTTAATCTCGCGCAAAAGCCTCTGTCAAAGCCCGCTAAGTCCTTGTAAAACGTGCTTTTAAAGCCATTAAATTTTAGCGCCATCTCCATGCTCGCTCTTTGATCATATCCCATCTCGCAGGCGATATTTTTTATGCCGCGGTTTCTAGCGATAAGGATGATGTTTTTTAAAATTTCATCTCCGACCTCGCCACCAAATAGCGCCTCATGCGGCTCGTTTATGACAAATTTATCAAGTTTATAGCCTCGCGCTATATATGGTGGGTTTGAGACCAAGATGTCGATATCGCCTGAAATTTCATCAATATATGAGCACCTTACAAAGTCGATTTTATTACTTACATTAAATTTAATCGCATTTTTTTTAGCTAGTTTTAGAGCCTTTTCGTTTATATCGGTGGCTACTATTTTAGCGTTTGTTTTTAGAGCTAGCATGACGCTTATTATCCCGCTGCCAGTGCCGATCTCAGCAATCTTTGGCTCTTTATAGCTGCTTGCTATCTCTAGCACTTTATCAACTAAAATTTCAGTCTCAGGGCGCGGTATCAAAACGCCACTTTCTACCTCAAACTCCAGCCCATAAAAGCCAGCCTTGCCGGTAATGTACTCAAGTGGCTCGTAGTCTTCAAAGCGCTTTACAAGGGCAAAGTAGCCGACCCCATCAAATTCGCTCTTTTGATTTAAAAATATCCACTCGATGCTCACATTAAGGTAGCTCATGAGCAAAATTTTAGCCACCCTGCTTGGGTTATCACAAAGTGGCTTTAGCCTTAAATTTGCCTCTTTTAGAGCCTCTTCAACTCTCATTTTCTAGCTCATTTATCCGCTCAAAAAGGCTTGGGTGCGAGTGATAGACAAATGAGTAAAGCCAGTGCGACTTCGGAAATGCTTTGTTTTCGCTGCCAAGCTTGGTTAGGGCGTTTATCATGTCAGTTTTGTTTGAAATTTCTTTTGAAAACCTATCTGCGCCAAATTCATTTTTACGGCTAAAGTGCGAGATGATCGGCGAGAAAAGAAAGCTAAAAATAGGCGAGAAAAGCACCAAAAAGATGATGATACTAGCGCCATTTTGCCCTAGTCCTATCGCCTCGTATGCGCTTACGCCAACGTTTCCAAAGATGAAAAATAGACAAAATAGCATAATGGCACTTAGCGCTATCATTTTTAGGATGTCTTTATGTTTAAAGTGCCCAAGCTCGTGCCCCAAAACCGCCACGATCTCTTCGGTGCTTAGCTTTTTTACGAGCGTATCAAAAAGCACCACTCGCTTTGTCGCTCCAAGCCCGCCAAAATAGGCATTTAAGCGGTTGTCGCGCTTGCTAGCGTCTATCGTAAAAACGCCACTACTTTTAAAGCCGCATTTTTTAAGCAAATCCTCTATCGAGCCTTTTAGCTCGCCATCTTCAAGCGGCGACATCTTATTAAAAATAGGCGCGATGAGCGTTGGGTATATTAAATTTATAATTAAAGCGATGCCAAAACTTAGCAAAAACGCCCAAAACCACCAAAACTCTCCAAGAAAATTTATACATAAAAGCACGAGCCAGACGAAGGCCGAGCCAAAAATGAGCATTAGCGCTAGCGACTTTATAGTATCAACTAAAAATATCTTTGCGCTCATATTTGAAAAGCCAAGCTTTTTGTCTTTTACAAAGCTCTCGTAGATATTTAGCGGTAGATCAAGCAGCGACGATATCAGCAAAAAGCTCATCACAAAGAGGATATTTTCAAACGTAGTGCCATCTTTTAGGCAAGCGCTTGAGAGCATTTTTAGCCCAAAGCTTATCCACGCAAAGAAGATAACGGCGTGATAGATGAGGCTAAAAATTTCAAATTTTAGGTTTGTCACGGCGGCGTCTGCGGCGTTTTTGTATTCGCTCGCTTCAAGCACGACTGGCTCTTTTTTGG
This sequence comes from Campylobacter concisus, assembly GCF_050447505.1. Classification (GTDB taxonomy): domain Bacteria; phylum Campylobacterota; class Campylobacteria; order Campylobacterales; family Campylobacteraceae; genus Campylobacter_A; species Campylobacter_A concisus_BP. Next base: position 918,349 of record NZ_JALMFZ010000001.1, on the reverse strand, counting down.
ACTCAGCTCTTACAAAGCTGATCTGCAAATTCGCCAAAAAAAGCTTAAAAATCACATAAAAAATATAGATAAATAAAAGTGTATAAAACATATTCTCCCTTAAATTTCATAAAGACTAAAGCAGCCATAGTCCGTTCTAACTGCGAGTTTGCCATCTATAAATTTAGCCTCACAGCTCTTTACGACATGATCTAGCGTAAATTCCGCCATCACATCGCCACTTTTTAGATTGGCGGCGTATGCCCTGCTTTGATCAATAACCACAAGCTTGCCAGCTACGGCGTCAATGCAAAACTCGCTCACTCTTAAATACTCGTCCTTTATCCAAGGCTGCTTTGTCACTTTTGCGCTCTTTATATCAAGGCAAAATAGCTTGTTTTCAAGATACTTTCTAACTAAAAGTGTCTTTTTGTTCAAAAAACAAATTTTATCAAGCGCGCCAAATTCGGCTCTTAGCTCACTTAAAATTTCGCCATTTTTTGCGTTTAAAATTTGCACTTCGTTCTCTTTGGTGCAAAGCGCAAGCATGCTAGCATTCGCACTAAGAGCCGCACAGAGTATCGGCACGTGGCTTTTTGTACTGCATTTATACTCGCCAAGCATTGAAATTTTACCCTCGTAAAAGGTAAAAATCTGCCCAAACATGCCAAAAACTGCCACATTATTTGAAGCACAGATAAAGCTCGCTATCTCGCTATTTTTCTTAACATTTTGCTCGGCTGAAATTTGGCGAAATTTAGCCTCTTTTGGCTCAAAAATGTAAATTTCATGATCAAGGTCTAAAAGTAAATTTTCGCCTACATTCTCGGCATGCCATGCAAGCGGCTTTGGCAAGGCGATCTGCTCTTTTATAGCGCCGCTTCGATCAAGCTTCACTAAAATATCGCTAGGCATGCTGCCATCTTTTTGACCGCCACTTTTATAGACATAAATTTCATCTCTTACGCTGGCAAATGAGAGTGCTCCAGTGTATCCACCACCGATATAAACGTGTAAGCACGCTTTGCCAGCTTTTGCCTCGCTATCTTGCAGGATAAAGCCCTTTTTTAGGCTCTCCCACTCCTTTTTCGCGCAGGCTTTTTTGGCATCTTGCTCGCTTGCAAATTCTTTTTTACTCTGCTTTGTTTTGCCACCTTTTAAGCTCACGCTCACTAAAGCTTTATCCTCTACGCTAAGCCCTAAACGCTCACCGCTATCAAAATTTACAAGCTCGCGCATATTTTACTTCAAAAAGTTGTCGTAAAAACTACTAATAAATAGCACCAAAATGACAAAAGGCACGATAAATTTGATGTAGAAAAACCAAATGTTTATAAGCTTTGCGTATTTTTCACTGCCTTGCAAGATCTCTTTTTTCGCTTCATCTTTTAGCACCCAGCCGACAAATATCGCACATCCAAGCGAGGTTAGCACGAAAAATATGGTCGCACTTATCGCGTCGTATGCGTCAAAGATATTTTTACCAAAAACACTCACATGGCTTAGCAAATTTGTAGCCATAAGTGATGGTAAATTTCCTAGCACGAAAATGACGCTAAGCACTAAAAATATCGCTTTTTTGCGCTTTATCTTAAATTTCTCTTGCAGCGTAGTAATGATCACTTCATATATCGGTAACGACGTCGTAAGCGCAGCGATCATAAGTAGCGCAAAAAATGCCACCGCGAAAAATCCGCCAAACGGCATGTGCGAAAAGACGATCGGAAGCGACTTGAAAACTAGGCTAGGACCGCTATCTGGCGAGACACCGTAGCTAAAGAGCGACGGAAATATCATAAAGCCAGCAAGCACGGCTATGACGGTGTTTAAGATGCCTGTGATGATAGAAATTTTAACCAGCCCTTCGTCCTTTTTAACAAAACTTGAGAGCGTTATCATCACGCCAAATCCAAGCGAAAGCGCAAAGAAAACCTGCCCCAAAACCTCGACAAAAAGCTTTAAGCTTATCTTTGAAAAATCAGGCGTTAAGTAAAATTTCACACCCTCCATCGCGCCATCAAGTGTGATATTTTTAGCGATCATGACGAGCATTAGGATAAAAAGAAGTGGCATTAGATATTTTGCTGAGCGCTCGATGCCGCCAACCGCGCCTTGCACCAAGATAGCGTAATTAACCAGAACAAAAACAAGGGTCGCAAAGCTTATGGCAAGCGGATTGCTAACGATATTTTGTTCGTAAAATGCGCTAGTTTGCTCAAAGCTCACGATGTGCGAGAGATCAAGCAGTCCAAATGAAATTTGAGCGATATAGTTTAAAACCCAGCCGCCGATAACCATATAATAAGCCATGATACCAAATGCGCCAACAAGCCCCATCCAGCCGACTACCTGCCACTTTTTGCTGATCTTTTTTCCATTTATCGTGCCGCCAAATGCATCAACGGCGTTGCACTTTAGGCGCCTGCCGATGGCGTTTTCAACCAAAATCATAGGAATACCAATGACTATCATCGCTATGCAAAACACGAGAACATAGGCCCCACCGCCGTTTTGACCGACCAAGTAAGGAAACCGCCACGTCGCGCCAAAGCCGACCGTAGCCCCTGCAACAGCTAAAATATATGTAAGTCTTGAACTCCACGATTTTCTATCCATCTATCTACCTTTGTGAAAAATAGGGATTATATAAAAAAAATGATTAAATTTTACTAGCGACAGGCGATACTTGCGTGTAAATTTGGCTTTTTTGATAAATTTTAGGACTTTTATGGACGGAATTTTTATCTTTGCAGGATAATTTTAAATCTATTAATGCAAAACACCAAATTCCACATACCCCTCCATCGCAACGAGCAATATCCAACCCTCTTTGGGGCTGCAAAAATAGTGATGTTGCGCGATATTTTCAACCATAAATTTTAAAAAATCATAAAAATAATCAGGCGTAAATTTAAGCTCTGCGCTTGTCAGACCATCGCCGACGTAGCCTATCTCGCTACTTAAAATTTTGCTTTGGATACTTGGATATGAGCTTAGAAAATTTTTAATATCAACGAAATTTTCATAATCAGCAGTTTTATAATCTTTTAAATTTCGTAAAAGCGGTTTTGAGCCGACAAATGTAAAATTTCGCTCTATAAAATTTGCTACATCATCGCTTTTGTGCCATTTTTGACCCAAATTTGACAAAAAAGAAAGCATCTCATCATAGGCGGAGATGAAATTTGAAACTGGATTTTTCTCGCTCATTTGCCTCCTTTTTGTAAAGTCGCTATACCTTTGTAAAAGAGGGATTATATAAAATTTTATTTAAGCTTTTGATGTGATATTGCAATTTTACGTATCAAAACCTGTGCGTAGCACAGCAACTTCTAACGTGCGAGGGGTTTGGGGGATCTAAAGGGGGATAAGGGGACGGCTTCGTAATTCAAGTCCCCTTGTCTCCCTTTTTAATAAAAATTTGAAAATTTTAAAAAAATAAAAAATTATAGCTCTAGTTTTTGTAAGCTGCTAAGGCGAGTGAATAAGATTTTAAAATTTGCAAAATAACCAGATTAAATTTGCAAATTTGCCCAGAATTTTAAAAATCTAGGCAAATTTCACTCAAATTTACTCTCTTACAACGTGTAAAAATTGCATATGTTTGCGGTATTGCTCGATGACGTCATTTATCAGCGTCGCTTCGCTCCAGCCAAGCACATCGTAGTCCTGACCGCCCTCTTTCAGATAGACCTCAGCCCTGTAGTAAAGATCGTCGCCGTCAAGCTCTCTAGTGTAGTCTGGACTATGGCTCTTGGTGAGATAGACGCCATATCTAAAGTCCATCTCATCGCCAAGTCCAACGTTTAAATTTACAAAATTTTCACCATTTGTAACATTTGCTTCAAGGCCGTTTTTAGCAAATTCCTCTTTTAGCTCGTTAAAAGCTTTTAGCACGACTTCGTTTAAAAATTTCTTGCCATCTTTCTTGCCTGGCAGTGTAATGATCGCACTTAGGCGCTCTTGCCACGGCTTTGAAAGATCACTAATGGGCATGTTGTTAAAGTTATTTGTCTCTTTTTTGGTTAGATCCACACGTAACGCCTTAAATAGCCCGTAAATGGCGCCAAGTAGCACTATGGAAAATGGCAGTGCTGTCGTGATCGTAAGTGCCTGAAGTGAGCCAAGACCACCAGCTAGCATCAAAAATGCCGCCACGACGCCCACTGTAACGCTCCAAAAGACCTTTTGCCAAACTGGCGTATCGTCCTTGCCGTTTGAGCAAAGCATATTCATAACGATCGCCGCAGAGTCAGCGGAAGTGACGAAAAATATGACGATCATAAAGACTGCTATCACGCTTAGCACGCCTGAGAAGCTAAATTTCTCCAAAAACATAAAAAGCGCTGAGGCTGAGTCAGAATTTACCGTGGTCGCTAGCTCGCTAAAGCCACTTTGAACAAGCGCGATCGCCGAGTTACCAAAAAAGCTCATCCAAGCAAAGGTAAAGCCAGTTGGCACGAGAAGCACGCCGATCACAAATTCTCTAATCGTTCTGCCCTTTGAAATTTTAGCGATAAATAGCCCCACAAACGGCGACCAAGATAGCCACCAAGCCCAGTATAGCAGCGTCCAGCCGCCAAGCCAGCTCTCATTTTGCCTCTCGTAGGCGTAGAGATTAAAGGTGTTTGAGATGAGCGTAGAGATGTAGTCGCCGCTGTTTTGCACAAACGACTTTAGAAGCTGCGTCGTATCGCCCAAAAATAGTATCAAAAACATAAAACATATAGCTAGCGCGATATTTGCGTTTGACAAGATTTTGATGCCCTTATCGACACCACTTGCCGCTGAGATGGTAGCTGCAAAACAAAGCACTATTAGAAGCGTGATATGCATAGTCGGCAGGCCAAAAACGTGCGTAAGACCGGCATTTACCTGAAGCACGCCATATCCCAGCGAGGTCGCCACACCAAAAAGGGTCGCTACGACGGCAAATGTATCAATGGCACTACCTATCTTGCCGTAAATTTTATCTCCGATGATCGGATAAAACGCCGATCTAAGCGTGAGTGGCAAGCCGTGTCTATACGAGAAAAAGGCTAGAATTAGCGCTACGATAGCATAAACTGACCATGCGCTCATGCCCCAGTGAAAAAATGTGATATTCAACGCAAGCTTTTGCGCTGCGATAGTTTGCGCGTCGCCAACTGGCGGGTTTAGATAGTGCATGAGCGGCTCGGCCACACCAAAAAATACTAGACCTATGCCCATGCCAGCGGCAAAAAGCATAGAAAACCACGAGATATTTTTGTGCTCTGGCTTTACGTGATCGGCTCCTAGCTTGATCTCGCCAAGCTTACTAAAGCCAAGAATGATGACGCTTAGCAGTATGACGGCAACAACCAGGATGTAAAACCAGCCAAATTTGGCCGCGATGTAGTTTTGCATACCCTTAAAAAACTCATTTGAGAAATTTGGAAATATCGCTGCAAATGCCGCTATTAAAAATATGACAATAAGCGATGGGATAAATACTGAATTATTAAATTTTGACCTTTGAAATTTAAACATTTTTCTCCTTTTTATAAATTTCAGTCTCGCTTTAAAATAACAAAAAAGAGTAAATAGGTCAAATTTTCTCTTTAAATTTTTATGAAATTTTAAGCTTTAGCCACCAAAAATAGCTACTTTGAAATTTATCTCAAGTCTCTTTTATCTCTCTTTGGTTTTGCAAGAGTTGTTAGCACTATGACGACAAAAGCGATGCCAAATGTGATATACAAAATGATCTTTGGCGAGTCAAACTCTATCCTCGACCTTGCGACCTCTTCGCCGCTTGCCTCCACTAGCTCGCCGCGCTTTATCATCTGGCTGATATCTTTTGCGCTAAGCTCTTTAGACGGCCTTGTTAAAATTTCTATGACGCTAAGATCTGCCACCTCATAAACGCTATGTCTAATGCCATAAAATGGCTTTATGCTGCTAAAAAAATAGACCTTATCGCCGTTTGCATAGACCGCGCCATACTCGCCATCTTTTACCAGTCCTATCTCGCGCCATGATGAGCTTGGGGCAAATTTATACAAAGAGACGGTTTGTGCCACTAAGTGCCTGCCGTGCTTTGAGCGCTGCCACTCTTCGCCTTGTTGTAAAAAATATGCTGAGCTATCATCTACAAAAACGTCAGCATAGAGCCTTTTTAGCTCGCCTTTTAGCTGGTAGTCTGAAATTTTAGCCTGCTCGTTTTTACTGCCATCCCAAAAGTAAATTCCATCTTTGCTGGCAAAAAGAGGCCAAAACGAATGCACGTTATCCACGCTATAAATGGCGCTATAAGGCATATTTTGAGCGCTAAATTTACGCTCATTTGCAAACGCCGCCCCACTTTTTGGCTCAAAAAGATATTCTATATCGTGCTTTGGGTCGTAGCATATCTGGCGCGTCTCATCTGAGTAGCTTGTATCAAGCCTATAAAAGCCCATAAACAAGCTTTTGCCATCTGTGTAATATCCGCTAGGAGCGCCATTTTCTGTCGTGATATATCTTAGCTCGCTAGGATCTGCGTCAAGCTTTTCGCCCTTGTAGTAAAGTATGCTGCCATCTCTTGCAAAGCCAGCGTCAAAGATAGGCTCTAAATTTATGCTTTCGACTCTTTTTGTCCTGTAAAAATAAGGGCTATCATCGTAGCTTTTTATAAAGGTGTGAGCAAGGTTTTTCATAATGGCGCCAAATTCGCTAAATCCGGGCTCTTTCTCACTTCTAGTGCTGCAATAATAGCTTATCTTGCCGTCACTTATATAGCCATTACCAAGCACTTTGATGCTGTTTGGATCAAGACCAGGCAAAATTTCTCTAGCGCAATAGACACTGTTTTTATCAGCCGCTACGTTTGAGTAATCATACGCGTGTTTTAGCTTTAAGACCCTAAAACTAGCCTCATCGACGCCTTTTAGCTCATACTTGCCACTGCCTGAAATTTGAACGTAAATTTTACCCTCAGGCGAGCGGTAAAACTCGCTATTATCAATGTTTGCAAAGCTTCTTTGATACTCGCCTTCATGCCAGAGATAAAGCATCGCCAAAACAAAAAATAGCGTCAAAATGACAAAAAGATAAAGTATCTTAGTCGCAATTTTTCTCATTATCTATAGTCATCCACCCTTTTTTTAAGCTCGCTTTTTTGCGTTTTATTTTTAAAAATAGCGCCAACCACCGAGGCCACAAATGCAATGGCAAGAAATATCCAGTAGGCATATTTTTGCGAGTAATCATCAAAGTCGCTTATCGCATCAATCACCACCTCGCCCTCAGCTGGCGTCATAGCGCCTTGATCTACCATTTTTACTATCTCATCAAGTTTTAAATTCTTAACATTTGGACCATAAGGACGAGTGAGAATTTCAACTACGCCAAGGTCGTTTATATCATAAACACTGCTGTTAAAACGCCAGCCATAGCCGACGTTATCAAAATAATATGTCTTATCGCCGTTTGCATAGACTGCTCCGTGGCCATCATTTCTTACAAGCCCTATCTTTCGCCACTGCTCTTTTGTATCAAGCCTTACGATACACGTGTGGCGTGAGCTTAGACTGTGATCATTTTTCGTGTTGTGCCAAATTTCATAGGTTTTTAGAAAATATGTCTTGCCATCACTTATCACCACGTCGCCATATAGCGGCGTTATCTCGCCTTTAAAAGGATCGTCGCCATCTCTTACAAACTCACCCTCATCTATGCTGTTATACCACTGCCACTTTCGCTCCCAGTGATAGATACCGCCTTTACCGCGAAAAAGAGCGTGATAGGCGTGCTCATCTTTTAGGTTAAAAAGTGGCTCGTATGGGGCAAATTTTGGGTCAAATTCATGGTCGTTTGCATAGACCATTCCAGAATTTGGCTCATAAAGATAGTGAATGCGCCATATCTCGCCGATATCACGCATTTGCGGGCTAAATTTGATCCTTAGCTTTGTGCTGTCATAATAGACATTTTCCCCGTCAGTCGTAAAATGCACGCTCTTTCTGCCAGATGCCTGCTCGATGTAGCGCATTTTGCTGGCATTTGCGCCATCTAGCTCTTTGCCCTCATGATAGACCTTCACGCCGTCACTTGCGTAGCCAAAGCCCAAGATCGCTGCTAAATTTGCGTTATCAACCTGCCTAAATTTATAGATATGGGTTTGCGCTTTTGGGGTTTTAAACATTTTATGTGAGAGGATGTCCCAAAACTCTTTAAGTGCGGATATTTCGAGGTTTGTCTCGCTTTCGCTATCGCAAAAATATGTTACATTGCCATCGCCAAAGTAGCCATTGCCAAGCGCTCTAACGCCATTTGGATCAAGCCCACTCATCACAAGGTTACCGCAATACACCGCCTTATCGCTTGCGCCAACGTTTCTGTTGTCGTATTTGCCAGTGTCAATGTATCTAAATTTGCTGGCCCTCACGCCTATTAGCTCAAATTCACCACCACTTGGCACTAAGGCATAGACCTTGTCGTCTTTGACGTAAAAATAGCTATTATTTAACTCTTTACTATCACCAATGTCGTCATCTAAAACAGAAACTAACCCAAAGACAAAAAAGTAGGTAGCAAAAAATATCACAACAATGGCGATTATTACTGAGATTAGCGGATGTTTTTTTAGCATTTTAGCTCCGTTTCAAACAAATTTAGCGACCTCATCATGTCACAAAAACCTTTCATAAATTTAAATTTCAAAGTACCTATCCAAATATAAAATATCTAAAAATCATAAGCCTATAATATACTATCCTAACTGCTGTATTTAGTAGCCAAACAGCATATAATGCCAAAATAGCTCCAATAATACTAAATTTCTTCAAAACCACATAATAAATCACCATCAACAAAAAAAGAGAAAAGCAAAAAAACATAATCATAAAAAATAAATTTTTAATCCTTGCAAAAAGCCCTGACTCTTCGCTGTTTTTTGCGATTAGCCTAATAGTCTCTATCTTATTTAAAAATCCAACCTTTTTATATTTTATCTGGACTAGATCGCCTACTTCATATTTATATATAACAGGTGAAAATGTCTCACTAAACCTCATCTTATCAACGATAATGCTAAGGCTTACAACAGAATTTTGCCTAACAACTCTCGTATTTAGCGCGCTTATCCTACCGATCTTTTTCAAGCTACTCTAGCTCCTCGGCGATCTCTAAAACTTCAAAATACTCATTTTCTAGGCTTTCAAGCTCAGCTTTTGCCTTTTCAAGCTCTTCATAAAGTTTAGTAAGTCCCACTTCTTGATAAATTTTTGGATCACTAAGCCCCTCATTTAGCTCAGCCACCCTTGCTTCAAGGGCTGAAATTTTATCTGGATATGTGTTTAAAATTTGCGTTTGTTTGTAGCTTAGTTTTGCACTGGTTTTGCTCTTTTGCTTGGCTTCATTTTGGCTATTTGCTAGCTCTTTTTCAAATTTATCAAGCTCTTTCATCTCATCTTCAAGCTCCAAATAGACGCTATACTCCTCGTGCAAGACATTTATCTTTGTCCCCTCAAACGCCCAGAGCTTATTTGCCATCTTATCGACAAAATATCTATCGTGACTAACTAGCAAGATAGCCCCCTCAAAGCTTTGCAAGTAGTCTTCTAAGATGTTGATAGTTGCGATATCAAGGTCGTTTGTCGGCTCGTCAAGCACCAGCACATCGTAAGTTTTGGTAAAAAGCATCGCAAGTGCCACGCGGTTTTTCTCGCCGCCACTTAAAACGCCTATCTTTTTATCTAGAAATTCCTTTGGAAAGAGGAAATTTTTAAGATAGCCATAAACATGCATATTTCGCCCACGCACCAGCACGTGATCGCCACCATTTGGGCAAAATGTCTCTATAAGGCTCTTGTCATCATCAAGGACATTTCTAGCTTGATCAAAGTAGCCGATACTCACCTCGCCTCTTTTTATCTCGCCGCTACTTGGCTTTTCAAGTCCTAGCAAAATTTTAAGCAGCGTGCTTTTGCCACTGCCGTTACGCCCGACTATGGCGATCCTCTCGCCCTGCAAGACCCTTGCGTCAAATTTTTCAAAAAGCACCTTGCCGTCTATACTTTTGCTTAAATTTTTAAACTCAAAGAGCATTTTTTTGCGGTTTTGGCTCTGCGTTTGGTTGAAATTTTTACTAGCACGCTCAAGTTCTAGCCTCACGCGCCTTATCACGCCTGGGTTTTTCTTAGCCTCCTCGCGCATGGCAAGCACTCGCTCTTTTCTGCCCTCGTTTCGCTTTAGCCTAGCTTTTACGCCACGCCTTAGCCACTCCTCTTCAGCCTTTAGCTGTTTTAGCAGCGTCTCATGTGACTTTGCAAGGCTTGCTAAAATCTCCTCTTTTTTGGTTAGATAGTTTGCATATCCGCCCTCGAAATTTTTTAAGCTTGCATCCTCGACCTCAACGCACCTAGTAGCGAGTGCATCGATAAAATACCTATCGTGGCTTATAAAAACTATGCTTTGATTTGAGCTTTTAAGCATATCTTCAAGAAATTTGACCATATAGACGTCAAGGTGGTTTGTAGGCTCATCAAGCAAAAGCACATCTGGCTTTTTAAGGATGAGAGCGCCCAGTGCCACGCGCCTGATCTCGCCACCACTTAGTGAGCAAATGGGTCTGTTTTCATACTCTTTTAGCTTAAATTCTTGCAAAATTCGCTCGATCTTGTGCTCGATATTCCAGCCGTCTTTTGCCTCTATAAATTTTAAAAGCCTCTCTTGCTCTTTTAAAATTTCTTTGTTTTCAGGATCATTTGCTAGCAAGACGCCACTTTTTTCATACTCGCTTATCGCGTCAAATATCTCTTTTAGCTCGTTATTTAGCGCATCTCTTACGCTAAATGTGGCGTTAAAATTTGGATTTTGCGCTAGCATCTCGACGCTTATTAAGCTCTGCACTATGCGTCTGCCACTATCTGCTGCCACCTCGCCAGAGATGATCTTCATAAGCGTGCTCTTGCCACTGCCGTTTTTACCGATGATAGCTATCTTTTCATTTTCATTTACGCTAAGACTTACACTGTTTAAAATTTCATTTGCGCCAAATTTTTTACTTACGTCTATTAGGTCGATTAATGCCATTTTTCTCTCAAATTTTAAATTTTTTGGATTATATCAAAAGGGAGCTAAAACCTAATTTGGCTATAATCGCCCAAAATTTAAAAAAGGAGAAATTTATGAATCTTTCTATGAAAAAGCTGGTCGTCCCTATATTTTTAGATATGTTTTTACACTTTATAACGCTTATCATAAACACCTACATGGTGACAAAAGTGAGCGTGCATCTAGTTGGCGCCATGGGTGCGGGCAATCAAGTGATGGACCTTTTTATGACCATTTTTAACTTTTTAAGCATGGGCTGCTCAGTCGTCGTCGCACAAGCACTTGGAGCAAAGCAAAACGAGCTAGCTTCAAGCGTCATACACGCAAGCATCACGTCAAATACGGTCTTTGGCATCTTTTCAGCCATCATCATCTACGTCTTTGGCTACAACATCTTAAATTTACTAAACGTTCCAAACGATCTCATAAACGATAGTTTCTCATACCTTCACATACTTGGCTTTGCATTGCTCTTTGATGGCATCGGCATGGTGCTAGCTGCGGTGCTTCGCGTCTATAATCTAGCAACCGCTGTGATGCTAACCTCGGTTTTAATGAACATCATCACCATCTTTGGCAACGCCATCGCTCTTTTTGGCTGGTTTGATCTGCCAAATTTAGGCCTGCAAGGTGTTGCTATCTCGACATTTGTGGGCAGACTAATAGGCGTTTTTGTCCTACTTTACATGCTCATACGCGTGGCAAAAGTTAGAATTTATCTTAGCAAACTGCTTGTAGTGCCGTTTGGAATTTTAAAGAAAATACTCTCAGTTGGCTTGCCAAGCGCTGGCGAAAATTTACTCTGGATGGCGCAGTACATGGTCGCATTTGGCTTTATCGCGAGCATGGGCGAGGCAACTCTTAGCGTGCAGACTATCTACTTTCAGATCACGCTTCTCATCTTGCTTTGTGGAGCGAGTATCAGCGTGGCAAACGAGGTCATCGTGGGACACTTGGTTGGGGCAAGCGAGTTTAACGAGGCCTATACGAGGACCTTTAAAGCCTTGTGGCTTGGCATTTTTATAACGCTCGTCGTCGTTTTGATCGCCTATGCCTTAAAGTATAAGATCATGGACGCGCTAAATTTAGATGAGGGCTTGCGCAAGATAATGCTACCGCTCTTTACCCTCTCGATCGTGCTAGAAGCTGGCAGAACCTTTAACATCGTCATAGTAAATGCCCTTCGTGCAAGTGGTGACGCTAAATTTCCACTAGCAACTGGGCTTATCTTTATGTGGGGGCTTTCGCTGCCGCTTGGATATTTCTTAGGCATACACCTTGGCTGGGGCATCGTTGGCGTTTGGATAGGATTTTGCGCTGATGAGTGGCTAAGAGGCCTTGCAAATACATGGCGCTGGAGAAGCAAAAAGTGGCAAGAAAAACGCCTAGTTTGAGGCAAAAGAGCCTAAATTTAGACTTTTATGGTCTAAGCGTTTTAGTAAATTTTAAAACAAATGTAAAGGCTATGCGATTAAGAGTTGGCAAGGATGCTAAGATCACGCTTTCTATGCCATTTTACAGCACGCAAAAGATGGCTCTTAGCTTTCTTGAGACGCACAGAATTTGGCTTGAAAACTCATATAAAAAAGCTCTTTTAAATTTACCAAAAGATGATGAGATGAAATTTCTTGGGCAAATTTATAAGATCAAATTTGATGAGAGCGTAAATGTGCCATTTTTTGAAGATAAATTTATCATAACGCCAAATTTAAAGGCACTTGAGCGCTTTAAAAAAGCAAGAGCAAAAGAGCTATTTTTAGAGCTTGTAAGCCATTTTGAGCCTTTTATAAACAAGCCAGTTAGTCGCATCGTCATACGAAATAGCAAAACTCGCTGGGGCAGCTGCAACCACAAAAAAGGCTATATAAACTTAAGCCTAAGGCTCATAGAAAAGCCGCTCTCAGCCGTGCGATATGTCGTGCTTCACGAGCTTACTCACCTACTCTACCCGCATCATCAAAGCAGTTTTTATAAATTTATAGAAGCCATCATGCCTGATTACAAAGCGCAAGAGCAAATTTTAAAATCGTAATTATTTTTCATCAAGTAAGTGTAAATTTAATATGATAAAATTGCATATTACTTTACAAAAGGAAAATTTGATGAAAAAGATGATTTTTATCTCTCTTCTAGCAGCTTGCGCTCTAGCAGGCGACTTTGAAGATGGTTTGAAAGCTTATGCTGACTCAAATTTCAAAGAAGCCTTGGCTAAATTTGAAGCAGGTTGCGCGGCAAATGACGCAAGATCATGCCTAAAAGCAGGTGCGATCTATCAGCTAGGCAAAACTGACGTGCCAGATAGTAACAAAGCGCTAGAGCTTTACAATAAAGCTTGCCAAGGCGGCGAAAAAGAGGGTTGCTCGGCAGCTGGTGGAATTTATCTAGATAATGATCCACAAAAAGCAAGAGAGCTTTTTAACAAAGCTTGCGAACAAAATGACGGCTACTCTTGCGGCATGATAGGCTCGATACTAATAGAAGCTAAGAAATTTAAAGAGGCTTACACCTTCTTAGTAAAAGGCTGCAAGCTAAGCGACAAGCTCGCTTGCGAGTTTGCAGGCGATCTAAAACGCTCAAAACAACTTTGATCTTTAGGCTTTAAAAGCCTAAATTCTCACTTTTTACAAAATCAATGAAAATTTTATCAATAAATTTAAAAGTTTAGGCAAGAGGGCTCTTGCCTAGTGTTAAATCGCTCTTATTTGATCAAGCGGTTTATCTTTTATGCCCCACTGAGTCATAAAGACAAAGCCATAAAGAGCAGCTGCCACGATGTAGGCTGTGTATTCGTTTGGCATCAGACCAAATTTCACGCAGATATTTGGCACAAGAGCTAAAGGCACGACAGGGATAAGTAGCAACCTTTCCCAAATTCTAAGCTTTGTGACGTAGTAGCCTTGCAGCAAGCTAGAAAAGGCAAACATTCCCACGATCGCCATGCCAAATACAAGTAAAATTTCAAGCGGATTGCTCATCCAGACTATCCCTTTTGAATCAAGCGGATCGCTCGTGTTTATGCTCTCAATTAGCATAAGTTTGTTGTTAAAGAAAAAGGCAAATGGCAAGATCGCTGTTCTTAAATCGTAAAAAAATCCTTGCACGCCAACGGTTATTGGATTTGCCTTGGCAATACCCGCTGCTGCGTAGGCTGCGATGCCAACTGGCGGCGTATCATCAGCTAAAATTCCAAAGTAAAATACAAAAAGATGCACGGCGATGGCTGGGATTAAGAAGCCATTTTTGTGCGCTAAAAACAAGATAACTGGCGCAACAAGGCTTGAGACAACGATGTAGTTTGCTGTCGTTGGAAGTCCCATACCAAGGATGAGCGACATAAGAGCCGTTAAAAGTAGGATCATCATGATATTATCGCCTGCTAAAAGCTCGACTAGATCAGAAAGTACTTGACCAAGGCCAGTTAGCGAGATAGAGCCCACGATGATGCCAGCAAGCGCTGTTGCGATGGCTATTGTAGTCATGCTCTTTGCAGCCGTAACCATTGCCCAAAATATATCCTCAAAACCAAGAAGCACGTCGTTTAGCCCTACTTTTTCGCCTGAAGCTAGCTTTTTAGTTGGCTCTTGAAAGATCATTATCAAAAATAAAAATCCAATCGCATTAAAAGCCGCTGAGATAGCTGATTCTTTTGCGATTAGTAGCGTATAAAGTAAAATCAAGATCGGCGTTATATAGTGAAGACCGCTTACAAAAATTTTAAATCTTGAGTGAAATTCGCTCTGATTTATGCCTTTTAGTCCAAGCTTAACGCTCTCTAAATGCACGATGAAAAATAGTGACAAATAACAAGCAAATGCTGGGATAACCGCTGCCATCATGACATTTGTATATGTCATACCTAAAAACTCAGCGATGATAAAAGCAGCCGCACCCATAATAGGAGGCATGAGCTGTCCATTTACGCCAGCTGCGACCTCGATGGCTCCAGCTTTTGTGCGTGAAAGGCCAGCTTTTTTCATAAGCGGTATGGTAAATGTACCAACGGTTACGACGTTTGCTGTTGAGCTACCTGAAACCATGCCTGTTAGGCCGCTTGCGATGACTGAAGCCTTAGCTGGGCCACCTCTATATTTGCCAAGAAGAGAAAAGGCTAAATTTATAAAGTATTGTCCAGCGCCTGCTCGCTCTAACAATGAACCAAAAAGAACAAAAAGGTAGATAAAACTAACGCTAACGCCGATAGGCACGCCAAAAACGCCCTCGGTTGTTAAAAACATGTGCCCTGCGATCTTTTCAAAGCTAGCGCCTTGGTGAGCGATGATGTCTGGCATATAAGGGCCAAAGTGATCATATATCAAAAATAATATACAAATGATAGGAAGCGCTGGTCCCATGACACGCCTGCCAGCCTCAAGTAAGACAATGATAGCCAAAAACGATATGACGATATCTTGAGTGATATAATCCCCTGTCCTATCAGCTAGCTCGTAAAAATAAACCGCTGGATAAAGCACGGCAACAACGCCTACCACGCAAAAAACTAGGTCGTAAAGTGGCAAACTTGAGTGAGCCTTTTTATGAAAAGTGACTGGATAGAGCAAAAATACAAGCCCAACCGCAAAGGCTAGGTGCACTGAGCGCGAAATGTTAGTATTTAGTGGGAAATACGCTATATAAAGCTGAAAAACCGACCAAGAGAAACACGCAAATGCGATGAAATAGTTGTAAATATTGCTATTTATCTCTCTTGTCTTTACTTCGACAAATTGTTCTTCGTTGTCATTAACTTCGTTCATCTCTCTCCTTTAAAATTTAAATATATAAATTTAGAAGAAATTTGCATATTTAAATTTTATCCAGAGGCAAAGCCCCTGGAGATGGATTATTTTAAGATACCAGCCTCTTTAAATGCAGCCTCTGCAGCTGGGTGAAGCGGAGCTGAAAGACCTTGAACGAGATCTTCTTTATTTACTGATTTTAGCGCTGGGTGAAGAGTTTTATACTCATCAAAGTTATCTAAGATAGCTTTTATCACAGCTTTTACAGCCTCATCTTTTGTATCTTTGCTAGTTACCAAAACAGCCTTTACGCCGATAGTATTTACATCGTGATCGACGCCATCATATGAGCCTTTTGGGATCACACCTTTTGCAAAGTATGGTTTTTCTTTAAGAAGATTATCGATCTCGCTACCTTCGATATTTAGGATATCGATAGGCAAAGATGTCGCAGCATCAGTGATGTTTGCAGTTGGGTGACCAACGACAAAGCTATAACCATCTATCTTTTTATCTTTTAGTGCGTGTGGGCATTCGCCAACTGTTAAAACGCCGCGATATCCTAGTTTTGAAACGTCAAAGCCTTTTGCTTTAAAGACTTCAAGCGTACTCACTTCGTTGCCGCTACCTGGGTTTCCGACGTTATATTTTTTGCCTGCAAAAGACTGGATATCACTTGTTAGGCCGCTATCTTTTGCCACGACAAATGCAAGAAGCTCTGGATAGATAGCCACTACTGAGCGTAGATTTTCATCTTTTGCTCCGTCAAATTTGCCAGTGCCGTTATATTTGTCATAGACGACGTCGCTTTGAACAAAGCCAAATGTAAGCTCTTTTTTAAGGACGTTATTTACGTTATAAACAGAGCCGCCAGTTGATTGGACAGAGCATTTTACGTCTGTATTTTTGTTTGCCAAACGGCAGATCGCTCCACCTATCGGATAGTACGTGCCTGTCATGCCGCCAGTGCCGATACTGATAAATTCTTTTGCTGAAAGTGTTGTTGCCAAAAGCAATCCAGCAAGTGCCAAAGAAGTAGTTTTCATCTAAAATCCTTTCAAAAAATTTAAGGCTATTTTATTCTATAAATTTAGCTTTGTATCTTTTTGATATGATATTTTTATGCCATTTTGGTAAAGTTGCAACTATTCTACACAATCAAGGCTTAAAAAAATATTTTCTTAAGAATAAATTTATATTTCTTTTACGAGCATTCTAAATTTTAAGAGCTAGAAGTAAAATTTCTAGCTCCAAATTTAATCGATAAATCTCTTTGTGATATTTGCGTAGGCATCGATCCTGCGGTCTCTTAAAAATGGCCAAATTCTGCGCACTTCTTCGCTTCTTTTCATATCTATCTCAACGATCTTGCAAAGCTCATCTGTGCTGTTTGCACGGAAAAGTTGCTCGCCTTGAGGCCCAAAAACAAAGCTATTTCCCCAAAACTTAATCCCATCCATCACGCCGCTATCATCTTTTTCAAAGCCCACGCGATTTACTGCGACCACTGGCAGGCCGTTTGCCACGCTGTGACCTCTTTGCACCGCCACCCACGCTTCAAGCTGTCTTGACTTTTCATCATCACTATCGCCCTCAAACCAGCCAATAGCCGTTGGATAGATGAGAATTTTTGCCCCTTTTAGCGCCATCAGCCTTGCTGCTTCTGGATACCACTGATCCCAGCAGACCAAAACGCCAAGCTTGCCAAGGCTCGTCTCAATAGGCTCAAAGCCGATATCGCCAGGCGTGAAGTAAAATTTCTCGTAAAATCCAGGATCATCAGGGATGTGCATTTTTCGGTATTTGCCAGCCACACTGCCGTCACGCTCGAAGACAAAGGCGGTGTTGTGATAAAGTCCGTCAGCCCTCTTTTCAAAGAGCGAAGTGACTAAAACTACGCCATTTTCTT
This sequence comes from Campylobacter concisus, assembly GCF_050447505.1. GTDB lineage: Bacteria > Campylobacterota > Campylobacteria > Campylobacterales > Campylobacteraceae > Campylobacter_A > Campylobacter_A concisus_BP. The sequence continues at coordinate 900,667 of NZ_JALMFZ010000001.1, read as the reverse complement.
TTGCAACCCTGCCCCAAAAAGCGATGTCTTCTTGCCAGTCGTTTGCATGATCAAAGAAATTTGTATCCTCGCTTTGGCAAAAGTACTGCGTCTGGTGTAGCTCTTGGCAGACCACGAGATCAGCGCCACCTTTTTTTGCCTCAGCTATTAGCTCAAGCGTCTTTGCGATAGTTGCCTCTTTTGTCCCTTTAAATTCTTGTTGAAGTAGTGCTACTTTCATCTCATCTCCCTTCTTTGTCGTTGTATGGGTCTAAATGCGTGGTTATCTGCCACGAAAATTCCTTAAATTTCTCTCTTATCTCAGCTTCAAGCGAGTCAGCCACCTCGTGCGCGTCGTAAAGCGAGATATCTTTGTCAAAAACTAAATGCAGCGTTAAAAATATGGTATTTGCGCTCTGTCTTGTGTTTAGGTAGTGAAAGTCTGAAATTCTCTGCTTTGCCTTTATCATCTTGATGATCTCAGCTGTGATCTTGGGGCTTGCTGCGTGATCTAGCAAGACACCAAGGGCGTCCTTGCCAAGACTTATGGCACTTTGAGCGATGTAGCCGCTTATCACGATACCAAAGATCGCATCTATCATCACAAATCCACTAAATTTAATGATAAGTAGCGAGATAATGACTGCAAGGTTGCTAAAAAGGTCGATCTTATAGTGCAGCGCGTCTGCTTTGATGATAAGGTTGCCACTTTTTTTAGAAATTTGGTTTAAAAATAGCACCAAACATAGCGTCACTATGACCGAAAATACCATCACGCCAAGGCTTAAGCCAAGGTCTATCTCTAAATTTGGCTCGCTAAATTTCTTAACACTCTCATAAAATATATATCCAGCAGCCAGCACGATGATGACGCACTCAAATAACGCTGCTAACGCCTCTAGCTTTGTGTAGCCAAAGTTAAATCTCTCATCGGCTTGCTTTCTTGACTTTCTAAGCGCAAATAAATTTAAAAGCGAAACGATAAAATCAAGCATCGAATCAATCGCCGAGCCAAGCACAGCGACTGAGCCACTAAAAAGTCCAGCTGCAAATTTCACAAGTGCGAGCAAAAAGGCGCAAGCTCCAGCTGCGATAACGGCCTTATTTTCGCCTTGCGTGCACTCTTGCTTATTTATGCTGTTAAACTCATAATCAAACGGACTTGACAAGGCTAAGCCCTCTTGTATCTATTTTGACTTGAGCAGTGAAGCGAGCCATTTTGACGGACAAAAACTAGCGAATTTACACCGATGATCTTTCTATCTGGCAGTGCCTTGGCAAGTAAATTTAGCACCTTTTCGTCGTTTTCGTCGTTATATGTTGGCACGATTAGCGCACCATTTATAAAGATAAAATTTGCATAGGTGCAGCCAAGCCTTTTGCCCTCATAAAATTTAGGCTTAGGTAGTGGCAGAGCAAGTAGCTTAAAGCCAGTTTTTTTAAGCTCATCCTCCATCCTTTTTAGCTCATCAAAGTGCTCGTCGCTCTTGTCATCGCAAGCTACGTAAGCAATAGTATCAGGCGTGATAAAACGCGCTAAAGTGTCGATGTGGCTATCTGTGTCATCACCTTTTATAAAGCCATTTTCAAGCCAGATGATACGCTTTAAGCCAAATAAATTTTTTAGTTTTTCTTCTATCTGCTCTTTGCTAAGTGCTTTGTTTCTATTTTCATTTAGTAGGCATTTTGAAGTAGTTAAAAGCACGCCATCTCCATTAAACTCGACACTTCCGCCCTCTAGTATCATATCAACAGGCTCAAGCTTAGTTTTGTAAATTTTAGCTAGCTCTAAATTTATCGCATCATCTTTTGAGCTCTTAAATTTACCGCCCCAGGCGTTAAATTTAAAGTCATAGCTCTTTACACCGTCCTTGGTGCAAACGTCGATCATACCGTAATCTCTAATCCAAGTATCGTCAGTATCAAGCTTAACAAACTCAACATTTTTAAATTTCTTAAACCTAGTGAAATTTGCCTCATCAGGGCAGATAAGCACCACCTTTTCAAAGGGCGTAACAGCAGCCACAAGCTCCTCATAGCCCGCCAAAATCTCCTCTAAATAAGGCTCCCAGTCGCTCTTACTATGTGGCAGCGATAAAAACAAAAGCTCCTGCTCTTCCCACTCTGCATACGCTCTCACGCTTTCTCCTTGTAAATTTTATAAATTCCATAAATCGTAATGATTATCCAAAAGACCTCTATAAAAAATGAGCCGAGGTTAAAATGCACAAAAAGCGAGATTATAAGTAGCACTGCGCCTGCTAAATTTATTATCTGATAGGCTAGATCGTGGCTATTTAGACGGCCGATCTGAAGCAAAAAGTAGCCCATCACGATACAAATCATCCCTAAAAAGCCGATGATCTGAAAAAGATCGATCAAATTTTATCCTTTTTGTAAGCTTAAATTTAAAGCGTGATCATATCTAATTAGTTTTAAATTTATGATTATGGGATAAAATAACTCCATTTTTCAGATTGGATTAAAGTTTATGGATTTTGAGTTTATTGAGAAATTTTACCCCCTTTTTGTAAAAGCTGGGGTGCTCACCTGTCAGATCGCCTTTTTGGGGATCGTCTTTTCTATTTTGATAGGCATTTTTTGCATGGCTGTGAAATTTTACAAGCTAAAATTTCTCTCAAAGCTCGTTGATTGCTACGTTGAGCTTTCAAGAAACACGCCGCTTCTTATCCAGCTCTTCTTTTTATACTACGGCTTGCCAAAGCTTGGAGTATCGATGAGCGGCTTTGCCTGTGCGGTCGCGGGACTTAGCTTTCTTGGTGGCAGCTACATGAGCGAGAGCTTTAGACTTGGTTTTGAGGCGGTGAGAAAGTCGCAGATAGAAGCAGGACTTAGCATCGCTCTTAGTAAAAATCAGCTCCTAAGATATGTCATCTTGCCACAAGCCTTTAGCGTGGCACTGCCAAGCATCAGCGCAAACGTCATATTTTTGCTAAAAGAGACAAGTATCGTTAGTATCGTAGCCCTTGCTGATCTAGTCTATGTCGCAAAAGATCTCATCGGGCTTTACTACAAGACAGATGAGGCGCTTTTTATGCTGGTTATTAGCTATCTTGTCATCATCTTGCCAGTCTCGCTGGCGCTTAGCTACGTCGAAAAAAGGGTGAGAAATGCAAGGAGTTAGTATATTATTTGACACGCAAAATTTGCTAAGACTGCTTGAAGGTCTTGTGGTAAGCACCGAAATTTCGCTTATTTCTATCGTCATCTCCATTATCGGCGGCCTCATACTTGGCGTTTTGATGAGTATGAAAAACAAATTTATCTATTTTGTTTTAAAAATTTGCCTAGAGATCGTTCGTATCATGCCTCAGATCGTCTGGTTATTTTTATTTTATTTTGGCGTTAGCAAGGCTTTTGATATCCATATCTCGGCATTTACCACCTCACTCATCGTCTTTAGCCTTTGGGGCATTTTTGAGATGATGGATATCGTGCGAGGAGCGATCACCTCGATACCAAAGCACCAGTTTGAGTCAGCCGCCTCGCTGGGGCTTAGCAAATTTCAAATTTACTTTTATGTCATCATCCCGCTTGCTACAAGAAGACTGGTGCCTGGAGCTGTAAATTTACTAAGCCGTATGATAAAAACGACCTCTATCGTCGTTCTAATCGGCGTTGTAGAGGTGGTCAAAGTCGGCCAGCAGATCATCGAGCGAAATGTATTTACAAATCCTATGGCGCCATTTTGGATATACACGCTCATATTCTTTTTATATTTTGCGATCTGCTATCCAGTCTCAAAGCTATCAAAAAAATTAGAAGAAAAATGGAGCTAAAATGAGCGAAAATATCTTAGAACTTAAAAATTTAAATAAATTTTATGGAGAGCTTCACGCCTTAAAGGATATAAATTTAGAGGTAAAAAGTGGCGAAGTGGTCGTGCTTCTTGGACCATCGGGATGTGGCAAGAGCACAACTCTTAGGTGTATAAACGGCCTTGAGAGCATAGCAAGCGGCGAGATCATCATAGACGGCGAAGTGATAGACGCTAAATTTAAAGAGTGGCAAAGGATCCGCCAAAAGGTCGGCATGGTCTTTCAAAGCTACGAGCTGTTTGATCATATGAACGTCATCGATAACGTCCTTCTTGGGCCTTTGAAGGTGCAAAAAAGAGATAGGGTCGAGGCTGAAAAAACGGCTGATATGTGGCTTAGCAAGGTTGGGCTACTTGATAAGAAATTTGCCTATCCAAAGGAGCTAAGCGGCGGTCAAAAGCAGCGCATAGCAATAGTAAGAAGCCTTTGCTTAAACCCTGAGATCATGCTATTTGACGAGGTTACGGCTGCACTTGATCCAGAGATCGTTAGAGAAGTGCTCGATGTGATACTAAATTTAGCCAAAGATGGCATGACGATGCTAATAGTAACCCACGAGATGAGCTTTGCAAGGGCGGTTGCTAACAAGATCGTATTTATGGACGCTGGAGCGATCGTGGAGATCAGCGAACCAGAGGAGTTTTTTACTAATCCAAAGAGCGAGCGAGCGAAGAAATTTCTAAATTTATTCTCGTTTTAGAAAAAATAAGAGATAATTTGCCGTTTTTTCAAAATGCGTTTAGAGCGAGACTTGGTCGCTCTTATTTACTAAATTTTCTAAAGGAGAAAGAGTGAGAAAATTTAAATTTTTCTTATTAGCATTAGTCGCTACCGTCTTTCTAACGGGTTGTGGTGATGACAAAGGTGCGGACAAATCGGCCGCTTCAAACCAAGCTGATACGATCGCAAAGATCAAAGAGCGTGGATATATAAGGATAGGCGTTTTTAGCGACAAACCGCCATTTGGCTACGTCGATAAAGACGGCAAAAACCAAGGCTATGACATTTACTTTGCAAAACGCATCGCAAAAGACTTACTTGGCGATGAGAGTAAGGTCAAATTTGAGCTAGTAGAGGCTGCTGGCAGGGTCGAAGTGCTCACAGCCGACAAGGTCGATATCACGCTTGCAAATTTCACAAAGACGCCTGAGCGCGCGCAAGTTGTTGATTTTGCGCTTCCATATATGAAGGTCTCACTTGGCATCGTTAGCCCAGAAGGTGCTGTGATAAAGAGCGTCGATGAGCTAAAAGATAAGACACTAATCGTCAATAAAGGCACAACAGCGGACGCATTTTTTACAAAAAATTATCCTGATATCAAGCTTTTAAAGTATGATCAAAACACCGAAACTTTCGCAGCTTTGGTTGATAAAAGAGGTGCTGCTCTAGCGCATGATAATGCCCTACTTTTTGCCTGGGCGAAAGAGACTCCTGGCTTTGTCGTTGGCGTTGAGGCGCTTGGCGATGTGGATGTGATAGCTCCAGCTGTCAAAAAGGGCAACAAAGCCTTGCTTGAGTGGCTAAACAACGAGATCGTCGAGCTTGGAAAAGAAAATTTCTTCCACAAAGACTATGATGCAACACTAAAACCAATCTATGGCGATAGTGTCAATCCTGAATCTCTAGTCGTCGAAGGCGGCAAACTCTAAATTCAAAGTGAGTGATCATAGTGAATGAATTTAATGAATATGTTCGCGATAGATTTTCTGAATTCGGCGATATTGTCATAAAATCCATGATGGGTGGATACCTTGTATATTTTAACGGTAAACTGATAGGTGACATTTGTAATAATGAACTGTTTTTAAAGAGAACGCCGACATCGGACAGACTTCTTGCAGACTCAGAACTACGTTATCCTTATAATGGCTCAAAGACGTTAATGCATGTATTCGAGAAATTTGAGGATGCGAATTTGATTGGAGAATTGTTGTGCGGCATGTATGCGGAACTGCCCGAAAAGAAACCAGCAAAAGCCAGATAAGTTGGATGTTTAAATAAAAATTTAAAAAGCATTTTGGAGTAAATTTAACCCAAAATGCTTTTATTGGCTACATCAAGCTCTTTAGTAAATTTGTCACTTTTTGTTCAATCTCTTCTAAGAATTCCTTACTCTTTGCCTCAAATCTAGTAACGATAACTGGCGTTGTATTTGACGCACGCACCAGTGCCCAGCCATTTTCAAACTGAATTCTTATGCCATCAATATCAATGATATTTTTTATCTTTGGCAGGTCGCAGCCTTCATTTTTCACGCACTCTTTTAGCTTAGCAACTATCTTAAATTTAGCCTCGTCAGTCGTCTTTATCTTGATCTCATCGGTGCTAAAGACAAGCGGCATCTTATCAAGCTCGCCGTCAAGGTCAAAGCCCTTATGAACTAGCTCAAGCACCCTCATCATCGCATAAAGCGCATCATCAAAGCCAAAATAGCGCTCTTTAAAGAAGATATGACCGCTCACTTCAGCCGCAAGATCTACGTTTAGCTCTTTCATCATTTTTTTGATGTTGCTGTGTCCAGTCTTGCCCATGAAAACTTCGCCGATTTTTGCGATCTCATCATACATATTTTGTGAGCATTTTACTTCGCCAAGCACCTTTGGATGTTTCATATTTAGCGCATAAAGATAGGCAAGCTCATCGCCTTTTATATCTCTTTTTGGCGTTATCACGGCGATCCTGTCGCCATCTCCGTCAAAGCCAAATCCAAGGTCAAATTCCTTCTTTTCGATGAGCGAAAATATCTCTTTTAAATTCTCTTTTTCGCTTGGGTCTGGGTGGTGATTTGGGAAATTTCCGTCTGGATCTTCATATAAAATTTTCGCATTTAGCCCAAGCGCCTTGACGATAGGCACCAAGCTCACGCCTACAGCGCCATTTGCGCAGTCGATGACAAAAGGCTTTTTGAAATTTTTAAGCTCGCTAAATTCTTTTACAAAAAACTCGACATATTTTTCTAAGATGTTAAATTTCTCACAGCTCTCATCGTCTGATATTTGCTCACCAGAGGCGATTATCTCGTTCACCTTATCTTTTAAAATTTGCAAATCTTTGCCAAAAAAACTATCTTTTTTAATGGTGATCTTAAAGCCGTTATAATCTTTTGGATTGTGAGAGCCCGTGATCATGATATTTGCGTCAAAATAGTCAGCATAAACGCTAAAATAGCCAACAGGAGTTGGTAGCAAGCCGATGCTATAAATTTTAAAGCCGCCAGCCTTGTTTAGGCCACTTAACAGACACCTAAAAAGCGTGCTAGCACTTAGCCTTGCGTCAAAACCAACGCTTAAAGTTTTCACGCCAAATTCGTTAAATTTCTTACCCAAAGCAAGTCCTATAGCCTTGACGCTATCTTCTGTCAAGTCTTTTTCAAAAATGCCGCGGATGTCGTATTCTCTAAAAATTTCATCATATTTCATTGTAAATTCTCCCTAAAAGAATGCAAAAATGATACAAGAATAAATTTAAAAAGGAGTAAATAATTTTATAAATTTAGTGAGGTTAAAATTTAAATTCGAGCTAGAAAAGGCTCTAGCTCGAAAAGGGCTGCTACATCATGCCGCCCATGCCACCCATTCCGCTCATGTCAGGCATTGCAGGCATTGCTTTTTCTTCTTTTATCTCACTGATAGTTGCTTCAGTCGTTAGTAGCAAGCTAGCCACGCTAACAGCGTTTTGAAGCGCAACTCTTTCAACTTTAACTGGATCGATGATGCCAGCTTCAAACATATTTACATATTCGCCAGTTGCAGCGTTAAAGCCAAAATTTGCATCTTTGCTTGTCTCAACTGCATTTGCTACCACACCAGCGTCAAAGCCAGCGTTCTCAGCGATTTGGCGAAGTGGAGCACGAAGCGCTCTTCTAACGATCTCAGCACCGATTGCCTCATCACCTTGTAAATTTAAATTTACACTCTTTGAAGCGAGGATAAGAGCTGAGCCGCCACCTACTACGATGCCCTCTTCTACAGCTGCACGAGTAGCGCTTAGAGCGTCATCTACGCGGTCTTTTTTCTCTTTCATCTCAGTTTCAGTCGCAGCACCTACTTTGATAACTGCCACGCCGCCACTTAGTTTTGCAAGGCGCTCTTGAAGTTTTTCTTTGTCATAGTCGCTTGTAGTCTCGGCGATTTGAGCTTTGATCTGAGTTATTCTAGCATCAATAGCTGACTTCTCGCCTGCACCATTTACGATAGTAGTGTTGTCTTTGTCGATAACTACACTTGAAGCTTGTCCAAGGTCGTTTATAGTAGCGCTCTCAAGTGTTCTGCCTAGCTCTTCACTGATGACTTCACCGCCTGTTAAGATAGCGATATCTTCAAGCATAGCTTTTCTTCTATCGCCAAAGCCAGGAGCTTTAACAGCTGAGATGTTTAGCACGCCGCGAAGTTTATTTACAACAAGCGTTGCAAGTGCCTCGCCTTCGATATCTTCAGCGATGATTAGAAGTGGTTTGCCGCTCTTTTGTACTTGCTCAAGCACTGGAAGCAGGTCTTTTAAATTTGTGATCTTCTTGTCAAATAATAATATAAATGGATTGCTTAGTTCAACTTGCATCTTTTCAGGGTTTGTGATGAAGTATGGGCTTAGATATCCGCGGTCAAACTGCATACCCTCAACTACGCTTAGCTCGTCTTGGATAGACTTTGCCTCTTCTACTGTTATGACGCCATCTTTGCCGACTTTTTCCATCGCATCAGCGATAAGTTTGCCGATACTCTCGTCTGAGTTTGCAGAAATAGTAGCGATCTGAGCGATCTCTTTTGAGCCAGAAACTTTTTTAGAGATATTTTTTAGTGCATCTATAAGAGCTGCTACTTCTTTATCCATACCGCGTTTTACTTCGATAGGATTTGCACCAGCAGTTACGTTTCTAAGACCCTCTTTAAATATCGCGTGAGCTAGCACAGTTGCTGTTGTAGTGCCGTCGCCTGCTTGGTCGTTTGTCTTGCTTGCTACTTCTCTAACTAGGCTTGCACCCATGTTTTCGATAGTATCTTTTAGCTCAACTTCTTTAGCCACGCTAACGCCGTCTTTTGTGATGTTTGGAGCGCCAAAGCTCTTTTGGATAAGGACATTTCTGCCTCTTGGTCCCATTGTCACTTTTACAGCGTCATTTAGTTTTTTTACGCCCTCGTATAGGCGATTTCTTGCATCATCAGAGTAAAAAATTTCTTTTGCCATTGTCTTTCCTTTTTAAATTATTTAATCACGCCTAAAATGTCGTCGATGTTTAAAACAAGATATGTCTTATCATCTAAATTTACCTCAGTGCCAGCGTATTTAGCAAATACTACTTTTTCGCCAACTTTTACGCCCTCAGCTTCAGCACCAACTGCTTTTACCTCGCCGCTTAAAGGTTTTTCTTTTGCGTTATCAGGTATAATTATGCCCGAAGCTGTCGTCTTTGTCTCTTCTACGCGTTCGACTAGGACACGCTTGCCTAATGGTTGAAAGTTCATTGTTCATCCTTTTAGTTTAATTGTCTTTTTTAGCACTCTTTATTTTTGAGTGATGAAATGCTAGCATTTTTTTCTGAAAAAGTCAATAATTTATAGTGAATTTTATTAAAAACTTTAGTCTAAGTGACTAAAGTTTTATGATATGTAAAACTAATATAAAGGAATTTTATGAAAAAAGTAGCTTACGTAGTTGGTGCGCTTGTGCTCATAGTGGCTTGCATTTTTGGCTTTATCTTTAGCTCTTTTGGCAATAAATTTATAGCCAGTAAAATAGAAAAAGAGGCACTCGCTCGCGGTATCGATGTCAAATTTAAAGAGTTTAATTTAGGGCTTAGCACCTTAAATTTAGAAGCGACCGTGATGAATGCCATAAATTTAAAGGCAAATGGCGATCTATCCTTGCTTGCTCAAAGTATGAATTTAAGCATAGATATAAACGCCGACAAGGTAAAGGCTAGTGAGCTTGGGCTAAAAAAGGACGTCGCGCTTAAAGCAAACGTGGCTGGTAAATTTAGCGACTTCAAGCTAACGGCAACTGGCACGGCGCTTGGTTCAAACATAAATTTAAACGCAAATTTAAAAGACTACCTGCCAAAAGCGCTAAATCTTGACGCTAAAAACATCGAGCTTTCTGAGATATCAGCTCTTGTGCAAAAGCCAAATTTAGCTAGCGGCAAGCTTGATCTAACGAGCAATATGCAAGGAGTTGATGAGAAAAATGAGCCCATCATAAACGCTCAAATTTTAGCAAGCGATGCAGCGATAAACAAAGAAATTCTTAAAAACGAATTTGGGCTAAATTTAGCAAAAGATATAAACTTTAAAGGCGGTGTAAATGCTAAATTTGCAAATGAAAAAGTGAGCGCAAAAACCCTTATCATCGCACCTGAAGCCACTTTAAAAGCAAACGAGACGACTTATGATCTGGCTAGCAAAAATTTAAAGAGCGACTTTTTGCTAAACGTGCCTGATCTTGCCCTTTTTGGCAAGCTCTTAGGCGAGCAACTAAGCGGCGCCGTGGATGCAAACGGCGAAATTACAATGCAAGAAAATGCTCTTAAAAACCTAAAAGCTGAGATAAACGGTCTTGGCGGCAAGATAAATGCAAATTTTGATAGCAAAAACTTAGCCCTAAATGCGACTAATATCAAGCTAAAAGAGCTTCTAGCGCTTGCCTTGCAGCCTAGCTACGCAGACGGGCAGATAAATTTAAACGCAAATTTTAGTGGCTTTGACGAGCTAAAAAAGCTTGCAGGCGAGGCTAAATTTGAGATAAAAAACGGTCTTATAGATAATGGTCTTGCAAAGCTTAAAAACGCAGCTAAATTTGAGCTAAAAGGCGGTGCCACAGCAAAAGGTGAGCTTGTAAATTTTGACGCAAACGTGCTTAGCGACCTTGGCGAGCTAAAGGATGTAAAGGGCGTTTATGACCTAAAAAACAGCCAAATTTTTAGCAAATTTGCCCTGCTCATTAGCGACCCCGAGAAATTTAAGGCAGTTAGCGGCTTCGAGGTTGACTCAAAGATGGCGCTTGCGGGCGATGTGAAGGTCAAAGATAGCAAGATAGATGAGCTAAATTTAGGTGGCGATGCCTTTGCTGGCAAGTTAAACGCCACCATAAAAAATGAAAATCTTAATCTTAGCCTAAAAGAAGCGCAGCTAGGAGAAATTTTAGCACTTAGCGGCAACGATAGGCTGCTAAATGCCAAGGCAAATCTCCAAGCAAAGGGGCAAAATATCTTTAGCAAAAGCCCAAACGTCACCGCAACTATCGCTTTAAATGATGGCAAATTTAACGCCGCAGCACTTAGTAAAATGCTTGATAAAAAATTCCCTGAAAACGAGAAATTTAGCTCAAATTTGAGCCTAGACTATAAAGGCGACGTAGCGAAATTTAGTGGTGACTTTCTTAGCTCGCTTGCTGATATAAAGGGCATAGATGGCAGTTTTGACGTGGGCAAAAGCACGCTAAACTTAAAGCTTCAAGCGGTAGTTTCAGAGCTAAATAAGCTTGCATTTTTAGCTGGCCGCGAGCTTCACGGTAAATTTGCAGCCCTAGTAACAGCAAATGGCACAATGGATGATCTAAGCGTGAAAGTCACCTCTGATGATCTATTTAAGGGCAAACTAGAGGCAAACTACAAAGGTGGCGCGCTTGATGCGGTCCTAAAAAACTTCGAGGTCAAGGGGCTAACGCAGACTTTGGGGTTAGATCATCTTTATGATGGCTACGGCGATGCTAAATTTGACTACGAGACAAAGCAAAGGCTCGGCAAATTTGACATCTTACTAAAAGAGGGTCACCTAGCCAGCACAAATCTCACAAACAATATAAAAACCTTCACCGGCAAGGACATCACAAAAGAAATTTATAAAGACGGCAAAATTTATGGCGATATAAAGGGCGATAACGTCATCTTTAACGTAAATTTAAGCTCGCCAAAGAGCGATATAAAGGTTGCAGGCGGCACTTATAATACCGCCACAAAAATGCTTAACGCGCCGCTTGTTTGCAGGCTAGAAAAGACCGATCTAAACGTGCAAATCTCAGGCACGACAGACAAGCTAAAATACGACGTCAGATCGCAATATCTCGAAAATAAGGTCAAAAAAGAGATAGGTAGATTTTTAGATAAAAAGCTTGGCAAAGATGATGACGCAAGCGGCGAAAAGCAAAATTTAAAGGGGCTTTTAAAAGGGCTATTTTAGATGAAAAAGGCGGAAAATTTAAAGTATCTAATGGGGCTTGGGCACTTTTGTAGTGACATAAACCAAAGTGCGCTTGGTGCGATGCTGCCCTTTTTCATCGCGAGCTACCACTACGACTACGCTACAGCTGCCTCGCTCGTGACAGCCACAAATTTAGCAAGCTCGCTCATCCAACCGCTTATCGGCCGCCTAAGCGACAAAAAAGAGCTGCCCTACGTCATCCCGCTTGGGCTACTGCTTGCTGGCGGGGGCATGAGCCTCACTGGCTTTGTGACAAACTACTACATCATCTTGGTTTGCGTGATGATAAGCGGTATCGGCGCCGCGCTCTTTCACCCAAGTGCCGCAAGGATCATAAACTATGCCTCAAACACCAAAAATAGAGCCAAAAGCATAAGCATATTTTCATTTGGTGGCAACGTGGGCTTTGCAGTTGGACCCATTTTAGTCGCCGTTTTTGTGGGGAATTTTGGCCTAAAAGGGACGCTGGTCTTTATAATCCCTCAAATTTTTCTAACGCTTTTATACCTTAAAAAGGGCAAATTTATAAAAGCGCTAGAAGACAATCACAAAAAGCAAATTTCACAAAAAACAAGCGCCCTAAAAGACGATCTGGGCGCATTTTTGAGGCTTTGTCTGTGTATATTTTCACGCTCTATCGTCGCTTTTGGCTTTGCGGCATTTTTTAGCATCTATCTCATTAAAATTTTTGGCCTTAGCAAAGAAGTTGCAAATGTAAATTTAAGTATGTTTTTTGCTGCAGGTGCGATCTCTACGCTATTTGGCGGAGCGCTAGCAGATAGATACGGCCTAGTTAGGCTCATCAAAATAAGCCTAAGTATCGCCGCACCGCTAGTCGTGCTAATGCTCTTTATCGACAGCTACGCGCTATTTCTCGCAGCCTCCATGTGCGTGAGTGCCTGCATCAGCCTGTCTTTTAGTCCATCAATCGCCCTTGCACAGCTTTATCTGCCAAATCAAATCGGACTAGCCTCTGGCGTAACGCTCGGGCTTAGTATCACGATCGGCGGTATATTCGCAACAGTCATTGGCAAGATCGCTGACATCTTTAGCCTAACGCACTCGTTTTACTTTATCGCCGTAGTTTCGCTTATCTGCGCGGTGTCGAGCTACTTTTTAAAGCCAGTTAGCAAGATATAAATTTACAAAAATAGCTTGCTAACAGCGGATAGCAACGATAGACGCAGTCAAATGTCTCACCCCTAGCGTTGATTTTGTAAATTTTACTTTTGCTTGGTAGGTGAAATTTGATGTGAGCTGAAATTTAGATAAGCCTTGCCAAAGAGAATAAGTTTTTTGCCTTTTTTGCAAAGAGGTAGCAAGACTAAATTTAAAGATATAAAAGAAACAAACCATGATGCTTAGGGCGGCGGTATTTTGCAGTAATTTTTATTTTAAAATTTAACAACCAAGCATCAAGACAAAGTATCTTGTGACGATTTTAAATGTTTTGCTTCGCTTTGCTCGCAACGAGACTTCGCTACGAGGAGACAAGGCGGATGAGAAAAAACAAGTAACAAAACATGGTTTATCAAATTTAAAAGCATAGAAAAAATTTAAATTCATATAACGGCAGTATTTTGTGATAGATTTAAATGTTGCGTAGTTAAAATTTGCACAAACCAGACAAATATAAATTTAAATTTTAGTTACAAAGCATCAAGGCAAAGTATCTTGTGATGATTTTAAATGTTTTGCTTCGCAAGCTCGCAACAGCAAGCAGAAACGAAGAAATTTTCGACCGAAGACAGAACAAATAAATTTAAGCAATTAAGACAAGAAAATTTTTGTTTTTTGCTTCGCTTTGCTCGCAACGAGACTTCGCTACGAGGAGATAAGGCGGATGAGCAAAACGAGGGAGTGTATAAAAAATACTAAATGCGCGAAACATTAAAATTTAATTTTATTTGGCGGCAGTATTTTGTGATAGATTTAAATGTTGCGCAGTTAAAATTTGCGCAGACTAGACACATAGTCTGTCGAGCAAAATTTTAGCAAGCTCATTTAAAGATGCACAAAAGATAACGCTTATAACTTTCTCATCTTTGCTATTTCGTCGCGTAATGCCGCCGCCTTCTCAAACTCCAGCTGCGCTGCCGCTTCAAGCATCTGCTTTCTTAGCTCTTTTACGATCGCGGCTCGCTCGCTCGCAGGCATTTTTTCCAGATTTGCGCCTTTTCTTAAAATCTCCGTACCGTCCTCGACGTGCAGGCTCTCTTCGATATTTCTGCTGGCAGAGTGTGGCGTTATGCCGTGAGCTTTGTTGTACTCATCTTGAAATTTACGCCTAGCAGTCGTCGTATCGATCGCCTCTTTCATAGATTTTGTTATCTTTTTGGCAAACATTAGCACCTTGCCATTTACGTTTCTAGCCGCACGCCCCATCGTCTGTATAAGGCTCGTGGTAGAGCGCAAAAAGCCCTCTTTATCAGCGTCCATTATGGCTATCAAGCTCACTTCAGGTAGGTCAAGCCCCTCACGGAGCAAATTTATGCCTATTAGCATATCAAACTCGCCACTTCTAAGCCCTCTAATGATCTCATTTCGCTCGATCGCGTCGATGTCTGAGTGCATATACTTGACCTTTATGCCAAGCTCGATGTAGTAGCGGCTTAACTCCTCAGCCATCTTTTTAGTTAGTACCGTAACTAACACACGCTCACCTCTTGCGATGACCGCCTTTGCCTCGTCAAATAGCGCCTCTACTTGATTGTCACTATCTTTTATCTCGATGATCGGATCAAGTAGCCCCGTAGGTCGCAAAATTTGCTCATAGACATGCCCCTGGCTGATACCAAGCTCATACTCGTTTGGCGTTGCTGAGACAAAGAGAAATTTCGCCTTTTTGCTTATAAATTCGTCAAATTTAAGCGGCCTGTTATCAAGCGCTGATGGCAAACGAAATCCATACTCCACAAGCACCTCTTTACGGCTCCTATCGCCTGCATACATGCCCCTAAACTGCGGCAAACTCACGTGGCTCTCATCGACGATAACCAGATAGTCCTCGCCACTTATCTCAAAGTAGTCAAACATCGAGTACGGCGTCTCTCCGGGCTTTTGTCCAGTTAGGTGGCGCGCGTAGTTTTCGATACCTTTGCACATGCCAGTGCTTGCCATCATCTCAAGGTCAAACTCCACTCTCTGCTTTAGTCTCTGCGCCTCAACTAGCTTGCCCTGCTCGTTAAATTCTTTCAAGCGCACATCAAGCTCCTCTTCGATCTCTTTCATAGCGATCTTTAGCCTATCAGCGCCCACGATAAACTGGCTGGTCGGGTAGAGGATAAATTTTTTCAGGTCGTGTCTTTTTTTGTTTTCCAGCACGTCCAGGCTATACATCGTCTCGATCTCGTCGCCGAAAAACTCGATCCTAAACGCCTCGTCGTTAAAATATGCGGGATATACGTCCACCACGTCGCCGTTTACGCGAAAGTCGCCTCGGTCGAAATAAACGTCGTTTCGCTTGTATCCCATATCCACTAGCTTTTGCAGTAGCGTGCGCTGGTTGATTTTATCGCCGACGTTTAGGTATGCGACCATGCCTTTATACTCGCTTGGATTACCAAGGCCGTAGTTTGCAGAGACTGAAGCCACACAGACGACGTCATCAAAGCTTAGCAAGCTAGCAGTCGCAGAGAGACGCAGGCGCTCAAGCTCATCATTTACCGAGCTATCCTTTTCTATATATAGGTCGCTTCGTGGGATGTAGGCCTCTGGCTGATAGTAGTCGTAGTAACTTATGAAGTACTCGACGTGATTTTTTGGGAAAAAGCCTTTAAATTCGCTGTAAAGCTGCGCGGCTAAGGATTTATTATGCGTCATTATCAGAGTTGGCATATTTAGCTCGCGTATGACGTTTGCCATGGTAAAAGTCTTACCAGATCCTGTCACACCTAGAAGAGTTTGATATTTATTGCCTGATTTTATACTTTTTACTATCTCTTTTATCGCTCTTGCTTGGTCACTGCTTGGGCTAAATTTAGATGAAATTTCAAATTTACTCATTAACTACCTTTAAATTTGGGCGAATTTTATAGCAAAGATAGTGCTTTGTCAAATGAGAATTTTAAAAAGAATTTAGCCTCTGCGTGTTAGAATACGGCATTAATTATTATTTTAAAGGAACCTTTATGTTTGAAGATAATGCGATCTTAACCACACTAAGCGATAAAGTAAATGACCTCATCACAAAATACGATGAAGTTTGCAAAGTAAATGAAGAGCTACGTAACGAGATCGTAACATTAAAAGCACAAAATGAGGCAAAGACTAATCAGATCATGCGCCTAGAAGAGGACCTAGATAAGAAAAATAGCGAAGCTGATGATGTAATGAAAAAGATCGAAGCCGTCCTTGGTAGATAAGCTAGGCATTTTTGGCATAAAAGATGAAACAGATCACGCTCACCGTATCATCTCGCGACTACACGATAACGCTTGATGATGATTTTGCTGAAGTTTTTGAGCGTGACTGGCAGAAATTTATGGGGGGAAAGAAATTTATCGAGCCTCGTGAGCTTATAAACGCCTTTGTCGAAAAGAGCTACGAGAGCTACACAAATTTGCGCGTCGTAAAGGACGTCACAAAAGAGATAGAAGAGATACTAAAACCGGAAAATAAATGAAAAAAAAAGCTT
Source organism: Campylobacter concisus (assembly GCF_050447505.1). Classification (GTDB taxonomy): domain Bacteria; phylum Campylobacterota; class Campylobacteria; order Campylobacterales; family Campylobacteraceae; genus Campylobacter_A; species Campylobacter_A concisus_BP. The sequence goes on along the minus strand of NZ_JALMFZ010000001.1, from coordinate 884,021 downwards.
TTACCCTAATAGAAATTATATTTGTCATCGTCATACTTGGCGTCTTGAGCGCTATTGCTATACCAAAGCTTTTCTTTACTAGAAGCGACGCCATAGTCGCAAATGCAAAAACGCAAATCGCTGCCATAAAAAGCGGCATCTCACTAAAATACAACGATAGCGTCCTAAAAGGCACTCCAGCATATCCTGACGCGCTTGATGATGGGAATAAACTTTTCAACAAAGTAATAAGCGTAAATATCGCGGACAGCGGCACAAAAAACGGCTGGCACAAAACTGGAGCAACCACTTATACCTTCAAACTAGACGGGCAAACAGCAAATTTCACTTATAACAAAACCACTGGCGAATTTGACTGCCAAAGCAGCGACGGACTTTGCAGCGCCCTTGAGTGATGAGATACTACGAGGTCGTATTTAGCGGGGTAAATTTAGCTGCGCTCACATATAAAAGCGAGCTAGATATTGCGCCATTTCGCGCCGTCACTGCAAAGCTTAGGGGCAAAAGCTTAACTGGCTTTATCCTGCGCGAAGTGGATGAGCCAAGCTTTAAAACAACTCTCATTGATGAAATTTTACCCATTAAGCTAAACGATATCCAAGCAACTTTAGCTAAATTTATCGCCTACTACTACACCTGCGAGCTTGGCGTTGCTATAAATTTATTTGAGCCACAAAGCCTTACTGATGATGAAATTTACAAAGGCGAAAGCGACTTCAAATCACCAAATTTAAGCCCAAAGCAGCTTGAAGCGTTAAATTTTATAAACGAGCGAAAAAGCTCGCTCATCTTTGGCGACACGGGAAGTGGCAAAAGCGAAATTTACATCGCTAAAATTAGAGAAATTTTAAACGCAGGCAGCCAAGCGCTATTTTTAATGCCTGAAATTTCACTCACACCGCAGATGCAAAAGCGCTTAGAAGGCTTCTTTGGCGAGGCTGTGGCTGTGTGGCACTCAAAGATCACACCAAAGAAAAAAGAGCAAATTTTAAAAGACATCAAAAGCGGCAAGGCTAGGCTTATTGCAGGAGCTAGGTCTGCCCTATTTTTGCCACTTGAGAGGCTAAAACTCATCATCATCGACGAAGAGCACGACGATAGCTACAAAAACACAGGCTCAAAGCCCCATTACAATGCAAGGGATCTAGCCCTCTTTTTAACTAGCAAATTTGACCTGCAAGTAGTTCTGGGTAGTGCTACGCCAAGCCTTACTAGCTTTTACAAGCAAGAATGTTTTCGCCTAAAAGGGACATATTTTGTGTCGCAAAAGAGCTATATATTTGACGAGAGCGAGACTGGCATAAGCGAAATTTTAAAAGAGCAGATCGCAAAAACGCTTGAAAACAAAAAGCAAGCCGTCATCTGCCTACCAACAAGGGCAAATTTCAAATATCTTGTCTGCAAAAACTGCGGCGAGACGGTGAAGTGTCCATTTTGTAGCATCGGCATGAGCTACTATAAAAAGCAAAACTTGCTAAAGTGCCAATACTGCGAGCACAAAATGGCCGTGCCAAAGACCTGCCACCAGTGCGGCAGCGAGATGATAGAGGCTAAAAAGATCGGCACGAGCGAGCTTTTAGAGAGGCTGCAAGCTGAGTTTGCAAACGCTAGGATCGCTAAATTTGATAGAGACGAGATCACGACGCAAAATAAGCTCGTAAAGGCCTTGAAGGAATTTAACGATGGCAAGATAGATATCCTGCTTGGTACGCAGATGCTAAGTAAGGGGCATGACTATCACAACGTCGAGCTTGCCGTCATCATGGGCTTTGACGAGCTTTTAAATTTTCCTGATTACAGAGCTAGAGAGCGGACACTTGCCCTTGCCATGCAAGTAGCTGGCAGAGCCGGCAGAAACGGAGCTGGCAAGGTCATTATTCAAAGCAAGCAAAGGGAGTTTTTTGAGAGTTATATCAGCGACTATGATGCGTTTTTAAAGGAGGAGATAAGCTACCGAGAGGGGCTGTATCCGCCATTTACTAGGCTGCTTCGCGTGGTCGTTTCGCACAAAGATGAGAGCACGGCAAAGGGCGCAATGAACGAATTTGTGCAAAGGCTAGAGCCACTAAAAAGCGATGAGCTAGAGATCGTTGGATACGGCAAGTGCCAGGCTGAGTATCTTGTGGGTAAATTTAGATATGAAATTCTGCTTCGCTCAAACTCGCACACCATGCTTTTAAAAGCGGCAAACCTCTGCAAAAGCGAACTTAGCGATATCGATATAGATCCGGTAAATTTTAGCTAGAGATTAACTAATGTTTATTATAATCCCACCAAAAATTTAACGGATACCTATGCTTTTTAACTCTTACGAATTTATATTTTTATTCTTGCCATTTACATTTTTTATATATTTTTATCTAAATAAAAAGCGCCTTACAGAAGTAGCAAAGGGCTTTTTGGTTCTATCGTCTCTATTTTTTTACAGCTGGTGGAATGTCATTTATCTGCCGCTAATCTTAGGCTCAATGGTGTTCAACTACTGCTTTGGGGTGGAGCTAAACAAAGAAAATAGTAAAATTTCTAAAAAATTTATTCTTATACTAGGCATTGTGGCAAATTTAATGCTACTTGGATATTTCAAATATTCAGACTTTTTCATAAGCAATGTAAATTTTATCTTTAACACCCAGATACCTCATTTAAATTTACTATTGCCCCTTGCGATATCATTTTTTACTTTTCAGCAAATAGCATATTTGGTCGATAGTGCTACGGGGGGGGGTACGAAGCAGTATGATTTTTTAAACTACTGCTTATTTGTTACCTTTTTTCCGCAACTAATCGCTGGTCCGATCGTTCATCACAAAGAGATGATGCCGCAGTTTGCAAATTTAAAAAATAGAGTAATCAACTATAAAAATATAGCACTTGGTCTATTTATATTTTCGATAGGACTTTTTAAAAAGGTAGTTATCGCTGATAGTTTTGCTGTTTGGGCAACAAATGGTTTTGACAATGCGGCTGTCTTAAATTTATTTGAAGCATGGGCGACTAGCCTAAGCTATACATTTCAGCTCTACTTTGACTTTAGCGGATACTGCGATATGGCTATCGGTGCGGCACTTCTTTTTAATATCAAGCTTCCAATAAATTTTAACTCACCCTATAAAGCCTTAAACATTCAAGACTTTTGGCGTAGATGGCACATAACACTAAGCAGGTTTTTAAGAGACTATATCTATATCCCGCTAGGTGGTAACCGCAAAGGCAGGCTTCGAACATACGCAAATTTAATGGCAACCTTTATAATAGGTGGTATATGGCACGGGGCTGGCTGGACATTTGTCTTTTGGGGATTTTTGCATGGCGTTGCCTTGGTTATTCACAGAATTTGGAGCGAACTTGGCTTTAAGATGAATAAAATTTTGGCTTGGTTTATAACATTTAACTTTATAAATATCGCTTGGGTCTTTTTTAGAGCAAAAGATTGGGACGATGCTTTAAAAGTTTTAAAAGGAATGTTTGGGCTGAGTGGTATTGTTTTGCCAAATTTTCTATTGGCAAAGCTTGGGTTTTTAAAATCTTTTGGTGTAAGTTTTGGTGATTTTATAGCCAGCATTGAAGGAGATAGATATACTTTCCTATATATTGCATCTGGTTTTGTTTTAATCTTGCTTTTCAAAAACTCTGTCGAGAAAACAGCCATATTTAAACCAAGCTACTTAAACGTCATATATCTTATATTGATTTTATTGTTATCCTTTTGTTCAATGATCGCTGTAAAAACAGAATTTCTATATTTTAATTTTTAGGATTTTAAATGCTAACAAACAAAAAATTTTCTATCATTATATTTTTTACATTTATTGTTACATTTTTTTTAGTATCAATACCTTCTTTTTTCGTTTATAAATTATTACTTAAAGCAAAAGAAGATTTGTCATTACAAGAAGCTACAAAATTTCAATTAGAAAAGAATGCAATATATAACTACTTGAACTTAGATATGTTTCAATACAAATTAGAGTTAATCAAAAACATTAAGCCAAAAATTATAGCACTGGGTTCATCAAGAGTTATGCAATTTAGAGAAGAAAGCTTTAATACAAGTTTTATTACAACTGGCGGAGCAATGCATCATCTAAACGAAGGATATTTATTTTTACAAGAAATGAAAAAAATCTATAAACCAGAAATCATAATTTTAGGTTTAGATTTTTGGTGGTTTAATGAAAAACTTTATCAACCAAGAGTTTTTAATTACTTAAATAAAACAGAAATTGATATAAAAGCAAAAATCAACCAAACACTATCCATAATCCTAAAAAGAGAAATTGACCTTGATATTTTTAAATATATTTTAAAAGACAAAAATGACATAACAAACTACCAAAACATAGGACTAAGGTCCCTTAAATACTCAAATGGCTTTAGGAAAGATGGTTCTTACCAGTATACTAGTTTTATTTTAGGAGATGAAAAAAATTCAGATATAAAATTTTCAGATACTTTAAAAAGAGTAAAAAATAGCGATTCTAGATTTGAATACGCTAACCACATCTCTAAAGAAAGAGTTGAAATTTTCAATGAGATTATAAAATTTGCAAAAGATAATGATATAAAATTAATACTCTTTATACCGCCTTTGGCAAACGAAGTTGTTGAAAAGATGAATAGTCTTGGCGATAAATATAACTATGTTTCTGAATTTAGAAAACTCGTAAAAGAGACGGATATAGAAAATTATGACTTTCACGACATGAGAGATTATTACAATAATAGTTGCGAATTTGTTGATGGTTTTCATGGTGGCGATGTGGCCTATCAAAGGATATTAAAAAAGATGTATGATCAAAACTCAAGCCTATCAAAATACTTAAATATAGAATTAATCAACAAATCAATTAGTGAAAATGCAGGAAAAACTCTAACTATTTTTGACAAGACAAAATACAAAATATATAAAGAGAGAGATTTTTTAGAACTGGGATGTGTAAAATAAAATTTACACACTAGATTATGTTGCTGGCATATAACAAAAATATTTATAACTATTTTTAACAAATTTATTTAAAAGCCAAGATTTTATATAATCCCCAATAAAATTTAAAGGCAAAATTTTGCAACGATACCAGACAAAACAGATAAAAATTCGCGATGTTTTAATAGGCGGTGACGCACCGATCTCCGTGCAGTCGATGACATTTTCAAAGACAAAGGACGTAAAAGGCACGCTAGAGCAGATACAAAGGCTATACTTTGCAGGCTGTGACATCGTGCGCTGCGCAGTTTTTGACAAAGAGGACGCCAGCGCGCTAAAGCAAATCGTCGCAAGTTCCCCAATCCCAGTCGTTGCAGACATACATTTTAACCACACCTACGCGCTCATCGTTAGCGAATTTGTCGATGCTATCCGCATAAATCCAGGCAACATAGGCTCCGCTAAAAACATAAAAGCAGTCGTTGATGCCTGCAAGCAGAGAAATTTACCCATCCGCATAGGCGTAAATTCTGGCTCGCTTGAAAAGCAGTTTGAGGAGCGCTACGGCCGCACAGTGGAGGCTATGGTGGAGAGTGCGATGTATAATATCAAGCTTCTTGAGGATTTTGACTTTACAGACATTAAAATTTCACTTAAATCAAGCGACGTCGAGCGCACGATGCAAGCTTACAGAGCACTTCGCCCAAAGACAAACTACCCATTTCATCTAGGCGTAACAGAGGCTGGCACGGCGTTTCACGCCACGATCAAGTCCGCGATCGCACTTGGCGGGCTTTTGCTTGAGGGCATCGGCGACACGATGAGAGTTAGCATCACTGGCGAGCTTGAAGAGGAGATCAAAGTCGCAAAGGCGATCTTAAAAGATAGTGGCCGCCAAAAAGAGGGACTAAACATCATCTCATGCCCAACTTGTGGGCGTTTGCAAGCTGACCTCATGGCAGCAGTAAAGCTCGTCGAAGAAAAGACAAAAAATATAAAAGAGCCACTAAACGTCTCAGTGATGGGCTGTGTGGTAAATGCTATAGGCGAGGCAAAGGGCGCAGATGTAGCCATAGCCTTTGGCAAGGGAAATGGCATGATCATGCGCCACGGCGAAGTGGTCGCAAGGCTGCCTGAGAGCGAGCTTGTGGATAGATTTTTACAAGAGATCGACGACGAGATAAAGAGCAGAGGATAGAGCCGTGGCAAAAGAGAGACTTAACGAGATAGAATTTAGCAACCTTTACGACCTTGATATGGAGCGAGCTATACTAAGCTCGATCATCGCAAACAACGACGCTTTGGGCGAAATTTTTGACACGATAAAGGCTGGGGACTTTTACTTAAAGGCTCACGCGCAAATTTACAAAGCGATGGTTGATTGTCTAAACGGCGACGTACCTATCGCATCGACATTTATCAAAAACAAGCTTGGCGAGAGCTACGATGATAACATTATGGCGAGCATCTTAGCCACAAACTCTATCATCGACATCCAAAGATACGCAAATGAGCTAAAAGAGAAGTCAATCAAACGCAGTCTAGTCAAGATCGCCCACGACATCCCAAGCAAGGTAAATGAAGACAAAGCTAGCCGCGATATGGTCGATGAGCTAAGCCAGGAGTTTTACTCTCTTGTCGATGGCAGCGGCACTGGTAGCATTAGAGATAGCGAAGATATCATAAAAAGCTTGATCGTACATATGCAAAAGCAAGCGGCCCTAAACGAGCGCGACATCATCGGACTAAACACCGGCTTTAAAAAGCTAAATGAGATGATAAAAGGCTTTAAAAATGGCGACCTCATCATCATCGCAGCGCGCCCTGGCATGGGTAAAACGACGCTTTGCCTAAATTTCATGGGGCACGTTTTAAAAAGTGGCGCTGGCGTCGTCTTTTTCTCACTTGAGATGCCAGCAGAGCAGATCATGATGAGGATGCTAGCCGACAAGACCTCGATCCCACTTCAAGAGATAATGACAGCAACCTTGGACGACGAGAAGCTCGCTCACTTTAGCCACGCATGCAGCGAATTTTCGCACGCCAAACTCTTCGTGCATGATAGCGGATACGTAAATATCCACCAAGTAAGGACACAGCTTCGCAAGCTAAAGTCGGCTCACCCTGAAATTTCACTCTGCGTCATCGACTACATCGGCCTTATGATGAGTACAAATAATTACGCCGACCGCCACATACAAATAGCTGAAATTTCTCGTGGCCTAAAGCTTCTAGCGCGCGAGCTGGATATGCCTATCATCGCACTTTCGCAGCTAAACCGTGGCCTTGAAGCACGTGCGAACAAGCGCCCTATGCTAAGCGACCTAAGAGAGTCTGGTGCGATCGAGCAAGACGCCGACATCATCCTTTTTGTCTATAGGAACGAGGTCTATCTGGAGCAAGAGGAGAACGAGAAAAAGAGCAAGGCAGCAGCTGAGGGCAAAGAGTATAAGAGCGAGCACGTTTTTAACAAGCTTCAAGAAAACGCAGAGATCATCGTTGGCAAAAACAGAAATGGCGAAGTGGGATCTATCGATGTGCTCTTTCAAAAGCAGTACTCTCGCTTTTGCGATATAGCCACCGCGCCGGTGCAATCAACTGAATTTAAAGAGTAAATTTGCCAAAAAGCAGGCGTATATTTTATTTTATCCTGCTTTGCCTATTTATTTTTTGTATAAATTTAGCTATTAAATTTCACGAATATAGCGCGTTTATGGAGCTTGGCGAGCATGACACCCAAGGCAAAGTAAGCGTAAATTTCACCAAAGAGAAAAACGGCAAAAAACGCCAGATAATAAGGATCGACACCTCAAATTTTAGCTTTTACAGCGTTGCTTCTAAAAAAGATGAGATCAGCCTTTATGATGTCGTGGCGCTTAGCGTTCAGCCAATAGACGTTAGTTTTAAAGACTATCTTTCTGACTCATTTTACATGCCTAGCTACGATAGAGCCGTCATCAAAAGAGATGATAGTCTAAGGCAAAGAGCCATAAATTTCATCTCCGCCCAGCACGAAGACGCCAAAATTTCGCAACTTTACTCAGCGCTCTTTCTTGGCACAAATGTCTTTGGCGAGCTAAGAGATGACGTCTCAAACTGGGGCGTGGCGCACCTCATCGCCATTAGCGGCTATCATCTTGGCGTTATAAGCGCGGTTTGCTTTTTTGTTTTAAGGCTCGTTTTAAGGCCCTTTTACGCAAGATATATGCCATATCGCTCATATATCTTTGACATCTCTATCGCCGTATTTTTGGTGCTTTGCTTCTACTTTTATATGATCGGCTTTATCGCAAGCTTTTTGCGGGCATTTTTGATGAGCATGGCTGGCTTTTACATGATCTGCAAAAAGATAAAGATCTTAAATTTCTACACACTCTTTGGCGTTATTTTATTTAGCGTCGCCCTATTTCCACAGCTTCTTTTTAGTGTTGGCTTTTATTTTTCATGCCTTGGCGTCTTTTATATCTTCGTCTATCTTTTCTATTTTGCGCCCAAATTTAGCCTGCTAGCAAACTCACTACTTTTAAATTTATATGTCTTTTTTGCTATGGAGGTTGCGGTGCTTTACTTTTTCCCGCTCATTAGCCTCTTGCAGCTTAGCGTGCTAGCTATCAACTACCTATTTGGCGTATTTTATCCACTAAGCTTCTTACTTCATCTATTTGGATATGGTGGCATTTTTGATGAAATTTTAAGCAAGATGCTAGCTTTTAGGCTAGGCTCAGACAATCTTCACATAAGCACATCTGTCTTTTTACTTTATAACGCCATCACGCTTTTTTGCGTTAAATTTAAGCCAGCAGCATTTTTACCACCGCTCTTTGGTGTGGCATCGTTTTTGCTCTTTTTGATAAATTTTTCATAGTCAAAGTTTTATCTAAATTTGCCGATATGCTTTTAAATTTAAAGGCGAGGCGATGCAGATAAACTCAAATTTTATAAATTTAAACAAAAATGGCTCTTCAAATAGTGCAAATTTAAAGGCTGATGAAGCAAATTTAAAAAGCCAAAATTCACAAAATAGCGATAAAAGCACTATCTTGCATGACGCTTCAAATTTAGTTAGCGAGACAAATAACGAGAGTGAGAGTAGCGCCGATGTCATAAAAAAGCAGTTAGAAAAACTGCAAAAACAGCTAAAAGAGATTGAAGCTGCGATAAAGCAGGCAAGTGCTAGCAAAAATCCATACGCAAAAGAGCTGGTTGCCTCACTTCAGACCAAAAAAGCGGCTATCTTTGCTCAGATAATGCAGCTAAACGCCCAGCTTGTAAAGATGCAAGGCGCTTAAATAGCTCAAATTTAACCCTAAATTTAACCTCAGGCAGCCTTTACGCCGTAAAATTTCATCACTCTATTGTGAATTAATAGCGAGATATACATTATCACAGCGCCTAAAATAAGCCTTGTTAGATTGGTGTCCTTTTGCCAAAAGACCAAATTTACGATGATAGCAGCTGGTATGAGGGCGTTATTCATGATGGCAAGCACGCCGCTATCGACCTCGCAAGCGCCTTTGTTCCACATAAAATATCCCAGCCCACTAGCGACCGCACCAAGCCACAAAAGCACCAAAGTTTGGGTTAGATCAACGTGAAATTTAGCTGGATTGCCAAGTGTTACGAGTGCGATCACTGCTACAAAAAACGCTCCAAAGTGAAAGTAGCCAAAGACCTTTTTTTGATCCACTTCAAACTTCTCCAAAAGCGCCTTATACGCACTCTGCCCTGCTCCAAAGCAGATATTTGCCCCTTGCACCAGCAAAAAGCCCTTTAGCACGCCCTCATTTATCGCGCCATACTTGATGATAAGCGCGCCAAAGACCGCCACGCCAACGCTAAAGAGATAAAGCGGCCTAAATTTAAAGCTAAATGCGTCATATATAAGCGTCACATAAAACGGCGTAAAAATGGTAAAAAGGGCGACTTCTGGCACGCTTAGATACAAAAACGAGTTGTAGTAGCAAAGATACATTAGCCCTATTTGCACTGCTCCGATCGCCATTATGCCAAGGGCGAGCTTTGGACTAACGCCTCGAAATTTCGTAAATGGCAAAAAAACCAAGCTTGCAAGCGTTACACGCACAAAAACAGCCAAATAGCTATCTACTTTGCCAGCTAAAAACTCGCCTATCAAACTAAAGCTAAACGCCCACAAAATGGTCACGAAGATCAGTTTATTCATTCTATCACCACCTCATTTATATTTCTTGCGCATTCAAAAAAGTATTCAAGCTTGTTTAGCTCGAGCAAATCGCCATTTAAGATGAAATTTGCCCTATCGCTAAAATTTTTCTCACTCACAAATAAAAACTGCTCAAATTTTACCTTGCCGCTAAGATAGCCATTTAGCAGGTCATTAAAGTCGCTATCAAGGCTCTCTTGCTTTAGTGAGTCTAAATTTAGCCTAGCACTTAGGCCCTCTATCACGCCCCTTAGATCCTTTAGCCTAGCCATTATCCTGTTTTCTTCGTCGCTTAGATCAAGCGCAGCCTTTTGCTCCTCTATGCGCTTAGTTTGGCTTTGCTTGCTAAGGCTTAGGCTATCTGGCAGCTTCCACTCAAACTCCACCCTAGGCTTGTTCGCATCAGCGTATGCCTCAGCCATCTGCGAAGTCGTCCTATCGCCTTTTTTAAAGCTGTTATTATTCACACTTTGCGTATCTTTTAAGTAAATTTTTGGAGCAAATTTGCTCTTTTGCTTCTCATTTTCTTGCTCTTTTATAAATTTTTCTTGCTCCATCGCCCCAAGCTTGGCACTTAGATCATCCTTGCTAAAATCAGGCATCACTATCTTTGAGCCAGCATTAAAGCCGATCTCGCCGTTTGAAAGCAAATTTATCCTTGAGTTTAGCTCCGCTAGCTTAAGCCCAAGCTCGTCAAGCTCGGCTCTTTTTTTATTAAGAGTGAAATTTATCGCATCAAATTCGCTCTTATCTATCTCACCATACTCAAACCAAAACTCATTTTCAGCCGCAGCCTTGGCAAAGCTATCCACAAATTTTGTCTCTAAATTTATAAGAGAATTTAGTGCAACGGCGTTGAAATAGACCTTTGCGACCTGAAAAGCGGTTAAATTCATCAGCTCTTCGTCCTTGTAAATTTTCTCCACGCCCTTGTGGTCTAAAATCTTATCTGAAGCCTCGCTCGCACCGCCGTCAAAGATGAGATACTCGACCTTTGCCGTGATCGACCCAGCCTTTGTCATATATCCGCCCTTTAGCTCGTCAGGCACAAAGGTATATCTGCCATCAAGGGATAAATTTAGCTTGTTGCTCTTGTTTTTATTTATATATTCATTTTTATTAAATTCTTTCAAACTCTCAAGCTTCGCACTTTGCGCCAGAGCGATGATCTCTAGTAAATTTCCAGCCCAAAGAGGCAAAGCAAAGAGCAAAACCGCTAAAATATTCTTCAAATTCTCTCCCTTTCATAAAATTTTCTTATAAATTTATCAAGATTATAGACCCATGCAAAAAGCACTGGCACGACAAGCAAGCTTAGCAAAGTCGAGCTAATGAGCCCAAAGATGATGCTTATAGCCATAGGCGAGTTGGCCTCATAGCCAGCACCCCTACTAAGCGCAAGTGGCAGCATGGCAAATATCATCGCAAAAGTGGTCATCAAAACAGCCCTTAGACGCTTTTTAGCAGCCATTTTCACAGCTTCGTTTGCTTCCATGCCGCTATTTGCAAAGTGATTTGCAAAATCAACGACCAAAATGGCGTTTTTACCGACCATGCCAAAGAGCAAGATGACGCCAACCATGACAAATAGGCTAAATGGATTGCCGCTTATAAAAAGCCCGATCACGACGCCACAAAAGGCAAGCGGCATGGCGAGCATGATGAGAAATGGCAGCAAAAAGCTCTCATAAAGTGCAGCTAGCACCATGTAAATAAGCACCGCGCTCGCACTTACCGTAAAGATAAACGAAGCGTTTGTATCGTCCATGAGCTCGACAAATCCAAGAAATTTATACTTGAAATTTGCTGGCAAAATTTCATCAAGCTTCTTTGAAATTTCATTTGCCACGCTATTTAGCGGAGCGTTGTTTTTGGTATTTGCTAAAAATTTGATCTCATCGGCTCTATTAAATCTTGAAATACTAGCTGGCTTTTGCTCAAAACTAATCGTCGCCACGTCGCCAAGTGTCACGAAAAAGCCCTCATTACTTCTTATCTTGGTCTTTAAGATATCATCTGTATCGCTTCTAAATTTATCATCAAGGCGCATGTAAAGCTCATACTCTTTGCCATTTTCGTTTTCAAAAACAGAAACCTCATTCTGGCTAAATGCGCTATAAACGGCGCTTGCAACGCTGGCTTTATCTAAATTTAGCCTTTTTGCCTTATCTTCATCGATAGAAATTTGCACACGCTTTAGCAGATCTTCTTCGGGCGAATTTACGTCCGTTGCGTCATTTATCTCTTTTAGCATCTTGCTGATCTTTGGCACAAATTTCTCTAACTCCTTGCCATTTTCAGAGGTGATAGTAAGCTTAACTGGCTGCACATCGCCGCCTTCAACCACCGGAAGATCAGCTACAATGACGCTCATATCATCACTTTTTAGCTTGTCACGAAACCTCTGCATGATAGCGTTTTGCCGCTCGTGGTTAGCTCTATCTTTTAGCTCCTTTAGCCTGACGTAAGCCTTTACAAGATAAGGCTGTTTGGCATCTGTGTATCCAAGGATGAAGTAGGCGTAAGCTACCTGAGGATCGGCATTTATGAGTGAAATTTTATCTTTTAGCCTCTCTTTGCTAGCTTGCAGGCTAAGTGAGGGATCGAGCTTAAAGTAGATGTTAAACTCCGAGTTATCCTCGCTTGGCATGAAGTCGCCGCCTACAAATTTAGCCAGAGCAAACGAGCAAACAACGACCACAAGCGTTATGGCTAAAAATATGAGCTTAAATTTAAGCGCTAAGGCTAAAAGCTTCTCATAGCCATTTTCAAGTGCCTCAAAAAAGGGCTCACTCTTTAGAAAAAAGCCGCTTTCTTTGGCATTTACAAACCTAGCACTAAGCGTTGGCACAAGAAATATGCTCACAAAAAACGAGATGACGATGCCAGCTGCCACGCTCATCGCAAAGGAGTTAAAGTATTTGCCAACGATGCCACTCATAAAGGCTATTGGCACAAAGACGCAAAGTAGCACGAGCGAGATCGCAAAGACGCTAAATGCTATCTCTTTTATGCCTGCAAAGCTTGCTTTTAGGGCATTTGGCTCATCTTTTAGCTTGCTAGCGATATTTTCAGTGACAACTATCGCGTCGTCGATGAAAATTCCGATGCCAAGCGTTAGTGCTATGAGGCTTAAGCGGTTTATGTCGTATCCTAGGGCATTTATGATGAAAAATGTCGCTACGATGCTAGTTGGTATCGCTACGACTGAGATGATAGTGATCGAGAAATTTCTTAAAAACAGATAGACGATCACGATGGTTAGCAAGACGCCTAGGATCATATCAAAGGCGGTTTGATCGATGTGCTTTTGTATCACTTCGCTCTTATCGTAGGCTATTTTTACGTCGTATTCATTGCCAAGCAAGCTTTTAAACTGCTCTAGCTTTGATTTAGCTAGGGCGATCACGGTTAGTGCGTTTGCGTCTGGAGCTAGCTCAAGACCAAGCAAGACGCCACTTTTTTTATCCATTATCGCTGCTTCGTTTGCGTCTTTGTAAGCGAGATCAACACTTGCGATATCTTTTAAAAAGACCCCTTGCTTGATCGTTAAATTTCTTATCTCATCTATGCTTTTGGCGCTGAAATTTGACTTGATCGCCATTTGGATTTTTTCATTTTCTATCTTGCCCAGTGGCGCTTTTAAATTTTCAATCTTTATCAAATTTGCCACTTCGTTTGCGCTAAGAGCAGCCTTATCTAGCTTAAACCTATCAAGTAAAATTTTCACCGCTGGCTCTAAAAAGCCATTTGTCTTGACCTTTGAAACGCCACTAATGCGCTCTAAAAATGGCTTTGCCACATCATCTATCTCTTGCATGAGCTTAGTTTCGTTACCATCAAGCCTTGTGATAAAAAGGCTAAAGACGGCTGAAGAGAGGCCATTTAGCTTTTCTATCTCGTAGTTTGCGTTTAACCTTGCCTTTTGCATCTTGTCGCGGACGTCGTTTGTAGCGCTCTCTAGGTCTTTGTTTAGCTCAAATTCGATGCTTACCACGCTTAGGTTGTCAAAGCTAGTTGAGTAAAGCTTTTTTATCCCCTCGATGCTTGAGACCTCATCCTCGATCTTTTGCGTGATCTTTGTCTTGATGTAGTTCATATCGCCATTTGCGTAGGTTGTGATCTTAACGATTGGGATATTTACTTGCGGGTATAAATTTACATTCATCGTCTTTAGCGAGTAGATACCAAAGACAACGAGGCTTAAAAATATCATAAGCGTAGTTATGGGGCGGTTTATGGCTGTTTTTATCATTTATTTTCGCCGATTATCACTTTTCCTTGACCAAACATGCCTGGCTTTAGCCCGCTGTCATAAGCCTGGGCGTAAAATTTTCTAGTCTCTCGCTTAATCTCTGGGTAAATTAGCGCGATTTTAACCTCTTTTTCCTCGTTTGTTGCGTCAAGCCTAAATTTAAACGTATCGCCAACTTTTACTAAATTTGCATATTTTTCATCGATCGCTATTAAAATTTTAGCCTCCTCGGAGTTTAAGACAAAGGCTGGCTGAAGTGGCGAAGCACTCTCGCCAAGCTCGACATTTTTACTAGCTATTACACCATCAAACGGAGCTTTTAAAACGGCCTTTTTAAGATGATCATCTGCATTTAAAATGGCGATCTCCGCTGCTTGAACTCTTAGAGCTGCCTCGTCAAATTTATACTTTACCTCATCAAATTCTTGCTTTGAAGTGACGTCCTTTACTTGACTAAATTTATTAAAGGTGCTTTTAGCAAATTCTTTGGCATTTTTGGCAAGTGCTAGGTCGCTTTTTGCCTTTTTCAGAGCGATCTCAAGGCTTGTTTGATCAAGGCTAGCTAAAGTGTCGCCCTTTTTAACGTGGCTTGAGACATCTACAAAAATTTTATCCACCTTGCCGCTGCTCTCAAATGCAAGCTTTGAGCTTTGCCTAGCATAGACTTCAAAATCAGCAAAAATCTCCTCCCTTGCAAATGAAAAGATGCAAAATATCATTAAAATTATCAGCTTTTTCAATCCCTAATCCTCTCTAAAATACTCTCGCCACTTTCAAAAAAATACTCCGCCTTTTTTATCTCCAGCTCGTCTTTCGCCCCTTCAAAAAGGCTAATAGCGTCAAATTTTTGCGAGAGTGCTTCAAGCAAGTCGCTATATCCCAAAAGCCCAGAGTTATACTTCTCAAAGCTCGCTCTAAGTGCTAGATCGCTTGCTTTTACATACTCATTTAGCGAGGCGATCTTTGAGCTAAGCGAAATGATCTCGTTTTGTAAATTTTTAAGTTTTGTCTCGTTTTCGCGCTTTTTATACTCTAAATTTAGTCTCGCCTCATCAAGCGCGATCTTGCTAGCTTGGCTCATCTTGCTAGTGGTAAAAAAGTCAAAAATTTTCCACCTAAAGCTAACGCCAAATTTATTGCCGTGCGTATCTTCTTTTAGATATTTGTCAAGATATGGGCGGTAAGCGCTATATTTGCCAAGGTCGATGTCGTAGTTATTTTTGTAAAATCCATAGGTGTCATAAAGCGAAATTTGAGGCAAAAAGCCAGCTCTTGTCTCGCTAAGCTTAGCTTCGCTTAAAGATATATCTTGATTTAGTCTGTCAAGCTCGGCATTTTTTGAAGCTAAATTTGAGCTAATCTCAGCCATTTTTGCCCCGCTAAGTGGCGAAATTTGCTCGCCTGTTAGCAAATTTATCTCGTTTAAAATTTGCTCCATTTTATTTTTGTATTCAAGCTGCGTGCTGTTTGCTAGGTGGTATTTTGCCCGCACATTTTCTAGCTCATCTTTTGCGGCAAGTCCTGCAATGTTCGCCTTTTCAAGCTTGTCTAAAACGCCTTTTAAAAAATTTGCCTGAGCGTTTTTGGCAGCTATTATATTTTCAAGTGCGCAGGCGTTAAAATATAAATTTACAGCCTTAAATGCAAGGTAGTTTTTGGCTTCATCACTTGCGATGGCGGCTTTGTTTTTTAAAAGCTGGCTCATCTTTAGCCTAGCCTCTCTCGCCCCGCCGTCATATAGTAAAAAATCAATCCTTGCCAGCACGCCAGCTGACTCTTTGGCGACTATGCTTGGGAAGGTGCTTGCGTTTTTGCCGTATGAGCCCTCTAGGCTAAGGCTTGGCAAGTAGGCGCTTGATGTCGCCTCGTCATTTAAATTTGCTCTTTTTAGCTCAAGCTCTTTGATCTTTGAAATTTCGTTTTGAGTGGCCTTGTTTGCTATCTCGCTTAAATTTGATCCAAATAGCGCCAAAGGCAAAAGTGCTAATAAAATTTTCTTCATCAGTGAAAGCTTTTTACTAAATTTCCTATTAGCAAATTCCAGCCGTCTACCAGCACGAAGATGAGTAGCTTAAATGGCAGCGAGATCATGACAGGAGGCAGCATCATCATACCCATCGCCATCAAAACGGAGCTTACGACCATGTCGATAACTAAAAACGGCAGATAGAGCAAAAATGCTATCTCAAAAGATGTCTTTAGCTCGCTTATCATGAAAGCTGACATAGCGATGCTTAGCGGGATATCCTCTATATTTGCTGGATTTTGCAAATTTCTTATCCTAAAAAATAGCGCAAGATCCTTCTCTCTAGTGTTTTTCACCATAAATTCTTTAAACGGCTTTAAGCTTTTATCAAGCATCTCCTCATAGCCTATCTGCTCGGCTATATAAGGCTTTATGCCCTCATCGTAGCTTCTTTGCCCGACTGGCTCCATGATAAAAAATGTAAGCACCATCGCAAGCGAGATGAGCACCGTTGAAGGCGGCACTTGCTGTGTGCCCATCGCTTGACGCAAAAATGAAAAGACAATGACAAGGCGCAAAAAGCTAGTCATCATAAAGATGAGTGAAGGAGCAAGTGCAAGAGCAGTGAGGATTAGTAAAACATTTAGAGAATTTACAAGCTGCTCGGCATTTTGCGGTGAATTTAGGCTTAAATTTATAGTTGGTAGCGCAGGATCAGCGCCAAAAACTACACAAAACAAAACCGCTAAACTAAGCAGTGCTTTCACGACTAATTCCTCGTATCAAGGATACTTTTCTTAGTAGCCTCTTTGTTTTTTGGCTCAAGCGAGACGAAGTGAATTTCTACTCTATTGTTTTTAGCTCTGCCCTCGTCTGTGCTGTTGCTAGCGATCGGATCAAAAGAGGCTCTGCCAGAAGTGATAAGCCTCTCTTGTGGTACGCCGTCGCTAACTAGCTCTTCAAGCACGCTTAGCGCCCTTGCAGTTGAGAGCTGCCAGTTGTTTTTGTATATAGAGTCTTTGCTTGGATTTGTATTATCAGTGTATCCGATGATATCTGTTTTTACCTCATTTGGCATTTTGGCTATGATCATGCCTATTCGCTTTAAAAAGAGCTTCGCATCCTCGCCAGAAATTTCAGCGCTATCTTTGTCAAAGAGCATCGCAGCTGGAAGCCTAACGATAAAGCCATCCTCGCTCTCCTCCATCGTGATCTCAGGTGCCGCACTAGCCGTTAGTAGCTCATTTATCTTTTTAACAGTCGAGGTAACCTCATTTTGAGCGCCTTTTTGAGCTTTTGGCTTTGGAGTGCGTCTGCTTTCAGGATCTGTCTCTTTTTCTACCTGACTATCTGGTCTTGCGCCACCCTCTAGCACGCTTAGCGCACCAGCTAGCGAGCCAACAGCAGCCTCCATCTTTTTAGCATCCATCGTCGCCATAGAAAGGAGCAAAACAAAGAAGCAAAGTAGGAGTGACATAAGGTCACCAAAGGCAGCCAGCCACTCAGGCATACACTTTGGGCACTCTTCTGGTTTTATTAATTTACCCATTATTCAAACTGACTTTTTCTATCTTTTGGAGGTAAAAAAGCTAAGAGCTTAGCCTCAAGCGTTCTTGGGTTGTCCCCTGCTTGTATCGCCATGATGCCCTCTAAAATGACTTGCTTCTCAAGCGCCTCATCAGCATCGCGGATCGAGAGGATATTTGCAACAGGCGAGCCGATGATGTTACCTATCATCGCACCATAAAGTGTCGTAAGCAAGGCAACCGCCATAGATGGACCGATCGCACTAGGGTCTGACATGTTAAGAAGCATCGCAACAAGACCGATAAGCGTTCCGATCATACCCATCGCACCCGCAAAACCACCGACTTGCTCGAAAATTTTGATGTTGTTTGCATGCCTTGTGCTAGTCTGATCAATATCGATCTCCAAAAGCGCTCTGATCGCATCTGGCTCATTGCCATCGACCGCCATCGAAAGGCCTTTTTTTAAAAACTGATTTGATTCGTTATTTACTTCGCTCTCAAGTGCTAAGATGCCATCTCGCCTAGCTTTGGTTGAGTAATCAACTACTTTTTTTATAGTCTCAGGTAAATTTACAACAACTGATGGCTTAACAGCGACACCATAAAATTTACCAACACCTTTAAGCGTCTCCATCTTGAAGCCAACCATCATAACGCCGATAGTACCACCAAAAACGATCATCACAGAAGGGATATCGATGTATGGTCCTATACCAACGCCTATCGCCATTGATCCAAACAAAAGCACCAAGGTCAAAACCCAGCCGACGACGGTTCCTAAATCCATTTAAACTCGCTTTATTTATAAATTCTTAAGAATTGCTATTTTATTAGCTTTTTGTTGAAACAATCGTTAAATTAAAAAAAATGTTTGCCATTTTTTGCTACAATCTGCGAAATTTTTAACGTTAAAAGGCTTAAAAATGAACAATAATACTTCAATCATAATCCTAGCTGCTGGTCTTGGTACCAGGATGAAATCAAAACGCCCAAAAGTCCTATTTGAGCTATGTGGCGAGCCAATGATCATTCACATCTTAAAGCAAGCCTATGCGATCACAAATGACGTTAGCGTCGTGCTTCACTACGAAAAAGAGTTAATTAGCAAAAAGATAAAAGAAATTTTCCCTCAAACTAAAATTTTCGAACAAGATCTAGCAAATTTCCCAGGCACTGCTGGCGCGATAAAAGGCGTAAATTTAAGTGGCGAAAAGGTGCTTGTCACTTGCGGCGATATGCCACTTGTTAGATCAACTGATCTTATGCGTCTAGCAAATGCCGAAGCAGACGTGGTTATGAGCTCATTTGAAGCGGCAAATCCTTTTGGCTACGGCAGAGTTATCATAAAAAACGGCAAAGTTGAGGCCATCGTCGAGCAAAAAGATGCGAGCGAAGCGCAACTTGCTATAAAAAGCGTAAATGCTGGCTGCTACTGCTTTAAACGCGAGGCACTAGAGCAAATTTTACCGCTCATAAGCAACCAAAACGCACAAAAAGAGTACTACTTAACTGACGCCATAAAAATAGCAAATGAAAAAGGTTTAAAGTGCGTTGCAGTAAATGTTAATGAGCAAAATTTCATGGGCATAAATGATAAATTTCAGCTAAGCATCGCTGAAAAAATCATGCAAGATGAGATCAAGCAAAATTTGATGAAAGCTGGCGTTTTGATGCGCATGCCTGAGAGCATTTTCATAGATAGCAGGGCTAAATTTGAAGGCGAGTGCGTACTAGAAGAAAACGTAAGTATCCTTGGCGAGTGCGTTATCTCTGAGAGCATCATCAAAAGCTCATCAGTGATAGAAAGCAGCGTCATCAAAAACTCAGACATCGGCCCACTAGCTCACATAAGACCAAATTCTGAAATTTCTGACACACACATAGGAAATTTCGTCGAGGTTAAAAAAGGCGTTCTTAGTGGCGTAAAAGCTGGACACTTGAGCTATCTTGGCGACTGCGAGATAGAAAGTGGCACAAACATCGGTTGTGGCACGATCACATGCAACTACGATGGCAAGGCAAAATACAAAACCAAGATCGGCAAAAACGTCTTTGTTGGCTCAGATACGCAGCTGGTCGCCCCTGTAAATATCGCTGATAACGTCATCATCGCAGCTGGTAGCACCATCACAAAAGACGTTGAAAGCGGCGCTCTAGCTATCAGCAGAGGTCGCCAAGAGAACAAAAGCGGCTTTTTTGAGAAATTCTTTGGCAAAGACGATGTTAAAAAATAAGAAAATTTTACTTGCCGTTTGCGGCAGTATCGCCTTTTATAAGGCATTCGAAATTTTATCGCTGCTTAAAAAGCAAGGCGCTGATGTTTATGTGGCTTTAAGTGACGGAGCGCTTGAATTTTGCAGTGTAAGCGGCTTTGAGGCACTAAGTGAGCATAAAATTTTAAGCTCACAAACGCAAAACTGGCAAGACGGCGTAAATCACATAGCCTACTCTAAAATGGATCTAGTTCTCATCGCACCTGCCTCGGTAAATACGATAAATAAGCT
Organism: Campylobacter concisus; assembly: GCF_050447505.1. Classification (GTDB taxonomy): domain Bacteria; phylum Campylobacterota; class Campylobacteria; order Campylobacterales; family Campylobacteraceae; genus Campylobacter_A; species Campylobacter_A concisus_BP. The sequence goes on along the minus strand of NZ_JALMFZ010000001.1, from coordinate 863,661 downwards.
AACAGCTGGCATCTGTGACAACGTCTTTATGCAAACGCTAATCGCCGCCTCACACGTGCCTTTAGTAGTTGCCCCAGCTGCAAATAACAATATGATCGAGCATTTTGCGACGCAAAATTCACTTGAAATTTTAAAGAAAAACGGCGCTTTAGTGGCTGAGCCAGTTCTTAAAACTCTAGCTTGTGGCGACATTGGCAAGGGCGGTCTTGCAAGTCCTGAAGTGATAGTTGAAGCTGCCATTAAAAGGCTTAGCAGGCCACTTTTTGCAGGCAAAAAAGTGGTGATAACTGGTGGCGCAACAACCGAAAAGATAGATGATGTTAGAGCCATTACAAATTTCTCAAGCGGAAAGATGGCAAGAGCCTTGGCTAGAGCCTTTTACTACGCAGGTGCGGAGGTAAAACTGCTTGCTAGCTTTGAAACCGCAAACGAGCCGTTTCTTAGCCTTAAATTTAGCTCAAGTAGCAAGCTTTTAGAGCTTTGCAAGAGAGAGTGCGAGGGGGCAAATTTACTTGTAATGTGCGCTGCGGTGAGTGATTTTGTACCGACAAAGATAGATGGCAAGATAAAAAAAGAGGACGTTGGAGAGAGCTTAAATTTAAGCCTAAAGAGAAATGTCGATATTTTGCAAAGCTTAAAAGAGCTTAAATGTAAAAAGATCGGCTTTAAGCTTGAAATCTCAAACGAAAACGCTCTTAAAAGCGCTAGATCGATGCTAGAGAAAAAAAGGCTTGATGCAGTTTGTCTAAATATTTTAGGCGAGAAAAATGGCTTTGCAAGCGAGCAAAACGAGGTAAATTTCATTACAAAGGGCGGCGAAACCCTACTGCCGCTTGCCTCAAAAGACGAGATCGCGGGGCGTATCGTGGAGCTAGCAGCAAATTTATGATAGAGCAGATCTCACGCGTCCAAAAGATAGCAAAAAACAGCCAAGCTCCGCTAGTAGCGATAAATTCGTCCTTGCCACTTAGCATTTTGGTGAGCCAAAAAGTCGGCTTTAACAGATACATCTTAAATTTCGCAAATAGAAATTTAAACACAAAAAGCGTAAAAGAGCTAAACGTAGGCTCAAGATACTGGGGCGAGGTGCATAGTCAGGGCGAAAACATCGTCATAAAAAATTTATACGAAAAACCAAAAATTTTAGATGAGGACGTTTTGGCTGATGGGCTAAATTTGATAGAAAATTTGGTAAAAAATGAGAATTTATCGTGGCTTTACAACTATTTATTTAAAAACTTAAGCGAAGTTAAAACAAAAGATGAGATGAGAGTGCTAGCAAAAATGCTCTTTGCCCTGCAAGAAAATGTCGTGCATATACCATTTGCGTATAGCGGTACAAACGGCATTTTTCAGCTTAAAAAAGAGAAAAATGAGATGAGAGTTTTTCTTGTTTTTTCAAATTTTGCGCCGCTTATTTTTAAATTTAAAGATGAAAATTTATATGAGATCGCAACTCCATTTAGCAACGTCGCGAGCTTGCTAAAAAGCGAATTCAGCGCCGCAGTTATGGTGCAAAACGTAAGCGCTCTTTGGAGTAAAAAAGAGCAGATAATTGACTTTAAAGGCTAAATATTGAACAAACTTAACCACCTTGCTATCATCATGGACGGCAACGGACGCTGGGCGAAAAAGCGTGGATTTTTGCGGACAAATGGGCACGAGGCCGGGGCAAATGTGGTGAGCGATATGTGCGAATTTTGTATCGATAATGGGGTGAAAATTTTAAGCCTTTACGCATTTAGCACCGAAAACTGGAAAAGACCGCAAAAAGAGGTTGATTTTTTGATGAATTTGCTTAAAAAATTTCTTCTTTTAAAGCGTGATGATTTTATAAAAAATGGGATCAAATTTAACACGATCGGCGACATCTCGCCATTTAGCGATGAGCTAAAAAATGAGATAGAGATCACAAAAAATGCGACAAGGGAAAATGCAAATTTGCTTTTAAATTTAGCGATAAACTACGGCTCAAAAGATGAGATCATTAGAGCTGTGCAAAAACTAAATTTAAAAGGCTGCGAGATAAGTGAAGCGAGCCTAAATGCGGCACTTGACGAGAGTGAGCCGGTGGATCTTCTCATTAGAACTGGTGGCGAGAGCAGGCTTTCAAATTTCATGCTCTGGCAGGCAAGCTACGCGGAGCTATTTTTCACGCCGACACTTTGGCCTGACTTTGGCAAGGATGAACTTGCAAGCATCGTTGCCAAATTTAAAGATATAGAGCGAAGATTTGGCGGAGTTTAGTGAGATAATGGATATTTTGGTCATCTTTTTTGCCGTTTTTGCTTTTGTTTTTGGCATCTGCGTGGGGTCGTTTTCAAATGTGCTGATATACCGCTTGCCACGAAGTGAAAGTATAAATTTCCCAGCCTCACACTGCCCAAAATGCTCTCACAAGCTAAATTTTTATCACAATATCCCGCTTTTTTCGTGGCTATTTTTAGGCGGCAAATGCGCCTTTTGCAAGCAAAAGATAAGCCTTATCTATCCTCTAGTTGAGCTAGCCTCTGGATTGCTTTTTCTGATCTGCTTTTTTAAAGAGTGCGGCGAAATTTTAAGCGTAGAAACTCTGCTTTATGCGCTATTTTTAGGGCTTTGCTTTATCATGCTACTAGCCCTTAGTGTCATAGACATAAGGTATAAAGCCGTGCCAGATGCGCTTCTTTTTGCGGCGCTGTTTTTTGCACTTGCCTATGCCTTGCTGCCTTTTATCTTTAAAGGGAATTTTGCTCAAATTTTAAATTTAATCCTCTTTGGATTTATCTTTTGGACGCTTAGATTTGTCGTGAGCTATGCGATGAAGCGCGAAGCCATGGGCAGTGCCGACATCTTTATCGCAGCGATCATCGGAGCCATTTTACCAGCCAAGCTAGCCCTTGTGGCGATCTATCTGGCGGCACTTCTCACACTCCCAGTCTATGCGATCGTTCGTAAAAAGGGCTATGAGCTAGCCTTTGTGCCGTTTTTAAGCCTGGGGCTGCTTGTCACTTACGCTTTTGATAGGCAAATTTTAGAAATTTTAAGGTTCATTTATGAGTAGAGTAAATAAATATCTTTTGTTTAACTTTTTAGGCACGTTCGCATCGCTATTTAGTACGCTTTTTTTGATCATGTCGATCGTCTTTTTCATCCAGATCGCGCGTATCACTTCATACATCGAGATCAGCTTTGGCGAACTCTTTAAACTCTACTCATTTATGCTCCCACGCGTACTGCTCTTTGTCGTGCCTATCGCGTTTTTCGTCTCACTTGCGATGACGCTCTTTAGACTATCAAAAGAGAATGAAAGTATTGTTATCTTCACACTCGGTGGCTCGCCAAACAAAATAGCAAGATTTTTCTTAGCTTTTTCAGCCATTTTAAGCGCTGCCTTGCTGGTAATTGCCATCGTCATGATACCAATAGCCGCTCAGCTAAATGCAAATTTCATCGACTATAAAAAGACGGTTGCAAAGCTAAATTTAAAGCCAACCCAGTTTGGACAAAAATTCTCCGACTGGATGGTCTATGTGGGCAGCGAGATAGAGGATAGCAACGGCACTACTTACAAAGATATCGTGATGTTTAACCCATTTGTAAAAGACTCACAGCGCCTAATAACCGCTAAAAACGCAAAGATAACAAATGTCAATCAAAGCATCGAACTTTCCTTAAACGAAGGAAAAATGTACGACATAAAAGATGAAATTTACCACCAAAGTAACTTCAAATCAATGAAGATAAGAACCGCTCAAAGTGAAGAGATAAGCGATGTTGGCAGCATCAAAGAGTACTGGATGGATGCAGCTAGCAGCGATAAGCGCAGAAAAGACCTTAGCACCTACGTCCTAGTGGCCCTCTTCCCGCTTGCAAGCACGCTCTTTGCGATCAGCCTTGGCATCGTCACATATAGATACGAAAAGGGCATGGTCTATGTTGGCACTTTTGGCGTTTTGTTTGGCTACTTTACGCTCATAATGCTCTTTTCATCAAAGCCAGCACTTGCCATACCGCTCATATTTTTCGTATTTTTACTAGCTGGCGTCTTGCTTTATAGAGCCAAGATCGCACGAAGATACTGATGAAAATTCAGCTAATCTACAGCTACGATGGCTCGAAATTTCAAGGCTCTCAGACCCAGCCACACGAAAACGGCGTAGAAGATGAACTTGCGCGCGCCCTAGCCCACGTTGGCATTTTTGAAAGAGTGGTCTCTAGCTCGCGCACCGACAAAAGCGTGCACGCAAACAACCAAAGCTCAAGCGTCGTTTGTGGCGATCACTTTAAAGATTTAAATCGTCTAAAAGATCTTATAAACCGTCACGCACACCCAAGCATTCACATAAAACGCATAAATTTAGTGAGTGATAGCTTTCAAGCAAGATTTGATGCAGTCGCAAGGTCGTATAGATATGTGATAGATCACGGTAAATTTGATGTTTTTAGCTCAAACTACAAGGTGTTTTTGCCTAAATTTGATATCAAAAAGGCAAATGAAATTTTGCGTAATTTTATCGGCGAGCATGATTTTAGCGCATATATGAAAACTGGAAGCGATACAAAAAGCCCAGTGCGCGAAATTTACAAAGCATTTTGCTACACATACAAAGAGCAGACTATCATCGTTTTTAAGGCAAATGGCTTTTTACGCGGCCAGGTGCGCCTCATGGTTGCAAATTTACTAAAAGCGCTAAAGCAAAAAGACGGCAGCGAGCTCATCAAAGCTTCACTAAATGGACGTCCTGCTCTAACTCGCATACCAGCGCCTGCTGAAGGTCTATATCTAAATAGAGTTTTTTATAAATTTAACTAATCTAAAAAGTGGTCTGAAAATAAAATTTGGAGAGAAAAAGATGGTGCGCCCGAGAGAATTCGAATCTCTGACCTTTTGAACCGCAATCAAATGCTCTATCCAGCTGAGCTACGAGCGCACATGAAAAATTAAGTTGTGATATTAACCAAACTTTCCTTAAAAAGAGATTGTATTCATTTTAAATTTATAACCTTTTTAGTAGAATCCTTTGAGTAAAAGGAGCAAAAATGAACGATTTTTTCGATAGTCTAAAAGAGATAAAAAAAGAGCTTACAAAAGAGCAAGAAGTGGCAAAAAAGCCCCAAAAAGAGGTCGCTTCTCATACAAAAGAGGAGGCGATCTTGCACAAAGAACAAAAGCTAAGAGATGAGTTTTTGGCATATACAAAAGATGGCAATATCAGGAAAATTTAACTTTGGAACGCTAGTTGCTTTAAATGGGGATATTTTGAATGGAGAAACCCATGAATATAACCCAAACTTTAGAATCTTTAAGCATTTTAACAGATAGCGACACTCTTTTTTGCGAGCTTCGCGCACTGATAAGTAAAAATTTCACAAAAACCCTAGCAAACAAAGACAAGATCATCTCTTTTTACGAAGAGAGCGAGATCCCGCAACGAAAATGCTTCTTAAATTTTATAAAAAAACTCTACGAAAAACAGGGCAACAAGCTTGACGTAACCTTTGCAAAATACAAAACCATAAAACTATCTTTAGTGCAAAGAAACGCCCTAACAAATATCTACAACATCGACATTGAGTTTTTATATGGCGAGATGATCTTTACGCTAAATAACACTCCAAGAGCTTTTGCTAGCTACATTTTGCAAAATTTTAAAGGAAATGAGTCTAAATTTGACGAGAAAAATCACAAATTTAGCCTAAAAATAAAAAAAGATAGCGACTTTGACTTGATAGAAGAGATCATTTCAAGACGCGAGCATCTAAAATTTATAGTAAATTTTAACTACAACGAGAGCAAATTTAAAGAGTTCAAAAGAAACTACAAGGTCCAAAACTCGGCCAAATTTAAAAGTCGCTTCAGTGCTTTGGCAAATTTACTAGAAGAAAATTTTGAAATTTTAGGCTGCTCAAATAGCGACAGCTTCGAAACCGTAAGAGACAGCTACCTAGCCCTTGCTAAAATTTACCACCCGGATAGACACTCAAACAAGAGTGAAAGCATCAAAAACGAGTATAACGCTAAATTTAAAAAGATCCAAACAGCCTATGAGGCACTAAAACCATTTTTTAAAAACCAAGAGAATTTTATAAAAGTTGGTTAAATAAGATAACACTTAATATAAATTTGCTTAGCGGTTTTTGCCTAAGAGCATTTATCGTTCTTGGAGCAATTTATATATTTTAATAAACTTTCTCCCTTTAAAAACTAGACCAGATAGGATCTGGCCTAGCTATCTAATCATTTCTCACCAAGCGGCCAGTAAACAACTGGTTTAGCTCCCAGTCTAGCCTCACCATGATACATACCAAGCTTATCTTTAGTCCAAGCAAAGCCTGTCTTGCCAGACTTATCAATAGAGATGATACCACCACTGCCACCTAGTGTTGCTACCTCTTTTACAGCCTCTTCGGCTGCTTTTTGCACATCTGAAGTTTTGTATTTATAAAGAGCTGAGACTTCATGAGCAGCATTTACACGCATGTAGATATCACCTGTGCCTGTGCAAGAGACTGCCACTGAGTCATTATCTGCATAGGTTCCAGAGCCAATTATCGGACTATCACCTATACGGCCAGTCATTTTATTTGTCATGCCACCAGTACTTGTTGCTGCGGCTAGGTTGCCATTTTTATCAAGAGCAATCGCTCCAACAGTACCAAGATATGGACGCTCATATAAATTTAGCGAAGTTTTCTTTGTCTTTTCGCTATCAAGCATGAGCTTTTGTTTCTCTTTAGCCCTTTGGAGTGCATCATATCTAAACTGCGTGAAAAAGTACTTTTGATCAACCATCTCTAGGCCGTTTTCTTTGGCTAGCTTGTCAGCTCCCTCGCCAGCAACAAGAGTGTGCCAAGTCTTGTCCATTACAACTCTTGCACCAAGGATTGGGTTTTTGATATGCCTTGCCATCGCTACTGCACCTGCTTTTTTAGTAGAGCCATCCATGATCGAGGCATCCAGCTCATTAAAGCCGTCAGCTGTAAATACTGCGCCCTTGCCAGCATTAAAATTTGGATCGTCTTCTAACACCATAATGGCTGCCGTAACTGCATCCATAGCACTACCGCCCTTTTCAAGCACGGCCTGACCAGCTAAAAGCGCCTTTTTCATAGGCTCTTCGCGCACTTTAAACTCATCTTTAGTAAGCTCAAGTCCGCTAGTGCCACCATGTATGACAATAACAGGGCTAAATTTATCCTCTGCGTTTAAGAGTGAGCCTGCGAATAAGGCAACGCCAGCTGCTACAAAAACAGCTTTTGAAAATGCTAGTTTCATACGCTCTCCTTTAAAGAAATTTGATAAATCTTAAAAAAATAATATAACTTAATACTTTTCGTTTAGCTTAATATAAGTATATACTTTTGCATGAGGCAGTGTTAAATTTAATAAATTTAGCATCGTGTTCATTTGTGTGTAATAAAACTTTAACAAGAATGATAAAAATAAGAAACTATCAATACATCACCTCAAAAATGACTTTTTGAAGATCAGCTTAGAGGTCATGCTAATATCAAATAGTTAAGGTTCTGCATTTTTAATAAGCAATGGAATAAATATAGCATAGCAGAAAACCAATTAGACAACTTGTTGGTCTAATATTTGTGCGATAGGTGGCGAATGTAACTAAATAACCAACAACCCTAGCACAAAGCATTGTGTTTACACACCAAAAACACACAATTACAGCATACAGCACAAAATAAAGGTCGCTAAACCAATAATCTAATAATAAAAAAATAAAAACTACTATTTTATACTTAAATAGAAATAAACACTAATAAAAACCAGAATTAATAATATAAGAATTAAAGCAGATAAACAACAAAGCCCGCAACGACCTACTTTTCCAACATCCCAGTAAGGGAGAGTATCATCAGCCAGGACGAGCTTAGCTTCTTGGTTCGAGATGGAGCAAGGCGTTTCCTCGTCTGTATAGTCACGGGCAGTGTTAAATAAAAGATATACTAGATAAATCTCTTATTTAACACTACTAAATAAAGTTAAAAGTCATAAACAAAGTTTTATAAAAACATATCTTATTAAGTTTTTATCCTTAACAAGGAAGTGATGCTTATTAAAAGATAAGCAGACGAGCTATTAGTACTGGTCAGCTAAAGGACTTTCATCCATTACACACCCAGCCTATCAAACACATAGTCTATATGAGCTCTTAAAAGAAGATTCATCTTGGAGTTGGCTTCCTGCTTAGATGCTTTCAGCAGTTATCACATCCCAACATAGCTACCGAGCGGTGCCCTTGGCAGGACAACTCGTACACCAGTGGTTGGTTCGACCCGGTCCTCTCGTACTAGGGTCAACTCTCCTCAATCTTCTTGCGCCCACGGCAGATAGGGACCGAACTGTCTCACGACGTTCTGAACCCAGCTCGCGTACCGCTTTAAATGGCGAACAGCCATACCCTTGGGACCTGCTCCAGCCCCAGGATGCGATGAGCCGACATCGAGGTGCCAAACCTCCCCGTCGATGTGAGCTCTTGGGGGAGATCAGCCTGTTATCCCCGGGGTACCTTTTATCCTTTGAGCGATGGCCCTTCCACACAGAACCACCGGATCACTAAGACCGACTTTCGTCTCTGCTTGACGTGTATGTCTCGCAGTTAAGCTGGCTTATGCCTTTATACTCTACGAACGATTTCCAACCGTTCTGAGCCAACCTTTGTAAGCCTCCGTTACATTTTGGGAGGCGACCGCCCCAGTCAAACTACCCACCAGACATTGTCCTACTTGAGGATAACTCAAGCTAGTTAGCTATCAGAATAAAAAAGAGCGGTATCTCAACAATGGCTCACCATAAACTGACGTCTATGGATCAAAGCCTCCCGCCTATCCTGCACATTTTTATCCCAATAGCAGTGTCAAGCTGTAGTAAAGGTCCACGGGGTCTTTCCGTCTTGCCGCGGGTAGGAGGAATTTTCACCTCCACTACAATTTCACTGGATCCCTCTTCGAGACAGCTCCCATCTCGTTACGCCATTCATGCAGGTCGATATTTAATCGACAAGGAATTTCGCTACCTTAGGACCGTTATAGTTACGGCCGCCGTTTACTCGGGCTTCGATCAAACGCTTCGCAGAGCTAACGTCATCAATTAACCTTCGAGCACCGGGCAGGCGTCACACCCTATACATCCTCTTACGAGTTAGCAGAGTGCTGTGTTTTTGGTAAACAGTCGGGAGGGACTCTTTGTTGTAACCTTCAATGCTTACGGAGTAAATCCTTCACAAAGTTAGGCACACCTTATACCGAAGATACGGTGCTATTTTGCAGAGTTCCTTGAAGAGAGTTCTTCCACGCGCCTTAGAATACTCATCCCACCCACCTGTGTCGGTTTACGGTACGGGCAACTATAACTAAACTTAGAAACTTTTCTTGGCTCGACAGTATCAAGGATTTACGATTCATTCCGAAGAACTTCACGCACCTGTAAGGCCTCGGCTTAAAGGAGTTCGGATTTGCCTGAACTCCAACCTGCACCTTTCGACCAGCACTACCATCCGCTGGCTCCTCTAACTCTAAGCGTCCTTCCATCGCACATTATAGTTGGCATTGGAATATTAACCAATTTTCCATCGCATACCCCTTTCGGACTTTGCTTAGGACCCGGCTAACCCTACGATGACGAGCATCGCGTAGGAAACCTTGGGTTTACGGCGTTGGGGATTCTCACCCCAATTATCGCTACTCATGCCTGCATGCTCACTTGTATTCGCTCCAGCACTCCTTACCGGTATACCTTCAACGCAAATACAACGCTCTCCTACCACTTAGTAAACTAAGTCTAAAGCTTCGGTACTCATTTTAGCCCCGTTATATTTTCCGCGCAGAATCACTAGACCAGTGAGCTATTACGCTTTCTTTAAAGGATGGCTGCTTCTAAGCCAACCTCCTGGTTGTTTAAGTAACTCCACATCGTTTTCCACTTAAATGAGATTTAGGGACCTTAGCTGTTAGTCTGGGTTGTTCCCCTCTCGACGACGGATTTTATCACTCGCCGCCTGACTGCCATGATTACACACTAGGTATTCGGAGTTTGATAGGGTTTGGTACATTGGTGTATGCCCTAGCCCATTCAGTGCTCTACCCCCTAGTGTTACTACATGACGCTATACCTAAATATATTTCGGAGAGAACCAGCTATCACGATGTTTGATTGGCCTTTCACCCCTATCCACAAGTCATCCCATAGCTTTTCAACGCTAGCGGGTTCGGTCCTCCACCGGCTCTTACACCGGTTTCAACCTGCTCATGGATAGATCACATCGTTTCGGGTCTGCAACGTCTGACTAAACGCCCTATTAAGACTCGCTTTCGCTACGGCTCCGGGTTTCCTTAACCTCGCCAGACATCACAACTCGCAGGCTCATTATGCAAAAGGCAGTCCATCACCCTGATAAATCATAGGGCTCTGAATGATTGTAAGCAAATGGTTTCAGGTTCTATTTCACTCTGATCACCTCAGTTCTTTTCACCTTTCCCTCACGGTACTTGTGCACTATCGGTCTAGTAGTAGTATTTAGGGTTGGATAGTGGTCTACCCAGCTTCAGACAGAATATCACGTGTTCCGCCCTACTCAGGATACTGCTAAGTAAAACAAAGCTTTCATATACGGGGGTATCACCCTCTGTGCCTAACCTTTCCAGGTTGTTCTATTAGCTAAGTTTAGTCTATATTGCAGTCCTACAACCCCACTAGTAAACTAGTGGTTTGCCCTCTTACGCGTTCGCTCGCCGCTACTAGCGTAATCTCTTTTGATTTCTTTTCCTGAGGGTACTAAGATGTTTCAATTCCCCTCGTTCGCTCCGTTATACGGTAACTAATATCTCTATTAGTTGGGTTGCCCCATTCAGAAATTCCCGGATCAAAGCCCCTTGACGGCTCCCCGAGACTTATCGCAGCCTGGCACGTCTTTCATCGCCTCTACTAGCCAAGGCATCCACCACTTGCTCTTTGTAGCTTACCTTTTCTATATTAGATTATTCTAATTCGCATCACTTCCTTGTTAAAGATAACTTTATGTTACTACATTTAAATTCTAGCTCTCAAGACGGAAAGCATTGACTACTATTTAGATAAGTTTTAAATCCTAAATAGATTGTGATGTCAAACTTTTGCATTAAATGCAAAGAGAATAGAAATTTAAATCTTTAACAAGTCCTGTAAAATTGTTTTTAAAACTTGCTTGTGACTATTAACAATATTAATTAAAAGAACATTTAGACTTCGCAGACTAGCAAGCTAGCCTTTACGACCAAAGAGTTGCACCCTTTGGAAACCCCTAAAGCACAAAGTTGCTTTCGGCAACTTTATAATCAATAAAGATCAAGTACGCTTAAAAGTCTAAAGTAAATGTTTCTTAAAACACTTAATATAGACTTTTGCTGTTAAACTATTTTATGGTGGAGAATAGCGGGATCGAACCGCTGACCTCCTGCGTGCAAAGCAGGCGCTCTCCCAGCTGAGCTAATTCCCCAATTAAATTCTCTGGTGGGCCTAACAAGACTTGAACTTGTGACCTCACCCTTATCAGGGGTGCACTCTAACCAGCTGAGCTATAGGCCCCTATAGGTCTATCAATCTTTCAAAACTAAACAAGGATGATTGAGAATATCTTTCTTATAGATATCTTGTGAGAGAATATCTATATGTACTCTAGAAAGGAGGTGATCCAACCGCAGGTTCTCCTACGGTTACCTTGTTACGACTTCACCCCAGTCGCTGATTCCACTGTGGACGGTAACTAATTTAGTATTCCGGCTTCGAGTGAAATCAACTCCCATGGTGTGACGGGCGGTGAGTACAAGACCCGGGAACGTATTCACCGTAGCATGGCTGATCTACGATTACTAGCGATTCCGGCTTCATGGAGTCGAGTTGCAGACTCCAATCCGAACTGGGACATATTTTATAGATTTGCTCCATCTCGCGATATTGCTTCTCATTGTATATGCCATTGTAGCACGTGTGTCGCCCCGGACATAAGGGCCATGATGACTTGACGTCGTCCACACCTTCCTCCTCCTTACGAAGGCAGTCTCATTAGAGTGCTCAGCCGAACTGTTAGCAACTAATGACGTGGGTTGCGCTCGTTGCGGGACTTAACCCAACATCTCACGACACGAGCTGACGACAGCCGTGCAGCACCTGTCTTAACATTTCTGCAAGCAGACACTCTTCTATCTCTAGATGATTTGTTAGATATCAAGTCCGGGTAAGGTTCTTCGCGTATCTTCGAATTAAACCACATGCTCCACCGCTTGTGCGGGTCCCCGTCTATTCCTTTGAGTTTTAATCTTGCGACCGTACTCCCCAGGCGGTATACTTAATCCGTTAGGTGCATTACTGCCAAGACTAGCTTAGCAACAACTAGTATACATCGTTTAGGGCGTGGACTACCAGGGTATCTAATCCTGTTTGCTCCCCACGCTTTCACGCATTAGCGTCAGTTGAGTTCCAGCAGATCGCCTTCGCAATGGGTATTCCTGGTGATCTCTACGGATTTTACCCCTACACCACCAATTCCATCTGCCTCTCCCTCACTCTAGATTATCAGTTTCCCAAGCAGTTCTATGGTTAAGCCATAGGATTTCACAAGAGACTTGATAATCCGCCTACGCGTCCTTTACGCCCAGTGATTCCGAGTAACGCTTGCACCCTCCGTATTACCGCGGCTGCTGGCACGGAGTTAGCCGGTGCTTATTCGTTAGGTACCGTCATTATTCTTCCCTAACAAAAGGAGTTTACGCTCCGAAAAGTGTCATCCTCCACGCGGCGTTGCTGCTTCAGGGTTTCCCCCATTGAGCAATATTCCCTACTGCTGCCTCCCGTAGGAGTCTGGACCGTGTCTCAGTTCCAGTGTGACTGATCATCCTCTCAGACCAGTTATGCGTCATAGCCTTGGTGAGCCATTACCTCACCAACTAGCTGATACAATATAGCCTCATCCTACACCGAAAAACTTTCCCTATCTAACTTATGCTAGAGAGGAGTATAGAGTATTAGCAGTCGTTTCCAACTGTTGTCCTCTAGTGTAGGGCAGATTAGCTATACATTACTCACCCGTGCGCCACTAACTCATAAGAGCAAGCTCTTACTTGTCCGTTCGACTTGCATGTATTAGGCACGCCGCCAGCGTTCACTCTGAGCCAGGATCAAACTCTCCATATTAACCTTCTTTAACGTAAAGCAAAGCTTTACTAAGAAGCAACACTAAAGACTAAGATTGCTAATGCAATCTAGTAATAATGTTTTTACTAAAATTGCTTTTAGTATTTATTATGAAGTTTTTAATCAAAAAAAACCTTTAGTTTTTATATTAGTTTGTCTAATCTATTATTTAATCATAATAGACTGGCTCAATCGATCACTTGTTTAGATTTCAAAGATTGACTAATAGTTTAACAATTGTAAGTTAAAAGAACAACGATAAGAAAAAGGCTTTATTAACGTTGAAGTTAAAGGTGGTTTCTCGTTTCGTGAGCTGGAATTATATATGAGGGATGCTTAAATGCAGATTAAAAAATGGCAACTTTTTTTTAAAAAATAAAAACTATAAATTTTTAACTAAATTTAACTATTCTCTTTTATAGATGCAAAACCACTTTCTTTTTCTATAGTAATAGTTGTTTGATTGCCACGTTTATCAGTTATTGTTATACTGCAATCTTTTTTAACAAGTCTATCGTATGGTCGCTTTATACCACCGCCAACTGTGCTTATTGACCACATCGGTCGTCCCATTTCATCAAAAGCGATTTTTTTCTTAGCATTTCCTTTTACACATCCGCCAGACAGAGTTACATCTGTTATACCAAATCTTTTTTCTATATTTAGCTCTTTGTTTATCTTTTTGCAGTCACCACCTGACATACCACTCCAGCCAGCTGTTAATAACTTTCCAGTCTTATAAATATCACTTGCAAACTCATCTTGAGAATTTGGATTTCCGGTCATACTTTTATCATAATAAACGCTATATTTCCAAGTTTGCTCATTATTTTTATCAACCGAACAACCATCTACTTTATCTTTTGCAAAAGCTATCGTCCAGCGCTGTTTTGCCCATCCTTTTTCAGTGATAGAATATTTATCATCCTGCATAGCGAGGTGTTGAGTGTATCTTATATGAGTTAGGATCTGATTTGCGGCTTCTTTTGAGGCATTTCTATTTAGTTTTGGGATCATAATGGCAGCTAAAATTCCAACAACAACAATAACAAAAACAAGCTCTATCATCGTAAAAGCTCTTTTTTTCATATTTTATCGTTCCTTGATATTGAAATTTGCAACTACTTTTCCCATTTTTTCTATACTAAATTTTGACTTCTCATCTAAATCGGCACTTGCTAATAAATTTTTAGAGTAGCTTTTTGTTTTTATCCCATAAAATTTAAGCCTAAGAGCAAGCCTTGTGTCATCAGTCGCAATATCTTGCACTCCAGCCTCTTTTAGTTTATCTGCCAGCTCTTTTGCTACATCAAATTTATAAGTGAGATGTTTTGTAGGATCGTTTAAAAAGATGTAAAAAATTTGATTAAAGATGATCGCTGACCAGTTAAATACCAAAAAAAGCATCACTAAACCAGTGCAAATTTTGTGTCCTTTTCTAAATTTTGGCAGTCTCACGCGATAAGAGTTGAAAAAAACTCTTACCATAAGTGGCGTTGCGATCACGCAAAATGGCAAGAACTGCTCAAGCTCTAGCCTTTGGCGCACAGAGACTATCATACAAAAGCAAAATGAGCAAATGGCGATAAACCACAAAAGATCCTTCTTCTCCTTAACCCAAATTCTATAAATCGTATATACAAAAAAAATAAAGACAAATGGCGAAAATACAGCAGCAAATATGCCAAAAGTATCGATAAAGTGCCCACTTGGTCTGCCATTTGTTTCAAAGCCAAAAAAGTAAAGTGTCAGAAAAAATAAAATGGCACTGAGCCAAGCAAGTGGCGGCTTTCTTTTATAAAGTGCAAATATAAAAAATCCTGCATAAAATATCAAAAAATCGCCATCTATGAAAAAGGCTAGGCAGAAAAAGAGACTAAATAAAATTTTCTTTTTAATATGAAAAAGATATATGCACAAAAGCGCTAAAGTGATGCAAATTCCAGCGTTATTTATGATAAGGGCTGAAGCTAGTGTGCCAGGGAGTAGCACAAAAAGTAGGACGGCTATGATCCTGTCAAACTCAAGCTTGATGTAAAATTTGCTCACCTTATACATCAAAACCACGCTTGCGATGTGAAAAAAGATCATCACGCCTCGCACAGCAAGGTCATTTTGACCAAAAAAATGGGCGCTTAGTTTTAAAATATAGCCAAGAAGGCTGTGCTTTTGAAAGAAAATTTCAGCCTCGTTGTAGCTTATACTAAGAGAATTTGCCGCATAAAGCAGAAAAACAAAATCAATCAAACATATCAAAAATACGCTAAAAGCGATGTGTCTGCTAGCAAATTCTCTAACTCTTTCTAACAAATTTAGCCCTTAAATATGTATATCCCAGAAAAACTCAACCCAGTCATGAGCCTCTTTTACCTTAAATTCAGGCAAAAGCAGAGCCTTTTCTTTATAAAATACAGTCGCTATCTTTATATCTAAATTTGGATAGCGTTTAAGCAGTTCTCTTTTTATCTCGACCATGCTCTCGCCGCTATCGATGATATCATCAACAAGCAAAATTTTAGTGTATTTGCTAAGATCTGGCACGTTAAAAATTTGTATCGTATCAAGCTTGTTTGTATCCTCGTAGTGGATAGAATTTAATGTAAATAAATTTCTATTTTCAAGCGCAACAGCTAGCGAGTGACCAAGCGTTAGACCACCCCTTGCCACAGCTAGTATCACCTCTGGATCAAACTCATCTTTTATCTGTTTTGCCATCTTTTTAGCATCAACGGCAAATTCATCGTAGCTATAAAATATCATCTTTCATCCTTATCAATGCACTAAAAATACGATAAAACTAATGAGCGCTAGCACAACTACGCCTAAATTTATATCGCTAAATTCTCTCTTTATGAGCTTAACTATGACGTATGACATAAAGCCAAATGCAAGACCGTTTGTGATCGAGTAAGTAAGCGGGATGAGCACAACTATGAAAAATGTCGCAACGGCGATGGCTGGATCTTTGAAATTTATGCTAGCAAGCTCAGCAAACATAAGCACGCCAACCATTACAAGGATCGGATAGATGGCGTTACCAGGGATCGCTTTAAAAAGTGGCAACATAAATAATGTAAGTATAAATAAAAGTCCGCAAAATACAGCCGTTAGACCAGTCCTACCGCCCTCTTCTACGCCGCTTGCACTCTCTACAAACGATGTGGTCGTACTTACACCTACAAGTGAGCCGGCTGCAGTAGCAACAGCGTCAGCTTCAAGAGTTTTTTCAAGTTTTATGACGCCATCTTTTTTGTTTTCGTCAAATATCCCTGCCCTCGTGCCAACGCCAGCTAGCGTGCCTATCGAGTCAAAAAGATCGGTCACAAAAAATGTGATGACAACTGGTAGCAAGGCTAGGCTAAAGGCACCTTTTATATCAAGCTCTAAAAATATCGGTGAGATAGAGGCTGGAGTTGAGAAAATTTCTTTTGGATGAGGAGCGATGCCAAGCACCCAAGCTATCACTGAAGTAGCAAGCACAGCTAGGATAAATGCGCCCTTTATCTTCCATGCCCAAAAGCAAACAACCAAAAATAACCCCAAAACGCCAAGAAGCACGTTTGGATCTTTGAAATTTCCTATGCCAACTAAAACCGCATCGTTATTTACGATAAAGCCCATTTGCTGAAATGCCACAAAGCTGATAAATGTGCCTATACCAGCGCTTATCGCTCTTCTTAGATCAAGCGGAATGGATCTTATTATCCACATCCTAAAATTTGTAAAAGATAAGACGACAAATATCACGCCACTTAAGAAAACAACGCCAAGAGCCGTTTGCCAAGGCACTTTCATACCGATGCAAAGACCAAATGTAAAGTAGGCGTTAAGCCCCATGCCAACGCTCATCGCAACTGGCGTGTTCGCCCAAAGACCATTTAATACAGTAGAAAATATGGTAATTAGCGCTGTTGCAGTGATTAATGCCTCATAAGGCATGCCAGTTTTGCTCATAATGATCGCATTTACCGGCACAATATACATCATCGCTAAAAATGTCGTAAGTCCCGCTCCAAATTCCTGCTTCACACTCGTTTTGTTTTGTGCTAAGTCAAAAAATTTCACCCCAAGCTCCTTTAGTAAATTTTAAGTTCGTTATATAAGCTGTCACGCTCAACCGGCGTAAAACCAGATGTTTTAATAAGATCGCAAAATGTCTTTAGTGTAACACCATTTGCGCTATTTGCACCAGCTGCACTTTGTATGCTCTCTTTTTCTATCGTGCCATCAAGATCATCAGCGCCAAATTCCTGAGCGATCATCGCCAAATTTAAGGTCGATGTAGCCCAGTATGCCTTTATGTGTGGGACATTATCAAGCACCAAGCGAGATATCGCCATAGTCTTTAAAATTTCAGCCGATCCTAGAAATTTCACATCTTTTAAGTAGTTATTTTCTCTTTGATAAACTAGCGGGATAAATGCATTAAATCCGCCAGTTTCGTCCTGCAAGTCCCTTATCCTTAGCATGTGATCGATCCTATTTTCGCGGCTTTCTATGTGTCCAAAGAGCATTGTTGCGTTGCTTTGTCTGCCTTTATCGTGCCACATTTTATGGATCTTTAGCCAGTTCTCGCTACTTACTTTGCCTTTGCAAATTTTAGCCCTGATCTCTTCATCAAAAATTTCAGCCCCACCCCCTGGCATGCTATCGACGCCGTATTCGAGCATCTTTTCTATCACCTCATCGTAGCTTAAGCCGTAATGCCTTGATAAAAAGTCGATCTCAGCCGCCGTCATCGCCTTTACATGAAGCTCTGGATGAGCTGCCTTTATCTTTTTAAAAATTTCTAAGTACCACTGCCAGCCGCTAGTTGCGTTGTGGGCGGAGACAATGTGTATCTCTTTTGCGCCGTGGCTAACGCTCTCATCAACGATCTTTAAAATTTCTTCGTGGCTCATTAAGTATGGATTTGGATTTTTTCTGTGGGCTGAAAATGCGCAAAATTTACAGATATCAGCACAGATATTTGTTGGATTGATATGGCGATTTACATTAAAAAAGACCTTGTTGCCGTGCAGTTTTCTGCGCTTTTTATCGGCAAATTTAGCCAAGGTAAAAAGATCAAGCGCATAAAGCGAAAAAGCCTCTTGCTTGCTTAATCTCTCGCCACTTTCTAGTTTTTGTAATAGATTCATTATTTATATCGTCCTAAAGCTGAACTTAAGGCTTCATTATAAGCAAATAAAGCTTTGTTTTTGCAAAAATTATGTAACATTTGCCAAGATATTTTTAACAATGGAAACACTAAATGCTAGCTGATAAAAGTGCCAAAAATAGCGATAATTATTCAAAGATCAAAGAGAAATTTCTTGATTTTAAGGCAAATTTGCCAAAACATTTTCAAAAAAATCAAGGCAGAAATTTCACAAATTTCTTAGCCAAAGAGTATGATGATTTTATAAAATCTTATTTAAATGAAACTATGCGAGAATTTTTTGATGAGTTTGTACCACAAAACGACAGCTTTGCCTTTAGCGTTCTAGCCACTGGCAAATACGCCCAAACGCTACTTAGCGCAAATAGCGAGCTTGAAATTTTGCTAGTTTATAAAAATTTAAAGGGCTACAATATAAAAAATTTCTTAAAAGAACTTTCTGAAATTTTAGATAGCTCTGGCATGAAATTTGTGATAAAAAGCGCCGAAGTGGATGAAATTTTTATAAATTTCAAAGATGACCTTAAATTTAAAAGCGAAACCTCGCAACTTCGCTACATCTGCGGCTCAAAAAGCCTCTACCGCTTAGTAAAAAGCGAGATCATAAAGATAAAAGAATTTGATAAAAAAGCCTTTTTAAACTACCATTTAAAGGCATTTTTGCCATTTTCTAGCATAAGCTACTTAGCGCAAGAGCCAAATTTAAAAAGTGGCTTTGGTGGGATCGATGAAATTTACCGCTTAAACTGCATACTAAACTGCCTTGATAGCGACGTTTCGGTTAGATCACAAGCTCTTAAAGTGATGAATGAAAAAGAGATAGCTAGTTTTAATCTAAATGTGGATTTTTTACTAAGCTTGCTAAGTGCTTTAAATTTAACCCAAAACACCGACACATTTAGCGCTTCAAGTGTCGAGATCACGACAAATTTTATGCAGACAAAGTCCAAAAAGCTGCAAGACAACGAAAGCGTCATCAGTCAAAAGATGCTAAGCTCGATGAATAATGTAGCTATTTATTCAAGATTTATCGCAGCTTCGCTTTGCAGGCCATTTTTCAAAAGCGAGCTAAGTTTCGAGCAGAGAAAATTTGCTAGGCTAAAAAATGGCTTTTACGAGATAAATGGCGTCATCTACGTGCCACTTCACAAAAAGCCAGCCCTTATCGAGGATCTCATAAATGAGCTTTTGGAGCTAAAAGATGTGGATTATAAATTTGATATAAGCGCGATCTTTTATATCAAGCGAGCTATCATCACAAAAGATGGCTTAGAGCGCGCTATAAGCGAGTTTAAGAAGATATTTTTAAGAGAAAATTCCTACGCTATCTTAAAATCCTTGCTCGATGCGCAGATGATACAAATTTTGATAAAACCGATGGAGCACATCTCTCAGCTAGCAGAATATGACGGCTATCACGAATTTACGGTTGATGAGCATAGCATTTTAAGTGTCAAATTTCTTGAAAATATAAAAGATAAATTTATAAAAAATCTCTACTCCGAGCTTTGCTTGGAGGGCAAAACGATGCTAAAGATCGTGACGCTTATGCATGACGTTGGCAAAGGACTTGGCGGCAAAGATCACGCAAACATCGGTGCAAACATCTTTAGAGCCTATGCTAACAAGCTAAATTTAAGCCAAAAAGCTATCAACGTCGGCGTCATCTTGATAAAATACCACACCCTAATGAGCAACGTCTCAAACAGAGAGGACATCTACTCGCAGCGCGTCATATTTGCCTTCATATCAAAGCTTGGCGACAAGCAGGTCTTAAAGCTGCTTTACATCCTTAGCTACTGCGTGATAAACGCCACAAATGAGAGGCTTTACAACGCCTACACAGCAAAGCTTTTAAGAGAGCTTTATGAAATTTCTCTTAGCGCATTTAGCGATGAAAATTTACTTGATGAAGCGACAAGGCGAGTAAAAAAAGAGCAGTCTATAAAACGAAATAGCGAGTTTTTGGCGCTTGAGCCAAAGCTACAAGAGAAAATTTTTAAGATCACATCAAATTTGGTCTTTACAAAATATAGCGCGAGTGAGATCATAAATTTAAGCAAAGTGGCTGACAGCCTAAACGAAACCGAAATTTTCATAAACAATAGTAAAAATTTAAGCATTCAAATTTATACAAACAAGAGCCTAAATTTAAGCGCCCTGCTCTATGAATTTGCTAAATTTGACCTTGCTTATATGGAGATATTTGAGCTTTTTGAGAAGAAATTTTATATCAGGCTTGACTTTAACCAAAATGTAAAAAATCATGAGTTTGAAAATACTAAAATTTTAGCCCTAAAATCCCTAAATAGCGAGGTTTTAAGAGAGCCTTTGAAACCAAATATTAACAAAGATGAGATAAACTTCGAGCTAAATCACTCAAAAGATTACGCCAAACTTAGCATCAACGCAAAAGATCAGCGCGGACTAATGGCTTATGTGATGAGTGTTTTTGATAGGCTTCATTTTCAAGTCACGAGTGCTAGAATTCAGACGGTTAAAAATAGAACGAGAAATCTCTTTTTGATCGAGAAAAACGAGCGACTTGAGAGTAAAGGCGAAGAGATATTAAATTTATTAATAAGCGAGTAAAACATGTGTGGAATCGTAGGATACATCGGAGATAAAGAGAAAAAAGAGGTCATTTTAAGCGGTCTAAAAGAGCTTGAGTATCGCGGATACGACAGCGCTGGTATGGCTGTGATGAGTGATGGCAAGATCGACTTTTTCAAGGCTGTTGGCAAGCTTGAAAATTTAGCCCTAAAGACAAAGGACTTTACATCAGAGGGCTTTGGCGTGGCGATAGGTCACACACGCTGGGCGACTCATGGCAAACCAACTGAGATAAACGCTCACCCACACCTTGGCGAGCACTCATTTGTCGTTCATAACGGCATCATCGAAAACTACAAAGAGCTTAAAGATGAGCTTGAGGCAAAGGGCGTGAAATTTGTCAGCCAAACCGACACCGAAGTGATCGTGCACCTTTTTGAAGAAATTTTAAAAGAGAAAAAAGACCCATTTAAAGCTTATGAGGCGACTATCGCAAAGCTAAGAGGCGCTTATGCGACACTACTTATCACCAAAACTGCACCTGATAAGATATTTTTCGCAAAAGATGCCGCTCCTATGGCGATAGGCAAAAGCGACAAAAAAGAGTTATATTTTGCTTCATCAGATGCGCCGTTAATCGGTAACGCAACAGAAGTAGCATACCTTGATGATAACAACTACGGCTACGTGAGCTTAGACGAGATAGCTGTTTTCAAACACGGCAAAAAGGCTAGCATAACATTTAATGCTTTGCCAAAAGATAAGAGCTATGCCCAAAAAGAGGGTTATACATTTTTTATGGAAAAAGAAATTTACGAGCAAGGCGCTGTCGTATCTGAAACCATCATGGGCAGAGTTAAAAACCACAAAGTGACCCTTGAAAATTTAGACGATGAATACCTAAAAGGCATCGATGATGTCGTGCTTTGTGCGTGCGGTACGAGCTACCATGCAGCGCTAACTGCAAGCTATCTTTTTGAAAGACTTGCTAAAGTTAGAACAAAGGTCGAAGTGGCAAGCGAATTTAGATATAGAAAGCCTTATCTAAACAAAAACTCGCTCTTCATCGTCATCTCACAAAGTGGCGAAACAGCCGACACACTTGAGGCACTTAGGATCGCAAAAGAGGCTGGACTAAAGACGCTTGCGATTTGCAATGTCGATAACTCATCTATCGTTAGACTAGCTGATAATACGCTTCTAACTCGCGCTGGCATCGAAAAAGGTGTGGCAAGTACAAAGGCCTTTGCAACGCAGATCATCGTACTTTGGATGCTTGTGCTTCAAATGGCATCAGCAAAGGGTTCTATCAGCAAAAAAGAGCTTGATCACGAGATCAAAACGCTTCTTCACATCCCACAAATTTTAAATATAGATAACTCTTTGCAAGAGAAGCTTCACCGCCTAAGCAAGCACTATTTGCACGGTCATGGCTTCTTCTTCATCGGTAGAGACATCTTCTATCCGCTGGCACTTGAAGGTGCGTTAAAACTTAAAGAGATTTCATATCTTCACGCCGAGGGCTATCCATCAGGTGAGATGAAGCACGGACCTATCGCGCTTGCAGATGAGAAGCTATTTACGATCGCTTTAATGCCTCAAAATTTGTTATATGAAAAGACAAAAAGTAACGTCGAAGAGCTCGCTGCAAGAGATGCATATATCCTAGCGATAAGTCCGCTTGAGTTTGAACTAAGCGATGACTACGTAAAAACTAGCGTTCAAGATCACTATATGAGCGAATTTTTTGAGATGATGCTAGTACTTCAGCTGCTTGCACTTGAAATTTCTGTTAGACTTGGCAACAACGTCGATATGCCAAGAAATCTCGCAAAAAGCGTAACTGTCGAATAATTTATGCGGCTAGCATCTTGCTGGCCGCTTAAATTTTACTTTTATATTTTTCTTTTAAAATTTAAGTTTTCACAAAATATTATTTTCTTATAATATTTGCACTTCTAATTACATTAAAAAGGATCTTCATGAAAAAGAGATTTTTAGCATCTAAGGTCTTTAGCAGCGTTGCCGCTCTTTGTTTATTTGCTGGATGCGCTAGCAGCAATAGCGGTGTAACTGGTGCCGCAGCAGGTGATACAGCAAAAAATGCCAACACAAAAATCGAGCGTTGCAGCCAAACGCTAGGAACATTGTCTTTTTACGAAGATCAAAGTAGCTCATGGTACTCATATCTAACTAGAGATTATCAGCTTGGCTCAACCGTACCAGTGCTAAGGATCTTAGCTCAGCAAACTGGCTGCTTCGTCATAGTAGAGCGTGGCAGAAGTATGGATAATATGATGCAAGAGCGCGCGCTTGAAGCTAGTGGCGAGCTAAGAAAAGGCTCTAAATTTCACAAAGGTCAAGTCGTAGCGGCTGATTATACCATGCAGCCAGAGATCACATTTAGCAAAGAGGATACTGGCGGTATCAGCGGACTTGTAGGCGCTGTCTTTGGTAACGTTGCTGGCAAGGTAAGCGGAGGCTTTTCAAAGAGCGAAACACAAACATCTTTACTTCTCATAGACAACCGCTCAGGCGTACAGATCGCTGGCGCAGTCGGCAGTGATAGCAACTTTGACTTCTTTGGCATGGGGTCAAATTCATTTTCACGTGTGAGCACTGGACTTGGTGGCTACACAAAGACACCAGAGGGCAGGATGATCGTAAATGCCTTTATGGATGCAATGAACCAACTTATAGTCGCGCTAAAAGACTATAAAGTCCAAAATGTAAAAGGCGGTCTTGGCAAAGGCGGAAATATAAAAATAGGAGACTAAGATGAAATTTATAGCCATTTTGTTTTGTACATTTACGATGTTGCTAGCTGCTAACTATACTAAAAAGATAGAGATCGGGCTTTGCAAACTTATAAACGAAAGAGAAATGGCTAAATTTTATGGCGACACGAGAAACTATGACGCCCTTAGTAAAAAGATAGACGGATATAAATTTCGTTTTGGATTAAAAGATTTTGATGAGGATAGTTGCCGCATGAGTGGCTACTATCCTGTTGATCCAAACTATGCGCCATATCCGCCTAACTACCGCCCATACTATCAAAATGAGTACGAAAGATTTGATAGATTTCAGCGTAGTTACCGCGGAGGCTACTATAATGATGACGACTACGATGATGGTTTTGAGCGTGGATATAGACGTGGCTACAATGACGCTAGAAGAGAGTATAGAAGACCTTATAGATAGGCGAAAGCCATAATCTTTAAAGAAATTTGATGAAAAACCTGTGGATATGGCAACATCCTGACTACCCAATTTCTTTCGATAAAAGTGCAATAGACATCCTTGCAAATAAGCTAAAACAAGATCACGAAATTTTAAAAGAGATAACAAGTAAGACCAGCAGAGATGATCTTTTAAAGGCGCAAATTAGCGCACTTGCAGATGAAATAATAAGCTCATCTCTCATAGAGGGCGAAAGGCTTAATAAATCAAGCATTCGCTCATCGGTAAAAAAGAGACTGGATGAAAATTTTGACTGGCTAGCCGACACTCATGCGACCAGACATAGCGATAATCTAGCCTCGCTAATGCTTGAAGCAAATTTAAACAAAGCCCCTATGAACTTCGAGCGGCTACATGGCTGGCACAATGCCTTGTTTGAATATAGCCATAGCAAAATTTACAAGATAAAAAGAGCTAAATTTAGAGATGATGAGATGAGCGTCGTCTCAGGCTCACAAGAAAATGTGCAAATCCACTACGAAGCCTTGCCAACAGAGCGCATAGAAGATGAGAAATTTTTTAAATTTTATCAATAAAAATCACGAAAACGCCTATGTAAAAAGTGCCTTAGCGCACCTTTGGTTTGCAATCATCCATCCTTATGATGACGGCAATGGCCGCATGGCAAGGGCTTTGGCAAACTACTGCTTGGCTAGTGAAAGCATTAAGCCGTTTTCTATCTCGAGCATTATTTACGCAAATAAAAAAGATTATTATGAAATTTTAGAGCAGACAACAAAGCTTGAAAATAATTTAATCTTTGACTTCACAGCGTGGATAAAGTGGCATTTAGAAGCGGTAAATAGCGCCACGAAACAAGCTATAAGCTCATTAAAAAGATAAAATTTCTATCAAATTTAAGAGCCAAAGCCCTTAAATTTTATCTTTACTTAGGATTTTTGCGAGCTGCTCTTTGATCTCGTCATCAAATTCGCTCACACTTATCACACCCCTACTCTCGCACATCTTAGCGTCATTTACCTCGCAGTAGCCACTCAGCGCGTTTTTGTATCCGCCCCTTATGCAAGCCTCTCTATCCTCTAAAAATCCAGCCCCGCCAAGGATGAGCATGCCAAGGTCAAAGCCGATCTTAAATTTCGCGCTCGCTGAGCTTTTTATCCAGCTTAAAAATATCTCATCATACCTTAGCCCAAGCGCTCCAACGCCATCTGGCACGACCAAGATATCCACGCCATAAAGGCTCTCAGCGTAAATTTCAGGATGAAGCCTGACGCCAAATTCATCGACTATCTCAGGCTTTAGGGCGTAGGTTTTGATGTTAAAACCTTCAAATTTATGCAAAAAATCATAAATTTTGGCAAAGCTTAACAAATTTATCTTGTCAAACATCAAAATGCCAACTTTCATGTTAGCTCCTTTTAATGAAGTGCCTCATTTAGCTTGATTGCCCTTTTGCTCGCACTTGCAGTGATCTGACCTGTTTGGCTATTTTGTCTAAAATGAAGCCCGTTTAACCCGCCAAGCTCAAGCGCTTTGTAAATTTCAGCTTCAAATTTAAAGTTAGGATTTAGCTTAGCTAGCTTTTCGCGCTCACTGGCTGAGATATAGACCTTTGTGCCCTCAAGCACCGCTATGCCAGCATCCACGATGCAGTTATCACCAAGTGGCACGCCTGTGACTGAGTTTGCGCCAAGCAAGCAGTGTTTGCCGATGCTTACAGGATTGCCGTTTGTGCCGCTTAGCACGCCAAGTATGCTAGCTCCGCCACCAACGTCGCTGCCCTCGCCCACGACGACAGAACTGCTAACCCTGCCCTCAACCATCACGCCACCAGTCGTGCCTGCGTTAAAGTTGATATAAGCAGCTCCTGGCATGACGACCGTGCCAGGATGCACAGCAGCGCCCATGCGGACTTTGGCAGCGTCTAAAATTCTCGTGTTATCAGCTGGGATGATGTGACTTAGAAATCTTGGGAATTTATCCACGCTCACGATCGCTGGATACTCACCAAACATCTTTAGAGAAATTTCATTTTCTCTTAGCCACTCAAGCTCGATCGGGATATTTTGGCTAGTCCATGCGACATTTGGTAACACTCCAAAGGCTCCATCAAGCACGATCGTCCTAGGTGCGACCTTGCCAAGTGAGATCAAGTAGAGCTTGAGATAGACGGCCTCCACGCTAAGTGGCTTTGCGTCATCGAACAAAAATACAAGCTTAAATTTATTCTCATTTAGCTCAAGATCGTCATCAAATGCCATCTTCACAGCGTGTAAATTCTCCACGTTTTTATGCGATTTTATATCTTTTTCAAAGACGCCAAAGAGCTTGCTAGCCTTTTTTACTACCTTTGGCGTGAGATCAGCGACAAACTCGGATGCATCAAAATCAACCTCAACATCGCACTTTTGCAAGGCGTAGATAAAAGCAGCTGCGCTTAAAAAGCTCTCTTTATAATTTACAACGGCGTAACTTGCTTGCAAAATTTTGTCGCTATTTTTTTGTCCGCGATCGACCCTTGCGATGCCAAAAGCAACTGGATCTTTGTAACCATCTTTTTTTCTAAATTCTTCAAAAAATTCCTTAAATTCGTTTGCGTCTTTAAACTCTTTAGACATCTATTCTCCTTTAAATTTTTTCTTAGTCTAGCCAAAAATGGCTAAAAATTTTATGATTTTGGATGTTTAAAAAGTTGATAAAACTAAAGTCCAAGCGACTGCTGCAACACATAGCTTACAAATTTGCTGTTTTGGGCGCAAAACCTAAAGCAGCAAAATTTAATCATTTAAAAAACTCTAGCGCCTCTTGATCGCAGCCAATACATAAAAACAAATTTTACTCATTTTTGCAAAGCTTGAAAATCTTAACTAGCTTTTAATGCGTAAATTTAAAAATTTAAACGTTTAGCACTCCTCGCTAAGCTCTAAATTTTCTAAACAAAGCGGCCTTTCACCCTCAAAGATCACCCCTATACCATAAGGTTCACAGATATCAAGCGCGCCATCGGCAAATCTCATCAGCCACTGCTTATCGTGCACATAAAAGGTACATTGCGGTGAGCTAAAGGGCAGTTCACAAACTGGCAAATCAAGCAATTTAATCTCGTCCTTGTTCAAAAAGCGCCCTCGCCTAAGCTCATCTTTTAAAAAGACAAGTGCCTCTTTTATATGCCTGTCAACATCGCTGGCGATGCGCTCTGATAGCATTGTAGTCTCATCATCCACGTCTGCCCTATCTGCGCTAACAAGGCAAAATGGCACCTGCCCAAAAATTTCGCTTCTTAGCTCTGTCTCCGCATACCAAATGAAACCATCATCAGTTGCAACTTTTTTAAGTTCGCCAAATTTCAAAGTCATTTTTTGTTCTCATTTTTTGTGATTTTGCTACTCTTCTAAAAGAGCGAAATTTAAGCAAATTTGTTGTGATTTAAAATAGAGACAGCTTGTAAATTTGTTCTTTTAGCATAAAGCAAAAGCTAAATTTACAAGCAAATTTTCAGTTTTTATCGCTACTTAAAAGCAAAATTTCTCATCAGTGCCATTTTGCTTGCGCATAGCTTTAAAGTTAGCAAGATTGTCTTTGTCTAAAAAGTAATCTTTCTCTTTTTTATTGCGGGCTTCTAGCTTTTCTATGCCTTTTGCAAGGGCTGCTTTTCTATCTTCGTGAGGCGAGCTAAATTCTGGCGAAAACATCGCTTCATAGGCATTTTTCTTAGTCCATTCAAGCGCTTTATCAGCGATCTCTTGTTGCTTTTTGATATCGCAAAATGCATAAGGATTGACCACGTCGCCAACAAGCTTCATAAACGCCCCTATCGCAGCCACCACGTCAGTAAATTTCTCGCCCTCCATGTCTATAACGCCTCTTAGCAAGATCGCGCGATTTTTTGCCGCATAAAACCAAAATACCGCATCATCGCGAAGTCCAAGATCATAAGCGCGAGCTGAGAGGACAAAAAGAGTTATCGGAGAGACCATTTGTGGGGCATCTTGCACGATCTTTTCAGCCTTTTTGAAGTCCTCCTCTTTACCACTTTTTAAAAGCTCATCTATCTTGTCATAGACCTTAACATACTCCACCTTGCCAGCGTTTGCTGAGTAGTAAGGCGTGACGTAGATGTCGATACTTCTTACTTTGCCATCGTTTGCAAAGCCACATACCGCCCCAAAAAGTAGCGCCGTAAGCAGTGATAAAATTTTCATTTTAGCTCCTTGGTTTAAAATTTTTATTATTTTAACTAAAAGCAGTTGAAAAGTTTGGGTAAATTTAAGAAAAAGTCCGCAAATTTAAAGCGGACTTTGAAGATTAGTTTTTAAAACTATGAATTGGTGCTGGAATTTGTCCGCCACGAGCGATGAAATCAGCACTTGAGGCTTTGTTTATCTTCATCACAGGCGCTCTTCCTAAAAGGCCGCCAAACTCGATCATATCGCCCTCTTTACCTAAAGGTATGATACGAACGGCTGTTGTTTTTTGATTTATCACACCGATAGCCGCCTCATCAGCGATCATCGCAGCTATACTCTCGCTTGGCGTGTCCGCAGGTATGGCGATCATATCAAGTCCTACCGAACATATCGCCGTCATCGCTTCAAGCTTTTCTAAATTTAGTGATCCCGCGCGCACCGCAGCTATCATGCCCTCATCTTCTGATACTGGGATAAACGCACCACTTAAGCCACCCACTTGATTGCACGCCATGACGCCACCCTTTTTGACCGCGTCGTTTAGCAGAGCAAGTGCCGCGGTCGTGCCGTGTGTACCAACAGCCTCAAGCCCCATCTCCTCAAGCACGCGAGCCACCGAGTCGCCCACAGCAGGCGTTGGAGCAAGAGAAAGATCGACGATACCAAATTTCACCCCAAGGCGCTCGCTCGCCATTTGACCAACTAACTGACCGATACGAGTGATCTTAAATGCCGTCTTTTTCACAGTCTCAGCCACCACGTCAAAGCTCTCGCCACGCACCTTTTCAAGGGCTCTTTTTACGACACCTGGGCCTGAAACGCCGACATTTATCACCACATCAGCCTCGCCCACGCCGTGAAATGCACCAGCCATGAAAGGATTGTCCTCGACTGCGTTAGCAAAGACAACAAGCTTCGCACAGCCCATCTCTGAAGCCGCCGCCGTCTCTTTTATGATGCGTCCCATGTCACGCACTGCGCTCATGTTTATGCCACTTTTTGTTGAGCCGACATTGACGCTTGAGCACACTTTTGCGGTTTGTGCTAGTGCTTGTGGGATAGAATTTATCAAAATTTCATCGCCCTTTTGATAGCCCTTTTGCACTAAAGCCGAAAAACCACCTATAAAATCAATACCAACCTCAATAGCCGCCCTATCAAGCGTCTTTGCGATCATCACGTAGTCTTTTGCATCCGTTGCGGCGCCGATTATCGAGATAGGCGTCACGCTCACTCTTTTATTGACGATTGGTATGCCTAGCTCGGCAGAAATTTCGTTGCCCACTCTAACTAGGTCTTTGGCTTTAGTGGTGATTTTTGCGTAAATTTTGTCGCAGGCTTTACCTATGTCAGGATCGATGCAATCAAGCAAACTAATGCCCATCGTGATCGTTCTGATGTCAAAATTTTGCTCCTCGATCATCGAGATCGTTTCGGTTACATTTTTGATATCCATCTTTTGTCCTTAAATTTTGTGCATCGCATCAAAAATGGCTGAGCTTTGGATATTTATCTTTACTTTTAGGCTCTCTCCAAGCTTATCTAGCTCCGCTCTTAAGGCTGTAAAGTCCTTATTTTCATCGCTTGAAACCACCGCCATCATCGTGAAAAAGTCGCTCAAAATAGTCTGACTTATATCATCTATGTTTAGACCTAGCTCGCTAAGCTTTGCTGAGACGCCAGCAACGATGCCAACTCTATCTTTTCCGACTACGGTTACGATCGCTTTCATCTTTTCTCCTGTTAAATTTTCTTTTTAAAGTGCATTTTGGCTCCAAAATTTAAGCCCTACATCAAGCAAGCCAAATTTTGGTAGCCAAATTTAAACTGGCAAATTTTAAAATTTGCTCTAAATTTTATCTTTTATAAATTTACTTCGAGCAAGCACTCTTGCCATCATTTACTGGCTGGATCGCTGAGTTATCAGCCCCACCGCCGTTATTTATGTTTTCTATTATCTCCCAAAGCCTTGCAGCTGCGCTCTCGTAGCGTTTTGCAGTGACTGAGTTTGGCTCATAAAAGCTTACCGGCTTGCCATTATCGCCGCCCACTCTAACAGCTGGCTCGATAGGAATTTCAGCCAAAATTTGAGTATTGTAAGCCTTTGCTACCTCTTCAGTCGTGCCTTTGCCAAAGATGTCATACTCTTTGCCATTATCTGGGCAGATGAAGCCGCTCATATTTTCGATGACACCAGCGATTGGGATGTGAAGCTTCTCAAACATATCAAGCGCACGCTTGCTATCGTCAAGCGCTACTACTTGAGGCGTTGTGACGCATACACCTGCTGTTACTGGCACGCTTTGAGCTAGAGTTAGCTGCGCGTCGCCCGTTCCTGGAGGCATATCGAGAAACAATACATCAAGCTCGCTCCAAAGCACGTCCCTTAGCAGCTGCTCGATCGCTTTCATGATCATCGAGCCACGCCAGATAAGGCTCATGCCCTCCTCCATCAAAACGCCCATACTCATCATCTCCACGCCATGGCTAAGTATCGGCTTTAGCTTGTTGCCAACGACTTGTGGCTGAGTATTTACTTCGCCAAGCATCCTTGGGATGTTTGGTCCGTAGATGTCAGCGTCTAGAATTCCCACTTTTTTGCCTAGTTTTGCCATTGAGATGGCTAAATTTAGCGTTGTGGTTGATTTACCAACGCCGCCTTTGCCAGAGCTTACCATTACGAAATTTTTAACTTGCGGCGCGATATTTTTGCCACTTTGAGTGTTACTTTTCTCCTCAGGTATCTTTGGCTGGATCAAATTTAGCACGTACTCGTTTGAGCCCATGACACGTTTGATGTCTGTTTTTAGCTCGTTTGCCACCTCTGGGCTTGAGCTAACGATCTCGACTTCGATTAAAATTTTCTCGCCGATCTCCACGTTTTTTACAAAGCCAAAGTTAACTATATCCTTTTCAAACCCCGGATATATGACGCCTTTTAGTCTATTTAAGACCTCTTCTTTATTTAACATTTTTCTCCTTTTTCTAGATCTTTTGAAATTTTATATGCACAAAATTTTGGTCCGCACATCGAACAAAAATGAGCGCTCTTAAACGCATCTTCTGGCAAGCTCTCATCGTGAAGCTCTCTAGCCTTTTTTGGATCAAAGCTAAGCTCAAACTGCTTGTTCCAGTCAAACGCATATCTCGCGTCACTCATCGCATGATCTTTTTCGATAGCACCAGCTTTGCCAAGCGCGACGTCTGCGGCATGAGCTGCTATCTTGTGAGCTACGATGCCCTCTCTTACGTCATTTTCGTTTGGTAGTCCTAGATGCTCTTTTTGCGTCACATAACAAAGCATGCTAGCGCCATGATATGCTGCCATCGTGCCACCGATAGCCGACGTGATATGATCATACCCTGCGCCGATGTCACTGACAAGTGGCCCAAGCACGTAAAATGGGGCGTCATGGCAGAGCTCTTGTTCGATTTTCATATTATACTCAATTTGACTTAATGGCACATGACCAGGGCCTTCTATCATCACCTGAACATCTTTTTGCCACGCACGAAGTGTAAGCTCTCCAAGCACTTTTAGCTCACTAAGCTGTGCCTCGTCTGTCGCATCATAAAGACATCCCGGGCGTAGTCCGTCGCCAAGCGAGAGCGAGACGTCGTATCTTGCGCAAATTTCTAAAATTTGATCAAAAATTTCATAAAATGGATTTTGCCTATTTAGCTTTGACATATAGCTCGCACTCAAGCTGCCGCCCCTGCTAACTATGCCCATTTTACGCTTTTTCACAAGCGGCAAAAACTCACGCAAAAAGCCAGCGTGTATCGTAAAGTAACTAACCCCTTGCCTTGCTTGCTTCTCTAGCACGCTTAAAATCAGCTCATTTGTGATATTTGTAACCTCTTTTGACTCTTTTAAAATTTCATACATCGGCACTGTGCCAACTGGCACGCTTGAATGCTCTATGATCGCACTTCTGATGGCATCTAGATCGCCGTCCGTGCTTAGATCCATAACCGTATCAGCACCAAATTCTAAGCAAATTTCAAGCTTTCTAAGCTCAGCGCAAATGTCGCTACTTAGGCTTGAGTTGCCGATATTTGCATTGACCTTTGTCTTTAGCTTTCTGCCTATGCCCATTGGCTTTAAATTTATGTGATTTACATTTGCTGGGATGATGATCCTGCCTTTTGCCACCTCATCCATAAGCAAATTTTCGCTCACTCCCTCAATCTTTGCCACATAGCTCATCTCCTTTGTGAGCTCGCCTCGCCTAGCATAGTACATCTGCGTCTTATCTCTCATGAGTAGCCTTTTTAAATTTATAAAAAGCTAATTTTAATCCTTTTCATATTTGAATTAACTAAATAAATCTAAATTTCTACTCTTTTTTAAAAAGATTTTTTCAAGTTTTAGAATGTATAATTCCGTAACAATCTTCAAAGGAGCTACCTTGCTTGATATCTCACTTATAATGCTTGGAGCCGGAAATTCCAGCCGTTTTGAGCTACCTGTAAAGAAGCAATGGCTTCGTATGGGCAGCGACCCACTTTGGCTATTTGCCACTAAAAATTTGAGTAACTTTTACACATTTAAAGAGATCATCGTCGTTAGCAAAGAGTGCAAATATATGTCCAAATTTGCTCCAAACTATAAATTTGTTGATGGCGGCGAGACAAGGCAAGATAGCCTAAAAAACGCACTTGGGCTAGTAAATAGTGAATTTGTCCTAGTTAGCGACATCGCACGCCCTTGCATATCAAGCGAACTCTTTCACAAGATCATCGAGGCGGCCACTCAGGCTGACTGCGTGGTGCCTGCGCTAAAGATCGCAGACACTGCCTATCTTGGCGAAAATGCAATAGACAGAGAAAAGGTAAAACTTATCCAAACGCCGCAGCTCTCGCGCACGGCGCTTCTTAAAAAGGCTCTTAGTAGCGGCGAAATTTACACAGATGATAGCTCGGCTATGAGAGCCATTGGCGCAAGTGTTTGGCACATTTTGGGCGATGAGATGGCTAGAAAGATCACTTTTAAAGAGGATCTTGCCAAAATTTCAGCCCTAAAAGCACCAGAAAACGAGCTCTTTGTCGGCAACGGCTTTGATGTGCATGAGTTTGAAAAGGGCCGTCCGCTTGTGCTTTGTGGCGAAAAGATCGACTATGAGTTTGGGCTAAAGGCTCACAGCGACGGCGACGTGGCACTTCATGCGCTAACAGACGCTATCTTGGGAGCTGCTGGGCTTGGCGACATAGGCGAGCTCTTTCCTGATACGGACGCTAAATTTAAGGATATTAGCTCTATTTATCTGCTGCAGGAGGCCTATAAAAGAGTGCAAAGCGTGGGGTTTGTGCTAACAAATGCTGATATCACGATAATGGCGCAAAAGCCAAAACTTTCAAAACTAAAATCAAAAATGGAGGCAAATATCGCGCAGGCTCTAAATTTAAGCCAGAGCCGCATAAATGTAAAGGCGACGACGACTGAGGGGCTTGGCTTTGTCGGCAGATGCGAGGGGATCGCTGTCATGGCAAGTGCTAGCCTTAAATTTTACAACTGGACACAAATATGAAAATTTTAATAGTAGAAAACGAAATTTACCTAGCTGGCTCGATGGCTAGCAAACTAGCTGACTTTGGCTACGACTGTGAGATCGCAAAGAGCGTAAAAGAGGCTTTGAAATTTGAAAATTTTGACGTAGTGTTACTTTCTACCACACTCCCAGGGCAAGACTTCTACCCTGTCATAGAGAAATTTAAGAGCTCTATCATCATCTTACTCATCGCATACATAAATAGCGACACCGTGATAAAGCCGATACAAGCGGGTGCGGTGGATTACATCCAAAAGCCATTTATGATAGAAGAGCTTGTTAGAAAGATAAGACATTTTGAAGAGTTTAGAGGCTTTAAAAACGAGATCAAAAACTACGAAAACTACA
Source organism: Campylobacter concisus (assembly GCF_050447505.1). GTDB lineage: Bacteria > Campylobacterota > Campylobacteria > Campylobacterales > Campylobacteraceae > Campylobacter_A > Campylobacter_A concisus_BP. Next base: position 829,491 of record NZ_JALMFZ010000001.1, on the reverse strand, counting down.
TAAATTTCGCCTTAAAAGACTACGAGATAGCTTGCTTTGAAGCTAAAAAGATCAAATTTCCACTTCTTTTAAAATCAAGCAAAAATGGCTACAGCGATAAATTTATCTTTAACTATGTAAAGGGTGGAAATTTGCCATTTTTGTTTTTGGGTAAAGCCTGTTTTAGCGAGCTTGAAAAAGCACTTGCTCAAAGTGGCAACGAGCTAATATACATCACAAATCTTGAAGAGCTAAAAGATGATGAAAAAGAGAAAATTTTAGAGCTTTGCAAAAAGAAAAAAGTGGCTATACAAACTAGCGATTTTGCGCAAAGCGCGCCATTTGACGAGCTTGAACTATCCATCAGAGATAAAAACTTTGACATCGGCGAGATCGTCACGATCGATGAATATATAAAATATATCATCGTTAATTATCAAGATAAATTCCCCGACACCGAGCTTAGCAAAAAGCTTGGAATTTCTAGAAAATCACTTTGGGAAAAGAGAAAGAAATATGACGTCAGCAAGAAAAAATAGTGAAATTTCTATAAACACCGAAGTTTATGGCGCCTTAGAGCTTATCAAAAACAAAATTCTCTCAAATTTTAGTGCTCTAATGAATGATGAGCAGATCAAAGAGGTCGCAAAAAAGGGCTACTTTAACGGCGAGCCGATGCCTTACTCTTTTGGCTTTGCTCCATTTGGCGAGATCAATCAAAATATCGCTAGCAAGCTGCATGCTGGGCAAAGAGTAAATTTAAATATGGACGGCAAGATCGTTGGACACATCGACGTGGCAAAGGTCTTTAAATTTGACGAGAGCATGCGAGCTAAAAATATATTTTTAGCAAATGAATCAAACAGCGAAATGTCGCTAAATTTAGGCAAATACGGCATAAGCGGCGAGTTTGAGCTATATGATGAGAGCCTTCAAATTAGCAAAGATGCGCTAAATGAGCTGATAAAAGAGAGTGGCGCCAAGAAGATAACCGCCGTATTTTTAACGGCTGATCCATTTAACCGCGCTCATGAACGCCTAGTTAGGATGACTATCGATAAGGCCGATCTTGTGGTCGTTTTTCTCATCAGAACGCGCGAAGAGAGGCATATTGATTACGAGATCAGAAAGCAAGTGCTTGACTTTTTTAACCAAAACTATCTGCCGACAAAAAAGGTCTTTGTCTTTGCACTGAAAAACACAACCCTTTTTAGCTCGCACGCCAACCCAACGCTTGAGTGCATCGCGGCTTCAAGACTTGGCGCAAACAAGCTAGTCATCGGGCAAAACCACTCGGGCATCGGCATGTTTTTTGACCACAACGAAGTTCATACTATCCTTGATATCTACAAAAACGATCTAAATTTAGACGTGATCGTCCTACCTGAGCTGGTTTATTGCAACAAGTGTAAGACGCTAGTTAGCACCAAAAGCTGCCCGCACGGACAGCACCACCAGATCAAATACCACCCAGACGTGATCAAGGAGTTGCTATTTAACGGCATCATGCCACCAGCCATACTCGTTAGGCCTGAAATTTCAGCACTCATCTTAAGCAAGCTCTATGTAAATCGCTTTAAAGATATACAAAAGCTCTGCGACGATCTATTTGTAAATTCTGGACTGCTTGAAAACAAAACCGACCGCGACTTTTACGAGGAGCTAATGAAGCTATATCAGACATCATCACTCACTTAAGGAAATTTATGCAAAAGCTATTTTTGACATTTTTTGGATTTGGACTTTTACCAAAGGCACCTGGCACTTGGGGCTCTGTGGCTGGAGCTGTGGCAGCTTATTTTGTGTTATATTTTTTCTCAGCGACCACACTTTTACTGGCTAGCATTTTGCTATTTTTGGTGAGCATTAGTGTTATTGATGATTTTGAAAAAAAGGTAAATTCGCACGACGAGAGCTTTATCGTGATCGATGAAGTTGCCGGCGTTTGGCTTGCTATAGCCATTAGCGGAGCGACGATCTCACAGCAAGTTCTCTCACTCGTGCTTTTTAGAGTGCTTGACATCAAAAAACCATCGATCATTGGCAGGATCGACCGCAATGTAAAGGGCGGACTTGGTGTCATGGGTGATGATATGGTCGCTGGATTTTTCGCTGGTATTATTAGCGCGATGATATATGGTATGGCTATGAAATTTGGCGTAGTTTTGCCGTAAGCTGAGCTAGCTATCTTGCTGGCTCTTTTTAAATTTAACTCTCCCTGCTTTTTATTTTAGACCTCTTTTGAGATGAGAGCTTTATCGATAGAAATTTTCTCATCCCTGCCTGCAAATTTCTCTTTGTAGTGAATTTTTCTAAAAACAATCATATTATAAAGCGAAAATTTTAGCTCTTCAAAAATACTTAAATTTTTAACATTTTCAGGGGTTATCTCATTGCTATTTTTATCGCTATTTTTGCCACCCAAAAATAGTAGATAAAGAAATGGGGTCATGAAGTTAAATCTTAAAAGTAACGCCAAGAAGCAGTTTAAGAAGCCCTGATTGTATTTAATGCAAACATAAAAACCAAAAACGGCGTAAATGGCTATTATAAAAAGTATAGTGTAAAAAATATAAGCTAACCCATCATCGTTTGAAACGTCAAAATACTCACATACTGCACAAAAGATAGCCACAAAGATGGGAAATATCACGAGCGGAAAGATCAGATACAGTCCAACTATGTCAAATTTACTCACATAGACTTTTATATTTCGCCTGCCAGCAAAGATCATCAACAAAATAGCTAGCACTATCGGCGCAAAGACCAAACCAGTATAGAGATCATTGATGTCCAAGTTGCGCTCCTATTTTTACTGATTGCATTTTGCAAATTTGAGTTTTGCTAATGATATTTTGTGCTCTTAAATTTAAAAATAGAGCTAAATTTACCTACGATTTTTGCGGTTTTCTATGCCTATCCTCTCGCTATCTTCGATCTCTGCAACATAGCTTGGATTTTTCTTTTTAGCCTCTTTGTCTAAAAAGCTAATAAGCTTTGCATCGGCATTTTGATGAGAGCAGATGAGGATTATAAAATTTATGTAGTTGCTAGCTTCTTTTGGAGCGATCTGATTTTTTTTTGCTGGTATTATAAATTTCTCTCCAAAAATTTGTATAAGCTCGAAAAGCTCGTTTTTGCTTAGAGTTTTATCGCTAGCAAGCTCTTCAAGCTTTTCGATCGTGATCTCTTCTTCACCCTCGGGCTTTAGCCCTCTTGCCAAGACTTGATGATCTTTGTTCTTTAGCAAAAGATAGATTAGCGCGCAAATGGCCACTATAAGCAAAAAGACAAAAAAGACTATCAAGCCTTTAAGAAGCATCTATAGCCTTGTGCAAAGAGAGCGTTTCGTAAATGCAAGAACGCTCATCGCTATCATCACTACGATGCTTATCCAGACAAAATCAGGCACCGGAAGCGGATCTCCAGCTGCGTATGAGTGCATGCCAGCTAGATAGAAATTTACCCCAAAATAGGTCATTATGATCGACCAATAGGCAAAAAATGATGCAACGGCAAATGCGTATTGGTTATTAAGCTTTGGTATAAATCTCATGTGAAGCACCGCCGCATAGACAAGGATCGAAACTAGCGCCCAAGTCTCCTTGCTATCCCAGCCCCAGTATCTACCCCAGCTCTCATTTGCCCAGACGCCACCTAAAAAGTTTCCAAGCGTGAGCAAGCTAAGACCAAGTATCATCGCCATCTCATTTATACGTGTCGCTTCAGTGATATTGCGTGCGATCTCTGCATTTGGCTTTTTCTTGTTTTGCAAGATGATAAGCAGCAAAGTAAATCCACCAAGCAACGCACAAAGGCCTAAAAATCCATAACTTGCAGTAATGATAGAGACGTGGATAGTTAGCCAGTAGCTCTGAAGCACAGGCACAAGCGTCGTGATCTGCGGATCCATCCAGCTAAGGTGTGCGACAAATAGCGTAACGCCGGCTAATATAGATGTAAGCGCAAGTGCGATCGGACTGCGTTTTGCAAAGATGATGCCAGATAGACCAAGTGCCCAAGCGATATAGACCATCGACTCGTAGGCGTTACTCCAAGGGGCGTGCTCAGCGATGTACCAGCGAAGACCAAGGCCTGCTGTGTGCGCAAGAAAGGCTAGTAAATTTATAATATATACAGCTTTAACTATGCCATTTATCTGCACTTTTGGCGCTAGCATTTTTACAAAAACAAATAGTAAAAGCGCAAGTCCAGCCAAAAGATATATCGGTGTCAAGCGGTCAAATACTTGAAATTTATTAAATAAAATTTCTATATCTATCTTTCTTTCACTTGGCATGACTGCAGCACCGTATTTGTGCTGATAGGCTGAAATTTTCTCAAGCGCCGCATCTGCCTTGCTCCAGTCATTATCCTTTGAGGCTGCATCAACAGCCGAGAAATACTCTCTCATCATGCCAACTACTAGCTCAGCCTCTTTTGGCGAGAAGTACATCATCGCACTAGCAGGCGAATACCAAGAATTTGATGGATCGTCTTGTTTTGGGAAAATTTTGAAAATTTCACCGATAAATATCATATAAAATACATTTAGTCTCTCGTCGATCTTTATCACATCTTTGTCAAAAGTATTGCGTGAGCCTGGGTGCTTGCGGTTTGCTATCTCGGCAAATTTTGTTAGTTTATACTCGCTTCCACCATCTTTTGTTGCTTTAAAAAATTCATCAAAGCTTGCGTATCTTGCATTCTCATCGACACCTAGCTCTTTTTTTAGCTCCTTGCTCTGACCAAGCGCGATGATCTTCTCATTTCGCCAAAAATCAGGCGTTACCATTATAGAAAGCATAGCTTGGTTTGAATTTAGACTACCTATGCTCTCGCCTCTGTGAATTTTATTTAAAACCTCTTTACTAAGCGTATCAAATGGCTTCATCCTGCCGTCTGGACTTTGCACGATGAGTCTAGCAAGCTTGTCTGCATGCTCTTTGCTGATACGTGGCAAGAAGTCCTCAGCCTTTAGCGAGCTAAAATTTAAGCCCAAAAGTAAGACCGCTATGAGCGCAGCCACTTTTTTACCGCTTTTTGTTGATTCATTATCTATTAGTTTTGCTAGCTTTCTAAAGCGGCTGTTAGGGTTTATGACATTTAGCAAGAAGCCAAGACCTAGCAAAAAGTAGCCGATATATGTCGGGATCTTGCCTGGGTCTTTATTGACAGAGAGGATCGTGCCTTTCTCGTCAGTATCGTATGAGCTTTGGAAAAATCTATATCCATCGTAATCAAGCACGTGGTTCATATAAATTCTATAGTCAAACCCAGGATCATTCGTGCCGTCTTTTACCACAACCTCACTTGAGTAGCTCATAGGCGAATTTGAGCCAGGATATCTTTTTAGCTCAAAGTCTTTTAAGTAGAGGCTAAATGGGAGTTTTATCTGCTGAGCTCCCCATGAGGCGTTAAATTTCTGCCCAGCCACGGCGATACGTGAAGGCTCCATTAGGTTGTAAAATATATGCATCTCTTTACTCTCACCTTTGTAGTTTAGCTCAGCTATCAACGCATTAAACTCGCTATCCTTCGAGCTAACTAGCTTTCTTGAAGCGTGCGCTGAGACTAGCCTTGGGGCAAAATTTATATTTGAGATAGTATATAAGCTACCTGTGCCAAATTCATTCACGCTACCAGCTTTTAGCTCAGTTTTAGAGCTATCCGCCATAGTAAATTTTGAAAGATCGGCATTTGAAGTAACCGTAAAATTTCCATCATTTAGTCTAAAAAGAACGTATTTTTTATTTTCATCTGGTTTGGCATTAAAGATAAAGCTGATATCTCCAACCTTTGCCTCTTCTTCTTCAAGCAAAAATATCTCTTCACTTTCGCTCTCGTTTGATACTACAAATTCTACAACAGGCTTCCCGCTATCATCATTTACAAATTTATAGCTTGCATTTGGCACAAATTCTTTAAATTTTAAACTAGCCTCACCGTCTGCCGTTTTTAGCTTTAGATCAAAGCCCTTCTTCACATCAGCAAGTCCCAAAGGCATAGCTGAGCTGATCTCCTCGCCTTTGTCGTTAAGCGCAGTTAAATTTATATACGAAACCTTTGTGCTAACAACGTTTGAAGCAGTGTTTTCACGTATATGCATATCAGCTTCAAAGCCAAGATATCTTGTGATGCCAGCACCGATTAAGATGACGATAAAACCTAAGTGAAAGATGAGTGATGGGAGTTTTTTAGGATCGATTAGGTTGTATCTAAAGATGTTGAAAGCTAAATTTATACCAAGAAGTAGCTGGATGAGCGCAAACCAGCCAGCACCATAAACATAGTACCATGCTGCTTCAGTGCTAGTTTTACTCTCTATTATTGTGGCGGCTCCACTAGCTATGGCAAAGATTATCATCAAAACGATAGCTGAGCCCATACTTAAAAATAATGTTTTTGGATTTAACATCTGCTTCCTTTTATTTATATTGTGGCAAAGCTACCGAAGTGAAATTTATCTTAAATAACTGCCCTGCTTTGTTTCGGTTGAAACTGGTTTATTTTCGTTTGTATCTTGATCTGCAAGTGCGTCTTTACCTTTTAGATAAGCTAGTATTGCACCTAAGTCATTGTTTGAGACGATCTTAGCTTGGTTTTGCATCACGTTTTTACCGCTACCACCAAAGCTTGAGTCGCTTCTATAAGAGATGATGCTATCTTCTATATCTTTAGCATCCATGTTTTTAAGAGGTGTTGAGCCAAATGGTCTTTTGTCTGCGCTTTCGCCATGACAGCTAGCGCATTGTTTCTCATAAAGCTCTTTTCCTAAAGATACGCTATATCTACCTTTTCTATCAACACCAAATTTTAAAATTCTATTATCTTTATAGCGTCTTGGATCTTCATCGACATAGACATTTACTTTTTCATTTCTGTCATTAGCCTGCTTTTTTGCCATTTCGGCAAGCTCTTTACCAAACTCACCACGAGCCTCTATATAATAAACCTGAGAAGCTGCAAAGGCATTAGCCACCAAAAAACACGCCAAAAAAGAAATTTTGATATTTTTCATAAGTTTCCTTAAAATTTTGCTCTAAATTTAAAAATCCCGAATCAGATTGCTCCGACCCGGGATTATATCATAAGTTGATTAACGAGCTAATATTAGAATGAGTATTTAGCTTCAAATCTAAATTTGTCTTCTTTCTTTTTATCACTATCATTATCTTTGGTAGTTTTAAAAGCATAGAACGAACTAAATTTCAACTTTTTGTTGTATTGGTAAGCAAATCTTGGAACAAATTCCTCGATCTTTTCTTTTCTATCATTATTGCTATTTACACCAGCAGTTTTAATATTGCCTCTTACATAGTCTAAACCAGCTGTAAATTTATCAAATGTATATGCACTTGTTGCATAGAAAAAGTTACCTTTTCCTTCTGCATGAGTCCAGTCAAATACATCTTCGCCAGCGTCTATTAAACCACCTTGATCTTCAAAAGTAAATGCTGAAATAGCTTTATCCTGAGATTTCCAGCCAATATAACCACCAGCTAGATCAAGACCAAATAGTGAAGTTGAAAGTTCTCCAGCATAGAAGTTACCATCATTGTAACCAAGCTTGCTTTTTGCACTAACGTCAGCTGTACTATTTACATAGTTAAGTCTTGCGCCTAATTTTACATCATCAGTGATAGCAAAATTTGCTGAAACATCTGCACCAAGTAGATCAGCTAGGTTTGTTAAACTAGCATACCATAGTTGGAAATTTACTGGATCATATGAACCAGCTATACCAGCTGCATATAGGTTGCCTACGTCATAGCTCTTTGCTGCAATTTCTTTATGAAGGTCGCCATCAGCCCATTCGTTTTCAATCGCATCAAAAGCTAAAGCTGTAAGTGTAAGACCTTCGATGTCTTTATTTACTACTCTAATACCTGTACCAACTGCGTCATCAGTAAAGTATGAACCTATAACTTGTTTACCAGCTGTTATAGTAGTACCACCTACATTGTAACCTAGATAAAACTGATGAACTTTAAATGTTCCAGTTGTATTTGTTAGGTCTGTTCCAGTTGCATTATCACCTGAACCATCATTTTCACTGTATCTTAGGCCGATAACACCAAAGAAGTTATCATCAATAGCGGCTTTGAAGTTAGTCACCATTCTGAATTGATGATTTGCATTACTTCTATTTTCTCCTTTTGAAGCAACAGCACTTTTATCTCTAGTATTTGTATATCTATATCTTGCAAATCCAGAAAGATCTACATTTTTTATAGCTTCTTCAAGTGGAGTAGCACTTGCTACACTTGAGAATGCGCCTAAAGCAACCAAAGCGGCTAAACTAATTTTTGTTAGTTTCATTTTTTCTCCTTTTAAGGTTTTTGTGTCGACGATTATAATCAATAAATTTTAAGATGAAGCTTAAAAAATCATAAAATTTTGCATTTTTGTTACCGATCGTTTACCGATTTTAACCAAAAAGAGGTATATTTTGATAATTTAACTTTCAAAAATGAGACTTTAAAAAAGGGATATAAAAAGAAAAAGGGGCCGTTGCTTTGCCCCTTAAAAGGAGTTCTAGTTTTGATTGCTGATGAAATTATATACGCTAGCAGTAAATCAACGGTAATCTAAAAAGAAATTTTCTCCTCTTTTGGTATCTCTATATTTGTTTTTATATTTTTTCTTTTAACAACTACTTCATTTTGCGGTTTTCTTATGCCATTATATGCACCTCTGGAGCCGCCCTCTTTTATAAGAAGCATGTCTATGAGCTTATCTGCGTAAAAAGTCGCATAGACAAGATCACCCTTATCGTAATAATATCTGTTTGCACAAAAATTTGCTTTGTTTAGTTTGTGATTTTTCACATCGCTGGCTACTATCTCGTAGCAGTATTTCGAATCTTTATAGCTAACATCTTTTATGAAACCTTTAATGGAGCTTTTTGCGGGTATAGTTTTAGTGGCTTGCCTTGGTTGCTTGCGGACTGGTGGGTTGTCATCAAAAAATGAACATCCCAAAAACATAGTGGCTACTGCTAAGGGAAGTAAAATTTTAGCTTTCATCTTTTCTCCTTGATATAAAGAGCAAAGTATAGCTTTTAAGATTAAATAAAATTTGCGAGTTTTAAAATTTGAGTTTTGTGCTTACATTACTATATGTAAATTTCTTGGGAGAGCCCCAAGAAATTTAAGCCGATACGTTTAAGACGTTACCGCCAAGCTCGGCGATCTTTTTATCGAGCGTCTCAAGGGTCTTTTCGATAGTCTTTTGTGAAATTTCAGGAAGCTCTCCGCCCCAAATTTTCTTTGCATCCTCAAAGCCCTTTGCCACGCCATCTCTACCAGCTTTTAGCTTCTCTACATCATCACCTGCGCCATTTAGCACAAAGCCAGCTATCCTATCAGCTGTATTTGCGACGCCAAAAAAACCATTTTCACCAACTAGCTCGCTCGCCTCATCGCTACTTAGCTCTCCTAGAGCTTTGCCGTTGTAGCCGATGCCTGCTAGATCAAGTCCAGCTAAAATGTCTGATAAATTTTCAGGCACGTTAAAGCTTAGACCACCTTGAGCTAGTAAATTTGAACTAGCATTTTGAGTAATATCTTTTTGATACTGCAAAAAGTAGCTATTTGAGATCTCTTTTGCACTTAAATTTGAAATCTCAGGCTGCTTTTTAGAAACCTCTTTTTCATCTTTATGAAGCGAAATTTCTGATTTTACATTTTCTTTTACGCTTGAAGTGTTGTATGAGCTTACTATTTGACTGATTTGCATATTTGGCTCCTATAAGTTTATAAAAACTATATCGCCAAAAGGTGGAATTTATTTAGGGTAAAGCGGGAGAGCTCCCGCTGTGATTATTTGCCAAGTGTTGCGTTTAGCATCCAGATGGCTTTTTCAAATTTAGCTATTTGATCTTGTGCGTACATCTGAGTTGTTGTGTCGCCTTCTGCAAGCTCATCAAGCTTTTTAAACTCACCCAAAAGGTGCTTGTAATCAGCCAAAACGATCTCTAAAACTTCAGTCGGAGTGTAGCTCTCTTTTGGCTCGTGTTTTATGTGAGCGACTTTTGCTAGCTCCTCAGCCTTGACGATAGGTCTGCCACCAAGCATAAGAGCTCTCTCAGCTGCGTCATCAAAAATCTCACTCATATCCTCATAAGCTTTTTCAGTATACTCGTGGACGCTAAAAAATTGGATGCCTTTTACATTCCAGTGAAGATCATGAAATTTAATATAAAGTGCATTTGCATCAGCCTGAATTGTGTTTAACTGTAAAATAACTTTTGACATTTTGTCTCCTTCTTTATTGTTTAAATGTGATGAAATTATATTGACTTAGAGTTAATCACTGGTTAATCAAATAATAAAATTTATTATTTAGTATAAATTTTGACTACAAAATAAATTTATCTTGTAGTCAAATGTAGAATTTAGGGATTTGTCTATTTTTTATAAGGTGTAGTTTTATAGCCTTGCTCGATCAAACTACTCATGCCACCATCTAAATTTATAATCTTAAGATCTGTGCTATCTATCGCTGCAGCTGCTGCTGTGCTTCTTCTACCACTTCTACAAACAAGAGCGATAGGTTTTTTGATATCAACCGCCTTTGAAAGCTCATCTAAAAATGCACTCTTATTGCTTGGATCAAAAGTGATGGTCTTTGCACCAGCTATGATGCCAGTCTCTTGCCATTCGGATGGAGTTCTAATATCAACGATCTGATCATATTTTTTGATCTCATCTGGACTTATATTAACAGTTTTAACATCAGCTGACAACATACAACAAACAGCTCCTAAAAGTAAAATTTTTTTCATCTACTCTCCTTAAATAAATTTTTGAAATGTTAGCATGGATTATTAAATATATAAAATTTTTGTTGATAAATTTTATTGATAGTGAGGTCATACAAATAATTCATTAAAAAATAAATTTATTTATATGCCAAACACAACTACTTATAAAAATAAGAATTCTAAATATAAATGATTTAAAGCACTCTATAAAAGATTTTTATGAGGTGGTATTTAAAGCAGGAGTGGTGTCCCCAGCGAGGTTCGAACTCACGACCTCAGAATTAGGAATTCTGCGCTCTATCCAGCTGAGCTATGAGGACAAATTTACAAGATATTTTAAATTTTTATCCAAGTAGTTAAATTTTAAAGGGCAGATCGCTCTGCCCTATTTTGGCTAATTAGCCATTTCTCTTTTTAATGATCTCTTCACTTACGTTTTTAGGAACTTCTTCGTAGTGATCAAATTCCATAGAGTAAGTCGCACGACCTTGAGTCATTGAGCGAAGATCTGTTGAGTAGCCAAACATTTGAGCAAGTGGACAATAAGCAGCAATGATTTTTACACCATTTCTATCATCCATTGAATTTACTTGGCCACGGCGCTTATTGAGGTCACCTATAACATCACCCATATACTCTTCTGGAGTCTCGACTTCAACTTTCATCATAGGCTCAAGGATAACCGCACCTGCTTTTCTAGCTCCCTCTTTAAAGCCCATTGAAGCAGCAAGTTTAAATGCCATTTCAGATGAGTCAACTTCGTGGTAGCTACCATCAAAAAGTGTAACTTTAACATCTTCAACTGGATATCCAGCAAGAACACCGCTTTGAAGCGCTTCTTTACAACCTTTTTCAACAGCTGGGATATACTCTTTTGGAACAACACCACCTTTGATGTCATTAACAAATTCAAATCCACTAGCAGCTGGAAGTGGCTCGATGCGTAAGAATACGTGACCGTATTGACCACGACCACCTGATTGTTTAGCATACTTATACTCTTGTTCAACTGCCTTACGGATAGTTTCGCGGTATGCAACTTGTGGCTGACCAACTTCAGCATCAACTTTAAATTCACGAAGCATACGATCAACAATGATCTCTAGGTGAAGCTCACCCATACCGCTAATAATAGTTTGTCCGCTCTCTTCATCAGTGCTAACTCTAAAGCTTGGATCTTCTTGAGCTAGTTTTTGAAGAGCAATCGCCATTTTTTCTTGATCTGCTTTTGTTTTTGGCTCAACCGCAACGCTAATAACTGGCTCTGGGAAGTCCATCCTCTCAAGGATAACTTTATCTTTTTCGCTTGCAAGAGTATCACCAGTTAGAGTACTTTTTAGACCAACAACGGCGCCGATTTCACCAGCGAAAAGCTCAGTAATCTCTTCACGTTTATTTGAGTGCATTTTTAGTAAGCGGCCAATTCTCTCTTTGCAGTCTTGAACTGTGTTGTAAGCATAGCTACCGCTTTCAAGGCTTCCTCTATAAACACGGATAAATGTTAGCTGTCCAACAAATGGATCGGTCATAATCTTAAACGCAAGAGCAGCAAATTCGCCATCATCTGTACTTTCAACAGTCACTTCAGTGCCATCTTCATAAACACCATTTATCGCTGCAATCTCATCTGGAGCTGGTAAATAGTCAACAACAGCATCAAGTAGAGGTTGGATACCTTTATTCTTAAACGCAGTTCCGCAAAGCATAGGTGTGATAGTCATTCTTAAGCAGCCTGCTTTTATACCTTTTTTAATCTCTTCTTCAGTTAGTTCTTCACCTGCAAAGAATTTCTCCATCAAGCTATCATCTGTCTCAGAAACAGCTTCGATTAGTTTTGCACGGTATTCTTCAGCTTTATCTTTAACTTCAGCTGGAATTTCTTCTTCTACATAGTCAGTTGGCTTTTTCTCGTCATTCCAAACGTATGCTTTCATCCTTACAAGATCAACCACGCCTTTGAAGTTATCTTCAGCACCAATAGGAATTTGGATAGGTACTGGATTTGCTTTTAATCTTTCTCTAATCTGCTCTTCAACTCTAAAGAAATTTGCACCAATTCTGTCCATTTTATTAACAAAAACAATTCTTGGTACATGATATTTATTTGCTTGTCTCCAAACAGTTTCAGACTGTGGCTGAACACCACCAACAGAACAAAATACCGCAACAGCACCGTCAAGAACACGCATAGAACGCTCAACTTCAATAGTAAAGTCAACGTGTCCCGGAGTGTCGATTAGGTTTACTTGATAGCCCTTCCAAAACGCTGTAGTTGCAGCTGATGTAATAGTAATACCACGCTCTTTTTCTTGCTCCATCCAGTCCATAGTAGCAGCGCCATCATGCACCTCACCTATCTTATGGCTCATACCAGTGAAGAATAAAATTCTCTCACTAGTAGTTGTCTTTCCAGCATCAATGTGAGCCGCAATACCGATATTTCTTACCTTATGTAAAGGCGTTTTTCTCTCTGCCATACTAATTCTTTCTTACCAGCGGTAGTGAGCAAATGCTTTATTAGCCTCTGCCATCTTGTAAGTATCTTCCTTCTTCTTGAAAGATGCACCTTTTGAATTTGCCGCATCTAAAAGCTCATTTGCTAGTTTATCAACCATTGTTCTTTCGCTTCTTTTTCTAGCAAAAGTTATAAGCCAGCGGATAGCAAGAGCTTGTTGGCGAGCTGGGCGAACCTCAACTGGTACTTGATAAGTAGCACCACCAACACGGCGTGATTTAACTTCTAAAATAGGTTTTACATTTTCGATAGCGTCGTTAAAAACGTCGATGCCTTTAACCTCAGCATTTTTCTTTTCAATAGCTTTAATAGCACCATACATTATCTCTGTAGCGACGCTTTTTTTGCCATCATACATAAGAGAATTAATAAATTTAGTGATTATTTTATTTCCGTAAATCGGATCAGGTAAAACTTCCCTTACAGGAGCTTTTCTTCTTCTCATTTTGATTTTTCCTTCAAATTTTTATGAAATTTTACTCAAACGTTTGCAAATTTAAGCAACGTCTGCGAACCTAACTTTTTACTTTTTTGGAGCAGCAGCGCCAGCTTTAGGGCGTTTTGCACCATATTTAGAACGAGAAACTGTTCTTTTTGCAACACCAGCAGTATCAAGTGCACCACGAACGATATGATATTTAACACCTGGTAAGTCTTTAACCCTACCGCCGCGAACTAAAACGATACTGTGTTCTTGTAGGTTGTGACCTTCACCGCCGATATAGCTGATGACTTCAAAACCGCTTGTAAGCCTAACTTTGGCAACTTTTCTCAAAGCTGAGTTTGGTTTTTTAGGAGTTGTAGTATAAACCCTAGTGCAAACTCCTCTTCTTTGAGGGCACTCTTTTAACGCTGGAGATTTTGACTTAACAGTCACTTTCTTGCGTTCATTTCTGACCAATTGATTTATGGTTGGCACAATAATTCCTTTCAACTAAATTTATTAAAAAGACCTAATTTTATTTAAAAAAAGCTTAAATAACGGTTAATAAGTTAGACTTATTCATACGTTCCTTTTTTTATAAAACCGCTGTCATCTTTTAAAATTTCACCCTTTGCAACGACAAATTTAATCTCAAATTTATCATCTATTAGCAAAATATCTGCATCGTAATTTTCTTTTATCTCGCCTTTTTTATTTTGCAAGGCCACACTTCTTGCCACGTTTGTCGTAAAATATGGCAACGCCTCCTCGATACTAAAACTATCTTTTACAAAATTTATAAACTCTTCATATAGGCTCTTAACGCTAGCGATGCCTATTTTTAGTAAATTTCCGTCGCTATCATAGCTAGAGTAGCTACCAAAGCCGTCTGAGCTAATGGTTATCTTATTTGTCGGTAAATTTTCTTTTTTGATGCGCTTTACAGCTTCAAGTGGCGTAAGTCCTGGCATGCAGGTAAAGTCGATATACCCGCCATCTTTTATAAATTTAAAGCTTTGTTTAAAAAGCTCCTCGTTTCTATTTACGTGCGTTGGCTGAAATAGTGTGATCGGCATGTCATACTCATTTAGCACTTCGTAGATCAAATTTAAGCCCTTTTTGCCATCACCCATGTGAAGGGTGGTGTGGCCTGACTTTGAGCTGATCATACCAGCCACCCTGCCAGCGGAGACTATGTGAGCGAGCTCATCTTTGCTTACACTTGATGAGCGGTGGTCGCTTATGGCTAGCTTGGTGCCGATTATCGGATCAACAAAGACAATATCTTTTTCGATCTCGCCAGTTATGGTTGGCGTTTTAGAGCTGTATGCGCCGGTGTGGGCGTAGCATGTGATGCCCTCGTCGTTTAGCGCGTGTGCTTTTGCGACTAAATTTTCAACGCTTCTTGTCGTGCTGTCAGTTCCAAGTAAGCCAACAGCCGTCGTTATGCCAGCTTCTATTAAATTTGATAGCATGATCTCAGGCACCCTAGTCTTAAAGCCACCCTCGCCACCGCCTCCAGTGATATGCACGTGCTTATCAATGAGACCTGGTATCGCCGTGAAATTTGAAGCGTCGATCACCTTTACATTTGGTAAATTTGGCTCTAAATTTTCGGCTATGCAGATGATCTTGCCATTACATATAAATATATCTTTTTTGCCAATAAATTTTGGCGAGTAAATTTTGACGTTTTTTATAAGTATCATTTGGCGTCCTTGTTTATCTTAGCTATGCCGATGCCTGTGAGTGCTAAAATGATAGCAAAGACAACGCCCATGTAGTTTAGTATCGCCCATGGCAAATACTCTACCGTTGGCACACCAAGTGTGGCTGTCATATATGCGCCAGCTGCTGACCAAGGTATGAGTGGGACGATCACGGTGCCAGAGTCCTCAAGCGTTCTTGAGAGGTTTTTGGCTGCTAAATTTTTCTCTTTGTAGAAATCTTTAAACATCTCGCCAGGGATGAGGATAGAAAGATATGAGCTACCTGTGACAAATGCGACAGTTAGGCATGAGCCGATAGTTGAGATGATGACGCCTGCTGTTGATTTGACCTTCGCCATGATAGTGTGGAGCACCTTTGTAAGCATGCCAGTTTTTGAGATGATACCTGCAAAGCCCATAGCGCAGATAACTAGGATAGTGGTTGAATTTACCGAGCTCACGCCGCCTCTATTTAAAAGCTTGGTGATATCTTTTGAAAACTCCATATTAATGCCGCTCATCGTGACGTTAAAGCCAGTCATCACTGAGATAAAACCATTTTTAAAGCTAAAATCTTGAACTATAACACCAAGAAGCACTGAAAATAGCGAGGCTATGATCATGACAGGTATCGTTGGCCACTTTAGCACCGAGCCAGCCAAGACAAAAAGCACAGGCAAAAGCAAGATGATGTTCCAGTGAAAAATTTTATCAAGCTGACCTTGAAGTGCCAAAACCGACTCTGAAACATTTGCACCACTGCTTGCTGCCTCGCTACCAAAGAATAGATAAGCCGCTATCGCAACGATAGTTGCTGGGATAGTCGTATAAAACATATGTCTGATGTGCTCATAAAGCTCTGAGCCAGCAGCTATCGGAGCTAGGTTTGTCGTGTCTGAGAGCGGGGAGAGCTTATCGCCAAAGTATGCTCCTGCGACTACCGCACCAGCAGTTGCTGCTAAATTTACATCAAGACCTTGAGCTATGCCCATGATGGCAACACCGACTGTGCCAGCAGAACCCCAAGATGTGCCAGTTACGGTTGAGATGATAGCTGCGATGATAAAAGCAGTTAGGACTAGATACTGCGGACTTATAAGATCCACGCCGTAGTAGATGATCATAGGGATGGTGCCTGAAAATACCCACGAGCCAATGAGCAGACCGACTGCCCAAAGTATCATAAGAGCAGGCAGTGAGCTAGAAATTTTCTCTATCACCCCTTCTTGAAGCTCGCTCCAACTATATCCTAGTCTCCAAGCGATGCCACCAGCCACAAGGGCTGCTATCAAAATGATCGGCTCAACCTTTAGTTTCATATAACCAACACCAAGCGCAAGACCTACGATCATAACCAAGATAGGCGTAAGGGCTAGCAGAAACGAAGGCTCTTTTTTTATAGAGTTCATCATGTGTCCTTTAAATTTGAGATATCTTTGAATTTAAAGGCTAGAAACTTAAATTGTTATAAAAAAATAAAATAAATTTAAATTTTAAACAAAACGTGTGAAAATTTAGCACATCTAATATGTGCTAAATTTAGATCAGTCTTGTTTGATAGCGTATTTGCCACTACCAGTCGAGATGATGCAAAGTGACATAGCGATATAAAGATATATAAGCTCTGCTTTAAAGCCATTTACATTAGTTAGCTCAAGTAAATTTGATAAACCAAAATATGAATACAAAATGACAAGACTAGAGCCAAAAACTAGGAGCGCGCCAAGCCTTGAGTAAAAGCCAACAGCGATCATAATAGGGGCCAAAACCTCGCTAAGATAGGCAAAATATGCCAGAAAACTAGGTAGCCCAGCATCAACCAAAATGCTCTTTACACCGCCGACTCCGTGTAGAATTTTGCCAAAGCCATGCATAAAAAGGCAAATTCCAAGGCCTAAGCGCAGAAATAAAAGTCCAAGATCGACATTTTTCATAATATCTCCGTTACATATTTTTAGTTATGGATTTTATTTAATATTGATTAACGGCTTGTAAATTTTGAAATTTTGCAAATTTAAGTGGATAAATTTATGAGAGGTTTAAGCCCCAGATGCGGGGCTTAATATATTAGTTTTCTTTGATCTTTATCTTTTTATCTTTGTAAAAACCAGTACCAACTGGGATCATACGTCCAAGGATGACGTTCTCTTTTAGATCTTCAAGATAGTCAAATTTAGCAGCGATTGAGGCTTCTGTTAAGACCTTAGTTGTCTCTTGGAATGACGCAGCAGAGATCACACTATCACTTCCGATAGCCGCTCTTGTAACACCAAGAAGGATCGGCTCAGCGATAGCTGGCTCGCCACCCATTTTCATGATGCGCTCGTTCTCTTCTTTAAATTTGTTTCTTGAAACCATGTCGCCAACGATGAAATTTGTATTTCCGCTATCGACGATTTTGACTTGGCGAAGCATTTGAGAGACGATAATCTCGATGTGCTTATCAGCGATCGCAACACCTTGGCGACGATAAACTTGCTGAATTTCACTGATCAAATAGTAGTGAAGTGCCTTTTCACCAAGAATTCTTAAGATATCATGGCTTGAGATAAGTCCGTCTGTTAGTTTCTCGCCAGCATGGACAAATTCGCCGTCTCTTACTTGGATCTGGCGGCTCTTCTCTATCAAATACTCAGCTGTCGTGCCATCTTCTGCTTGGATGATGATGCGCTCTTTTGAGCGAAGCGGCTTGTCAAATCTAACAACACCGTCGATCTCTGCAACGATAGCTGTATTTTTAGGGCGTCTTGCTTCAAATAGCTCACTAACTCTTGGAAGACCACCGGTGATATCTTTTGACTTAGCAACAGCTTTTGGTGTTTTAGCTAAGATGTCAGCTTGAGCTACTTCATCGCCACTTGAAACAAAGATAGCAGTTTTTGGATCAAGTGGATACTTGATCAAATGTCCGCTCTTTGTAGTGATAATGATCGCTGGTTTTACGCCACTTGGCAAGTACTCATTGATAACAAGACGTCTTTGGCCAGTTGCCTCGTCAGCTTGCTCAGTCGCACTATATCCTGGCTCGACATCTTCAAAGCTAACCACACCAGCCTCTTCTGCGATAGTTGGAGTTGAGTATGGATCCCACTCAGCGATTATTAGTTTGTCATCTTTTTCAGGTAGTGAGACTACTGTCGCTCTTTCTACCGCATCATTATCTGATACTTGGATGATAGAATTTCTTGGGATGTAGTGGCGAACTGCCTCACGTCCGTCCTTGTCAGAAACGACAACAAAGAAGCCTTTTTCAGTTACTTTGTGACCTTTTTTGATATCTTTTAGTCTATCAAGGAAGTCACCTTTTAGTATGAAAAATTTAACCACACCATTTGCATCTGCTGTGATCTTTCTAGTTACTGGATCGCCGTCTGAAATTTTAAGCTCACTAGCATAAGGGATACGATTTGGAACGTTCCAGCCCTCTTTGATTATCTCAACGATACTCTCATTCTCTTTTACCTTGTCGCCATTTGCATAAGGGATATACATCTTGCCTTCGATCTTACCGCTAACGCCAGCTAGTTCGTTTGGCTTAGCAAGGTCGTTTCTTCTGATTGTATATTTAACCTCTTCTTTTTTGCCCTTGATAACGATATTTACATCTTCGTGAGCATATTCGATCTCGATTTTACCATCGATTGTTGATTTTATCTTTGGCTCAACAAGTAGTACAGCTGCACTTCTTCTGTTTGCAACGATCTTTTTGCCGTTGTTCTCGTATGTGCTAAGGTTGTAATATCTAATAAAGCCCTCTTTTTGAGCGATGACTTGGCGATCCTGTTGCTCAGTAGAAGCCGTACCACCGATGTGGAATGTTCTTAGCGTTAGCTGAGTGCCTGGCTCACCGATTGATTGAGCCGAGATGATACCGACAGCCTCGCCTGGTTTTACAAGTTTGCCCTCACCCAAATTTAATCCATAACATTTTGCACAAACGCCCTTTGGCGCCTTGCACGTGATAGGTGTTCTAATGCTTACTGATTTTATGCCAGCTTCTGTTATAGCCTTAGCTTTCTCTTCATCAAGCAATGTGCCTTCACTAAATAAAATTTCATTTGTTATAGGATCGATCACATCATCTGCTAAAACACGGCCCAAGACTCTCTCTTCAAGGCTCTCTATTAGCTCGCCGCTCTCTGTGATATCTGTGATCTCAACGCCCTCGTGCGTACCGCAATCATGCATCGTGACTTTAACGTTTTGAGCAACGTCGATTAGCTTTCTTGTTAAGTAACCAGCGTTGGCAGTTTTTAGCGCGGTATCTGCAAGACCCTTTCTAGCTCCGTGGGTAGAGTTGAAGTACTCCATTATGTTTAGACCTTCACGGAAGTTTGAAATGATCGGTGTTTCGATGATCGAGCCGTCAGGTTTTGCCATAAGACCACGCATACCAGCTAGCTGACGAATTTGCGCAGCACTACCTCTCGCACCTGAGTCTGCCATCATATAAATTGAGTTAAATCCGCCTTTATCATTTTGGATAAGCTTCATCATCTCGCTTGCAACGCTGTTGTTTGTATCTGTCCAGATATCGATGATCTTGTTGTATCTCTCGCTATCTGTTAAAAGACCAGCGCCGTATTGCTTTTGAATTTCACGAACTTTTTTCTTAGCTTCATCGATATATTTTTGCTTGCTATCTGGCACGATGATGTCTGCAATAGAGATAGAAATTCCCGCTTTTGTAGCATATCTAAAGCCTAAATTTTTAAGCTTATCAAGGAAGTCAGCCGTTACTTCAAGGCCGCCATTTCTATAAACATAATCAACCAAATTTGCAATATCTTTTTTCTTCATGATCTTATTCCACATATTATCAGGAACAAAATCAGGTAGTATCGCTCTTAAAATCAAACGACCAGCTGTTGTGAAGATGATCTTATTATCGACCATTGTCTTAATTTTTGCGTGAAGACCAAGAGTATTAGCCTCTTCAGCGATCATTACTTCATCAACACTTGAGAAAATTTTATTTGCACCTTTTTCGTCATTTCTCTCTAAGCTTAAATAATAAATTCCTAAAACCATATCTTGTGAAGGGACTGTGATAGCCTTACCACTTGCAGGAAGCAAGATGTTCATTGAACTAAGCATCAAAATTTTACACTCTGCTATAGCCTCTTGAGATAGTGGCACGTGAACAGCCATTTGGTCGCCGTCGAAGTCCGCGTTGAACGCCGCACAAACTAGTGGGTGAAGCTGGATCGCCTTACCTTCAACAAGCACTGGGTGAAACGCCTGGATAGAGAGCTTGTGAAGTGTCGGAGCACGGTTTAGCATAACTGGATAGTCTTTAACGACCTCTTCTAAGCACTCCCAAACCTCATTTGTCTTATCTTCTATCATCTTTTTAGCTTGCTTAACGGTTGTCGCATAGCCTTTTTCTTCAAGGCGAGCAAGCAAATGTGGCTTAAATAGCTCTAAAGCCATCTTCTTTGGAAGACCGCACTGATCCATTTTTAGCTTTGGACCAACGACGATAACAGAACGTCCAGAGAAATCAACACGCTTACCTAGCAAATTCTGACGGAAGCGGCCTTGCTTACCTTTGATAATCTCGCTTAGTGATTTTAGTGGGCGTTTATTTGCACCTTTTACCGCATTTGCTCTACGGCCATTGTCAAAAAGCGCATCAACAGCCTCTTGAAGCATTCTCTTTTCGTTTCTAATAATGATCTCAGGCGCATCAAGCTCAAGTAGGCGTTTTAGACGGCTATTTCTATTTATTACACGGCGATATAGATCATTTACGTCTGAAACAGCAAATTTACCGCCATCAAGATTAACAAGCGGTCTAAGGTCAGGTGGAAGAACTGGTAAATTTGTTATCATCATCCACTCTGGACGGTTGCCTGAATTTAAAAAGCTCTCGATAACCTTTAGACGTTTTACGATAGTTTTTTTCTTGGCCTCAGAATTTGTAGCCTCCATCTCTTCTTGTAGCTGATTTAAAATTTGAGTTAAATCAAGCTCAGCTAGCATATCATAGATGACCTCGCCACCCATTCTAGCACTAAAGCCAGTTTCTTCATATCTTGAAGCTAGGCTTTGATATTGCTCCTCGTTTAAAACGTCATACTTTTCAACTTTTTTAGAATTTTCATTGTCATAATAAGCCTCACCAGCATTATCAACAATGTATGCCTCATAGTAAAGCACGCGCTCGAGGTCTTTCATCTTGATACCAAGAAGCGCACCTATACGGCTTGGCAAGAAATTTACATACCAGATGTGAGCCACTGGAGTTACAAGCTCTATGTGACCCATGCGAGAGCGACGAACCTTAGATGTTGTTACTTCAACGCCGCACTTTTCACACTTGATACCTTTATAGCGCATCTTTTTATATTTACCGCAAAGGCACTCATAGTCGCGGATCGGTCCGAAAATTTTGGCACAAAACAGACCGTCACGCTCAGGTTTTAGCGTGCGGTAATTGATAGTTTCTGGTTTTTTAACCTCGCCATAACTCCAAGACTTGATCTTCTCAGGACTTGCTAAACGAAGTTGAAAAGCTTCAAAATCACGAGGTCTATGCTCTTCTTTTATCTCAACTGGTTTTAAATTAGTTAGTTTCATTTGTCTCATCCTCATCATATACTTCCACATCAAGAGCTAGTGATTTTAGCTCGTTTGTTAGAACAAAGAACGTCTCAGGGATGCCAGTCTCAGGAACGTTTTCACCTCTTGTTAAAGCTTTGTAAGCAGAAAGTCTTCCCTCAACATCGTCTGATTTTACAGTTAGCATCTCTCTTAGTGTATGAGCAGCACCATAAGCCTCAAGTGCCCAAACCTCCATCTCACCAAACCTTTGACCACCAAATAGCGCCTTACCGCCGACAGGTTGTTGTGTAACAAGGCTGTATGGTCCAGTACTTCTTGCGTGAACTTTTTCATCAACCAAGTGGTGAAGTTTTAGCATATACATACAACCAACATTAACGCGTTCTCTTATCTTTGAGCCTGTACGTCCGTCATATAGCTCAGTTTTACCGTCACTATCTATCTTTGCCATCTCAAATAGTTTTGCAAATTCGTCAGCTTTAACGCCTTCAAAAATCGGAGTTGCAAATCTTACACCATTGCTCCAATCTTTTGCATACTCAAGAAGCTTCTCATCACTCATCTTACCAAGAGCTTTTTTAGCGTCCATTAGCTTAGCAACGCTTGCGATCTCTATCATCTTAGCTCTTAGCTCTTTTATCCACTCGCCTTTTTTGGTCTCAAAAATTTCATTGATCTGCTCGCCCAAGCGGTAACCAACAAGACCAAGGTGGCTCTCTAAAATTTGACCGATGTTCATACGGCTTGGAACGCCTAGTGGGTTTAGCACGATATCAACGATCTGACCGCTTGGAAGATACGGCATATCGACTTCTCTAACTATATTTGAAACGATACCTTTGTTTCCGTGACGTCCAGCCATTTTGTCACCAACTTTTAGTTTGCGTTTTGTAGCTATATAAACTTTTACAAGTTTTACAACGCCACTTGGCAAAATGTCATCTTTTTCTAAAATTTCTATCTTAGCGTCGTGCTCTTCTTTGAGCTTTTTCTTCTCATTTTGGAAGTAATTTTTTAGCTCGTCATATTTCTTTTGGATATCTTTTGAAAAGCTCTTTACGATAGCATTTAGAGTAAATCTATTGATATTCTCAAAGTCAGCTTTGTTGATCTTTGAGCCTTTTTTATACTCTTTTTTATTTACCTCTTGATCGCTCGCTAGTGGGTTTTTAGAAAGAAGCGCTGTAACTTTTAGCATCTCTTCGCGGTCTAGCATAAGCAATCTATCGTGGTGCTCTTTTTCTAAAAGTGTCTTCTCCTCTTCATAAGCTTTGTTTGTTCTGCTATCTTTTTCATAGCCTTTTTTAGTGAAAATTTTAACATCAACAACAACGCCTTCCATCGAAGCTGAAGCGTAGAGTGATTTATTTACCACGTGACCAGCTTTTTCACCAAAGATCGCACGCAAAAGTCTTTCTTCCGGAGTTGGCTTAACCTCGCCTTTTGGAGATACCTTACCAACAAGGATCATACCAGGCTTGATCTCTGTACCGATTTTAACGATACCGCTTTCGTCAAGGTGCATAAGCTCCTCTTCTTTGACGTTTGGTATATCTTTTGTTATCTCTTCAACGCCGTCTTTTAGCTCACGAGCCTCGATCTCTTTTTCATAGATATGAACACTTGTAAAGGCATCTTCACGTATCATTTTTTCGCTAATAACGATCGCATCCTCATAGTTGTAGCCATTCCAAGGCATAAATGCGATTAGTGCGTTTTTACCAATAGCTAGCTCACCCTTTTCCATGCTAGGACCATCGGCTATGATTTGATTAGCCTTGATCTCATCGCCTTTTTTAACGATTGGATGTTGTGAAAATGTCGTATTTTGGTTTGTTCTTAAATTTTTCTCTAAAGAGTAGTGATCGATATATGGACCAGCTTCATCTTCACCAAGGATAAAAATGTTTTTATTATCAACCTTTTCAACTACGCCGCCACGTTTTGCCTTAACGCTCTCCCAAGCATCTCTTGCGATAACACTCTCCATGCCTGTTCCAACGATAGGAGCAGTTGAACGAAGTAGTGGCACCGCTTGACGCTGCATGTTTGAGCCCATAAGTGCACGGTTAGCGTCGTCGTGCTCTAAGAATGGGATAAGCGAAGCTGCAACACCAGCTATCATACCAGAGCAAAGGTCGATCAAGGTAACATCTTCTCTACGAGCAAGCATCATCTCGCCCTCTTTTCTAACCTCGATCAAATCCTCAACGATATGTCCATTTTCATCAAGCTTAGTTGATGCTGGAGCTATAACATTACCCTCTTCTTGCGTCGCTGTTAGATAGACTATCTCATCAGTCACTTTGCCATCGACGACCTTTTTATAAGGCGCCTCAACAAAGCCAAGGTCATTTACTTTTGCATAAGTTGAAAGAGTGTTTATAAGACCGATATTTTGACCTTCTGGGGTCTCAACCGGACAAATTCTGCCGTAGTGAGTTGGGTGAACGTCACGCACCTCAAATCCAGCACGCTCTTTTACCAAGCCGCCCTCGCCAAGTGCAGAAAGACGACGCTTGTGTGTAACCTCACTAAGTGGGTTTGTCTGATCCATAAACTGGCTTAACTGACCGCCTGTGAAAAATTCCATGATTGTTGCCGTGATCATTTTTGGATTAATAAGATCATAAGGCATGATCTCATCAGTATTGTTGCTTAGACTTGTAAATTTATCACGGATAGCCTTTTGCATCTTAACAAAACCAAGGTGAAGTTCGCTAGCAAGTAGCTCGCCAATCGATCTTATACGGCGGTTACCAAGGTGATCACGGTCATCAATGTGACCTTGTCCATTTTTAACTTTTATAAGATACTTTGCAGTTTTAATAATATCTTCACTAGTTAGCACAGTAACATACTCTGGCACATCAAGTGAGAGCTTGTGGTTCATCTTCATACGACCAACTTTTGTTAGGTCATATCTTTCAGGATTAAACAATATATCATTTACAAAGCTTTTTGCAGCCTCTTTAACTACCGGCTCACCAGGTCTCATAACCTTGTAAATTCTAATAGCAGCAAGGTCATTTTCATCATCAACGCCCTCAGTTTGTTTTAAAACCTTAAGCATATCATTATCAGCTATAAATGAATTTATGATAGCGTCATCAACGCCAGCAGCAGAGTTGTTTATAATATCAATACTTTCATGCTCAGCTAAAATTTTTGCAAGTTTATTCTCATCAAGAGCAGATAGTGTGTCATATAAAATTTCGCCGCTTTCTGTGTTTATCACAGGGTTTGCCAAATATCTACCTATAAGTGCTTCTATCGGATACTCAACAAATTTAACGCCATCTTCGATTAATTTATCAGCTTTTTTCTTTGTTAAGCGCTTGCCAGCTTGGTGAAGAATCTCTCCATCTTCATTTTTTATATCATACTCAACTCTTCCTAGATAATCCTCTGGATTGAAAAGAGTTAAAAATTTATTATTTTTAATAACTAAATTTTGTATCGGATAAAATAGCTTAATAATGTCTTGTTTTTTATATCCTAATGCCCTAAACAAGATAGTTACAGGCACTTTTCTGCGCTTATTTATCCTAACATATAAAATATCTTTTGTATCATATTCAAAGTGTAACCAAGAGCCACGATCTGGGATTATTTGAGCTGTATAGATAAGTTTATTTGCAACAGTCGCACTCTCCTCTTGTTTAAAGATAACACCAGGGCTTCTATGAAGTTGATTGACAACAACACGCTCAACACCATTTATAATAAATGAAATTCTATCTGTCATCAACGGAATTTCACGTATGAAAATTTCTTGCTCTTTTATATCTTTAACGCCAACTTTATCACCAGTCTTATCATCTTTTTCATGCACGATAAGGCGTATTTTCATTTTTAAATTTACAGAGTATGTAAGACCTCTTTCTATACACTCTCTGATTGTATATTTTGGTTTTCCAATCTCTGAGCTAACATATTCTAAAGTCAAACGATTTTGCGGATCATGTATAGGGAAAATCGACTTAAAAACTTTTTCGATACCGCTTTCTGTCTGATTGTTATTTAGATTTAAAAAATTATCAAAGCTCTTTTTTTGTAGTTGTAGTAGGTTCGGAACGTCTATCTCTTTAACGACATTAGAGAAGTCAACTCTAAGACGATTTCCTGAGTATAAGCTATTTAACATTGCATCTACCTCGTGGTAATTTTGAAAGAAAAGTATAGCCTTTTACAAGGCATCTAAAATTTAAAAAAGAGAGAGCCTCTGCCCTCTCTTGAAATATTAAGCCTAAATAATAAAAAATTATTTAAGTTCAACCTTGGCACCAGCCTCTTCAAGCTCTTTTTTAGCTGCTTCAGCTTCGTCTTTGCTAACGCCTTCTTTAAGAACAGATGGAGTTCCTTCAACTGCGTCTTTAGCCTCTTTAAGACCAAGACCAGTAAGTGCTCTAACAACCTTAATAACATTGATTTTCTTATCACCAGAATCAACCAAAACAATGTTAAATTCTGTTTTTTCTTCAGCAGCAGCTGCACCGCCTGCAGCAACTGTACCGCCAGCTACCATTACAGGAGCTGCGCTAACACCAAATTTCTCTTCAAACTCTTTTACAAGTTCGCTAAGCTCAAGTACAGAAAGATTAGATATAAACTCTAATACGTCTTCTTTTGTAATTGCCATTTTTTATCCTTATTATTTTTTAATTTTAATTAAGCTGATTGTTCTTTTTTCTCTTTAAGCGCATTCAAACCAATTGTGAAATTTTGAATTGGCGCATTCCAAACTTGCAAAAGCATCGCAATAAGCTCATCACGGCTAGGCATTTTAGATAGAGCTTTAACTTTATCAACGCTTGCAACTTCGCCATCAATATAAGCTGTTTTAATTTTGAAAAGATCAGCATTAGACTCTTCAAATTTTGCGGCTACTTTAGTTACTGCTAATTGATCTTCACTCCAAAGATAGATATTTGTATCTTTAAGTTCCATTCCGACTTTATCAGAATTTTTAAGAGCAATATTTGCAAGAGTATTTTTAATAACTTGAACTTTTACATTTTGTTCTTTAGCAGAATTTCTTAAAACTTCAAGTTTTTTAACTGAAAGACCACGGTAGTCACAAACTACAATAGCTTCAGCAGTTTTAAATTCACTCTCTAATTTTGCAACAACTTCAGTTTTTTCGTTACGTGTCACTTTTTCTCCTTTCCGACCGGTAATTTCAAGCAGAGCGGGTCGAATCAATTAAGCCCAATGGCCTCGGCTATCTCCAATCTAAGATATAAATTTCTCTAAATTCTTATTTTAAATCCATAACTTCTTGAGTATCAAGAGTTACAGAAGGGCTCATTGTTAAAGACAATGAAGCATTTTTTACATATCTACCTTTTGCAGTCGCAGGTTTATGCTTATTAATAGCTTTAATAAATGTTGAAATATTTTCATTTAATTGCTCTTTAGTAAAATTGACCTTACCAAGACCTGCATGTATATTTCCTTGCTTATCAACACGGAAATTTACTTGTCCACTTTTTGCGTTATTAACAGCTTGTGCAACATCCATTGTAACTGTTCCAGTTTTTGGATTTGGCATTAAACCTTTAGGTCCTAAAATTCTACCAACTTTACCTACAAGACCCATTAAATTTGGAGTAGCTATAAGAACATCAAAGTTCATTATACCTTTTTGGATATCCTCAACTAGATCATCGGCACCAACTATGTCAGCACCAGCAGCTTTTGCCTCATCAGCTTTAGCATCTTTTGCTATAACAGCAACTCTTACAACTTTGCCTGTACCAGCTGGTAAAACAACAGAACCGCGAACCATTTGATCTGCATGTCTTGGATCAACATTTAATTTTAATGCAATCTCAACTGTCTCATTAAATTTAGCAGAAGCTAGAGTTTTAACTGTATCGATAGCCTCGCTAAGGTTATAAATTTTATCTTGCTCTACTTTTTTGAGCAATTCTTGAAATCTCTTACTAGTTTTTCCCATAAATTTCTCCGCATATAAATTGCTTCCGTCTTTTGAAAATCAACCTGACGGTAAAGGTTTTAGTCTACTACTTCGACACCCATTGAACGAGCTGAACCAGCGATAATCTTAGCTGCTTGCTCTTTATCATTTGTATTCAAATCAACAAGTTTTTTCTCAACAATTTCTAAAACTTGAGCTTTTGTTAATTTACCTACTTTATTTTTTAAAGGATTATCTGTTCCTTTTGTTATACCCGCAGCCTTCTTAATAAGATCTGTAGCAGGTGGTTGCTTTGTGATAAATGTAAAACTTTTATCCGCATAAACTGTTATAACAACTGGGATATTAAATCCAACCATATCTTTTGTTTTTTCATTAAAGGCTTTACAAAATTCCATAATATTAACGCCCTTTTGTCCTAATGCTGGACCAACTGGCGGGCTAGGATTTGCTTTTGTTGCGGCAATTTGTAATTTTATTTCACCTATAACTTTTTTAGCCATTTCTTGCTCCTTAAATTATCTTCTCAACTTGTGAATACAAAATATCAACAGGGGTACTTCTACCAAAAATAGAAACATTGAGTCTAAGCTTACCATGTATCATATCGTATTCTTCAACGATACCTGTAAAGTTAGCAAAAGGACCTTCTGTTATGCGAACGCTTTCACCATCCTCAAAAAATATTTTAGGTTTTGGTGCCGCTCTTTTTTGAACTTTCTCCAAGATAGTATTTATATCTTTTTCAGTCAATGGTGTAGGCTTTTTAGCCTCACCGATAAAACGTCCAACCTTTGGCAAAGACTGAATCTTATGCCAAAGAGCTGTATCAAGATCTAAACATGCAAAAGCATATCCAGGATAAAGAGTTCTTTCATTAATTTTTTGCTTACCGTTTTTTATCTCTATTACGTCTTCTGTAGGAACTATAACTTCTTTTAGTTGATCTTCAATACCGTGATCTCTAACTAAATTTTCAATTCCTCTTTTTACTGCCATTTCGCTACCAGCGTAAGTTTGTATAGCATACCATTTATGTGACATTATTTTTCCTTACTCTATATAACTTTAGAAAGAACAAAGGACATAATAACATCAACAAGAGCTAAAAAAAGTGAAACAACAGCGACCACGATAAAAACTGCAATAAAAGCATTTCTAATTTGTTCTTTAGTAGGAAAGATAACTTTCATTATTTCCAATTTAGATAGCTTTATATAATTTATAAATTTTTCCATAATCTTAACCTTAATTGTGGCAGGGCAAGAGGGATTCGAACCCCCAACCATTGGATTTGGAATCCAGCGCTCTACCGTTGGAGCTATTGCCCTAATAGCTACTTATTCTTA
Source organism: Campylobacter concisus (assembly GCF_050447505.1). GTDB lineage: Bacteria > Campylobacterota > Campylobacteria > Campylobacterales > Campylobacteraceae > Campylobacter_A > Campylobacter_A concisus_BP. Next base: position 800,236 of record NZ_JALMFZ010000001.1, on the reverse strand, counting down.
ATTAGCTTTTTAACTTAACTTCTTTATGAACAGTATGTTTTTTTAATCTTGGGCAATATTTTTTGAGCTCAACCTTATCTGTAGTGGTTTTGCTGTTTTTTGTAGTAGTATAATTGATATCACCACACTCAGAGCATTTTAAACCGATTTTAATTCTCATATATATTCCTTATAGAAAGCCAAAGGGTTTCCCCTTTGGCATAATTTTATAAATTAACCAAGTATTTTTGAAACAACACCTGAACCAACAGTTCTACCACCTTCACGGATAGCAAAACGAGTACCTTCCTCAAGTGCAACTGGAGCGATAAGCTCAACAGAAATTCTTACGTTATCGCCTGGCATAACCATCTCTGTACCTTCTGGCAATGTAATAGAACCAGTAACGTCAGTTGTTCTTACATAGAATTGTGGTCTATAGTTGTTAAAGAAAGGAGTGTGGCGACCGCCCTCTTCTTTAGTTAGAATATAAACCTCACCCTCAAATTTTGTGTGAGGAGTAATTGATTTAGGTTTGCAAAGAACCATACCACGTTCAACGTCTTCTTTTTTAGTACCACGAAGAAGAACACCAACGTTATCGCCAGCTTCACCTTGATCCATCTCTTTTCTAAACATCTCAACACCAGTAACTGTTGTTGTTTGTGTAGGTTTGATACCAACGATTTCTATTGTGTCACCAACCTTAACAACACCTTTCTCAATTCTACCTGTTACAACTGTACCACGACCTGAAATTGAGAAAACATCTTCGATTGGCATAAGAAGATCTTTATCTGTAGCACGAACTGGAGTTGGGATATAGCTATCAACCGCATCCATTAGTTCCATAATTTTTGCTGACCATTCGCCATCTTGACCAGCTTTAGCCTCTTCAAGAGCTTTAAGTGCTGAACCAGAAACTATCGGAGTATCATCACCTGGAAAGTTGTACTCGTTAAGTAGTTCGCGAATTTCCATTTCAACTAGTTCAAGTAACTCAGCATCATCAACCATATCTGCTTTGTTCATGAAAACAACGATATAAGGAACACCAACTTGGCGAGATAGCAAGATGTGCTCTCTTGTTTGTGGCATTGGGCCGTCTGCTGCAGAAACAACTAGAATAGCACCGTCCATTTGAGCAGCACCTGTAATCATGTTTTTTACATAGTCGGCGTGGCCTGGGCAGTCAACGTGAGCATAGTGACGTTTCTCTGTCTCATACTCAATGTGTGAAGTAGCAATTGTAATACCACGCTCTTTCTCTTCTGGAGCATTATCAATATTATCATAATCTTTTAGCTCAGCAAGACCTTTGCGTGAAAGAACAGCAGATATTGCAGCTGTTAAAGTAGTTTTACCATGGTCAACGTGACCGATAGTGCCTATGTTTACGTGTGGCTTGTTGCGTGAAAATTTTTCTTTAGCCATCTTTTCCTCCGTTATGATATGTGTCTTTATCTAATTCAAATTCGTATAGTAATATAAAATCATATAAACCAGTGGAGCTCATAGCGGGACTTGAACCCGCGACCTCTTCCTTACCAAGGAAGTGCTCTACCTCTGAGCCATATGAGCGAAAAACGCTTGGCTGAGATGATTTTAATCAACATACAAACAACTAAAAATTCATGAAAATAAAGATGGAATAACTGTGTTTAGTAAAATCTAGATACAGCTCCCAGTTTACTTTCCCAAATTTTGGAGCGGGAAACGGGGCTCGAACCCGCGACCCTCAGCTTGGAAGGCTGATGCTCTAGCCAACTGAGCTACTCCCGCATAACAATGGTGGTGAGACGTGGATTCGAACCACGGAAGACATAGTCAGCAGATTTACAGTCTGCCCTCGTTGGCCGCTTGAGTATCTCACCTTAAACATTAATAAGTTATTTTGGTATTTTCTGGTCAAACACTGTTACAAAATGGAGCTGGTGAACGGACTTGAACCGCCGACCCACTGCTTACAAGGCAGTAGCTCTACCAACTGAGCTACACCAGCACCTGTTTTGTGAAGTGGCAATTATAGCCCAAAATAAAATAAAAGTCAAGGAGATTTTGAAAAATATTTTATCTAATTTTTTTTGTAATTAAAACCTATAAATTTTATAAAAAATTTTAAAAATACCTGCTAGACTGAGCCACTTTTACCAAAAATCGAAGATAAATTTTACATATATAAAATTTCATATTTTCATAGTTTTATTTTTTTTAAAAGCTAAAATTTCTATAATTACGAAAAATTACAAAGGATTTAATATGCAATTTTTACCTTGGGCGGTAATTTTACTGCTAATTTACGTGATCTACTTCTTGATGATCCGCTATGAAAAAAAGATAGCGACGCTAAGTAAGATGATCGAGCAAAACAGTGATGGCATCAAAGAAAATAGAGACCTTATAGGTCAAAACAGATCACTAATCGAGAAAAATAAACACAACATTGAGAAAAATACCAAAGATATTACAACAAATGTTGAAAAAATAGACATCGACTTGGAAGATTAATTCTTCCAAAATTTCTCTTCTTTTTCTTTTTTTATCAAATTTTCGTAAGTTTGCATTCTTATATTTACTGGCTCTAAATTTATGCCATCTTTTTTTATCTTAAAATATTTTCCATCCATCAAACAATACTCTGGCACAAGGTCATAACGCTTCGAAAGTGGCAAAACTCTAAAGCTTAGATTATCTAGTATCAAAGGCTCTTTGTGTAAATTTTCCCAAACAGCTAGCACCATATGATATTTTTTCGTATTTTTTTCCTGAACGACTAGAAGGCATTTTTGATTATCTACACCAAGATCTTTTAGGCTATCACGCTTTGATATCGCATACTCTTCGCAGTCTCCACCACCTCGCCTTAAAAACTCGCTCCTAGTACTCCACACATCGACATTTGTATTGTAAAAATCATCATATCTTGGCATTAAGGAATTTAAGTATGAATTTATGAGTTCTAGCTTTCTTATAAAGCTTTCGTGTTCTATTTTTTTCATAAAATTTGCATAGTGATTTAGGATATTTTTGCAAATTTGATTTTTACATTGAGATATATTTTTTGGGGAAATTTCAAAATTATTTGCAAAAAGAGAAGAGACAAAAAAAAGAAGCAAAATTTTACGCATGTAGCTGCTTCATCAAAAGTACAAGACCTATTCTATCTTTCACATTTAGTTTGCTATAAATCGACGTGGTGTGCGCCTTTACTGTCCTTAAAGTAATGCCTGTTTGCTCTGAAATTTCATTGTTTGTTAGACCTTGGTAGATTAAGTTTGCGATCTCTTTTTCGCGTGAACTAAGCTCGCTTAGATCAGACTTTTTCTCCAAAGTTTCACTTTCATTATTTATATATGAGCCAGTTAGCTCTCCGATCATCGCTTGGATAAATTCTGGATAAAGCCAAACTTTGCCATTTAAAATCGTCTCAAAGGCATCTTCAAAGTGAGTTTTTCTCATGTGTGAGTTTGCATATCCTTTGACGCCAAGAGCTAGCAGATGTTTGCCTTCACTAAATTTTGGTTCGTTTGCAAGGATTAGACATTTTATATTTGGAAAAGTTTCATGAATGGTTTTAATATTTTCATCAAGGCTATCTTTAAAAGCATTTGTATCGATACCGACGATATCAACCTCGTCGTTTAAATTTGCAAAAAAATCCTTTTTGTTGTGAGTAAATTTTACATCTTCATCTGAAAAATACCCTCGCCAAAGATTATTAAGCGAACCATTTTGAGTAAAAAAAACCACATTCATAATCATATTTCCTTATATCACATATAGGTTTGCTCGTAAATTTTTGACTCATTTACGAAAACGATCAAGTAGCGTTCCTTGCCACTATTTGCCTCAAATTTATAACTAAAAGTGGATAAAAATTTCTCAACCACTTCTTTGTCTTCTTTTAAAAAGATACTCATCTCAAAACAACCATTTGATATAGCATATCTATATGGCACGCTAAGAGATAGTAAATTTAGATCAAAGTCCAAGCTATCGCTGCTTTCATCGTAGCCACTAATTGATATTTTGATGCTGCTTACTAGCTCATCCTCTATCTTTAGCCCAGCTAAGCTGATGTGCTCTTCTCTTTTTAAATTTATCATCTCATCAAAGCTTTTTTCACAGTCTTTAAAGAGAAATTTAACGACCCCTCTTCCGATTAGATCGCATATTTTGCCATCATTTACAATGACAAATTCCTCAGCCAACTTTGCTCTTGAAATTTGATATTCGCTAAAATTTTGCTCAAAGCTAGCCGACTTTTGCATTATCGCTCCGTTAAAGCGTTTTGTTTTGCTTTTAAGATAGGTTTTAACAGATAGTCAAGTATCGTCTTTTTACCAGTGATGATATCAGCTGAAACTATCATACCAACCTTGATCCTAAGTGGCTTCTCTTCGCTACCAAGATAGTTTTTCTCAGTTTCTATCCTGACTAGATAGTAGCTCTCGCCTGTTTTTTCATTTGTCTCGGTATCGGCACTGATCTGTGTTACTTTGCCTTTTAAGCCGCCATAAATACTAAAATCATACGCCGTAAATTTAACCATCGTATCAAGTCCAGGTCTCAAGAACGCAACGTCAGCTGGCTTAACCTTTACCTCAGCGATGAGCTTATCTTCTAGTGGGACGATCTCAGCGATATTTTCACCTGGTTTGATAACGCCTGAGACGGTATGCACCATCATCTTACTAACGATACCATTTACCGGAGATCTTACATAAGTTCTTTCAACCCTGTCGCTTAGGCTGATTTGCGACTCGTTTATCCTTGCGATCTCAGCAGAGACTTCGTTTAGCTCTTTTTTTGCATTATTTTTAAACGCCAGCTTTGCCTCTTCTATCTTATTTTTCGCCTCTTTTATGGTTGATTCGACCCTTGGCACGGCAAGCACAGATGCGTCAAGCTCGCCCTTTAGGTCATTTACACGTCTTTGAAGCTGGATATACTCGACCTCACTAACAAGACCTTTTTTAAAGATAGGCTCCATGATCGCTTTTTCTTTTAAAACAAGGTTATAGCTATTTTGAGTTTGAGAAATTTTATTTCTAAGCTCGGTTAGCTCACTTTGGCGCTGGTGAATTTGCTCTGTTAAAATTCCTATTTGCTCGTTTAGGTGATCGATGTTTGAGTTATGCAAGCTTATCTCGTATCTTACAGCTTTGCTATTGTTCGCATCTCTTGTTTCGTTGTAGTCAAATTCTTTATCATTTGCCTCAGCATCAAGCCTCATAAATTTAGCCTGAAGCTCATCAAGTCTTAGTTTTGACTCGCCGTAGCTACTTGTAAAATTTTTATTATCAAGCCTGATGAGGATCTGATCTTTTTTAACCTCATCGCCCTCTTTTACAAAAATTTGATCTACGATACCGCCCTCAAGGTTTTGTATCGCTTGGTTTTTACCTGATGGGATGATCTTGCCGCTACCTCTTGTTATCTCGTCTATCTGTGCCCACGAAGCCCATAAAAGTAGCCAAAATACAGTTATACTAACTGCATAAAGTATCTTTTTTGAGGTTGATGGAGCCTTTGCCAAAACCGCTTCTGAGAGGCTTGACATAAATTTTAAGTCATAGGCATCGTAGTTTTTAGCTTGGATGTTTGACTTGATGCCATCTACGCTATTTAAAATTTGATCTCCAGCACTCTCTTGCTCTTTTATGTCGCTTTTTTGAACCGGCTTTTCGTCTGACTTTAAATTTTCATTTTGTTGATTTTTTATATCTTCTTGCATAATCACTTCCCACTAAGTCTAGCTAAAACTTCGTCTCTTGGACCATCTAGTAAAATTTTGCCGTTATCCATCACTATGAGCCTATCTACAAGATCGAGCATTGATGTTCTATGAGTTACTAAAATCATAGTTTTATTTACGGTATTTACCTTTAAATTTGCTTTTAGCTTGCTCTCAACTGTATTATCAAGCGAATTTGTAGGCTCGTCAAGCAAGATGATAGGACTATCAAGCAAAAATGCCCTAGCCACGGCTATACTTTGACGCTGACCGCCGCTAATGCCATCGCCTCTTTCAAAGACAGGCATATCAAAACCAAGCGGGTGAGCATTGACATACTCGTCTACGCCACTCACTTTTGCAGCCTTGATGATCTGCATATCATCAACGTATGGAGCTTTTTGAACGATATTTTCTCTAACCGTTCCCTTAAATAGCACAACATCTTGTGGCACGTAGCCGATATTTCTTCTAAGATCAGCTGGGTCTATTTGATTTATATCGATACCATCAATTAGCACTGAGCCTTCAGTCGGTGCGTAAAGGCCTAGGATTATCTTTTGCAAGGTTGTCTTACCAGAGCCATTTCTACCGATGATGCCTACTTTCTCACCCGGTTGAATGACAAAATTTATCCTATCAAGTGAGCCTTTTGTGGTGTCTGGATAAGTAAAGCTAACGTTTTTAAACTCTATCTTGCCATCAAAAGAATTTCTTCTAACAAATTTCTTGCCCTCAGGTCTTTCAACTGGCATCTGCATGATCTTGCTAAGGCTTTGGTAAGCTGTCTTTGTCTGCTCGAAATTTGCAGCTAGTGAGGCTACTTGACCCATAGGGGCGATCGCACGAGAGCTAAGCATAACAGCAGCGATCAAACCACCCATAGTAAGGTGCGTATCTTGTATCATATAAACACCAAGAACGATGATAGCGATAGTGTTTAGCTGAACCAAAAATGAAGTCACGGTTGTGATTGAAGTAGTGATGATCTTTGACTTGATACTTCTGTTTGCTATCTCGCCAGTCGCCTCCTCCCAGTTCCACTGCACGTGACCGCTAGCACCAAGAGTTTTAATGGTCTCCAAGCTACTAAGGCTCTCTATCAAAATTCCATTTTTCATAGCTGAAGCTTCAAATGTGCTCTTGATCGCATTTTGAAGCGGATCTTTTATAAAAAATGTGTAGCACAAAATAGCTATCATAATAACGATAGGCACAAGCACAAGGTAGCTTCCTATAAAGTAGGTAACTATCAAGAAGATTAACGCAAATGGCAGATCCACAATGGCAGCAAGCGACGCAGATGAGAAGAAATTTCTAACTGTGTCAAATTCTTTCAAGTTGCTAGCAAATGAACCAACAGATTTTGGTTTGTTGCTAAATTTCATATCCATGACGCGCTCAAAGAGGATTGAGCTCATGATGATATCACTCTTCTTGCCTGCGATCTCAAGAAAATATGAACGAACAAATTTTAAAAATAGATCGATGCCATAAACGACGCTCACGCCAAGCGCTAGAACCCAAAGTGTCTCAACTGCGTTATTTGGCACAACGCGGTCATAGACGTTCATCGTAAAGAGCGGGCTTGCAAGGACAAATAAGTTTATGATAAAGCTTGCTATCACGACGTCAAAGTAAATTTTCTTAGAGCGCTTTAAAGTGCCCCAAAACCAGTGATCATTGCCAGCGTCAATAAGCTTTGTCGAGCTTGTATCTTCTGGGACAAATTCGCGTTTTAGATAGTAAGCATAGCCTAGATACTCATCTTTTAGCTTGCTTGTTTCTATCGTGCTAGTGCCAGTTGAAAGATCAGGCGTGATGATGTTTGCCATCTTTTTGTCTTCACTGAAAGATTGCAGGATGCAAGCTTTTTTGCCTCTAAGCATCAAAATACAAGGCAAAACTAAAGGCGAAATTTGATCAAGATCTTTTCTGACAAGCGTCGATGCAAAGCCAGCACGTGAAGCTGCACGAGAAAATAAAGACTTCGAGCTCTTTAGTGAAAAAAGCTCGATCTCTTCGCCATCTTTTACAGGCAGACCGATAGTCAAAGCATCGGCACTATATGGGTTATTGTGAAGTTTGGTAAAGATCACCAAACATTGAAGCAGTTCGTCTTTTATCTTATCGCTATGCATCTATCATCCAATATTTTTGATTTCATCTATGTAAATTCCTTGCATATTTTTAATGCCAAGCTCAATTAGCTTACTCTTTTGCTCTTCACTCTCAACACCAATCGCAATCAATATGATATCTTTTGAGCTTAAAACAACATCTAGTGATTGTTTTGTATTTGCTCCTGATTTATCACTTAAAAAGTCGATTAAGACGCTCGACTGGATCTTTACGTAGTCTGGATTAAATTCTTTTAACTTCTCAATGCCTTTTGCATTAAGATCAAAGTGGTCAAATCCAAAACCAAAGCCGAGTTCTTTTAATTTTTTAGTAAGTCTAACTATACTTTCGATACTAATATCGTCTTTGTTTGGAATTTCTATATAGTTCTTAGACTTTGAAATTTGAGCGATTTTTTTAAGCGTGGCTTCAAGTTTTGAGAAATTTTCATCCGAACTTAATATCTCTTTTCCTAAATTTATCGCCAAGCTTCCTTGAGGCAAGATATTTTCAGGCAAAATTCTAGCGATCCTATTTAGGATATGAAGATCAAGCATCGCACCTAAATTTAGCTCATTTACCATTGGCATAAAGTATGATGCCATGCGCCATTTGCCCTCACTATCAACGAGCCTTAGATAGAGTTCGTACTGCTCAAAGTTTGAGTCAAAACCAACTACTTTTTGAGCTGCAAATTTAAATTTATCCTCTTTTATAGAGTCAAAGATAAGCTCTTTGTATTTCTCTTTGCCGATGACTAGGGTGTTTTGATTTGCATTAAATTCTTTGCAAGCAAAGCAGCCAGCCAGTCTTGCACTAGCCAAAGTGACGTCAGCTGATGTAAGTAGCGTCCTCATGTCAGTGCTTGGCGAGTACTCGACAATAGCAGCATTGACTGGGCATTCGCTATCGTTTATAGAGAAATTTGCATAGAGTTTTTTAAACTCAGCCATGATCTTATCGTCTAAAGCTGAGAAATTTGATGAGTTTTTACCGTAAGAAAGCAAGATAAAATCGTTGTCATTTAGCCTTGCAACGATCGCATTTTGGTCATTTTCGGTTGATTTTTCTTGTAAAATTTGAGCTATTTTTATGATGACACTTTGCCATTTTTCAAAGCCAAGAACGCCTTTTAGCCCTGCTAGATCTTTAAAGCTAACAAGCGAAGCAACACCGCTTGAATACTCTTCACTCGCTAAATACTCACTAAATTTAGTTTGAAAAAATCTTCTATTGTAAGTGCCGCTCATAGAGTCTTTATATAAAAGCTCTTGATACTTGCTAAGTGTAGCCGCCTCTCTTTCAAAGATGTCTTGAACCTTGCTAACCATTGAGTTCATGGCGAGCACCATCTTTTTAAGGTCGGTTGTGAATGGAATTCTCTTTTGAATGATAAATTTATTATCAAGTATCGCTTCAGCTTGATCTTGCACCTTAACAAGTGGTCTAAATATCGCTTTTAGGGCGAAAAATGCCACGATAAGAGCGATGATGATCATTAAAGCTAGAAAGTTAAAAATATTTTTTGAGTTTGAGTAAAGCTCATTGTAAGCAAGTGCCGTGCTACCTTGAACATAGAGTGTGCCAAATTTTGCCCAGCCAGTCATGATCTCACTTGTTGCTACTGGAGCTTCAAATTTAGCGATCTTATAAAACCACTCAGGGATATCTTTAACAATAGTTTGTTGAGAATTTTCTATAAGCACCTTACCATCGACATCTTCAAGCTTAATGAGCTTGTATCTGCCGCTATCAAACATAGAATTTATCATCGTTTGTGCCAAAGACATATCCTCAGGATCGACAATCGGCTTTAAAGCAAGTCCAAGTGAGTTTGCTGTGTGTCTTGCGTTTTCACCGAGCTGGTCGTTGATGTATCCATTTAGGCTCTTAAAATTTAAGTAGCCAACAGCCATAAAAATCACGATGCCAAAAGCTATCACAGCGATCATAATCTGTTTAAATAGCGTCATAAATCCTCTTTTCCTATCCTATCTATTAGTTCCATCCACTTAGGATTTTGTTTTTTATTTCCACCTGGTATTGCCTGACCAAGACCTTCTTGTTTTGCCAAGTATAGCGAATCACCGTTGAAACTATAAACTGGCACGAGGTCTGTTCTTTGCGTTGCGATTTTTATTTTACCATTTATGTTGTCTAAAATTAATGGAATAGACTTTGGTGTATCATAATATGCCAAAACCATATGTGCTTGGTTGTATCTTAAGGCTTTAACGTATGTGAAGTATAATTTTTGAGTTGGAATTCCAAGTTGCTTTAGGGTGAAATACTTTGCGATAACGTAGTCTTCGCAGTCACCAGCGCCTTTTCCTACAAATTCCATTCTGGTAGCCCAGTAATCTTTTTTATGCCAAAGTTGCATATCATCAACCCACCTAAAAGAGTTAAAAAAATCATTTACTTTTATTAATTTCTCTTGTTCGGTTGCATCTTGCAATGAAGTCATTAAAGAATTTAATGCCGATGCCCTTCTTCTTGCATCTTCTCCATAAATTTTAGCCACCTTTGCTATCGTTGTTTGTTTTATAAAATCCCCGACAGCATTTAATGCTAATAACGAAAAAAGGACGCTTAAAGTAAGCGTCCAGAATTTTGCTTTGACCCTCATGGTCATCACTTTTTAAATTTTTATCTTAAGTCGTTTTGAATACTGCAAGCGCCTTGAATATACCTCTTAGCAAAGCCTGGCTCAAAACTATCTGAAACCATACCCATGTTATCTAGCAATCTATATTTTGCATAAGATAGTGCAGTCTCAGTTGTAGCGATCTCTTTTAAAGCTGTGTTGTACTCGTTTTCTGCATCAAGTAGGTTGATAAGGTCGCGGCGACCGATTCTAAACTCATCTTGGTAAGCATCAAGTGTAGCTTTTGCATACTCAACGTGTTGATTTAGGTAGCCCATTTTCTCTTGGTTAAGAACATAGTTTTGCCATGAGAATTCTAAAGACTCTTTAAGCTCTCTTACAAGGTTATCCATAGTTTGTTGCTCTTGTTGAACAGCAAGTTGGCTCTTCTCTTTATCTAGCTTATCGTTACCTTTGTTGTAAAGGTTGTAGTTTAGTCTTAAAAGAGCATCAAATGTTTGCTCTTCATAATCATCATATAAAACATTTGAGTGATCATAAGCACCTGACACAACAAGATCTAGTTTTGGTAAGAATGGTGCATTTTTCTCTTTTACAACAGATTCTGCCATAGCGATGTTTGATCTTTGAACTAGAAGTGTTGGGTTACAAAGAACAGCTTTGTCATAAACAGCTTCTTTAGTGCTTGGTAATGGCAGGTTAAATTCAGGCATTACTAGATTTTTAGCTGCAACTTTTCTTCCATATAGTTTTTCAAATGTAGAAAGTGCGTCTTCATAGTTATTTTTAGCAGCTATATAGTTTGATTGAGCCAAAGTATAGCGTGATCCAGCTTGTCTCTCTTCAGAAGCTACGCCGTAACCTGATCTTGCTCTATCTTTGATCTGGCTATAAATTTCTTCATGGCTTTTTACGTTTTCTTCTTCAATGTCAAGAATTCTCTTTGTTTGAAGAACTTGTAGATAAGCATTTGCAGCGCTTAGTGTTAGTCTATCTGCAGCTTGAGCTACTGTGTAAGCAGCTGAGTCAAGTCTTGCACTTTGAGAGTTGATTCTGTTTTTATCAGCACCACCATTATAAAGGTTTTCAACTAAAGTTAAAGATGCGCCAGATACTCTGCCATCGCCTCTTCTTGTTGAGATGCCATCATCAAGACGTTTTCTCTCATATCCTACTCTAGCAGCTGCATCAAGTGTTGGATAGTAGGCATTTTTAGCTATTTTTAGGTCTTTGCCTACTTGTAAGTAGTTAAATTCTGTAGCTTTTAAGCTTGGGTTTTCATTTAAAATAGTTTTTACAACTTGATCCAAAGTCAATACGCTATCATCAGCTTGTGCTGTAGCTGCTGCTTTAGGCTCTGCTGATATAGTTTGCTCTATATTAGATTTTTTAGCTGACTGAGCATTTGTTACAGGTGACTTAGCTCTCATTAAAGCATCTTTATAACCTGACTCATTTTGAACTTTAGCTAACAACTCATTAGCTTCATTTTCAGAAACTGGAGTTGTATCAACATATAAAAACTTTCTTCCACCAACTTCATAAACGCCAGTAGTTAGTCTGCTATCTGATATTTTGCTGTTTACTTTACTAACAGCACTATCGATTCTAGCAGCGCTATCATCTTGAGCGAATGAAGCTAGAAAAATCCTATAAGGGACATCTTGAGCAGACAGCAACGTTGCTGCGGCCAAAGCACTAATTGCTAACATCTTTTTCATAACTAGATCCTTTTACCTTTTTATTGTCAAGCTTTGGCTCGACTTTTAGTGCGAATTATACACCAAGAAATATTAAACGTATTTTAAATACCTTATGACAAAAAAATAATTTTTATATCGTCTTAGAAAATCGCCTTAAATTTTCAGGAATTTTCTTAAGATACTCATCAAAACACATTGCAATATTTCGTATTATCAGCGTTCCTGTCTCATTTACGCTGATTTTATCTGTCGTAACATCGACAAATTCACTTAAATTCTTTAGCTCCTCAAGCTCATTTTTGAAATGTTCAAAGAAATTTATATGAAATTCATCCTCGACTGCCTTGATATTAAGCCCAAAATTACTCATCAAACTCATGATCACACTTTTTCTAAGCAAGTCTTCATTACTTAGATAAATTCCCTTTGCGTATGGCAACTTTCCGCTATCGATCGCTTTTTCATACTCATCCATATCTTTATGATTTTGCGCGTAGTGTCTTTTGCACTCACCGATACTTGTGATGCCTATGCCGATAAGATCAGCGCCACCCTTTGTCGTATATCCTTGGAAATTTCTATGCAAAGTACCATTTGCCAAAGCGCCAAAAAGCTCATCATTTGGCTTTGCAAAGTGATCCATTCCTATCATTTTGTAGCCATTTTTAGTTAAAAACTCAGCTGTAAATTTTAAAATTTCAAGCTTCACTTCTGGATTTGGCAAGGTTGTCTCATCAAATTTACGCATCGACTTTTTTATCCACGGCACGTGAGCGTAGTTAAATACTGCGAGCCTGTCAGGATCAAGTGTAAGAGCAAGCTCAAGCGTCTTTTTAAAGCTCTCCAGACTTTGATATGGCAGGCCGTAGATCAGGTCCATGTTGATTGATTTTATACCCTTTTGCCTAGCCATTTTTACGGCATTTTGAGTGATCTCATAAGGCTGAATTCTATGAATTTCTTTTTGCACTTTCTCATCAAAGTCCTGCACGCCATAGCTTATGCGGTTAAAGCCGTGAGATATGAGCACATCAAGCTGCTCATTTGTCAAAAATCTCGGGTCTATCTCGCAGCTTATCTCAGCCTCTTTTGAGAAATTTTTAAATTTAGCCTTGATAAGTTTGATGATCTCATCAAGCTGAGCGGCATTGTAAAATGTCGGAGTACCGCCACCAAAGTGCATCTGCAAGACCTCAGTGCTTGTATCTAGGTGGCGAGCTAAAATTTCAAGCTCTTTTTCTATATATCTTATATATCTCTCTTTGCGGTCTTCTTTGCTCGTGTAGATGACGTTACAGCCACAAAAATAGCAAGCGCTCCTGCAAAAAGGCAGGTGTAAATAAAGCGAAAGCGGTCTTTTTTTATCGCGGTTTTCAAGCTCCTTTACGTAAGCCTCATAGCTAAATTTATCACTAAACTCCGGTGCTGTCGGATAGCTCGTATATCTTGGCCCTGGCCTTGAATACTTCACATACGCACTAAAATCAATCATCTGCCCTGCTCCTTGCCATTTGGATCATCTCTTTTATATCTACAAATAAATTTGGATGCTCTTTTTTGATATTTTTTACCAGCTTATCAAGGTCGATGTTAAACTGCCTGCTCTTTTTATCGTGAGCGATCTTTTTGATCTCATCCATCGCAACCACCCAAACATCGCTAAAATCAACCGGTATATTTTGCCAGATCGTCTTTTCAAGCCTTAGGTCAAAATTCTCTTTTTGTGACTCTTTTAAGGCCTCTATTAAAGCTGAGAGCGATTGTACAGAAATGACCGTGTGTAAATTTTGATTTTCATCAATGCCAAACCACGGCTCTTTCGAGTCCCAAGAGCCACTTTTTAAATTTAAAATGTGCTCGTTTGGATTTTTCGTTGAAACTATCTCAAAGACCGTTTTTTCAGGCTCGCTTAACCCAAGGTTATTACCGATCTCATCTATCTCATCATATATATTTTTCTCTTCACTCATATTCTTCTCTCATCTAACCAGACCATCACGCCTTTTTGCGCATGAAGTCTATTTTCCGCCTCGCTAAAAATTTCATCCGCGTGCCTTTCAAAGACCGCCTCGCTCACCTCGTAGCCTCTGTAAGCTGGCAAGCAGTGCAAAAATATCGCATCTTTTTTAGCTAAACTCATCAAATTTTCATCCACGCAGTATCCAGCAAAGTCTTTTAGCCTCTTTTCTTTCTCGGCCTCTTGACCCATCGATACCCAAGTGTCCGTAGTCACTACATCGGCACCATTTACCGCTTCTTTTATATCATTTGTGATAAAAATTTTCGCACCTGAAATTTTTGCGTTTTCATTAGCCATTTTTAAAATTTCAGCGTCCACCTCGTAGCCTTTTGGCGTGGCGACTCTTAGCTCAAGTCCTAGCTTGCTAGCTAGCATGAGCCACGAGTGAGTCATGTTGTTGCCATCTCCTACATATGCGACCTTCTCTCCTGCGCTAAATTCTAGCATGGTTAGATAGTCCGCCATGAGCTGAACTGGGTGAAATTTATCACTTAGCCCGTTTATCACTGGCACGCTTGAAAATTTAGCAAATTCTTCTAGTGTCTCGTGACGATCAACCCTTAGCATAGCCATGTCGCACATCCTGCTTATCACTCTAGCGGTGTCACGGATTGGCTCGCCACGGCCTATTTGTATATCATTTTTGCTTAAAAATAGCGCATATCCGCCAAGCTCATGCATGCCAACATCAAAGCTAACTCTCGTTCTAGTCGAGCTTTTTTCAAATATCATCGCAAGCTTTTGGTCTTTAAGATATGGCTTAAATTCTCTAGCCTTCGCCTCTTTTTTGATTTTGCGAGCTAAATTTATCATCTGCTCGATTTCATCTTTGCTAAAGTCATTTAGCGTCAAAAAGTGCCTCATCTTAGCCCCTTAAAATTTTAGCCGCTTCTTTTGCGTGATAGGTGATGATTAAATTTGCCCCTGCTCTTTTAAAGCCGATCAAGGTCTCCATCATAACGCGCTCATAGTCGATGATGCCAGCTTTTGCGCCAGCTTTTAGCAGTGCGTACTCGCCGCTTACGTTATAGACGCAAAGTGGCAGAAGTGTTAAATTTCTTAGCTCTCTAACGACGTCAAGATAGGCAAGCGCTGGCTTTACCATCAAGATATCTGCACCCTGTGCCTCGTCCTGCAAGCTCTCATTTATAGCTTCAAGGCGGTTTGCGCTGTCCATTTGGTAGCTCTTTCTATCGCCAAAGCTTGGAGCGCTTTGCGCCACGTCACGAAATGGTCCGTAGTAAGCTGAGGCAAATTTAGTCGAGTACGCCATCACTGGTAAATTTTCAAAGCCATTGTTATCAAGTTTCTCTCTTAGCGTTGCGATGATGCCATCCATCATGCCGCTTGGTGCGATCATGTCGGCGCCATTTTGAGCGTGTATCAAGGCTTGTTTAGCTGAAATTTCAAGCGTTGCGTCGTTGTCGATCGTGTTATGTACATGATCGATTATGCCGCAGTGGCCGTGGTCTGTGTATTCGCAAAAGCAAAGATCGGTGACGACTACTAAATTTGGAAATTTATCTTTTATGGCACGAAGCGCAGTTGCGATGATGCCGTTGTTGCTTAGTGCGTCGCTGCCAACGCTATCTTTTAGGCTTGATATGCCAAATAAAATGATCGATTTTATGCCTAAATTTACTATCTCTTCGCACTCTTTTAAAATTTCATCGATACTCATTTGATAGACGCCTGGCATCGAAGCAATCTCGTTTTTAACGCCTTTGCCCTCGACCACAAAGAGCGGATAGATGAAGTCATTTACGCTAAGGCTAGTCTCTCTTACCATGTCTCTTAAAGCTGGATTTATTCTTAATCTTCTAAAACGTTTAAACATATTTTTGCCTTTTCTTTGTTAAAATGCGTGATTTTTAGCTAGTTTAGCACAGTTGGAGTAAATTTAAAATGAAAATAGAAATTTCAAACGCCGCAAATCTACCCTCAAGATTTGGCACTTATAAGGTTCAAGCATTCAAAGAAGGGGCAAAAGAGCACCTCGTGATCTACAAAGAGCCTTTGAGCGAAGTCGTAAATCTTAGAATTCACTCTGAGTGCCTAACTGGCGATGCGATCGGAAGCCTAAAGTGCGACTGTCGCGATCAGCTTGAAGCGAGTCTAAAATATATCGAAGAAAATGGCGGCATGGTCATCTACCTGCGTCAAGAGGGCAGAAATATCGGGCTTTTAAATAAGATAAACGCTTACAGTCTGCAAGACAAGGGCTTTGATACGATAGAAGCCAATCACCAGCTAGGTTTTAAGGCTGATGAGAGGACGTATGAAGTGGTCGATTTTATCCTAAATCACTACGGCATAAAAGAGGTAAATTTACTCACAAATAACCCATTAAAACTTCACGGACTAAGCTCAGTAAAGATCGTAAAACGCGTGCCTATCGTCATCAAGCCAAATAAATTTAATGAAGGCTACTTAAAGGTCAAAAAAGAGCAAATGGGGCACATCTTGTGATGAAAAATGAGCTCTGCTTGCCAGCTGAATTTAGTGAAAAGGTAAAGGCTTACGCTCAAATTTTTGCTAAATTTAACAAGGTTCATAGCTTAAGCAACTATAAAGATATAAGCGAGCAGGTGCTTGATAGCATAAAACCGCTTGAGATTTTTGACCTAAGTGCCAAAACTGCGATCGATGTAGGTAGCGGAGCTGGCTTTCCAGCGATATTTTTAGCACTTGCGATGCCGCAAACGAAGTGGCACCTTTTTGAGCCGATAGCCAAAAAGTCATCATTTCTAAGCTACGCTAAGATCGAGCTTGGCTTGCAAAATTTAGAAGTTCATAGCCAAAAGATCGAGCTTGCAGATAAATTTACAGCTGATCTCATCACTTCAAGGGCGCTTAGCAAGACGAAAGAGCTTATAAAAATTTGCGACGGATTTTATGATGAAAACACCAAATTCCTCATCTACAAGGGCTCAAGCGTCATGGAGGAAATTTCAGGCATCGACGCGCAAATTTATAATGAAAAGAATAGAAACTACATATATTTTAATCTCAAAAACCAAGAGGAGATACGTTGAAATACTTGCTTTTTGTAGCGATTTTGGTTGCGATTTACATCATATTTTTTAAAAATAGAAAAAAAAGCGACAAGATAAGCACCAGTAACTTCGAGGAGTGCAGCAAATGCGGTGTCTTTAGCGACATCGACCAAATGGTGCTAAGGGACGGAAAATACATCTGTAAAGAGTGCATAAAGGGTGAGAGATGAAAATTTTGGGTGATGAGCTGATCAAATTTGAACCGCTATTTCTTTGCAAAAGTGAAGATGAAATTTCAAGCGGCAGGCAAAATCTCTTTAAATTTGATAGAAATTTGATAAAAAGAGCGCTAGAAGCTGGAGCAAGCTTTAGCATCATCGCAAATGACATCAACGAAGCTATCATTGCAAATGCCGCTGGAGCAAAATTTATTATTGCCGATATTACGCTAGCAAAAGATCTGGCAAAAGTTGCGCAAAACTACCTATTTGACGCACTTATCGCTGTTTTGATAGAAAGTGAAGCAAGCCTTTGTGAGCTTGCGAAATTTGAGATCGACGCGGCGATCCTGCCAAATGCTATAAAAGAATAAGGACAAAAATGGAAATTTTCAAAACCGCTTTTTTAATGGTTGCTTTAATGCTAGTTTTTATCGCTGTTGGTGGCTATGTGGGCGGCGAGCAAGGCATGATGATCGCATTTTTAATGGCAGCTGGCATGAACCTATTTTCTTATTTTTTCAGCGACAAGCTCGTGCTAAAAAGATATAACGCCATCCCAGTCGATGAGAGCAACGCTCACGGCCTTTACGAGATCGTCTCTCGCCTCACACAAAAGGCGAATTTGCCGATGCCAAAAATTTACATCATCCCAGAAGAGGTGCCAAATGCCTTTGCCACAGGCCGCAACCCAAGCCACGCAGCCGTCGCAGTAACCGAGGGGCTTTTAAAAATTTTAAATGAAAACGAGGTCGAGGGCGTGCTAGCTCACGAGTTAAGCCACGTAAGGCACTACGACATCCTAACTGGCTCAGTCGCTGCCATACTAGCTGGTGCCATCGCGATGGTCGCAAATTTCGCCAAGATAGGCACCATAGCAGGGCAAAATCAAAACTCACAGCGAAACGCCAACCCAGTAATTATGCTAATCATCGCCGTTGTGATGCCACTAGCTGCTACGATCATCCAAATGGCGATCTCAAGGGAGCGAGAGTACAAGGCAGACAAAGGCGCAGCCTATCTCACAGGACACCCAGAGTGGCTAGCTAGCGCGCTAAGAAAGCTTGAAAACTACTCAAATTCTTACGTCATGCAAAACGCAAGCGAGCAAAGCGCACATATGTTTATCGTAAATCCATTTGGCTCGCTAACTAGCAAGCTTGGCGTGCTTTTTAGAACACATCCTAGCACTAGCGACAGGATAGCTGAGCTTCAAAGACTAGAGCAAGAGATAAAAAGAGGCATGTAAAAATTTAGCCCTTAGTAAATTTGGGCAAAATTTTTTGTTTTTGCTTTAAATTTTAAATAAAGATAGGCAAATTTTAAAATTTCATTGGCAAGCATATCACGCTTCTAAATTTAGTAAGTTGCTAAGGTAAATGAGTGAAGTTTTAAAAATTTGCAAAATAGTAAATTTCTATTTTTAAGAATATAAACTTTAAATTCCAAAACTTTTATCCAAAAGGGAGACAAGGGGACTCGAGTTACGAGGCCATCCCCTTATCCCCCTTTTTAAATCCTCCAAACCCCTCGCACGTTAGAGGTGGCATGCAATAGTGCTGGCGCACTGCATGCATTTGTGTGAGAGAATTTATAGCAAATTTTAAAATTTCATGAACGAGTAATTTCGGCTCTAAAATTTGAGCTAAGCTGCAAGCGAAGCCAAATTTTAGTAGTCAATTCTTGCGAGTGAATGGAATTTTAAAATTTGCAAAGCAATCTAATCAACTTTGCAAGCGAAAAAGCTAAAATTTAACCCCAAATTTCACTGCACTCTCTTGCAATCTTCATCTTTTATCGTGTATTCAAAGATTAGTTCGCCGTTTTCTGAGTAGAAAATTTCATCCAAGCTAACGCCGATACTTAGCATATTTAAGATTTCTTTATCCTTGCAGGCGGTTCTTAAATTTTCTTTTTTTATAGCCTCGATAAATTCCAAAAGCTCTTTTTCTTCAAGCCTTTTGATCTCTTGTTTTCTTGCGTGTTTGACGGCATATCTGTAGATGAGCGTATCGCCCACGTTTAAGATATCATTAAGCGTTAGCGTCGGTGTGCAGATAAATGGGAGCTTTTTTTTGTAGTATGTTGCGTGATTTTTCGCTGCCATATCTGGCGTCAGAGCCAAAGCTAGCGAGCAAAAAAACAGCGCAAAAATGGCTACTCGCAACTACTCTTATCCAGCTTCAAATCAAAAAGGTGTCTGCCCTCAAAGCCGTAGCTGCCACTTAGCGTGATGCCGCGATTTAGCGCAGCTCTTGCCATGCCTGAGTTGCAAAGCGCCTCTTTTCCATTTTGATAAAATTCATCTTTTAAAGCCAAAATTTGAGCTTTGTTGTAGCCTTTTAGCTTCTTTGTCTTGGTCTCGTTTAAGACAAACTCGCCATGTATGTTCAGCCCGTCGCTGCTTACATCTTTTAGCGTGATCATCTCATCGACCCTGCTTGGCAAATTTGGCTTTGCAGTTTGGACAACAAAGGCTGGGATCTGCTTTGTATCAAGCTGATTTAGTATCTGCTCATAGACTTTAAACTCACTCTCTTGCACACCAAAAGCAAGGCTTGCAAGAGCTAATAAAACGATCTTTTTCACATATTACCTTTATATAAATTTTCTAGTGATATTTGGCGAGAGTTTGACCAAGATGTCGTAGTTTATCGTGTCAAAAAAGTTAGCCCAAACATTTGCGTCCTCAAAGACACAAACCCACTCGCCACTATCTTTGCAGCTAAAGCTATCCATCGAAATTTTGCCAAGTATCAGCTCGCCGCTTGCAAGCCTTAGCTCGCCCTCTCCGCTATATCTTAGCAGTCCATCGCCATATCCAAGATCATAAGTAGCGACGTTTATATCATCTTTTGCTATAAATTTAGCCCCATATCCCACGCTTTGACCACTTTTTAAGACCCGCCTGCTAACGCGCTTTGCCCAAAGTGAAAGCACTGGTTTTAAATTTAAAGAGCTATTAAACTGAGCATATCCATACTGAGCGATGCCCACGCGCACCATCTCATCTTTTATCTCGCTCGCTCTTTCGAGGGCGGCTGAGTTGTGAGAGTGAAAGATCGGTTTTTTAAAGCCAAATTCATCGCAAAGAGCTAAAATTTTCGCTTTTGCGGCGTTAAAGTTTTCTCTTTGCACGAAATAATCAGCATTTAGCTCATCGCTTGCTCGAAAGTGAGTATAAGCGCCAAGAAGCTCTAAATTTCTTCTAGCTAAAATTTCAAATGCATAATCAAGCTCGCTTATATCAAGCCCATTTCTATGCATGCCAGTGTCAATGGCGAGGTTGATTTTTGTATTTTCTTTTATCTTTAAAAGTGCGTCTATGTCGTTTATGGCGTAGGTAAATTTAGCGCTCTCATCGCCTGTTGCGATGTGCGATAGGATCAAGATATTTTCAAAGATATCAGCAAGCTCATTTGCTTCAAATTCGCTCTTTACAGCGCAGTTTTTTATGCCAAATTTCCTAGCCTCGCTAGCTATGAGCCTTGCGCCGTGCCCATAAGCGTTATCTTTTAGCACGACGATCACTTTTTCTTTTCCGCCAGCTTTGTCACAAATTTTAGTTAGATTGTGGATATAGGCTGCTTTGTTTAAGCGTATCTCAGACATTGAAATTCACATTATAAGCTTTATAAACGTCAGGCAAGAGCTTTCTTACGTTGTAGTCAAATGCATAAAATTTAGCGTAAATTTCTTTTAGATCAGCCTCTTTGACCTTGCTAAAGTCAAAGACGTCAGTGCCATTTTTCTTTGGCACTTGGCGGTCTAGCTCAGCAAAAAATGCAGACCTCGCCTCTAAAATTTTCTCTATCTTCTCTTTAACTTCTTGAGATTTTTCCACTTCTACTCCTCTATAAAAATTTTCATCTCATCGCCATAAAGCTTGACGTAAAGGGTCTTTTGACCTGCAAATTTATGCGTATCAGCAGCATAATCCTCATAAAAACTCACACGAAAGAGCTTGTCGTTTTTAAGGTTTGGATAAGGTGTGATGAGAAAATTTGAAAAAGCGATATGTTTTTTCTCTTTTTTAGAAAAGATCGCTCGTTTCATATTTTTAAAATTTTCTAAACTCATGCCGTCATATCGCTCAAAATCTTTATCATAAAATTTCAAATAGCTATCGATGTCGCTCTCGCTCCAAGTCTTCTTCCAGTTAAGAATTCCAGAGATGATCACCGCTATGTCGTTCACGCTTGCTTCTGGGCGCTTGTCCTCGTAGATAAAAGCGAGCGTTTTTTTGTGGTCTATAACTTCGTCAAATTTCATCAAGATGTCATTTTGCATAGCTACGCAGCCTTTTGTCTTTAGCTCATCTGTCCTTTGACCATCGAGCGGATAGCCATGTATCCAGATGCCGCTGCCATTACGTTTGGCAAGTTTATCAAGTAAATTTGGATATGAAAGAGAAAAAGCAAGTGGGCCAAGATATCTGTCGTTTGGCGTAAATCTACGCGTGAGCTGATAGACGCCAACTGGCGTTTTTAGGTCGCCCTCAAGCAGTTTATCGCCATTTTTACCAACGATGACGCTTGAGCTAAAGAGTTTTTTTGTAACTCCGTCTTTATAAGAGATGACTTCAAGCTCTTTGTCAGTCTTATCAACCACGCTTAGAAGTATCTCGTTGTCGTAATATCCGTATCTAACGTCCTTGTCTTTGAGCTTGTTTAGCCAGTAGTCCTTACTTAAAATATTTTTTTCAATGGCTTCTATGACGGCAGATGGGCCATTTTTTAAGTAAATTTCTTCGTAATTTTGGGCAAAAAGACAAGGCGCTAACGCGATGAAGAAAAATAGTATCTTTTTCAAGTGAAGTGTCCCAAAAAGTAAAATTTAGTGCGTAATTATAACCTAAAAAATTTCAATTTTTAAATTTTAAAGGGAATTTTAGTTTCTTTATATGTATAATCTGAAAACCATTATTAATTTACCATAAAGGAAAAAATATGAAAAAACTTGTTTTTGGTGCATTACTTGCGGCATCTACTCTTATGGCGGCTGATATAAGCCTAGAAAATGTTAGAGCAAGAGACACAAAGCCTGGCACAAACAACAGCGCTATTTTCATGAATATCAAAAATGCTTCAAATGCCGATGTAAAGCTAGTTGGCGTTCATTCAAGTGTTTGCAAAAGCACTGAAATTCACACTCACAAGATGGAAAATGGCATGATGGCTATGGTTCAAGTTGAGGACGCTGTTATCCCAAAAAATGGTGAGACAAAGCTAGCGCCTGGCGGTCTTCACATCATGCTTATGGATCTAAATAAGCCCATAAAAGATGGCGACAAGGTTGATCTGGAGCTTAAATTTAGCAACGGCGAGAGCATCAAGCTTGATAATATCGGAGTAACTAAAAACTTTAAATAATGAAAAAAATTCTAATCATTTTTTCACTCATATTTATCGTGGCAGGCGCTTTTTGGATAGGTCATAAATTTATGGTAAGCAAAGAGGATCCGCCTGAATTTGCCGATGTAAATACATCGCTTGACCCTCTAAAATGCGATCTAAACAAAGATGCTTGCGAGGTGAAATTTAATGGCGTTAAGCTAAAGATAGACATCTCGCCAAGACCGATCTTTGCGATGAGGCCGTTTAGCTTTAAGATCATTAATGGCAAAAATTTAGGACTAAAAGATCCAAATCTTGTAATCGATGGCATAAATATGAACATGGGTTCTATAAAGGCAAGACTTGATCAAAGGGGCGATAACCTAATAGCCCAAGTCGTGCTAAGTGCTTGTGTGGTCGATCTTATGAGATATAGATTTAAGCTGCTTGATGGCGAAAAAGATACTGGATTTTTTGTCGATCTCGATCTAAAAATGTAAGGGCAAATGATGAAAAAGACACTTTGGGGCTTAATAATAATCTTAATATGTGCTGGTCTTGCGATGCTTTTTATAAAGCCAAACAAGTATGATTTTAAGGCGCTTTCAGAGCATGGCGAAGTGAGCCTTAAAAACTATAACGGCAAATATAAAGCGATATATTTTGGTTATCTTTACTGCCCCGATGTCTGCCCTACTACGCTCTCTCTTGTGGGCGATGAGCTAAATAAACTAAAAAGAGACGACTTTGAGCTACTTTTCGTCACCCTTGATCCTGAGCGTGACACACCTGAAAATTTAACCCTAATGGCTAAAAATTTCTACAAAGATGCAGACGGACTAAAGCTAAACGATCTGCCAAAAGTCGCTAAAAACTACGGCGTAAAATACCAAAAAGTGCATCTTAAAAACTCTGCTATGGGCTACTCTGTCGCTCACAGCTCTGCTATCTATCTACTAGATAAAGATGGAAATTTTTACAGCGAAATTTCAAATTTAACTAGTGAAAATATCAAAGAAAATCTCTTAAATTTGATAAAAGATAGACCATAAATTTATCTTGTAGATCAAAATTTCTTATTTTTTAAAAAAATTTCTTAAACAGCTATACAATTCTTTTTAAACTAGCCGATATTGCGATAATGTAAATCATATGTAAAGGAATTCGTGTGAAGTCAATCACCAATAAAATAGCACTAATGCTAATAGTTGCTCTATGTATATCGTTTGTGGCTATGTCAGCCGCTAGTTACTACACCGCCCAAAACAAAACCATCGAGCTAGTCATCCAATCTCAACGTCAAATTTTAAAAGATGTAAAAAACGCTATGAATACATTTTTTGACGAGAATACACATGCCGCAAATGGCATCGCCCAAAGACTAGGAAAGCTAGAGGATAGAAGCCAGATAAATGAAATTTTAAGCACGACAAAGCTAATCGTATCGCCTGAGATAGAGAGAATTTTTGTTGGATATGAGAGCGATGGTGCGATGTACCGCTCAAATGGTAAGAATGAGATGCCAAAAGACAATGGCTACGACCCAAGAACAAGAGACTGGTATAAGATCGCAAAAGGCGCAAAAGCAACTTTTTCTGATCCTTATAAATCATCAAGCTCAAATGCCATAATGATAGCATTTTCAGCACCTATCGGTGATAAAGGTGTCGCTGCCATGAATGCTGATATTTCAAGCCTCAGTGAAGAGATCATGAGTATCAGCAAGACTGATTATAGTTATGCTTACGTAGTAGATAAAGATGGCAAGATCATCATCCACCCTAATAAAGAGCTAGTTGGCAAAGAAAATGCTACAACGACAAAGCTGGTTGAAAGATATAAAAATAAAGACTTCAATGAAAATGGCCTTATTGCTTATAAAAACTCAAAAGGCGAAGAGAGATATGCTGACTTCATAGAGCTAAACGATCGTGGCTGGCTAGCTATCTCTGCCATGCAAAAAGATGTATTTACGTCAAATACTATGCCCCTCCTAAAGATCCAGCTAATCCTAGCAGTGCTATTTATCGTTATCCTCTCAGCATTTGTCTATTTCTTACTTAAAAAGTCTCTTAACCCTATAAAAACCATCCAGTCTAAGCTTGATGATGTGTTTAAATTTGTAACTTACGAAGCAAAAGCACCAAGCAAGCTAGAGGTAAGATCAAATGACGAATTTGGCGAGATGAGTAAAGCGATAAATGAGAACATCGATAAAGTCGTAGCTGGCATCAAAAAAGATAGCACTATGATAGATGAGCTAAATAAGGTAGCAAATTTAATGATCAAAGGAAACCTTGGAGCAAAGATAAGCTCAACTCCAAACAACCCATCGCTAAATGAGCTAAAAGAGCTACTAAATAAATTCTTTACATCTATCTCGGCAAATTTAAAGGGCATAACAAATGTTCTTAGCTCATATACTAAAAATGACTTTACAGCAAAGGTTGAGATAAATGAAGAGCTAGAGGCTGACCTAAAGGCTATGATACTTGGAGTATCAAATATGGGTGAAGTAATTTGCACTATGCTAAACTCAAATTTAAATGATGCCAAGATGCTTGAAGAAAAAGCTAAACTACTAGCTAGCTCAGTATCAAAAGTAGCAAGCTCAGCAAACACTCAAGCAAATAGCTTACAAGAATCTGCTGCTGCAGTTGAACAAATGTCTAGCTCAATGAATGCCATATCTCAAAAGACAGCTGATGTTATAAGACAAAGTGATGAGATCAAAAACATCATAACTATCATTAGAGATATAGCAGATCAAACAAACCTTCTAGCACTTAATGCTGCAATAGAAGCTGCACGTGCTGGAGAGCATGGTAGAGGCTTTGCCGTCGTGGCTGATGAAGTTAGAAAACTAGCTGAGAGAACTCAAAAATCACTTGGTGAGATAGAAGCAAATACAAATGTCCTAGCTCAATCAATAAATGAGATGAGTGAATCTATAAAAGAGCAAAGTGAAGGCATAAACATGATAAATCAATCAGTTGCTCAAATAGATAATCTAACAAAAGAGAATGTGGTAATTGCAAACCAAGCAAACGAAGTAACAAGCGATGTTGATAACATGGCTAAGACAATAGTAAGCGAAGTAAGAAAGAATAAATTTTAATTCAAACTGCTTCATAAATCTTCATAAATTTCAACCTGGTTTAAGCTGGGTTGGGGTTTGTATGTTTTTAAATTTAATTTTTATCCAACTGCTTTAAATTTAATAATCAAAAAGCTAAAACAAAAATGCATGCAGTGCTTTAGCACAATTGCATGCACCTCTAACGTGCGAGGGGATTGGGGGATTTAAAAAGGGGGATAAGGGGACGGCTTCGTAATTTAAGTCCCCTTGTCTTCCTTTTGAATAATTTGAATAAAAAGAAATTTACAAATTTAATCAAGCTATTTTACAAATTTTAAAATTTCATGAGCGAGTAATTTCGACTCTAAAATTTGAGCTAAGCGATAAGCGAAGCCAAATTTTAGTAGTCAATTCTTAGGGGTGAGTGAAAGTTTAAAATTTGCTTTGAGATGTAAATTTATCAAAAAGGGAGACAAGAGCTTAAATTTAATAAGTTGCTAGAGCGACCGAGTAAAATTTAAAAATTTACAAAACCTATCAACATATTGATTAAATTTCAAACCAAAATGGAGTTAAATTTCACCTCACCTTATAATGCACGCTACCGCCATATGCGATATCTTCGGCTTTTACATCATCGCTTGTTAAAATTTCACTTATCTTGCCGTTTGCTTCAAGCCTTTCTCTATTTTCCTGAGCGTCTTCTTGGTAGCTATAAACCATCGCAACGCTCACCACACCGCTAATGCCCTCTATCATCTTAAAAACTCTGATCTCATCTTCTATGCTCTCTGAGCTAACAACCACCACGATCCTATCTTCTGCGTCAGTGATGATCTCGCACTCTTTTAGCTTGCCTATCTCGCTTTTTACGCTCTCGTTTTTATTATCCGTATAGACTATCAGGCTTGAAATATTCATCTAACTCTCCAAAATAAAATTTTCTTCTCATAAGCAGAGGTTACGACCTCGTTGTCGCTTATAAAAACTATGCTATTTATCGTGCTTTGCCCAGTTTTTAGCATCGCGATATTTTCCAGGCTAGCACTATCAACTAAATTTACATCGCTCATCTCATCGCTCATATATGCAGCGATCTTGCCATCACTACTAAGCCCCACGCCATAAACCAAAAAGCCAGTATTTATCTTTTTTAGCGTTCCAGCTGAGAAGATGCCAACGATCCTGTCGGTGCCTCCACTTATCATGACGCCATTTTTATAAGCGATGTCGTAGATATTATCAGTGTGGATATCTAAAATTCTATCCATCTTTTTAGTGCGAACGTTGTAAAAATAGACCTTACCACTCTCGCAAGCGATCGCTAGCGTGCCTCTGTCCTCGCTTATCTCCATGTCTGAGAGCATTGCGATTGATATCTTAAAGCTATCATAAATTTCGCCACTTTTTAGGTTTAAAAAGTAAATTTCATTGCTGATCGAGGCAAGTGCTATATGCTCATCATCTAAAAATAGAGCCTTTTTTATCGCTTGATTAGCCATTTTTATGCTTCTCATCTGCCCATTTTCTCTTATATAAAGCACCTTTGTAGCGTAGTCACCCTCGCTTAGGATGAGTACCTTGCCATTTAGCTCATCGACATTTAAAATTTTTGGCCTCTCATGATCGCTCACATATGTTTTTATATCATCCATTTTAATGATCTCATCAAATTTAGACTCTTTTGGATCGTAAATTTCAACCGTGCCACCATCAGTTGCGATAAAAAGTTTGCCATTTATCAGCGTGGTATTAAGCACATTTGCACTAGTTTCTATCTCTTTAATAGGCGTTGTGATCTCATTTGCAAAGATAAAATTTAACAAGAAAAAAAGAAAAAACAAAACTCTCATAAAGCCTCCATCTCAAGCGAATTTTTAAAACAAACATCAAAGCATTCGCCGCAGCTCACGCAATTTTGATTGATTATAGGGCGAAAAACACCAAGAAACTCAACCGCTTTAAATTTACAAGCATCAAGGCAGTTGTAGCAAATCGTGTCATTCCACGCCAGGCAGCTAGCGACATTGATGCTAACCTTTGCGTTTATGCTCTTTGGCGAGTTTAAGCTTAGTGTCACGTGACCGCTACTTTGACAAGCCTTCGCACACTCTTCGCAAAAGTCACAGCCTAGCTTTTTAACTTTAAAAACAACT
This sequence comes from Campylobacter concisus, assembly GCF_050447505.1. GTDB lineage: Bacteria > Campylobacterota > Campylobacteria > Campylobacterales > Campylobacteraceae > Campylobacter_A > Campylobacter_A concisus_BP. The sequence goes on along the minus strand of NZ_JALMFZ010000001.1, from coordinate 772,283 downwards.
CTTTCATTTTCAAAGCTAAGAAGCTCTTTTTCACAGGCACTTACACAGCTAGCCTCACAGCCAGCGCAGTCAAATTCACCGCTAAAAAATGGTGGATTTATAAATTTGGGAGCAGGTTTTGCCCCCAAAATTTTGCTAAAAAGCTCTCGCCTGCTTTGCATTACTTAACGCCGTCATTTAAAACATCTAGTAAATTTGACTTATGTGAGCCATTTTTGTCTCTAAAGTCAGGCTTAAATTTATTGCCAACAAGCTGAGTTACGCCATTTTGTTGCTCGACGTGGCAAGTTGTGCAGTTATATCTCTCATCATCAAGCTTGCCTGCAAGATCTTTTTTATTTCTGATGTCATAAAGGTGAGAAGCTGGGATCGCAGTTGCTCCGCTATCTTTTGCAAACTCAGGCATGTGGCAGGTTACGCACATATTTGAATCTTTTGTGATCGGCACCAAGCCCTCAGTGTCGTGTGGGATAAATGGAGGTGCATTTTCAAAAGATCTGTCAAATCTCTTTGCCATACCTGCTGGCTCTTTTGTATAGTTGATGTCTTTTAAAACAACGTCTTTATCGTCTAACAAATCGACATTTCTAAGGCCGATTTGCGAATCGCTAATGCTTGGATTATTCAATGCACATGCCGCTAAAAAGGCAGCGCATAGTGCTCCAAGCGCCATTATTTTCATTTTCATTTTTCTCTCCTTAAATTTCTAATACTAAAATTTAACGCCCCGTCGCCGCAAACGTCGATGCATCTACCACAGCTTATGCACTCGCTTGAGCTAACTGCGCGGCTCTCTTTGCCGATCATATCTAGCACTTGCACCTCTGGGCAGACGAGCTTGCACTTCATGCATTTTGTACAGGCATTTGCGTCGTGTTTTACTCTGATGAGTGCAAATTTTGATATCACCGCATAAAATGCACCAAGCGGGCAGACGTGTGAGCAAATTCCGCGCTTTAGCACGAACATATCAAATGCCACTATGCCAAGGGCGATGCCAATGGCGCTAACTGAGCCATAGATGATGCCACGCTGAATGATACCAACAAAGCTAATGCTCTCAAAAGCTGGCAGTGAAAGAGCAAGGCTTAAGACAAGAGCAAGCGCTAGCAAGTAGTAGCGCAAATTTTTACTTACGTTTAAAATTTTCTCACCCTTAAAGCCAAATTTCTCTCTTAGCTTGTAAGCAATGTCGGTTAGTAAATTTACTGGGCAAACCCACGAGCAAAATGCCCTAGAAGCGACGAGTGCATAAAATGCAAAGACGATGATAGCGCCGATTATCGCATTTATGCCTACGCTAAAGCCTGCTAGTAAAATTTGAAGCACCGCAAATGGATCGCTTAGTGAAATTTGTCCAAAAAGCAAAGATGAGCTTAAATTTCCGCTAAGTATCTTAACTCCATAAACATTTCCTAGGATAAATAGCACTAGGATAGAAATTTGAGTTATTCGTCTTAAGATTAAAAATTTCATAGCTCACCACCATTTAGATACTCAGTCGCCTTTTTGATGTCGAGCTTTATCTTGCTGTTGGCATCATCCACGCGCCTTTCATCTTCTTTTACCCAGCCTTTGACGTAGTTATCGCCAACTTTACCAAGCACAACTTCGCGGTTTAGCACGGTAATGGCTGCTTTTTCGGTGATACAGGCTCGCTCGCACACGCCACAACCTGTGCAGATATCGCTATCAACTACTGGTAGTAAAAAGGCATGCTTTTGTGTCCTTTCGTTGCGGCGATACTCAAGATACAAGGCCTTATCTATGAGCGGACAAGATCTATAACAAGCGTCGCACTGTATGCCCCAGTATGCCACGCAGTTTTTCATATCGACCACTGCAACGCCCATTTTGGCTTTGTTTATGTCTAGTTTGCCAGCTGTGCTAACTAAATTTGCGTCCAGTGCCCCAGTCGGACAGGCTGGCACGCAAGGGATATGCTCGCACATATGACAAGGAATTTTTCTAGGCTCAAAATAAGGCGTACCGACGCTTATACCATCTTCAAGAGTAGCAAGTTTTAGCGTGTCAAATGGACAGGCCTCTACGCAGAGCCCACACCTAATACAGCTTTTCAAAAACTGCTTCTCCGCTTTCGCACCAGGCGGTCTAAGAAGTACAAGCGGTGAGGCTTTGGCACTAAGTGACCATATAAAGCCTCCGCCAAGAGCTAAGATCGCTGCCTTAGCTCCAAATTTCAAAGCTTCTCGCCTACTTGAAAATTCCATATCAGCCACTTTTACGCCTTGTAAATTTTAACCGCGCACTTTTTATAGTCAGTCTCTTTTGAGATAGGGCAAGTAGCGTCAAGGCAGACTTTATTTATAAATACGTTTTCGTCAAAGAAAGGCACATAGACAAGTCCTACTGGCGGCTTATTTCTACCTTTTAGATCTACTCTTGCTTTTACTTTGCCGCGGCGTGACTCGACCCAAACGATCTCATTTTGAAGCACGCCAAGCTTTTTAGCGTCATCTTCGTGCATGTAGCAAAGCGCCTCTGGGACGGCTCTATAAAGCTCAGGAACACGCATAGTCATCGTACCTGTATGCCAGTGCTCTAGAACACGGCCAGTACATAGCCAGAATGGATAATCTTTGCTTGGCATCTCGCATGGATCCATGTAAGGGCGGAAGAAAATTTTTGCTTTGTTTGCAAGAGGAGTTTTCTCTTGATTTTTCACACCTTTTAGATCGCCTGTTGGAAGGGCTGCGTTTTTGTTGCCGTAGAATGCAAATTTATCATTTGGAGCGGCTTTTTTAGCGTATGGGTCAAATTTAGTGTTAAATCTCCACTGAGTCTCTTTACCATCGACAACTGGCCATCTAAGACCTCTTACTCTGTGGTAAGTGTCAAAGTCAGCTAGGTCGTGACCGTGGCCAACGCCAAATTTTCTATACTCTTCCCAAAGATATTTGTGGATGAAAAATCCATATCCTTTAAATTCTTTACCATCTGAGCCAATCACTTTTCTGCTGTCGCCAAAGACTTCTGTGTTGTCATAGTTTTCCATGATCGGATCGTTTGCGCTAAATTTCTTAGCATCTTCATTTGCAAAAAGCACGTCAAATAGCGTATCTTCTTCGCTATATCCCATAGCTTTTGCAGCCTCAAGCACGCTTGGAAGTGTCACTTTGTCATTTAGCTTTTTCTCGCCCCAAACATCTTTTAGTTTAAAGCGCTTACTAAACTCAAGCATCTGCCAGATATCAGGCATCGCTTCGCCAACAGGGAGCACTTGCTGTCTCCAGTGCTGTGTCCTTCTCTCAGCATTACCGTATGCGCCCCATTTTTCGTAGATCATCGCAGTTGGGAGGATAAGGTCAGCTACTTTTGCAGAAATTCCTGGATAAGGGTCACTTACGACGATGAAGTTGTCCATTTCGCGAGCTGCTTTGATCCAGTGGTTTGCGTTTGCAGTGTTTTGCCATGGGTTATTTACTTGAACCCAGATAAATTTAACCTTGCCATCTTCAAGATCACGCATCATTTTTACATAGTGTGAGCCTGGAGTGCCGCTTAGTGTGCCAGCAGGAAGTTTCCAAATTTTTTCAGTGATCTCTCTGTGTTTTGGATTGCCGACAACCATGTCAGCTGGCAAGCGGTGAACGAATGTTCCAACCTCTCTTGCAGTACCACACGCACTTGGCTGGCCAGTTAGAGAAAAGGCGCCTGAGCCTGGGAGTGCTTGCTTGCCAAGCAAGAAATGCACCATATAAGCTTGCTCATTTACCCATGTGCCGCGTTGGTGTTGGTTAAAGCCCATAGTCCAGAAGCTAACGACTTTGCGGTTTTTCTCGATGTAAAGATCAGCAAGTGCTTTTAGTTTTTTCTTAAATTCATTGATATCTTCGTTAGGATCGCCTTTTGCTACCTTAGCTGTAAAGTCAAGTGTGTAAGGCGCAAGAGCTTTTTTAAACTCTTCAAATGTTATTTGCCAGTGATCGCCAGCTTTTGCAGCATTTTTATTTTCTAGTGTATCGCCAGCTTTTAGGCCAAGGTAAGAAAGCGTAACGCCCTCAGCCTCGCTTAGCACCTTTGACTTCTCAGTCGCAGCTGTGTCTAGCTCGCTTGGAGCATATTTTTTGTGGTGGATGTCTGGACGAAGACCATATCCAATGTCAGCTGGCCCAGCTGTGAAGACGCAGTGTTTTTTAACAAATTCTTCATCTATCATCTCTGGGTGGTTATAAACTATCTCACGAGCGATGTAGTTCCATATAGCAAGGTCAGATGATGGAGCAAAAATGATCTCGATATCAGCTAAATTTGATGTTCTAGTTGAGTAAGTACTTAAATTTACGACCTTTACTCTATCAGGATCGCTAAGCTTTCTATCGCTCACGCGTGCCCAAAGGATCGGGTGCATCTCAGCCATATTTGCGCCCCAAGCTATGACAGTATCAGTTAGCTCGATGTCATCAAAGCAGCCTGCTGGCTCATCGATACCAAAAACCTGCATAAAACCAAGAACCGCACTTGCCATGCAGTGTCTTGCGTTTGGATCGATACTGTTGCTTCTAAAGCCACCTTTCATAAGTTTAACCGCTGTGTAGCCCTCTGGGATAGTGTATTGACCAGAGCCAAGGACGCCAACGCCGTGAGGTCCAAGCTCATTATAAGTCTTTCTAAACTGAGCTTCCATCACGTCAAATGCTTGTTTCCAGCTTACTTGCTTGAATTTACCTTTTTTGTCAAATTCGCCCTTTTCATTTACACGTAAAAGTGGATGAGTGATCCTATCTTCGCCGTACATGATCTTAGCGTTAAAGTAGCCTTTGATGCAGTTTAGACCGCGATTTACCGGTGCTTCTGGATCGCCTTTTACAGCTACTATCTTGCCCTCTTTTGTAGCAACCATGATGCCACATCCGGTTCCACAAAATCTACAGGCAGCCTTATCCCAACGCCAGCCTTTTTCAGCTTCATTTGCCGCACTTAGCGAGCTTGGCACAGCGATACCGGCACTAGCACAAGCAGCACTAGCTGCAGCACTTTTGATGAAATCTCGTCGATTCATTTTTTCTCCTTAAAAGATTTAAACAAATTTAATAGATATTATCCTCATTAAACTTATTTACCCCTGATTTACATAGATGAAAATTTTGATAAGCTTAAAATATAAAATTACATATTAGTTTAAGAAAATTTATATAAATAGCCCTTGATAAAAGAGATGATATAATAGTTTAAAGCAATTTTTCTACATATTTATTGGGATTTTACAAGTAAATCTTAAAAAAATAAATTATAAATTTATTTAAATAGTTGAGTAGAAAAGTAACACATATAATAGGATAAAATTATGTTTTATTTGGTAAATGAAGTAAATTTTATTAAATATCTTAATTATTTTTATAAATTAAATTTAAAGTCTCCCTCAAGCATAAACTTGAGGGATATAAATGGGGATAAACGGACGGCTTTGTTTCACAAGCTCGTAACTACAAGCAGAGCGTAATTTAAGTCTCCTTGTCCCCCTTTTGAATAAAAAGAAATTTATAAATTCAATAAAGCTTTTTTGCAAATTTTAAACTTTCATTCACTCGCAAGAAATAACTACTGATTTTAGGTCTCGCAAAGCTTGCCACTAAAATTAGAGTCAAAATTACTTGTTTATGAAATTTTAAAATTAAAGGTAAGCTTTTTAGAATAAACCGCGTGCAGTGCGCTAGCACTAAAGCATGCCACCTCTAACGTGCGAGGGGTTTGGGGGATTTAAAGGGGGATAAGGGGACGGCCTCGTAACTCGAGTCCCCTTGTCTCCCTTTTGGATAAAATTTGACAAAATTTAATTGAGTTGCTTTGTAAATTTTAAAATCTTACTCACTCGCCTTAGCAGACTACTAAATCTAGGCTGCACTTCGTTTGGCACTAAATTTAGAGCCGTGATATGCTCGCTTATAAATTTTTAAAATTTGATAGATAATTCTTGAGTCTTAAATTTAAAATTTAGAATTTAAAAAGATTAAACCCCAACCCAGCCTAAACCAGGTTGGAGTTTATTAAATTAAGTAGTTTGCATTAAATAAATTTAAGTTTGTTTATTAAGAAGTTAAAACCTCTTCTTCCTAACCTCTTCAACTATAGCTTTAGCCATCTCATCTACTTCTGATGTTACTTCATTTGCTTGGTTTGCAATTACTACGTTTTCTTTTGTTAGATTATCTATTTGAGCAACTGATTGATTTATCATGTTTATGCCTTCACTTTGCTCTTTTATAGATTCACTCATCTCATTTATTGATTGAGCTAATACATTTGTATTAGCTTCTATCTCACCTAGAGATTTTTGAGTTCTCTCAGCTAGTTTTCTAACTTCATCAGCAACAACGGCAAATCCTCTGCCGTGTTCTCCAGCTCTTGCTGCTTCAATTGCAGCATTAAGAGCTAGAAGGTTTGTTTGATCTGCTATATCTCTAATGATAGTTATGATGTTTTTGATCTCATCACTTTGTCTTATAACATCAGCTGTCTTTTGAGAGATGGCATTCATTGAACTAGACATTTGCTCAACTGCAGCAGCACTTTCTTGAAGTGAGCTTGCTTGTGTGTTTGCTGAGCTTGCTACTTTAGATACTGAGCTTGCTAGAAGTTTAGCTTTTTCTTCTAGTACTTGTGCTTGATTTAGATTGTCATTTAGCATTTTAGATATTTCTATGCCAAGAGAGTTTATACCACTTGCTATCTTACCATCATCATCAAGTCTTTTTGTAAAGTCTTGGTTTTTATAAGTATTTAGTAGATCAAGTACATCTTTACCATTACTTGATATTGCATTTTTAAGAGCAAGTTGTAGATCTTTAAATGTGCTTTTTAGTTGATTTAGAGCTGGGTTATTTGTATCAGCTTCTAGGCTTGCTTCATAGTTGCCATCTTTTATCTCGTTTACGAAGGTGTTGGCTTTTTGGATGAAGGTGTTCTCTTTTTCTTTAGATGTTTGGATCTTTTGGATGTTTTCGTTTATAAGAGAAGACATAACGCCAAATTCATCTTTAGAAACGATATTTGACTTAACTGGCTCTTTGATCTCGTAGTTTAGAAATTTAAAGAACGAAATAAGCGAATCAGATATCTTTGAGAGTGGCTTAAGCGATCTGCTAACGATAAATATAAGAAGCGCTACGATGACTATTATAAATATAACTGAAGAGATGACTTGTGAGACAAGTGTTTTACTAAGGCTTCCGTCATAATCGCTCCAAGAGTTTGCAGAGCATACAAGCCAGTTTGCTTGATCATAAAGCTCGCAAGCAAGAAGCCTCTCTGTGCCTCTAAGATTATAAGTAAATGTTTTATCTCCATTTTTCTTATACTCATTTGAGTAGTCATCAATGATCTTCATAGCTTCGCTAGAGTCTGAAAGGACAAGATCCTTATGAACGAAATGAATTATCTTTTTATGCTCTAAATCAAATAGAGCTATTGCACTACTTGGAGTTTGTTTTATCTTATTAAGCTCATTATCAAGCTTATCTATACCCATATCCACGCCAAAGACACCAACAACCTTACCACCAACTACTACCTTTTTAGCAATAGTTAAATTTAAGCCACCAGCTGAGCTTGTGTATGGAGCTGAAAAGATGATGCCCTCTTTTGCAATAGCGTCCTTGTACCAGCCTTTAACCCTCGCATCATAGTTTTTTCTCTGATCAAAAACCATAAATTTACGCTCTTTGCCATCAAGCACAGCGTTATAAACAGCACCATCAGCTGCATAGCCAAAGTAAAACTCAGAAAAATCAGTAACCTGCGCTGCGTTCATCAGCACTTTTTCTAAAGCCTCTTTGTCATCCAAAATTTGCGGATGCGCCTCGATGTAACTAGCAAAATTTTGAACGGCTGCAAGCTTATCTTCAAAAAATGCATTCATATAAAACTGCAAAATTTTTGAAGATGAAGTCTTAGACTCCTTTGCTAGATCGTAAATCCTCTCCTTGGTATTTGTGTAATTCACCGTTGAAAACACGCCAAGCGAGACAACTAAAAGCACCACGATAATGAGTGCAATCTTGTTTGCTGCTTTTTTCATAAACAAAATCCCTTTGTGTAAAATTTTATCTTTATATCGGCAAAAAATTTTTATGGTTAATAGCTATTTACAATTATTGAGGTATAAAATTTCAAGCTAAATTTCATATAAAACTTAGTTTCTAGCATCTGCTAAAACAAGTGCAAAAAGCACTCTAGTGCCTGCTTTTTGAAGTGTTTCTCTAGCCTCTAGTATCGTTGTGCCAGTGGTTACGATGTCATCGACTAAGATAACTGGCGCAGTGATCTTTTTTAAAATTTTAAAATTTCTTGGATTGTTTTGTCTAAATTTAAGATCCTTGCCACTGTAGCTGACACTGCTTGTGGCATGCAAGGCGTGAAAGATGGGTTTAAGATTTTTAGCACGAAGTTCATTTGCCAAAATAGCCGTGTGTGAGTAGCCATGATGCACTCTATCATCTACCGGTAGGGCGTAAATTTGCTCTGGGAAGCTAAAGCTTTTAGCAAATTTCTTAAATGCAAATTTAGCTAAATTTTTATAGATAAAAAGTCCGTGCATTTGGTGCTTTGAGTGGATGAGCTCTTTGATCTCAGAGTAGCCGTAGAAGCTATAAATTTTAAAGCCCTCTAGCTCTCTTACTACAGGGCTTGGCTCGCTTAAAATTTGCGAGCAGGTTTTACAAAATGTCTTTAGCGTAAAGCTCTTGCAAAACGCACAAAACATCAGCTATTTAAGATAGCGATCGCAGAGCGTTTAACGGCGTCGTTGATGATGTCTGTTAAGAATGGCTTAAATGCTCCGCCAGTGCGAACTAGCTCAAATTTGGTTTGGTTGTTTGAGATATTTTTGATGATACTTTGATCGCCTTTTTGGATTTTAAGAGTGATTCTTATCTTGCCCTTTGTGTTATCGCTGCCATATCCGCTCATATTTGCTTCAAATTCGTTTATGAAAACTTCAACCACGACGCCACCCATGCCATTTACATTTGCGCCACGTGCTGCAAGCTCTCTTTTAAGGGAGTCGCTAAAATAAGTCGCAAGATCGTTTTGAAGCACGACATACTCTTTTACAGTGCCTCTGCCATCTGTTATAGTTGCAATAGTGCTTTTGTTTTTGCGACTATCATGCACCGCACTTATATAGACTTCAAGTCCGTTAGCTTGCTGACTTGCAGCAGTTTTGTAAGGATCAAAGGCAACTACTGTCTGAGTAGGCGCACAACCACTCAAAAATAGGACAAAAAGTCCAAAGATAGCTAGAAATTTAAATTTACTCATATTTTTCCTTTCAAAGTTTAGTGATCTCATCAGCCACTTTTATGGCAGCTTGCTTTACTAAAAGCGCGATGAAGAAGTCAAACTGACCGCTTTTTGACGCCTCAAGCTCCTCCACGTGGTGTCTAGTCGAGATAGGAATTCGTTTTTTGAAATTTATATCTGAAAGCACAAGCTCGCCATATAGATGTCCGTTTAAAATTTCAGAGTTTCTAGAGTAAGTGCCTCTAAGCTCGTTAAATCTAAAATCAAGCCTATATGTATAAGGTGATGTTTGCGTATCCACGACAACGATGCCGCGCGAATTTAGCTCACGTTTTAAAAACATATAAAAGAGCACTTCAAGGCGTGGATTTGAGTTAAAGACTACGCCGCTACCATCTTCTCTTGTGTAGTAAATCGACCTTGCGCTGCTTCTAGCATCCACGATCCTATGAAAATAGACCTTCTTTAGCCCGACATTTATGTCGATCATATTTTTTTCTAAGCAGCAGTTTATCGCCACGTCGCTTCTATACTTGACGCCATTTATAAAGACGCCATCGCCCCTGCCCCTGCAAGCGCTACAGTCAGCTGGGATCCTCATAACCTCTTCAAAATAGATCTTATCTTCGCTACTTATGCTTGCACTTTGCACGCCGTCTATGCCCTCGCACGATAGACAAAGGCTAGCTTTTGCCACGCAGCCAGTTAGAAAGACGGCTGCAAAAATTGCTAATAATGTCGCTCTTAGCATTTCACTTCCTTTTGCTCTTTTTGTTTTTTGCGGAGATTTTTCACGCTCTCGCCTGCGATGCCGTAGTTGTTCATATCGATCTCATCGATAATGACAACGGTATTTTGAGCGCTTCTACCTAAAATTTCGCTTATTAGCTTTGTAACTCCGCTTATCATCTTCTCTTTTTGCTCCACACTTGGGCTATCACCCTCTTTTGTCACGCAAATTTTCACAAACGGCATAGCACTCCTTTTTGTAAATTTAGCACTTAAATTTTAATCAAAACCTATTTGCCAAAATAGTATCCTTGCTGCGGCCGTATCGCAAAGTCAGACGAGGCGTGGGTAAAATTTACGATGGGAGTTACCATGGCAGGTAATGACCGAGTAAATTTTAGACACAACAAAGTATGACAAAGCGAGACAACGCATTAGTCTATTTTTAGGACGGATAAAAACGCCTCCTGCGGCAAATTCACCTTTCCTATGGCTTTCATGCGTTTTTTGCCCTCTTTTTGCTTTTCTAGTAACTTCCTCTTACGAGTGATGTCGCCGCCGTAGCACTTGGCTGTGACGTTTTTACCCATTGATTTTACGGTTTCGCGAGCTATGATTTTGTTGCCGATGCTCGCTTGTATCGCCACCTCAAAAAGCTGACGTGGCACGATCTCTTTCATCGCCTTTACGAAGTCCCTGCCCTTTGTCTGCGCCTTGCTCTCAGGCACGATGATAGAGAGCGCATCGACCGTCTCGCCAGCCACTTTGACATCAAGCTTCACCAGATCGCCCACACGGTAGTCGCTTGGCTCATAGTCAAAGCTCGCGTAGCCTTTGGTGCTTGACTTTAGCTTGTCGTAAAAGTCCATCACGATCTCGTTCATCGGTATGTCATACTCGAGTAAAACCCGGTCAGTCGTGATGTAGTCCATCTTTGTTTGTATGCCGCGGCGGTTGTTTAAGAGTGTGATTATATTGCCCAAAAACTCACTTGGCGTGATGATAGTCGCTTTCACGTATGGCTCAAGGATCGAGTCTATTTTATTGACTGGCGGCAACTGGCTTGGGTTTTGGATCTTTAAATTTAGCCCATCAGTTTGGATGACTTCATAAGTCACAGTCGGCGCTGTGGCGATGAGATCAAGGTCAAATTCACGCTCTAGCCTCTCTTTGACGACCTCCATATGAAGAAGACCTAAAAAGCCAACCCTAAAGCCAAATCCAAGCGCGACCGAGGTCTCTGGCTCGTAGCTAATGGAGCTGTCATTTAGCTTTAGCTTATCCAGCGCGTCACGCAGATCTTCAAATTTATCAGTTTCTATTGGATAAAGTCCCGCAAAAACAAACGGCTTAGCCCTCTCAAAGCCGCCAACTGGCTCTTTTAGAGGATTTCTTGACTGCGTTATCGTGTCACCAACTTGCACGTCGCTAACGTTTTTAAGCCCTAAAACAACGATGCCAACCTCGCCAGCTGCAAGGCTCTTTGTCTTGATCGGAGCTATAGGATTTGGATACATGAGGTCTAGTACGATGTGTTTTTTGCCCGTGCCCATGACCAAAATTTCATCATTTTTTGAAATTTCACCATCATAAACACGCACAAGAGCAAGCGCGCCAAGGTAGTTGTCAAACCAACTATCATAAATGAGCGCCTTTGTAGGCTTGCTTACGTCGCCATTTGGCGCTGGGATCCTCGTGATGATCGCTTCAAGTAGCTCTTTTATACCAACGCCTGTTTTTGCGCTCACTTCGATCGCTCCTGAGCAGTCAAGTCCGATGATGTGCTCGATCTCGTCTTTTACCCTAGCAGGGTCAGCCGCTGGTAGGTCGATCTTGTTGATGACTGGGATGATCTCTAGGTTGTTTTCAAGTGCGATATAGACGTTTGCGATGGTTTGCGCCTCCACGCCCTGGCTAGCATCCACGACAAGAAGCGCGCCCTCGCAGCTAGCTAGGCTACGGCTTACCTCGTAGCTAAAATCGACGTGTCCTGGGGTGTCTATCAAATTTAGAAGAAAATTTTGCCCATTTAGTGCGTAGTTTAGGCGAACAGACTGGGCTTTGATCGTGATGCCACGCTCTTTTTCGATGTCCATCGTGTCCATGATCTGCGAGCTCATCTCACGGTCACTTACGGCGCCACACTCCTGAATGAGGCGATCAGCAAGCGTGCTTTTGCCGTGGTCGATGTGAGCGATGATGCTAAAATTTCTAATGTTTTTCATAAAATCCCTAGTTAAATTTTAGACGATTTTATAAAAAAAATCGTTAAAGTTGAGTAAAAATGAGTTTGCTAGGCTAGCAAGGCTTAAATTTAAAGCTCAAATTTAGCTCTTAAACTTTCACGCAAAGCGCAGAGCACAACGCAAAGTGAATATAAAAAATAAAGATAAGCAAGAAGCGGCAAAAAAACAAGAAAACCTGAAGCATAAACTAAAGCGATAAGCATGTATGTCGCATTTGCAAGCGCTGGCACGTGAGCTCTGGTTGTTCAAACGGAGCATCAATGACATTAAAATACAGAGCAAAATTTAACGCCAGCAATAAAATAAATATATAATCCTTTTTCATACAAAATAGAGCACAGATCAAGGCTACTGCAAAATTTACTGCGATAAGAGAGGTTATATCAATAAAAATACCAAGTAAACCGATAGCCACGACTACCAGATATTCATTTTTTATGCGAAACATTAAATTTAAGCCTTTTGCGTCAAATTTTAGTGATGATGTCCAAAATGCTCGTCTTTATGCGCGCTTTTTAGCTCGCAGATGAGATCGTCTTTATGTCCAAGGCTCTCACTCTCAAACTGAAGCGTGACATGGCCGATGCCTGCGTGAGAAAGCTCGTGTTCTATGCGCTTTATCATCTTTGAAATTTCAGCCACGCTTAGCGCATCATCCACCACCACGTGGGCTATGAGCGCGTTTGTGCCAGCATTTATCGCCCAGATATGCAGGTCATGCACGATTTTAACGCCATCTACGCCCTTTATAACTCCTAAAATTTCATCAGTATCAAGCTTAAGCGGCACAGCTTCGATTAGGATATTAAAGCTATCTTTTAGCAAGCTAGCACCGCTTTTTATGATGAGTAGTGAGACAAAGATACTTGCGATGCTATCGGCCTGCGTGAAGTCAAATTTCATCACAAGAAGCGCCGCGACGATCGCTCCAACCGAGCCAAGCGTGTCACCAAGCACGTGCAGATAAGCCCCTTTCATATTTAAATTTTCTTTTGTATCAGCACTTTTGTGCATGTAAATAGCCACGACTAAATTTACCACAAGCCCCAAAATACTAACAAAAAGCATCGTCTCAGCTTTGATCTCTGGCTCGTTAAAAAGCCTAATGATCGCTTCAACTATGACAAAGATAGCAAGCGCGATAAGAGCGATAGCATTTATGAATGCAGCGATGATCTCGACCCTTTTGTAGCCAAAGGTCTTTTGCAAATTCGCCCTTTTTTCTGCGATCTTAAAAGCAATCAGCGACAAAAAGAGAGCCGCGGCGTCTGAGAGCATGTGAAATGCGTCGCTAATAAGCGCAAGCGAGTTTGAAACGAAGCCAAAAACGGCCTCAACTATCATAAACGTGAAAATTAGAAAAAATGAATTTCTAAGAACGCTCTTGTTGTGCATCATTGTCCTTTTTTTGGGTGTCGATCCTCTTACCGATATCTTTTAAATTTGAAAACTCTTTGATGAGCTTTGGCGAGTCGTCAAGACTGATGACGAAATTCCATATATAGGTCATCACAGAGTAGATGTGGCCGACATTTGTCTGCTGCGAGCTTAGCACTATTATCGCCACCAAAAAGAGCAGCGAAGCGCTAATGCCGATAATAAAATAGCTCATCGCCTCCCTGTTTGAGATCGCTATACGAAATTTAGAAACGACATCGTAGTGCCTATTTAGCGTGCTTTTATTAAAAACACTTATCACCTTTGCCTCTTTTTCTAGGCGGTCATTTAAGCGAAGATAAAGATCGTCATTTTTCTTGATATATCTTGGCAAAAATATAAGAAAAAAGATCATCACTACAAAGCACGCCACAGCGACCTTTGGCCGGGCAAAATGAGCATAAACGCTGAGCCGATGATCGAAATAACCGATGTAAAAAACATAGGAAAATGCGTCTCAAAAAAATTTACAAACTCTCGCTCTCGCGAGAGCGCTACTCTGGCGATGATGGCGGAGTCATCTTTGGCGTTTTGCTTTTCATTCATGATGACATTTACAGCAAGCTTTGCGTAGATATTTGCAAAAACTTGCGTATCCACGCGGCGCCTAATTGCTCCTACAAGCCACGCTATGAGCACAAAAAGTGCGTAAATGAGGGCATTTAACGTGTTTCCTTGCATGATTGCGTTGATCGCATAGCCCGCAAATATCGGATAGGCTAGAAAAAGCCCGTTCTCAGCTAGCACAAAAGCAAAGGTCAAAAAGAGCTTTTTGTTATGCTCGGCCGCTATGCCTTTTAGCGTTTTAAAGGCGTTATTTTGCAAATTTACTCCTAAAAATTTTGCGAATTTTAGCTCAAATTTATAAATTTTGAAAAATTTTTGTTGTAACTCTTGACATTACAACAAAAAATCATTATACTTCGTTCATCGGTTGTAAATAAAAATATTACAACATAAAAAATAAGGAGAACAAAATGAAAAATTATCAGGTTGCAAAGGTCGCAAACGAGCCAAGAGTTGAGCTAAAAGAGGCTTTAAATTTAACTGGCTGTGAGGTATCTATAAACGAGCTTCCAGCAAACGCGAGCGTGCCATTTGTCCATGCGCACAAGCAAAACGAGGAGCTTTACATCATCACTGATGGCGATGGCGAGCTTTTCATCGACGGCGAAGTGATAAAAGTAAGCAAAGGTGACGCGGTGCGCATAGATCCAGATGGCAAAAGGTGCTTTAAAGCTGGCAAAAACGGCATCAAAATGATCTGCATCCAGACAAAACGTGGTAGCCTAGAGCAATACACAATGAGTGACGGCGTGATAGTTGATGACGTAAAGCCAAGCTGGCTGTAAATTTAAAAAGCAAAATTTAAATAGCAATCTTAGGCATAAACGGCAAAAGCGGCGTAAATTTATCTAAAAATGGCTTCAAGTCTCGGCGATCGTTAAAAAGCAAAGAGTAAAACTACGACGTAAAAGTCATCTATAAAAGATATTTTCGAGCCTACAAAAGCTTGATCTAGCAGGCTTTGACGCGGTTATCAGCGCATTTGCAGCATGGAGCGAAGAGACTTTCCCGCTTCACAAAAAAGTGGCCGCTCACCTTTTAAATTTACTAGAAGGCACTAGCACAAGGCTCATCGTAGTTGGCGGCGCTGGCACGTTATTTGTTGATAGCAAAGGCACTATGGTCATGGATACGCCAGACTTTCCAGCAGCATATATGGGCGTGGCAAAGGCTACGGCAGAGTCATATTTTGAACTAAAAGGTAGCACAAATGTGCTTTGGACGTATGTAAGTCCAGCAGGAGACTACGACGCAAACGGCGCTCGCACTGGCAAATACGTGCTTGGCGGGGATGATCTCATACTAAACTCAAAAAATGAGAGCTACATAAGCTACGCAGACCTTGCACTTGCGATCATCGATGAGCTAAAGAACAAGAAATTTATCCAAAAGCGCTTTACCGCGGTCGGCGAGAGAGCGTGAGTTTATAAATTTGACAGCCAGCAAAGGCTCGTAAGTCAAATTTAGCCGGGTCTTTGGTAGAAAATTTAAGTATAATCACGAAAAATTTAAGGACGATCATGCAAGTTGGCATCAAATTTTCAACTGCGATACACGCGCTTTTGTGTGCTAAATTTTTTGAAAACGAGAAGGTTACAAGCGAATTTATAGCTGGCAGCATAAACACAAACCCAGTTATCATTAGGCGTCTACTTGGCACTCTAAAGGCCGCAGGGCTCGTAAATGTCGCAGCTGGAGTTGGAGGAGTGAGCCTTGCAAAAGAGCCAAAAGATATAAATTTGCTTGAAATTTTTAACGCAGTAAATGAAAAAGAAAAACTTTTTAAAATTCACTCTGACTCACCAAAAGCCTGCCCTGTTGGTGGCAGGATAGAAGAGCTTTTATCTGGGCACTTTTTAAGAGCACAAACTGCCCTAGAAAACGAGCTAAAAAGCGTTACTTTGCAAGACTTGCTAGACGAACTTGCGAGATAAATTTAGGCTAGAGCTTGATCCTTTCTAGCCTAAAAATAAATTTACAAACTATTCTTGCATTGCGATCCATTTTTGTGCGATCCTAACGGCATTTGTCGCAGCTCCCACGCGGATCTGATCGGCACTGCACCAAAGGTGAAGCACATTTGATCTAAAGTTATCAACCCTGATCCTACCAACATAAGTCTCGTTTGTATCGCTTGAGATAGTAGGCATCGGATACTCTTTTTTAGCTGGATTATCGACTACGACGACGCTTGGGGCTTTGCTTAAAACCTCTCTTGCCGCATCTGCGCTCACATCTTTGTCAAAGTGGATAGTGATCGCCTCAGAGTGGCTTCTAAGCACTGGCACACGCACACATGTCGCGCTCACTTCGATATCTTTGTGAAGAATTTTTTGCGTTTCATTGACCATTTTCATCTCTTCTTTTGTGTAGTCATTGTCCAAAAAGACGTCGATGTGAGGGATCACGTTTAGCGCTAGGCGGTGCGCAAAGACCTTTGGCTCGCACTCATCAAGCTTAAACTCAAAAAACTTTTGCATCTGCACAACAAGCTCCTCCATGCCCTCTTTGCCAGCGCCACTTGCTGCTTGGTAAGTAGAAACATCGACCCTGTTGATGCCAAAAGCGTCATTTAGGGGCTTTAAAATTTGCACCATTTGGATGGTTGAGCAGTTTGGATTAGCGATGATGCCACGGTTTTTCCACATGGCGATATCACTTGGGTTACACTCAGGCACAACTAGTGGGATATCTTTATCCATCCTAAAATGGCTGGTGTTATCGATGACTACTGCGCCACTGTCAGCTGCAAATTTGGCAAATTTCTCTGAAACTGAGCCGCCTGCGCTAAAAAATGCGATATCGATCTCGTGCTCGCTAAAAACTTTCTCGGTTAGCTCTTTTACTTTGTAGTGTTTGCCCTTAAATTCGATCTCCATGCCAACACTCTTTGCGCTTGCAAGTGGCAAAAGCTCGCCAACTGGGAAATCAACCTCCTCCATAACTCTAAAAAGCTCTTCGCCGACCGCTCCAGTAGCACCAACGACCGCTACGTTAAATTTTCTCATCTGCTCTCCTTGGTTTCTTTTAATTTTCTTAATTTGCATAATTTTACTAGCCAAAAACTTAAATTTTTACCTATTTTTTACTTCTTGCTTGCAAAAATAGATCTTTTGGCAAAATTTCATCGCCCTCGCTTAGTATCGCTGCACGCTGCACGACTGAGATGAGCTCTCTTATGTTGCCTGGATAGTCGTAGCCTAAAAGCTCCTCTTTGGCTGCTTTTGAGAAATTTTTAGCCTCAAAGCCATACTCTTTACAGCACTTTTCCAAAGCATCATTCGCGATAGGCAAAATTTCATCCTTTCGCTCGCGAAGTGGCGGAATGAAAAGCGGGATCGTGTTTAGGCGGTAGAAAAGATCCTCTCTGAACCTGCCCTCTTTCATCGCAAGCTCTAAATTTGCATTTGTAGCGCAGATGATGCGAACGTCTATCTTTTCGCTCTTTG
The DNA here is from genome assembly GCF_050447505.1 of Campylobacter concisus. Taxonomy (GTDB): domain Bacteria; phylum Campylobacterota; class Campylobacteria; order Campylobacterales; family Campylobacteraceae; genus Campylobacter_A; species Campylobacter_A concisus_BP. Next base: position 754,594 of record NZ_JALMFZ010000001.1, on the reverse strand, counting down.
TGGCACCAAGTCTTGTTATCTCGCGCTCCTGCAAGGCACGAAGCAATTTTGGCTGTAAATTTATAGGCATCTCACCGATCTCATCTAAAAATAGCGTTCCGCCATTTGCCAGCTCAAACTGCCCTTTTTTGGTAGTCGCAGCGTCAGTAAATGCGCCTTTTTCAAAGCCAAAAAGCTCACTTTCTATCAAATTTTCAGGTATCGCAGCCATATTTAGAGCGATAAATGCAGCATCTTTTCTAGGTGAGTTTGCGTGGATAAATTTAGCAAAGACCTCCTTGCCAACGCCGCTTTCGCCACTAAGCATGACTGAAGCGTCTGTTCTTGCAGCTTTTAGTGCGATATTTAGCGTCGCTTCAAGCGCCTTTGAAGTGGCTAAAAAGCCGTTATTTTCGCTTTTAGTTTCAACTTTTTTTATGCTTTTTGGAGTCTTTTGCTTTAGCGCTTCTACCCTTTTTATCGCTTCATATAGCGTCGAGACGTCAAATGGCTTGGTTAAAAAGTCCTTCACGCCAAGTCTCACGCTCTCGATCGCCTTATTAAGTGTCGCGTTTCCAGTCATTATGATGACGTCAAATTTGCCGTTTAGCTCCTTAATGAACTCAAGTCCGTCCATTTGTGGCATGTTTATGTCGGTGATTATTAGATCAGTGTCGTCGCTCATCTTTTTTAGAGCCTCAACTGCGCTCTTGTAGCTTTTGATGTTTAGCTCTTCATACTCGCCAAGTGCGATCTCAAGCGACTTTCGCATATTGATGTCATCTTCTACTATGACGATATTCATTTGATCTCTTTTTTATTGAAGTGTGCCGATGATAGCGGATTTTGGCTTAAATTCCACCATAAATCTAACTGGCAAAATTTTCAAATTTGAAGCATTTGTGACCTGCGCATTTTTGACATTTAGCTCATTTTTTATCATCACTTTTTTTAAGGCAAAGCAGTCAAAAATCTCATCTTTGTGTAAATTTAAAAAGCCAAGAGTTGTGGTATTTTCATCTTTAAAAGCGTCTATCTGGCAAAGAAATTTTGGCTTTGGTTTTGGCGAAAGAGTCATCGCCTTTGAAAATGAAATTTCCTCATGCGCGATGATATGATTTGTCGTATCAACCTTCGCCCAGAAGATAAACTCCTCTAGGCAAAAGGCGAAATTTAAAAGTATCGTTAGTAAGAAAAGACTTCTCGCCACTTATCTTCGTCTATCTTAAGCTCCATATTTACCTTATAAAGCCCGTCTTTGAAATTTTCACTTACGATCCTTGCATTTTTGACAAGACCTTGAACCTTTGAAGTGATAGATGAGTCGTTTAGCATCGCATCTCTTACGGTGTCTTCAGCATTGATCTTTACACCATAAAGCTTGCCAGCAAGCTGCGAATAAGCATCAGCCATCGCCGCTCTTTTTGCAAGAGTGACTGACTGAGCGTATGAGAGCGAATTTAGCGGGGCTATGCCCTCGCCTGTGGCTCTAAAAGTGGTCTCTCTTGGAGCGCTATCATATATCATCTTCTCTTTTTTCATCACCTCTCTAAGATCGTCTTTATCGACCTTTTGGATGACTACGTTGCGGTTTGATGTGCTAGTTGGCTCGCCCATAAAACCGTTAAATGAGCAACCGCTAAAAATAGCGATCATCAAAGCAAAAGATAAAATTTTAACCTTCATAAACAACCTTTTTTATGCTTTTATTTAAAATTTAATAGCAAAATTTATTCCAAAAGCCCCATATCTTCGCTTGGTGCTTCATCCTCATCTTCGCCATCATCTGCCTTAGGGCATCTTGCGATACTTACGACATCATCTCCATCGACATTTACGACGATCACGCCACTTGTGTTACGTCCTGCTTTGCGGATGCTTTGCATATCTACTCTTATCATCTTGCCGCTTGATGTTAGAGCCATTAGATCTTGCTCTTCATCAACCATCACAACGCCCACAAGATCACCTGTTCTGCTTGTTAGCTTCATGCAGATGACGCCTTTGCCGCCGCGATTTGTCAAGCGGTACTCATCAGCGGTTGTGCGCTTGCCGATACCTTTTTGAGATATGCTTAAAATTTCTTGATCATTGCTTTCGATGACTGCTGCGCCTACGACCTCGTCGCCTGGCTCTTTAAATTTGATACCAGTTACGCCGCGTGCAGTTCTTCCCATTTGGCGAACCTTGCTGATCTTAAATTTAAGACACATACCCTTTTTGGTAACTACAAACAGCATTGTCTCATCGCCTGAGTTTGCGTCCTCTTCGGCGTTTGCACTATCTTCATCGATCTCGTTTTGTATCTCTTCTATCTCAAGCACTTCGCTCTCTACGCTTAGCTCATTTTCAGGGTAGGTTACTGGCATATCATCGTATGTTTGAGCGATGAGTGCAGTTACTAGCTCGTCGTTCTCATCAAGACTGATCGCTCTTACGCCAACTGAGCGGATGTTTTTAAACTCGCTTAAATTTGTGCGTTTTACGATGCCGTTTTTAGTAAAGAACGCTAGCGATTTGCTCTCGTCAAAGTCAGTCGTTGGGATGATCGCTTTGATCTTCTCATCAGGCTGCAACTGGATCAAATTTACAACTGCTTTGCCCTTTGCTGTGCGGCTTCCCTCTGGGATCTTATAGACTTTTAGCCAGTAGAGCTGTCCGCGGTCTGTCACAAACATAAGCGTATCGTGAGTATTTGAAGTAAAGAAGCTCTCTATAAAGTCATCATCGTATGTCGTGACCGCTACTTTGCCCTTGCCACCGCGTTTTTGCTTCTCGTACTGCTTGCTTGGCACACGCTTGATGTAGCCGCGGTGAGTTATGGTTACGACCATATTTTCATTTGGTATAAGATCTTCAATGTCGATATCATCGTAGTCATCAACGATCTCAGTAACTCTTGGTACTTTAAATTTATTTTTGATCTCAAGAAGCTCTTCTTTGATCAAATTTTCAAGTAATGTCTCGCTCTTTAAAATTTCATCAAGTCTTGCGATCTCAGCCATAAGCTCAGCTAGCTCGGCTTCTAGTTTTTCTCTCTCTAGGCCTGTAAGCTTGCTTAGGCGCATATCAAGGATAGCGTTTGCTTGAAGCTCTGAGAGGTTAAATTTACTCATCAAGCCTTCTCTAGCAACCGCCGTATCAGCACTATTTCTAATGAGCTCGATCACCTCATCGATGTTATCAAGTGCAATCTTTAGACCCTCTAAGATGTGGGCTCTTGCGCGCGCTTTTTCAAGCTCAAATATCGTCCTTCTAATGATAACTGTTTTTCTATGATTTAAAAATAGCTTAAGTAGCTCGATAAGGTTAAATACCTTTGGCTCCTTGTTATTAATAGCAAGCATAATAACGCCAAAAGTGCTCTCCATCGTGGTTGATTTAAATAGGTTATTTAGCACGATGTCGCTCATAGCGTCGCGTTTTAGCTCGATGACTACGCGGATGCCGTCCTTGTCAGACTCATCTCTAACCTCGCTGATGCCCTCTATCTGCTTATCTTTTACAAGTTCGGCGATCTGCTCGATAAGTCTTGCTTTGTTTGTCTGATAAGGTAACTCGTCGATGACGATGACATCTTTGTTTGGCTTTTTTTCTATGTGGGTTTTTGCTCTTAGTTTGACCCTGCCACGACCTGTGCGGTAGGCCTCTATGATGCCCTTTTTACCAAAGATGATACCACCAGTTGGGAAGTCTGGACCTTTTATAAATTCCATCACCTCTTCAAGTGTTGCTTCTTTGTTTTCAAGAAGGAGCAAAAGACCGTCTATTAGCTCATCAAGGCTGTGTGGCGGGATATTTGTCGCCATACCAACAGCGATACCGCTTGAGCCATTTAATAATAAATTTGGCACACGGCTAGGCAAAACATCTGGCTCAACCTCTCTATCGTCGTAGTTTGGCACAAAATCAACCGTGTCTTTGTCGATATCTTTTAAAAGCTCTTCAGTAAGCATAGTCATTCTAGCTTCTGTATAACGCATCGCAGCTGCGCTGTCGCCATCAATCGAGCCAAAGTTTCCTTGTCCATCAACGACTGGATAGCGCATAGAAAATTTCTGAGCCATACGAACAAGTGCGTCATAAACCGCTATGTCGCCATGTGGGTGGTACTTACCGATGACTTCACCGACGATACGAGCTGACTTCATATAAGCACTTCTGCTGCCAACGCCGAGGTTATCCATAGCGTATAAAATTCTTCTATGAACTGGCTTTAGTCCGTCTCTAGCGTCAGGCAAAGCACGTCCGACGATGACGCTCATAGAGTAGTCAAGATAGCTATTTTTTATAGAATCTTCGATATCAACTGAAGCGATATCTTGAGTTAATTCAAGTAGATTGTCTTTCATTTTTATCCTTAAATTTAGCTTGTGGGATTTTAGCCAAAAATTGATAAAAACTTTCTAAGGGCAAAGCGGGCTGGGTTAAATTTAACCCTTAAGCACGCTCATAATATGTAGCTCCGTTTGAAAAACGCTTTGTGTAAAGTGGAGTGTAAGGCACAAGATCAGCGTGTCCTGCGTAGAGTCTGCCCTCTGGTTTAAGCATCCTATGCAGCCTCTCAACGCACTTTAGTCTAAATTCGTCGTCAAAATATATCATCATATTTCTTGAAAGGACGATGTCAAATTTACCAAGATTAAACATCGCATCGTCAAAAACATTTAAAATTTTAAACTCACACCTTGGTAAAATTTCTTTTTTGATGAAAAATTTGTCATCTTTTTTTGTAAAAAATCTCTCCTTTTGAAACTCGCTTAGCCTATGTAAGCTCCTCTCGCCATAGCTTCCGACGCTACAAGCTTGTATGGCTTCTGAGTTTATGTCAATGCCAGTTAGCTGGATATCACTTTGTTTAAGACCAAATTCATAAGCAAGCATAGCAAGCGAATAGACCTCATCGCCAGTTGAGCAAGGCGCGCATAAAATTCTAGCCTCCCCAAGCTCTTTTGCGTAGTAGATCACGTCTTTTAGCTGTGCTAGCTCTCTATAAAAATATGTCTCATTTACGGTGACTAAATTTAAAAGATCTTGCCTAAGCAGCGTGTCAAATCTTATCATCGAAACTAGATCTTTAAAGCTTTTTATCTGGCGATTTTTGGCAAATATACTAACTCTTTGCAGAGTGATGTCCCGCTTTGGCTCTAGATCAACACCGCAAAGCGTCTTTATAGTGCTCATAAATTCGTTAAATCCATCCATATCGCTTGGTGCTTTTGCCTCTAAAACTTCGCTTTGTTTATCCACTTTGTTAAAAAGCATTTAAAAACTCCTCAAGCTCTTTTCTTATCATCATTAAATTTAACGATTTTAAATTTTGATTTAGCTCTTTAGCACGCTTTGGCATGCCATAAACTATCGCGCTCTCTTCGTTTTCAGCTATGCATTTTGCACCTGCTTTATAGAGCTTATCAAGCCCAGCTGCGCCATCATCGCCGATGCCAGTTAGCAAGATCGCAAGTAAATTTACATTTTTGGAGATCTGCGTGCCTGAGTTAAAAAGCACATCAACATTTGGCGTATATATCGTTTTTATCTCAGGTTGTGGCTTTGCGCTAACTGGCAAAGTCGCTGAAATTTCAAAATTTTGATCACAGATATAGACGATATTTTCTCTTAAATTTGTCTTTTCGCTTAAAATTTCAACATTTATGTTGCACTCCCTGCCCATTTGCGTGACAAATGAGTTTATAAACATCTTATTCATATGCTGAGCGATGACGACCATCGCACCATTTAAATTTATATCTTTTAATAGTTTTTTTATATGACCTGGGCCTCCTGTAGAAGCCCCTATTAAGACCAGTTTTTGAGCCACTAATTGCCTTTAAATTTAAAATTTACCACACAAATCAAGTTCTAAATTCGCCAAGTTTTGCATTTAGCGTATCTGTCATCTTATTTAGATGCTCAGCAGCTGAAGCTATCTCTTCTACGCTTCTTGCACTTTGAGATGAAATTTGACTTATGCCCTCCATGCTTTTTACTATATCGTCAATATCCTTGCCAGTCTTTATATAGTCCTCGATAGTTTTATCAGATAGTCCTATGGCTGATCTCATGATATCGCTCATATCTCTTATAGTGTTTTGCGCGTTGTTTGCCACGCCTGTTAGCTCGCTTATTTGTTTAGAATTTATACTCATTTGCTCGCTACTTTCATTTATCGCTTGAACGATGACGTTGATAGTTGCATTTATCTCAGTGAGGCTCTTTTGAGTGCGCTCAGCTAGCTTTCTAACCTCGTCAGCAACGACTGCAAAGCCACGTCCGTGTTCTCCTGCACGTGCTGCTTCGATGGCTGCATTAAGTGCAAGTAAATTTGTCTGATCAGCGATATCGTTGATAACAACAAGCACTGATTTTACCTGCTCCGCATCTCGGCTAAGCTGCTCGATCTTACCAGCCATTTGATTTTCAATATCAGATGTCTGAGCGATCTCTGAAGATAAATTTGAGATAGTATTTAGCGTCTCATCAACGTAGGTTAGCGCCTTTTTAAGATCATCTTTGCCACCTTTTGCAACTTCTATTGAATCTTTCATATATGATTGTATCTCAGTGCAATCCTTCCCAGCACTCTCAACTATCTTACTTGAGTTTTCTACCCCACGACCAGTTTGGACAGAGGTTGAGCTAAGCTCGTTTGCAATGGAGCTGTTTTCATTTGAGATATCTTTTGCCTGAGCTATTAAAACCCTTACTTTTTCTATAAATTTATTTATGGCCTCGCTTGCTTTGGCTATCTCATCTTTGCCTACAACTTCTAGTTTTCTTGTTAGATCGCCATCTCCACTTGAGAGGTTTGTAGCTCGCATGATTAGCTCATTTAGCGGTTTTGTGATAGAAAATTTAGAGTAAAGCATAGCAACTATTAGTGAGATGATTAAAACTACGACGGCTATGACGATGAAATTTGTAGTGTTTGCCTTGGCGTCATTTTGCATGGTAGCTGAAATTTTATCTATCTCTTTATACATACCCTCAAGGCCAACAACAGACATCAGCACCACATCTTCATGAAAGAGGCTTAGTTTTAGCCCTTTTCCTATCTTTCTCGTAGTTGAGCCATCTTTTGACTTAGCCACAAAATTTACAAAAGCGCCCTCGCTATTTTCTGAGGCTTTTTGCATGAGATCTTTTATGTATTTATAGCCATTTGCATCAGTTGCTTCAAGTCTATCAAGGCCGTTATACTCAGGCACTCCAGGACTTGATATAACAACGCCTTTTGTGGTGTAGATACTAAAGTATCCCTTTTTATCATCGCCAAATCTAGCCTTTGAGAGGTAGTCGATAATATCTTCTTTTTGATCTTCAACGGTCTCATTTGCGTCGTCATAGACCTCTTGAATTTTTAGCAAAATGTTTGAAACGATATCCATCTCTTCGCTTAAAGCTGCCCTTTTATCGGCCAAGACCGTTTCGGTTAGCTGCTTGGTAGAAAATTCTATCGCTTTGTTTTGCTCGTAAATGTTTAGAAAGACTAAAATGGCTCCAAGCACCAGTAGGGACGAGACGATCATCATCGTCACTTTTGATGAAATTTTCATAATACCTCCTTTTTAATGTCTAAATTTCCTTAATTTTGAGATTATAGCACTATTAAAGTGCAATATTTACTTTTTATTTGTGATCTTATATAAAAAGCTAAATATCTCAGCCACCGCCTTATATAAATTTGGCGGTATCTCTTGATCGACCTCGACCTTGCTTAAAATTTCAATGAGATCAGGATCCTCTTTGATCGGTATGTCATGCTCTTTTGCAAGGCTTATTATCTTATTTGCTATCTCTCCAGCACCGCTTGCAAGCACCTTTGGAGCGTTATCTTGCGATCTGTTGTAGCCAAGAGCAACGGCTTTTTTCTTATTTACTTGCATCAAATTTTCTTATCAAAGCCCACATCAAGGCCGCCAAAATTTTTAAATCTATCGTTTAGCTTCACCTTTGGCAAGGTTTTGATGTTAAAATTTGAAACGATTAGTCCAAGCTTTGAGATAGCTTGTTTTAGCTCGCTTGAATTTCCTAAGATAAGCTCTTTAAACTCATTTGTCTGCGTTGCCACCGATAGATCGATATAGCGTTTATCCACAAGCCCAACCATCACATTTATCTGCCCAAATTTCTTGAAATTTAGATCGATCTGGGCATAAAATTTATCCTTTTTGCCCTGCTTAAACGCGACATTTCCGCCCTCAACGCCATCCCAGATATAAGGCATATAAGTTTGTATGCCTCCTTGCAAACTTGAGACCATCTGGTGCATCTCGATTTGAGATATCATTTTGTTTGCAGCATTGACGGTCTGGGCATTTTGGCTCTTTTCACTTATGTTTAAAAGCGTGCTTTTTACATCTTGATTTAGCACCTTTGAAATTTCACTGCCGCTCTTTGTCGTGATGTTGTTTATATCATTAGTGGCTAGTTTTAGCTGTTTTAAAAGCGCCTTGCTCTCAGATAGCTCGCTTTTAGCTGTGCTTGCTTCTGGGTCTGCTAGACTTAGGCTATGAGCGAGACGTCTTGCCGCACTTTGGAGCTTATCTTGCAAGCTGCCCTCTTTTGAGACGTCGCTAACCTCGTTAAATGCCTTTACAAGCCCAGCCTCATCGCCTATGTTATTTAGCATTTTTAGATCGTTTTTTAGGTTTTCAAGGATAGCTTTTAACTCTTTGTGATTTGAGCTAAAAGCCACACTTTGATTTAGCTTTTCGCTCGCTAAATTTGCTACCTTTTCGCTTAAATTTGAGATGAAATTCTCCATCTTGCCGATCTGGCTTTTAACCGCGTCTGCGCTTTGCTCTTTTGAGAAGTTTTTATCAAGAAATTTAGCCACATTATCAAGCTTATCCACATCTTTCAAAAGCGTTTTTATGCTTGAGTTATCAAGAATATTTTTAGCGTCACCACTCGCTTTTTCAAGCATAGAAGTAAGCTTCATAAATGAGTTTTGATTATCCAAACTCTCATCATTTAGAGTTAAAATTTGACTAAGTAAATTTTGATTTGAGAGATTTTTTATATCGCTTAGTAGCTTTTGTATCGAGCTTGGCAGTTTTTCTGGAGTAAGCGCATCTTTTAAATTTGCTTCAAGCATGACGCCAGAGTTTTTGATCTGATCATTTAGCGAGCCAGCTTTGAGACCTGCTATTGGTTTTAGAAATTCTTTTAGTTTTAGTGCAAGGCTCTTTATCTCAGGGCTTTCATTTTGTGTAGCTTCTGTCTCTAGGCTTTTTGCAAGGTCTGAGAGCTCACTTGCTAAATTTGGAGCGATCTTCGTATCTTTTGCCTGAGATAAAATTTGCTCTGCTTTACTAAGGCTTGAAGCGCTTTTTAGATCATCAAGCACCCTTGCAACTAACTTACCAACGTTATCAAGAGCATTTGAGACGGTCTGCTCGCTTGGCGTCCCAGCTGGCTGATTTTTAAAAAGCGAACCCTCGTTTTTACGAACAGGCGCGTTTTGGGCGGCATTTTGCCCAGTTTGAACCGAGGTGTTTGAGATATTTAGAGAATTTGCTACGTCCATTTTCTACTTTTTATTTTCTCTATCGGCAAAATTGCCATTTTGCTGAATAGTCGCGATGCCAGCCGTCCTTGCAACGAGCCTGTCGTTGTACTCTTTTCTCATGTGCTGCGGTATGGTCTTTTGCGTTAGCGCAAATAAAATGAGCCCAACATAAAGCACCAAATAGACATAGATAAAGCCAAATGCGCCAAAAATTTTCATCGCATAGCTCATAAGAAGCGGCGAGAAAAGCGAGGCAAAAGAGTAGCTAAAAAGCAGCGCGCGTGCCACTTGGACGCTCTTTGTCTTGTCTGTGATCTCGTCATTTGCCCTAGCAAGTGAAAGTCCGTATGTGCAAAAAATGCCGCCGCCAAAGAAAAACGAAAGTATGTATTGAACGATCAAATTTGAGCCATTTAACAAAAATAAAACCGCACTGATTAAAGATACAACGCTACAAAGCAAGAGCGCTGGGCGTCTGCCATATTTATCTGAAAAGCCTCCGATAAATGTTTGAGCCAAAAAGCCCCCAGCCATCGCTATGGTCATGAAAAATGACGCCTCTTTTGCGCTATATCCTTGAAGCAGGACAAAGAGGCTTGCCATAGAAAAAAAGCCATTTATCGCAAGGCCTGCAACGAGCGCTCCCACGAGTGCTAGCGGGACGATGCCAAAAATTTTTGGGATGTTTATGGGTTGGCGCTGTGGGATTTGAGGCTGGTTGATGCGGATTAAATTTAAAGGTATGCTTGAGAGCATGATAAAGGCTGCGCTGATGATGAAAATTTCAAATGCGCTAAGATCAAGTGCTAAGATCAAAATTCCAAGTCCAAAACTCGTGTAGAAAACGCACTCGTAAAAGGCGATGACGCGCGATCTTATCTTGTTTGGGATCTTAGCGTTTAGCCAGCTTTCTATAACCATCAAAAGTGCGTAGTAGCAATATCCCAAAAAGGCTCGCAAAATCGCCCAAAATATTAAATTTTCACTTATGGCGTGAAGCATGGCTGAGACTGCAAATATAGCTGAAAAGATAGCAAAAGCTCTGATGTGGCCGGTGGTTGAGATGATCCTGTGCGCTGTGATCGTGCTAATTAACGCTCCTATGAAAAATCCAGTGTTAATTAGTCCAATCGCAAGCTCACCTACGCCATTTTGCTTAAGAAGTGCGCTACAAGATGCGATGACTAGGCCATTGCCTATAAAAAGTAGGCTCATGCCTAAAAATAGCGGCCCCATCGAGCGAATGATCCTAAAGCTACTTGCCATCTGCGTCCTTTCTCAAATTATTTTGCATTATCCCAAAGATAAAAGCTCCAATGGGCATCGGAGCAAGCCCCACCAAAAAGCCAGGCACGTTTAGTAAATTTTCATTTTTTAAAAATATAAATCCAAAAAAAAGTATCGCATACGCAACCAAGCGATAAGGCATAAAGGCCGCTGCAAAGCTTCTATCTTTAAATGAAAATTTCTGCTTTTTTAGCCTTGCTTTTTCATCTTTTAGACTAAATTCTTTTGCCTCATTTTGGGGCAAAATTTCATCATCTTCTTCGTCCTCTTCTTCTATCTTGGCTAAAATTTCATCTCTTGCATTTTCTAGCCTTGAGTTTATGCGATTTTTATAGGCTAAAAAGCTAGCCGTTAGGATGATAAGCGAGGCAAAAAATGAAATTTGCGAGCTTATAAAAAATTGATTTGATATAAATTTGCCAACCACGCTAAGGGCTAACCAAAGCGCAAAGTAGCAAATAAAAAGCCTGCTAATCGTCCTCGTCATCATCGTCTTTTGTGTAGCCCTTATATCTAGTCTCATCCTTTAGCTCATCTAGGCTTTTAACCTGCGCTTTGTAGGCTTTATAGACATTTAAAATAGCAGCTGCGATGCCAATAGCAAAGCCTATCCAAAGTGCTGGCGTGAAATTTGTAGCCTTTTTTACAAGATATCCTAGCCCAGTGCCAAGCAAGATCGCAACTACGATTGAAACGCCAAGGCTTAGCTGCTCAGCTCCTGCTACGATATCTTTTATCTTAAATTTTGCCATTAAGCTTTTATCTCCAAAAATGCCTCTTTAGCTGCATTTACCGCTAGATCGATATCCGCTTCACTCATCGCATCGCAGATAAATCCCGTCTCAAACTGACTAGGTGCAAGATAAATTCCGCGTCTAAGCATCACTTGGTGAAATTTAGCAAAGAGTTTTGTATCGCTCTTTAGCGCATCATCGTAGTTTTTCACTGCATGATCTGTAAAAAAGTAGCCAAACATAGAGCCACGAACCTCGGTTTGGATAGTGATACCAGCGCTTTTTGCTGCCTCTTTGAAGCCGTCCATTAATCTTTTCGCTAGTTTTTCAAGTCTAGCGTATAAATTTGCGTCGTTATTTATCTTTGAAATAGCTGCTATACCAGCGCTCATCGCCACTGGGTTGCCACTTAGCGTGCCTGCTTGATAGACAGCGCCCTCTGGGCTTAAGCAGTCCATTATCTTAGCCTTGCCACCAAATGCAGCGACGTTCATGCCTCCGCCTATAACCTTGCCAAATGTGACAAGGTCAGCATCCACCTCGTGAAATGGATATGAGCCAAGGCGAGAAGCCCTAAAACCGCTCATAACCTCATCAAGGATGAGCACAGCGCCAAATTTATCGCAAAGCTCTCTAAGCTCACGTAAGAATTTCTTATCAGCTGGAACAAGCCCCATATTTCCAGCTATTGGCTCGATTATGACGACGCCTATTTTGTCTTTGTTGTTATCAAAAATGGCTTTTACGCTCTCTATATCGTTGTAGATAGCTAAAAATGTATTTTTCACAACATCTTGTGGCACGCCGCCGCTTGAAGCGTTGCCGTATGTCGTAGCGCCACTTCCTGCTTTGATAAGAAGCGCGTCGCTGTGTCCGTGGTAGCAGCCTTCAAATTTTATAAGTCCATCTTTTTTGGCATATCCTCTAGCCACTCTGATAGCGCTCATGGTAGCCTCCGTGCCAGAGCTAACGAAGCGAATTTTATCTATTTGTTTAAACTCGTCACATATTAGCTTTGCTAGAGCGGTCTCTTTTGGAGAGGGAGCACCGTAAGATATGCCTTGTTTTACAGCAGAGATGATCGCTTCTTCTATGTCTTTGTCGCAGTGACCAAAGATGAGCGGACCCCAGCTTTGGATGAAGTCAAGGTATTTTTTGCCCTCGACATCGTATAGATAAGCTCCCCTAGCATGATCTATCATCACAGGCTCGCCACCAACACTGCCAAATGCACGAACTGGAGAATTTACACCGCCTGGGATATATTTTTTAGCTTCACTAAATGCCTCTTTATTTGTCATTTTTTATCCTTTTGATTTTGTGTTTTTAAATTTGTCTTTTGATTATCTTTTTGATTTATTGCTGGTTTTACTGGGGCCTTTTGTGCCTGGGTATTAGCTGGTTTTACGGGCTCAGCTGGCTTAGTTGGTGTGCTCTTAGCTGGCTCTACTGCTTTTGCGCTTGGGGCAGCTTTAGCAGGTTGCTCTGGCTGTTTTTGCGTAGCAGCAGGAGCGGCTGACTTGGTTAAATTTTGCGATTTTGCCGTTTTTGCGGGAGGCTTCATCTGATTTGTGATGTATTCATAAAGGATGGTCGTCTCCTCGTCTGTCAAAAAGTAGCTTGGCATGACGCCTTTTGGCTTTGTAAGAGCTGCTTTAAAGCTTTCAAAGTCTATATCATTTATCTTTGGCGCTCTAAGCTCATCATCGACCGTTTTATTTGCCTTTTTGTCAAAGTGTTTGTATTTAGAGATTAGACTGCCCTCGCCCTTTGCGCCGTGACATTTATCACAGCCTATGCCACGTGGATTTAGGTAGAGCATCTTGGCGTACTCGGTCTTTGTGATAAAATCAGCTCCAAAAATCGCCACGCAAAATAGCAAAATCAAAAAAACAGACCTCATAAACCTCTCTTTTAAAAATTTAATTTATTTTTAGGTATGATACCACCCTTGTGATTAAAAAAGCTTTTAAGTAAGGATCGAATATGAAAATTTTAGACGGAAAAGCCGTATCTTTAAAGGTCAAAGAAAGCGTAAAAGTAAGAGCTGATGAGCTAAAGAAATTTGGTGTCGAGCCAACCTTAGCCGTCGTCTTGGTCGGCGAAGATAAGGCATCTCAAACATACGTTAGAGCCAAAGAGAAAGCCTGCAACGAATACGGCATAAAAAGCGTGGCTCACCGTCTAAGCGAAAATACAACCCAAAACGAGCTACTTGCCCTTATAAACGTGCTAAATTTAGACGATAGCATCCATGGCATCTTGGTTCAGTTACCACTGCCAAAACATATCGATACAAACGTCGTGCTCGCAGCGATCGATCCACGAAAAGATGTAGATGGATTTCACGCTGTAAATGTTGGCAAGCTTGTTAGCGGACTAGATGGCTTCGTGCCTTGCACACCGCTTGGCGTGATGGAAATTTTAAAAGAGTATGGCATTGATGTGGCTGGACTAAATGCGGTGGTGATCGGTAGAAGTAACATCGTTGGCAAACCTATGGCAAATTTACTCCTAAACGCCTCTGCAACGGTTACTGTGACGCACAGCAAGACTAAAAATTTAAAAGAAATTTGCAAAAATGCTGACCTTATAGTCGCAGCCATTGGCAAGCCATTTTTCTTAAAGGCTGATATGGTAAAAGATGGCGCAGTAGTCGTTGATGTGGGCATAAACAGACTAGATGATGGCAAACTTGTGGGCGATGTGGATTTTGACGAGGTCGCACCAAAATGCTCATACATCACGCCTGTTCCTGGCGGCGTTGGTCCGATGACCATAGCCATGCTTTTAAACAACACAATCCTTGCTGCACAAGCAAAAAAAATTAAAGAGTGAGATAATGAAGAGAGCTTTTACTAAATTTTATGACTTTTGCTCGAGCTGGACAGGCACGGTTATCATCGTTTTGCTTGTCATTTTCTTTGTAGCTCAAGCTTTTGTGATCCCGTCTGGTTCGATGAAAAACACGCTTTTGGTTGGGGATTTTTTATTTGCTAAAAAGTATGTTTATGGCATACCAACACCAAGAATTCCATGGCTTGAGGTGAAAATTTTACCTGAGCTAAATGACAATGGGCACCTCATCACAGGCGATGGTCCTGCAAGGGGCGATATAGTCGTATTTCGCTATCCAAAAGAGGAGAAAACTCACTTTGTAAAGCGCTGCTTTGCAACTAGCGAGGACGAGATCGTTTTTACTGAAAAAGCCCTCTATCTGCGCCCAAAAGAGGGAGATAGCTTCATAAAGGCAAACTGCCGTGAAAATTTAAATGGCAAAGAGAGTAAATTTGGCTACTCATGCAGCGACATAGCCGAGCTTGATGGCAAACTTTTCATAAAAGAGCCATATAGATTTAGCGGCATCCACTACGATGAAAATGTAAATTTATTTGAGCAGATGGTTTTCATGCTAAATACAAACAAATCAAACGTTTTTATGAAGCCAGCACTCATTAGCTCACTACCGCAAAATCCAAATTTTAACTTTAATGCATTTTACGTAAAAGTGCCAAAGGATGAGTACTTTATGATAGGCGACAACCGCGATCACTCAAACGACAGCCGTTTTTGGGGAAGCGTGGCTTACAAGGACATAGTCGGTCAGCCTTGGTTTATTTATTTTAGCTGGGACAATAACTACAATGTGCGCTGGGAGCGTATCGGACGCTTTGTAGATACGATAGAAAACGATGAGTTTTTCACAAAACAAGCTCTAAAAGAGGGAGAAGTTGATGGACTTCACTAATTTTGACCCCATAAAGGTCGCCACTATCGTCATATCTTTAATAATCGCCATCGTAGGCCACGAGATCGCTCACGGATATGTCGCTTATAAATTTGGCGACAACACCGCAAAAAGCCTTGGCAGACTTAGCATAAATCCCATAAAACACATCGATCCTATCGGCACTATCATCGTGCCACTGGTGCTTTATCTAAGCACTGGCATGATGTTTGGCTGGGCAAAACCAGTGCCTGTAAATACCTACACAGTCGTGCGAAATGGCGGATACAAGGCAGCTATCTACGTAAGTCTAGCTGGCATTTGCTACAACGTCATCCTAGGCGTCTTGTCGCTTTTTGTGCTAAAGGCTCTATTAAATATAGAAACCTTTGAAATTTTACTTCAGTTTTTATTTACGCTTGCGCTTTTAAATTTGATGTTAGCCATCTTTAACCTCTATCCGATTCCGCCACTTGATGGCTTTCACGCACTGGAGTATGCACTTAGAAATTTTGGCTTTCATGCACTGGCAGAAAAGCTTGAGGGTATCTCAAGATATGGCTTTGTCATCCTTATCATCATCCTCATTTCGCCTTTAAAAGATACTATCTTTTATCCGACAAGATACGTTCTAGATATCGCAAGTGCCTTTATAAATGGCTAAATTTAGAGCAAATTTGCTCTAAATTTTTGGCTTTGTGATCTTATAAGAGTACTCTTTTTTAAATTCCTCTTTTGGCGCAAGGCTAAATTTAAGCTCCACCTTGCCATCTTTGCTGATATCTTTTTTATCAAAGCCCTTTATCTCGACCTTTACCGCCTCGTCAGCAGATACTGGCACGCGATCAACCAAAGTGACATCGACACTTTTACTTGAGTTATTTTTGACACTTATCTCATAGCCCTCTTCGCTTATGCGGTCTTTGCCAAGAATCGAGCTCTTTTTAAATTTATTTAAGCGTTCTTTTTTAAGCTCGATTAGCTCGTTTTGTCCTAAAAATAACTGCACCGGCTCATCTTTAGCTTTCATCTCAAACTCGCTTGGGTTGCCGACACTCACACCATTAACATAAAACTGTGTTTTAGCTGGAGTTAGATCGTCATTTAGCTTAAAACTAGCTACGTTATATGCCTTCAGTGAGCCGTAAAAATCAGCAAAAACGCTAAAATTTGCATCCATTTTTTGTGTATCGTAAGTTATATATTTGCTCTCGCCTTTTGCTAAATTTATCCCATCTATCTTCCAAATTTTGGCAAACTCGTTCTCATCTCTTTGCACACGCATATCAGCGACCTCAGCAGTGACTTTCGCAGCTCTTAGCATATTTTTTGAAGCACCGTAACCATCAGCCTCTACCTCACTCTCCTCGTACCAAGGGTAAAATTTACTTGGAGCAAGCTCTTTTTGATATCTGGTCGGATAGATAGCGAGTTTTAAATTTTTAACATCGCTGGCAAATGGGTTGGTGAGCAAAATTTCTTGTTTTATCAAGATATTTTTGTTTTTTGTGTCTGCATAAATTTCATTTAGCGTCTTTGGGGCCTCATCATCCATATATGATAGCGTCGCCTCTTTTGGGTCGCAAGCAAATTTCATATCAAGCTGCAAAAATCCAGCCATCTCGCTCTTTGGCTCATTTTCTTTAAGCGCTTCAAGCTCACTTTTAGCAGCTGAAATTTTCTCGATATTTTCTAGGCTAAATTTATAAAACTCATCAGCTCTTTTTGTCACATCGTTACTTTTGTTTTCTTCCACCAAAGCTTGTTCTATAAACCTACCTCTTGCATCTAGCGCCTCAATCTTACTACTTAAATTTGCAACTTCTTGCTTCCATTTTATGTAACTTGGGCTATTTTCTTCGCTGATCTTTTTTAGATAAGCATTCGCGTCACAATCCCCATTTATAGTGATGTTCTCACTCTGCACACCCTCTGGCACAAAGGCGCTAAAAGAGCTATTTGCGTCACTAAATTTTTGAGTGATGATGGTTTGATCTGTGTAGATCTCTATTAGATTTTCATTTGCAAAGGCTAGCGTAGAAGCTACTAAAAAGAGTGCTTTTTTCACATTTTCTCCTTTAAATTTTTGGTAAATTATAGCTTCATTTTGGCTGAGAGTAAAATTTTATTTTAATGCAACTTTGACTATAATCAACAAAAAATTTAACGGACTTTTCATGAAGATAGACAAAGTTTTCTTAGCTAGCGATCACGCTGGTTTTGAGCTAAAAAACGAGCTTAAAGAGGCTATTAAAGGGCTTGGATACGAAGTAGTTGATCTTGGCACAAACGATAAAAATAGCGTTGATTACCCTGATTATGCGCATTTGCTAGCAAGCAAACTTGAGCCTAACTGCTACGGCGTGCTAGTTTGTGGCACAGGCATAGGTATATCAATAGCTGCAAACAGGCATGAAAACGTAAGATGTGCCCTTTGCCACGACGAATTTACCGCTAGACTTGCCAGAGAGCACAACGACGCAAACGTGATTGCTTTTGGCGCAAGGGTTATTGGCGCAGGCGTGGCTATCTCGGCGGTTGAAGCCTTTTTAAAGACTGAGTTTGCAGGCGGCAGACACGAAAGAAGAGTCAAAAAAATAGAGCTTGAGGCAGGCAAATGATAGGCGAGTGGATCGTTTTTACCGCTCTTGTTTGTGCTGCGATCTACCTAACCGTCATGGTTTTTTACTTCAAAACGCTTCTAAAAAAAGAGCGTGCGACAAAAGATTTTATGAAAAATAACCTCCAAGATACCGAGGTCGTCATAAGAAAATTTCAGATCCAACTTCAACGAAGTCTGGGCAACATCGACATCTTGACAGACGAGCTAAACAAAACTAAAAACGACGTAACCTCACTTCGCACAAGAAACTCCCAGTACCGCTTAGAAAACGACAAGCTAAGACAACGCATACGTGAGCTTGAAGGCAAGATCGAAGCGCTACTATAACCTCAAATTTAAGGAAATTTATGAAAATTTTAGATCAAAAAGGCAAAGAATTTTTACTAAACTCTATTCGCTGCATAAACGACTTTCCAAAGCCTGGCATAGTCTTTCGCGACATCACGACGCTACTAAATAACAAAGAGGCATTTAACTTTTTGATAGATCATTTGGTGGCTAGATATGAGGACGCAAAGATTGACTACATCACTGGCATCGAGTCACGTGGTTTCATCTTTGGCGCGGCGCTTGCAGCAAGACTAAGGCTGCCTTTTGTGCCTATTCGCAAGCCAAAAAAACTGCCTTTTATCACGCTTTCTCAAAAATATAGCCTAGAGTACGGCGTCGATGAAGTGCAAATTCACATCGATGCTTTTGGAGAAAAAGCGGGTGCAAGAGTGCTTTTGATGGATGATCTCATAGCCACTGGAGGCACTGCAAAGGCTTCAGTTGAGCTTATCAATCAAACTAACGCAACCTGCGTAGAGGCGTGCTTTCTCATAGATCTAGTCGATCTAAAAGGTAGCGAAAAGCTAAAGTCGCTTACTAAAATTTACAGCGTTTTAGAGGTTTAGAATGGAAGAGTTTTTTATAGAACTGCTTAAAGAGTACGGCTACATCATACTTTTTGTCTGGTGTATCATGGAGGGCGAGATGGCCTTAATAATGGCTGGAATTCTCGCTCACACCACGCACATGCACATCGCACTTGCTATCTTTGTGGCTGGACTTGGAGGCTTTGTGGGAGATCAAATTTACTTCTACCTTGGCCGTTACAATAAAAAATACATCGCAAAAAGGCTTCACACGCAGCGGAGAAAATTTGCAGTGGCGCACATAATGCTGAAAAAATACGGCTGGCCAATCATCTTTTTGCAACGCTATATGTATGGCTTTCGTGTCATCATCCCACTTTGCATAGGACTTACCGGCTATGATGCTAAAAAATATGCCTTTATAAATTTGATCAGCGCTTGGTGCTGGGCGGCGATCACTACCATACCTGCTTGGATACTTGGCGAGCATATACTTGTGCTTTTACAAGAAGCAAAAGAGCACTGGTATGTCGCCATCCCAGTGGTTGCCATATTTATGGGGCTTTTGATCTACACATTTAAGCGCATCGAAAATAAAATTTTAAACGAAAGGAGAGACAGAAGACATGCAGTTTCAAATAGTTGATAAGAAATTAAAAAATATAAAAGCTGATATTGAACTAATTTTCGTAGTGGATAAGGAGTTAAAACATAAATTTATAGGCGATAAAGAGGCTATTAAATTTAACAATTACAAAGGCGATAGCGTCCTTATCCTAAGCGAGGCAAAAAGGGCTTACGTGCCACTTTCTAAGCTTGATCTTGACGAGCTTAGAGTTGCGGCCGCGAAAGCTTATAACGCGTTAAAGTCACTAAACATCAAGAGTATAAAGCTAGCTTCTTACGTAGCGGAGTGCCAAAAACTAAGCTTTGAAGCACTTGCTGAGGGCTTTTTACTTGGAAGCTATGAATTTAACAAATATAAAGAGAAAAAAGAGAAATACACCCTAAAAGAGATCATCTTTTCTACTGAAGAATTTGCTGGCAAAAAGATCGATCTAAAGGCAGCAGACGAGGGCTTTAAAGAGGCAGTGATAATAGCAAGCGCTACAAATTTCACAAAAGATATCGTAAATGAAATCCCAGAAATTTACACACCACAAAAGATGGCCGAGGACGCTTTAAATTTAGCCAAAAACATCACAAGCATAAAGTGCGAGGTCTATGACGAGAAATTTCTAGCTAAAGAGAATATGAACGCATTTTTGGCGGTAAATCGCGCAAGCGTGCATAAACCAAGGCTCATCCACCTAACCTATAAGCCTAAAAAGTCTAAAAAACGCATCATCTTTGTTGGCAAAGGCCTAACATACGATAGCGGCGGACTTAGCTTGAAGCCGGCTGATTATATGCTAACAATGAAGTCAGACAAAAGCGGTGCAGCAGCAGCACTTGGCATCATAAAAGGTGCAGCGGAACTAAATTTACCATTTGAAATTCACGCCATTTTGGGCGCAACTGAAAATATGATCGGCGGCAACGCCTATAAGCCAGACGATGTGCTTATTTCAAGAAGTGGCGTTAGCATAGAGGTTAGAAACACCGACGCAGAGGGACGTTTGGTCTTGGCTGATTGCCTAAGCTACGCTCAAGACTTTAAACCAGACATCCTAATCGACATGGCAACCCTAACTGGCGCTTGCGTCGTGGGACTTGGCGAATACACAACAGGCATCATGGGCAACAGCGAGAGCCTAAAAAGCGAGTTTAAAAACAAGATAAAAGATAGTGGCGAGCTAGCGACTACGCTTGATTTTAACCCTTATCTTAGCGAGCTTATCAAAAGCCAGATCGCAGACGTTAGCAACTGCGCCTCAAGCAGATATGGCGGCGCGATCACAGCTGGCATGTTTTTAGCTAAATTTATCAAAGATGAGTACAAAGATAAGTGGCTACACCTTGATATCGCAGGCCCAGCATACCGCGAAAAGGCTTGGGGATACAACCAAGCAGGTGCGAGTGGAGCGGGCGTGAGGATGAATTTATACTTTTTACAAGCACTTAGCAAGGAGAATTGATGGGACTTTCAGTTGGAATAGTAGGCCTGCCAAATGTGGGCAAATCAACGACATTTAACGCACTTACAAAGGCGCAAAACGCCGAGAGTGCGAACTATCCGTTTTGCACTATCGAGCCAAACAAAGCCATCGTGCCAGTGCCTGATAAACGCCTAAACGAGCTTGCAAAGATAGTTAGTCCTAATAAAATTCAATACTCAACCATCGAATTTGTCGATATCGCAGGCCTTGTAAAAGGAGCAAGCTCAGGCGAGGGACTTGGCAATAAATTTTTATCAAACATCAGAGAAACCGAGCTTATTTTGCACATAGTTCGCTGCTTTGAGGATGAAAACATCACTCACGTCGAGGGCAGCGTCGATCCAGTAAGAGACATCGAGATCATCCAAACCGAGCTGATACTAGCTGACATCGAGCAGCTAAATAAAAAGATAGAAAAGCTCACAAGAGAGGCAAAAGCAAATGCAAAAGGTGCTAAAGAGGCGCTTGAGATAGCAAATTTACTTCTAGCTCACCTAAATGATGGCAAAAGTGCGAGCAGCTTTGAGCAAAGAGAGAGCGAGGCGTTTTTAGCGCTCAACAAAGAGCTAAGGCTTCTAAGCGCTAAAGAGGTAGTTTATGGCGCAAATGTCGATGAAGAGGGGCTTAGCGAAGATAATAAATTTGTAAAAGCGCTAAAAGAGTATGCTAAAGCTTCAGATCACGAGGTGATCAAGCTTTGCGCCAAGGTCGAAGAGGAGCTAATAGGTCTAAGCGATGAGGAAGCTCACGAGTTTTTAGCATCTCTTGGCACGAGTGAGAGCGGTCTTGAAAAGATCATCAAAACGTCTTTTGCTAAGCTAAATTTGATAAGCTATTTCACCGCTGGCGTCGTTGAAGTTAGAGCTTGGACGATCACAAATGGCTGGAAAGCGCCAAAAGCAGCAAGCGTCATCCACAACGACTTTGAGAGAGGCTTTATCAGAGCTGAAGTGATAAGCTATGATGACTACATCGCACATGGCGGCGAAAACGGAGCCAAAGAGGCTGGCAAGATGAGACTTGAGGGCAAAGACTACGTCGTGCAAGATGGCGACGTGATGCACTTTAGGTTTAATGTCTAAATTTAGCCCTTTTTGGGCTAAATAGCTAAATTTTGTAGATAAAATATTTAAGCCTTGGGTTGCAAGGCAAATTTAATTTTTTTTATAACAAGTTAATAAAATATCTTTTAAAAATATCAAGTCATAATCCTATGAGCCAATTAAGTATTAAGAAAAATACTAAGCCTAGAGAAATTTCAATATATAAAATAATGCGCTCACTATCTCTTACAAGCTTTCACGTCTATGATAAATTTTAAATACTATGAGTTTATGGATCAAAAACTGTGATACTGTTTTAAGCTTATATAATGAACACGTGAAAACACCACCAAAGTTTAGGTAAATAGACCAATCCTAATAAACAACATTGACCAAGTATAAAAATTTACCTATATGCTTAGCTTATTTATTTTATAAGCCTGATCGCCTCAGTAAATTTAAGCTCTTTGTTTTTAAAGAGGTTAAATTTGGTCGTATCTTTTTTGCTAAGTATAACGATGGTTGAGCCAAGCTCGAAATTTCCAAGACGCTCGCCCTTTTTGATGTGTAAATTTTCATACTCATAAATTTGTGTGAAATTTGCCACCACATTTATTTGGATGTGCTCATCAAAACAAAATCTCATCTTGCTAGCGTTTAGCGCGCCCACAAAAATAAGGTCGTTAGATAGGCTAAATTTATATTGGCATTAGTTATTCTTTTTAAAGCCAAATAATACAAATTTGTTTTTGCAGGTTGATTTACCGCCTTACAAATTTAATTATTTATCTTTTTGCAAATTCTTTTTATAATCCTTATGCACCATAAAGCATGCACATATAAAAACAAAAATCGTTACAGCTAGGATTAGATTAAATTTTGCCCTGGCATAAAAACTCCTACTTTGTAAATTTAAACCTCTTTTGCGCTGTTTTTAAAGACATTTACCACGCTGGCTCGTTTGTGGCAAATTTCAGCATACTCTTTTTCGCTCTTTGAGTCATAGACTATGCCAGCTCCAGCTCCGATATATACGTCACTAAAGCCGTTTTTAGCTGGCACAAAGATGGCTGAGCGGATAAGGATCGCCACCTGAGCGTCGCCACTAAAATGCAAAAATCCAATGCCCCCGCCATAGATATTTCGCTCAAAAATTTCAAGCTCATTGATTATCTGCATCGCTCTGATCTTTGGCGCACCGCTTAACGTGCCAGCTGGGAAGATGCTAGCTAACACGTCAAAAAGGTTAAGCTCCCTAGCGCACTTGCCATAGACGTCGCTCACGATGTGCATCACTTTTTCAAATTTCTGGATATGCATCGCATTTTTTACCGCCACACTCTTTGGCTCTGAGACCCTGCCGATGTCATTTCTGGCAAGGTCGATTAGCATCTTATGTTCAGCGAGCTCCTTTTCATCACTTAATAGCTCATTTTCAAGCGCCAAGTCAGCGTTTGCATCGCCACCTCTTGGTCTTGTGCCTGCGATTGGTGCTACAAAAATTTGCTCACTTTTCATCTCAAAAACAAGCTCAGGCGACGAGCCAACCACATCGCCATAAGGCGTAGGAAAATGAAACATATATGGGCTTGGATTTGCGGTGGCTAGCTTTTTGTAAAAGTCCAAGCTGCTCATATTCGTTGAAATTTCAAGTAGCTCGCCAAGCACCACTTGAAAGACGTCGCCACTTCTTATGTATTCTTTTGCCACTTCAACCATATCTTCAAAGTGTTTCTTTTCACTACTAAGATCAGTTTTTATGCTAAATTCACACTCTTTTTCGCCCTTATGCTCTGCCTTTAAATTTAGCAAAAAGTCATAATACCTCTCTTTATCTCCATAAAAAGTGTAAATTTTACTCATCTTATCAAAGTGCAGATATGCTTTAGCATCGGCGTAGATAAATTTTGGAAACTCATACTTTTTAGCCTTCTCTTCGCCGATATACTCAAAGTATCTCACGCCATCATAAGCAAAAACGCCAAAAAGCCCAGCAAAAGGTGCAAGCGATCTGTTACGATTAGTATCAAAGTAGCTTCTAAGTCCGTAAAAGTCCATATCCTTTTCGTCGATATATTCGCAGTCGATGCCGATTATCGTCTGTGTCTTGTCTTCAGCAAGGTAGCTATTTTTAAATTTTTCTCTGATCGCTTCGTAATAAAAAAGTGGTTGTTCTAAGAGCATATTTTTCCTTTTAAATTTTTATTGATTATAAAAAATTTTCGCTTTTACTTTTTAGAATTTTGGCTAAATTTTTAAATTTACGCCTTTTTTACTATTTTTTTAAGAGCCCCTTGGCTAAAATTTGCACCAGTCAAGGGAGAAAAAATGCTTTTTGTAGAACTATTTATAATCGGTATCGGCGTTGGTTACATTGCTGGGTTTTTTGGCATCGGTGGCGGCACGGTCGTCGTTCCTATCATGGTCGCCTTTGGATATGACGTGAAAACAGCCATTGGCATAAGCGTCATGCAGATGATCTTTAGCGCGACATTTGGCTCGTATCTAAACTACAAAGCCGGCCTTTTAAAGCTAGATCGTGGTGTGGTTTTGGGGCTTGGAGGCTTGGTTGGAGCTAGCTTTAGTGGCATCATCGTATCGCACGCGCCTGCACTTTTGCTTGAGTCTATGCTTCTAGCGACGTTTATCTTTTCGCTTATCAAGTTATACTTTTCACCAAACAGCGACGGCTCAAATGCGAATAATTCGCTCTTTTTGCTATTTTTAGTTGGCGTTTTTGTTGGCGTTTTTGCCATTAGTATCGGCATCGGCGGAGGCGTCTTTATCGCTCCTATCTTGGTAGGCTTTTTGCGTTATGAGCTGAAAAAAGCCGTTTCTATGGGCGTATTTTTCGTTATGTTTGCAGCCATTGCCGGCTTCACCTCACTCTCACTAAATGGTCACATCTCATACGCTGAGGGCACATTTTTAGGTCTTGGCTCGCTAATAGGCGCATACTTTGGCACCAAAAAGACGCAACATACCGACAAAAAAACACTTAAAAAATGGTTTTTGGTCTTTTACATAGCGATGATATGTTTGATATTAAAAGATATGTTTTTTGAGTAAGAGCATGGCTAAATTGCCACGCTCTTTTTTAAATTTCTTCAAAAAAGTAAGCTTCGCTTAGTTTAAAAGCAAGCTCTTTTAGCTCATCTTCGCTTAAATTTACGCCATTTGCGATCTCTTTAAAGCTAGCCTTGCCGTCAAATTTCAATGCAGCTTTGATCTCTTCAACGCTTAAACTAAGCTTGCCGTTTAGCTCATTTGCCAAAGAAATAACTGGCGAGCTAGCCTCCAGAAAATACCCAAGATAGGCCGCTGTCATAGGCTTTAGCCTAGTTTTTTTAGGCTCATAAGCAAGTGCAGCAAGCTTTGAGGATGAAATTTTGGTGTTTTGATCATTTAAAATTTCAAGTAGCCCCATAAATGCTTCACTCTCGCTCTCACCAAGTGCAGCCTTTACTTCACTTAAATTTAGGCTTTGCGGATAGGCTTTGCTCAAAATTTCTTGCGTTTTTGTCCTTGGCTGCTCACTAAAATACGCAAAATAAATCCTATCAAGCTCGCTCTCTCCAAGCACTGCGTCAAAGTCCTCAGCGCCTTCAAGCCTTTCTTTGTGCGCGATGAGGCTCTTTCTAAAGGATCTATTAAACAAAAAGTCGTTTAGCTGCTCTTTTTTGATGCGAGTGTTGTAGCTTTGCTCGATGTGCGCGTCAAAGCGATATATCCCAGTTGAGCTTGCAAAGATGTCATTTAGCGAGGCGTCTATGACGTAGCAAAGCCCGTGTTTATCGATATGCCTAGCAAATTTATGAAAGTATGTTGGCTCGTTGCTAGCCTCCAAAAAGTCATGCAAAATGTAATAATCACTCCCCTTTGCGATGATGCCTTGTAAGAAATTTAGCTGCGTCAAAAGTAGTTTCATGCTGTCTTTATAGACGACGTCGCTTTGGTTTTGCAGGCTAAATTTCAAATAATCCTGCAAGAAATTTAGCTCCTCTTTGACGTGAGAAAGCGCCTCTTTGCTCTCCTTGCCAGCGCTCGAAAAAAGCATGAAGTCTCTTAAGATATCAAGGCTCTTCCAGCCTGGGTAGGTGTTATAAGAGACGTAGGCGATGCCATCTTTGCTAAGTAGCGCCTTTATCGTAGCTAGCAGCGCGTCTCTTACGTTTGGGCTCACCCAGCTATAAACGCCGTGGGCGATGATGTAGTCAAACTCGCCAAGCTCTTTGATATCGTGCTCATTCATGTGTAAAAAGTCACGCTCAAGAAGGGTGAAATTTTTTAATTTCATCTTCTTTGCGATCTTGTTGCCCTCTTCTACTTGGTGGCTTGAGATGTCGATGCCAACGACCTTTGCCTCTTTGTGAGAAGCTGCAAATGGCAAGATATTGCCGCCGTATGACGAGCCAAGCTCCAGTACTCTAGCATCTTTTAAATTTGCTGCCTTTAGGCCTAGAAATTTAGCAACCGCCTCTATCCTAACGGGCGAGCAGTCACTAAATGCAGCTGAGAAATAGGGAATTTCGTCGTAAGCTTTTTTTGCCTTGTTCATCAGCCGTGCTTTCTGGCAAATTCTCTCATGAACTCGCCAAGTTTATCAACGTCGCTTTGGCTAACGGCGTTGTAAATAGAGGCTCTTATGCCGCCAAGATGTCTGTGGCCTTTTAGCCCAAGCATGCCCTCTTTTAGCGCTTCTTCGACGAAAACTGGCTCAAGCGCATGATCTTTTGGTATCGTAAAGCTCACGTTCATATCTGACCTGCTTGATTTTTTAGCGTGACCCACGTAAAAGCCATTTGAGCTGTCTATTATGCTATAAAGCGTGCTTGCTTTTTTAGCATTTATCTTCTCAACCTCGGCAAGTCCGCCAAGATCTAGTAGGTGCTGCATGGTTAAATTTAAAAGATAAATTCCAAAAGTTGGCGGTGTGTTGTAAAGCGAGTTTGCCTCTACGTGCGTTTTGTAGCGCAAAAACATAGGGACGTTTTGGCTGCTCACGCGATCGACTAGATCTTTTCTTAAAATGACGATAGTCACACCGCTTGGGCCTGCATTTTTCTGAGCGCCGCCGTAAAGCAAGCCGATACTGCTAAAATCAAGCGGTCTAGCGAAAAAATCGCTCGAAGCATCGACAACAAGGGGCGATTTGGTCTTTGGCATAGCCTTATACTGCGTGCCATAAATCGTGTTATTTGAGCAGATGTAGGCGTAGTCGGCGTCGTCGCTAAATTTAAACTCAGGGATGTAAGAGAAATTTTCATCCTCGCTACTTGCTACGACATCTACATTTACGCCAAGCACTTTTGCCTCTTTAATGGCTTTGTTTGTCCAAACGCCGGTGTTTGCGTACTCGGCCCTGCCACCTTGATATAAATTCATCGGTATCATGCTAAATTGCAAGTGTGCGCCGCCTTGCAAAAATAAAATTTCATACTCATCGCCGATGCCGTAAAGCTTTCTTATCTTCTCCATCGCGCCAAAGTGGATCTCCTCAAAGGTCTTGCTTCTGTGGCTGATCTCCATGATCGAGTAGCCCTCGCCTCTGTAGTCGGTAAATTCGGCCTTTGCGTGCTCTAAAACCTCTAATGGTATCGCACTTGGGCCTGCGCTAAAGTTGATTTTTCTACTCATTTTTACTCCTTGATAATTGCTTTTTTATGTGTATTTTGCGAGACAAGCTCGATCTCATCATTCAAATTTAAATCCCTAAGATCAGCCCTCTTGCCATCTTTTCTAACCTCGATAAGCCCCTTAGTGCTCTCAAAAAAGAGCTCCCTCATCTCATAAGCCTTCTCTAGCGAGCTAAGGGCTGAGCCAAGAAGCAAGATCTTTCTTTGCACGGCGTTTATTAGGGTGTTTTGCTTGTTTGCCACCTCGCTAAATTTTAGCTCGATCCTAGCTTTTAGGGCGTTTGATGAAAATTTAGAAAGTAGTAAATTTAGCAGATTTTGCTTTTTTGTGATCTTTAAATTTAAAGCGCTATCAAGATCGTCGCTGAGCCTATCAAGATACTGGAAAAACGCCTCTTCATCAGGCAAAAGATCAAGCATGGCTGCACTTGGCGTAAGTGATCTGCAGTCTGCTACAAAGTCACTTATAACGTAGTCTATCTCATGTCCGATAGCACTTATGACTGGCGTTTTTGTAGCGTAAATTTCACGTGCCAAACCCTCGTCGTTAAAGCACCAAAGATCCTCTTTGCTGCCGCCTCCTCTAGCTAAAACGATCACATCAACGCCGTATTTATCGGCTCTGCGTAAGGCTTTTATAAGCGAGCTTGGAGCACTTTCGCCCTGAGTTAGCGCGTCAAATATATAAATTTCACTTAGCCTCCAGCGGCTCTTTACCACCTTTAACATATCCTGAAGTGCAGCTGAAGTGGCGCTTGTGACAAGGGCTATTTTCTTAGGTAAATTTGGTATCTCTTTTTTTGCGCTGATGTCAAAAAGCCCCTCGTTTTCGAGCTTTTCTTTAAGCTGCCTAAACGCAAGCTCAAGCTCGCCCTCGCCATCAGGCAGCATCGCACTAGCCACTAGCTGATACGACCCACTTGGCGAATAAATGGTCACTTTGCCATAAATTTTGACCTTCAAACCCTCTTTTGGCAAAAACTTCACCTTTTGGTTATTCATGCGGTACATCACAGCTGAGATGCTTGACTTTTCGTCCTTTAGCGTGAAGTACCAGTGCCCAGAGGCGTGCTTTGTAAGGCGCGAAATTTCGCCACTTACCTCGACGTAGTCAAGTGTCGCTTCAAGCAGCGCCTTTGCTTTTTCGTTTAGCTCAGATACGCTAAGCATTGATCTCTCTTACCTTTTTAGCGATAAATAGCGTCGAGATATCCATGCTAAAGCCCTTGCAAAGCTCTATCTCAAAGCCAGCTTCAACCAGCTCATCACAAAAACTCTTTGCGTCCAAGAAATTTTCGATCGAGCTTGGCAGATACTCGTATGCCTGTTTGTTTTTTGAGATAAAGCCGCCTATACTTGGCAAAATTTTACTTAGGTAAAAATCTCTTAGCGCAGTTATAAAGCCCTTTTTCTGGCGTTTAGTAAATTCAAGCACGACTACGTAGCCGCCATCAGCCAAAACCCTGTTAAACTCCCTAAGCGCAGCCTTTCGCTCGACCACGTTTCTTATGCCGTAGCTTATGCTTAAAATTTGAGCCTCACCGCTTGCAAGCGTTGTATTATCAGCGTAGGCTTCTATAAATTTAAAATTTGGAAATTTCGCCCTCGCCTTTTTTAGCATGCCACTTGATGGGTCGATGCCAGTTAGGCTTTTTACTTCTACGCCAAATTCTTTTGAAATTTCACTCCAAAGCCCCATCATATCGCCAGTGCCGCAAGCCACGTCCACGATATTTATGCTTTTATTTTTAAAAATTTCTAGCATATATCTGCAGGCAAATTTCCTCCAGCTCACATCCACGCCAAGGCTTAACACCCTGTTTGCGACGTCGTAAGTCGGAGCGATCTGGTTAAACATATCAACTATTTTTTCTTGTTTTTGCATAAATTTGCCCTTTTATATGTAGTAAATTTTTAAATTTCGCGAGATTTTGCGAGTTGCTTTTATAAATTTAAGCCGTTTTTTTAGTATCTCTTCTCTGGTTTTGTAAATTTGTTTGTAAATTTTACTCTCAAGTTTTTCTTTGCCAGCAGCCACTGGCAAGCGCTCCAAGATGCCCAGCCAGACGTCGTAGTCTTGAAGCGCACCAAATATCTCTTGCATATCTTTTAGCCGCTCTTCATACTTTTTAAGCCCGTCAAAATAAAAAATCTCACTCAAAAACTCGTAAGTGTATCTCACCTTTTTAAGCTCGATCCTGATCTTGTGAAAGCTCTCGTTTGGGCAGTCTTGATCTAGGCTTTTTAACCTTTTTTGAGCCAAAACTAGAAGCGTTCTAAGTTTAAACGAGCCAAGGCGCGAAAGGCTCACGTCAAAGAGCTTTGATCTATAAAACTCGCCCTCGTTTAAAAATATCTCCCACTCTTTTAAAAATGCGTAGTTTTCCTCATCACCTAGGTAGCTTTTAACGTTTTCATACTCTAAATTTAGAGCCTTTTGCACAAAATAAATTAGCTCATTTGCATGCTTTTGCTCGCTTAAAAAGCCTAGAAATATGTCTAAGTCTCGCTTTTTGTTGGTTGAGTTTGCCAAAATTTTAAAATTCTCTCCAAAAAAGAGCGTCACTTTTTCATCAAAAACGCCGTTAAAAATTTTAAGTAGCGACCTAACTTTTCTTAAATTTACTCGCAGATTGTGCAAAATTTCTTCGTCGTGATCTTGCAGATAGTCGCTCTTTAGCCTCTTTATCTCTTTAAATATGCTTAAAAACAAAGCTCTAAGAGCCTCGCCGCTCTTTAAATTTGCAGCAAAATTTGGTGAAATTTCTTTGTTTTTAAAGACATTGTAGGCTCTTTTGTAATCAATTTGTTCATTTTCGTTTGCGTGGATGGCTAGAAATTTGTTTTTATATCTTTTATCGCAGGTGACATCGGCCTTACAAAACTGCTCCAAAAATGGTGGCAACTTAAAATATACAGCCTCATTTTCATCAGCAAATTCGATCTCAAATGTGCAAAGTCCATTTAAGCCGTCTTTAAAAACGTCGATGTTGCAGGGGTTATTATTTAGCCGAAAAATGTATCTATCTTTTGTGATTACGCGCCCGATGCGGTTTTTTAGAGCCTTTTTAAACTCCGCCTTTTCGCAAAATTCCTCATTTTCTTCTCTTATAAGATCTTTACCGACCTTGATCGTTTTTATAAATTTGCCCTCTTCACTTCTGAAGCGGATCTCTTCATTTTGCGTGATCTTGGTGTAAAACTGAGAAATTTCAAGGTGCTTAAAAACTACTCCAGCCTCTTTTAGAAAATCTAGAATTTGAGAATTTTTGAGTAAAAATTTACGCTCTATCTCCAAACCCACATTTTTCTCCGAAATTTTTTGTTTATTTTAGCGAGTTAGTGCTTAAAATAATGAGAAAAAAGCTAATTTCAGGCTTGTTTGAAGTGTTTTATGAAGAAAAATAAAAATTTATGTTGCGTAGTGCAACATAAATTTTGCCTTATCGGCAGTGTTTACAGCTTTTTACGCTAGCAACGATATTTAGGCGCTCGATGATGTTACCGATCTTTTTTTCAAGCGCTTCTTGGTATTTGCCAAGCTCTGAGTCATCATAGCTCATATCCTCGACGCTACCGCAGTTTTCGCAAACCACGTGGATGTGCGGATGCTCGTAAATGTCGTATCTCGCCTTTTGATTGACGATATTTACTTCAACCACCAACCCCTCGTCTTTTAGAGTGTTTAGGTTTTTATAAACAGTTGCGAGCGAAACTGATGGATTTTCTTTCAAAATTTCATCATAAAGCTCATCGATCGTTGGATGTGTGTGACGATCAAGAATTCTCAAAACGCTAAGACGCTGCGGCGTTACTTTAAGCCCAGACTGTTTTAGCAACGATACATATTGCATAATTTTCCCCTATACAAATTTTTGCTTTATGCTAGCAAAAGTAATATTAAACGTTTCTTTATTAAATGATATTAATTATTCTCTAGTAATTTTTGGGTAATTTGCTCAGCGCTTATGCCAAGGCTCTTTTCGACCTCAGCTGTCGAGCCATGCTGGATAAATTTATCATCATACTCAAAACTAACAACGCTTACATTTGATATGCCATTTTCTTGTAAAAAGGCACTTACGATCTCGCCAACACCGCCTTTTTTAGCGCTATCGCTAAAGATATACCACTTTTTAGTGCGTTTTGCAAGATCCAGCAAAAGCCCTCTATCAAGCGGCTTTACAAAGACTAGATCGACAAGGATAGATTCGAGCTTGCCAGCTAGTAAATTTCTAACCAAATTTGCCCTGCCAACGCCGTTGCCATAGCCTAAAAATGCGGTCTCACTCTTTGCGTCAGCTAAAATTTCACCCTTGCCAAACTCAAGCGGTTTAGCTTTAAACTCATCTCTTAAGATAAATGCCCCACGCGGATATCTAAACGCACTAACACCCTTGTAAGAGTAGGCAAATTTCATAACATTTTTCATGCTCTCTTCGCACCTTGGAGCAAAAAGAACCATATTTGGCACAGCGTTTAAGAAGCTAATGTCAAAAGCGCCCTGATGCGTTTCGCCGTCCTCGCCCACGATGCCTGCCCTATCCATCGCAAATGTGATGTTTAAATTTAAGATAGAAGCGTCGTGAATGACCTGATCATAGGCTCTTTGCATAAAGGTCGAGTATATCGCGACAAATGGCTTAAAGCCCTCTTTCGCCATGGCTGACATTGAGGTGACAGCGTGCTGCTCGGCTATCGCCACGTCCCAAAAGCGGTCTGGAAACTCATGTATGAGCGCATCCATGCCAGTGCCTGTTGGCATCGCAGCTGTTACGCCAACGATGTCGCTGTGCTCTCTTGCCATCTTTAAAAGCTGCTCGCTAAAGATCGCCGTAGCTGACTTGTTTGACTGTCTTTTTATAAATTCGCCACTTTTTAGATCAAATGGCCCAACTCCGTGCCAATTTTCATAGTAACCCTCAGCAAATTCATACCCTTTGCCCTTTAGCGTCTGCACGTGCACGATGACTGGTTTTTTTATGTTTTTGGCAGTTTCAAATGTGCTAAGAAGTGCCAAGAGGTCGTGTCCATCGACAGGGCCTATGTACTCAAGTCCAAGCTCTTCAAAAAACATGCCAGGAGTGATGAGCCTGATGCCTTCCTCCATGCGTCTAGCCATGTAGGCTGCGGAGTCTGGCATATAGCTTAAAAAGCGCTCAACCCTGCCTTTAAATTTTTGATAAAACTGCCCAGCCATCATCTGGCTTAGATACTTGCTAAGCGCGCCTATTGGCTTACTTATGCTCATCTCGTTGTCGTTTAGGATGATGACGCAAGGATATTTTCTATCCCCCAGCTCATTAAGCGCCTCATACGCCATGCCGCCACTTAGCGAGCCATCGCCTATGACAGCTACTGGCAAGCGCTCTTCATTTTTTAGTTTGATCGCCTTTGCAGCGCCAACTGCAAGCGATATGGATGTCGAGCTGTGGCCTGCTACAAAGTAGTCAAATTTGCTCTCGCTTGGCTTTGTGTAGCCGCTGATGCCGTTAAATTTTCTAAGCGTATCAAAGCTCTCCCAGCGCCCAGTTAGTAGCTTGTGCGCGTAGCTTTGGTGGCTCACGTCAAAGATAAACGGATCTTTTGTAACGTCAAAAATTTTATGCATCGCAACGATGATCTCGACTGCGCCGATGTTTGAGCTAAGGTGGCCACCATTTTTGCTAACGGTGGATAGAATTTTATCTCTGATGTCGTGGCAAAGCGCATTTAGCTCATCGATATTTAGGCTTTTAACGTCTTTATTCATTATTTACCAGCATTTTTAGCTTCTCAAGCCTTGTTTGCATCGTCGCATCGATATTTCCGCCCTCACTTATTATCACCACGCCACCTTTGCTTATGGCATCATCAGCGCTTACTTTTACGCGTTCGTTTTTACTAAACTGCTCTTTTAGATAGTCGCTATCTTCA
Organism: Campylobacter concisus; assembly: GCF_050447505.1. Lineage (GTDB taxonomy): Bacteria > Campylobacterota > Campylobacteria > Campylobacterales > Campylobacteraceae > Campylobacter_A > Campylobacter_A concisus_BP. The sequence goes on along the minus strand of NZ_JALMFZ010000001.1, from coordinate 721,179 downwards.
GGATTTACGCGAATTTCTATATTTTTTACGTCGCTTAGCTCTTTTATAAGCGAATTTGCTAGGTGATGAGCGATCTGGCTAGATGCACTTGAAACCTCTTTTTCTATCACCTCTTTTGCGATCTTTATCGCAGTTTGCCCAAGCTCTTCTTCGCTCTTTTTCAAAAACTCATCAAATTTAACGTACTGCTCATCTAGCTTTGCAGCTGAAGCGCTAAATTTAGCCTCAAGCTCCTTTATCTTTGCTTCATTTGCAGCGTTTGTTTGGGCTATGCCTTCATTTTTGCCATCCTCTTTTGCACGGGCGATCTCAGCTTCAAGACGCTTTGCAAATTCGCTCTCTTGGTTTTCTATTTGCATTTGAAGCTTGATGATGTTGCTACTTAGTTCATCTGTCTTTTTAAGTAGCTCCTCGACAAAACTCGAGTCAAATCCAGGCTGGTGAGCTTGGTTATTTTGAGGCTGAGGCGCAAAGTGATTTTGCATGTTTGGTTGCACTGGGTGCGGCATCTGAGGTGCAAAATTTTCACCACCTTGCTCTAAATTTTGCTCATTTAGCTCTTCACTAAGATTATTTTCTTCTATCAAAACAGGTGCGCTATCTTGGGCTCTTTCATTGCTCCCAAGCACCTTAAATCTATAATTTTCTATAAAGTGAGCCGGCGAGGTCTCACTTGTTATCACGCTACTTTTCATTCTATCATCTCATCTGCTTCGCCAACTTGGAAGACGCCCTGATCAGCTAAGCCTTGGACTACCTCAACGATGCGTCTTTGCGCCTCTTCAACGTCTTTTACACGCACAGCGCCAAGGTATTGCATCTCCTCTTTAAAGGCTTCGGCTGCACGCTGAGACATATTTGATAAAAATTTATCCTTAATGCCATCGCTTGAACCCTTAAATGCAACCATAAGGTCTTTTTTATCGACATTTTTGAGAATTTCTCTAATCGCAGTTGCGTTAAGATTGATAATATCTTCAAAGGTAAACATAAGCTCTTTGATCGTTGTAGCAAGCTTATCGTCACTTTGCTCGATGCGCTCAATGGTGCTTTTGCTAGCTTTTTGACCAAGTCTGTTAAGCACTTCTGCCACAGCTCTTGGACCGCCGACCTCGACCTTGTAAGATGTAAGGCTCTCAAGCTTGCCCTCAAGCACGGTTGAGACACGTTTGATCACTGATGGGCTGATCTCGCCAAGATTTGCCATCCTGATCACGACCTCACTTCTTAGCTCATCTGAGAAAAAGCTTAACGTCTCGGCAGCACTTGTTGAGTCCATGTGGGCTAGGATTAGCGCGATAGTTTGAGGGTGCTCTTTTACGATGAAGTCTGCAAGTTGCTGTGGTTTTATCTTATCAAGATAGCCAAAGCTCTTTGAGTTTTCCATGCTTTTTGCAAGCTTGTCTAAAATTTTCTGAGCAGCCTCTGGACCAAATGTGCGGTATAAAATTTCTTTTGCATACTCTAAGCCGCCACTTCTCATATATTGATTTGACTGCATTAGAGCGTAAAATTCTTCCAAAATAGCGCCTGCAACTTGCTTGTCTATATTTTTTGCAGTTGCTATGTAGCCTGAAATTTCAGTGATGACATCAACATCCATGTGTGAAAATATAAGAGCTGTCGCCTCTTCACCAAGCTGGATCAGTAAAATAGCGATCTTTTCTGGCATCGAAAGATCATCATATATCATCTTTTGCTTATCGGTTAGTTTTATAGACATCAAATTTCCTTACGCATGTTAAAGTCACTATCATTTTTAACCATATCTTGGAGTAAATTTGAAATTTCCTCGCTTCTTTCAGTGACTACTATCTTCATCTTTTCAAGAAGGACGTCGTATTTTAGCTCGTCTTCGTTAAATTCACCGCTAAGACCAAGCTGCTCCTCGACCTTCTTGCGAGCGGCTTTAAATTTCTCAAGCGTATCTTCAGCATCCACCTCGATATCTTCAAGATCGTCCTGGGCTTGCTCCTCTTCTTCTTTCGTCTCTTCAAGCATCTTTTGCATAAATGGCACGATGACTTTTTTGTAGAAGATGTAGAGTAGCAGCGCTGCAAAGATGTATTTAAGTAGCGGCAAGAAAGGCATCACGTAGTTGTTCATAAAGCCATCCATCTTCTCGCCAGTGCTGACATCTTTGCCAGTTTTAAACTCGAAGTTATCTAGGCTCACCTCATCGCCTCTATTTTGATTGTAGCCGATTGATTGTTTGATCAAATTTGTGATTGATTCTCTTTGCTCTTTGGTAAGCGGGGCAAATTCAAGCTCGCCAGTTGGCTTGCCGTCTTTGTCCTTTTTGCTCTGATAAAGCCCGTCTATAACGACAGCTGCACTTACTCTGTTTATGCTAGCAAACTGCCCTTTGACATTTGTCACTTTCTTTGAAATTTCGTAGTTTGTCTGCTGTGAGCTTTTGTTGTACTGCTCTTTTAAAGTGCTGTCATCTAGTCCTTGAACAGGACCTATGTTGCTAACTGCACCAGGCACACCACCCACTTCATTTGGAGCTGAGCCTTGACGCTTTTCTTCGATGTTGCTCTCGCTTCTTACGACGTTATTTGGGTCATAAACCTCGCTTTTTGTATCTTTTTTATCAAAGTCAAAGTCGATATTTACCTTTGCTACGACCTTATCTGCCCCGCCCACGATAGGAGCTAGGACATTTACGATCTTTTGCTCGTAGTTATTTTCAAACTCGCGCTTATAGCGGATCTGCTGAGCTATGGTATCACTATCAAACTCTCCGTCTTCATCGCCAAGTGCAACGCCGTCTTGATTGACGATCTTTACATTTTCGGTGCTTAAATTTGTGACAGAGGCGGCGACTAGGTTTTTAATGCCAAAAATTTGCTTCGCATTTAAACTAACGCCTGGCTTTAGCTCAACAACGATAGAAGCGGTCGGCAGTGCTTGTCTTTCAGTAAAGACACTCTCTTTTGGTATGGCTATTCTTACGGTTGCTTTTTGGATAGATGAGAGGCTCTCGATCGTTCTAGCTAGCTCGCCTTCAAGCGCTCTTTGAAATTTAACTCTCTGCTCAGCGTCTGTTGCGCCAAATTCTTGCTTGTCAAAAATTTCAAAACCGATCTTGCTCTCTTTTGGTATGCCAAGCGTTGCAACAGCGATACGCTCTTTATATACATCGCTAGTTGGCACCAGTATTGTGCCTTCATTTGCTAGTTTATACTTGATACCATCTTTGTTTAGCTGATCAACTATTAAGGCTGAGTCGCTTGGACTGATGTTTTCAAAAAGGACGCTATATCCTGCAAAGCTATCACTTTTACTTTTGTAAAGCGTTAAAAATACCAAAAAAGCCACTACTAAGACGATCGAACTACCTGCGACGATCTTTTGTTTTAGTGAAAGCTTTTGATAAATTTGACTTATTTGATGAAGTAATGCCTTAAAATCCATATCCCTACTTTAAAATTTGCTCTAACTCTTCAAAAACTCTATCGTTTTGCCATGCCTGACCGATGGTGATTCTCACCGCATTTAAGGCGTAGCTTTTTAAATCTCGTAAAATTATACCTTTTTTTAGCATCTTTTCGCATATCTGGCTTGATTTTGGCTCGTTAAATTTAAAAGTTATGAAATTTGTATAGCTTGGGATAAACTCGATGCCATTTTGCTCTGCAAATTCCTCATATCTCTTCATCTGCTCGAAGTTGTTTTGCATAGTTTTTTGCACAAACTCATCATCACCAAGTGCTACGATCGCTGCTCTTAGGCTTGGAGTTGTGATGTTAAATGGAGCTCTTAGCTTTGAAAGAGCGCCTATGATCTCTTCATTTGCCACGCCGTATCCAACGCGCATGCCCCCAAGTGCGTAGGCCTTTGAAAAAGTGCCAAGATAGATGGCATTTTTAAATTTCACCACCTCGCTTGGCTTTATCTCTTTTTTGCTATCTTTAAATTTAGCAAATTCGTTGTAAGCGCAGTCAAGCACCACAAGCGTGTTTTCATCAATGTTTTTTATAAATTTATAGACCTCGTCAGCATCGATGCACTCGCCTAATGGGTTGTTTGGCAAGCAAAGAAAGACGACAGAAATTTCATCTTTGTGCGCGTTATAAATTTCTAAAAACTCGCTCAAATTATGCTCCACACTCTTTGTGCGGTAAATTTTAGCTCCAGTTTGTTTTGCGTAAATTTCATACATCGCAAACGTCACGCCAGCCATCAAAACACCACTTTGTTTGTTCGCCTTTGCGTGAAGTGCAAACTCTATGATTTGGTCGCTTCCAGAGCCGATGATTAAATTTTTGCTAGTTACGCCAAATTTATTAGCTAGCCCCTCTTTTAGCTCAAAGTAGCTATCGTCTGGATAGAGATGTGCGTTTTTAGCGACCTCTTTTAGCGCCTCTTCTACGCGTTTGCTCGTGCCAAAAGGGTTTTCATTGCTCGCTAGCTTTATCACATCTTTTGCATCGATGCCAAACTCTCTAACCACAAGCTCGATCGGCTTTCCAGCCTCGTAATTTACTAGATCATCTAAAAAGTCATTAAATTTCATTACTCATCTCCGTTTAAATAGCTTCCAAGCCAAGTTATCTCAGCGCCGCTCTCTTTTGCGAGCTCAAAGGCGTTTTGCACCTTCTCATCGTCGATATGCCCTTCAAAGTCAAGATAAAAAATTGACTTAAATTCGCGCTGCTTTATAGGACGTGACTCAAGTTTTGTGATATTGATATTCTCATTTTTAAAGATAGAAAGCAGATCAGCAAGGCGTCCTGGACTGTGATCAGTTTTAGCCAGGATCGAAGTTTTTGAGTTTTCAACCTTGGCATTTTTAAAATCGCTTAAGATCAAAAATCTCGTTCTATTTGCCATATTATCTTCGATCGTTTCATAGACGATTGGCACGTTGTAAATTTTAGCTGCTATTTTTGAGCAAATAGCGGCTGATTCTCTATCCATAGATGCCATATATGCAGCTGCTGCGGTTGATTTAGCTGGGACAAATTCGACCTCATTTAGCAAGTGATCTTCTAAAAATTTACGGCACTGGTTGTAGCCTTGCGGATGTGAGTAAATTCGCTTTATCTCTTTTAAATTTTCATTTATGCTAACAAAGCTGTGGTGGATATCTACGTAGAGCTCTGCCACTATCTTTATATCATCAAATTTACTCAAACAATCAAGCGTAGCTCCAACAGCACCTTCAGTGTTGTTTTCGATAGGCACGACGCCGTATTTTGCCTCTTTTTGAGCTAGCTTCGTAAAAACTGCCTCGATCGTAGCAAGAGGCAGATAGGCGCTCATCGCACCAAATCTACTCTGCGCCGCTTGATGCGTATAAGTGCCCTCAGGTCCTAGATAGACGATCTTTTGAGGCATCTCTAAATTTCTACTAACAGCAAAAATTTCAAGATAAATGGCCTCGATCGCAGCCTTATTTAAAGCTTTATCTTTGCTAAGGCTAGTTAAGCGGTTTATGATAGCTCGCTCACGCTCAGGGCGATATATAGGCGTCCCAGTCGTTTGCTTTAGCTTGCCGATCTGCTCGACAAGCTTCATTCTTTCATTTAGTTTATTTAAGATGAGATCATCGATACTATCGATCTCTTTTCTAAGCTCATTTAGCTCTTGCATCAGCGCTCTCCAAAAACTCAATCTCAGGTGCCACGACGTCCTCGAAACTCTCGCGTCTTCTTATCAGCTTATCTTTGCCATCAAGCACGCAAACTTCAGCGGCTCTGTTTCTTGTGTTGTAGTTTGAGCTCATGCTAAATCCATAAGCTCCTGCCCCTTTAACCACGATGACGTCGCCACTCTTGCACTCTGGCAGATTGATATCTTTTGCTAAAAAGTCGCCGCTTTCACAAACTGGACCGACCACATCGCAAGTGCCTAAATTTTCATCCTTGCCGTAGGCGAAAATTTTGTGATGCGCGCCATAAAGGCTTGGTCTTATGAGATCATTCATCGCGCCATCAGTGATGACAAATCTCTTTTTGCCATTAAATTTCTCATATAAAACACTTGCTACAAAGTAGCCAGCATTGCCCACGATAAAGCGTCCTGGCTCGCAAACGACGGTCACATCTTGACCTTTTAGTGCGCCTAAAATTCCTTGTGCGTAGTCGTATAAATTTATCTCTTTTTCATCGTTATAGATGATGCCAAGTCCGCCACCAACGTCAAAGAATTTGATATCGATCTCAAGTGCTCTTAGCTCTCTTAAAAGCTCGCTTACGATCTTTGCAGCGTCTATTATCGGGCTTAGTGAAGTTAGCTGCGAGCCGATGTGAAAATGTATGCCAGTTGGCTCAAGAAACTCTGATGCTTTAGCGTGGATATACATCTTTTTAGCTGTCTGCGCATCAACGCCAAATTTGTTTTCATTTAGCCCTGTCGAGATATATGGGTGAGTTTTTGCATCGACACCTGGATTTACCCTGATGCTGATCCTTGCCTTTAAATTTAGCCCTTTTGCTATCTCTTCAAGCCTTAAAAGTTCGGCAAAACTCTCAACATTTATAAGCAAAATTTCATTTTCCAAAGCCTCTTTTAGCTCTTCATCGCTCTTGCCAACGCCGCTAAAGATGATCTGATATCTCTTAGCACCTGCAAGAAGCGCCCTTTTGACCTCGCCGATGCTCACGCAGTCAAATCCAGCTCCAAGATCAGCCAGAAATTTTAAAACGCTTAAATTTGAGTTTGCTTTTACAGCGTAGCAAACTAGAGATTTTCTAGCGTAAAATGCGTTTTTTAGCGCCTCGTAGCGCTCTTTAATGTAGTTAAAATCATAGACGTAAAGTGGGGTTTTGTATTTGCTTGCAAGCTCTTTAAAATCCATAAAATAGCCTTTTTTAAAATGGCTTGATTTTACAAAAAAGTTGCCAAAATTTGGCTTAACGATGCGATTTTATGAGATAAATGGCGTATGCAAAAAGCAAAATAATAGGAAGCACCATGCCAATCTCTGGCAAGATGACTGAGGTTTGAGCAAATTTACTTAAAATAAAGAGAAGCCCCCAAACTACGAGTGTTATCACAACAAAGATAAATGTTGAGAGTGCGAGGTTAAAAAACCTACCAGTCACTGGCAAATGATAGTAGAAGATAAGCAATAAAAATGGCGCAAAAAATGGCGTGATGGCAAGGTTATAAAATGCAGTCCTTGCGCTATCAAGCCCTATGCCTTCGTTTTTAAATGTCTTTATAAAATTTATCGCATCAGGTATGTTAAATTTCGAGTTTTCAACACTTGCAGCACTCTCGATGCTCTTTGGCTTAAAGCCTCTTAGCGCATCTAAATTTTCACTTTTTACCTTACTAAAGCCACTTTCGCCAAGTTCTAAGCTTTGAGGCAAAAAGGTCTGATTTACATCTTCTAAAACCCACTCATTGTCTTTAAATTTAGCGTGGTCGGCAAAAGTTGTCGAGAGCAAGTCAGTGCCATTAATGTCAAAAATTCTCACGTCATTTGCCCTTTGCTTGGCTGAATTTAGCTCTTTTATATAGATAAATTTACCTTCAAATTTCAAAAATGAGTCGTTTGTGCTTTTTGAAAAAGCGGTGTTTTTAGCGATACTCTTTTGATAGTCATGCGCATAAGCAAACGGCGTAAAATTTAGCCCGACGTAAAAAAACGTCACAAAAAGCGCGATAAGAAATGGCGGCAAAATGAGCTTGTTTTTGTTGATACCAAGAGCATAAAAGCTGATTAGCTCGTTTGAGCGAACCATATTTACATGCAAAATTATTAGCGCAAAGATGATTGAGAGTGGCAAAACGTAGCTAATGGCACTTAGTGCAGTAAGGCCGACGTAGAGTAGCTGAAGGTTCGCAGATGGCGGCAGATCTTTTAAATTTGTAAGCAGATCAATGCCAACATAAAATAGCTCAAGTGCTAAAAATACGATAAGAAAAGATTTTATATAGACCCAGCCAACGTATCTGGCGTATAGTTTCATTTGATAAGACCTTTTTTTACCGTAAATTTTTGTGAAATTTCGTTGATGTCTCTCTTTAGCAGCTCACAAACCGCATTTTTTGTATAGGCTAAAATTTCATCTAAAGCCTTTTTTTCTTCATCGCTAAACTCTCCAAGGACGAAATTTTTAGCATCACCCTCATGCCCTATGCCAACGCGCACTCTTTCGTAGTCGTTGCCGATTAGATTATCGATCGATTTTATGCCGTTATGTCCGCCGCTACTGCCGCCTTTTTTAAATTTAACCGCGCCAAAACTAAGGTCAAGATCGTCGTGGATGACGATGATCCTATCTGGCTTATAAAAGTCTTTTACTGCCTTTACGCTTTGACCTGAGAGGTTCATAAAGGTTGTTGGTTTTAGCAAGATAATGTCGTTAAATTTAAAAACTTCGCCTTGAAATTTAGCTGAGCTAACATCTTTGAAATTTGAGTCTTTTAGGAGGTCTATAAGCATAAAGCCTATGTTGTGTCTAGTGTTTTCGTATTTGGGGCCAGGATTTCCCAGCCCCGCTATTAGTGTCACAAAAGCCCTTTTTATTTAGCTTTAATAACTCCAAGTACCGCAACACGGTCAGCGTCAATGATAGTAACGCCTTTAGGAGCTGTGATATCACGAACCAAAATCGTATCATCAATGTCAAGTTTGCTTACATCAACGTCAAATGAATTTGGTAAATTTTCAGCCGTGCATTTTACGCAAAGACGTCTTTTTGACTGGATCAAAACGCCCTTATTTTTAAGACCAATAGGTGTTCCAACTGGCTTAACTGGGATCATATATTTTGATAAAACGCCTGGAAGTGCTACTTTTAGATCTACGTGTTTAAGATCGCTTGTAACAACATCTCTTTGGTAATCAACAATAACGACATTATAAACTTTTCCGCCTACTTTTACATCAAAAGCAAGGCTCTCTTTTTTGCGTGCCTCTTTTATAAAGTCATTTACTTTAAAAGCAGCTGCAACATTCTCTAATCCCTTGCCATAAATGTTGGCGATTAGATAACCATCTCTTCTCAAAGCCTTCGCAGACTTCTTACCGATACTCTCTCTAACGATACCTTCTAACATCGTTTTCCTTTCATAAAAAATAGGTGCTGATTTTATCTAATGCTTTATAAATTTCACATAAAGCTTATTAAATTTCTTTAAGTGCGATCACTTCAGGTTGATCTTGTTTGCTTTGAGGTTTGCCAAAATTTACACCATTTTCAAAGCTAAAACCTGCCACATTTGAGCTTTTTATCTTAAGCTGCAAATCGCCCCTATTGCTAGCATTGTCAAGCGCCACTTCGGCACTAATTATCTTATTTTCATAAAGCTCAAGCAGGTGCTGATCAAAAGTTTGCATGCCGTAAGTATTTTTTGACTCAGCTATGGCAAGATCGATCTCATCAAATTTCTCTTCAGATATGAGCTCTTTTATGCGGGTATTTTTTCTCATGATCTCAACTGCTGGGCGTCTTGTGCCAAAAAGCGTCTTAACTAACCTTTGTGAGATGACGCAAGCAAGCACTGAAGAGAACATAAGGCTGACCTTATCTCTCTCGCCTTGCGGGAAGCTATTTACTATCCTATTTACGCTCTCTTTTGCATCAAGGGTGTGAAGTGTCGAAAGCACCAAGTGACCAGTCTCAGCAGCTCTAATGGCAGTCTCAATCGTCTCAAGATCTCTCATCTCACCCACCAAAATGATGTCAGGATCTTCTCTTAATGAAGCTCTTAGCGCATCTGAGAAATTTAGCGCATCTGCCCCGATAGAGCGCTGGTTGATTATACTTTTATCGTCGTTAAATACGTATTCGATCGGATCTTCAATAGTCACGATGTGCGATCTTTTTGTTTGGTTGATGAAATTTATCATGCTTGCAAGCGTCGTTGTCTTGCCACTTCCAGTTGGACCAGTCACTAAAATGATGCCACGAGTGGTCTCTGCGCAAATTTTTTCTACCACGCTTGGTAAATTTAGATCTTTTATGGTTGGAATTTTCGTTGGAGTGACACGAAATACAGCAGAAATTCCATTTATCTGCAAAAACATATTTACACGAAAGCAGTACTCGTCATTTAATTTATAAGAAAAATCTATATCTTTTTTATCCATAAACTCATCAAATTTAGCCCCCAAAAGCTCATTTGCGATAGCTATTGCGTCACTTGGGTCTAAATTTTCTTCACTAAGTGGCATGATCTCACCATTAAATCTGCCATAAACAAGACTTGCAGATTTTAGGTGAAGGTCGCTGCCGCCTTTATCGACTAAAGAGCACAGATATGAGTCTAGGTCTTTTTTGGTCATTAAAGTGATTTCATAATCTCATCAAATGCTGCAACAAACTGCTTTAAGCCGTCATTTAAAAGCTCTTTATAAGTAGCATTTATATCGATCTCATTATTTTTTATGATGTGAAAAAAGCTTGAGATATTCTCTTTGCTAGGGGCATTTTTTGCCTCAGCTTTTTCTTTTATAAATTCTTTTATCGTCTCTATCGGAGCTGTGTTTATAGAGTTTTTATACATTAGCTCCCTAACGTAATAATCCCCTCTTAAGCCCCCGCCTTTTATGCCAGTGCTTGCAAAAAGTGTTCTTACGTTTTCCAAGCCAAAATCCTCAATGATATGATAGATATTTGCAGCATTCATTATGCCGATCTGTCCTGTTGGTAGGCTCTTTGCAGACATTGTCTCATCAAGCTTTCTATCAAATCTACTAACAAAAACGCTGATAACGCCTTTTGGCATCGTCGTATCCACAAAGCGGCTTGCATAAGCCTTACTACCCTCTTTAAAAGCCTCTAGGCAGTTTTTAGCCTGATCTGGCGAGAAAATGAGCGTCGCATTTACGCTGATGCCTCTTGCCATAAGCGCACTCATCGCTTCATAGCCTTCTTTTGTGGCTGGAATTTTTATCATAACATTTGGCATTGAGATAAGGTTGTGAAGCCTGATGCCCTCTTCTATCGTTGCAGCTGTTTCGCCACTTAAATTTGGATCAACCTCGATGCTAACAAAGCCATCATCGCCATTTGCGTAGTTTTTTAACATTTTACATGCGGCGATCTTGATATCTTGGGTCGCTAAAATTTCATAAAGATCTTTTGGATGACGCTTGTTGCTATTTTGTATGATCTGTTTGTAAGCAGGTGATGCAAAAGCTGTTTTAAAGATAGCTGGGTTGCTTGTAGCTCCGTTTATAGCACCTTTTTCTAATAAAGAGTTGAATTCGTTTTGTAAAAAATCTCTCTCTATAAAGTCACACCAAAGAGAAAATTTAGCTTCATTGTCATACATTTTTTTACCTTATATAATTTAAAATTTCACACAGATCCTTGACATCCACGCAATGCGTCGCCTCTTTTTTTAAAATTTCTTTCGCACAAAAGGCAATTTTTAGATCACATTTTCTAAACATAGACACATCGTTAGCTCCGTCGCCAACGCACATGATCTCACTTTTATCTAAATTTAATAGCCCCTTTAAGCGATCTATCATCTCGCCTTTTGAGCTACCAAACATCATCTCTCCGCCAACTTCACCTGTTAAAATTCCATCTTTGTGGTGCAAGATATTTGCAAAATTTGCATCAAATTTAAGTTTTTCTTGCATCTTATCAGTTGCGATGTGAAAACCACCACTAAAGACCACGACTTTTATATCCTTTTGCTTTAGAGCAGCTATAAGTTCGCTAGCTCCTGGCATGATGGGTAAATTTTTACAAATTTCATCTGCCTTTGAGAGCGGCATTCCTTTTAAAAATTTTACTCTTGCTGTAAGACTTTCAAAAAAATCAAGTTCGCCGTTCATTGAACGCTTAGTTATGCTAGCCACCTCATCGCTGGCGTTATTAACGGCGGCGAGGATATCAATCGTCTCGCCGTCCATTATCGTAGAGTCAAAGTCAAAAACGCAAAGTTTTATCAAGCTATGCCCTAAAAATCACGCTTTAAAAGGCTCTCGACCTTTAAAATCGTAAGGATGTTTTGATCGCGTTTGCCGATACCATAGATCATGCCTTTGTCTTTTACCAAAGTCTCTGGCGGCGGATCGATCCTGTTGCGGTCTATTCTGATAGCCTCCGTCAAGCGGTCTATCACGAAGCCTGCGATATTATCCTCATCTTTCATGACGATATATCTTGTATTTGAGCTTTGCTTTGTAACATTTAGTGAAAAACGTTTTCTCAAATCAATAAGCGGTATAACGTTTCCACGTAGGTTAAAGACACCAAGAACATAGTCAGGCACGCTAGGAACACGGGTGTATTCGATAGGTTTGATTATCTCTTGGATATTTAAAATAGGTATCGCATACTCTTCCTCGCCAACAACGAAGCCTACAAGTTGGACTATATCTTCGTTGTTTTTTATCTCAGGCTCGTCAATTTGTTGTTTTTGTTTGCTTAAAACTTGGTTTAGTTTATCATTCATCGCCTAACCCCTAACCTAATTTAATATTTTTTCTAACAACGTTTTCAAGGTATTCTGACGAATATGGTTTTGTGATATATTCTGTCATACCAACCTCTACTCCACGCAATCTATCAGTTTTAGACGTTCTTGATGTTACTGCTATTAGCGGTAAAGTGCGATACTTAGAGTATTTGCGAATTTCACCAGCTAGAGTATATCCGTCCATCCTTGGCATCTCAATATCAATGAGCACCGCATCAAATGCATGCTCGCCTGATTTAATTATATTGAGTGCTTCTACTCCGTTAGTTGCTTCTATTATTGTGACGCCGATTGGCTCAAGCGATTTTTGCATGATGGTTCTATCCATCTTAGAGTCATCAACGATTAGGACCTTATAGTCGCTTGGTTTCTCTTTTGCTTTAGCACTATCTTCCATTTCGGCTCTAATATTTACCTTAATATCCTTTGCCATCTCCATCATAGCACCAACATCTATGATAAGAGTTACGCGGCCATCGCCTCTAATAGTAGCTCCAGCGATGCCTGGGATATTTTGTAGATAATCACCCATTGACTTAATAACGATCTCTTCTTGACCAACTAAAGTATCTACTATGATGCCCAGTTTTGCCTCAGCAACGCCGATGATAACGACATAAGTTTGATCTCCGCCATCAAAGACTTTATTAACACCAAAGACGTCTGAAAGCCTAACAAGAGATAAAACCTCATCTCTTAGTCTTAAAACGTTTTTGCCATCGATCGTGTAAATATCATCAATTGGCACGCGAACAGTCTCAAGAACGCTCGCAAGTGGTATCGCATAAAATTCCTCTTGTGTTCCGACAAGAAGTGACTGAATGATCGCAAGTGTGAGTGGAATTTTAAGCTTCATAACTGTGCCTTTTCCAACTTCACTCTCGATATCAATGATACCATTTAGCTTTTCAATATTTGTCTTAACAACGTCCATGCCAACGCCACGACCAGATACGTTTGTAACCTTGGCTGCAGTTGAAAATCCTGGCTTAAATATAAGACCAAATGCCTCTTTCTCACTCATCGCATCAGCTTCGCGCTCAGTGATGATGCCTTTTTCTATAGACTTAGCTTTAAGCATATCAGCATCCAAGCCCTTACCATCATCAACTATCTCAACAACGATGTGGTTGCCCTCATTATAGGCTTTTAGCTGAACAAGGCCTTTTTCAGGTTTGCCCATTGCTTTTCTTGTCTCAGGATCTTCGATACCATGATCGCATGAGTTTCTAATGATATGTACTAGCGGATCGCCGATCTCTTCAACGATTGATTTATCAAGCTCAGTCTCTTCACCTGAAATTTCAAGGTCGATCTGCTTACCAAGCTCACGGCTAAGATCGCGTATCATACGTGGGAATTTATTAAAGACTTTTGCTATTGGAAGCATCCTCGTCTTCATAACAGCTAGCTGGATATCAGTCGTAACTAGACTTAGGCTTGATACTACTTGATTTAGCTCTTCTAAGAATTTCTCGCCCTCATATCTCTCTTCTACGTCATCATAAATTTTTAACAAGCGGTTTTTACCAAGAACAAGCTCGCCGATTAAATTCATCAAGTGATCAAGTCTTTTTACTTCAACACGTATCGTTTGCTCTTGTGCTACTGCACTGCTGCTGCTACTAGCTGCTGGCACTTTTTTATCTGCATCTCTTTCTCTACTAGGAGCTGGCTTAGGTGCTGGTGCTGGTGCAGCGCTTGCAGCTGGTGCTATCTCTTCAGGAGATTTTGGAGCTATGCCTTTTGAAGCACGTCTTGCTTGATCTTCTGCTTTTCTAACTTTTAAAAGTCTCTCTATCTCAGCTTCAACCTCAGAGTCACTTAGCTTTGAAAGCTCAGCATCGCTTACTTCAGGAGCTGCTTCTTCAGCTGGTGCGGCTGGCTCTGGCTCTTTTACTGGCTCAGGAGCTGGTGCTGCTGCTGGAGCTTCTGTGGCTGCACTTGGTGCTTCACCTTCAGAAATTTGAGTAAGTCTTACACAAATATTTTTAATATCGATGCCAGCGGCTGCGTCACTACCGTTATCTCTAATGCTCTCAAGTAGTCTTTTCATCATATCAACTGACTCAAGAACAACGTCCATGATATCTGGAGTGATCTTTAGCTCGCCTTTTCTAGCTTTGTTTAAAACATCCTCCATATGGTGAGTAAGCTCTGTTAAAACGTCAAAATTTAAAAAGCTTGAGCTACCTTTTACTGTGTGAGCAACACGGAAAATTCTATTTAAAAGCTCCAAATCTTCAGGGTTTGCCTCTAGTTCAACAAGGTCATGGTCTATCTGCTCAATAAGTTCGAAAGCCTCTATTAAAAAGTCTTCCATTATTTCTTTCATATCATCCATACTTCACCTCACTTCGCAGATTTAGAATGTGCTTCAATCACTTTTAGCACCTCTTGATAAAATACACCAGCATCAAATTTTGTAAGATACGCAGCACCACCGGCTTCTTTACTCTTAACCTCACTAAATTCATTGCTTAATGAAGAGTTAAACACAACTGGAACATCTTTAAATCTATCATCATTTTTAATAGTTGAAGCAAAGCGGTATCCATCCATTTGTGGCATTTCGATATCACTTAAGATAACTCTAAGCTCTTTTGTTAAGTTATCTCCATATCTTTGATAAAGCTCCTCCATCCTCTCTAAGCCCTCAACGCCGTTTTTAGCTTCAACTACGCTAAGGCCCATCTTCTCAAGTGCATCTTTTACTAGCTTTCTAGCAGTTGAGCTATCATCTAGAACCAAAGCAGCACCTTTGATCTTTTGATCGTCTGTTACGTCAAATTCGATCTTTGGTGAGTAAATTCCTAGCTCTTCAACGATGCTTTCAAGATCAAGAATAAGAAGTACTTCGTCGTTTTCTATTCTCGTTACACCTGTGATCTTGCCCTTATCTAGAGTACCAGCTCCGGCAGCAAAATTTGCAGGCTCTATGTCTTTCCAGTTTATACGTCTGATCCTCTTGGCCTCATGGACGATAAAACCGATCAATATACCGCTAAATTCAGCGATAATAACACGTGGTTTTATGACTACACCCTCAGTTGGCTCGACTATATTCATCCATCTTGCCAAATTTATAACAGGGATAACCACACCTCTTAAATCAAAAATTCCCTCGATATACTCAGGAACGCCAGGAAGCTCGGTAAGATTTGGCATCTTAATGATCTCCCGCACCTTTGCGACATTGACTCCGTATATTCCTTCATATACTTTGTTTTCGGCCTTTTTAAAGATACGAAAATCAACAAGTTCCATCTCGTTTGAGCCCGTTTTTAGTACGTTGTCTCCAAACATCAATGTCCTTTCAAACTCATTTTGAGCAAATTCAACTTTTGCTGGGCGTATTCTACAACAAAATAACTTTGCTCGCATGCAAAACAAGGTAAATTTATATAAAATCTATCGTAAATATCAAATAGCTCACCTTGATGATAGTGTCCCTCTATCACTATACTTGCGTCAAAGCCCTGCAAATGCTTGCTCATTAGCTCCTTGAAGTTTGAAATTTTATAGTGCAGATTTTTCTTAGTAAGTTTGGCTAGTATCGCTTTTGAAATTTTAAAATCCAAAATTTTATCAAGCGCGTTCATAAATTTCAAAAACCATCTAAGCCTTAAAAACCTAAGCGCATACTTATCTATAAAAGGCAAAAATATATCGCCATGCGCGATCTGGACGTGCTCGCCACTTATAGTTCTAAATTTCACTGGCTGAGCGCAAATATCATAGACCTTTACCCCCTCAAAGCTTAGCCTCTCCCCTTTGTCCCAAAAATCTCTAGTTTTATTAAATAAATTTGAAAGTCTAAAATCGTGGTTGCCCTCGAAGTAAAAAATTTCCACCTTTTGTGAAATTTTATTTATAAGCCTTAAGTGCTCAGCGTAAAATTTTTGCGTATATTCGCCCTCGCCCGTTAAAAAATCAAATATATCGCCGAGCAAGAAAATCTGCGGTGGCTCCTTGATCTCTCCGCCATCAACGGCGCGCAAGAATTTCAAAAATCCATCGCGGTTTATGTTTTCATGCGCATCAGCCAAAAAGATCGCACCTTCTTTTATAACGGGGGCATATAGATATTCGCTCAAATTTTGCCTTAATTAAAAATTAACGGAGCCAAAAAGTAGTTTTTAGCTCTTTGCCTCATCTTTTTAGTCAAATTTTATAGGCTTGTAGCAGATCTTAACGATCTCAACGTCGCTTCTGCCTTTTGGTAAATTTAGCGCGACCTCATCGCCTTCAGCCTTGCCTAAAAGCTGCTTTGCAAGAGGTGAGTTTATCGAGATATAGCCCTTGTCTAGGTCACTTTCGCTAACGCCAACTATCGTGTAAGTATGCTCAACCTCAGTCTCTTCGTCCATTATCGTCACACTTGAGCCAAACCTCACCCTATCATGCTCGTAGCTACTTGGATCGATCACTTCTGCGTTTGCCAAAAGTGCGCTAAGCTCAGCGATCCTAGCGTCTATAAAGGCTTGCTTCTCTTTTGCGGCGTGATACTCGGCGTTTTCTTTAAGATCGCCGTGGCTTCTTGCGATGTCGATCTCTATTACGATTTGAGGGCGCTGCACCAGCCTTAGATCCTTTAGCTCAGCTTCTATCTTCTCATATCCGTGCATTGTCATTGGTTCACTCATTTTTTTACTCCATATTTTTTAAAATTTTTACTACATTTTTACTGCTGCCATGCCCTAGGTAGGCCCTTAGCTCATCGCAGCCTTTTAAGAATTTTTGCCTATCGCAGCTCTCATAAGCTCTTAGCAAATTTTCAGCCGTTGCAAACTCCTGGATAAACTCCTCATGAAGCGGCTCTTTGCCCATGAAATCAAACATTATATTTGCAAGTCCCGCGTGCTTGATCTTTACAAATTTTCTAGCGATGAAAACATCTATCGCTTTTGCCTTATATGCTAGCACAAATGGCGTGCCAATGAGCGCTGCCTCAAGCGTAGCAGTGCCAGAGCAAACAAAGGCAAAATCACTCTCATACAAGGCTTCAGGCGTGTTTGAGACGATATCAAAATCGCTCACATCGCCATAAATTTCGCCCACTTTATCAAGCAAAAATGGCGGCACGACAAGTAGCCTTTTAGCCTCTATCTTTTTAGCAAGCTCTCTATAAACTGGCATCAGCCTAGAAATCTCTGACCTTCTTGATCCTGGCAAAAATGCCACTTTGCCACTGCTACTTAGGCTAGTTTTTTTAAGCTTTATCTCATCCATCAAAGGATGACCCACGTAGGTCGAGCGGCTATAAAATTTCGCATCAAATGGTAGGATCGAAGCTAGGTTGTCACAATACCTCTCCACAACGCTTACTCTTTTTGGCTTCCACGCCCAAACTTGAGGCAAGATATAGTATGTCACGGCTGCTTTTGCGCCGGCCTCTTTTATCGCCTTTGCAAGTGGGAGGTTAAAAGCTGGACTATCTATTAGCAGCACTGCATCAGCCTCTTTTGCCATTTGACTCATCACTTTCATCGCCTTTTTTGCTTTAAAGATGAGCGGCAAAACCTCAACAAAGCCCATCGCAGAAAATTCGCTAGTTTTTATATATGGCGTGCCAAATTCTTCGCTAAAAATTCCCATTAGTTCAAATTCGCCCTCGAAATTTTTTAAAATTTCTTTTAAATGCAAATTTGCTGATGGCTCAAGAGCGGAGACTAAAATTTTCATTTTTACACTTTCGGTTTGTCTTTTTTTAGGGGCATTATACGCAAAAATTCTTTAATTTTTTAAGAAAGCTGTGATAAAATCCAAGCCTTTAAAGGATAAAATTTGAAAGAAATTTTGATAACAAATGACGATGGATTTGAGGCCGCAGGGCTGCTAGCCTTAAGAGATGCTTTAAGAGAGCTAAATGACGTAAATGTCACGATCGTAGCGCCAAGCTCTGAAAAATCAGCCTGCGCCCACTCGCTAACTCTCACAAGGCCTCTTAGGTTTATCAAGCTTGATGATGGCTTTTTTAAGCTTGACGACGCAACGCCTAGCGACTGCGTCTATCTCGCACTTCACGCACTTTATAACAAAAAGCCAGACCTTATCATAAGCGGCATAAACCATGGGGCAAATTTAGGCGAGGACATCACTTACTCTGGCACGTGCGGAGCGGCTATGGAGGGCGTTTTACAGGGCATTAGGAGCATTGCATTTTCGCAGTTTTATGTAAATAACTCGATAAATGAGCTTGGATTTGACCTGGCAAAAGAGGTCGTGAAATTTATCGTGCCAAAGGTGCTTGAGGGCGAAATTTCGCTAAATCAAAGGGAATTTCTAAACGTAAATATCCCAGCCGTAACAAGCAAAAATTTCAAAGGCTATACCGCCGTGCCAGCTGGCAGACGCACCTACGCCACGCACGCCGCGCTTAACCGCAACCCAAGGGGAGTCGAGTACTACTGGCTTGGAAACGCAGCACTTGACTACGAGGGTGGCGAGCTAAGCGATATCAGCAAGGTAAATGAGGGCTTTGCGACGATCACGCCGATAAAGCTTGATATGACCTCATACGAGAGCCTAGCGGCTCTACAAGGGAAATTTTGATGCAAGATGATAGATTTACAAGGATAAGATGGCTATTTGGCGAGGATGGTTTTAGCAAGCTTCAAAGCGCAAAAGTGCTAGTTTGCGGAGCTGGAGGCGTTGGTGGGATGTGCGTAGATGCGCTTGCTAGAAGCGGGGTCGGAAGCATCACGCTGATCGATAAAGACATCTTTGACGTGACAAATCAAAACCGCCAAATTTACAGCGAAAACGTAGGCGGCGTAAAGGTGGATGAGTTTGCCAAAATTTATCCTTGCATCACGCCTATGCAGACGCTGATCACGCCTGAGTTTGTCGCTGGATTTGACTTTAGTAAATTTGACGTGGTGATCGATGCGATCGATGATATCACCGCCAAGATCGCCCTTGCAAATGCGGTAGATCCTAGCAAATTTATAGCCTCGATGGGTGGGGCAAAAAGGGTTGATCCAACCAAGATCAAGGTGGCCTGCGTTTGGAAAACTTCGGTCGATCCACTAGCTAGAAAATATAGATATGAGCTCAAAAAATCAGGTTTTAGCGGTAAATTTGACGTGGTTTTTTCAACAGAAGAGCCACTTTGCAAGCAACTTGGCAGCTTCATGGGTGTGACTGCCTGCTTTGGACTAAATTTAGCCTCACTGGCTGTTAAAAAGATAGTTGAGCAGTAAGCCCAGATTTACACTCCGAGTAAAATTTCAAATTAGAGCTGACATTTTTGGATATAAATTTAATAGCTAGCTCTACAAGAGACAAAATCAACAATCCAAGATGAGCAATCTAACAAATTTTAAAATTTCATGAACGAATAATTTTGGCTCTAAAATTTGTGTTTAGCTGTAAGCGAAGCCAAATTTTAGTAGCCAATCCTTGCGAGTGAGTGAAGGTTTTAAAATTTGTAAAGCAATCTAATCAAATTTAAATGTTTGCTTCTTTGTTAAAAAAAAGGGGGAGAGGCTTAAATTACGATCTGCTTGCAGTTACGAGCTTTCGAAGCAAAGAAGCTCCCTTGCCCTTTAACAATCCACCCTAACCCCTACGACGTTCAAGGTGGCATGCTTCAGCGCTTCGCACTGCATGCGTTTAAAAATTCAAGCAAATTTTAAAATTTGTAAAAATAGCTTGATTAAATTTGATTTATCCAAGAAGGAGACAAGGGGGCTTAAATTTTGCTTCTCAGGCTCGCAACTAGGATAGACACGAAACTCCGTCCCTTTATCCCTCTTTAGACCTCACGTCTGCTTGCAGTTACGAAACGAAGCCTTAGTAAAAACCTGCGCGCGTTAGAAGTGCATGCTTTAATGCTGGCGCATCGCAAACCACAACAAATTTCTATTTTAAAATATAGCTTTAAATTTATAAGTCCTAAATTTTAGTAAGTAGTTTAAATAAAAATTTAAAATAGACCTAAAGTTTACATATTTATCTGATCGTGTTTGCTGTTTTTACAACCAAATGCGATTTATCATTTAAATTTTATCTCATCTTTTTTATATTTTCTAAGCAGCTCATTTATCTGGTTTTGAAATTTACCCCATCTTGCTTCGCTGCCGTGCTTTGCGTAAAGCTTTTTGGCATGAGAGATCAAAATTTCACTTTTATCTTTTATCAAAAGATATTCGTAGAGTTGATTTATCGCTGCAAGGCCGTTTTGTTCGAGCATTAGCTCTATTAAATTTTCCTCCGAGCTATTTTGCTCAAAAAATTCAAAAACAAAACCAAGGTCGTTTGCTACATTTTCATAAATTTTAGCCACGTCACTATCTGGCTCTAGCTCGTAGTGCGCAGAAGCAGTGCTGGAAATTTCATGTACTCTGGCTCTAAAATGACACTCATACTCTTTTGGCTTATTAAGCGCTTCTTTGCCAAGAGTAGCCCCTATAAAAGGGGTGTAAATGCCGCAATTTATATAAAATCTCGTATGCTCTGAGCTATTGCCACTACTTTTTTGAAAATTTACAACATATATAAAATTTGTTGTATTTTTGCAGAAATTTAAAGCGCTCTTACTAAAGCCATTATCCTTAAATAGCGACTTTAGCAGAGCAATAAGCTCGTCAAATTTCTCTTTCATAAATTTAACGTGCCAGATGTGTGATTATTTATTTGCGCGCTCGATGTACTCGCCACGAACGGTATCAACGCGGATGACCTCGCCTTCTAGTACGTGAAATGGTATCTGAACTACCGCGCCACTCTCAAGAGTAGCTGGCTTTTTGCCACCTTGTGTATCGCCCTTGAAATTTGGTGGAGTTTCAACTATCTTAAGCTCTACTACTTGTGGCACTTCGACGCCGATTGCGTTGCCATTGTGAAATAAAATTTCAACCATCATGCCATCGATCATCCATTTTTTAACATCGCCCACGTCCTCGTCACTGATCGCAACTTGCTCGTAAGTAGTCGTGTCCATAAATTGGCAAAACTCGCCATCATCATAGAGGTATTGCATCTCTTTTTCTTCAAGGTGCGGCTGCTCGCACTTATCGCCTGCGTGAAAAGTCTTTTCAAGAACCTTTCCATCGACAAAAGATTTGATCTTTGCACGAACAAAAGCTGCGCCTTTGCCCGGTTTAACGTGTTGATATTCTACGATTTTATAAGGAACGCCGTCGATCTCGATCTTTAGTCCCTTTTTTAGATCGCCCATTGAATATGAAGCCATTTTTTATCCTTTCGTAATTTGTTATATAACTGCGTATTGAGCCCAAACACAAGCTTCAAGTGCGTTTAATCTCTCTAGCGTTTCTGTTTTTATATGTTCATCGACCAAGATGACCGCAAGCGCCATGCCGTGCTCATCTCTACCAAGACGGAAGTCTGCGATGTTTATCTTCTCATCAGCCAAAATTTTACTGATCTGAGCGATAACGCCTGGTACATCGTGGTTTTTAAAGATGATCATCTTACCTTTTGGCTTGAAGTCAGTCTTGAAGCCATTTACGGTTACGATGCGTTGTTGATTTTCACCAAACACCGTACCGCCAACGCTTACGATGCCGTTTTCAGTCGTCAGACGAACTGTGATCTTGTTTTTAAAGATGCTGTCTCCACCTGTGCTAGTTTCGGTAGTTATGCCTTTTTCATCGCATAAAAATTTAGCATTTACGTAGTTTATCGCATCGCCAAGACTCTCTTTTAAAGCACCCACAATCGCAAAAGTTAGCATTGAATTTGCATATTCGCCAATCTGCCCGTGAGTCTCTATACGGATAGCTTTGATGGCACTTTTGTTTATCTGAGCTGCAAGAAATGCCATCTTGCTTGTAAGATCGATATAAGGCTCAACAAACGGCGGAAGATCTTCTGTTTTTATAGGTAAATTTAGAGCGTTTGGATAGCTTATACCGCGTGCTGCCAAGATAGCCTGCTCGACTGCCTCTACTGCGATATTTCGCTGCGACTCAAGGGTGTTTGCCCCAAGATGTGGTGTGACGCTTACATTATTTAGATCAAGAAGCGGATGGCTTGTCGCTGGCTCTTTTGTAAAGACGTCGATGCCAGCAAATGCTACCTTGCCACTTTTTAGCCCTTCATAAAGCGCCTCTTCGTTATAAAGACCACCTCTAGCGCAGTTTATAAGCCTTACGCCATCTTTCATCTTTGCTATCTCTTTAGCGCCGATCATATCGGTTGTCTCTTTGGTCTTTGGAGTGTGGATCGTGATGAAGTCGCATGCCAAGATGTCATCAAAATTTTTAGTATAAGTGCCGCCCATATCGATGACTTTAGATGGATCGATATATGGATCGTATGCGATGATATCCATGCCAAAAGCTTTTGCGCGAGCTGCTACTCTTGAGCCGATGTTACCAAAGCCGATCACGCCTAGCTTTTTCTTAAAAAGCTCAACTCCGTACCACTTCTCGCGTTTCCAAATTCTATCTAGCTTTAGATCGTTGTGAGCGTATTCAAGTGATCTTGCAGCTGCTAGCATGTGTGCCATAGTTAGCTCAACTGCTGCGATAGTATTTGCAGTTGGGACGTTCATGGCGATGATGCCTCTTCTTGAACAGCCATCTATATCAACGTTATCCACGCCAACACCAGCTCTAACGATAGCTTTTAGTTTCTTACCAGCTTCTAAAAACGCCTCATTTACCTCAGTCGAGCTTCTAGTGATCGCTACATCAGCCTCGCCTAAAATTTTTAAAAGCTCGTCTTTTGGGATATTAACTGCGTCTATTACATTTATATCTTGTTCTTTTTTTAAAAGTTCAAAACCTACTGGGTGTATCGCATCGCAAACAATGATAGTTTTCATAATTTTACCTCTCTCACACTTGAGTGGATATCGTAAACTCTTAGCTGCAAAATGATATTTTGCAAAAGCCTTGAGTCTTGGGTATTTAAAAAGATCTGGCTCTTAGCGCCATCTCTTACTACAGTAAAATCAACCTCGCTATTTCGCAAAGTCTGCATCAAGCAGAACATAGAGTAGATGTCGTTTTTATCTATCATAAGTTCGTATGCTGTGATCTTTGGCTTTTCTATCTTAGGTCGGTTGTATTCTATAAAAATTTCATTTACGGGCAATACGTAATCTTTTTTCTTAATAGTTGCCAGCTCGTTGATCCAGTTTTCACTGCCAGCTGTATTTTTGGTTATATTTTGCTCATTTGTCATATTTTTTTCAGTAGTTTGGCTGAAATTTACACTTGCAAATTTAACAAGATAAACTCCAACCAAACCTAACATCACAAAGAGCAGAACAACTACTAATAAAAGTGTGCGTCTGCCCATTTATACTAGCGTAATTGTTCTTTTATGATGTCGCCAAGTGTTACTTTGTCGTCGTTGTCATTGATCTCATTTAACACTTCACGCTCTTTTTGTTTTGCTAAACGGCGTATGCTTAGGCGAATTCTATTTTTCTTCTCATCGATAAATGCAATGGCAGCTTCGATCTCGTCGCCGATCTTTAACGTGCTAGCATCTACACTACCTAGATCTTCTTTGCGGATTAACGCATCGACATTATCGCCAAGCTCGACAAATACGCCAAAGTCTTTAATGTCACGGATCGTTCCTTTTACGATGTCGCCTACACTAAATTTATTAGCAAATGCTTGAACTGGGCTTTGTTTTAGATCTTTTAGGCTTAGAGAAATTTTTTGCTCAGCGCTGTCGATTTTGATGATCTTTACTTCTAGCTCATCACCAGCCTTAAACATATCTTTGCACTTGTCATTTCTGTCCCAAGATGCATCTTCATTGTGTAGCAAGCCCTCAACGCAGCCTACTCTAACAAATGCACCAAAATTTGTGATAGTTGTTACAACGCCTTTTACTACATCGCCCTCTTTAAATTTAGCTTTAAATTCATCAAATGGCTTTGGAAGTAAATTTTTAAGGCTCACTCTTAAGCGGTGTCCTTTTGCGTCTATTTCGATAACCTCAACATCGATCTCTTGACCTTCGCTGATGTGATCTTTTGGATTTTTGATATTTTTGTCCCATGAAATTTCAGATATATGTAAAAATCCTTCAATATCATTTCCAAGATCGACAAATGCGCCATAAGGCTCGATATTACTAACTGTTACTTTTATAGTGTCGCCAACTTCTAGACCATCATTTATGATCTCTTCCCAAGGATCTGGAGTAGCAGCCTTGATAGATAGAGATAGGTGGCGTTTTTCGTTGTCATAGCTGATAACTTTAACTAAAACTTTATCACCTTCTTTGTATAAAGAGCTAGGATTTACTGGGCCTTTGTAGCTTATCTCGCTGTAATGCACAAGTCCGTCTACACCGCCAACATCAACAAACATACCATAAGTTGTGATTTTCTTAACTGTGCCCTCTATAACACTATCGTTTTCTACTATATTTGATAGAGCTTCTTTGCGTTTTTTGCGGTCGTCATCTAAAATTTTCTTTCTTGAGACAACGATGCTATTCTCTTCTTTATCAACTTTTATAACTCTTACTTTGTATGATTTTCCAACTACGCCCTCAGCGTTTTTAAATCCGCTGTGCGTTCTTGGTAAGAAAAATTCTACGCCATTTGCATCTTGAGTGATAAAACCACCTTTATTTTTTCCAACTACTTTTACGTCGATTTCGCCAGAATTTTCAGGATCGTAAGCTTCGATGAAAGCTTTAACTTTCTCTTTTCTAAGTGCTTTTTTGTGCGACACTATAGGTCTTCCATTTCTTGATCCAGTTATTACAACTTTGATCGTATCGCCAACTTTATGCGTCAGGTTACCGTTTGCGTCAGTGATCTCAGAAACATTTAAAATGCCTTCTGACTTCTTGCCAACGTCGATTAAAACCTCATCGCCATTGATACTGACGATCTTTGCGTCACTATCTTCTTCAGTCTTTTTAAAAGACTCCTCTAACATCGCAGCAAAATCGATATCTTCGATATCTTCGTCTTTTGCTTTTCCTAATTGAACACTTTTGTTCACAGCCATCTTGATCCTTTAAATTTTATTATGCCAGTAGAGGCAAATTGGCTTATTATAGTTAATTGTGGCTTTAGCTAGGATAAATTTTATACTTTTTTGATTCTGTCAACGACTTTTTGTATGATCCAGTCAGGTGTGCTAGCGCCCGCACTTATGCCGCACAAATTTTTGCCGTCAAACCATGATCCCTCAAGCTCTTCTTCGCTTTCAATGAGGTAGCTATCTTCGCAGAAATTTTTAGATATTAGGTAGAGTTGTTTTGTGTTCGAGCTGTTTTTTCCGCCGATGATTATCATCACGTCAGCTCTTTTTGCTAAATTTTTAGCAGCCTCTTGGTTTTCAAATGTCGCGTTGCAGATCGTGTTAAAAACGCGTAGCTCTTTTACATGAAGCATGAGATAGTTTGCGATCTGCATAAATTTCTCAACTTTTCTAGTAGTTTGGCTAACAAGCGCGACCTTTTGCTTAAATTTAACGCCCTCTAGCTCGCTCTCTTCAAGCACGACATAGACATTGCCCTTGGCATACGACTTCACGCCTTTTACTTCTGGGTGATGCATGTCGCCAAAGATCACCACATCATAGCCCTCTTCGCTCATTTTTTCGCAAATTTGTTGTGGCTTTGTCACAAACGGGCAAGTTGCGTCGATCACTTTTATGTCTGTTTTTTTTAGCTCTGCAAGGTCGTTTTTAGTGATGCCATGAGTGCGGATGATCGCCTTTTTCTCATCTTTTAGCTCACCTATGCCCTCAAGCGTCTTTACATTGTAGTTTTTCTCTAGCCTATTTATCTCTTCGTTATTATGTATGAGTGGGCCGATAGTTGCGGCATCTCCAGCATTTTCAGCTATCTTTATCGCCCTTTTTACGCCAAAGCAAAATCCATAACTACTAGCAAGCTCGATCTTCAACTCTAGCTCCCATTTTCTTTAAAATTTCAGCAAAATTTGGAAACGAAGTAGCGATAAATTCGCTCTTTTCTATCTGCATGCCACATTTTAGTCCAAGTATGGCAAAGCTCATGGCGATCCTGTGATCTCCGTGGCTATCTATCGTGGCAAATTTCGCCTCAGAGCCATTTATGATAAAGCCGTCTTCAAGCTCGCTAGCATCGACACCGCACTGCTTTAGCGCATTTATCGTGACAGCTATCCTGTCGCTCTCTTTTACGCGAAGCTCTTTTGCATTTATTAGCTTGCTTTGACCTTTAGCGCAGGCAAATGCGATGGCTAAAGCTGGGGCTTCGTCGATGAGCCACGAGATATTTTCGCTAACCTCTACACCTTTTAAATTTGGCGAGTATCTAACCTCAATATCGCCGATATCTTCGTATTTGCTTGAGGTTTTATGAAATTTTATCTCAGCGCCCATTTTTTCTAAAACCCTGTAAGCTTCGATGCGAGTTTTATTTAGCAAGATATTTTTTAAAATGATATGCGAATTTGGGATAATTAAAGCTGCGACCGCGAAGAAAAATGCCGAGCTTGGGTCATTTGGCACGTCTATATCAAGTGGCGCAAGTGGGCCTTTCATCGGCTCTAGAGTGATCTCTAGGCCGTCACGCTTTATACCAGCCCCCATACCTGCAAGCATACGCTCAGTGTGGTCTCTGCTTAGCTCAGGCTCGCTAAATTTGCAGCCATTTGAGTAAAGAGCCGCCAGCAAAAGCGCGCTTTTTACCTGAGCTGAAGCGATCTTGCTATCAAAACTAAATCTTTCAAATTTAGTCCCTCTTATGCAAAGAGGAGCGTTGTTTGCGTTATTTGCACCATCTATCTTTGCACCCATCTCACTTAGAGGCTTTGCTATCCTTGCCATCGGACGAGAATTTAAGTATTTATCGCCACTTAGCACGAAAAAGCCATCCTGTGCGGCTAGTAACCCCATAAAAAGCCTCATCGCCGTGCCTGAGTTGCCACACTCTAAAATTTCATTTGGCTCTTTTATCTTTTGTGGCGGAGTGATCGTTATTTCAGCGCCGTTATCTTCGATCTTTGCGCCTAAGAGCTCGACTATTTTTAAGGTATTTAGCGTGTCGCCTGCTCTTAGGTAGTTTCTAACGCGAGATGGCTTGTCACTTAAAAGCGAAAACATCGTGCATCTATGCGAGATAGACTTGTCAGCTGCGATGTCATCGATGGTTAAATTTAGACTTTTTTCTAGTGGATAAATTCTCATCTTATTCCGATATTTAGTTTCTCTTTTAGCTCGCTTAAAATTTTATCCATAAGCGCGTTTATATCGTCATCTTCAAGCGTTTTTTCCATATCTTGGAATGTAAATTTAAGGCTAAGGCTGATCGCGCCGTTTAGTTTCGTATCTTTATAGATATCAACCGGCAAGAACTCTTTTAGCTCTTTTAAATTTAGCCCTCTTATGCACTCATAAATTCGTCCAGCCTCGAAATTTTCAGGCACGATGAGGCTAAGATCTCTTGTCGTGCTTTGAAATTTTGAGTATGGCACTGCTAAGATCGGCTCAAATTTAAGCCTCGCAAAATCAATCTCACAAACATAAGTTTTAGGCAGATCCCTTTTTGCCTCTACTCTTGCATCGACTCTGCCGATATAGCCGATCTTTTCGCCATTTTGATATATGTGTGCTTGCTCGTATGGGCTAAGATATGATATTTCGCGGCAAGGTTTTAGCTCAAATTTACCTATGACATTTTGCACCATCGCTGCAAATGCGTAGAAATTTGCCTCCTCGCCCTTTGCGCCATTTATAAGTGTTGGCTCTTTTAAAAGCCCAGATACGACAAAGCCTAAATTTAAGCCTTGGTTTGCATTTTCATCAAAAACTTCGCCAAGCTCAAAAAGTCTAACTGAGCGTTTTGAGTTTTTGATGTTTTTCTCGCTTGAGCTTAGAAGGTGATTAACAAGTGCTGGTCTAAGCGTGTTTAGCTCGTTGTTTATAGGATTTAGTATCTTGATCTTACAAGGTTTGAAATTTAGCTCACTTAGCTCATCAAGGCTGTCAAATACGTAATGCACGCTTTCAAAAAAGCCATTACTAGCTGCGCGGTGTCTTAAATTTAAAGCATTTTTATAGTCAAAATATGTCTTATTTAGCCTATTTTTCTCTGCGAAATTTAGCGGCGTTGAGGCGATATTGTCGATGCCTATTATCCTTACGATCTCCTCGCAGATATCATGAGAATTTACGATATCGTGGCGAAATAGCGGCACTTTTACATTAAAGCTCTCTTGCTCGACATTTACGCTGATCTCAAAGCCAAGTTTCTTTAAAATTTTAACGACATCGTTTCTAGCAACCTCTTGCCCTATCATATTTTTAAGCTCGCCAAGCGAGATGCTAAGCGTGATAGGCTCGGTGCCAAGTAGCGACTGCTGAGAGCCCGCAAAAAGACTTAGGTTATCTTTAAAGCCTGCAAGCTTTTTGAAAAGATAGTCCGCCCCATAACCTAAATTTGGCTCGCTACCACGGCTTGAGCGATAAACTTGATCGCCTTTTGGTAAATTTTTATTTTCAAAAATGGCTTTTGAAACAACATCTGGTTTTACGTAGCTAGCCTCTACCAAGATCACCTTTGAGCCCTCATCAACCCTAGCTTCATCACTTTGGTAAATTCCAGCAACACCTAAATTTTTATCCTCGCAAAAGACCACGCACTCGCCATTTTCGCCATTTTTGATGTCAAAAACTGCTTTTTCGCCCTCGCCTACAAGCTTAGCGTGATCATAAGCTCTAAACAAGACGCCCGTGCAAAATGTCGCGTATTCAAGCAGTCTTTCTACTAAATTTGTCTTTTGACAATCAATTAAAGCTAGTCTCAACCTAGTTAATAAATTTTCACTTAATGCATTTTTTAGCTCAAAGGCTTTATACAAAAACGAGCCATTTACCTTATCTTCGGTTCGCACAGACGCGATCCTGCCGATGCCTAGTAAATTTTCGCTATCTTCATTTTCGTGGCTATCTTTCATATTTAGATCAAGTGCGGTGCAAATTTCTCTTGCGATGCCGTGTAAATTTTGGCAGTCGCCTCTGTTTGCTGTGACATCAACCTCGATGATCACATCTTTAAACGCTTCAAATTCGCCAAGACTTGTGCCAAGTTTTAGCTTGCCGATACTCTCATCAAGTGGCAATATACCGTCATTTGTCTTAGGTAGTCCTAGCTCAGTTGAAGAGCAGATCATACCGCATGACTCGATGCCTCTTAGCTTTGCCTTTTTGATCTCAAGACCATTTGGCATAGTCGTGCCAATGAGCGCTACTGGCACAAACTGACCAGCCTCGACGTTTTTAGCCCCACACACGATCTGAAGCGTTTCGCTGCCAACATCAACCTGACAAACGCTTAGCTTATCGGCGTCTGGGTGCTTTTCTCTACTTTTTACGTAGCCAACTACGATGCTCTTTGGTAAATTTATCTCTTTATAGCTATCAACTTCTAAACCGATTGAATTTAATGTCTTTGAAAGTGTCTCGCCGCTAACCTCGCTAAGGTCGACCCACTCGTTTAACCAATGCTTTGAAATTATCATTTAAACTGCTCCAACAATCTTAAATCTCCCTCAAAAAGTGACCTTAGATCAGGCACTCTATGAAGCAACATCGCAAATCTCTCAACCCCAAGGCCAAAAGCATATCCACTTACATTTTTATAGCCAACCGCCTTAAATACATTTGGATCCACGACGCCGCATCCAAGCACCTCAAGCCATGTAGTCTGCTTGCACACCCTGCAACCCTTACCATGGCAAAATATACAACTAATATCAACCTCTGCACTAGGCTCCGTAAATGGGAAAAAGCTAGGGCGAAAACGCACTTCAACGTCGCCAAACATGTGCTTTAAAAAGCCCTCTAGCATTGATTTTAAATTTGCAAAGCTAACTTTCTCAGCATCCTCCACCACAAGGCCCTCGACCTGGTGAAACATCGGTGTATGCGTTAAGTCCATATCACGTCTAAAGACCGTACCTGGCGCTATCATGCGGATAGGCGGCTTTTGATTTAGCATAGTTCGCACCTGAACTGGGCTCGTATGCGTCCTTAAAAGCCTAAAATCATCTAGGTAAAATGTATCTTGCATATCCCTTGCTGGGTGGTATTTTGGTAAATTTAGCGCCTCAAAGTTCTGAAAATCATCTTCTATAAGCGGCCCAGTCTCGAGCGAGAAATTTAGAGCTAAAAAATACTCAATTATCTTATCCATCGTGGCCATCACTGGGTGCAGCGCCCCGCTAGCAACAGGCTCGTTAAAGAGCGTAATATCAGCGGCCTCTTTTTTCATCTTGCTATCTATCTCTTGCTCGCTAAGCTCAGCCTTTTTAGCTTCTATAAGCGCGCTTAGTTCATCTCTTTGCTTGTTTAAATTTGCTGCAAATTCCTTTTTCTCATCCTCGCCAAGCTCTTTTAGCTTTGCAAAACCTTGCGCCAAGATGCCCTTTTTGCCAAAAATTTCTACCCTGACCTTCTCAAGATCATCAAGAGTTGAAATTTCATTTTTGATTTTGTTAATGAAATCTTGCAATTTTTTACCTTTATGAATTTTTGCATCGATTTTATAGAAAAAGAGTTAAAATCAAGATAAAAAGCGCGAAATTTAAGCACACTTTGATATAATTTCTCAAACTTTCAAAGGAGCTAAAATGACCATATTTGAAAAGATCGTTGCTGGTGAAATTCCTTGTAACAAAGTGCTTGAAAGCGAGAAATTTCTAGCTTTTAATGACATCAACCCAAAAGCGCCGATCCACATCCTCATCATTCCTAAAAAACACTACAAAAACTTCCAAGAGATGGATCCAGTTTTGATGGGTGAGATGACTAAATTTATCCAAGAAGTGGCGAGCTTAATGGGCGTTGATAAGAGCGGATACCGACTCATAACAAACTGCGGCGAAAACGGCGGTCAAGAGGTCATGCACCTGCACTTTCACCTACTTGCTGGCGCAAAACTTGGCTGGAGCGAAGGCGTAGCTGATCCACAAAGCACATTTTAAAAATAAAATTTAGACTCTTTTTGAGTCTAAATTTCACTTCAAATTTTTACTTCAAAACTCAAATCTTAAATTTTATAAGCTGAAATGCCGTAAAATAGGCATTTAAATAAATAAAAAAGGGGTGAAAAGTCATCTACTTTTTTAAATTAAATTAGTATATTATAGCATATTTTTATCAAAAAGTGTCTATTTTTTTAAAATTTTAAATTGTTATATTCTTTAAAAAAGTTGCTCTTTGTCTAGTATCTTTTGGTAGATATTTAGCATAAGAGCGATAGGTCTCATTTAAATTTTTATGACCCATCATTTTACAACCAACCCACATCGGCTCCTCACCACGACTTAACATTACAGAAGCGAATGAGTGTCTAGTATCATAAAGCTTATGTATTTTAAAGCCAAGGGATCTCTGCAAATCATTAAATTTTAATCTGATAACTGCTCGTGAAAGAGAAAAAATATTTTGATTAATATCGGTATAATCGAGTTTTATCAGTTCATTATAAACAATATCAAGCATATCAATTGTACGATTGCTGGATTTAGTTTTAGGAGAATCCAAAACACCTAGCTCCGATAGAGTTTTATTAATACGTATCTCCTTATTTTGAAAATCCAAGTCATTAAAAGTCAAAGCCAAAATCTCGCCAGTCCTAGCCCCAGTAAAGAATGCAACTATTAAAAATAAGCGTAGCTCGCCCTCGGCATGTTTTATAAGTTGCAAAATCTCACTTAAATTAAAAGGGGTAAAATCACCATTGTCGGCATTATGTAATTCTTGTTTGAACCTAGGTATATAGAATGGATTTTTTGAGATTATATCATTGGCAATAGCATAACGAAAAACCATTTTAAAAAAAGAGCAATACCCATTAATTGAGCTATCTTTTAAGCCCTTGTTTTTACAAAATTTTACAAAATCAATACTATCCTGCCTTTCAAAATCGGACAGATAAAAGATATTTTTTGAATGCAAAAAGTCTATAACAGCCTGACTAGCAACATTATAAAACCTGATTGTTTTATCCTTTAAAAAGGATTTTTCATTAAGCAATCTATAAATAATCCCCTCAAAGCTAAACTCACTAGTATTTTTAATAGGCTCCAGCTTTTGTTCCCCTTTTCTGATTATGCGATCAGTTTGCATATCCTCGAGCTCGTAATATTTGCTCTTAGCAAGTTCAATATCCTCTTCAGAGCCAAGAAATAAATTATAGTTTTTTCGAATAAAATCAAATGCTAAAGTGGATTTTTTCAGTCCAGTGGCACGGCGAATTCTTACGCCATCCTTTTGATAGTCAATATAAAAACGATTATGCTTAATATATATATTTCTATTTTTTTCTAAATTTTTCATGCGGTGATTTTAGCAAAAATTTAAACATAACACAAAAATTCACTTTAAATTAATTTTATTATTTAAGATTTTTAAAAAAGAGTATTTATATCTTTTAAAGCTTAAATAACCATATAAAGGGAAATAAATATTAATAAATGCTTAATATACCTTGCTTTAATGGCTTTATTTTACAAAATGTCCTTTTATTTGTTATTTTTATTTTAAGTTATAAATAAAAAGAATTAATCAAAAATACCAAAGAATAGGGATATTTTTAACTAAGGAAAAATTAAATAAAAAGTTTAATATTTTACAAAATGTCCGCCACGCTAAACACTAATATATAAATACATAAAATTTAAAAAGGGAAAGAAATTTTTTATTAGAGATGTTGTTAATAAGAAAATTTAAATTTTAATAGAATAAGTAGAAGCTTAAAAATTTTTTAAAGTTGTTTTATATTGTTTTGAGTTTTTAAATTTTTTTATTGTTTTATGTGTTGAAAAAATTTAAAAAAGGAATTAGCGTTTAAATTGATTTTAAAGGGGTGTGTTGGCTTTTAAAAAATAATTTAAAGAAAGGATAGCATTAAACGCTTATTTTTGATTGTAGAGCATTTAAAGATTGATTGTGGCTTTTATTAAATTTAGCTTAAAAATGGTTGCTTTATATATCACTTTTTAAAAGTTAGTTGAATTTAATAAAGGGTAAAATTAATTAAATAATCTATCGTTTAAGGAAAGAAAATGGCAGAAGAGCTAACTCAAGATCAATTGGCTGAATGGAGTTATTTGAAAGAGCAAGAAATGGTGATGCCATCCGAAGAATTAAAACAAAGCAGTGTAAAAGAGCAGGTGCTAACATGTAAAGAAGCTATCGATAACACAGGAATTTTTAAAAGCAACGAAACAGGTGCAGTAGCATGTGCCAGAGAATTTTATACAGCTTATGGTAGCAACGACGATAATGAAGTAAGAGAAGCTATTAACAATATCTATAAAACAGACATAAGTGCAGAAGATCTCAATAAAATTAAAACACTCACGATAAGAGAAATGGATATGGATTTGAAAGAGAACTTTGACAATGAAAAAGAATACACAATCCAAGATATAAATCGTAAATTTATTTTTGAAACAGCAGAATTAAAATTAAATAAGAATTTGAATGAAGCCGTTAATACCCTAGAAGAAAAAGAAAAGATAGATGAGCAGATCAAGGCAAAAGAAGCTGAGTTTAATGAATTTAAAAGTCCAAAAGAAAAGAGAGACTTTGTAAGCGATAAGCTGAATGAAATAGACGGCAATGACACCCTAAAAAGTAGCCTTGAAATTTTAAAAGAAAAAGAAAAGATAGATGAGCAGATCAAGGCAAAAGAAGCTGAGCTAGAGAATAAAAATGAAGCCAAGCAGGATATCGCAATTACAACACACTCACAAGAAAGAGAAGCAGAACAAGAAGACTGGAGCAGAAAAGCTGATGAGCTAGAAAACCAGCACGAAAAAGAGCTTGAAAAATTAAGAGATGAACAATCTAGGCTTGAAGCCAATTTTCAAAAATCAATTGACAATCTGATGAATAGTGGCGATATAAAAGACATAATGACTGCTCTG
This sequence comes from Campylobacter concisus, assembly GCF_050447505.1. Taxonomy (GTDB): domain Bacteria; phylum Campylobacterota; class Campylobacteria; order Campylobacterales; family Campylobacteraceae; genus Campylobacter_A; species Campylobacter_A concisus_BP. The sequence goes on along the minus strand of NZ_JALMFZ010000001.1, from coordinate 686,897 downwards.
CAGGAGATGGATAGAAGCTTAGAAATGATGATGCGACAGGGCAAAGAAGAAAGCGAAACAAAAGAACGCCAGCGACAAGAAAAGCTAGAGCTAGCCTTTGATAGTCCCAAATTTAAAGATGCAGTGGGAGATCTGGTTAAAGAAGTTTATAAGCAACGCAAAGAAGTCAAGGGCGGTTTAAAAGAATTAGAGAACGAGCATGCAAACTACGCAAAACTAAAAACAACGTATGAAAAAGAAATTAAAAAAGGGCTTGATATAAAAGGATACGAAAAATTAAATAAAATGTTGAACGAAATAGAGAAAGAAACGCCAAATTTTAAAAATAGTTATCCTAAATTTTATAAAAAAGTTAATGATAGTTTAGCGCAGAGCAAAGAAAAAATACTAAACAAGACAAAAGAGAAAGACCAAGAACAAAGCAGGAGCTTATAAAAAATGAGTAGAAAAGGGAAAAAATAATGAAAAGAATGATTATATCAGTTGCCGTAGCATCCTCACTATTTTTAAGTAGTGTTAATGCTAGTGGTATACCAACTATTGACGTAGCTGCGATAGCCCAACAAGTTATGGGATACACCCAAACACTGAAAGACTACGCAGAACAGATCAAACAATACGAGCAAATGGTAAAAGATACACTAAATTTCGAGAAACAAATGCAAGAGCTTGGTGTAGATATGAACAGCGTTTATGAGATATTAGGCGATGCACAAAGTTTAATATCGCAAATGCAAAGCATATACGAAGATGTAAAAAATTTGCCAAAAGACATAATGGGGGATATAGCAAGAGTTAAGACAGCCTGCTCATTCTTAGAACAAAACAGCCAATTTTTTAGTCACTCAGTAAAAGCATCAGGCAATAAACTAGCAAATAAGCTAAATAGATGTACATTTGCACTACGTGATGGAGCAAATATAAGCAAGAGCATAGAAGAATTAACTCAAAAAATGAATAAGGCAGTTGATCCAATAGAACGAGCAAACTATCAGGCGCAGATCAGTAATATTAAAAATGCGGAAAGATTTTTACAAGAGAGAGATAATATAGAAAAAACAAACAATTTATTAGCATTTGAAGACACATTTCATAATGGCGATAAAACGAAAGAGTATACAAGAGATAGAATGAGAGATGATTTAAAGCAGCTATCTAAACAACTAAATAAGGCTAATAATCAGAAACAGGCTCAAGCATTGACAAATACTATACTGCTTAAAATTTTAGAAAATATGCAACAGCAATATGAGCTAAATATCAATTACACCAGCGCAATGGCATCGAGCAGACAAGCCATGAAAGACAATAGTGCTAGAGATTTAACGCCAGATAGCTTTAACCAAAAAGTTGTTGAATATAAGCGAAATGATGCAATATTTGACCCAGAAACAAAGCAAATGCCAAAAGATGAGCTAGGGCTTCCAAAATTTGTATTTTTTAAATAAGGAGTAAAAATGAAAAAAATAGTTTTAAGTATTGTTGCCATAACAATGTTTGCAGGTAGTGCAGTAGCACAGGAAATAACAGGAGATGCAAAGCTGGCATGCGAAGCATTATTGTGCTTATCAAGCCCAACAAGACCGAGCGAATGTGCTCCAGCACTTAAAAAATATTTTTCAATAACAGACAAAAAACCACACAAACAAGCAAAGAAGCGTGAGAACTTTTTAAAATTATGTCCTAAACAATGAACAAAGAAAATTTAGTCGAACTCCCACTAGATGAAATTTTAAAGAATAATGGCTACTTTGAAAAACGAGAGAAAAGTAGCCAAAATTACAAGACACTCACAAACAACAACTCCGATACAATTATCATAACAAGAAAAAGCAACGGACACTATTTATACTTTAACCCAAGCGATGATAATGATAGGGGAAATATATATAATTTCGCCAAAAATCGTGGCGTATCAATAAAAGATTTAATAGATGAAAATATAATAAACGATGTAAAAACATTAAAAAACAATACTAAAGAAATAATAAAACAAAAAGAAAATGATAGTATTATAGTAGAAAAATTTAAAAAATTAAATAAGATAGATGAAAACTCGTTTTTGACTAGCAAAAGAAAAATTAAAAGCGATATCCTGATAAAATTTAGTAGCCTCAAGCAGGATGAAAAATTTAAGAATGCAATAGTGCCAACATATACATTAAGTGTATTGGAACTAAGCAGTGGCAAAAGAGAATTTCTAAAGCAGACAGGGTATATAAGCTACTTATCAAAGCCTTTAACGCAGGATCAGCAAGGAAAGGCATATGCTAAGCCGATAAAACAGCTCTGCAATGGAATAAAGGGGCTTGAAATACTCAAGGCAGACGAAGCACACAAGAATCCAAAGGATTTTAAAAATATTGTAATCTGTGAGAGCATGATAGATACATTATCATATTGTGAAATGAAAGACGTAAATTTAAAAGAAACACTCCTATGCTCAACAAATGGTCAAATATCGGCAACGCAAAAGGAAGTCATAAAAGCATTGACAAAGCTGGCACCAAATGCAGGAGTTGTACTAGGATTTGATAATGACGAACGTGGCAAAGAATTTACAAAAACGATACTAGAAATAGTACCAAATGCGAGATCAGCCAAGCCAATCCTAAAGGACTTTAATGATGATTTGGTAGCAGGCACGGCATTGGGTATAAGTAGTAATAAAATTAGTCTCGACAGCATAACAAAGCCTTTAAAGGAGTTTTCTCGGCAAGTTGAGTATTTGTCAAAGAAATACGACTTTCTCGAGCCAGATGCTAAGAAAAGTAGAATAAAAGACCTATACGCCCTTAATATTGAAAAATTTAGAGAAATAGAACCAAAGATCAAGACATTACAGGGAATGAGAGAAAGCTATAAGCGACTTAACTTGATAAACACAAAAATTGAAAAAGACTACGAAAGATCATCTAAGACACGATAAAAAACAGCCATCTGCTTTTTAGACTTTAAGCTTTAAATAAGTATTGATGAAGTTAGGTTTAGCCCCTTTGTGTGGGAGTTTGACGCATTGTTGAGTAAATTTATTTTTACAAATTGTCCGAAATTTTATGAGCCGTAATCGAATGCAAGCCCTCTGCTTTTTGGACTTTAAGCTTTAAATAAGTATTGATGAAGTTAGGTTTAGTCCCATTGTATCGGCGTTTGTAAGGCTTTTAAATAGTAAGAAGTTTTACATTTTCTCGTCATTAGTTCAGGATTTGGCTAGTCAGGATAAAGCTATGCTTTTTAGACTTTAAGCTTTAAATAAGTATTGATGAAGTTAGGTTTAGCCCCTTTGTGTGGGAGTTTGACGCATTGTTGAGTAAATTTATTTTTACAAATTGTCCGAAATTTTATGAGCCGTAATCGAATGCAAGCCCTCTGCTTTTTGGACTTTAAGCTTTAAATAAGTATTGATGAAGTTAGGTTTAGTCCCATTGTATCGGCGTTTGTAAGGCTTTTAAATAGTAAGAAGTTTTACATTTTCTCGTCATTAGTTCAGGATTTGGCTAGTCAGGATAAAGCTATGCTTTTTAGACTTTAAGCTTTAAATAAGTATTGATGAAGTTAGGTTTAGCCCCTTTGTGTGGGAGTTTGACGCATTGTTGAGTAAATTTATTTTTACAAATTGTCCGAAATTTATGGCAGGCGACCTGCACTAGAGTGCTGGAACGCCAGATCCGAGCCTAGGTCTCGGCTCTTTATGGTATTAAGCGGGGATACCCCGCAACGCCCCGCAATATAGTAGCATCGCCAAAAGCGATGTGTAAATTTAAAAAGGGGGAAGAAAAAAGCATAATGTAACTTAAAAAATGCTTAAATATTATGCTTGTATTTTGATTATTTTATTTTATAAGTTATTTTTTTACTACTGAATATTTTAATTATATAATATTTTATTATTTATAGTTTTATTATTTATTAAGTTTATTTTGGATATAATCTTATTATAAAAAGAAAGGATAAGAGATGAAAGCAAACAGCATAATTAACCTACTTAGTCAATACGGAAAGATAAATGGCGATGAAAAGCATATATCGATGCAAAGAAATGGTGTGGTATACGAAGCTATGTTAAACGACACGGACACAACTAACGTAGTTTATGTGACCTACAATAAAGGTGAAAAGACCGAGTTTACATCATTTTGTGAGTCACTAAGAGCCACAAAAGATGTTATAGAGCAAAATATAAGAGAAAATAGATAAGGAGTAGAAGATGAGAGAGATATTTATGAGCTATTGCAGGCATGAAATGACGCTAAAGGCGTTAAAAGAATGCAAGTGGTTAGGGGATTTGGATGATGAAAGCGAAGAAGTCATAGCCGAATGTGCTAGGCTTCAAAAGTACATAATTGAGCTAGCAGACGAGTTTGGTTGCGAAATTACAAATAAAGAAGATGTAATTAAGAGCATAGAAGATGAAAAGTCAAATTTACTAGCAAACCTAAACAATTAAGGAGTCTAAAATGCAAAAATTTAAATCAAATGACAGCATAGTCCTAAAAAAGCACATGGACAGACCACTTGATAAATTCGAATCTATCTATAGAGTAGTAGATTTTTATAAAGCAACTAGCGACAATGAATACTACTATGTTATAGAACCAGCCGAGCCAGCAGATAAATTTGATAATAGCATGGCACTTAAACAGGGGTATGTTGAAGAAAGCTACATCAATATGGATGAAGTGTATTGGTATTTTGAGAAAAGAGATATTGAAGGTGGGTGGATAAAATATGATGATCGTAGGCATACTTTTAAAGAGATAATAAAAACCATGGCTAAAAATGGTTTTATAGAGAATGTGTATCCGATTTATGCAATAGGTTTTAAATTACCATAAAAGGGACAAGCATGAATAGAGATTATAATAAATTTGAGAGAGCAAATGAAATAATGAATGAGTTAATTAAAGCTCCGCTCCCACTAGAGTCAAGAGAGCTTGCAAACATAAGTGATAGAGAGCTCTCGTTTTTAAAAAGCAGTGTTAGGCTAATGGTTGAATACTTAGACTCTCTTGGGTGCATGATATGGCACGACGACGAAGTAGTGTGTCAGATCGACGAAGAAGAGCAAAGAAGAGCCAGAGTATGATAAAGCTGGTCGAGAAACCAAATAGCCTTATAACGTAAAATTTTATACAATATGTTATAATTTTTCTTAAAAAAAGGATTTACAATGAAAGTAAATAAGGTTTTGATAATTGCAGCAATAGCTGGGTTGTTTTTAAGCGGATGTGCAGAGTTTCAACTGCCAAAGGTACAAAAACAAAAGCACGAGTTGAGTGACGAAGAATGTGAAATCATTTTAAAGAAATACAGAAATACCGAACCAAGCACATCAGACGCATATAATAAATTGAAGTATGACGCATATGAATGTAATACTAGGTATAAATCACCTATAGTTATTCCAGACTTTGAAAAATAGAGAGCAAACACATGAAAACTATAACTATTACAGGCGAAAATTTAAACCAACAAATTATCCAAGCTATAAAAAACGCTGTCGCCAAAGCCAGCAATCCAACATATACGATAAAGTATATCAACACATCGAAAGATAAGATCGACAGCGAAGCCTTGCAGGACATTGAAGATGCAAAGCTTGGAGCAAAGCTTTATTCTGAATATTTGGCTAGCGGAAGCAAATCAACCTCATGGGCTGATATAAAGAAAGAAAATGGCTTATAAGATACGATTTAGCGATTATGCTAAAGAGAAGTTTAATGAACTTGACGGCTCAATCAAAAAACCAATTCAAAAGTTTCTTGATCGACTCGAGGAAAGTGATGATCCACGCAGTAGCGGAAAAGGATTAACTGAGAATTTGAGTGGATTATGGAGATATAGAGTAAAAAACTATCGCTTGATATGTTTTATACAAGATGAAGAGCTTATAGTACTTTTTCTCGACATAAGTAAAAGAGATGAAGTTTATACCGATAGGAATGTAAAAAGTATTTTAAAGAACGTGCCAACAAAATAACACATTTTTTTAATATTTACTATCTTAATTTTTATAAAAAATTACTTTTTTTACTATTCTTAACTTTTATTAATTTTAATTATATATATTTTTTTTGTTATATATTTTATTATTTTTTTAGCAAACTATCAAACAACAATCAAAGAAATTTTAAAATAGTAGATAATAGCATTTATCTACTACGATCGTTATTTTTTTCATTTTGAGTTTTATCATACGAAGAGTAAGAATTTAAGCCCATAGCCTCACGCTCAGCCAAAACATCCTTATAAAGCCTACGCTCATTTTTAATCCTAACAAGTCGTTCGTTAGCAGTAGCCTCAAGCATAGATACGCCTTTAAAATACTCTTTTAAAAGAAAATCGTCCTTACTAATCTTTTCAGATTTTAATAGCTTATTTTCAATGTATGAAAAGCGTTTTTTACATATATCGGCTATAAAATCCTTATTATCATCTAGTCGCTTTTTAAATTCATTTTTCTCAGTATCGCCAAGCTCAGAGTGATGTAAAATATAAAGGCTTTGATCTAAAATTTCAAGTTTTTTATTAAGTTTAAAAAGACTTTCATTGCGACCCAAAAGACGTGTAGCAACTAAGCTATCATCAAAGTATTTTTTAGCATTATCATCACGCCCACGAAGCACAGCAATAGATCGTTTTACCTTTTTAGAAAATAACCAGTCGGCTTTGCTAGAGCCTTTGCCGTGCGGATAAATTTTATTAAAGTTATAACTAAAATTTTCAAGTAATTTAAGGGTATCGGATTGATCCTTGTAGTGAGCCAAATGCATATCATTGATCTGAGTAGCTTTATATGAAATACTATCAAGCTTTTTAATCTCTTTTATTAAATCCTTGCGTTTTTGAAGTAATATTTTATTATTCTCCTTTAGCTCTTTGCCCAGCTTAAAACGTTTTTTGCCCTTTTTCTGAACGTATAGTAAAAATTGCCTAGTCAGCTCATCATTAGCTTTTTTTAACAAATCAATCTCATCATTCATAGCCTTAATACGGCTGGAAGTTGCATTATATTCTCTCTTATTTTTTTCTTGCATTTGCTCGTAAAATTCTAGTGTTTTATCCTTTGCCGTATAGCTATCCTGCTCAAGGTTGACACTAGATTTTATTTTAGAAAATTCTTTTTTTAAATCCTTATGCATAGCGTTTTTATTTTCATATTTTAACCCTCTTGCACCAAGCGAATAGGCAAAATCAGTGCGAACTTCGTCGAAGAAGTCTTTAATCTCGTCACGAGTATCAAAATGAATTTTACGCCTAGTTATATCATTACGCTTGTTAAGAACTACATGCACGTGTGGGTTATTTTGATGTGTGTGAAGCACCAAAGCATACTTATGCCCCATAAAATTTCTACTTAGAATTTCGCTAACACTATCAACTAGAGCGTTTAGTGTTTTTTCGTCATTGCATGGCTCATTGATTGAGAAAATAAGATGCCAAGCGTCTTTTGAATTTTTATTTGTGCCAAAATCCTTACTCCAATTTTTCATAATCTCGTCACTACTTACTCTCTCCCCTTTTTCATTGATGGCAGAGCCATCAATTGAGTTATTTAGAGTGTAGTCAATACATCTTTTAATACTTTCACGTGGTAAATTTGAAATCATCTTCACAACAGATTGTTTTGTATTTTTTGAGAAAGAATTTTTAATCGATGAAATATGGCTCGAGCTAAAAGATATATTTTTGTGCTCATTTATTGAATTTTTTGTTCGTCCAGCTCTGATAGTTTTTAAAAATTCATCCCATTGTGCTTCTGTTCTAGCCAAAATAAAAACTCCAACTATTTAAAAGATTTGTAATGATGTTAGTGTAAGTAAAGTTAAAAAAATATAATGCGAGAAGATAGGCAGGATAACCCCTTTTGTATATCACTTTTTACACTAAACGCCGATAGTATCGGCTTTATAGTGTGATTTTTATTCTTTTTACAAAAGAATAAAAATAAAAAATAAAATTTCATTTTATTTTTTTAAATAAGAATAGTAATTAAAAAGAATATTTGTAAAAAATATAAAATATGTAAAATAGAGATGATAAGAAAAACTATATTTATAAAAAAATAAATTAAAATAGAATATATAAAATTAAAAATATATAGTCAAAGATACAAAATATAATTAAAAATAAAAAAAATACAAATTTTTTATAAAGTGACATTTTGTAAAAGAAAAAATTTATAAAAAAAATAAATGAAGTGCCAAAAAAACGTTACTTTATAAAAATTAAAAAGTAAATAAAAAATTAAGAAAAACTTATATCATATTTCAGAACTCCCTTAAAAACATACATCTTAAAAATATCTATACAAAAAGTCCGTTTTTTAAAAATAATATAGTAACGGAAACAAAATAAATTACAAAGGAGTAGGGAATGAAAAAAATCCTATCAAAAGCTAAAAAGCTTTTCTATATGGCAATGTGCTCACCATTGTTTCTTTTTGGATCAGGTGGCGGACAAAATGTGCTAAAAACACTTGAGCAAAACGTAAATACTCAAGTAACCGAAGCAGGAAGTAGTCTTGCAAGTGTTCTCAATACGATTATACTCGTTATTGGAATTCTCTGGATAATTGTCCTCATGCTTACAGCACTTTTTAACGTGGAACAAATTAAACAGCACATAAGGTTTGTAATTATCGCATCAATAATCCTAGGAGTTTGCTACGGGCTAACCGCCGCAGCAATGTAGATTAAAGCGAGTATAAAATGGTTGTAACTGACTGCTATATGGATTTAACACGAAAAACAAAAATAATGGGGCTAACTACAACAAGCTTACTAATTATTTTTGTAATTGGATTTATCTCATGGTTTATCTTGATTTTGTATTCGTTGGCAGTCGTTGCAGTTTTATATTGCCTTTTTTTCATTTTGGAATTTTTCGATGAAGATATCTATGAGATCATCGGCTCAAATTTGAAAATTTCACAAAGAAAATTTTTTGCATAGGACTAAATAATGGCTCGTGGACTTATAGATGTTTTTAGGGATTGGAAACAAAACAAACAAGACAAGCAAGAGCTTGGAACTGAAACAAAAAAAGAAAAAAATAGCGATATCCGCTCAAAAATAAGTCAAATAAATAAAAAAGCTGACAGAATAATAATGCTGGGCGAACCTGAAATATACACAATGGCAAAAGAGAACAATATCGCATGCAAATACGGCGAGAATGCTATTGTAACGAAAGATGGCAACATAACAATTGCAGTGGAACTAAAGGGGACAAGCTACGCAGGAATTAGTCTTGACGCTGAAATGGACTATCTCTTAAGTCGAATTATGTTTTTTACAACGCTTAAAGATAGCGTAGAAACTAATTTAATTATCAAGAAAACTAAGATCAAGGCTAAGGATTACATAGAAAAAAATATAAATCAATATGCAAATGAGATAATTGAAAAATGGGAAAAAAATCAAGATATTTACTCAATTAAATATTTTTTATTAATTTCAACTACAACTAAAAATATAACTGGATTTCTTGAAAGTTTTAAGACAAAAGTAACTAGCGAACAAGACGAAAGAAAAGAAAGCTCAAACTATAAACAAAAAATGGAGTTGTTAAATAACACACTCTTAAATATAAAAAATCATTTGGCAACGTATCAGCCACGCCAGATGAGTAGCGATGAAATAATTAATTTTTATGCGACGTACTCAAACGCACAGGAAACAAATTTAAGATACACAAACGAGCTAATTACAGATAGCTACATTAACTCTTATGTCGAATTTAAAAAAGATTATATCGAATTCTATAGAAATGATGGCACAACAAAATATGCGAGATTTATTAGCGTTAAGGCATACGAAACAGAGCAAATAAAGTCAATCATTACGTCAAATTTGATTAAGAGTGATCATGAGTTTATGACGATGATTTACTTTAAGGCGTATGAAAAACGCAAAGCGATCAAAAAAATAAAAGATACTAGAGTTTTCTCAGTTGAACTAGTCCAACAAGAACTGGATCATTTGATGGAGTTAATCCAAGCAGATAGAGAAAACCTAGTTGAAACGAGCTTTTCTATATATTGCCTAGCCGACAATCTAGCGGAACTGAATAATCGCACAAACGAACTAAAAAATATCCTTGAAAATCAAGGTTTAAATGTTGTTAGAGAAACCATAAACCAAAAGGCACTATATTTTAGCCTCTTCCCAAGTCGTGGAAATTTGAACGCAAGAAAGAAAACGCTAAACATAAGCAACCTAGCTACGATCGCAAATTTTGAAAACGAAGTAACTGGTTTCAACCAAAATGATTGGGGCGACGAAGCAGTTACGACCTTTAAACACTTAAATGGCACACCATTTTTGTTTAACTTCCACTGCCAGCCTGATGGAGATAGACCAGCAGGTCATACAATGATCATAGGCGGAACAGGAACTGGCAAAACAACAACAATTCAGTTCTTAATGACAAACCTCTTTAAGTATCCTGTAAGTATTTTTGCAATGGACAAGCTAAGAGGTATGTATTGCTTTACAAATTACATGGACGGCGAATATCATGATAGCGAAAGCGATGGGTTTAAGCTAAATCCATTCAGCCTAGCCGATACAGCAGAGAATAGAGAATTTTTAGCGTCATGGCTAAGCTCAATGGCAGAGCTAAAGCCTGAAGAGCATGATGCAACAAAAGATATTAGAGAAACAATAAATAGGCTTTTTGATAATAAGCAAGCGGATCAAATATTGTCGTTAAGTGATTTTATAGACTCACTGCCAGCCGATAATGAAGCAAGATTAAAGACTAGATTTGGAAATTATAAGGGCTCAATATTCGACAACAAAGAAGATGCCCTAAATTTCACAAAACAGCTATCAGTACTAAACATGGATGGAATATTGCCAAACAAAAAGGTATCAGCTCTCACCGCAATGTATGTATTTCACAGACTGAAAAATCAGGCAAAAAATAGCGAAAATATACGTGGCTTTTTTTGTTTCATAGACGAGTTGAAGGACTATTTAAGAGATGAAGTAATGTCAGAGAAAATCCTTGAAGGTATTTTGGAGTGGAGAAAGATAGGCGGTGTTGGATGCTTTGGCTTTCAAAACATAAGCTTATTTAACGGAAATGAGCGTGGCTCATCATTTCTTGACAATATCGCAAATTTTCTTATCTTCCCAACAAACAATGAAGATACGCTAAATCAGCTAAGCGAGATAATAGGACTAACGCCTACGGAAGCTAAATTCTTAAAAGACACTCAATCAAATGCTAGGCAGGTGCTTTTAAACATGAAGCTACGAAACGAGAGCGCAAAACTAAATGTCAATTTGTCAAGCCTAGGAAATTATTTAAGAGTATTTTCGTCAAGCTCAGATAGCGTAAATTTGATAAAAAAATTAAAGACTGAAAGCCCAATACATTGGCGTAAATACTATATAGAACACAAAGAACAAAGGAGCTAAAAATGAAACTAGCAGTAATTGTAACAACGGCTTTAATGATATTTTTAAGCGGATGTGCTGATAAGCCAAGCAAAATAGAAAAAGTAAGCCCTTGCGCTTGCTACGACATCATACAAGTAGGTTAATATGGCATACGAAGACAAAAAAGTAGACCCAAATTTTATTTTTAAGGCGGAGCGAAACATAAAAGCGTATATGTTTTATGTGATCATTGCTTTAACAATAGTCAGCATAAGTTTATCCGTTGCGATAGCACTACTAACGCCTCTTAAAGAGACAAAGCCTGTATTGTTAAAATTTTCAGATGGTGACTCAAGGTTTGTGACAATAGACGATACCAGTCTAAACGTTAGAAACAATGAAGAGCTTTTAAAAAGCATACTTGCAGGATATGTGAAAAATAGAGAGCTAATTAATCGCATAGATGATGCCGAGCGTTACAACGAAATACGTACGCAAAGTAGTAGACAGGTATGGGAAGCGTTCGAAAATTTGGTTAGTGATCCTAATTCAATTTACACTACCAAAAACTACTATAGGGATATAAAAATTCTAAACGTAGCGATTTTAAGCAAAGATGTAGCTACGATAGATTTTCAAGCAGAAATTACAAATCCAACTCGCACTGAAGTTAGCTATAAAAAATATAGAAGTGCAATAGAGTATGACTTCCGTAACCAAACTAGTAATTATGCGGACACAATGAAAAACCCAACAGGCTTTATAGTGAACAAATATCAAGTAACGCAGATAATAGATGAAAAGGATAAGAAATGAAAAATTTAACTAGATTATCTTTAATAGCATTATTTGTTTTAAATTTAAATGCAGCACAAGACCAAGGCGGATTAAGCGAAGAACAAATGAATGAAGTCCGTGCAATTATGCGACAGACACAAGAACTAGTTAATGAACAGCAAAAAAACGGCTCAATGGGCGAAGATATTTTTAATGACAAAAACAAGGATGTTAATAGCCAAGTTCAATCAAATTTTAAGGTAAAACCATTTGGTATGGGGCAGAACAATCATCCGCAACTAGCAAAATTTAATAATTCTCAACCACAAATGGCGCAAATGCCAGAGCAAGATGGAATGGGTGTGGAGCAATCACAAGATATAAGCAAAGAAGAGCTTGAGCTCATGCAAAACGCTATAAGAAATCAAGATTTAAAAGCACTACAAAACAAATTCCACACTAAAAATTATAGCGGATATGAAAATACACAAACAATAAAATACGTACCAAATAAGACGCATAAAATACGTACTCGCCAAGCAATGGCAACAACGCTTATATTTGATAATGATATAGATAATTTTGTATTGGGTGACCAAACAGGATTTAAAGTAGAGCAAATACCAAGCAAAGCAAATGCGATAGCGATAATCCCACAGCTTATAGGAATTGATACAAGTCTAACTATTTTTACAAGCGATGGAAAAATCCACACATTTTACTTGTATTCGACAGATTACAAGAATACGAATGATCCAAGCTTTGTAATTCGCATACAAGACGATGAAGTACAAAAAGCAAAGCAAGCCAAAGCAAAAGATGAAAGCGATAAATATAAAATCATAAAAGATGGCATAGCAGAGCTAAAAGTGCTAAAGAGCGATATTTATACTGGCTATACGCAAAAAGCAAAAAAAGAAAATGAATGGCTTTTGTCAGCAGAAATTTTTAGCGACAAGAAATTTACATATTTTAAATATGCCAAAGATGAAATGCCACAAATTCCTACAATTTTTGCAGTTATCGACAAGCAGGACAGCCCAGTGGAAACAAGAGTAATAGGAGATTACATTATAGCCGAAACCATAAATCCAAAATTTACTATTAAAAGTGGCGATAGCTATGTGTGCGTAGAGAGAAAAGAAACGCAAGAAGAAAGAGATAGAAAAGAAATAAGAAAAAACCTAAATACAGATAAAGAAGCAATAAGACAGCACCAAAAAGAAAACAAAAAAACAATAAATGAAACTAAAGGAATTTAAAATGAAAAAGGGGAATAGACTATTTTTAAGCATAGTTACAATTAGCGTTATATCTGCCCCCCTTTTTGCCACCAATACAGCTACGGCTGAAATATTTGATGACGAAAATATAAGCAAAAAAGCAAAAGATGAGAAGATCAGGAATTTGCAAAATCAAACAAATTTAAATCATCTATTCGAAAATTCAAAATTCCCAGTAGATGATTATATTTATAAAGCTGGCAAGAGAGAGCCAAATGAAGATCAGAATTTAACTGAGATTTTAAACAGACTCGAGAAGCTAGGCAACAAACAACAAAATGCTTTAAATGCACAAAGAAATCAAAATTTGCAAGATCAGACGCCTGAGCAAGATATACAAGAGCAGGAGCAAATGGCACAGCGTGCAAGAGAACAACAAGCCAAGCTTCAAGCCAAACAAGAACAATTGCGACAAGAAATGGCAATAGACAACCAAAGAGCATATAAAAAACGAATGCAGGAGCTAATGCGAGCGCAAATTTTAGCAAATCGCAATAATGAAGTAAAAAGCGTAAATCAAAACAGCTCAAAATATGGCGTTGATAGCTTTTCAAATCAAAAGCCAGTTGATATAAGCACAAATGAGCATAGGCTGTATCGCACAATTAGAGCTGGCAGACTAATCCCAGCCATATTAACTAGTGCAATAAGCTCGGATTTAAGCGGAATAGTTACGGCTCAAATAGAGCAAGATATATATGCCGCAATGGGGCGAGCCGTATTGATACCACGTGGAAGTAAAGCAATAGGATTTTATACCAACGACACCAAAATCGGAAACGAACGATTAGAAATTAGATGGCGAGAGATTATCACGCCACAAGGCATAAACATAATGCTAACAGATGCAATAGTGGCTGATAATATGGGTATGACAGGAGCAGTTGGAGCAGTCAATAACAAATATTGGGAAAGATACGGCATAGCATATTCAATCTCAACAATTACAAATGCTTTGCTTTTAGGCATAGCATCGAAAATTAATAGCGGAAACAATGCAAACAACACCTATGTAAATGAAATTTACTCTAATTCAAGAAGCGATGTAAGTAGTGTAGTTCAAGACATAATCCAACAACAAAGTCAAATTAAACCAACAATTGAAATTAAAAGCGGAAGCCGTATATTTTTAGTACCAACAAATCACATGTGGTTTGCTAAACCTAAAAATGGCGAAGTTTTAATGCAATATTTCAACGATTAAGGAGCAAGTGTGCAACTAGAAGATATTAAAGCGGAAATCAAAAACCAAAACGCTTATAACAAAATTTTGGAGCGTATAGCAAAACAGGTAAAGAAAACCGAGAAAGCTCAAGTGAATGCAGATAAAGAGAAACAAAAGCTTGAGATGTTGCTAGAAGAAAAAAGAAATTTAATGAGCCAAACACCAGACCAAAAGCAAAACGAGCAAGATGAGTGAAAGTATAATTTTAAAAAACATTCTTAATGTTTTAAAGCCATATCTAAATCTAAACGCAAATGAGCTAATTTTTAACCAGCCTTGCGAAATTAATATAGATTATGGCGACCACTGGGAAGTGGTAAAAGACGAAAAACTAGATGCTAAATTTTTAAATAGTTTTTTAGTCGAGTTGGCAACTAGAAGAAATCAACGTTTTGATGAAAGCCATTGTCACTTATCTTGTGAATTGCCAAGTCCATTTTTGCGATATCGTGTCCAAGCACAGCATAAATCAAGCCTATTTAATAGCGAAATAGCAATCTGTATAAGGATACCAAGCAAAGAAATTTATCCACTCGAAAGCTTTATCCTAAGTGAAAAATGCATAAATAACGGCTGGAGCTATGAAAAAATAAAAGACTTGATACACGAAAAAAAGAATGTGCTTTTAAGTGGTGGAACTGGAAGCGGAAAGACAAGTTTTTTAAACTCACTAATGGGGGAAATAGACCCAAGCGAGCGAGTAGTAACCATAGAAGATAGCCAAGAACTAAGAGTTGAAAACATAAATAAAACTCAACTTGCCGTCCCTAAAATAGCAACAGAAATTTATAGCTACCAAGTAGCGATCGACAATGCAATGCGTTTGCGACCTGATAGGCTTTTCTTAGGCGAGATAGATATCAGAAATACGTTTTCATTTTTAAGAGTAAATAATACAGGACACGCAGGCAACCTAAGCACACTACATGCGAACAACCCAAAAGATGCCATAAAAGCAATAAAAACAAACATTATATTAGGCGGTGGATTATCAAATGTAGACGAAAGTATGCTTGATAGCCTAATAATGACAGCAATTGACTATATCATTCAAATAGCAAGGGTAAAAAATAAAAGAGTAATTACAGATATCCTCAATTTGAAAGAGATAGATATTGCAAGGATGATCGCATGAAAAAAGTATCTAGTCATTTTATTTATTTTACCGAAGCCGATGCAAGAATTTTAACAAAAATGATGCAGGCAAGAAATGAAAGTAAATCTGCGATCGTTAGAAAATTAATTCATGTTGAAAAATATGCACAAACCCTAAAACAAATTGAGATTAATAATGAAATTTTAGCTGATTTTTTGAAAGAATTTAAGCATCTCGGAAAAAATCTAAATCAAATAGCATATCACCTAAATGCTCACATTATAAAAAAAGAAGAAGCTAAAAGCGACCTAGAAAAGACTATGTATGAGTTTTTTGACGCAATAGGAAGACTAAGTAATAAGATCGGTAAGCTAAAAATAAAAATAGACGTAGAACGTACAAAGCAACCTAATAACAAAGAGATAAAAGGATTGCAAGGTGAATAGCAAAGAATTTACAGCTAAAAAGTGGATATTAATATACATAACATCCATAATAATGGGGGTAATTGCATATTTGGTAGTTGTAAAACTTATTTTTAACCCTGACATAGTAAATGTGCCAATTGTGGCATTTAAAATTTTACAAAATATTGGCACGCCAACGTTAAAAATGAAAGCCTATGTCGCGGTATTTGCACTAATAGCACCACTCTTGGTCGCTATAATTTGGTGGCTAATGCCATATCTAAGAGATAATGAAGATTATGGATCAGCAAGGTTTGCAACGCCAGCAGATTTTGAAAAGATGAAGATAAACTACAAAACAGGACTTGTGCTAGGATGTTTTGACATTGACAGCACAAGCCCAAAATTTATACGTGCAACGCAACCACTCTCAACATTAGTAGTAGCACCTCCTGGAAGCGGAAAAACGGCTGGTATGATTATCCCAAATTTATTAAGTGTGCCAAATTCTTGCGTAGTATTGGATATTAAAGGGGAGCTTTACGCAAAAACAGCAGGCTATCGTCAAAAATATTTTAACAATGAAATCCAGCTATTCTCCCCTTTTAGCTGGGATAATACATTATTTTTTAATCCGTTTGATCATAGCCTAGTTAAAGATTTACAATATCTTCACATAAAAAAATTAGCCGAGCAGATCGCCTCCACAATATTTGTAGGCGAAAAAGGTAGAGAAAACGATCACTGGATAATATCGGCAAAAACAATGTTTGTATTTTTTGCAGAGTATTTTATGCAAAAAGACAAGCACGCAACACTGGCACAATTAGCACAAGCACCAAAGGCTGATTATTTCGACTATCTTGATGAGAAATTTGGTGAAGAAGCCATGAAAGAGCCTGATGAAGACGATCCAACGAAACCAAGAGAACGAGATTATGATGTAGATACTTTCAAAATTTGGCTCAAGCAGACTAGTTTTGATGAAACTATAGATGAGAATACAAGAAATCAAGCTAGAGCCTACTCAAAATCTGCCGAAAATGAGTTTGCATCGATAAAATCGACATACGATACTTTTATGAAAGTTTTTATAAACCCACAAGTTGCTAGTGCCACCAGCAAAATGAGCTTCACATTTGAAGACCTAAGAGAAAAAAGAATATCGATGTACGTAGTCGTTCAAACCGAAGATATGGACATCCTAGCGCCACTTATTAGAATTTTTATAGAAACATTATTTAAAAAGCTTATGAGTGGAAAAGAATGCAGTGATTTAAACAAATTTATTTATGCATTTTTTGACGAAATTGCTAGATTTGGAAAAATGCCATTCTTGCTAGAAGCACCAGCACTATGTCGAAGCTATGGTTTATTGCCTGTATTTGTGACCCAAAGCTATGAGCAAATCAAAAAATATTATGGCGAAGATGATATGAATATCCTTAAAAATAACAGCGGTTATCAAGTAATTTTTGGCATGAACAGCGACAAAGACGCTGAAGACACAAGCAAACTAATAGGCGATTACACCAATATAAAAATAAGTAAATCGCAAGGCAATATGGATCTTTTTAAAAGCAATATCTCAAAAAGCAAAGAAGCAAAGAAGCTGGTCACAGCACAAGACCTAAAAAATCAGGATAGTAGCGATATTTTGATACTTGTAAAAGGATTTTTTAAAATGCCAATCAAGGCAAAAGTGCCGTATTGGTTCAAAATAGAGCAATTTAAAGGGGCAGATAAAGTAGAAGTAGTATCTACTCAAGAAATTATAGAAACAGCAGAAACAACTAAGACAATTACAAATCAAGAACAAACACAAGTAAAAGATGAAAGAAAAGAGCAAAGAGATGAATTATTAAAATCATTAAGAATAAAAATAGATAAAGAGTAAAAATTTTTTAAAAAAATTTATAAATATTACCAATAATTTTAAAGCAATAGTATTTATAAACTTTAAATATTTTTACTTTTTAATATTTTATTGTTATATATTTTATTATTTATAAAGTTTTTAATCTAAAATTTAATAAAAAACCTAAATTTTAGATTAGAGCCTAAAAACTCTAAAAATCTGTCCTAAGGAGTAGAAAATGACCTATGCAGAAAAGCTAAAGCAAGAAGAAGCATATAAAGAGTATGAGATGTATCTTGCAAAGCAATTCGAAGAGAGCCAAGACGGCGAGTTTGAAATCAACGATGATGAAAGCAAGAAGTGGGATTACCTAAAAAAAGACCACCAAAGCCTCGAAATCATAGAAGAAGAAAATGAGCCTAACTCAAACTTATAGCCCAAAAGTTATAGGTTATTAACAGATGTAAAGGATAAAAAAATGGCTGATTTTAAAAAGTATATCAAGTCAGAACAACAAGAAAATGCCACTCAACAAGAGAGAAAAAGCTGGAATCAGATGGATAACGCTGAAAAGAAAGAGAGCTTTGATAAGTACATGAAATATAAGCTCTTTGAAGCCCACAAGACAGCAAAAGCAGACTGGCAAAAAGATATGAGTAAAGAAGAAGTCGATAGGACAATTCCATACAACGCAAAGACTGGAGCCACGTACTCGAGAGAGACTAGTATGCTATTGAGAGCCGAAATGGCTATAAAAGGTTATGACAAGCCTCAATTTGTGACAATGGAGCAAGGTAACGCAATGGGCGGAATACTAAAGCTAAAACACGATGAGAAAACAGGCGAAATCCTAACCACTAAAAATGGCTTACAAGCTAGAGTCGATGGTGTCAAAATGCTCTATATTGCAGACCACGAGATTAGACCAAAACTAGACAGAGATGGTAAAGAAATCATGGCTGTTGTTAAAGACAAAGACGGCAATATAAAGTATGACAAAGAGACAGGGGAAGCAATGACCTATGTTGTAAAGGAAAAAATCCCAATTAATCCACGCCTAGAAACAAAAACTCTATATCACGTAAGTCAGTTTGATGGACTAGACGAGAGCAAGATCAAAGAAAGAGATCTAACAGCAATCCAGCACTATAGAGAGCAAGCGAAAAATCAAGATTTTGAAGTAAAAATAGATTACAACAAGACCTTGGGAATAAGCGGAAATTTAGAGAAACAGCTAAACAACCTAACGCTAGCTCAAATTAAAGGTGTAGATTATTTTAATCCAGCTAAAAAGATCGACATGACCAAAGAAAAAGCTCAAACCAAAGAGCAAAACAAGGGCATGGAGAGATAAATAGGTCATAAACGAAACTTAGGACAAATAGGGAGCAAAGCTCCCTATTATTTGTAAAAAGGGAAAAAGATGTTAAGCGATTTTATAAATTTTTTAGGGCTGAGCGACAAAAAGAACAATAGCAAAATTCAAACAAATGTGGGCAACCCTGCCACAAAAGAAAATACGGAAAATTTTATCATAGAAATGCAAAGTCCATACTTTGAAGAAGAAATCGCGACAGAAACAATTATAAAAAATAATAAAAAAATAGAAATTAAAAAAATAAAAACAAAAAAGCCATTAGATAATGGAAAAGCACTAATATCAATAAAAACATATATGAAAGAAATAACAAAGGCGTAAAATGGCACAGACAGAAGTAGCAAAAGACATATTAACCGATAGTAATTGGATTAATAAAGTACAAGCCGTTATGCAAGAAAACGTAATGAGCTTATTTGAAAAATTTTATAACGGATCGCATGATTTAGTATATTCAACTGCATCGGAAACTATAATAATTCTTATAGTGGTGTTTTGGCTATTGGGTAGAGTAAAAAATGGCTACCCAACAAGAGATGAGATCTTCGGAGCTATAAAATATTTAATATTGCTATGTTTTATATTTGCAACTCTTAGCTCCTTTAACGCCTATATGGGCGTTTTATATATCCTAACAATCCCAGAAAACGCAATAACTGCAATAGTCAGCTCAATTTTTGAAAATAAAGACTTTGGATCGATTGTGACAGAGTCAGCAAACAGGATCGATAATCTAAGAGAAATGATGTGGAGCTACGGAACAAAAGAGTATTTACAATCGCAAGAGTGGTCATTTTTAGGCATTAGCTTTAACGGCGTAATGGATTATTTATCGGCAGGTGTGATAACAGCAATTCGTATGATACCTTTTTGGATTTTTTATTTAGCATTTTTTATACTTTTGATAGGAATTACAATAGTGATTTTCTTTAGTAAATTTATGGCATTTCTAATACTTAGCACCTTGCCTTTAGTCATACCATTTTTAATAATGCCAAAATTTTTACCATATTTATGGAGCTGGTATAAGCTCTATTTATCATACGCAATTATTGCACCATTAGCGTTTATAGCCCTAAATTTAGCAATGAACCCAATTTTAGAACTAGAGAAATACCAAGATTATATAGGCGAACTATTTACTAAACAATTCGAATACCTAATTACAGGATCGATAACTTGCATAACAGCATTGTTTTTATTAAGGAAAATTCCAAGTTGGATCAACGCAGTGCTTGGTACGCAGATGGAAAATGGAAGTGGCGGTGTAACTGGCGGAATAGTGGCTGGTGCAGTAGCAGGCAAGACCATATTAAGCGGATTAGCTAGAAAAGCTGGTGGCGGAAGTTTTATAGGCGGAGCAGTAAGTGGATTTGGATCAGCTACAGGAGCTGGAGTAGCAGGACAAATAGCTAGTGCAAGTATAGGAGCAGGTGCAAATTTGATAAAAGATATCGGCGCAGGCTCAAAAGCAATAGGACAAGGCGTAGGAAAAGCATATGAAAAGTATAAAACATTTCGTGGCGGATATGTAGCACCATAAAATAGGAGAATAAAGCAATGAATAAATTGGTAATAAATATTTATGGTAGTCCAGGAGCTGGCAAAAGTACGCTAGCTAAAAATTTAAAAAAATACATGAGAGAAAAAAGAATAGATGTTGGCTTAATTTCGGAATTTGCAACGGAACTCATCGAAAACAACCAAAAAGAGAGGCTAAAAGACCAGCCATACGTTACCAAAGGACAGATGTTAAACATCGCCAAAGTGCTTAAAGAGCACGACATAGCAATCAGTGACAGCCCTATAGAGCTTGGTAAATTTTATTGCGATCCAAAAGATAAGAAAAGAACAAATGAACTCATAAAAAAATGTAAAAACTTCTATACGAGTATCAACTTCTTTTTAAAACTTGACAAACAAGCCAAACAGGACTACACAATGGAAAGCAGAGTTCACACATACGCACAAAGCCAAAAATTGCAAGAAAGAATGCTGGCTTCGTCTATTCTTAGAGATGAAACGTTTATGATTATAGACAGAAACACGCAAATCAAGGAAGTTTTAAAAATGATTGAAAAATCAAAACAATGGAAAGAACACCAAAATCAAAGCAAAGGATTAGAGCTATGAACGAAAACACAATAATCATAATTGAAAGTCCAAACAAGGTCAATAAGATAGAGCAAATAACTGGAGCAAAAGTTTATGCTACAAAAGGGCATTTTAAAGAGCTTACAAATCAAATAGTGGTTGATTTTAAGAACTATGAGCCAATATTTGATTTCAAAGAAGATAGCAAAAGCCGAATAAATGCAATATTTAACGATTGCAAAGGGAAAGATGTCGTAATTGCGACAGACCCTGATAGAGAGGGATACGGAATAGGCTATATGGTTTATCAAACTATTAAAAATATAGCAAAAAGCGTTAAACGTGCAGAATTTCACGAGATCACAGAGAGTGGAATAAAAAAGGGACTAGATAGTGCTGTGCCTTTTGCAAACTCAAATTTAAAAGAATTTGATAGCTTCAAGGCAAGAGCGGTAGGCGATAAGCTAGTTGGATTTATCATGTCGCCAACATACATCAATAAGCTAAATGATAAAAACAATAGCGTAGGCAGGGTGCAAACCCCAGCTCTTGCTCTAATTGTAAAGCGAGAATTGGAAATAAAAGAATTTCTAGAAAATAAGGCAAACGCAAAGATCGATTATAAAATAAAAGTAAAACTTAAAACAAAGGACGGCATAGAATTTAATGCGGTAAATGACAATATATTTACAGACAAAGATGAAGCAAACGCCAAAATATCTGAATTAGCTGGTAGCCTAGCAAAGGTATATAAAATTGATGTTAAGCAGGCACAACAAAAGCCTAAAGTACCTTTTAGAACCTCACAACTACAAGAGTACGCAAATAAAAGATTGGGCTTTAGCCCTGACAAGACGATGAGCCTTGCTCAAAAATTATTTGAAAAAGGCTTAATTACTTATCATAGAACCGATAGTAACAGCTTATCAAACGAATTTATAGATGAAGTAGGCGTTAAATTTGGCAATGAAGAATGGTATGAGAAAAAAGAATATAAAGCAGGAAGCCAAAGCCAAGCAGAAGCACATGAAGCAATACGTATCTCACACATACATGATTTTAACCAAATAGAAGAAATAGCAAAAAAAGAAAGCCTAACGGATGACGAAAAAAGCCTTTATGAGCTTATCTTTTTAAATTCGGTTCAAAGTCAAGCCAAAAATGCGATTAACGAAAATACTATATATGATATAGATATAAAGACGCTAAGCTTCAAGGCAAAAACGAGCAAATGTATCTATAAAGGATTTAAAAATGCTATCGTAGCCACAACTGAAGATGAAGACGACAAAGATAAAGAAATTCAAGAGATAACATTAAATCTAGCTCAAGGAGATGAGCTCCAAATATTAGAATTTAATCTACAGGAAGTAAAAAAGCAAGCGCCACAGCACTATAAAGAAAGTAATTTTATATCTCTTTTGGAAAAAGAAGGTATCGGACGTCCAAGCACGTATGCAACATTTTTACCAACACTTATTAAAAGAGAGTACGTAAGCATCGAAACAAAAGGCAAAAATAGCAATATCATAGCAACGCCAAAGGGTATAAATTTTATTGAAACTATAAAAACAAACAACGATGAGTGGATCACGCAAAGCGAATTTACGAAACAAATGGAAAGTGTGCTAGATGAAATTAGCAATGGAAAGGTTGACTATTTAGACTTTATAAGACCACTCCATGAGAAAATGGGCTTCAAAGAGCTAAACGATAGCATACAAAAGCCACCAAGCGAGAAACAACTCGAGTGGGCTAAAAATATAGCACATAGTTTAAATATGCAATTGCCAGACGGCATCGAAAAAGACTGGAAGATTTGCTCTAATTTTATTGATAAAAATAAAGACAAAGTCATAGTACCACCAAGCGAGAAACAAATAGAATTGGCTAAAAAGCTATCTAAAGACAAAGGAATGGCACTGCCAAAAGATTACGAAAAAAATCTACAAATTTGTAAAGATTTTATAAACAAAGCAATAAAGAAAAAATAATAAAACAATAAAAAGGAGAAAACATGCATACATATGTGTCAGTAATAGGAAATTTAACAAGGGATGTTGAGCTCAGATACACACCATCAGGGCTAGCCATAGGCAACACGGCTATCGCATCAACATACAAGTACACTATTAACAATGAGAAAAAAGAAGAAATCTGCTTTATAGATATCACTTTTATGGGTAAGACCGCAGAGATCGCAAATCAATATCTCAAAAAGGGGTCAAAAGTTTTCGTAGATGGTAGATTAAAATTCGACCAATGGACAGACAATAATGGACAAAATAGGAGCAAACATAGCATTGTCGTTGATAAAATGGTAATGCTTGATGGCAAAAAGCAGGAAATTACGCCGAACGAGCGAGAAGAACAAGCTGAAAAAACCGAGTATGTGCAAGGGGAATAAGCAGTAAAATGCAAAATTTAACCCAAAGCGAAAGAGCTCAAAGCTGGTTATCGGACAAAGATAAAAGAGCCAATATCTACTTCATGAGTGCAAAATATGACGTAGATGATGAGTTTTATACGAGTTTCGATGAGATAAGAGCCGAAATACAAGATTATAGAACACATTTTAAAGGCAAAGTAGTAGTATGCCCTTGCAACGACGGCAAGAAAAGCAACTTTTATAGATACTTTGCCTTAAATTTTAAATCCCTAGAGCTAAAAAAGCTAATTACAACGACGTACAATATTAAAGAGCCAAAATCAAAGGGGATGAAAATAGAGATCAGCGAGAGCGGAATAAATGAGACGATGTTGCAAGGAGACGGTGATTTTAGAAGCGAAGAAGTAAGACATATTATAGCAAGTGGCGATATAATAGTCACAAATCCACCTTTCTCCCTTTTTCGTGACCTAATAGAAATTGTAGAAGAACAAAACAAGAAATTTTTAATAGTTGGCGGAACCTACTCAATTACGTACAAAAAGATATTTGAGCTATACAAAAAGGGTAAAATTTGGCTAGGCAATCATCAAGTAAATATTTTCACACGACCAGACGGCAGTAAGAAGCGTTTTAGCAACATATCATGGTTTACAAATTTAAAAAGCATAAAACACCAAAATGGTATAAGATTAACCCAAAAGTATAAGGGTAATGAAAATAAATACCCAGAGTACGATAATTACAAGATCATAGAAGTCAAAAATTGCAAGGACATACCAATTGACTATGACGGAGTAATTGGTATACCGCTAACATTTTTTTTAAGGCACAACCCAGCACAATTTAAAATTTTAGGCTGTGACTTTGAAATTAAAGACAAATACCCTGAGCTAGTTAAGCATACCTACAAAGAAAACAACACAAAATCAGCGGTTCTAAAAGGGCAAGAACTTTTTACAAGGATCATCATACAAAGAAAAGGTGGATTAAAGCCTAGAGCAAGAATATTAAATCAATTTTAGGTAGCAAAAGGACAAAAGTGCATGAAGAAGAAAAACAAGCTACAGCTTTTCAATACCCCAGCAAAGCGGTTTATGTGGGTTTTTGCATTTATAAATTTATTTGGGATCGGCATAAATACTATTTTATATCTTTTAAAAAAACCAAATAAAATAGAGACCCTACTCAATGCAGATGCCTTTTTTATAGCCCTCGCTATTATGTGCTATATAATTTTTAACGTAATGCTATATTTTATTATCAAGATAAATTTTATTATTTCAGAAAGAAAAGAGTAATTTTTTATAAAATACTATTGTTTTATTTATAAAAAAATATTCAATATATAATTTTTATTTTTTAGATATTTATTTAAAATACTATTTAATAATTTGATATTTTATTATTTATTAAGTTTAAAAGTATATAATTATTTAAAAATCTAAGGCAAAGGAATAAAAATGATTGTTTCTATATGTAATGAAAAAGGCGGAAGCGGTAAAAGCACCCTAGCTACTAATATAGCGATAAACCAAGGCATTGTAAAAGGCGAACCACTATTATTGGTCGATACAGACCCACAGAAGTCAATAGCCACATTTTTAAATATACGAAACGAAGAAAATCACCCAAAAGCATTTGACTTTGCATATAAATACGGCGAAGAACTAAAAGTATTCCTGCAGGACAACAAAACAAAAAGGGATATAGTAATCGATACAGGCGGACGAGATAGTCGAGAAATGAGAATAGCAATAGCACTAAGCGATATTGTTATAATTCCGACAATTCCAAGCCAGTTTGACGTAAGCGTCCTTGATAAAATGGTAAACATAATCAAGATGGCAAAGGAGCAAAACACTAATCTGCAAACATATATTGTAATCAATAGAGCGTCCACAAATCCATTTTTAGCCAAAAAAGTAGAAAGTCTCAAGAACTTTATAAAAGAAATTCAAGAAGACTATATAAAACTAGCAGAAACAATTATATTTGAAAGAGAGCGATATAAAATTGCGACCCAGCTAGGACTAAGTGTAGTTGAAATGAACGACGGCAACAAAACTGAACAAGAAATCAAAAATTTATGCAGTGAGATATTTTAAAAAATGAAGATAATAGTAGCATCGCCAAAAGCGATGTGTAAATTTAAAAAGGGGGAAGAAGAAAAGCATTTTTTTATATTTTACTTATAATTTTCACTGAAAAAATATTTTTATGTTATTTAAATTTTATATATTTTTTAATTATTTATTAGTTTATTTTTACTTATTTTATTATTTTTTAAGTAAATTTTCACTATAATAAACTAAATTCAATAAGAAAAGGATACAAAATGGAAAAAACAAGAGATGAGCTAATCAAGGTTGGAGCTTACATAGAATCTAAAAATGGTATAGAGTTCTATGTTAAAATCACTAAGGTAGAAGGCTCAAATGTAACCGTTAGTTGGAGAAATGATTACTACGAAGAAAACTCTCAGGTAATTCCTAAGTCTATCATTAAAGTAGATGGCGATGGCGAATTAAGTGTTCCAAATTGGACAATAAGAAGGTAGTCAGCGGATTGTTAAAATATAGCAAGAAGAAGATATAAAAATGAGACCAACTAACTTCAAACAAGAGACAATGGAACTCATAGGAGATCACAAAGTAGATGAGTATATGCTTAAATTCTCAAGAGATTGGTGTTGCTCTACTATTACCAGCTACAAGGGTAAAGGAGAAATCCCTTGGAATGAGATACAAGCAAGTATGCTTAACTATGACAAAGGATATGGCTCACAATACTGGAAGGGTTGGATAACCTTTAAGGACATCCCTGATTGGCTAGAACGTGAAGAATATGATGGTGCTGAGTGGTGGGCTTGGAGAAGTAAGCCTAGTTTATAAAAAGGCTTAGTATTAGTAGGCAAAGGGATAAAAATGGCGTTAGATACATTATCAACAAATTTCGTAGATTTTATAAATTATACGTTTTCAGCTTTTTCGATTATGCTTTTGACAACTGGAATGTTTTTATCATATCCATTTTTAAGAGGCGAAATCGAAGATGAAGAAAAAAATGAAAGAGAGGCAAAGGCATTTGCTGTCGGTCTTGCTATTAGCATTTTAATGACAATGATATGTCTTTTTGTGATGATTATAACGCCTATTTATGCGATGTTTAATGGCATAAATATAATTGAATTTATAAAAGTCGCATTTAGTATCGTTGGTTACGCAAAGGACGATGGGGATGAAACTTATATTTTTTTAATGCTAATTATCCTTCTCGTCAATTTTTCAGTCATCGCTTGGATAGGTGGTTTAATAACCAGATTTTGGGGAAATAAAATTTTTTATAAAAAAAGATAAAGTAGAAGAAATATGATAAAAGAACAAAAGCTACTAAAATTTATCTGTAAAAAGGAGTAAAAGATGAGTAGAGAAGCTATAGGGTAGTAATAAATTTTATAAAATGTTACAATCAAATTAAAAAAAGGAAAAAGAGATGGATTTTAAAAGAACAAGCAATTCTACTGACAAATTAGATGAATTTATAGCTGGAGCAGATAGTCAAAAGGAACAATCTACAAAAAAAGGCAAGGTATCGGTTGGAACTAAATTTTCTAAAGAACTAGGCATAAAAATACGCAAGAAATATCCAACATACACGCTAGCAAAATTTATAGAATTAGCATTAACAACACCTATACCATATATAAAAGATGAAGTGCTTGTAACGATCTATGACCAAGCAAAATGGCACAATACGAGCATGAGCGAATTTGTAAGATTTAAAATGGGATTAATAGAAGCCCCACAGCCAAATGACGCAAAAGAGAAAGAGCATCAGCAAAACTATATAGTATTTGTAAGCGAAGCAAAAAAAGAAAAGATAAGACAAATCGCAGAAAGCCTAGAAATAAGTATTTTAACCTACTCAGACATTAAAATTCTAGCAACATACGAGCTAAAAGATATTTTCACATTTGATGAACTAATGCAATTTAAGGCGGAAGCGAACAACTTTGACCTAGATCTGGAAGAGTACATAGCCATGAGAATAAGAGGTTGATAAGCCAAGAAACAAAAAATGACTAAAAAAATTAAAAATAACCTTATAAAAATCCATAAAATTTTAGTAAGAATGTTTAAAAATAAAAATAACGATGGTGATAGTAAAAGGCAAAATTTACCTACCCCAAAAGCTGAGCAAATAAATTTTGACGTTCAAAAGCTAGAGCTAGATTATTAGGATAAGTAAGAGTGATCGTAGCTCTAAGCAAAATCAAGCATCCTCATTTAACATAAACCTAAAAGAGTAGCCGATAACGTTCTTTTTAGAGCCTTCAGCAATTTTCTTCTCGAGAACAATCTTTTTAAAGTAGTTTTCGTTTAACTCTTCTATGGCAGGATTTATTACACGGCGATCCAAATCTCTCGTTTCGTATTTTTCAGGAACGCTCATAAATCTTTCGAAATCAGGTCTATTAAAATTTACACACTTAAAGCCATCTTTGTCGGATCTGATATTTTGATATTGTAGTAAGAGGCGATAAAGAGACTTTGCAAATTTACTTCGAATTGAAATAAAATCGTGTAAATTTATTCTCATAAATTTTAGAGTACCAAATAAAATATCGAGAGCTTCTGTATTTAATTTAAATTTTAAAATTTGCGTATTTCTAAAGGCTTTAATAGAAATGAAAAAAACTCCAGCCGTCATAATTTCATCATTATTTGTAATCTCTAAACTTTTGTAGATTGCCGATCCGTTTTCGCCTAAAACCTTTTTACAAAACTCAAGCACCTCGTTATTAAAACGAGTTTTATTTAGACCTTCAGCAAAGAATTGTGATATCTTAGAATACGGCATTTCAATATAATTTCTGCTATCCGAATACCCCAATTGCTTTGCATACCAGCAAATAGTAAAGAAAATATCATAATCCCTAGATGTAAAATTTACTGGAAACAATATAGAATTCATTTTATTACGGAAAACGAGCGTTCCATTGCTTTCTATATGAGCGACTCTTGTGGTTTTAAGCACGAAATTACCTTTCTCAAAATAGAAAGACATTTCACACATTTTTTTTACCTCAAAGTTCAATTTTAGAATCTCGATAGTAAAATACGTTCAATTTATTACAGCTTAAATTTTATAAACTTAAAGTTGTTCTTTAGTTCATTTTGGGTCGAATTTATCTCGCCAAGCTCTGATTTTACGAAGTTTGTAAGCTCTATCTTGCTCACGCTTGGAGATAGGATTTTTATATACTCTTTTTGATTTTTAAGCTCTAAGTTGTTGCTAAAAAGAAGCACTCTAGCATCTAGCTTTAGCCCAGCTCTAAGCTCAGATATCGTAGCTAAAAGCTCTTTTATATCAAAGCCCTCCGCCGTTTCATCCACAAGTGCTAGTGAGCAAGGTTTTGTCTTTATCTTTATCAAAAGTTCGCTAAAGCTATTTGCGATCTCAAGCGTGTTTTGAAACTCGCCAAGAGCGCCAGCAAATATCTTATTTTCAAGCTTCGTGCTCTTGTAAATAACGATATTTTCATTTTTACTAAAGTATCTATTTTCTTTACTTGGCTTATAGTTTTTTATAAATTTAGGCAAAATTTGATTTAGCTCATCTTTGCTAAAAGGCTTTCTGATCTTCTCATCAAACGCTGGCAGCAGCTCTCTTTCAGGGATGTTTGAGGTATTTGAGACCACGGCGACCAAATTTATCTTCTCTTCTTGAAGCGATCTTATCTCTTTTACGAAATTTGCCACGCCATTTTCAAAAAATGAAGCATCGATAAAGGCTGCGTTAAATCTATTTAAAAGCAGTGCTTGTTTAAGCTCTTTGTGGCTGCTAACGCCTATGACTTCGCAGTCTAGGAAGCTAAAAGCACGTGAAAACATCTCAAGACTAAGTGGGTTTTTGTCGCATAGCAAAAAGAGCACCTTCTCTTCAGCCAAGCTCTCGCCCCTATTTTTCTCCATATAGACAAGCCTTGCAACGCTAAGTGGCGTGAGTGGATCTTTTAGCAAGACCGCATTTTTTATATTTATATTTTTACTAGCACTTTGCCTTGCAAAGACGATATCGTAGTTTTTCGCTAGTGCTTGGTTGTTTGAGATGATATTTTGAAACCTAAGTCCCATATCTTCTAAGGTGGCTGCGAAAAATTCATTATATTTTGCATTTATATCAGGCAGATACGCGATCCTTAGCTCGTGATTTAGGCTGAAATTTTGCAGTTTTTGCACCTTTTTTAGACTAAGGATAAATTTAAACTCATTACCAGCTCCACCAAGTGTGCTTATGTCAAGGCTTGAGTTAAAAAGCTTTAGATAAAAGCTAGCAAGTCTTAGATAAAACTCGCTCTCTTCATCATTTATCTCGCTTTCATCTTCTGTGTTTAAAGCTTTTATCTGCTCTTCATTTATGAAAATTTGATTTGTCCTTATCTTTGTTTCGATGAGCAAAAGACCGCTTTGACTAAGAGCATCGCTGACATTTTTTATCTCCACTATCAAGTTGGCAAATTTATCGCATTTTGTCACGACAGCTTGCATGATAGAGCCAAAGACGACGCTTATCTTCTCGCTATCGCCCTCTAGCTCGTCGCTAATGTTTGCATCAAGATAGGTTAAGAAATTTAGCTTTTTCTCTTGCGTGAAAGGTATCTGCGCTTCAAGGATATTTGAAAACAAAATTTGTGGGTTAAATGGCTTTAAATTTAGGCTTATCTCGCCATTTTTGCTATCAAGCAAGCCTTTTATATTGCTATAATTTATCGCGATTATCTGGCTATTTTTTTCTAAATTTTCAAAAACAAGCTCATTTTTTACCACGTTTTCATCTTTTTTTAGCGTAGCGACCGAGCTTAAAATTTGCTCTTTTGAGAGGTAAAATTTCTTATTTAGCCTAACTAGCAGCCTATCTTTTATCGCTGTAAAGCTTCTTTCTTGCTCATACTTTTGAAGTAGCTCTTTATATAGCGCGATGAAATTTTCTATTAAATTTTGTGGATTTCTATCTCCTCTTTTTAAAACCTCATCTCTTACAAGCTTCATTTTTTGGTTTAAATTTTCTAAATTTTTTAGCCAGATATATGTTTTATAGCCAGCGTAAAAGAGCCAAAGTGAAAGAAAAAACATCAAAAATGTTAGACTAAGCACCTTTACTCTAAAGTTATCATTTAGTCTCTTTAGCTCGTCACTTAAGACATTTGCTATCTTGCTAAAGAGCTTGGCTCTATTGCTTTCAAAGGTATATATCTGCAAAATTTCATCACGTGTTAGCTCATTTTTTAGCTTTAGCTTAAGGCGGATCTCGTCATAGCCCTGAGAGGTCTCTATATTATCAAGCCTATCTATATCTCTTATTATGTTGTCTTTTATATCGCCATTTGGGAGCAAATTTGCATTTATATCGTTGTATTTAAGGCTATCTAGAGATTGTTTTAGCGAACTTTCGGTAATTTTTTCTTTGCCCATAAGCACAGCCAAGATATGCTCTTTTGTGGTATTTACGTTTTGAAGCAGCTCATAGGTTCTAAGTAAAGAGAGTATATAGCGCTTGATATCAATATCTAAAGCAACATCTCTAAATAAAATTTGCCCACTTTCAACAGCAGAATTTGCTAACTCAACAAAGCTAAGAAACGAGAGATTAGAGCTCTCCCAACTTGCATTTGCGTTTTTTAAAACATCATTTAGCCTATCTCTCATCCTCATGTCATCTGGTGTGTTAGAAAGGCTGTTTGATAAACTTTTTACAAACAAATTCTTAGCAGCATTTGCCTCTCTTAAAGCCGTCTCGTCTTGTGGCGACCTAGTTTTTTCATATCTTTCGTAAGCTATTCTTTCTGAAACGATCGCATCTAAGGTTTTTCTTATCAAACTTTCTCTTTTTACCTCGCTATTTATGCCATAAGAGATCCTAAATTTATCAAAGTAGAGAGCGCCACTATAAAAGCAAGCCATAGCCGCCAAAAATATCGGCAAAAGAACTAAAAATTTACTAACCCTCATTGCCAAGCCTTTTTGAAAATTTATTGCAAAGTGTGCTTATTTCGCTTAGTCTTTCATTTATCTGAGCGATTTTTTTAATCTTGTTTGGTCTAGTAAGAAGCGCATCGAAATTTGCCACAAGCGGAGTGATCTTTAAATTTAGCGCTGGCTCTTTTAAGATCTTTATGCTCTCTTCTAAAAATTTAGCATCTCGCGCTTGCACCGCACTTTGGATAAAGATCATCTTATCTTTTGCCTTACTTAAAAATATACCAAGGTAGGTCGCAAACTCGCTTTTGCTTAAATTTAAAAAGCTAGCAGTTTCGCTAAACCAGCTCTCGTTTAAGACCTCTTCTTCTTTGTCCAAAAGCTCTTTTTCATCGACCTTTAAATTTGGCAAGCGAAGTTTGGTCTTTGCTTTTATCGCAGCTTGCTGGTTTTGGCTGTAAATTTCTGTTTGATCGAGGATCAAAAGCTCAAAATACTCTTCATTTTTTACTGAGCTGATCTTTGAAAATTTAAGCGTCGCATTTAAAATTTTGCCGTTTTTGGTCTTTAAATTTACTCTTAAATTTGGTCTTTTAGCTAGATAATCTATAAAAACTCCAGACTCTTTGTAGTCTAAAACTAGCTCGTCAATATCTTTATGCTCGCTTAAAAACTCCCTTATATCTTTAAATTCAAGCAGGCCAAGAGAGATATCTCCCATCGCTAAAATTTGACCGTTTTTGTCGTATATTATCACTTCAAATTTCCTTCTTTGAGCGTTAAAAGCTTTGCTGCTACGCTTTTGTTTGTTATTTTTGCCACTTCGTCTAAATTTGCTTCGCTGATTTTATCAAAACTTCCGTAAAAGCTGATTAATTTCGCGATACTGCCCTCAGAAACGCCAGCTTGTCTTAGCACTGATCTTTGCATATCGTTTTTCTGCCTTGTTTTTCTGTGAAAACTGATGACAAATCTATGGCTCTCGTCGCGCATTTTTTGAAAAAACTGCAGCTTTTTATCGCTCGTGCTTAGGCTAAAGCTGCCATTTTTTGTATAAATTTTATCTTTCGCCTCGCCTTTTGCGCGGTGAGCTTTGGCATCGATCTTTTCTTTTGAGATAGCGATCACATCGACGTTTGCGCCGCTACTTGCTAAAATTTCGCAGGCTAAGCTTAAAAGCGCCTCGCCACCATCAATAACCCAAAGATCAGGTGGGCTAAGCTTATCAAACCTAAGTGCCCTAGCAGTTAGGCTCTCTCTCATCTGGTCGTAGTCGTTTTTAGAGCCAAGGTGCATGTGGCGGTAGTTTTGCTTCGCCCACTCGCCATGCTCATAGCGCACCATCGCCCCCACACTTGCCTCGCCAAAAAGGTGCGAGTTGTCGTAAGCCTCGACCACGTAAGGCGTGTGAGCTAGATTAAAATACTCTTTTATCTCGTTTAAGAGCTCGTTATCGTGTGTTTTTAGGTATTTTTCGATGCTAACTTCGGCGTTTTTGGTGGCGATCTCACAAATTTTACGCTTATCGCCTATTTTTGGGCAAGTGATGCTAAATTTACGCCCAAACCTCTCGTTTAAAATTTCCTCAACCAGCTCGCTATCTTCAAAGTCTTCGTGGACGTAAATTTTGGTGCTGATTATTGGCTGACCGGCGATGAAGCTTTTTAAAATAGCCTGCTTATAAGCCTCGTTTATCTCGTCTTTTTGAGCGTTTTTAGCCTGTGTGATATCGGTTTTTACGCCTGTTATCTTGCCACTTTGCACGCTAAATCTCACCGCACAGATCATATCGTGCACGCAAGCGACCGAGTAGGCCTCAAAGTCCTCAAGCTTGGCAAGATCGACTTCGACCTTTGTTTGCATATTTTTAAGCGTTTGCATCTTATCTCTAGTCGCGGCTGCTTGCTCGTAGTCTTCGGCCTTGGCGTAGTTTAGCATGAGCTCTTCAAGGCGAGCGATTAGCAAATTTGGATTTTGCAAAGCGGCTGTGGCGTCAGCGACTATTTTGGCGTAGCTCTCTTTTGAAATTTTGCCCTCACATGGGGCGTAACAGCGTTTTAGCTGGTAAAATAGGCAGGCTTTTTTACCTTTGATGCAGGACTTTTTCTGAACTAGGTTGAAATTTAGATAAAGCGCTTCAAGTAGCTCTCCTGCTCCACTAAAATATGGTCCAAAATAGCGTATATTTGAGCCTTTTACCACCTTTCTAGTGATCTCAAATCTAGGAAATTCATCGTTTAAATTTATAAAGATATAAGGGTAGGTCTTGTCGTCACGAAGCAAGATGTTGTATTTTGGCTTAAGCTGCTTTATGAATGAATTTTCAAGTATGAGCGCGTCTGCCTCGCTTGGTGTGACGATGTATTCAAGATGCACGGCCTCGCTTATCATTTTTGAAATTCTTGGGCTTAGTTTTTCAGCTGGGGCTAGGCTTGGGGTAAATTTAAAGTAGCTTTTGACCCTGTTTTTTAAAATTTTGGCCTTACCGACATATAAAAGTCTGTTTTGAGCGTCAAAATATTGATATACGCCAGGCTCGTTTGGAAGCGTTCTTATCTCGTCTATTAGCATCTTGCCTGCTCGTTTTTCTTTAGCAAAATTTCTCTTAGCTCTTCAAATTTCTTATAAATTTGCTCATTTGTGGCTAAATTTTTAAACTCGCCCTTGCTAGCTGGCATTATAAAATTTGACCTTTGTGTAGGTTGTGGCGTGAAAAATTTTAGATATTTGCTCACGATAAATCTTATATTTTCTTCTTTTTTATTTTTTATATAGTTGATCTCATTAAGAGGTTTTGGCTCGATGACGCTTGCAAAAATGCTATTTTTATTAAATTTGCAAAAGGTTTTTAATAACCCTTTTATATCATTTATACTACTATCACGTCTAAGCTCCAAAAGCCCTGAGGGATGAGTGAGAACGAAGGTTAAAATGCCTTCTCTAACATAGCAAAAAGCTATGTAAAATCGCTTTGCTTTACCCATGAGGCGAAGAAGCTCTTGGCACTCGTCTGCCATGCTTAATTTTTCTTTATACAAAGGATTTTCGTGGATAGCATCTATCATAAATTTGGCGTCTTTCATAAGGCAATCTTATCATCTTTTATTTTAATTTTCGCTCTTTTTGCACTTAGTGGCTGCGGCTACAAGGACGATCCATTTTATGGCGATGCACCTGTGAAAGAGAAAAAAACTGACAAGATCAATAAAATTTGATCTTAAATTTGGCGTAAGATAAAAATGTAATGCAAGCTTAATAAATTTAACTAACCTAAATTTTAGGCTCATTTAAGTAAAATACGCAAATTTTTATCTTACAAGGAGAGTATATGAGGTTATTTGGACTTCTAGGCTTGTTTTTTGCTATAGCCTTTGGTGCTGACGGAGAAGCTGCGGCTATTGACTTAACTACTACATGGGCGGGAATTTTATCGCTTATCATTTTTGTTGTTGGATACTTTTTCATAGCAGCAGAAGAGAATTTCCACATCGACAAGGCAAAACCTGCCATCTTTATCGGCACTTTTATGTTTTTGCTAATCGGCGTTTATATGCTTATAAACGGCATGGATGTGCATTCGCTAGAGCACGAGGTAAATCACCTGATCTTAGAGATAGCTCAGATCGTCTTTTTCTTAATGGTAGCGATGACATTTATCGAAGCACTTGTTGAAAGAGATGTATTTAACGCACTTAAATACAACCTAGTTTCAAAAGGCTACACTTACAGAAAGCTATTTTGGCTAACTGGAATTTTGGCATTTTTCATTAGCCCAGTAGCTGATAACCTAACAACAGCGCTTATCCTATCAACAGTTCTTTTAACGATAGATAGAAATAATACAAATTTCCTAGTCGCAGGTGCGATAAACATCGTCGTAGCAGCAAATGCAGGCGGAGCGTGGAGTCCATTTGGCGATATCACTACACTTATGGTTTGGGCAGCTGGCAAGTCACCATTTTTAGACTTTTTTGCACTTTTCCCAGCTTCATTTATCGGCTGGTTTGTGACAGCGTTTTTACTTTCACGCATCGTGCCAAATACTGCGCCTCATTTTGACGTGGCAAATGAGCCAAAAGTGGTTATGAAAAAGGGCGGTAAAGCGGTTATCTTCATAGGTGCATTTACTATCTTTTGTGCAGTTATGATGCACCAGTTATTTCACTTACCAGCGATGTGGGGCATGATGTTTGGCTTCTCACTGCTTAGCCTTTATACATATTATTTCAAAAAAGCTCACAAAGACGAAGAGCCTATGAATGTCTTTCACTATATGTCAAAGATCGAGAACAACACGCTATTTTTCTTCTTTGGGATTTTAGCTGCAGTTGGCGCTCTTCACTTTGCTGGATTTTTAAATTACGCTGTGTCACTTTATGATAAATTTGGCTCAACACCTGTAAATATCGGAGTTGGCTTCCTCTCAGCAGTCGTTGATAACGTCCCTGTTATGTCAGCTGTGCTAAAAGCAAATCCAGCTATGGGAGCTGATGCGGGCGAGGCTATGAGTCAG
The DNA here is from genome assembly GCF_050447505.1 of Campylobacter concisus. Classification (GTDB taxonomy): domain Bacteria; phylum Campylobacterota; class Campylobacteria; order Campylobacterales; family Campylobacteraceae; genus Campylobacter_A; species Campylobacter_A concisus_BP. The sequence goes on along the minus strand of NZ_JALMFZ010000001.1, from coordinate 650,505 downwards.
TGGTTACTAGTGACACTTACAGCTGGTATCGGCGGTTCGATGATCAGCTTTGGCTCAGCAGCTGGCGTTGGAGTAATGGGTAAATTAAAAGGAATTTATACCTTTGGTGCGCATATGAAATATGCATGGATGGTAGTTTTAGGATACATCGTATCACTCATTGTTTGGTATGTGCAGTTTGAAATTTTTCACATCTACTTTTAAAAGGTTATAAATGAACAATACGATTATAGTTTTGGACTTTGGTTCGCAGTATACTCAGCTAATAGCTAGAAGGCTAAGAGAAGAGGGAGTTTATACTGAAATTTTGCCATTTAACGCAAAACTAAGCGATATAAAGGCGAAAGATCCAAAAGGTATCATTCTAAGTGGTGGTCCAGCTAGCGTTTATGCCAAAGATGCCTACTTTTGCGATAACGGCGTCTTTGAGCTAAACATCCCTATACTTGGCGTTTGCTACGGTATGCAGCTACTTGCTCACACGCATGGTGCTGAGGTTTTAGCCGCTGATCACAAAGAGTACGGCAAGGCTGAACTTAGCGTCGTAAAAGAGCACGATCTTTTTAAAGATACACCTTCAAAACAAATCGTATGGATGAGCCATAGCGACTATGTAAAAGATCTACCAAAGGGCTTTGAGGCGATTGCGATTAGCGAAAATTCGCCTTATTGCGCTTTTGGCGATGATAAGCGTAAATTTTATGCGATCCAGTTTCATGCAGAGGTGCAACATAGCGAGTATGGCACGCAAATTTTAAAGAATTTTGCTAAATATATCTGCGGCTGCGAGAGCACATGGAACATGGGAAGCTTCGCTAAGAATAAGATAGAAGAGATCAGAAGAACAGTGGGCACTCACAAGGTGCTTTGCGCAGTTAGTGGCGGCGTGGATAGCTCTGTGACTGCGGCACTTTTAGCAGCTGCTGTGCCTGAAAATTTGATCCTTGTTTTTGTCGATAACGGACTTCTTAGAACAAACGAAAAAGAGCAGGTTGAGGCTACATTTAGAACAAAGCTTGGTGTTGAGCTAGTTAGTATAGATGCGAGCGAGATCTTTCTTAGCCGCTTGGCCGGCGTCGTTGATCCTGAGAAAAAACGCAAGATCATAGGCGAGACATTTATAGAAATTTTTGAAAAAGAGGCTAAAAAGCATGGCGATGTGAAATTTCTAGCTCAAGGCACTCTTTATACTGATATCATCGAAAGCTCAGTCGTTGGCTCAAGCAAGACGATAAAGAGCCACCACAACGTTGGAGGCTTGCCTGACTGGATGACGTTTGAGCTGATAGAGCCTTTAAGAGAGATTTTTAAAGACGAGGTTAGAAAGCTAGGACTCGAGCTTGGACTAAGTCGCGAGCTAGTTTTCCGCCATCCTTTCCCTGGGCCTGGCCTTGCTATCCGCATCATGGGCGAGGTAAATAAACAAAGCCTAGAGCTACTTCGCAAAGCTGACGTGATCTTGCGCGATGAGCTAAAAAGTAGTGGCTGGTATAACAAAACTTGGCAGGCATTTTGCGTACTTTTAAATGTAAATTCTGTTGGCGTTATGGGCGATAACCGAACCTATGAAAACGCTGTTTGTGTGCGTGTGGTAGATGCGAGCGATGGCATGACTGCAAGCTTCTCAAGGCTTCCTTATGATCTGCTTGAAAACGTAAGCCGCCGCATCATAAACGAAGTAAATGGCATAAACCGCGTAGTCTATGACATCTCAAGCAAGCCACCTGCAACTATCGAGTGGGAGTAAGAACCTCTTTAAAGCTGGCCGATAGATGATATATTACGCTAGCTTTAATCCTAAAATCAAAATATAAAATTAGCTCTTTTAAATAAATGCTTTCAATAAGCTATTTAAAGACAAAAAAAGAGCACTTGAATTTATACCTTTTTTTTAAAGTAAAAATGTAGATTTAAGTTACACAACAAAGTTTCTGTTAGATATAAGCAAAATAGTAAATTTGCAGCTGCCTAGACGGTCATAGAAAATTTATGAGCTAAAAACATTTTGCATCATCTTATAAATACCACTTAAAAAATTATGCAAGTATCAAAAAATGTTTTTCTGAAATTGATGCGTTTTTATAAAAAACCAAACACTTTTTGCTTATTTAATAAGTTCAAACCAAATTCTCAAAAATTGGCTGTAAATTTATATTTCTCTGATCCTGCCGATCGCTTCAGCGAATTTAAGCTCTTTGTTTTCAAAAAGGTTGTATTCGATCGCATCTTTTTCGCTAAGTATGACAATGGTTGAGCCAAGCTCGAAATTTCCTAGGCGCTCGCCCTTTTTGATATGTAAATTTTCATACTCATAAATTTGCGTAAAATTTGCCATAGCATTTGTTTGAATGCGCTCATCAAAGCAAAATTTCATCTTGCCAACGTTTAAGGCACCAACGAAGACTAGCCAAAGTTTTTTGCCATTTTTCATCTCGCAAAGTAGCGCCACACGCTCGTTTTTAGTATAAAGGCTATCGACCTTGCCAAGCCATTTTACTGCCACACTGTAAAGCTTACCAGGGATATAGACCGCTTTTTTTATCGTAATGTCGCAAGGTGCATGATAGTGGTGATAGTCTTTTGGGCTAAGATAGATGTTTGCAAAGTCAAACTCGCCTTCAAGCTCGCCCTGCCCTAAAAGCTCCTTTAGACCGTAATTCATACCTTTTATGCTAAAAGCTTCTAGCTCTTTTGTGGTACCAAAGCTAAGGCAGGTGCCATCAACCGGACTTATAAATATCTCATCTGCTGCGTCAAATTCTCTTGGCTTTAAGAGCTCTCTGGTGAAAAGTTCGTTTAAATTTTTATACTCATTTGCCGGCTTAAACTCACTCATATCGATCTTAAAAAGCTTTACGTAAAAGGAGTTGATGAGCTCTTGAAGCGGTTTGAAAAAATTTAATTTTGCAACTTTACCAAAAATTTGAGAGAAGAGATTGTCCTTGTTCATTTTATTCCTTGCTTAAATTTAAAATAGCGATCTCACTTGGAGCAAAGATCCTAACTGGAGGCCCCCAAAATCCTGCGCCGCTACTAACATAAGCTTGCATTTTATCATTAATCTTATAAAGCCCATGTAAAAAACCCTGATCCAGCAAAACTAGGATACTAAAAGGGAAAATTTGTCCAGCATGCGTGTGGCCGCAAAGGACTAGATCGACATCTTTTTGCATAGTTTTTATAAATTTTGGCTGATGAGAGAGTAGGATGGTCGGCAAATTTGGGTCACATCCTGCTAGCGCTTCGTCTAAATTTGGCTCTAAATTTTTAAATCTTATGCCAGCTAGATCATAGACCCCAGCTAAATTTATGCCAGCTATTTTTTCATTTTTATTGCCAAGTATCCTAATGTCAAGAGCGCGAATTTTTTCTAGTATCCCATCAACTCCGTGGTAGTATTCGTGATTGCCAGGGACATAAAAGGTGCCGTAGGTGCTTTTAAGATTTTTTAATGGATCTAAAAAATCACCTATAAGTTCAGCTCTCATATCAACCAAGTCGCCAACTATCACCACCAGATCTGGTCTAGCTAAATTTATCTCTTTTACAAGCTCAGCCACAAAATCCTTCTGCAAAAACTCGCCAATGTGCACATCGGTTATCATAGCTATTTTTAGATCACTTTGTAAATTTTTTATTTTTATACTAATCTGTCTGATCTTTGGCGGAGTAAGTGCATTAAAAATTCCTTTCAAAAAGCAAGCAACTAAAAAAATGACAAATGTCACATCAAAGCAAAATTTAATAAATTTTCGTCTTGTGGGATTAAAACGCGCTTTTGAGCAAACGGATCTAACAATATCATAAAACAAACTAACACCAAATAAAAATAAAGAAAAACCAATGAGAGTTCCTGCTATCAAATATAGCTCTATATTTAAAAAAGAAAATCTTAGTTGAAGAACAAATACAAACTCAAGCACACTAATAATGTAGAAGAATATGCGAATTTTTTTAAGATGTGGAGTAAAAAAAGATACCTTTTTTATAAAACGTTTATATGAGTATAAATTTGTAAAAACACTAAAGATAAATGCCCCAATAATGATCCGAAAAAGTCCCAAAATATCTCCTTGAAAACAAAGATTATATTTTATATTTTTAAATTTACATTATAAATTTTATTAATTATTTAGAACAATTTGTAGTGCTAAACCGTATGATTTTATAATTTAAATTTATAAAAATAATTATTAAAAGGTATTTGCTTTAGGATAATAACTAAAAGATAAAATTTGGAATTTAAAAATAAAAAGGTGGGAAAACTCCCACCTTAAAAAAGATTACTGGACTTTGCCAGATTCAATTCTTTCTTTATAGATTTTGCGAAGTTTTCTAATGTCGTTCTTAACTTCGAATACACCATGCCAGTGTGAGTAGTCAGGACCACCCATTAGAGCGCCTTGTCTCATACGACGACCTTCGTGGTGCCACATATGATAGTAGATATCTTGGAATTCATCTTCCCAAGCATCTGCAAGTAGTAAGTTTTTAGCTTTCAACTCTTCAAGCATCTTAGTTGCTTCAGCATTGTAAACATTATAAAGCTCTACTTGCTTATCACCCATAATGAAGAAGTTATCTGTATGAGTTGATGTATGGCAAGCTTTACAAACTAGCTTCATCTCAGCTCTTGCTGCTTCTGGTCCATTTGGATGACCTGCAAGTGGCGTTCCTATGGTTAGTTTGCCAGTTTTTTCGTAAACAACAGCAGCTTGTTCATCACCAGCTGTTCTTAGCTTACTGCTGACGCCCCATAGGTTCCATTTTAGTCTTCTTGAAACATTGTGAGTTGTTGTTGTTTCACCAACACCACTCATGTGGCAAGCTGCACAAGTTGGAGCTCTAAAGTCTGGTACATCCCATGTATCAGGAGCAGCATCAAAATTCCATTTGTGAGCTTCGCTATTATAGATATGTCCGTGCATTGAGTTGTTAAAGATCTCAATATCTGGGTGATCAGGTCCAAGGTGGCAAGATGCACAAGCAGCTGGTTTTCTAGCTTCAGCTACGCTAAATGTGTGCGCGCTGTGACATGATTTACAGTTACCTACGCCACCATCTGGATAAACATTGCCTATACCATAGTTTGGCCAAGTCTCTTTTGTAGGTTTGTGATCAGCGTCTAGTTTGATGACGGTTCCGTGGCACTGTGTACAACCAGTAGCGTCTGGAGCCATTTTGTATTCTGGATGATCCATACCTTCATAGTGATACATTAGTTTCACCATTGCAGGATTAGCATACATTTGCATAGCAGCTCTTGCGTGACCGCTCTTTACTAGTTCATCAACTTCGTTTTCGTGGCACTTAGCACAAGTTTTTGGGCTAACTAGCATTGAAACATGGTTGTTAGAATCTTTTGGATGCACCTTAACTGAAGCCATAGGATTATCTGCATTTACAGAGTGGCAATCCATACAACTTACGCCAACGTGAGCGTGGCGACTATTTTTCCAATCGGCAACTATGCCGGGTGTCTCTTTAGCGTGGCACTCAACACAGCTTTTTGATAAGTCTGACATTTTGTGAGCAACTTTAATGTTTTTTACAACATTAAGGTTTAAAGCGTCAGATTTATTTGCATCCATGTTTGCGGCAAAGCCAAAAGACATTAGACAGGCTAATAACATTAGCGACTTTTTAAACATCTCTCCTCCTTACTTGGTTTTATTGTTTTCTTGTTTTTTAATTGCTTCAAATTTATCGATTTGTAGTCCTAAATTCTTGTGACCAACATGCTCGTGGCAGTCAACACATGATTTCTTATTAGGATTTCCAAGAACAAAATAATCTCTATGTGGCAAGAATGATTTACCAGCTTGAATAACATTTTTTAAATTTGAGTGACAAGTCAAACATCCACTATCATAGACAAAGTGAGATGCGTGCTCGCGCTTTTTACGCCAGTCGATCTTGTCCGTATCTGTAAAAAATGTCTTATAGCCATCATTTATCGATACTTTAAGTTTTGTAAGTACATAGGTATAGGCACTTGTATGATTTAGGTGACAGGCTGAACATTCAGCTTTTATGCCAAGCTTGTTATTGCCGCCGTGTACATCTTCATGATATGCAGCATTCATAGGATCCATCGTGTGACAAATGGTACAGATGTAGCCGCTACCAGTCGCATGAAGTGCATCAGCTATGCCCATAGAAGCGATAAGGCCGATTACGATGCCTATTATCACAGATGACCAAACAAAAAATTTCTTCTTAACTTCAGCCAAAATTTCCTCCTGAATTTATCAATATATCGTAAATTTTTACGAAAATTTTAGACGAATACTATCCAAAAATATATAAATTTTTTCTTTAAGTAAATGAAAATATTTATTTGATATTAACTTTCAATAAGAATAAATTTCTTGTAGGCCACCTACATTTTTTTCCAAAATTTGGTTCTTCTCATCAAGTTTGACTAAACCATTTGTTTTAAATTTATTTAAAATTCTCGAAAAAGTTTCTGGAGTCATATTAAGTATTGATGAAATTTTTGTATGCTTTAGTTCATTAAATAGATCTTCGTGATTTAAAATGAACCTAGCCACCTTCTCTTCGGAGCTAAGTATTAGTTCCTGGTGTAGTAAATTTGTAGTTATTCTTATCTTTTGAGCCATTGATTTTAGAAATTTCATGCAAATTTCTGGCTTTGTTAAAAATTGTGCTTCAAATTTTTCATAATTTATCTTTAAAACCTCGCCAGAGATAGTAAAAATGGCGCTTGCTGGATAAGGGATATTTTCAAAATTTACAACTTCGGCCACAAAATTCATAGGCGCAAGCTGATGGATAAAAATTTCCTTGCCATTTGCCGTAGTTTTATAAAGTTTAACCGAGCCAGTTATCAAAAATGTAAGCCACTTTGGCTCCTCGCCCTCTATAAATAAAAACTCGCCTTTTTTGTATTTTTTAACAACGCTTATTGTTTCAAGTTTAGTTAGGTCATCGGCGCTAAGACCTTGAAAAAATGGAATTTGTTCTATCATATTTTACTCGCTTTTAAGATGAAAAAGCATTTTAGCATAAAAAATAGGACAAAATTTAACGGATTTCAAAGGGAGCTTTCTCCCTTTGATTTAAGAATTTATTTTTTAAGAAGATCTCTGATCTCAGTTAGAAGTGCTATATCAGCTGGAGTTTCAGGCTCTGCAGGAGCTGCCTCTTCTTCTTTTGGTAATTTATTTTTAAGTGTATTTAAAGCTTTGATGACGCAAAAAATACAAAACGCAATGATTAAAAAATCAACCATTGTTTGTATAAATGAGCCATAGTTTATCGTAACAGCTGGCGCACCTTCTGCAGCTTCTTTTAGTGTTAGCTTAAGATCAGTGAAATTTACACCGCCTGTTATAGCGCCAACTACTGGCATGATAATATCGCCAACTAGTGATGAGACAATCTTTCCAAATGCTCCACCGATAACAACACCAACTGCCATATCTATGACATTTCCGCGCATCGCAAATTCTTTAAATTCGCTGATAAAACTCATTGCTTTCTCCTATAAATAGTTAAATTTTCGTGCGGATTTTATAAAAACTATGCTTTGCTTAGCCTAAAAATTTAAAATTACATAACTTTAAATTTATCAAGCTAGTGTTATAATCCAAACTTCAAATTTAACGTAAGGAATGAGCTTATGTATCGTTTTGCACCCTCTCCAACAGGAGATATGCACATAGGAAATTTACGTGCTGCTATTTTCAACTATATTTGCTCTTTGCAAGATAAAAGTGGCTTTATTTTACGCATAGAAGATACCGACAAAGAGCGAAATATCGAGGGAAAAGAGAAAGATATCTTAGAAATTTTAAGCAAATTTGGCATAAAACCAGAGCAAATTTACATCCAAAGTGAAAATTTAAAATTCCACAGACAGCTTGCATCAAAGCTCCTCATCGATAAAAAGGCCTTTGCCTGCTTTTGCACCGAAGAAGAGCTTGAGGCAAAAAAACAAAAAGCAAAAGAGCAAGGTGTGGCATATAGGTACGACGGCACCTGCGAGAGACTAAGCGATGCTGAAGTTTTAAACTGCGAGAAGCCATTTGTCATCCGCATGAAAAAACCAGCTGGCACTATGAGCTTTACAGACGCTATAAAAGGCGAGCTAAGCTTCGAGCCAGAGGCCGTTGATAGCTTTGTCATCATGAGAGCAGACAAGACTCCAACTTATAACTTTGCCTGCGCAGTCGATGATATGCTAGAAGGCGTGACCTTTGTCATACGTGGCGAGGATCACGTGAGCAACACACCAAAGCAAGACCTCATACGCGAGGGACTTGGCTACACCGGCAAGATGAACTACGCGCATTTGCCTATCCTTTTAAATATAGAGGGCAAAAAAATGAGCAAACGTGAGAACGAATCAAGCGTAAAATGGCTCTTTGAGCAGGGATTTTTACCTGAGGCGATCGCAAACTATCTGATACTTCTTGGCAACAAAACTCCAACTGAAATTTTTACGATCGAAGATGCAGTAAAGTGGTTTGATATAACCAAAATTTCACGCTCACCTGCTAGATTTGACGTGAAAAAGCTTGAGCAGATAAATAGAGAACACATCAAACTTGCTTCAAAAGAGCGCATAAAAGAGATCTTTGGCGTGGATGAGAGCAAGATTGAGCTAGTTAAATTTTACACTCAAGAGAGCTCACTAGTGCCTGAGATAAAGGCAAAAGTTGAGGCTATTTACTCACCAAAAATAGCTCCAGATGAGTACAAAAATGAATTTGAGATCATCAAAAAAGCAGCTCTAAATTTAAAACCGTGCGAAACATTTGATGAGTTTAAAAAAGAGCTTATGAGTGCTACAAATTTAAAAGGTAAAAACTTTTTCATGCCGCTACGTGCGCTGCTTACAAACGACCTTCATGGCCCCGAGCTAAGCGAGCTCTACCCGCTCATCAAAGATGATCTAGGCAAAATTTTAATCTAGGAGCAAAAATGATACTTTCCACCCTATTTTCAGCGGTCGCAAACATTTTGCACCTTATCATCACGGTCTATACGTGGATCGTCATCGCAGCGGCTCTCATTAGCTGGGTCAAGCCTGATCCTAGCTCGCCGATCGTGCAGCTACTTTACAGGCTGACCGATCCTGTTTATAGCTTCATTAGACGCTACGTCAAAACAGAATTTAACGGCATCGACTTTGCCCCACTCATCGTGCTTTTAGCACTTCAACTCATAGATCAATTTTTAATAAGGCTTTTATTTGTTTTTGCTGCGTCACTTTAGTATCCTCTCTTTAGCCTGCGTTGCTCTTTTAGCTAAAATTTACACCTACGAGGAGCTAAAAAACGAGCCAAAAAGCCTTGCAAAAGACTACTACATAAACCGCCTTATAAACGAGGGCAGCTACACAAAGGAGCAGATAGCTGAGCTTTCACGCGACGTTTTTAGAAAAAGTGGCTTAGTTCAAAAATCAATCAATAAAATTTTACCTCCCAAAGCAGCCCCTAGCAAGTGCCCTGGCATAAACGCAAGCAACATCACAACTGCTAACTTGGCTTGCCAAAATTTACTAACAACGATGAGCTTTTCTCTAAAGCTTGATAGCAAAACTCGTGAAATTTTAGCGGCAAATCTTGCAAATACAAATCCAGAAAAAGCTAGAATTTTACGCACTTTAAACGAGCCAAATCCAGCTCTTAGCTTTGCAAATGCAAACGATACAAAGAGCTTTTTAGAGCTTTTTAACGCTTCAAACCCGCAAAGTAAAAGTGCTCTTTTTAGCGTAAATTTTGAAGCAAATTTTATGAACAAGCTCTACATGCAAAAGGGCTTTACAAATTTACTAAACGATGTAGTTTTTAATAAAAAATATGAAGGCTTTAGAAGAAATTTAATTAGCATAGATCCTGCAGTCACTGAAAAAAGCGACGCATTTACACTTGGACTAAACGCCATCTTGCTTGGTCAAAATGACGTTGCATTTAGTTTTTTCACAAGAGCTAAAAGCACCTTTGATAGGGCTTGGCAAAGAGACAATGCCACATTTTGGCAGTATGAGCTAAGTGGCGATGAGAGCTTTTTAAAAGAGCTAAGTGCTAGTAAAGATGCAAATATCTACTCACTTTACGCAAGAGATTTGGTCGGTGGCGAGCCACTTGAGGTGATCGTACCAAGACCTAGCAAGCAAAATATCGAAAATTTTGATGTGAGCGATCCATTTTTATGGAACAAAACCGCTGCCCTTGCAAAGGATATGAACGCCACACAAGCAAGCGAATTTGCGATGAAATTTTACACAAACGAGAGCATCGGCGCATACGCATACTTCATGCAAAAGGCGCATGGCTGGGAGAAGCAATACTTTTTGATGCCAAGCTCACCAGAGCTTGAGGGCATCAGCACTGAGCGAAAGTCGATGATCTACGCACTTGCTAGGCAAGAGAGCCTCTTTATCCCAAGTGTCGTTTCTACCTCTTACGCCCTTGGTATGATGCAGTTTATGCCATTTCTTGCAAATGCGATCGGCAAAAAAGAGCTAAAAATTCCAAATTTTGACCAAGACGATCTTTTTAAAACAGATGTCGCCTTTAAATTTGCAAATCACCACCTAAACTACCTTGATAAATTTCTTTATCATCCGCTCTTTACGGCCTACGCGTATAACGGCGGTATCGGTTTTACCAAAAAAGTCATAACAAGAGATGATATGTTTAAAGAGGGTAAATTTGAGCCGTTTTTATCGATCGAGCTAGTCCCAGTGGCTGAGACTAGAAACTACGGCAAGAAGGTGCTTGCAAACTACGTGATCTATATGGCGCTTAATGGTTCCAGTATAAAGATTTCGCAACTTTTCGAAAATTTAACAAAACCGGCTTTGACTGATAAATTTCGAAACTAAGCGCGAGATCGTCGCTTTGCTTACTTGGTGCGGTCACTTCATAATAAACCGCCCAAGGCATAGAAAATCCAGCAAATTTAAGCATCTCGTCACTTTCATCAAGCAGCCTTGCATTTGTGGCATTTGAGTCACCATTTACCTTTATATTACTTAAATTTTGCGCATGCTCTTTTGGGTTTATCGCTACTAAAAAGTGCTCTTTGCTCTCGTCTAAATTTGAGTTGTATATTGGATTTAGATAGGTTGCGATTATGAGCGTTCTATCGGTGCCATCAATGATCTCGCTCTTGCTTGTGTAGGCTAAAAGCTCATTTTTTAGTGGCTCATGCACGATCACTTTTTGATCGGCACAACCAAATATCATCAAAATAAATATAAAAAATAGTGTAAATTTTCTCATAAAAAACTCTTAAAACATTAAATTTTCTCGCATTTTAGCATTTTATTTTTTAAATTTCACTCATAAATTTTAAAGCCAATATGAGCTATAATCGCAAGAAATTTTAACGAAAAAGGCTCTTATGAAAAGACTTGCCATTGCTTTTTCTGGCCCTTCAAATAGCGGAAAAACGACGCTTATCTTAAAAGTCGCAAAAAAATTTATAGATGATGGGCTAAAGGTCGTTGTAGTCAAGCACGACCCAGGCGACAAGGCCAAATTTGACGTTGAAGGCAAGGATAGCTTTAAATTTTCTCAGGCAGGAGCTGACGTAGTCGTGATGAGTCCGACTAGAACGACTTACTTTTCGCAAAGCTCACAAGGCATAGACGAGGTCATAAGGATGATCGGCGAGTTTGACATGCTCTTAGTCGAGGGACTAAAGACACTGCCACTGCCAAGACTAAGCGTCTTTAGAGGCGAGATCGACGAAGCATATCTTAGCTTTTCAGATGCGATCGCCACTTATAAAGAGCAGATCCCCTACGAGATCACAAATATAAATTTAGACGATATAGACGCCATTTGTGCGTGGATAATCAAAAATGCAAAGGCTGTATAATGCAAGAACTAAACCAAATTTTTAACACCATTAAAGATATCGCAAAAGAGATAAGCGAGGTCATAAAATACGCCGATCTTGGCTACACAACTCACGAAAACGCAACTGGCGACACCCAGCTAAAACTTGATGTCAAAAGCGATGAGATCATCACAGCTAAATTTAAGCAGCTTTCATGCGTAAAAGCGCTAATTAGCGAAGAGAAAGAGGACGAGCTTGAGATAAATAAAAATGCTAAATTTATCATCGCTTACGATCCACTTGATGGCTCAAGCCTAGTAGATGTAAATTTCGCCGTTGGCTCGATCTTTGGCATCTACGAAGACGAGGTAAAACCAGAAAATTTAATAGCCGCAGCTTACAGCATCTATGGTCCAAGGCTTGAGCTAGTAATTGCTGAGAAAAAGGGCGCTTTACCTAAATTTTATAGGCTTGGCAAAGATGGCGAGTTTAAATTTGTAAAAGAGCTTGAGCTAAAAGAAAAAGGCAAGCTAAACGCCACGGGAGCTACGCAAAAGGGCTGGAGCCAAACGCATAGAAACTTCATAAACGAGCTATTTAACGAGGGCTATAGGCTAAGATACTCAGGTGCGATGGTGAGCGACTTGCATCAAATTTTACTAAAAGGCGGCGGTCTTTTTAGCTACCCAGCAACGAGCGATCATCCAAATGGCAAGCTAAGGGTTGTCTTTGAGGTGTTGCCATTTGCCTTTATATATGAAAACGCAAAGGGCGCAACCTCAAACGGTAAAAACCAAACACTTTTTGATATAAAAATAGAAAAAATTCACCAAACTACGCCATGCTTCTTTGGCTCACGTGATGAAATTTCGCTTTTGCATAAATTTTACGAGCAAAAATGATGCAAGAGGCACAAGCAAACGAACCACTTGACGCATTTGAACTAGCCCTAAAACAAAAGGCTAAAATCATGCAAGAGTGCCAAGAGCAAAAAGGTCGCAAAAGCTGTTTTAACTGCGAGGCTTTTTTTGACTGCGAGACGAGGATAGAGTATGTAAATAGCTGCTACAACTCGATGTCAAAAGGCAACACCGGCAGTGACGGCGGATTTGATTTTTAAATTTAAAGGAAAAATATGAAAGAAAAAGCTTATATAACCACTCCGATTTATTACGTAAATGACGTGCCACACATCGGCCACGCCTACACGACTATCATCGCTGATACGCTAGCTAGATTTAACCGCTTGCAAGGCAAAGAGACCTACTTCATGACTGGCACGGACGAGCATGGTCAAAAGATCGAGCAAGCAGCTCGCGCTAGAGGCAAAACGCCAAAAGAGTATGCTGATGAGATCAGTGCGAAATTTAGATCGCTTTGGGATGAATTTGAGATAAGCTACGACCACTTCATAAGGACGACCGACGAAGAGCACAAGCAAACCGTGCAAAATGTCTTTGAAAAGATGCAAGCAAACGGCGATATCTACAAGGGTGAGTACGAGGGCTTTTACTGCGTTAGCTGCGAGACATTTTTTAACCAAAGAGACCTACTTGAGGACAACCGCTGTCCAGACTGCGGCCGCGTGACATCTTTAGTCAAAGAAGAGAGCTACTTTTTCAAACTTTCAAAATACGAAGACGCACTTTTAAAATGGTACGAAAACGACGAGCTTTGCGTCATCCCAAAGGGTAAGAAAAACGAGGTTGTAAGCTTTGTAAAAGGCGGACTAAAAGACCTCTCTGTGACAAGAACGAGCTTTGACTGGGGCATAAAACTGCCAAAGAGCGCAAACGACGACAAACACGTTATGTATGTCTGGCTTGATGCGCTCATAAACTACTTAACAACACTAGGATACTCAAGAGATAACGCTAGAATGGACTTTTGGCCGCACACGACACACATCGTTGGCAAGGACATTTTGCGTTTTCACGCAGTTTATTGGCCGGCATTTTTGATGAGCCTTGGCTTGCCACTACCAAAACACGTCGCAGCGCACGGCTGGTGGACGATAGATGGCGAAAAGATGAGCAAAAGCAAGGGCAACGTCATAAACCCAAGAGAGGTCGCAAACGCTTATGGACTTGAAAATTTCAGATACTTTTTGCTTAGAGAGGTGCCCTTTGGTCAAGATGGCGACTACAGCCAAAAAGCCTTAATCGAGCGCATAAACTCAGAGCTTGGCAACGGACTTGGCAACCTGCTAAGCCGCATAGTAGGCATGAGCGCAAAGTATAGCGACTATAAAATTGGCTCAAAAGACGTGATCAAATTTCATAAAGCCGAGCTTGATGAGGCGAAGGGCTACCTTGATGAGGCAATTAAAAATTTAGAAAATTTAGCGACAAACCGCTATTTAGAGGATCTTTGGAAGGTCGTAACGCTTGCAAATGCAGCCGTTGCGAAGTATGAGCCATGGTCGCTTGTAAAAGCTGGCAAAAGTGACGAGGCAAACGCACTTGTGGCACTTTGCGCAAATTTACTTGCAAAAGTGGCGATACTACTTAGCCCAGCTATGCCAAAAACTTGCGCCAAGATAGCTGATACGCTTGGCTTTAGCATAGATACTGCTTCTTACGAAAGCCTTGTATTAAAAAATGAAATTTCAAATTTTACTGCAAAAGCCACTGAGCCACTCTTCCCAAGGATAGAAAAAGAGCTAATGGGCGAGGCAAGAGACCTAAAAGAAGGGCCAAAAGTAGAGGCAAAAGCTGAGCCAAAAGAGGAGAAAAAAGAAGAAGATATCATTAGCATCGATGACTTTGCCAAGATCGTGATAAAAGTAGGCGAAGTGCTCGAGTGTGAGAGAGTTGAGGGTAGTGAGAAGCTGCTTAAATTTAAGATAGATCTTGGCGAGGAGCAGCCACGTCAAATTTTATCTGGCATCGCCAAATACTACGAGCCTAGCTCGCTTGTGGGCAAGCAAGTTTGCGTTTTAGCAAATTTAAAAGAGCGAACAATGATGAAAAAATATGTCTCACAAGGCATGATACTAAGCGCATCAGACGGCTCGCTAACGCTTCTTGGCACGCAGGACAAGGTCAAAAACGGCGCGATCGTTGGCTAAATGACGATAGAAAATTTAACCCACATAATAAATGGGCAAATTTTAAACAACCCAAGCATCTCAAGCGTGACTAGCTTCGCGTTTGAGGCTAAAAATATAAAACGAGGCTACGCTCTCATCGCCACGCAAAGCGATCAGATCGCACCTGCGATAAAGCAAGGCGCTTACGCTATCATCAGTGAAGAGGAGATCGTGCCAAGCGACGATGAGATAGCCTTTATCAAGGTGGCAAGCCTACAAACGGCTATCATCAAGTTAATGCGCTTTGAGGCGATCCACAAAAATATCAAATTTTGCGCGGTCAATCCCTTCATAAAAGCGCTTTTAGAGAAGTCGCACCTCGAAAAAAACGCCCACGTCATACCTGAAAATTTGACCGAGCTTTTTTACAAAATTTTTCATGCAAATTTGTTTGACACATTTTTTAGCGACGATACGAGGATACTTCAAAGGCTCTCGCTACTTTACGAGACAGCCTGGACTGACACAAACATAAGCGTGCTAAATCCAAGCTCGATCTTTTTTACAACGCTCATTTACGATGACAAATACTATCAAAATTTATCCATTCCTAGGGTTTTTGCTGGGATGTTTTGCGGACTTCTTGGCTATCTTAAGAAAAACAATATCGGCTTTAAAGTGACAGAAAGCAGGATTTCATCGCACTTTGACCCAGTCTTTATCGACAAAGACTTTAAGCCAGTTGGTTTTGGTGGCAGTTTTAGAGCGGTGATAGCTGAAGAAGACGAGGAGCTATTTTTGACTGAAAGTATATTTCTAAGGCGAAATTTCAGCGAAAGCGAGCTTAAATTTTGCCTGCCAAAAGATAGCACGCTAAAGGTTGAAAACGCCATTTTTTATGAAAATTTAGACGAGATAAAGAAGCTACAAAATTTCGTCTACGCCCTTGTACTTTGCAAAAAAGAAGAACTACTTGATAGCCTTAGCCAAAGCAAAGAGCAAGGCGGGCTGTTTTAAATTTAGAGCCAGAGCCTAAGCCCTGGCAGTTTTTTACTCACCTAAGAAGTATTTTAGATCAGCTTGCGCGTCGCCGCTAATTGGTCTAACGTTAAATTTATCCACTAAGAAATTTATGATCTCTTCATTGAAAAATTTAGGCAAACTTGGTCCTACGTTGATGTTTTTGATACCAAGGCTAAATAGTGCTAGCAAGATGATGACCGCTTTTTGCTCCATCCACATTAGCACGATAGAAACTGGCAAGTCATTTACTGCGATGCCCGTTGCCTCGCTTAGCGCAAGAGCGATCTTAACTGCGCCGTTGCTGTCGTTGCACTGGCCAAGGTCGATGTAGCGTGGTAGCTCGGTGCCTGGGACGTTGCCAAAGTCGATGTCGTTAAATCTAAATTTACCGCAGCTTGAAGTAAGTATCACACAGTCTTTTGGAAGGCTAGCAGCTAGCTCTCTATAGTACTCACGTCCCTTGCCAGGCGCGTCACAGCCAGCGATCACGAAAAATCTGCGGATCTTGCCTGTCTTTATCGCGTCTAAAATTTGAGGAGCTAAAGTTAGGATAGTCTTGTAGTGACCGCCAGTTACTAGGCTCTCGTCGCTATCAAAGCCGCTAACGTCGCCGCAAGCTAAAGCGCACTCGATAAGTGGTGTGAAGTCGTCGTTTTCGATGTGTTTTACGCCGTTTGTGCCTGCGATCGAGTAGCCAAATAGCCTATCAGCGTATGTGCAGTTTGAGCGTAGTGGCACGATGCAGTTTGTTGTCATTAGTATCGCGCCTTTAAATTCGTTAAATAGCTTAGTTTGGTCAAACCATGCCTTGCCGACGTTGCCTTTTAGGTGGCTATACTTGCGTAGTTCTGGGTATCCGTGAGCTGGTAGCATCTCTGAGTGAGTGTAGATGTTGATGCCTTTATCTTTTGTCGCCTCAAGTAGCGCTTTTAGGGCATGCAAGTTGTGACCACTTACCAAAATCGCCTTGCCCTCGACCTTGTTTTGGCTCACTCTAACTGGTGTTGGGATGCCAAATTTAGCTGTGTGAGCCTCGCTTAGCAGGTTCATCACCTCAACGCCAGCACCGCCTACTTCAAGAAGCTGCTTGATGTGCTCATCGAAGTTGAAATTTGAGTTTGTAAGCGTAAAATAAAGCGTATCAGCCATAACGCGATCAACATTGCTAGTATCAGCGCCAAGCTCGTGTGCATGGTGGCGGTATGCGCTAAGGCCTTTTAAGCCAAAAACCATCGTATCTTGCAAAAGCGCTAGTGTGTCGCTCTTGCCACAGGTGCCCATAGGCTGGCCTTTTGCACCGCATCCATCCTCAGCGCTCATCTCGCACTGATGGCAAAACATCTTCATATCTTTCATCTTTTCTCCTTGTGAATTTAAAAATTTAAGCGGATTTTATCCTAGGTGGCTAGCCATTTTGGTTGATAGCAGTCAAGGAAAGTTAAATTTAAATTTTAGTTATTAAATTTAAGATTTTATGATTATGGATATCAAAATATAAATTTGAAATTTGCAAAAAATAGTTAATAAAATTTACAAAAAAACGATTTACATTTGAAATTTATTTAAAAGGATGAAAATGAAAAATTTATTACTAGCGATATTTGCCGCTTTTATGCTTTGTGGCTGCGCTCCAAAAGGGATATTTGTGAGTTTGCCAGACGAGCAAGCACCTTCAAGCATTAGCAAAAAGACAAAAATTTACATCGAAAGCGTCAAAGATGTGAGAGCCTTTGAAAACGACCCAAAACAAGCAAGCACCCCATCTTTATATAAGCACAATGTAAATGAAGTTAGCGCAAAAGAGAAGCAAAAATATATCGGTAGGACGAGAAACGGCTATGGCAAGGGGCTATGGAACGTCATTTTAGAAAACAACCAAAACGTGAGCTCAGTGCTAAGGTCACACATAGAGGAGGCCTTTAAGGAAAACGGCTATCAAGTCGTAAAAGACAAAAGCCTAATCGATGAAAACACGCTCACCGCAAGCGCAAGGATAGTCAAATTTTGGTCGTACATATCGCTTGGTTTTAGCAAGGTTGGGCTAAATATGGATATAGACACACTTTTAAGCGTCAAAGACAAAGAGATAAAGACCGATCTTAAGCACTCTGAGTTTTATTTTCTAGTGACAAATGATGACTTTTCAAACATCATAAAAACATCTTTAAAAGAGTATAAAGAGAAACTTGCAAAGCAGATAAGCGAGCTAAATTTAGAGTAAATTTTAGGCTAGCTACTAAATTTATAGTGGCTAGCTTTTAAATTTCAAGGCAAATTTCACTTTTTGTAAGGGATTTTATCAACGGCGTTTGCTTTTTTAAAGCCATTTAGCCTTAGCCTGCAGCTATCACAAAGCCCACACGCCTCATCCTCGCTCTCGTAGCAGCTCCATGTAAGCTCTATTGGAGAATTAAGTTCAAGCGACTTTGAGACGATATCAGCCTTGCTTAAATTTACAAGCGGCGTGACGATCTCGCAAGAAAAATCAGCCGAAGTGCCTAAATTTATCGCCTCATTTATGCTTTTTATAAAGCTCTCTTTACAGTCAGGATACCCGGAGCTATCCTCCTCGACCACGCCTATGTAGATCGCCTGCGCTCCTTCTTTTTCGGCAAGTGCGGCGGCGATAGAGATAAATACGCCATTTCTAAACGGCACGTAGGTGTTTGGCACGTCCTTGCTAACGCCATCTTTTCTTATCTGCAGGCTCTTATCGGTTAGCGAATTTCCGCCTATTTGAGCGATAAAGCTAACGTCTAAATTTATCTTTTTAACCACACCCAGTCGCTCACATATCTCGTCAAACGCGCGCTTTTCTCGCTTCATTGTTCTTTGTCCGTAATCAAAATGAAGTGCGACCACATCATGCCCAGCCCTCTTTGCCATCACAGCGCAAAGCGTGCTATCCATGCCGCCGCTCATTATACAAACTGCTTTTTTCATATTTTGCCCTTTAAATTTGCTAAAATTATACAAAAATTTACTAAGGACAAGCCAAAAATGATACTTTGCGAAGAGAGTTATCCAGAAATTTTAGATCAAATTTGCTCATATCTAACGCCTGGTGAAGTTGAGCTTCTTTTTATCAATAAAGATGAGATGAGAGAGCTAAATAGATCTGAGCGTGGCATAGATAAAACTACTGACGTCTTAAGCTTCCCCCTTGAGCTTGTCATACACGCCCCACTTGGCTCAATCGTCATAAACAAAGATATGGTAAAAGAAAAAGCTGCCGAACTAAATCACAGCGAAGAGGCCGAAACTGCGCTACTTTTTACACATGGCTTGCTACATATCTTGGGCTTTGACCACGAAAAAGATGACGGGCAGATGAGAGAAAAAGAGTGCGAAGTGATAGCTAAATTTAACTTACCAAAGAGCCTAATCGTAAGAAGCGAAGATGTTAGGCTCATTGATCTTATAAACAAAAAGGGCTGATCTAGCCCCTGATTTAAACAGCTTCTTTTTTTGTCTCTAAATTTTCAACTTTTGGCACAAAAGCCTTGTTTATCTTTCTTATCCAGATAACAAGCGAAATAAATAAGATGAAGTAAAGCACGTAGCTAGCGATAGGCCAGCTGGTGTTTGTGCCACTATCTTTTATCGAGATAGCGTTTCTAAACTCATTTAGCATAGAAATTCTATATCCATAGTATTTGATAGTGACGTTTTTATCGCTATTTGTAAAGCCTTGAGCCTTGGCTTGGATGTCGGCTGAGTTAAATTTAAAATAAAATGGAAAACCCCACGCCGTATCTTCGTTTCTATAAGCCATAACTTTTTCAGCGTTTTTCGCATCTTTTGTGTAGATAAAATAGACATCTCTTACAGGGCCGTCGGCTGGGTTTTTAGCGTCTATTATGCCATCTTTGTCCATGCGTTTTACGTCGCCGCCAGTTATCTGCACGCTTGCGTAGTGCGGAAATGAAAAATCAACCAAAAACGCCAAAAATAGGTGCAAAAGCACAACAAATGTAACGCAAATTCTCTTTAAAAATGTCATCATTTCTATCCTTTAAATTTGCACTATTTTATGAAAAGATAGCTTAAATAAAGGGGCAAAGCGCCCCCATAAATTTAAGCCTTTTTATTAAGCATAAATTTTAAAAGCTGAGCAAAGAAGCAGATGCCGCCGATTATTAAAATCGTATCGCCAAGCATCCTTAACCATCTTAAATTTTGCAAGTGCGACTGCTGTAAAAGCTCAGCACTTCTTGCATACCACATGCCCTGCTCCAAGCTTGCAAATGCTTGATAAATTCCTATTGGAAGTAGTGAAAGCACGATCATTAGCATAAGTCCTGCATTTAGTCCCCAAAAGCCAACTTTCATCAGATTTTCATCAAATTCTTGCCCTTTAAATAGATAAGTAGCCACAAGCCAAACAAAGCCAAGTGCCAAAAATCCATAAACACCAAATAGTGCCGCGTGTGCGTGAACTGGCGTTGTATTTAGTCCTTGGATGTAAAATAGCGAAATTGGAGGATTTATCAAAAATCCAAAGACACCAGCACCTAGCATATTCCAAAAGGCAACTGCGATGAAGCAGTAAAGTGGCCACTTAAGCGTTTTAGCCCAGCTTTGAGCAAACTGGAGTTTGTAGTGCTCATACGCCTCAGCTCCAAGCAAGACCAAAGGCACGACCTCAAGCGCTGAAAAGCTTGCACCAATAGCCATTATAGGCGTTGTAGTGCCTGCAAAGTAGAGGTGATGGAAGGTGCCTGGGATCCCACCTACCATAAAGAGTGACGCACTTGCAAGCGTTGAAAATGTCGCAAATCTTTTTGAGACAAGACCCAGTGAGACAAAGACAAAGGCGAGCGAAGCCGTCGCAAATACCTCAAAAAAGCCCTCAACCCAAAGATGCACGACCCACCAGCGCCAGTACTCCATCACTGGCAATGGACTTCTTTGTCCATAAAATAGCCCTGCTCCGTAAAATAAGCCAACCGCAACCGCTGACATAGCAAAGATAGCAAGTAAATTTTTATCGCCTTTGTTTTTAAACCCACCTGCAAATCCGCGAAGAAGCAGAAGCATCCAGATGACAAGACCGACAAACAAAATGATCTGCCAAACACGCCCAAGATCGATGTATTCATATCCTTGATGTCCAAGCCAGAAGCTTAAATTTATAGGCATGATGTTTGCGATGGCTAAATATTCGCCCACAAAACTGCCAACTACAAGGATAAGTAGTGCGTAAAAGAGCAGATCAACACCAAGCTTTTGAAATTTTGGATCCTTGCCGCCATTTATGATAGGGGCTAAAAATAGTCCAGCTGCTAAAAATCCAGTCGCTATCCAAAATATGCTAGCTTGTATATGCCACGTTCTGGCAAGCGAATAAGGAATGTAGGCTGATAAATTTATGCCATAAAATTCTTGTCCTTCGACTGTGTAGTGAGCTGTAAAGCCGCCTATTAAAATTTGAAACGCAAATAGCGCTAGCGTGACAAAGAGATACTTTTTAAGCGCCTTTTGTGATGGTGTTAAATCTAGCTTTTTAAGCGGATCTTCACTGATAGGCTCAAGCTTTTCATCGTCTTTTTTGCCATAAAACGAGCTAAACCAAACAAGTAATCCAATACCAGTTAGAAGTATCACGACGCTTGCAATCGACCAAAAGACATTCTCACTTGTTGGCACGTTATCGATTAGTGGTTCGTGCGGCCAATTGTTTGTATAAGTTGCCTCGCTACCAGGTCTGTTTGTCGCTGTCGCCCAGGCTGACCAGAAGAAGAAGTTGTTAAGATCGGCTCTGTCGCTAGCATTTGGAAGCGTATTTTCTTTCATCGCATAAGCTTCTCTTAAAGGCTTAAATTTAGGGTCATTACCAAAAAGTGCGGCATACTCGCTAGCTACTTGACTTATCGCTTTTAGTCTATCAGCGCTTAGCACAAATTTATCGTCCTTTACGCTATTTTCTCTATACTCTTTTTTAAGCAAAATCTTTAAATTTGCCTTTTGCTCGTCGTTTAGATCGGAGTATTTTAGATGATAAATTTCATCAGCCTTGATCTCTAAAAAGGCAACTAACTCTTTGTGAAGCCAGTCCGCACTCCAATCAGGCGCTTGATATGCCCCGTGCCCCCAAACAGAGCCAACCTGCATACCGCCTATGCTTTGCCAAGCCTCTTGACCTTTGTAGATGCTCTCTTTATCGATCACGACCTTGCCATTTTCGTCAGTGAAATTTACAACTGGAGGCGAATTTCTATAAACCTCAACGCCGTAGTAGCCTAAAATACTAAAGCAAACTACCAGCACAGCAACAAGTGCGAGCCAGTATCTTTTGTATTCACGCATTGATTCTCCTTTTTTAAAATTTAGGAGAAAGTTTATCTCATTTCAAAATAGTGACTAATGACATATATCAATAAAAGGAGAATATTTATCCTATTAGTTTTATAGAAATTTACAAAAATATGCAAATTTTTCACAATGTATATGCAAATTTTACATAATATTAATGTAAATAGCGGTAACATATCAATCAAACTATTTCACACGAAAAAAGGAAAAAATATGCAAATGAATTTCATGCACAAAGTGGCTAAAATAGGTCTTGTTGCTTCACTTTTTGCGGCTCTTAGTCTAAGCGCTGCTGAGTCTGCTAGAAGCATCACAGATATGAAAGGCGTAAAAGTAAGCGTCCCAGAAAAAGTTGAGAAGATCGCAGCACTGTGGAATGCAAACAACGAGATCATCCTAGCACTTGGCGGTATGGATAAGGTTGTAGCCACAACTGATCTGATCAAAACCAACAAGTGGTTTGAGCACATCTATCCAAAACTTAAAAATTTACCAGCTGCACTAAACGGCAAAGACCTTCAGATCGAAGAGCTAGTTAAGCTTGCCCCTGATGTTATCATAGTTTCTAACAAAAACTACCAAGACGAGCTTATCAAAAACGGCTTTAGCGCGGTAAATTTGATCTTTAGAGACTACCCAGATATGGAAAAAAGCATCTACGCAACAGCTGAAGTTATAGGCACTGATGACGCTAGAAAAAAAGCTGAAAAACTTGCTAGTAAAATCCACGATAACTCTGAGTTTGTAACAGCAAGAACAAAAAGCATCCCTGATGCTAAACGTCCAAAAATACTTCACCTTCTTGGTGGTGCAAATTTGCTAAAAGTTGATGGTACAAACACCATCCAAAACACTTGGATAAAGCTAGGTGGCGGTGTAAATGCTATCAATACTGAGGGTTCAATGATCGAAGTTAGCGCTGAAGAGATCATCAATGCAAACCCTGATATCATCATCGTTGGCGGCAATGACACAGACGCACAGATCAAAAAGATAAAAGAGCACCCTGCATTCTCTGGCTCAAACGCTGTTAAAAAAGGCAAAATTTACGGCAACCCAAAAGGTGTATTTAGCTGGGATAGATATGGCGCTGAAAACGTACTTCAAATTTTATGGGCAGCAAAAACTATCCAACCAGATCTATTTAAAGATGTCGATATGAAAGTAAAAACAAAAGAGTTTTATAAAGAGTTCTTAGGTCACGAGCTTACCGACACAGAGTATGGCTATATCTTAAAAGGCCTAAACCCTGACGGTAGCAGCAAGTAAGATTATGAAAAACGCAAATTTTTCAATAGTTGCTATATTTTTAGCCCTACTAACGCTTGTTTGCGCCTTTGTCGCACTTGGCGTTGGTAGATTTTACATACCATTTAACGACGTCTTTAGCGTGCTAGCTCACGGCTTTGGCTACGGCGAGGGTGCAGCTAGCAACATCACAAACGTAATAGAAAATTTACGCATCCCACGTATCATCGCAGCCATCCTTGTTGGAGCTGCTCTTAGCGTGAGTGGTGCAGCCTATCAAGGCGTCTTTAAAAACCAGCTTGTAAGCCCTGACCTTCTAGGCGTATCAGCAGGCGCTTGCGTGGGTGCTGCAACTGCTATCATCTTTGATCTATCGCTAATTTGGATACAAATTTTTGCATTTGGCTTTGGCCTAGCAGCCGTTGCTATCACTCTAGCCATACCTAAGATGATGGGGCGCACGAGCACGCTTATGCTGGTTCTTTCTGGTATCATCGTAAGTGGCCTCATGGGCTCAATCATCGGCTTTTTAAAGTATGTCGCAGACCCTGAGACAAAGCTACCTGACATTGTTTATTGGCAGCTTGGTAGCCTTGCTAAGCTTGATAGCGATAACTTAATATACATCGCCCCAGTGATGATCATCTGCGCCATTTTGCTAATAGCCATGAGCTGGCGTATAAATTTGCTCTCTCTTGGCGACGAGAGTGCGGCAAGACTGGGCGTAAATGTGGCTTTTGAGCGCGCTGTCATCATCATCTGCGCTACGCTTCTTACGGCGTGTAGCGTCTGCATAAGCGGTATAGTCGCTTGGGTGGGACTTCTCATGCCTCACCTAGCCCGCATGCTAGTTGGCGCAAATAACATAAAAAGCATGCCTGCAAGCATATTTATGGGTGCGATATTTTTGCTTTTTGTTGATACCTTAGCGCGCAGCATAAGCGTGAGCGAAGTGCCACTTGGCGTACTTACTGGCTTTATCGGCACGGTATTTTTCGTCTGGGTTTTATGGCGAAATAAAAAGGTTGCGTGATGCTTGAAGTTAGAAATTTAAACTTTAGCTACCCAAATGGGGCTGGCAAACTAGAAAATGTAAATTTAAAGATAGGCGCAGGTGAGATTTTAACCATTCTTGGTCGAAATGGAGCTGGCAAATCAACAACTCTTGGGCTAATAAGTGGCTCGCTAAAGCCAGTTTCAGGCGAGATCTTTCTTGATGGCAAAAATGTAGATAGCCTAAGCAACAAAGAGCGCGCTAAGATTATGGCGTACGTGGCTCAAAGCGAGGTTACAGAGTATGACTACACCGGACTTGAGTTTATCACGATGGGACGTGCGGCGCACCTTGGCATCTTTGCAAGACCTAGCAAAGAGGACGAAGAGATCGCTAGAATTTACATAAAAAAGCTTGAGATCGAGTATCTTGAGGATCGCTTTATCACGCAGATGAGTGGTGGTCAAAAGCAGATGTGTATGATCGCTCGTGCGATGGCTGCGCAGCCAAAGATGATCATATTTGACGAGCCAACGAGCGCGCTTGACTTTGGCAACCAGTATAAATTCCTACGCACCGTCAAGTGGCTAAAAGAGCTTGGCTACTCGGTCGTGCTAACCACTCACAACCCTGACTTTGCCGTGCTTCTTGGCGGATATGTGGCACTTGTAAAGGGTGATGGCGAGGTTGGATTTGGCACGGTTGATGAGATCATCAGAAGTGAGAATTTAAGCCAGCTTTACGGACTAAATTTAAACGTGAGCTACATAGACGAAGTAAAAAGAAACTGCTGCCTCACTTATCCACTCTAAATTTATCTGCTCTTAATTTTTAAGGGCAGATAGTCGTTTTATCTAAAATTTCTACTTAAATTTGCTAACCATAAATGCTAAAATGCAAAATAAATTTGAAAGGATAACAATGGCTTACCCACTACTAGGCACAAAGATCGTGATCGATGAAGAAAAGGTTTTAAGAGTGAAAAAGTATAATCTAGACGCGATATATGAGTATTTAGACAAACTTGCTAAGCAGTGCGACTTGATCAAAATTGATAAAAATACCTTTCACGCAAAAGGCGATGAGAATGACCTAGCGAATTTGGGTCTGTTTATGTGTAGATATGCAGTAGAGAACGAATGGCTGACAAAAAATATCAAAGAGTGGATTTGCATTAGCGAGCGAAGTGGAAATGAGGATATGGTAGCAAGGTTTAAAAGAGAGAAAATGGGAGTTTGGGAGTGAGCGATAAAAAATCTCGCCATATCAAATTTTCATGTAAATTTTAAAAATAGTCTTCGAGAGATTAGATTTGCTAGGCAAGATAAATTTAGATATAGCAGTTTTAAACCAATTTGTTAGCTATATTTTTTAATAGCGACATTAAAATCGGTCGCGATAAAGCTAAATCAACCACGTAATGGTTGCCATTTTCTATCAAATTTAAAGCTAGCCGTAAAAGTTTGCATCCTCATCTTAAATTTGACGCAAATTTATATCCTCTTAGCCAAAAGTAATTTTCTACTCTAAATTTAACGCAATCCGCAAGCTCAAATTTGAGCTTTATTTTTAAACTCAGCCACTCTGGCCTTTGCAGCCTGCGTGATATCATCCTCGTAGTCATAGAAGTTAAAGGTCGCTCCGTGCTGAAAAAAGCCGTTTAGTATATCGCCGCTTTGGCGGTTTTTCAGATCAAGCTCTGCCACCTTAAAGCCGTCATTTGTCGCGCAAAATTCCTTTAGCCTAGCTGGCGCCTCTTTTAGCTTGGTAAATAAAAAACAGTATCCATCGCCGCCATTTCGCCCAACTCTGCCTCGTAGCTGATGAAGCGTGGCAAGCCCTAGCCGCTCAGCGCCCACGATCACTATCGTATTTAGCCTTGGCAGCGAGATCCCCACCTCAACAACGGTTGTTGAGAGCAAAATTTCGCCCTCTTCTCTAAACCGCCTTAAAATTTCCTCTTTCTCTTTGTCCTTGCCGTGCGTGACGAAGACATTTTTGAAATTCTTTAGCCAAAAGCCCTGCGCCTCGCTTAGACTTTGGTAGTTTGAGCTCTCGCTGCTCTCAACTAGCGGATAGATGATGGCTACTTGAAAGCCGCCCGCAAGCTGCTTTTTAATGTGAGTTAGCAAAAAGCCAAACTCGCTAGTGCCTAAAATTTGGCTCGTTATATTTTTCTTAAATGGCATCTGCTTTAAAAAGCTAAAATTTACGATCTCAGACTGGATTAAACTTAGCGTTCTTGGTATTGGCGTAGCTGAAAACTGCACGAAATTTGCTCGCTCGTCCTCGTTTGAGGCCAGCTCCTCTATCTTTTTGCGCTGATTTGAGCCAAAGCGGTGCTGCTCATCGACCATGACAAGCGGCGAGTTTGGCAGCTCGTGAAAGAGCAGCGCATGCGTGCCAACGATCAAATTTGCCCCGCTAAAGTCTATCTTTTTCTCCCCGCTTCGCACCAGCATCACATTCATAAAAGGCGGCAGCAGTCTCTTTGCTTCGTTATAAATTTGCTCGCTTAAGATGCTTGTTGGCGCCATCAAAATGGCACTTTGCGGATAGACGCTAAGTGCAGCTGCTAGGATCACCAGCGTCTTGCCACTTCCCACGTCGCCCATTATGACGCGCCTTTTTGCCTGCACGGCACTAAGGTCGTCTCTGATGTCATTTACCGCGTTTAGCTGATCATTTGTCGGTGTAAATGGCAAGCTCTTAAGCCAAGAGTCTATATCAAAAAGCTTGATTTTTGGACTTTTAAAGTAGGTTTTTTTCGTACTTAGCTTTTTTATGTAGTTAAAAATTTCTACAAATTTTAAGATTTCTAAGCCATCGCCATCATTTTTTAGGCGGTATAAAATTTGCACGCTTTGCTCGTCTAGCCGCTGCAAATCGGCTAGAAATTTGGCCTCTTTTTCGTTTAAGCCCTCGGCCAGTAAATTTTGCAAATTTAGATATTTTAAGATGAGTTTTTTTAGCTCCTCATCTTTTAGCTCGGTCTTAAATTTAGGCACGATCTGACCTATTTTTGTGGTGATTTTTGGATTTACGATCTGCCATGAGCCAAAGGCGTAGGAGCAAAGCCCATATATCGCCATCTCCTTGCCCGTTTTAAAAGCGCCGTAGTGCCAAGACTTTGCGTTAAAAATGACGATCTTTACGCTACTTTGCCACTGCTCGCAAAAGGCAAGCGCCGTTAGCATGCCAGGGCGCGAGGCGAGCGAGGTGATCTTTACATTTATACAGACTTGCCCCTCTCTTGGGCTCTTAGCGATCGTCGTATCCTCAAAGCCCTTTGGTAGCACGAGAGCAAGGTCAAGCAGGCTAAGCACGCCTATTTTTAGAAGTTTTGCTCTGTCGCTTGCTTCAAATTTCATTTTTTAAGACGCAAAAACTTAGCTGATTGATCTCTGCGTGGGCTTTTATAAAGCTATTTAGCTCACTTAGCGAAAGGGCTGAAATTTTATCCAGGTCCTTTAAAAATGCCCCGAGCTCGCCATGCTCATAAAACTCGCCCTGCGCGATGTCAAGGCGTTTAAATAGCGTCTCAAGTCTAAGCGGCAACGAGCCAAGTAAAAATTTCTTCGCCTGCTCAAGCTCGGCCTTGCTAACGCCTTTTTTACTAAATTTTAAAATTTCCTCTTTTATAACGGCGATCGCCTCATCTTTTTTCTCATTTTTTGTCTGCATGTAGCCGTAAAGCTGGCTGTAAGAGAGATTTAGCAAATTTCTAGCGTAGGCACTATATGCAAGCCCTCTTTTCACGCGTATCTCCTCCATGAGTCTCGAGCCAAAGCCACCCTCGCCTAAGATAAATGTCGCCACTGCGGCCTTGTATTTTTCTTCAGGCTTTACATCAAATGGCGCGCCAAAGTAGATGTAGGCCTGCTCGCTTTGCCTGATGATCTCGCTGCTTTCGCACTTGTCACTTGGGCTAAAGCGCTCTAGTTTTCGCACCTTGCCAGGTTTTAGAATTTCTAAAACGCTAGCAAGCTCTTTTGTCTGCTTCTCGTCGATGTCGCCACCTAGCACACAAAGCAAATTTGAAAGGTCTAAATGCTCGTTTAAAAATTTACTTACATCTTCAAGCGTGATCGCTTTTACGCTCTTTTTTGTGCCGATGCTTGGCTCTGAAAGCACGCTTTTTGGATACAAAAGCTCAAAAAGCCCCTGCCTTGCCACGTAGTCAAAGTCGTTTTCATTTGCTGCGATCTCGCCAAGTGTGACGGTTTTGCACCTATTTAGAATTTCTTCTGTTAAATTTGGAGCGCTTATAAGCTCTTTTAGCTTGCCGCACGCAAAGGCAAAGTGCTCTTTTAGGCAGTTTATTTCGATACAAAATGTCTCAAAGCCGCAGCTTGCATTTAGGCTAATCGCCCTTACTTCAAGCTCTTTAGCAAATTTAGCCGAGCCTAGCTTCATATCGCCCTCGTTTAGCAAATTTGCACTTAGTCTTGCAAGGCCTGCTAGCTTGCCATTTTGTGAGCTACCAGCTGCTTTAAAAACTAGCTTTAGGCTCACTACTGGCATCGCTTTTGAGCTTTCAAAAACGACTGGGATTTTTACATTTTTTACATTGATATCTAAAATTTTCATCTAAAATTTCTCCAAAATATCGTAGTTTGTGTTGCGCTTGGCTGGAATTTCTCCAACATCTTTTATAAGCTCGATCATCTGGTCTTGATTCATCCTAAAGCTAGCACCTGCCGCCTTTACGACGTTTTCTTCCATCATTGTGCTACCAAGATCGTTTGCACCAAAAAGAAGTGCAAGCTGACCTACGTAGCTACCCTGCGTGACCCAGCTGCTTTGGATATTTTTAAAGTTATCCAAAAAGAGCCTTGAAACCGCAAGAAGCCTTAGATAGACGTTTGAGCTTTGCTTTTTGATCTCTGGGAATTCTTGCATGAGCTTTGTATTTAGCCCTTGAAAGCTCCAAAGTATAAATGCCCTAAATCCAGCCGTTTCATCTTGTAAATTTCTGATGTGCTCCCAGTGTTCCACGATCTCGCGAGTGCTCTCAACCGTGCCAAACATCATCGTAGCAGTCGTCTTCATACCAAGCTCATGCGCCTCTTTGTGTATGCGAAGCCAGTCTGCGGTGTCGCACTTTTTAGGGGCGATGATGTCACGCACCCTGTCGCTTAAAATCTCCGCTCCAGCCCCTGGCATCGAGTATAAGCCCTTTTCGTTTAGGCGTCTTAAGACCTCTTTTGTAGAAATTTTTGAAACTCTTGCGATATAGTCGATCTCAACGGCAGAAAAACCATGTATCGTGATGCTTGGATAGTGCTTGCTGATGTAGCCGACAAGCTCCTCGTACCACTCGATCTTTAGCTTTGGATGAACGCCACCTTGAAATAAAATTTGCGTGCCTCCAATGGCGATTAGCTCCTCGATCTTCTTGCCGATCTCCTCAAAACTTAGCACATAAGCGTCTTCCTCTTTTGCGTGGCGGTAAAATGCGCAAAATTTACAATCCACCCAGCAGACGTTTGTATAGTTGATGTTGCGATCTACGATGAAGGTCGTTATACCCTCTGGATGAAGCTCTTTTTTTCTAGCTAGCGCCATCTTGCCAAGCTCGTAAAGCGGTGCATTTTCTATGAGATCGATGGCTTCATTTACACTAAGTCTTTTCAAATTTAACCTTTTATTTTGCTTATTTTTGGGCGAGAGTTTAGCCAAAAATGCTTTTAAATATGATAAATCAGGCGTTATGAAAAATTAATTTTTAAAGGCTAAAATGTGAGAAATTCTTTAAAGGAGCGAGTTATGAAAAAGGTGATATTTGCCGTTATCTGCGGGCTATTTTTAGTTGGTTGTGCCAAAAACGAGCCAAAGCCAGCTGGGCCACAAGGAGCAAGTTGCGGATGTGCTCATCATCAAAAAATGATGCAAGAAAATATGCCAAGCTGCCCACATCATGGCATGCAAGGTGCGATGCATGAGCAAATGCCAGCAGGCTGCCCAGCCCACGCAAAATAGATAAAGTGCCAAATGGCACTTTATTTTAATATAACTTTGTCGCCTTTAGTGCCTAAAACTTGCACTTTCTCGCCGTTTTTTAGCGCTCCGTCATACTTCCAAAGAGTGCCTTTAAAATAGACCATATTTTCTCTGATCTCGCCAACGCCTGGCTCATCTAAAAATTCCTCGTTATAGCTCTCTTTTTTGGCCATAAATTTACTCTTTAAAGGCGCTTTTAAGAGCGCAAGCAAGATAAATGCAAGCACTAAAACAGCTAAAATTTGAAAGCTCCACTCAAAACCAAAGCCAAAATTTACCGCCCCAACGATGATAAAAGCGACGCCAAAAAAGAGCAGATAAAATGAAAATAGCATAAGCTCAGCCACGCACAAGAGCGCGCCGATGGCTATCATTATAAAAGGACTTATCACGCCTTATCCTTAGCTAAGAAATTTTTTAAAACGCTAAGCGAGCCGATGAGTTCAGTCGCCTCGTAAGGGACTAAAATTTTATCTTTTGAGCTATTTTTAGCTAGCTCGCTAAATGCCCCGACCCTGTCACGCGCAAGCAAAAATTCAGCCGCATTTGCATTTTTGCTCATGCTATCATTTATCATATCCATAGCCTCTTTTTGAGCCGTTGCGATGGCGATTTGCTCATATTTTTTCGCATCAGCCATACGCTCGATCGCCTCTGCTTGAAGCACCTTTTCTTGTTTTAGCGCCTCTGCGTTTCGGATTAGCGCCTCTTTTTCAGCCAAGGCTTTTAGCTCGATCGCGCGCTTTTCACGCTCAGCCTTCATCTGCATATTCATCGCCTCTTCGATGCCAAGTGGGACAGAAATTTCAGAAATTTCAACCCTCATGATCTTTACGCCCCAGTTGCCAGCTGCGTCACCAAGAGCCACTTGAAGTGCGGCATTTAGGCGGTCACGTGAGCTTAGTGTATCATCAAGGTTCATCGCTCCTATCTCGCCACGAAGCGTTGTCATGGCTAAATTTGCAATGGCGCGTTTGTAGTTATCTACGTTATAAACCGCCATTTTTGCATCAAATACCTTTAAAAAGACGATGCCATCGACGCTAATATTAACGTTATCTTTTGTGATGACTTGCTGTTTTGTGATATCAACAAGCTGCTCTTTTATAGTTATGATCGCCCTTATCTGATCGACAAATGGGATTATGATGTGAAATCCCCCGTCAAGCACCTTGTGAAATTTACCAAGTCGCTCGATCAGCAAGTTATCAGCTTGCGATACGATCTTGATGCCAGCTTTTAAAAACAAAAATGCAAAAATGACCAAAACAACGACTAAAACGCCAAATGTCTCAACTTGCATCTTCTCTCCTTTAATTTATAATTTGTTATTTTCTTAAGTATTATAATACATTTTAAATTTTATTTTCAAAAAGGATCAGCATGAAAAATTTTATCTTTGCACTAAGTGCGGCTCTACTTTTAGCAGGTTGCGCTACGTCAAACCAAAGCGCGAGCGTCCCACAAGGCAAATGTGAAGTAAAAGGTAGTTGCATGGCTCCAGTAAGCAGCATCGAAGGCACTTATAAGGCGTTTTTACCTTGCGCTAGCTGCATGGGCATAGACTCAACCCTCACACTAAAAAAGGACGGCACATTTGAAAGTGTGATGAACTACAAGTCAAAAGACAACTACAAAGCCGTTAGCAAGGGTAAATACTCTATAAATAATGGCGTTATCACAACCGTTGATGAGTATAAAGAGAAGAGCTTTTATAAGATCGATGGCGAGAGCCTAAAGATGCTTGACATGGATCAAAAAGAGGTCACTGGCGAGCTAAAAGATAAATATATCTTTAAACGCGTAAAATAAATTTTAAAGGCAAAATGATATAATTTTGCAATTTTTAAGGAGTTGCAAATGAAATATCTTTTTGCCATACTTATCTCATTTTTCATCATTGGCTGCGCGAAAAATGAAAATTTAAAGCCACAAAATCAAGAGCAAACACAAAAATCAAAAGAAGAAAAACCCCTAGTTCGAGACGAAAAACCTAAAAAACCAGAAAAACTAACACTTTCAAACTCTATCTACACGAGCTACTACACGACCTTGCCATGCTCAAACTGCGAGGGTGTGAAGACTATCTTAACTCTAAATAAAGACAAAACCTACACAAAAACTATGCTTACGATGGATAAGGCTGCCACCTTGGTAGAAAAAGGTGGCACATTTGATGTCGATGAGAGTGCTATCGTGCTAAAAGATGAAAGCGGCACGCTTAGCTACTTTGTGCCAAACAAAAACTCACTTCTTCAGCTTGATGATAAGAAAAATAAACGAGTTGGCGTGCTAGCTCAAATTTATAACTACGAGCCGGTAAATAAGGCATACAAAGATAGTTTTTTTGCTAGATTTTCTAAATTTAAAGATAAAAATGGCTTTTTAGAGCTCGTGCTTGTGCCTAGCAAAAATGGCGCAAAGATAAGCTTTTATTCATCGCTAAAAGATGGCTCACCACTTTGTAAATTTAACTCAGAGCTGCTTTATGACAAGGGCATTTTTTACCTTTTGGATGAAAAAGGCGTGGCTTTAAGCGTGCATAAAACCGCTAACGACATCTTCATAATTGCAAACGATAAAATTTGCAAAAATGCTCACATAAGCGGACACTACAAAAGAGAAAAAGGCAGATCCAGCCTCTTTGGCAAGGGCTTTTTTGCAAAACTTACAAACGAGTCAGCAAACGCTGATGTGATGAAATTTTATGGCGCAAAAAACATAAAAAGAGACAATACTAAAAAAGAAAATAGCTACATCGTCACAAACAAAAACGAGAGAATTTTTGAATACACCTTGCTAAATGGCATCATCACGAGTATTGAAATTTACTCAAATGAGTTTAAAACTCCTGAAAACATCAGCCTAAAATCAAATTTTAAAGATATAAAAAAAGCACTTGTCATCTCTAAATTTCAAAGCGACGCAAACAATATCTATCTAAAAATAGATAGTCACGACATGCTTATAAAGCTTAAAAATCCGCTCGCACAAGAGATAACAAGCTTAAGCCAGATCCCAGACGAGGCGCAAATAGAGCAGATAACTCTGATGTGGAACCAGTAGTTTGAAAGAGTATCTTAAGCTTTTAAAGGACGAGAGAAATTTCCGCCTTTTAAGCACCATCCAGCTCATGTGCTACTTTGGTGTGTGGTTCTCGCACACTGGCATCTTTACGCTGCTTATCTCGCTTGACGCTCCTGTGTGGGCGCTTACACTAAGTGCGGCGATGGCGTTTATCCCAGGTGTTGTCATCGCTCCATTTAGTGGTATTTTGGTTGATAAATTTAGCCCAAAACCGATGCTTGTTATCATGATGGCAGTTGAGACCATAAGCGTTTTTATGCTGCTTTTTATAAATTCACTTGATTTTTTATGGCTGCTTTTGCTTATCATTTTTATTAGAAACGGCGTTGGCGGGATGTATTTTCAAGTAGAAATGAGCGTGCTACCAAAAATTCTAAGCAAAGAGAGCCTAAAGCTTGCAAACGAGATCCACTCGATCATCTGGGCGGTCTCATATACCGCTGGCATGGGACTTGCTGGGGTTTATATATATTTTTTTGGCATCAAAAGCGCCTTTTTGCTTGACGGCATGCTCTACATTTTTAGCTTTTTCTTTTTGTACTTTTTAAATTTACAAGGCCTAAAACCAGAGCTTATAGAACGCCCACTAAAAATGCTAAAAAACGGCCTTATCTACCTAAAAGAAAATAGGCTCATCGTGCATCTTATATTTTTACACGCCTTTGTTGGCATCACAGCTTATGACGCGTTGATCGCGCTTCTAGCTGACTATAAATACGCAAATTTACTCTCAACCTCGCTAGTTATTGGCTTGCTAAATGCCTCAAGGTCGATCTCGCTTATGTTTGCACCGGCCATGCTTAGTAAATTTATGAATAAAAAAACGCTCAACTACATCTATATCGGTCAAGGAGTTGGCATCATCATCTGGGCGCTCTCTTTGCAAAATTTTTATCTCTCGCTAATTGGTATCATCTTTGCTGGATTTTGCACGTCAAGCCTTTGGAGCTACACTTACACGCTGCTTCAGCAAAACTGCCAAAAAGAGTTTTACGGTAGAGTGATCGCGTATAATGATATGGTTTTTCTTGGATTTAGCGCGCTTATCTCATTTGCGATTGGCTTTTTATACGAGCTTGGACTAAGCGTGGAGATGATCGCAGCCTTTATGGGAAGCCTCTTTTTCGTTGGAGCCTTTTACTACCACGTAGTTTCAAAAAGGTATGAGATAAGATAGTTGCGTCTAAATGGCTAGAAATCCAGCCATTTATATTTGCTTACTTTCTAGCGGCTTTTACCGCTTCAAGCAGCTCTTCAAAGCCTGCTTTACTTGAGTGCTCGACATCTTTTAGTATCTCGACACCTGCTAAATGTCCCTTATCTTTGTCAGCAAAAATCGCCATAGCCTTATCTAGTCCGTGATGGACATTTTCGTGGTGCGCAGCTATGCTTGAGAGGGTTCTTGGATCTTTGATGATGGTATTTTTCACATCTTTTTCATACCACTTGCCAAATCTACACTCATGCACACTTTGAATTTTATTTATCTCGCCAAGAAGCACGCCTCGGTAGCCATTTAGCTTCATGTTAATGTGATCTATCTTGCCGTTACTTACATTAACCTCGTTTGTTACGTTTAGGGCTTGATTTAGGATGTTTTGCGTGTTGGCATTTACGCTTGAGATGTTGCCCTCAAAACCGCCTAAAATTTGCATCGCATTTGCTGAAATTTTATAGAAACTCTCGCTCATTTCGATCATTGTGTTTGCACTTTGCTTAAGGCCATTTATATTTACTTCAACCTCAAGTGTCGCCTTTTGCGTGCGCTCAGCAAGCTTTCTAACCTCATCAGCCACAACAGCAAAACCTCGTCCATGTTCGCCCGCACGAGCCGCCTCGATAGCAGCATTTAATGCTAGCAAATTTGTCTGATCTGAGATATCTTTTATGAGATTTATGATCTCAACGATAGAATTTACGCTTCCATCAAGCGAAGAGGCATCGTTTGAGAGATCGCCGCTCATCTGGCTTACTTGCTCGATCGAGCTTAAAATTTCAGCCGTTTGAGACTTGAGCTCGCCTGTCTCTTTAAAAGTTTTTTCATTTAAATGGTTTATATTTTCAAGCATTTTTAGGTTTTCTTCGATGGTTGATTGTAAGAAATTCATGCCATCTTGATAGCTAGTAAGCAGCAAATTTACAGCCTCTTGCTTATCCTTAGCTTGCTCTTTTGGCTCGCAAGTTTTGGCATTTTTTAGCTCATTTTTAAGTGCTAAAATCTCAGCCTTTAAAGCTTCATTTTCTCTCTCTAAAGCTTCATTTTTACTACCAAGCTCTTTGCTTTTGCTGTCAAAAAACATTTTTCATCCTTTAAAATTCGTAAATTTTGCGTAATTATAACTCTTTTTACTTAAGCCAGTCGTCTAAAATTTTAATTTGCTCTTCAACACTTTTATTTGCCGTGCCACCTTTTGAAGTGCGAGCCTCTTTTGAAGCGTGCAGATCTAGAAATTTAATGGCATTTTCATCTAAATTTTCATCGACACTTTTTAGCTGCTCTTTGTTTAGCTCACTTAGATCAAGCCCCAAGCTTTCAGCCTTTGCGACAGCCTTGCCGGTGATAAAATGCGCCGTTCTAAATGGGATATTTTTCTCACGCACTAGATAGTCCGCCAGATCAGTAGCACTTAGATGCCCTGTTTTTGTCGCTTTTAGCATATTTTTTTCATTAAATTTAGCCGTTTTTATCATCTCATTTAGGATAGTAGCAGAGCTTAAAATGGTCGCAACACTATCAAAAACGCCCTCTTTATCTTCTTGCATATCTTTATTATAAGCAAGTGGCAAGCCCTTCATCGTAGTTAGCAGCGCTACTAAATTTCCATTTACACGCCCAGTTTTGCCGCGTATGAGTTCAGCGACGTCTGGATTTTTCTTTTGAGGCATGATGGAGCTACCCGTGCTATAAGCGTCGCTAATACTTACAAAGCCAAATTCCTGCGAGCTCCAAAGTATGAGCTCCTCACAAAGCCTAGAAGCGTGCGTCATAAAAACGCTAATGTTAAACAAAATCTCCAGCGCATAGTCGCGGTCGCTCACGCTATCCATCGCATTTTGCGTGCAACCAGCAAAGCCAAGCTCGTTTGCAACGATAGTTCTATCTATCTTGTGCGGCGTGCCTGCAAGGGCTGCTGAGCCAAGAGGACTTAGGTTGTTTCGCTCATACGAGCTAACAAATCGCTCAAAATCCCTCTTAAACATAAACGCGTAGGCTAGCAAATGGTAGCTAAGGCTTACTGGCTGGGCGTGTTGAAGGTGCGTGTAGCCTGGCATTAGCGTATCTTTGTGGTTTTTGGCTAAATTTGCAAGCGTGGCGATGATCTCTTTAATGAGAGATGAAATTTCTAAATTTTTCTTCAAAACATAAAATTTAAAATCAAGCGCGACTTGATCATTTCTGCTTCTAGCTGTGTGAAGTCTGCCGCCAAGCTCGGCACCAATGATCTCGCTAAGGCGCTTTTCAACCGCCATGTGGATATCCTCATCCTCTATCTTAAAAGCAAATTTACCAGCCCTTATCTCAGCCAAAACCTCATCAAGCCCCTTTATGATCGCCTCTGACTCGTCTTTTTTCAAAATTCCGCAAATTCCTAGCATTTTAGCGTGCGCCTTACTGCCAGCGATATCCTCTTCAAAAAGATTTTTATCAAAATTTATAGAAGCGTTAAATTCCTCAAGCAACTTCGAGCTAGCCTCGTTAAATCTACCCTCCCACATCTTTTTATGTGCGTTTTCATCTTTTTTCATAGCTTTGCCTTTGATTAATTTTGCGTGATTTTAACAAAATGGTGCTTAACTAGGCTTTTACAAGCATTTTAAAAATAAATTTTTTGGTCAAAAAAGTGAAATGTAATATAAAAATTATGCTAGAGTAGTAAAAAAGTTATATATATAATTTACATTTAAGGTTATTAAAATATAATTCGCCCAGCAACTTTTTAAAAACTATTTCAAGTTTTTTGATTTATTGCCGATATAGTTTTAAATAAAGAAATAAACTAAAAAGGAAGGACGATATGCAAATTGATGCAAATATGAACTCAAATGTTTTCTATCATAACGGCTACACATCTATATCATCAAGTAGCGCTAAAACCAGCATATTAGTATCTTCTGGCTATGGCACAAAAGATATCGTTAGAAGTAATGATGTGCATGTCGAACAAAGAGAAGAAGTTAGACAAAAACCTACAATTATTAGAAAAGAAGATGTCACAGAGTTACAAAAAAATTTAGAAAAATTACAAGATCAAAGAAGCGATATAGCTGATCAAATTTCAAGCATCCAGCACCTGAAAGATCGTGATTCTATGCAGATGCTTCATCATCTAAATTTAGAACAATCAAGCATTCAGAATAACATTTTAAGTATTAAAACTCAGATGACAGAAATGGTACAGGCTTAAGACTAAGCCTTACCGATCATAGTTCTTAGAACTAAACAAAAATCCTCTAAAAAGTATCCCATTGACTTATAGAAGTTACTGCTAGCATTTTGTTCAAGCTCTTTTGCAAGTTGCTCGGCATATGGCAAGAAAAAAGAGAGGCTAAAAGCAGCAAGAAGCTGCATAGACTCTTTTGTCGCCTCTTTTTTTAAGATATTTGCTATCAAAATGAGCTGATTCGAGATGCTATCAACCTCACCCATTTTTGGCTCAAAATTTATAGCCTTGTAAAATTGTGCCAAATCATCTTTTGCGCTTGAGAAATAGTAGCTTGCTTCAAATTTTGCCTTCAAAATGACAAAATCATCACACAAGGCCGCACTACTCTCATCTTTGATAAATTTAGCGTAAAGCTCATTTCCTTTTATGTTCGCATCGCTCTTTGTCTGCGTTATCCACGCATTTGTCTTTTTGATACGCATAAAAGATGAGACACCCAAGATACCATTAAAATTTGTAGCAAGTGCAGCCGCTACGACGCTATAAAGCTCTCCAAGTCTCAAATTTAATCCTTAAGCTTCAAATATCTAAGTCTAAGCGCATTTAGCACGACAGTGACCGAGCTTAGGCACATCGCCATCGAGCCATAAACTGGACTTAGAAGCAGTCCAAATACCGGATAAAGCACGCCAGCAGCCACTGGTATGCAAATGGCGTTATACATAAATGCCCAAAACAAATTCTCTTTTATGTTAGCAATAGTCGCATTTGCAAGCTTTACAAGCCCGCTCACGCCGCGCAAATCGTTTTTTACAAGCACGATATCGCCAGCACCTTTAGCGATGTCTGAGCCTGAGTTCATAGCGATGCCAACGCTTGCTTCTTTAAGCGATGGCGAGTCGTTTATACCATCTCCCACGAAGATCACGCCACCTCGGCTCATAAGCTCTTTTACCTTGTTAAATTTATCCTCAGGCAGCATATTTGCGTAGTATTCGCTCACATTTAGCTTGCTAGCGATATTTGCCACTACTTTTTTATCATCGCCTGAGAGGATCACACTTTGTAAATTTAACCTTGCAAGCTCGTTTATAACGCTATCTGCCTCATTTTTTAACTCATCGCTTAGCGTTAAAAATCCGCTAAATTTTTGATTGACTGCGCAAAGTATGACGCCGCTTCCATCATTTGTAGCCTCTTTTATCGCCAAACTTTCAGCTTCATTTAGCAAGATATTGTTTGCCGCAAGCAGTTTTTCGTTGCCTATTATTATCTTATTGCTTTCATCTTCATAGACGATGCCTTGACCAACTACGTTTTGAAATTTGCCATTTAGCTTTTGTAAATTTATGCAATTTTGTTTTGCATATCTTACGATCGCTTTTGAGATCGGATGCTCGCTTAAATTTTCAGCAGATGCCACTAACTCTAACTCTTTTTCGCTCAAATTTGAACTTTTGACGCTGATTAGTCCCTTACTTAGCGTGCCAGTTTTATCAAATGCTACAAATTTAGCATCTTTTATCAGCTCTAAAACCTCTGGGTTTTTAACCAAAATTCCAGCTTTTGCGCCACGCGCGAGGGAGCTTACTATTGCTATTGGCGTAGCAAGACCAAGCGCGCACGGGCATGAGATGATAAGCACGCAGATCGCGCAAGAGATAGCATAGGCGAAATTTCCACTAAAAATTATCCATATTAAAAATGTAAGAACTGAGATCGCCACGACGCTTGGCACAAAGATATTTGCTATCTTATCAGCCAGCCGTCCGATAGGCATCTTTTTGGAGCTAGCGTCGCTTAACAAGCTTAAAATTTGAGATAGTAAGCTTTCAAAAGAACTCTTTGTTACCTTGACGCTTATGTAGCCATTTGTGTTTAGAGTGCCGGCAAATACGCTATCGCCTACCTCTTTATAAACAGGCAAGCTCTCTCCTGTAAGCATCGAAGCATCGATCTCAGCGCCACCCTGGACTATCACGCCGTCGCTTGGGACGTTGTAGCCATTTTTTACGATGACGATATCCCCTACTTTTAGCTCATTTACATTTACCTCTTTGCTCTGCCCGTCTGGCATGACCAAAAAGGCGGTCTTTGGTGAAATTTTAAGTAGCGTCTTTAGGTAGTCGCCCGCCTTTGCCTTTGAGCGCTCCTCGAGGTATTTGCCAAGCAGCACAAAGGCTATGATCATCGCCACGCCTGATACATATATATGTTTTAGATCGTTTGGGAGAAAATTTGAAAAAGCCACGGCAAATAGCGAGTACAAAAAGGCACTGCCGCTTCCAAGTGCGACAAGTACGTTCATATCGTAGTTTTTGTTTTTTACAGCCTCTATGGCGTGGGTAAAGAAGTCTTTGCCACTAAAAGCTAGCACCAAAAATGCTAAAACTAGCATGAGTAAATTTACTAGTATATTGTGAGGTGCGAACATCTCAAGCGCCATTATCACGACGCTTGCGATAAATGCAAATATAAATTTGTTTCTTATCGAGGTTATATGCTCGTCTCTTTTGGCTTCAAATTCATCGATATTTGTTGCCACAAAGTAGCCAAGCTTCTTTATCTTTTGCTCTAAAACTTCACGCACGCTGGCGTCTTTTAGGACAAACTCACCGCTTGCATTTGCGAAATTTACATTTGCATCAAGCACGCCATCTATCTTTTTAGAAACCTTTTCGATAGCGTTTGAGCAATTTACACAGCTCATTCCCGCTATATTTAGCTTGACTTTTAAAGGCATATCAAAGCTCTTTTATCACGTCAAATCCCAGATCAGCCATTTCTGATTTAAATTTCTCTACATCACCATCTTTTATATTTACACTTACTTGCCTTGGCTCTTTGCTAAGATCGACTTTTATCTCGCCAAAGTCATCTTCAAGTGCGTTTTTTATAGTGTTTGCGCAGTTTTGGCAATGCACATTATTTACCTCAAATGTTTTCATATTATCTCCTTTATCATGTGGTCGTATTCGTGTAAATTTATGATCTTTTTGGTGTTAAATTTAAAGCCAAGGCTCTCGTAAAATTTACGAACTTTTGGCTTATTTACATCAACTATCAGCGAAACCTTTTTATGTCCTAGCTCTTTTGCTCTTGCAAATGAGTGCAAGATAAGCTCTTTTGCTAGCCCTTGCCTTCTAAATTTCTCATCTACGGCGATGCTATCTATATAAAACTCATCATCAAAGCACTCTTTTTCTATCTGGGCATCTTTGCCAAGAGCCTTTAGATGCTGTGAAATTTCTCTATCAAGCTGCCATGCGTCACCGCCAAAGTAAGCGCACATCGCAGCGATGATCACGTCGTCACGTTTATAGACATAGACATTTTTATAGCTAAGTCTGTTTGTCTCGCTTTTAAAAAATTTCTCTAAAATTTCGTCGCTTTTTACAGGATCGTCGTAGCCACTTAGCTTGTAGGCGATATCCTCCATCGCTAAATTTAGTAGTTTTATGCAGATTTTTGCATCTTGTTTTTGAGCATTTTTTATCATGGGTATGATTATATGCCTTTAGCTTAAATTTTTACCAAATATTATTCTCAAATTTACAAATTAAGCGCTTTAGCAGGCAAACTAAAAATGTTTTAAAAAAGTATAAAATTTTTTTAGTTATAATCCGTAAAAAATTTATTTAAGGATATTTATGGGACGAGCATTTGAGTACCGAAGAGCGGCAAAAGAAGCTAGATGGGATAAGATGAGCAAGGTATTTCCAAAACTTGCAAAGGCTATAACAGTAGCGGCAAAAGATGGCGGATGTGATCCAGATATGAACCCAAAACTTCGCGCAGCCATCGCAGCAGCAAAAGCTGAAAATATGCCAAAAGATAACATCGATGCGGCTATAAAAAGAGCAAATGGCAAAGATAGCGCTGACATCAAGACTATCTTTTATGACGGCAAAGCAGCTCACGGCGTGCAAATCATCGTTGAGTGCGCGACTGACAACCCAACAAGAACAGTTGCAAATGTAAAAGCGATATTTAGCAAAAATGGCGGAGAAATTTTGCCAAGTGGCAGCCTTAGTTTTATGTTTACAAGAAAGAGCGTTTTTGAGCTTGAAAAACCAAGTGCAGATATCGAAGAGATCGAGCTTGAGCTCATTGATTACGGACTAAGTGACATCGAAGAAGATGAAAACGCACTATTTGTTTATGGCGATTACGCAAATTTTGGCACACTTCATGAAGGCATAGAGAAGCTAAATTTAGTAGTTAAAAAAGCTTCACTTCAATACTTACCAAATCAAACCGTGAGCCTAGATGAAGAGCAAATGCTTGAGGTTGAGAGGCTTCTTGACAAGCTAGAAGACGACGATGACGTCCAAGCAGTTTATACAAATATCGAGTAAAAAGGAGCAACATGCGTTTTGATGAGTTAAAAGTTTATGATATAAATTTAGACGAGCTAAAAAAAGATAAATTTGCGGTTTTAAAGACAGAAAAAGGCGATATCAAACTTGAGCTTTTTGCCGAGGATGCACCGCAAGCTGTTGCAAATTTTGTCCATTTGATAAAAACAGGCTTTTATAATGGCCTAAATTTCCACAGAGTTATACCAAATTTCGTCATCCAAGGCGGCTGCCCAAATGGCACAGGCACAGGCGGTCCTGGCTGGAGGATAAAATGCGAATGCGACAACCAAAAGGTAAAACACGAGCGTGGCAGCCTTAGCATGGCTCACGCAGGTCGCGACACTGGCGGATCGCAGTTTTTCATCTGCCACAGCAAGCAACCTCATCTTGACGGCGTGCATACAGTCTTTGGAAAGTGCGTTGATGACGAGAGCTTAAAGGTGCTTGATGCTATCAGACAAGGCGACAAGATCCTCTCAGCAGAGATCAAAGAGAGCCTATAAAAGGGGAATTTATGGAGAGTGCAAAAACGCAAAAAAGTCTCTTTGTGAGACTATTTACCAATCTCGCCATTTGGGTTGTGATAGGTATAGTTGGCGGTGTTATCGTCGGTATGGTCGCACCTGAGCTTGGCATAGCGAGCAAGCCAGGCATTGATTATTTTATAAAAGCCCTTAAAATTTTAATCGGCCCTATCATCTTTTTAACAATCGTCTCAGGCATCGTCGGACTTGAGAGCTTAAAAGATCTTGGCACCATCGGACTTAAGGCATTTATCTACTTTGAGATAGTTAGCACGCTCGCTCTTGCTGTTGGTATCATCTTTGGCGAGACGCTTCGTCCAGGACATGGCATGAACCTTGACTACACCCAGCTTGACGCCTCAAGCGTGGCTAAATTTACATCTCAAGCTGGCAACATGGACGCAAATAGCGGCTTTTTAGCACATACGCTTCATCTTTTAAGAGGCGCTGTGCCAGTAGATGACATCTTTCCTTACGTGCATATACTTGATCCATTTATAAAATCAAACACACTTCAAGTGCTTTTCATGGCGATAGTCGTTGCCATCGTGCTTTCACTACTTGCTCATGATAAAAAGCAAGCTTGCCTAAAACCGCTTGAATTTATCCAGCACTACGTCTTAAAGCTACTTACTTGGCTTATGCTATTTAGCCCAGTGGCAGCCTTTTCAGCGATGGCTTACTTGATCGGTAAATTTGGCATTGGAACGCTTCTTGGTATGATGGAGCTTCTTGTTGTTATGGCACTTGCAAGCTGCTTTTTCATCTTTGTCGTGCTTGGCGTCATTTGCTACTTTGCCAAAGTCAATGTCTTTAAATTTATGCGCTTTATCTCAAAAGAGGTCTTGGTCGTTTTTGCGACAAGCTCGAGCGAGACAGCTCTTGCACCACTTATGCAAAAGCTAGAAGCAGCTGGTATAAATAGAGGCGCAGTTGGCCTTATCATCCCGACTGGCTACTCATTTAACCTTGACTGCACCAACATCTACCTAAGCCTAAGCGTTATCTTCTTAGCTCAAGCATTTAATATCCCGCTAAGTTTTGAGCACCTAATAAGCATACTAATCGTGCTAATGATCACAAGTAAAGGCGCGGTTGGCGTTACAGGATCTGGCTTTGTCGTCCTTGCTGGCACACTAAGCGCACTTCCAAGCACTGGCATACCAGTCGTAACCGTAGCTGTGCTACTTGGCGTTGATAAATTTATGTCAGAGATGCGTGCTGTTGGTAACCTTTGCGGCAATGCCGTTGGCTGCATGATAGTTTCTATCTGGGATAAAAAGGTCGATATGGAGAAATTTAGATACGCACTAGACCATCCAGACGAATTTCACTTCCACTCATAATAGAATTTTTAAGGGGCAATCGCCCCTTTTTATCTTAAAATTTACTTCAAAACTTAAAGTGCTTATCCCCTATTTTTACAATATCCAATGAAAATTTAGAAATTTTATTTTTAAATATAGAAACTAATATTATAATTATTGAAAATT
This sequence comes from Campylobacter concisus, assembly GCF_050447505.1. Taxonomy (GTDB): domain Bacteria; phylum Campylobacterota; class Campylobacteria; order Campylobacterales; family Campylobacteraceae; genus Campylobacter_A; species Campylobacter_A concisus_BP. Next base: position 606,221 of record NZ_JALMFZ010000001.1, on the reverse strand, counting down.
TTAATTTGGAGGAGTTATGAAGACATTAGGCATCATAGGCGGCATGGGACCACTTGCCACGGCTGATTTATACAAGAAGATCATCGATATAACCCCAGCAACTTGCGATCAAGAGCACCTACACATCGTTATCGACTCATACGCACAGATAGAAGATAGGACAAAATTTATCATGGGCGAGGGAGAAAGTCCGCTTCCAAAGCTAATTCAAAGTGCTAAACTTTTAAAAAATGCAGGCTGCGAGGCGATGCTAATGGCTTGTAACACAGCTCACTACTTTGCTCCAAGCATCGAAAAAGAGGCTGGAGTGAAGATTTTGCACATTGCAAAAGTTACCATAGATGCCTTGCAAAAGAAATATCCACACGCTAAAAATATCGCTGTCATCGCAACAAGCGGCACAAAAAAGGCTGGCGTTTATGATCAAATTTTAAAAGAGCGCGGGCTAAAGAGCGTGGATTTTAGCAAAGAGACGCAAGATGTCATCATGGAGTGCATCTACAAAGGTGTCAAAGCTGGTAAGCTAGAAGAGTATGTGCCGGTATTTTATGAAGTGCTTTCAAACATTGAAGCTGACGTTTATATCGCAGGTTGCACCGAGATACCGATGTTTTTACCATTTATCAGCAGCGAGTATAAATTTATAGATGCGACATTTGAGCTAGCAAAAGCTGGCGTAGAATTTGGACTAGAAAAGAGAGTATTTTGATTAAATTTAGCCAGATACCTGGCTAAATTTTTGTTTTAACTGCAACTTACACTAAGTACAACAGCGACTTTTATAGTAGAAATTTGATATCAAATTTAGCTGGAGTGTTCTGGCTAAATTTTAGCTCTAACTGTAAAGATTGCTTAAATTAAAATTTTTTGATATCTGAAGGGTGATTTTTAGAGCTTAATAAGTGTGGTTTTATAACGAGAAGCTTTAGAAAATCTAGTGAAATTTAGTATTTTGCTTTAAATTTAGCTGGAGTGTTTTGGCTAAATTTTAGTTCTAACTACAAAGATCACTTGTATTAAATTTTTCAGGCTTATAAAGAGTGGCTTTTGGTTAGAAATTTTAGAAAGTCTATTTAAATTTAACCGAGCTATTTCGCAAAATGTTTTAAATTTTATATTAGAAATTTAAAAAAGAGCTATATTTTATAGCTCTAAAATTTTTGCTATTTGATAGTTTAAATTTAAAAAAGCCTTGCAGGGATTTACCCACAAGGCTATAAATTTAAGCTTTTGGACCAGCTTTGGCGTACTCAACGCCCTCTTTTACATCTTCATAGCGTTTGAAATTTTCAACAAACATTTTAGCAAGCTTGTCGCGTGAAATATTGTACTCAGCTGGGTGCGTCCATGTATTTATTGGATTTAGCAGTTTTGTCTCGACACCATCTAGCTCTTTTGGGATAGCAAAGTTAAATTTATCAAAATTTTCAAATTCGCATTTTGTGATGCTGCCATCAAGGATCGCATTTATGCAAGCACGTGTTGCTTTTATGCTCATACGCTTGCCAACGCCGTAAGCACCGCCGCTCCAGCCTGTATTTACAAGATAGACATTAACGCCGTGTTTATCGATCTTCTCACCAAGTAGTTTTGCATAGACAGTTGGGTGAAGCGGCATAAATGGCTCGCCAAAGCAAGCACTAAAAGTAGCGACTGGCTCGGTGATACCGCGCTCTGTGCCAGCAACTTTTGCTGTGTAGCCACTTAAGAAATAATACATCGCCTGCTCTTTTGTCAGCTTTGCAACTGGAGGAAGCACGCCAAAAGCGTCAGCGCTTAAAAAGATGATATTTTTTGGATGGCCAGCGCTTGAGCTTGGCTCGTAGTTATCGATGTGATAGATCGGATAGCTCACGCGTGTGTTTTCAGTCTTTGAGCCATCTTTATAATCAACCACGCCGTTTTCGTCAGCCACGACGTTTTCAAGTAGCGCATCACGCCTGATCGCTGCGTAAATTTCTGGCTCGCTGCTCGGATCAAGGTTGATACATTTTGCATAGCAGCCACCCTCAAAGTTAAATACCCCATCATCGTCCCAGCCGTGCTCGTCATCGCCTATTAGTTTGCGTTTTGGATCGGTTGAAAGTGTCGTTTTACCAGTGCCAGATAGGCCAAAAAATAGCGCCGTATCGCCCTTTTCGCCTACGTTTGCAGAGCAGTGCATGCTTAGCTTGCCCTCAAGTGGCAACCAGTAGTTCATCATAGAAAAAATGCCTTTTTTCATCTCGCCACCGTACCATGTGCCACCGATCACTGCGACATTTTCCTCGACGTTAAAGATGACAAAGACGTCTGAGTGTAGTCCATCAGCCTTGTAGTCCTCATTTTTTGTCTTGCAAGCGTTATATACTACAAAGTCAGGCTCAAATTTAGCCAACTCCGCTTCACTTGGGCGGATGAACATATTTTTTACAAAGTGCGCTTGCCACGCTACTTCAGTGACAAAGCGGACTGATTTTTGGCTCTTTTTGCTAGCTCCACAAAATGCATCTTGGATGAAAATTTCTTTGCCACTTAGCTGCTCTTTTGCTTTTTTAAGAAGCTTGTCAAAGAGCTCTTTTGTGATAGGCTGATTTATCTTTCCCCAAGCGATGTATTTTTGGCTTGGATCTTGCTTGACAAAGTACTTGTCTTTTGGGCTTCTGCCTGTAAAAATCCCAGTATCAACCATAAATGTGCCGTTACTTGAGACTCTGCCCTCATTGTTTGCCTTTTCAAGCTCAAAAAGCTCGTCGTAGCTTAGATTGTGATTTATCTTTTTGATCTCTTTTAGACCTAGCTCGTCTAGTTTATTTATCATGTTGTTTCCTTTTAAATTTTCGTTTCTTTATAAATTCTGACCTAAAAGTCATCAAAATGTTAATCAAATTTCGCTTAACACTATCTTTTTAAAAGTGGCAAATTTATTTAAATTTAGCCACCACTTGATTGTTTGCGACACTTTGACCTTTGCTAACCTCGATAGAGCCTATGACGCCATCTTTTGGGGCCTTAACCTCTATCTCCATCTTCATCGCTTCAAGCACGACTATGGCCTGACCTTTTTTGACATGGTCTCCTGCGCTTACTAAAATTTTATGCACAGCGCCTGGCAAGCTTGCGACGATGTCATTTTCTGTTGCGCCTGCTGCTGCGCTTTTGGCACTTTTTACACTCTTGCCTTCAACTTCAGTGATCGATTTTACTTGGATGCTGTCGTTAAAGCCTTCGCTTACTTCGACATTGTAGCGGCTGCCATTTACGACGACACTATATCTGCCGCTTTGAGTTTGTCTGCCCTCGTTTGCTTTGGCATTTGGATCGATTTTTCTTACATTTACTTTGGCTTCACCTTTTAAGAACGCGATGCCCTTTTCTTTACAAGCTGCTGCAATAAAGACGTTTTCTTCGGTAACCTTGATCTTATTTTGTTTTAAAATTTCTTTTACATGTGCAAGTGACTTGCTCTCATCTTTATCAGCTATATCAACTGCGTGTTTTGTAGTTGGTTTTAGTCCTAGTTGCTCGCTAGCAAGCTTAATGATCTCTTTATCAGGCGTAACTGGGGTCTTACCAAAGTAGCCAAGCACCATTTTGCCGTATCCCTCAGCGATCTTTTTCCACTTGCCAAACATTACATTATTAAATGCTTGTTGGAAGTAAAACTGGCTAACAGGAGTTACTGAAGTGCCGTATCCGCCCTTTTGCACCACTTCACGCATCGCAAGGATGACCTCTGGGAATTTATCTAAGATGTTGTTATCTCTCATCATCTGGGTATTTGCAGTGAGCGCGCCACCAGGCATCGGTGAAAATGGTATTAGAGGGCTTACTTGCACAGCTTCAGGCGGTAAGAAATACTCTTTTAAACAATCATTCAAAACACTTTCATATTTTAAAATTTTCTCCACGTCAAGGCCGCCAAGATCGTAGTTTTTACCTTTTACTGCGTGAAGCATGGTTAGGATATCTGGCTGACTTGTACCACCACTTACTGGGCTTGCGGCTAGATCTATGCCATCGACACCAGCTTCAAGCGCTGCAAGATAGCAAGCCACGCTTACGCCTGCAGTTTCATGCGTGTGAAGTCTGATATGAGTTTTTTCTGGTAACAATTTTCTAGCCATTTTTATGGTTTCATAGACCTTTTGTGGGCTGCTTGTACCACTTGCATCTTTGAAGCAAACGCTGTGATAAGGAATATTTGCATCTAAAATTTCTCTTAAAATTTTCTCATAAAATTTAACATCATGAGCTCCCACACAGCCACTAGGCAAATCCATCATAGTAACGACGACTTCGTGTTTTAGCCCGTGATGAGCGATCCTCTCGCCTGAATATTTTAAATTTTCAACATCATTTAGTGCGTCAAAATTTCTAATAGTAGTAGTTCCATGTTTTTTGAAAAGTTTTGCGTGAAGGTCGATCAGCTCGCGGCTACCAGTGTCAAGGGTGACGGTATTTACGCCCCTGCTTAGGGTTTGAAGATTTGCTTTTGGTCCTACGATGCTTCTAAATTTATCCATCATCGCAAAAGCGTCTTCATTTAGGTAAAAATAAAGGCTTTGAAACCTCGCTCCTCCGCCAAATTCAAAATGCTCTATGCCAGCCTCTTTGGCTGCTTCAAGCGCGGGCAAAAAGTCGTTCATAAGCACTCTGGCGCCATAAGCTGACTGAAAGCCATCTCTAAAGGTCGTATCCATAACATCGATAAATTTCTTTGCCATATTTCACCTCATTAAATTTATAAATTTACTAAAAAGCGGTCATAAAAAATGGCTAAGTTGGGCAGAAACTCAAATTAGCCATTTTGCTTGTTTTTGGTATTTTACAACCAAAAACTTTTATATCATTTAAAAAGTGAGAGTAAGAAGTTAAATAATCCGCCGTGGCTCGCATCTAGCACCGGCTTTATCTCCATCAAAAAGACACAGAAAAAGACCAAAACTGCCACTTGGATGATGATGTAAGGCACTACACCTTTATAAATAGCAGCTGTTTTTATCTCAGCAGGTGCGACTGATCTTAAGAAAAATAGACTAAATCCAAATGGCGGCGTCAAGAATGAAGTTTGTAAATTCATAGCAACCAAGATCGCTAGATAGACTGGGTTTATGCCAAGTTTTGCAGCGATTGGCACCAAGATAGGAAGCACGATATATGAAATTTCAACAAAATCGATAAAAAAGCCAAGCACAAAGATAACAGCCATACTAAAGATGATAAAGCCCCACTTCTCGCCTGGTAAATTTGTCATGAAATTTTCAACTATCTCATCGCCTCCAGTGTAGCTAAAGACCATAGAAAAGGCAGTCGCACCAACAAGTATGGCAAAGACTAGAGCTGTCGTTTTTACGCTCTCAGCCAAAGCCTCTTTCATCATAGAAAAAGAAAATGTCCTATAAAATATTGCTAAGATGATAGCTCCCACACAGCCAAATGCTGAGCTTTCAGTTGGTGTAGCAATACCTGCAAAAATGGATCCTAGCACACAAATAACTAGCAAAAGTGGAGGAAAGATCGCAATTAGCGCTCTAACAATCTGCTTAAATTTACTAACGCCACTCTCATCTTTTACGATAGGAGCGACCTCTGGTTTAAGATAAGCAACTATCAAAATATAAACTATATAAACCCCAACTAGCGTAAGTCCTGGCACAATGGCTTGGTGAAAAAGCTCGCCAACTGGCACTGAAAAGATATCGCCCAAGATGATAAGCACGATAGAAGGAGGGATGATCTGACCAAGCGTACCAGCAGCACATATCGTACCACAACCAAGGGATTGATCGTATTTATACTTTAGCATTACAGGTAAGCTTATAACGCCCATAGCAACGACGCTAGCTCCTACGACGCCAGTTGATGCTGCAAGAAGCGCACCAACCAAAATGGTGCTTATCGCGATACCGCCTCTGATTTCTCCAAAGAGCATACCCATACTCTCAAGCAGTCTCTCAGCTAGCTTTGACTTTTGAAGCACGACGCCCATAAAGACAAAGAGTGGAACTGCTATAAAAATTCTACTCTCCATGATAGAGAAAATTCTATAAGGCATGAAGTTAAACATATCTTTAAATACTTCTATACTGCCGAGTAGTCCATCGCCATCGCTAAGGCTCTCTACAACGCTGCCAACCATGCCAAATATCATCGCGACCGCACCAAAGGTAAATGCCACTGGAAAGCCAATGCCAAGCATCAATAGTGCAGCTATAAACATTATCAAACCAGCCATTATTCCCCCTTTTTAGCTTTTTTATAAAGGTTAAAATTTCTTATAAAAAAGCCAATCGCAAAAAATACAAGCACATAAAATGAAACAGGGATCATCGCTTTTATGATCCATCTGTGAGTAAGGCCGCCTGGATCTGCGCTAGCCTCTGCTGAGCTATAAGCATCTCCTACAAATCCAAATGATAAATTTGAAACCAAAAGCGCAAATGGTATGACAAAAAATACAGTGCCAAGCATATTTACAAGGGCTTTGTTTTTTGGCGAAAATTTAGCATAAAAGATATCAACTCTGACGTGCGCGTCCTCTTTTAGAGCATAGCTCATGCCAAGTAGAAATATCACAGCAAAAAAGTGCCACTCAAGCTCCTGAAATGCAACGTTGCCGTAGGAGAAAAAGTATCTTGCCACAACGTTAAAAAATACGTCTATTATCATCAAAGCCATAATAAACATACAAATATAGCCGACTATATCGCCAGCTTTGTCAAAAAATCTCTCAATCTTATCCATTAAAAACCTTTAATAGTTCATTTATCATGATAATGAGCACACAAACTGGTGCTACATATCTTAGTAAAAAATACCATGCATTAAATACAAAATCGCTCATATATGGGCTAAATAGCACATATAAAGCATCTCTTTTCATAAAATATCCAACAAATATCGCTCCGCCGATACCACTAATTGGTAGCAAAATATTTGAAGCGGTAAAATCTAGGAAGTCAAAGAAATTTTTACCAAAGAGCATAAATTTATCGCCAACATTTTCTATATTTGATAAAAGGCATAAAAATCCCACTATGAAAATCCCAGCTCCAACTATGCTAAGAGCCTTTCTTCTACTCATGCCATACTCTCTGATCAAGAAAAATACAAATGGCTCAACGATAGAAATAGCTGAAGTGATACCAGCAAAGATAAGTGCAGCAAAAAATGCCACCGCTAAAATTTGACCTATCACACCAAGCTTAGCAAAGAGCGTTGGTAGCGAGATAAAGACAAGTCCTGGTCCTTGAGACGGAGTAGCTCCAAATTCAAATATAAAGGTAAAAATAACTAGACCTATCATGATAGCAAGAGCGATATTTATAAAGACGATACTTAGCGTTGAAGTGGCTAAATTTGTATCATCGCTTAGGCTAGCTGAATAAGTAATGATCGCTGCCATACCAAGAGATAGCGTCCAAAATGCAAGTCCAAGAGCCAGCAAGAGTGAGTTAAATGAAATTTTACTAAAGTCAGGGATGAGCAAAAACTCGGCTGATTTAGAAAAGCCATCCATCGTCATAGAAAATATAAGCATGATCAAAACCATGATAAATAGGCTTGGCATCATCCAAACATTTAGCTTCTCTATGCCGCTTTTTACGCCTTTTGAAAGGATGTAAAAGCAAGCTGCAAATGCTATAACAAAATAAAGCGTCTGCTCTCCAAGACCATGTGTCAAAAGATCGTTAAATATCACTTTTGAGCTATCTATATCACTTGGCAAGCCAGAAAAAGATAGGACAAAATACTTAAACACCCAGCCTATTATCACGATGTAATATGATGAGATGATGGCTGCTGTGACCATGGCTAAAATTCCAACCAGCTGCCATAAATTTTTATTTTTAGCTGCTAGCTTTCTAAAAGCATTTACACTGTCGCTCTCGCTAAGCTTACCGATACTAAGCTCTGCCATAAAGATAGGCACGCCGACTAGAAAAGTTATCAAAAGATATAGGATAATAAACGCCGAACCGCCGTTTTCACCAACCATGTATGGAAATTTCCATGCATTGCCAAGTCCGACAGCCGATCCAGCGACTGCTAGGACATAGCCTATTTTAGAAAATTGTTCTTTTGCCATTATGAGATCTCCCTTATTAGCACCACTAAGACTAAAATAGGTGCTACAAACCTTATTAAAAAATACCAAATTTTAAATATAACCTTGCCCATATAAGGCACAAATAGCTCTTTTAAAAGCTCAAATTTCATAAAGTAGCCAACAAATATTGCAAACAAGATGCCACCAAGTGGAAGCATGATGTTTGAGCTAAGGTAATCAAGCAAGTCAAAAAAGCTCTTACCAAAAAATGTAAGTGCATCTTTAAATTCGCTTGTGCCACTTAATGCACATAAAATTCCTAAAATATAAACCACACAAGCAACGATTAGGATCGATTTGTTTCTACTAAATTTTAGGCTTTTGCTTAAGAAAAATATAAATGGCTCAACCATCGAGATAACCGAGGTGATGCCAGCAAAAAATAGTGATATAAAAAATGTAAATGCCAAGAAATTTCCAAGCAAGCCAAGCTTAGCAAATAGCGTCGGTAGCGAGATAAAAGCAAGTCCTGCGCCTTTTGATGGCTCTGAGCCAAACTCAAATGTAAATGTAAATACGATAAGGCCGATGATGACGCTTATTATGATGTTCGCAAAGACGACATAGAGCGAAGAGGTAAATAAATTTGTATCATCACTTAGACTTGATGAGTAAGTAAGTATGCAGCCGATACCAACGCACATCGTAAAAAAGGCAAGTCCAAGAGCGTTTAAAACAGCTGCTTGATCTATCTTTGAAAAATCAGGCACTAGTAGAAATTTAGCCGCTTTATCAAAGCCCTCCATGCCAAAAGAGTAGCCAAGCATAAGCAAAAGCAGGATAAAAAGAGCTGGTATAAGATAGACATTTATGCGCTCGATGCCGCTTTTTACGCCTTTTGTAAGGATGAAAAAGTAGGCAAAAAATGCAATACTAAAGTATAAAATTTGCTCACCTATGCCATTTGAAGTGAAATTTACAAAAAGCGTCTCTGAGCTTGCCATATCTTTAGGTAGCTCGCCAAAGCTTAAAATGACGTATTTTAAAACCCAGCCAATGATGAGCGTGTAAAAAGAGGCGATAAATAGTCCAGTCACCATGATAATACCGGCAAATTTCCAAGAATTTGCCCCTTTTGTAGCTAGGCTTTTAAACGCTCCAACAGTATCAAGACGTGAAATTTTACCCATCGCCATCTCAGCAAAAAATATGCTAAGACCAACAGCAAAGGCAAAAAATAGATATATAAGGATAAATGCCGAACCGCCGTTGCTGCCGACCATGTATGGAAATTTCCATGCGTTGCCAAGGCCGATAGCCGCTCCAATTATCGATAAGACAAAGCCAATTTTACTAAATCTCTCTGCCATTATTTACCTGCCATCTGGTAGATCATTATCGCACAAATGGCAACTGGCACGACATATCTTAAGAAAAAGTACCAAATTTCAAAAAATGCTCTTCCCATAAAATCACCAAAGAGCAGATACAAACTCTCTTTTTTAAGTTTATAACCAACAAAAAAGCTAAATACGATAGCGCCTATTGGCATCATGATATTTGATGTGAGAAAGTCAAGCGCGTCAAAAAACGGCTTACCACAAATGCTAAAAGCACTTGATGTGTCTGAATAATATGAAAGTATGCAAAAGATGCCCAAGATATAGACAAAAGCGCCGATGTAAAGAAGCGCCATTTTTCTTGAAATTTCAAATTTCCTAACCAAATAATAAGCAAAAGGCTCGATCATCGAAACCGCGCTCGTAATACCAGCAAACAATAACGATACGAAAAATGCGACCGCCATAACGTTGCCAACCATGCCAAGCTTTGCAAAAAGTGTGACAAGCGAGATAAAGATAAGGCCCGGACCACTCGCCGTGCTATCAGCCCCATAAGCAAATATAAAGGTAAATACGACAAGTCCCATCATAATACCTATTAAGATGTTTATAAAGATAATAGAGAGCGTTGATTTTATTAAATTTGTCTTCTCTGGTAAATTTGCAGCGTATGTCGGTATGACGCCAACGCCCATAGATAGTGAGAAAAACGCAAGGCCGAGAGCCTGTAAGACAACATCTGGCGTGATCGCACTAAAATTTGGCACAAATAAAAATTTAGCCGCCTTCACAAAGCCATCACCCATGCTAAGCGCGTAAAAAAGCATGCAAACTAGCAAGACAAAAAGGCTTGGCATCATCCATATATTTAGCTTTTCTATGCCACTTTTTACGCCTTTTGAAACGGCAAAAAATACCATTAAAAAAACTAAGCTAAAGCAAAGCACGGCACTGCTTAGATCATTTGACAAAAGCGTGTTAAACTGCTCGCCTGCCGCTTTTGTATCAGATAAAAGTGGCGAAAAACTAAGATAGATATACTTTAAAATCCAGCCAATAACAACCATATAAAATGAAGCTATAAGTATCGCGCCGATCATGAAAAAGCCAGATAATGACCAAGCTTTTTTGTTTTTTGGAGCGAGCTTATAAAGAGAGCTTACGATGTCGCTTTCGCCAAGTTTGCCGATGCTAAGCTCCGCTAAAAACGCCACAAACGCGATAGCAAATGTAAGAAGCAAATATAAAATTATAAATGCCGAACCGCCGTTATTTCCCACCATAGTAGGAAATTTCCATGCATTGCCAAGACCCACAGCAGAACCAGCCATCGCAAGGACAAAGCCTATCTTCGAAAATTTCTCGTTTATCATTGAAAACCTAAGATTAAGAATAAATTAAATTCTTTCAAAGATAGCATAAAAAAACTTTCATTTTTCTAAGCCAAGAATTTTTTATAGGCAATTTAAAATTTTAGTGTTTTTATTTGAAACAAAGTTTTGTTTTTGTAATATTACGGCTCATAAAGTTTAAGTAGGGGACAGATCCGAAAGAGCTTTAAAATTTTAAAGGAGCAACGATGAAAAAGATCGTGTTTTTAATTCTTGGTCTTGCTGCATTCGCATTTGGTGCCGACGGCGAGATGATCAGATCATATTCAGTTATCGCTGGCGGTATCGGCCTTGGCCTTGCAGCTCTTGGCGGTGCTATAGGTATGGGTAACACAGCTGCTGCAACTATCAGCGGAACAGCTAGAAACCCAGGTGTAGGTAGCAAACTTATGACTACAATGTTTATCGCTCTTGCGATGATCGAAGCACAAGTTATCTACGCACTTGTTATTACACTTATCGTTCTTTACGCAAACCCAATGCTTGGCTAAGCGTAAAGCTTAAATTTAGCCCCTCTTTTGGGGCTTTTGTTCTTTTTTGCGATCATGGTGGAATTGGTAGACACGCTATCTTGAGGGGGTAGTGCCGCTAGGTGTGCGAGTTCGAGTCTCGCTGATCGCACCATCTTATCTCTCTTTCTAAATCAAAATCTTAAATTTCTAAGCTATAAAAAAGGAAAATTTTATGTTAGACAAAAGACTTGCTTTAAAACAATTGCAAAATGAAGCAGACGATGCCGCTATATACTCACTTCTTGAAGCTAGCGAAAAAGTCGAAGAGAACAAAAAGGTACTTCGCAAATTAATCACCGAAGAGAGACGCCACTATGCTTTTTGTCAAAAGATAACTGGCGAGAGCAGAAGTGCAAATTTATTCAAAGTCATCTTCTATACGATACTTGTTAAAATTTTTGGCACATCTTTTACTCTAAAATTTATGGAGTCACGCGAAGAAAATGCTGAGAAATTTTATCTTGACATAGTAGATGAATATCCTGAAGCTCGTGATATTTACGAAGAGGAGATGAACCACGAAAATAGTCTAATCTCAATGTTAAAAGACACAAAGCTCGTAAATGCTGGTGGCATCGTGCTTGGCATGAATGATGCTTTAGTTGAGCTAACAGGCACACTTAGCGGCATCGCGCTTGCCTTTTCAAATACAAAATCAGTTGGCGCAACAGGCCTTATCATGGGCGTGGCAGCTGCACTCTCTATGGCTGGCTCAGCATATCTCGAGTCAAAAGAAAATCCAAGCGACGAAATCAAACCACTTACCTACTCGCTCTACACAGGCGGTTCATACATCATAACAACGGCATTTTTGATACTTCCATTTTTCATCTTTACAAGCGGTCTTTACGCCGTCTTGTCGATGTTTTTCTTTGCGCTGGTTGCCATCATCACTTACAACTTTTATATAAGTGTGGCAAAGGAGCTTAAATTTTTACCAAGAGTGATTGAGATGTGTGTGATAACTTTTGGCGTTGCGATAATATCTTTTGGCATCGGCTTTTTGGTTAAACACTATTTTGGACTAGATATTTAATCCAAAATTTCATACCAAGTGTAACTATCGTCCCCAAAATTCCCACTAAAAAGTGGTTTTAAATTTAGATCAAGGCTCAAATTTTCACCAATTTTGAAATTTGAGCTTTGATAGATAAGTAGCCACTTTACATTTGCTAGCTTGCCCTCTTTTGCAAGTTTTAAAAACTCGCCAGCTCCTTCAAACATGCAAAGTCCTTTTAAATTTAGCTCTTTTTGAATGCTAACTTTGCGATTTGGCACACTAAAAAGTGGCAATGTTTTATCAAATTTATCGCCTCTTGAGTAGATTATGACGTCTGGGTTTTTGCCATTTTTTATAAGTCTGGTATCGAGCCTTGGTCGGTCTGTCCGCACTGTGTTGCCACCGATCACCAATGTATCTATTACGCTTCTTAGTTTATGCACATGTGTGCGACTAAGCTCATTTGTGATGATGCCACCACTTGCCACGCCGTTTTTACTAATGGCGATTTTTAAAAAGCTAAATCCACCATTTTGATATGCTAAAAATGGCTTAAGTAGCTTATCGCAGCGCTCTTTTAAAATGCCAAATTTAACTTTCACTCCAGCGCTTTTAAGTAAATTAGCGCCGCCACTTGCTATTTTATTTTCATCGTGGCTGCCAATTATAACCTCACCAAAACCAAGCTCTTTTAGTAAATTTGCACAAGGTGGCGTTTTACCGTGATGTGAGCAAGGCTCAAGAGTGACATAGGCTTTTGCATTTTTTAGTAAATTTGAGTGGTTGTTTAGTATAAATTCGTAGGTAAATTTTGGCTCTAAAAGGCCAAATTCGCCCTCTTTTATATTAGAGCTAAATTTAGCGTTATACGCTTTTATAAAATCATCTTTAAATTTTTCACTTTTTTTGCAAAGCGCAAAGAGTATCGCTGTCGGTTCAGCGTGTAAATATCCAGCCTTTTCATGAGCCTTGCAAGATAAAATTTGCCCATTTTCATCAAGGACAAGGCATCCAACGGCTGGATTTGGATAGGTCAGGATCTGAAATTTCCAAGCCTCACTTAAAGCAAGGCCCATGTAAAATTCGTCGTTCATCCATGCCTCTTTAAAAAACACACCAGCCTTTGCCAGTGTGTTTTCTTAAATTTACGACAAGCCGTCGATCTTGCCGTCTGCGTCTATCCTCATATTGACCGCAGCTGGCACTTTTGGAAGTCCTGGCATCAGCATGATCTTACCGCAAACCGCGACGATAAAGCCAGCTCCCGTTCTAATGTCAAGGTCTTTTACACTAAAAGTAAAGCCCTTTGCTCTACCCAAAAGCTTCGCATCGTCGCTAAATGAATACTGCGTTTTTGCGATACAAACTGGCAAATGGCTTAAATTTAGCTCTTTTATCATCTCAAGCTTTTTAAGAGCAGCCTCTTCAAAGACCACCTCGCCAGCTCCATAAATTTCTTTAGCGACCTTTTCTATTTTAGTTTTCGTATCGTCGCTCATCTCGTAGGTGAAATTTATCTTGCTTGGCTTATCACACGCCTTTAAAACTAGCTCGGCAAGCTCAAGCGCGCCTTTGCCGCCTTTTAAGAAATTCTCGCAAACTGCCACTTCTACGCCAAGCTCACGGCAGTACTCTTTTACAAAATTTATCTCTTCATCAGTGTCAAAGCCAAATTTATTAAGCGCCACAACTACGTTTTGACCAAATTTACCTTTTAAATTTTCGATGTGGCCGCCAAGGTTTTCGATACCTTTTTTAAGGGCATTCATATCTGGTTTTGTGATCTCGTCTTTATTTGCTTCGCCGTTATATTTTAGCGATCTGATCGTGCTTACAAGCACCACAGCGCTTGGTTTAATCTCAGCAACCCTGCATTTTATATCTAAAAATTTCTCCGCGCCAAGCTCCGAGCCAAAGCCAGCTTCAGTGATGACGTAGTCGGCTAAATTTAGAGCTGTTTTTGTTGCGATGACTGAGTTGCAGCCATGTGCGATGTTTGCAAATGGGCCACCATGCACGAGCGTAGGTGTGTGTTCTAGTGTTTGAAATAAATTTGGCTTGATCGCATCTTTTAAAAGTATGCAAACAGCGTCTTGGCAGCCTAGATCACGCACATAGATAGGCTTTTTATCGCTATCGTAAGCAACCATGATGTTTGCCACGCGCTCTTTTAGATCAGAAAGGCTTGTTGCCAGACAAAGCACAGCCATGATCTCGCTTGCAGCGGTTATATTAAAGCCATCTTCTCTTGGCACGCCATCAGTCCTGCCGCCCTGACCAACGGTGATAAATCTTAGCGCGCGGTCGTTCATATCCATACAGCGCTTCCATAAAATTTTCTCGATTTTTAGTGGATTTTCTTGATAAAGGCTATTATCTATCATCGCTGAAATGAGGTTATTTGCCGATGTTATCGCGTGAAAATCGCCAGTAAAGTGTAAATTTAGATCCTCCATCGGCGCAAGCTGCGAATAGCCGCCACCTGCTGCTCCGCCCTTTATGCCAAAAACTGGCCCAAGAGATGGCTCACGAAGTGCTAGACAGACCTTTTTATTAAGTAAATTTAGTGCGTCGGCTAGACCTATCGACATAGTCGTTTTGCCCTCGCCGTATGGGGTTGGATTAGTCGCGGTGACTAAGATAAGCCTTGAGTTTGATGGCTCAAGTCTAGGGGAAATTTTAGCCTTAAATTTGCCGTAAAGCTCAAGCTCGTCTTCGTTTAAGCCTAGTCTTGCGGCAACTTTACTGATGTGTTCAAGTTTCGTTTGGTGAGTTATCTCGATGTCGCTTAGCATTTTACCACTCCAAATATGTTTTTGCTTTTTTTATCTCACTGATGTTGATCTCAAAAATTCCCTCTTCGTTTTCTACTGCGATGCTCTCTTCGTCCGCTTTTACAAGCCTTCCTGCAAATTTCTCAGCCTCGGTTTGAACTTTAACTAGCTCACCAACGCTCGCTTTAAAATGAGATGGCTTACTAAGCTTTCTCTCAAGGCCAGGTGAGCTAACCTCAAGGTTATAATCCCCGCTAACTGGCGGTGTCACGTCAAAGATAGGCGAGAGTAGACGGCTCACTTTTTCGCAGTCATCAAGGCTCACTCCGCCATCTTTTGTGATATAAACTCTAAAAATAGCCCTGCCATTTTCATTTGCGATCTCGCTGTCGTAAAGCTCAACGCCGCATTCGCGTACTAGTTTGTCTAAATTATCCATTTTTGTTTAAATCCTTTGAAATTTTATCAAACAACTTATCCATATGGTTTTGATACTCTAATCTATCATCAAATTTAAAGTGAAAATTTGGACATCTATACCAGCCCTCAGCCGCCATGCAGTGGTTTTGCAAGTGCCTGCAAACGCGCTTTAGATGCCCCAAAATATACTCTTGCTCGCGCTCGTCAAACATCATCTTGTCAAGATAGACAAAGGCGTCGTATCTGCCCTTTTTGCACTCGACATCAGTGACGCAAAGTCCCTTTAAAATGCTATCTTCAAGAGTGGCTAGAGCCTCTGGTATGAGCTCTTTTAGCACACTCTCTGTTCTCATACGCTTTATTTCGTTAGCGTTCATAGAGTAGCTTTCTCCTTGACTTCTTTGAAGCTTTCGATGTAATCATTTTCTCTAATGTCGTTAAAATTCTCGATGCCAACGCCACACTCGTAGCCTTTTGCAACCTCTTTGACGTCATCTTTGAAGCGTTTTAGCGAGCTAACTAAGCCCTCATAAACGACCACACCTTCTCTAATAAGGCGAATTTTTGCCCCTCTGTTTATCGTGCCCTCAGTGACGATACATCCAGCGATAGTGCCAACCTTTGGCACGTGGATCACTTGGCGAACCTGAGCTTGACCAAGCTGCTCTTCTCTGATGATCGGCGACATTAGTCCGCCTAAAATCGCCTTCACATCGTCGATTAGATTATAAATAACATTGTAAGTTTTTATCTCGACGCCGCTCTCTTTTGCCTTCTCTTTTATCTCGCCAGTTGGCCTTATGTTAAAGCCAAGAATGATACAATCGTTACTTGCGCTTGCAAGTGCAACGTCGCTTTGCGTGATGCCGCCAACACCTGAGTGGATCACATTTACTCTGATCTCGTCATTTGCTAGTTTTTCTAGGCTTGCTTTTAGCGCCTCAAGCGAGCCGCCAACGTCAGCTTTGATGATGACTGGAAGTGTTTTTAGCTCACCCTCAGCGATCTTGGCGCTAAGCTCATCGATACTAACTTTCGTGCTCTTGCTAAGCTCTTTTTGGCGGATATATTCAGCCTTTTTCTGTGCGTATTCACGAGCCTCTTTATCAGTTTTTACGCCTATTAGCGTCTCGCCAGCCTCTGCTATCTCGCTAAGGCCTACTATCACACCACATTCGCCTGGTTTTATCTCTTTTAATGCCCTACCCTGATCATCAAGCAAGCTTCTTATCTTACCGTATGCAACGCCTGCTACGACTGTGTCTCCGACATGAAGCGTACCGTTTTCAACGATGATGGTAGCTACTGGACCACGGCCTTTTTGAAGTGAGCTCTCGATGACAGTAGCTTTTGCATTTGCCTTTGGATTTGCCTTTAGCTCCAAAAGATCAGCTTGTAAAAGCACGATCTCAAGTAGATCATCTATGCCCATGCCTGTTTTTGCAGAGATCGGCACAAATTCATACTTGCCACCCCACTCTGTTGGCATGATGTCAAGCTCAGCAAGACCAGTTTTTACTAGATCAGGATTTGCTGACTCTTTATCCATTTTGTTTATAGCGATGATTATTGGCACGCCAGCGGCTTTTGCGTGGCTAACTGCCTCTTTTGTCTGTGGTTTTACACCGTCATCTGCTGCAACAACGATGATAACTATATCAGTTACACCAGCACCCCTTGCACGCATAGCTGTAAATGCCTCGTGGCCTGGAGTGTCGATAAATGTGATGTTTCTGCCATTTTTATTTACCATATAAGCGCCCACGTGCTGAGTGATGCCACCAGCCTCGCCTGCTGCTACGCGAGACTTTCTTATGTAGTCAAGTAGTGAGGTTTTGCCGTGGTCGACGTGACCCATAATGGTTATGACTGGTGCTCTTGGCTGGAGATTTTCATCATCTTTTATCTCCTCCTCGTAGGCTGCTACGTAGTCAAATTCTTTTTGATCGTCAATGATATTTACCTCGACATTAAACTCATCGGCCAAAATTTCTATCGCATCCTCATCCAAAAAGTCGTTTTTAGTTGTCATCATACCAAGCATAAATAGCTTACCTATGACCTCGCTTGGCTGTTTATTTAGCTTTTCAGCAAATTCATAAACACGAATTTCTTTTGGGATATTTATCGAAGTTACAGCTTCGCTATTTTGTTTATTTTCAGGCTTTTTGTGTTTTTTTCTAGCTCTTCTTTGTATGCCACCCTCGCCAAATGAATTTATCGTGTTATTGACGGTTGTCTTCATCGCACTTGGCTGTTTTGTCCTTTGCATCGGAGCTGGAGCTGGGGTCTTAAAGCTAAAATCAGGTAGCACTACCACGTCTTCATCTTCAAGCACGATGTCACCAAAGTCGCTTCCGCCAAGCAAGTCCATCTTCTCAGCGCTATCTTTTTTGCTTACAACTGCTACTTTTTTCTCTTTTTTCTTTTTTCTAGCCAAATTTTCATCGCTAGCAGAGAACATACTCTTAAAATCACTAATGTTAGTAACAGCCGCCTCGGCCTTTTTCTCCTCTTTTACAGGAGCTGGCGCCTCGTAATCTTTTTTCTTTTTAACTATCACAAGGCCGCGTCTTTTTTGGGTCACATCAGCCAAGCTCTCTTTTGGCTTTGGCGCTTCAGCTGGCTTTTGCTCGACCTTTACAGGCTCTTCTTTTTTAGGCTCAGCTTTAGGTTTTTCCTCTGAAATTTGAACCTCTTTTTTAGGCTCTGCTTTTACCTTTTCAGATTTTGGTTCAGCCTTAGTAGCTGCCTTTTTAGGCTCATTTTTAGGCTTTTCTTCTTTTTTTGATGGCTCTTTTTCCGCCTCTTTTTTAGACTCTTTTTTTGCCTTTGGCTCGCTCTTTTTCTTTTTAAATTTATCTGGTATTACGCCAGTTTGAACGTATTCATATATTGCTTCAGCCTCTTCAAGGCTCACAGCATTTGAGTGAGTTTTGACCTTTAGGCCTAGTTCTTGAGCTTTTTCTACTATCTCTTTACTTGGGTAGCCAAGCTCATTTGCGATCTCTGAAATCCTAACATTGCTCATTTAAGAGTATCTCCTTTAACTTCGGTGCGTCAAGTCCGAGGGCACCTTTAGTTTGTTTATCAATTATTTTTTTTAAAATTTTGTCGTCTTTTTGCAAACAGCCATCACATAGATAAAAACTGCGACCGTTTCCTTTGCCGCACTCTAAATTCTTGCCTACCAAGCGGTATCTTTTTAGCAAGTTTTGAGAAAATTTAACTTTGCAAGCGACGCATGTCCTTACTGGATTATTTTTATTCATTATACCTTTTTAAACTTGTTTTTAGCTTTGCGTAATTTCGTATCCATCGTTATCAAATGAAAAAATTTCCACTCTAAAATCATTAAATTTACTCTTTAAAACATCTTGTAAATTTTTAGCGTCATCTTTATAAGCGATATTTAAAAAGCTTGAGCCTGAGCCTGAAAGCGTGCTCATTAGCGCTCCATTTTCATAGGCTACCTTTCGCACCTCAAAAAGCTCCTCTAAAGCGCTCATTCTGCGCTCTTCGTGCATCATATCTTCACTTGCTACCTTTAAAAGATCATACCTTTTTTCATAAAAACAAGATGTTAAAAATGCAGCGTGAGAGAGGTTATTTACGCACTCTTTCATGGTGTAGTTTTTTGGCAAAATTTGTCTTGATGATGCCGTACTCATCGGCTTATTTGGGATGACAACAACCGTTTTTATATCATCGCTTAAATTTATTTTATTTGCATAAACATTGCCATTTTTTACGATAGCACTGATAAATCCACCGTGAACTGCTGGCGAGATATTATCTGGATGGGTTTCATAGATGATCGCTTTATTTAAAACGACGCTTTTGCTAGCCTTAAATCCAGCCATCTCGTAAGCTGAAGCTATGGCTCCAACGATCACTGCAGAGCTGCTACCAAGTCCTCTTGAAAATGGGATATTGTTTTCAAAAACTATTCTGAAGTTTTCATTTTTGCCAGTTAACTCTAAAAAAATTTCATTGAAAATACTTAGAAAAATGTTGTTTCTTTTTAAATTTACACTATCGCTTCCCTCGCCATTTATCGAGACCGAGCTAAATTTAGATGGTTCGATCTTTACGCTATTAAAAAGCTTTAAACTAAGCCCCAAAGCGTCAAAACCTGGTCCTAAATTTGCACTTGTGGCAGGGATTAAGATATTCAAATTTTCTCCTAAACAGCTTGGATGATATAATCTGGAAGTGTATCTGAATTTAGTTTTAATTCATCTAAATTTAAAGGCAACACAAATCTCACTGGCTCAACTTTTTCAAGTGAAATTTCACCCTCTTTTAGCACAAAACTTAAATTTTTATTTGCCCTGATCGCTTGACCGCCATTTAGACTAAAGCCACTAACTGCGTAAAACTCACAGCCCTTTGCCAAAGAAAAAGTCTTTAAGATAATGTAGGCCACCTTTAGTCCCATAAAACTGCCTGGTGTGTTTGCGTATATGATCTTTGTGATATTAAATTTAGAGGATAAATTTTCTAGGATTTTTATTAGAGCTTCGCTGACATGCTCGTCAGTTGTGATCTCATCAAATTTTACGCCATCTTTATAGACTCCAACTAAAAGCGGAGTCGATAAAGAGACTACAAAAATTTCAATATTTTTTATGCAAATACCTTTTGATACTCTTTTAAAAGCTCGCCACTAAGCGTTGCGATCTCATAATTTTTCTCATCTGCCATTAAAGCAAGCGTTAGTTTGTGATTTAGATCGTGACTACCAGCAAATGCTGTGTAATCCCCAAGCAATGGTGCTCCAAGCAAGCTTAAATCGCCAACTGCATCTAAAATTTTATGCCTTACAAACTCATTTTCAAATCTCAAACCCTCTGGATTTAAAATATGTGTATCATCGATAGCCACGGCGTTATCAAGCGATGCACCAAGGGCTAAATTTTGAGCTTGCAAGCGTTGCAAATCTTTTAAAAAGCCAAAAGTTCTAGCACGAGCGATATTTTTTACAAATGAGCTCTTGCTAAATTCAAAAACATATCTTTGCTCGCCGATAACTGGGTGGTCAAATTTGATCGTATAGTCAAATTTTGGATTTCTTGAAGGCGAAGTTCGCACAAATTTTGACCCCTCAACCACCTCGACCTCGCGGCGGACAAGGATGACTTTTTTACCAGCGTCAAGATGTCTTATACCAGCTTCATCAAGCAACATACAAAAGCTTATCGCACTGCCGTCCATGACAGGAATTTCATTTGCATCAACTGAAATTCTAATATTATCAATGCCATATCCATTTACAGCTGCCATTAGGTGCTCTATCGTGCTGATAAAGCCCTTTTCGTTGCCAACGACGGTTGCCATTTGCGTATTTATAACGTTTTTAGGCTCAGCTTTAAAACTAATACCAAGATCTTCGCGGTGCAAAATAATACCTGAATTTGCATCAAGAGGTTCTAGTATAAGTCTTATCGGCTCACCCTTATGAAGCCCTATACCAACGGTCTCAACGCGTCTTGCGATAGTAGTTTGTTTCAAAAATTTTCCTTATATTTTTTTGTTCGCTTATGATAGCACTAAAAAATCAAATTTGCAAATTTAATTCTTATCTATCATCGCCTTTGCGGCATCCAAGACACTTGTCACATTGTCTTTTATCCACTTTTTATCCATCCATTGTTGAGGCCTTACCTCTTCGCCTTGGACCAAAATTCCAAAGTGAAGGTGATCTCCAAGCGCAAGACCGCTCGTTCCAGTTGTGCCTATTTGATCTCCAGCAGCAACCATGTCACCCTCTTTTACCTTAGCACTTGAGCAGTGACCGTAAAGTGAGTAAAGTCCAAATCCATGATCGATCACAATATTTAAACCATAAATTCCATTCTCAGAAGCTAGCACAACGCGACCTGCATTGCTGGCTATTATCGGAGCTGATGCCACGCTTGCAAAATCTATACCCATGTGCCATGACTCACTTACTTGCTCGTTATTATATGTATAGAAGCGGTGATCGGCAAAATCAGCTACTTTTTTGCCATTTCTAAGCGGGTAAAATGGGATGATATTAAAGCTATTCGTGATTTCAGTATCGACGTTTGAAGTAAGTGCTGTTATCTTCTCTTCGTTTGAATTTCTTAGTGTTTCATTGACAAATTTCATCTTCTCAAGCCTTGAAAGAGCGTTTGGATCTTTGGCGTATTGATCTGTTAGATCAACGATCTTTCCGTCTAAAAATCTATCATTTAAAGCAATAGTTGAAGTTTTGTATTTTACATTTTCATAAAAATATCTCACGTGAGATTTGCTCTCATTGCCTGCAAAGTCTCTTGCGATGACCTCAGCGCTAAAGTTTTCAACCTGTACTGGCCAAGCTACAAGTGCTGCGTAAAAGCCCTCTTTGTAAAATGGCACAGCCTTAAATTTCTTACCAAAATTTGTCTGGACATAGACCTCTTTTAGCTGATTATCAGTCGCTCTAAAGACGACAACTGCACTACCGCCTTTTGAGATAGAGTAAGACTGAGAAAGCACGTAAAGATCAGGCTTAGAGGTATCAAGTACGACTTCAACTTTTTTACTTGCTTTATTGCCTGTAAAAAAGCCCCATTTGCTAGTATCGACCGCTTCTATGCTCATCTCATAAGTATCTTTTTGGGCGAAAAAGCCAGTTTTTGGGAAGGTTAAATTTACATCAAGCTCAGTGCTTGGATTTTGTATGATTTGATTTAGTAAATTTAGGTCATTTTTGCCGTCATTTATGCTAATGCGCACAAATTTTATGCCGCTGTCATCTTTAAATTTGATATTCATAGGCGAGCGAAGGTTCCAATAAACCTTATCAGCAACGCCGATAATTGGCTCATTTCGCTCAAAGTCTTTCGACATCAAAGCATAGCCAAAGCCACCAGCCAATATCAAAACAAGTAAAACTACAACAATACCAAAACCGCCTATTCCACGTCTATACATATATTATTACCTTAAATTTTATTTGCGAAATTTTACATTTTATCAATAAATTTTTAGTTAATTACAAAATTTCTCTTACAGCCCTAGCTTCGCTCATCCAGTCAAAAAGCTCGTCCCAGCGCTCATCTTTTATGATATCTTTGCACAAATTTAGCTCTTTTTCAAACATATTTATCGCTGCAACGACATTATTTTTATTTTGCTTAAAGATATCACTCCACATAAATGGCGAACTCTTTGCGACACGTATCATGCCCTTAAATGTCGGCCCTCCAAGTGCAACGATGTGCCTTTTATCCTCTTCTTTTAAGATCCCGCTAGCAAGCGAAAATGCAATAGCGTGAGGCAGATGTGAGATAAGACCCACGTGGTGATCATGCTCTTTTGCGCTCATGAAAATGATCTTCATACAAAGGCAAGAAAATAGCTCAACGCTTCTTTTTACATGTTTTTCTGCGCTCTCAGCAAAGTCGCAAACTATGACAGTAGCCCCTGTGTAAAGTGACTTAAAGGCAGCCTCTGGACCAGAGTACTCGGTACCTGCCATCGGGTGAGCTGGGATGAAATTTTTACGAATTTTTTCTGGCACGGCTTCTATTATCTTTTGCTTTGTCGAGCCAAAATCAATGATCGTCGTATCTTCGCTAATGTCGGTTAAATTTTGAACGATGCTCACGATGGCTTCGACTGGCACAGCCAAAAAGATGATGTCACACTTCTTTTTCATCTCATCGATGCTTAAAATTTCATGTACCAAGCCAAGTTCGAGCGCTTTTTTGCTGTGATTTTCATCTTTATCATATCCGCTGACACATGAAATTAATTTTTCATCTTTTAACGCAAGACCAAGCGAGCCACCCATAAGACCAAGTCCGATGATACCTATTTTCATAAAAAACCTTTAAAATTATAAAATTTAAATTTTTTAAAAATAAAATATGGTATTATACGCACTTATACTAAAACTCTAGGTTAAATTTAATGAAAAAGAAATTATTTTTACTAGCACTAGCTTTAAGCGGTCTAAATGCACAAACAATTCAGTCAATAAATTTCAAAGGTCTAATCCACCTTTCACCTGATGTAGCCACTCAGATAATGGGGCTAAAAGTCGGTCAAGAGCTAACGCCAAAGCTTAGCGACAAGGCTATCACAAATTTATACAAGCAAAATTATTTTGATGATATCTACATAGAAGATACAGGTAATGGCAATCTTTTAGTAAAAGTAAAAGAGAAGCCAAGCGTGGCTAGAGTCGATCTAAAGGGCGTTGTGACAAACGACAAAACTGCGATCGAATCGCTAATCAACATAAAACCTGGCAATATGTATGATGAGCTAACTATCGAAAAAACAAAAGAGAGAATTCGCCAGTACTACGAGTCAAAGGGCTACTTTGACACAGTTGTAGATGTAGAAAAACAGCCAGTTGCAGACAACGACAGCTCACTTTTCATCACTCTAAACATCAACCGCGGCGAAAATATGATAATCAAAAAGGTAAATTTAGTCGGTGCAAAAGAGTTTGACTATGATGATATCGAGCCAGTAGTTGCAAACAAAAGTAGAGAATTTATGGGCTGGCTTTGGGGCAGAAACGACGGAAAAGTTAAACTTTTCGAGCTTGAAAATGACCCAGCAAGGATTCAAGATAAATATTTTCAGAAAGGCTATTTAGACGCGACTGTTTCATCACCTTATCTAAATGCGTCATTTGATAACTACACAGCTGATCTTACATACTATATCCACGAGGGAGAGCCTTATAAGGTTTCAAATGTAAGCATCACAGCACCTGAAGAGCTAGGACTTGATACTAAAAAGATTATAGATGACTTTAGACTTGAAGCTGGCGATACGATGAACTCAGCAAGACTTCGTCAAGACATGAAAAAGCTTGACGATATGGTCGCTGACAAGGGTTATGCATTTGTCAAAGTCTATCCAAAGACTGATAAATTTGATGAAAATAAAACAGTTGATATCGACTACGAAGTTGATCCGGGCGAAAAAGTATATATAAGAAATGTTCAAATTTCAGGCAATGATAGAACAGTTGATCGTGTCGTAAGACGTGAGCTATATCTAACTGAGGGAAATTTATATAGTAGAACCGACCTTCAAGACTCAAAAGATGCACTAAAAAGAACAAGCTACTTTGATGATGTAGAGATAGAAGAAGATCCGGTTGATAAAAACACAGTCGATCTAAAAGTAAAAGTAAAAGAGGCCTCAACTGGCTCGATAAGTGGCGGTATCGGATACGGAAGTAGTGATGGCTTGCTACTAAACGCTGCACTTTCTGACACAAACATCTTTGGCTCTGGTCTTCAAGGACAAGTAAGCGTTGATAAGAGTGATAGAGAGCTTTCAGGTCAGATAAGTCTTACAAATCCAAGAATTTTTGACTCAGAGTATAGCCTTGGCGGAACACTCTATGCAAACGACTATGACTGGAGAACATATAAAGAGAGAAGCTATGGCTTTAGCACAACGCTTGGTAGAAAATTAACCAGAAATTTAAGTGCATCACTTACTTATAACATCGAGCAAAGTAAAGTTACTCTAAAAGACGATGAGCTAAGAGATATAAATAGATACACAGGCAAAGAAATTTATAGAGAAGGCAAGGCTATAAAAAGTGCTATAACCCCAGCTTTAACATATAATAGCACTGATGATTACTACTTGCCAAGACGCGGTATCATAGCTAGCACATCATTTGAGATAGCAGGACTTGGTGGTGATATGGATTTTGTTAAAAACCGCACAAATTTCAACTACTATCTAGGTCTTAGAGAATACATCGACTACGATCTTATCTTAAGATATAAAGCAAGCTTTGGCAAAATTTGGGAGAGAGGCTATACTCCGATCAACGAAAGGCTTTACCTTGGTGGTATAAGAAGCTTACGTGGTTATGAGAGCAGAACCGTATCTCCAAAAGTAAAATATAATGGCGACTACTATGAATACGGCGGCGAAACATCATTTAACAACTCAGTTGAGATGAGCTTCCCTATAATAGAGCGTGTCAAAATGCGTGGTGTTGTATTTTATGACTATGGTATGATCGGCGAAAATAGTCTAAATGAGATAAAAAGATCATCAGTTGGTACTGGTATCGAGTGGATAACACCTATCGGACCACTTCAACTAATCTTCGCAAAAGCTCTTAAACCTAAAGAGGGCGATGATACAAATACATTTGAATTTACTATCGGAAGACGCTTCTAATAAGATACTTTTAAGGGGCTAGTTTGCCCCTTAAATCCCCCACAAACAAACAAACTTTAAGTCATATAAGAAAAAGCAAGGCTAACATTAGATATAATCCCACAATTTTTAATATAAGTGGGTAAAAAGATGAATTTCTCAGACATTTTTTCAAAGATAAGAAAAGCTCAACCTCGTCCAGAAGAAGCACCTACACACTGGGTAAAATGCGACAACTGTCACTCACTGATGTATTACAAAGAAGTTGAAGCTTGTTTTAATGTATGCCCAAAATGCGGCTATCACATGAGATTAAAAGCTGATGATCGCATAAATTTGATCTGCGATGAAGGTAGCTTTGTAGAATTTGACGCAAATTTAAAACCAGTAGATCCTTTAAATTTTGTCGATAAAAAATCATACAAAAAAAGAATCACAGAAAATAAAGAAAAAACAGGACGCACAAGCTCAGTGATATGTGGCGAAGGCAAATGCAACGGACAAGAGATCCAGCTAGTTGTTTTTGACTTTGGCTTCATGGGCGGCTCACTAGCTTCAGTCGAGGGCGAAAAGATCGTAAGAGCGATAAAACGCGCGATCGAAAAACGCCAAGCCTTAATCATCGTAAGCGCATCTGGTGGCGCTAGAATGCAAGAAAGCACATTTTCTTTGATGCAGATGTCAAAGACTTCAGCAGCCCTAAAACTTCTTGATAGAGCAAGGCTCCCATATATTTCTATCCTTACAGATCCTACGATGGGCGGCGTTAGCGCATCATTTGCATGGCTTGGAGATCTAATAATCGCTGAACCTGGCGCACTAATAGGCTTTGCAGGACAAAGGGTCATCAAACAAACCATAGGCGCTGATCTCCCAGAGGGCTTTCAAAGGGCTGAATTTTTGCTTGAGCATGGCCTCATAGATGACATCGTGCCAAGAAGCGAGCACAAAAAATATATAAGCGATATGGTTAAATTTCTTACAAATAACAAAGCTATGATCTCTAAAAGCGAAGTGACAACTGGAAACGAAGCTGGCTTTGAGCTAAAGCTAAAAACCAAAGGGTAAGTTTGGAAATTTCGGTTTTTAGCATTCAAAAATCATCGCGTGACAACTTTGAAAACGAGATACAAGAATATATAAAAATGAGTGCAAAATTTGCCAAGATAAACGATAAAATCATATTTAATGAAAAGATAGCAAAGGCTCAAAGTAGTGGCAGAAGCGATGCGCTAAGAGCTTATGATGAAATTTACGAGCCAAATTTAAAAGGCTTTTGCGTGATGCTTGATGAAAATGGCTCACAGCTTGACAGCCAAGAATTTGCTCAAATTTTAAACTCAAATTCACAAATCAATTTTTTTATAGGTGGAGCTTATGGGCTTAGCCAAAATCTAAAAAACAAGGCACAAAAAGTCGTAAGCTTAAGCAAGATGACTATGGCGCACAAAGTCGCCAAGCTCGTACTTTTTGAGCAAATTTTTAGAGGGCTTTGCATAAATGCAAACCACCCATATCACAAATAAAGGAATATAAAATGACTCAAAACGAGCTAAATTTTTTCAAAAAGCTACTTGAGGAGCGAAAATTACAAATCAAAAAAAATATTTATGACTCATCAGTTGAAGTAAGCGGTTTAAGAGATAGTGGCGTAAGCGATGAATTTGACATCGCCTCAGTAAATACCGACCAGCTTATAGAGCAGTCTATCTCAACCCAGCAAAGAGCCGAGCTAATGGAGATCGACGAGGCGCTTGAGAAGATAGCAAACAAGACTTATGGAATTTGCGACATGTGCGAAGAGGAGATCGGCGTCCCTCGCCTAAAAGTAAAACCGCATGCAAAATACTGCATAGCTTGTCGTGAGATAATAGAAAAAACAGCAAAAAACTAAGGAGAAAATATGAAAACCAGAAAATTTCTCGTCTACTGCATCATCTACACAGCAGTTGTTGCAGGACTTACCTATTCTCTTAATAGTTCAGACTTCACCTTTGAGCTCTTAGGTCAAGCCATAACCTTGCCAGTAGCTGTCTGGGTGGCACTTCCAGTAGCTCTTTTGGCGCTCCTTGCCATACTTCACATCGCATATCACGGATACGCCTTTTATAGATATAAAAAATGGATAAAAAAAGATAGCCAACTTTACAAAGACCTTGCAAAAGAGACGCTTCTTGGCTTTGAGAGTAACAAAGACTTTAAAACCGATACTTACAAGATCGCCTCACAGCTCACTCGCTCTATCTCACCAGTAGGCGAGCTTAAAGACGTTGGCGTCGATGACGGCGAGATAAACAACATATTACAAACTATAAAAAGCATAAAAAACAAAGAGATCGTCGATCTAAAGAAATTTAGACTAGCAAAAGATAGCAAGCTAAACATCCTAAACGAGCTAAACAAGATCGAACAGCTGCCTACTTACTATCTTGACGTGCTTAAAAATCAAGAACAAAACGAGAGCCTTAAAAAGGCAGCCTTTAACAAGCTCATAAAAACAGCTTCATTTAGTGAGATTAAAAAAATCGATCCAGAGCTAGCAAGTGAAGATATAATGACCATTATCACGCGTTTTGTAGATGATGAGATCGACCTAAGTAGCGATGAAATTTTCGATCTTTTAAACAACGCAAAAGTGACAAAAGCACAATACGACAAAGCAGCTATAATGCTTAAAAATAAACTAAAACCAGACGCATTTATCGGCATCTTTGAGAAGCTAAAAAGCATCCATGCTGACGCTGATGAAGCCTACGTATATGCGCTATTTGAGCTTCAGATGCTTGATAAAGTAAGAGAAGCCATCGAGGGTAGCGACCCTGATGAGTTTAAAGAGATAAAGGTTTTACTATTTTTGCGAGATAACGGCAAAATGGTGCCTAGCTCGCTATTTTTTAAATGATAGACTTTAGCAAAAAGCCACTTTTCTTAGCGCCACTTGCTGGCTTTTCTGACCTGCCGTTACGAAGCGTCGTCAAGAAATTTGGCTGCGACGTCACTGTTAGCGAGATGATCAGCGCAAATGCTCTGGTCTATGAGGGCAGTGACAAAACCCTTGAAATGCTTAAAAAATCCCCAAACGAAGAGCCTTACGTCGTTCAAATAGCTGGTAGCGATATAGAAAATCTAAAAAAAGCCGTGTTGATAATCAATAAATTTGATGGGATTTATGGGCTCGATCTAAACTGTGGCTGCCCCGTGCCAAAGGTCGTTAGACAAGGCGCAGGATCGGCTTTGCTAAACGATCTAGACAAACTTCAAAGCATAATCGAAGCCATAAAAAGCGTCTCAAACAAAGAGAGCCTAAGCGTTAAATTTAGACTTGGCTTTAACGACAAAAACGAAGAGCGGATAGCAAAAGCCTGCGAAGAAGCTGGCGCAGACTATATCGCAGTACATGGTCGCACCAGAGCTGGTGGATACACTGCAAAGGTTGATTATGAAGCGATCGCCAGAGTAAAGGCGAGCGTGAAAATCCCAGTCGTTGCAAATGGCGATATCAACGCGCAAAATGCAGATGAAATTTTAAATCTCACAAAATGCGACGCCCTAATGATCGGCAGGGCAAGCATCGGCAACCCTTGGATATTTCACGAGATAAAGACCAAAAGTAGCGTGGATAAGACGCTAAAACAAGAGATCATCCTAGCTCACTTCGACGCTATGATCGAGCACTACGGCGAGCACGGACTTTGCATATTTAGAAAGCATTTGCACCAATACAGCAAGGGCATCGACGGCGCAACAACCTTTAGAAACGATATAAATTTCATCAAAGATGCCCACGTGATGAGAGAGCGCATAAGGGAGTTTTTTGCCTAGATGCAAGGCTACATCCTGCGCGTGCAAAAGGTCAGAGACGAGGACCTTTTAGTCTTTGTGCTAACGCCAAATTTGCTCGTAAAGTCATATAGATTTTTTGGCGCTCGCCACTCAAACATCATGACTGGCTACAAGATCGACTTTGAGCTCGAGCAAGAGGCGAAATTTCTACCAAAGCTTAGAAGCATACTTCACCTTGGCTTTAAATGGCTGCTAGAGCGCGACAAACTCATCATTTGGCAGCAGTTTATGCGCCTACTTTATGATCATCTAAAAGAGGTCGAGCAGCTCGATGAAATTTACTTTTTTGAGCTTGATCGCTGCGCCAAACAGATGCAGCTACAAAACCCAAAGCGCCTTATCATCGAAAGCTACGTCAAAATTTTAGAGTATGAAGGCAGGCTTCACAGCGAGCTTGAGTGCTTTATCTGCGACGAGGAGATAGAAAGCGAGCTTTGCCTCACTCGTGGCTTTTTGCCATCTCACAAGCACTGCCTTGATAGGAGCGAATTTGACGCTAGCAAGATCAAAAATTTGTTTGATACAAAAAGCACGATCGAGCTAAATGACGATGAGATAAACCGCCTTTATAAAATTTTACTTGACGGACTTTAGGCTTTTACCTTCGTCCTCTCATCAAATTCTTTTAAAACGTCCATTATTTTATTTGCTAGCCCCTCAAGCGTTTGATCTTTTTTAAGCTCTAAATTTCTAAGCTTTAAAATCCTAGCTAGTATATCTTTTATATCTTTCTTGCCAGACAGTATCTCATCATAATAAGCCTTTGGTATGCCTATCTCGCTTCTATCTTGCTTTGTAAGTATGAGTTTGTCTCTATATACATTGCGAGCCTCATCAGTTATCCTTGTTGTGCCACCTTGCAACACAAGACCTTGCTCGTTTTTTAAAAATGCTACAAAGATTTGCTCCTTTGTATAGCCTTGTTCGTTATCATATACAGACATATCAGGCTTGAAGTCATACCCAGCACTACTAACCCACATATAAGGGATAGTATGCTCAGTTGTCATCACTTCTGGAGAGAAGTCAAGAAAATTTCCATTGACTTCTACATTTATATCGCTTAGATCATCCCATAACCTATGTGCATCTTCTGCGTCTTGGGCTGTCCTAAAGATATGAGTTATCTTTTCATTGCTTCTATCGGTTAGTCCATCTATCTCATCACTTGACATCCTACCCATTAGATATTCGAAATGATCCATTTTTTTATCTTTTGAAAAGTAGCCCTTTGGCATCTTTGCCAGATCTTCATTTGAGTAAAATTCTTTACCCTTACTAATAACTCCAGCTGAAATTTGATCAAAAATTTTATAGTATTGCTTGATAGTATTTGCTAGATCGATATTTGCAAAGCTATCCTCTCCAAAGAGCGCATTATCTTTTTTTGTATTCATTGAAAAATTTGTAAAGTTTGGATGTTTTTGATTGTGCAGCACTATAGCATCAAGTGTGCTTTTGTGGATTTTAAAGTCCTGTGGCAGGCCTGCTGCCTTGTTAAAGTCAGCTCCCATAAATCCTTTAGCATCTACACTATATCCATAACCCTCTTGTGAAGTAAATTTAGCCTGATAAAGAGAGTCGATAGCGCTAGATGAAACAAAGTCATTCTTAGGAGTAGTGGTTTGGTTGATCGAATTTATATTTGGAGTGTTAGGTAAGAAATTTGCAAAGCCTTCGCTTTTTGTATGTTTTTGGTAGTGCTGTTTTGTTAAGATGGAGTTATAAGAGACTTTCATAGCTTACTCCTTGAAATTTACTTCAAAGAGTAAGCAAAAGTTGTGCCGTAAATTTTTATCAACAGGGGAGCATTTTGTGTGAAGATAGACTATATATAAACCAAATTGTTAAAAGGTCGATTTACAAACCAAGAAGATTTCACTCAAATAAATTTTGAAAAATCGTTGAGTAATTTAAAATTTACTAAGGATAGTAAAATGCAAATTTCTAGCTCGCCATATCCTTATCTGTCTAGAGAGCACATAGCTAGTGAGATGGGGTTTAAATTTAACGATATAAACGATATCCTTGATAACAATATGGGATATGGTATGAGCTTTCCTAAATACGCAAGGCTAGATAGAAAAGCTCAAGCTGCGGCTTATGATAGACACATATATCCGCTATCTGGCTTTACAAAAGGCGATGAAGCAAAAGTCACTATCATAGGAAAGCTTAGAGGCTATGATCCTGATTTTACAAGCGAGCAGCTATCGGATCTTAAAAATTTCATAAATGAAAGCAAGGGTTTGTTTGTAGAGTATATACAAGGTCAGCAAGCAAAACCAGACAATGATAAGCCAAAAATTTTAAGAGATACCCCATACACTGTAAATGAATTTTTAAATGAATATCGTGGTAATAGCCAGCTGCTATTTATGCAAAACTCAAGGACTGTTGATCTGCTTGATAGCGATATGAGCGTTGATGAGTTTAAAGAGGAGTGGGCTAAATATACACTAAAAGAGCGGTTTAATATAACTTTATCTGGCGAAGATGCTAAAAATGCTGTCAATATACTAAAAGAGATGAATGAAAAAGGTCTTCAGGATATAGAGAGCGTTGAAGAAGAAAAAGACGACACCAAAGAGAAGAAATTTACTCCTATCCAAGCTGAAAGCAAAAACACTGAAACTTATGACATTACTAAGGATGAAAAATTTTCATATTTGCTCAAGCTTCAAGAACTTGAGAGAGAACGAGGTATAGATGTGCTTCGCATTATGCAAAAACTTGAAGAAAATGGTAAAAAGGTTGTCGATAAAAAAGTTTAAATTTATCTTTGTATTTAGTGCAAGTTGCTACTAAGTCATCCTATGACAAGGTAGAGAATGATCATAGCTCTGCTTTATTTATCAAGCCATCTTATTTAAAATTTGCTTCTTATCTATCTTTTGCATAAGCTCTAAGACATCTATGCCTCTTTTCTCTTTGAAATTTAAAAGCTCTCTTGCATAGAGAAATTTTTGATCCTTGTTTATATCATAGGTCTCATACTTCTTCTTAACCTGCATAGGTTTAAATTTCTTCTCGCTTTGTTCTTTGGCAAAATTTGCGTTATATTCTTGCTCTTCTTTGTGTAGTTTAGCCAGAAATTCTTTATGCTCTTTTGTAGTTTTTTCTACATCTTCTCTATAAAGCTTCTTAAACTCTTCTATGCTTAGATCTGCTCTAGCAAACAATCTAGCACCATCATTACTCATCATTGTATCTTCAGGAAACGAGTTCATAAAATCTTCTAGCTCAGCCTCTTCTTCTTTTGTGCCGATACCAACCATTAGCCCAGATATTGTTGGCTTGCCATCTACTGAGTTAGAAAGCAACCAGTCCATGTGAGATTGTAATACATTGATTTCAAATTCCTCTAAGTTCTCTGGATATTTTGATAATAAAGCTCGCCTTTCATTAATGGTATAGCTATACTTTTCGGAGAGCATATTGTCTATCTTCTCTATGGTTTCTGTTATCCAGTTTTTACTACTTCTGTCTTCCTTGATATATTTTTCAACATTATCAATTATTAAATTTTGCATATATGAATCAATTAGAGCCTTTTCTTGCTCCTTTGACATTTTTGCATTTTCTTTTTTATCTTGTATCGATGTGTTGCTAAGTCCGTTTATGCTAGTTATCATTTCAACTCCCCCTACGCCTTTATATCAACATCTCTTTTTATACCAAGCATATCTACTAGATATTTTCCAGCTGAGTTTTCATTTAGCTCTTTTACTAAATTTAAAGGTGGCATACTAAATTTCAAAAAGCTATCCATAAAGTCCTTGCTCTTTTTGCCATCTTTGTCTATCTCGCCAAAGAGTAGCTTTAGCATTTTTAGATTATGCTCCATCATCTTTTTAAATGAGAGTTCGTCTTCTTCGTCTGAATACTTACCAACAAACCCAGTCGTAAGATCTACATAGACAAGGTCTCTTTTATACTTAACATACTCTTGCATATATGCAGGCATACCAGCTAGATCAGAGTCGCTTGCTTTGTTGAAATTTGCTCCAAATTTCATCTCACCCATAAGCTCAAATAGTTCAAATGCTCTACTAAATTCTTTGCTATCTACGCTCTTATCAAAGCCTTGCTTCTTTCCAAAAACGGTGGTTTCACCTTCTTTTACGTCAAGGTTGCTATTTATGACGGCTGCTAAAAGGCCACCTTTGGTTATAGAGCCATCTTTATTAGTATATCTTTCGCCGTGCGGATCGATAAAAACACCACTTCCCACACTCTCCTTGCCACCATTGTTGTTGTTAAAGATATCTGTTGTTGGCTTTAGTGGCTGCCTGCCGTCTCCACCGCTAAAGCTTGGGTTGAAAAAGAGCGTGCTTATCATCTGCTTGTTTGACTCTTTGTAGTTAAAGCTAGAAGCAGCTGCATCAAAGTCATAAATGGAATTATGAATTTTTGTTACTTGCATGCTTTGGCGGTTATACTCAAAGCCTTGAGGGAAATTTCTTATCTCATCTAAGCTAAAGCTTTCTTTTGAATTTAGCGTGTCTTCGCCAACTACTTGTGAGAGGATTTTATAAGCATTGCCAGCAGTCTTTGCTATATCTATGCTTTTAAAGGTGCGACTAAAAAATGAAGTCCCTTCTGCAACATTTACTAACGACTCCAGCGTGCTTGAGTGAATTTTATATTCGCTTGGGATGCCAGCTTGTTTATTAAACTCATCTGTAAAATAGCCATCTTTATCTACCTTGTAGCCTAAAACTAGAGAGCTAGTTTGGTTTGCAGAAGCTTTGGTTGATACCTTTATGTTCTGCTCTAAATTTAAGGGGTAGCTACCAAGTGCGTTTATCATCTAATATCCTTTTAGCTTCATACCAAAGATATCGTCTTTTTTATGAAAAGATTTACCTAGTAAATTTAGCTACTTTGGCTAGAGCAAACGCCGATCTTAAGAGATTCCCAAACTACTTTTGCCTGCCTAAAGTATAAATTTGATTTAGCTCATTAAAAGCTAAATTTATATTATCCTCGCTTGGCTTTAGGGTGCTATTTTTTAGTAGCTCAAGCACTAAATTTTTAAAATTTTCTCTATCTTCTGCTAGCTTTTTAAGGCTAGCCACATCGCTCAAACTTTTGCTTCTATGATCCTTCGTCTGGGCAGCGATGAAAGCGTTATTTAGCAAGACTTCAGGCTTTAGCGCAGTCTCCCCGCCCTCTAGGATCGCGGGGTTTTCTGACTTTAGAAAACTAATAAACAAAGCCTCTTTTTTGTAACCAGACTCCGTTTTATAGTAAGAAATGTCTGGGCTAAAGCCACCAGTGTTTTCCTGCTCTAAATTTGCAAAATTTAGCTTTTTGAGGTTCGTTTTTATGCCTAGCTTTGCTAGATCTTCGCTTAAATTTGATGCGAGCTTCATTTCATCCTCACTACTAAAGATGTTTGTCACGACCTCATTTTTGCGACTATTTAAAAAATCAATATTTGATCTATCACTCAAATCTGCGTTAAAATCGATACCTTTCATCCCTTGCGAGATGTAGCCTTTTGGCAGATTTGCTAGGTCGCTATCTGTAAAACTATCTTTGTTTAAACTCTTGCCCATCACCTGAGAAAAAATGGCGTAATACTGACCTATCGTGTCTGCAATGTCGATATTTTCAAAGACGTCATTGTCAAAAAGCTTGCCGCTTGCGTTGCTGTAAAGGACGCTATTTATGTTATTTTGCTTTGTTGCGAAGTTTAGAAATTCTTTCAACGTGCTTTTGTGAAGCTTAAAGTCCTGTGGCAAGCCGGCTGCTTTATTAAAGCTAGCATCCATAAAGCCAGCCTTGTCGCTTTGATAGCCAAGTTCATTTTTATCTTTAAATTTCACGCTATAAATGCTTTGCTGAGTATCTTTTGTAAGCTCAAGTCTTTGTAAATTTTGTGCAATGTCTTTTGTTTTTTCATTATTTGCAAGAGCGTTTTGAAATTTGGCGCTTTCGGACTGCTCTTTTTGAAGTTTCCTTGCTTTTGCTTCAGTAGCTACTGAGCTATACTTTTGCGTACTAACACTAAAAATGCTCATTTTTCATCCTTACTTATCAAATTTATATTTAATAAGCAAGGGACGTTCCTACTTAAAAATGAGTTTTTTGCTTTTTGGATGTGTTGTAAGAAATTTGGTTGTAAATTTAGCTTTAAGGGCAAAAATGAAGAGTTAAATTTACTCTTCACTGCCTTCGTTGATACCAAAAAATGTATCTGTGTGGATGTTTTCAAATGCTGCTTTAAGCGACGTAAAAAGCTTTGGATTTTCTTTTTCTAAATTTGCCAAAAGCTGCTTGGTCTCATATCTAGCGTGTGGCATCTTCACGTCAAATCTCATCGCAGGACACGCCTCATCGCCAATAACTCTTAGCTCATTTTTGATCGCATTTTCGCGAAGTTGTCTTTCGCGCACAAAGATAAATGGCCTGATAACGACGATGCCATTTTTTGCTTTGTATTTTGGAGCAAGCGTCCTTAGCGCGCCATTGTAGGTGAAATTCATAAAAAAGCTCTCTGCTGCATCGTCTAAGTGGTGAGCGATCGCAAGCTTGTTAAAGCCGTGCTTTAGCGCATAGGTGTAAAGATACCCTCTTCTCATGCGCGAAAAAAAGCTACAAAAGCTAGAATTTTTGCGGATCTTCTCCTTTGATATCTCAAATATCGAGCTATCGATCACCTCGTGCTCTATGCCATGCTCGTTGCAGTGCTTGGTAAGATATGCGTAGTCCTCGCCCATGCCGTAGCTTAGCGTCACTGCCTTAAACTCAAATTTCTCAGGCGTGACGTTTTGGATGTGCTTTAGCACGTGAGCGAGTGCGAGGCTATCTTTGCCGCCGCTAAGACCAAGCAATATCTTATCCCCGCCCTCTATCATCTTATATCTAGCGTTTGTTTGGCCAACCTGCCTAAGCAGCCTTTTGCTAAGCTCTATCATAAGCTCTCCACCATTTCTAGGATAAATTTAGCGCTGACGTTTGCTGAGTCTTGTAAGAATTTATCAAAGTCAAATTCAGCCTCATTGCCAGCTCCGTCGCTGATGGCTCTAAGGATGAAAAATGGCACGCCAAGCGTCTCACAAACTAGCGCAACGCTCGCACCCTCCATCTCGGTAGCACTCGCGTTAAATATCTTTTTGATCCACTCTTTTTTCTCGTTGTCACAGATGAACTGATCGCCAGTTGCGATGATACCTGAATTTAGGCTCATGCCCTTTTTGCTAGCGACATTTTTAGCTAGCTCATTTAGACCTTCATCGCTTTTTACAAAGATGCTTGTCCCTGGCACAAAGCCGTATGGATGTCCAAAAGCCGTGATGTCAAGGTCGTGTTGCACAAGGCTAGTGGCATATAGCATATCGCCTATCTTTAAGCTCTCATCAAGTGAGCCAGCAACGCCTGTAAAAAGCAGCTTTGAGGCCTTAAATTTCTCTATCATCAAGGTCGCAGTGATCGCCGCATTTACCTTGCCGATCTTTGAGTAGGCGATGACTAGATCTTTGCCTTTGTAGTTTGCCTCGTAAAATTTATTATTTGCATATTCGGTAGTTTTATACTCGCCAACCATCTCAAGGATCGGCGTTATCTCCTCTTGCATCGCTCCAAGTATCGCTATCATCTCTCCTCCAAAATCTTCACAACCTCTTCAAGGCTCGCCATGTCAGTGACGCTGTATGTCGGTTTTTCTGTGATCTTTTTGTTTATGCCTTTTAGTGTCGCAGCACCTAGCTCAATAAAGCAATCAACCTCGTTTTCGTAGTTTTTGATGCTTTGCTTGTAGCGAACTGGATGCGTTAGCTGCTCTTTTAAAAGTACTAGCGCTTCGTTTTTATCAGTGTAAATTTTTGCATTTACGTTTGAAACGACTGGGGCAAAATTCGCAGCCAAAACGCCCTCAAGCTCGTTTGCTAGTTTCACGCTAGCAGGCTCAAGTATCGGGCAGTGGCTAGCTACCGACATATTTAAAAGCATCGCTCTTTTTGCACCTGCTTCTTTAAATTTTGCCTCGTATTTTGCAAGGTCAGCTCTCACGCCAGCTACTACTATCTGACCATCGCAGTTGTAGTTTGCGGCGTAAATTTGCAAGCCCTCATCCTGTGCTTCTTTACAAATCCCTTCAACGACTTCGTCGCTAAGTCCAAGCACTACCATCATGCCAGCATCTTTACCAACGCACGCTTCTTGCATAAATTTACCACGCAAATTTACAAGTCTAATGGCATCTACAAAGCTAAATGCGCCACTAACTGCAAGAGCAGTAAATTCTCCGAGTGAGTGACCTAGGCTAAATTCTGGCTTGGCTTTTATGAAATTTGAAAATGCTAAGTAGCTCATAAGCGAGTTTAAAACGATGGCAGGTTGGGTAAATTCTGTCTTGTCTAGTTTGTCGTTTTGTGTAAATAAAAGCTCTTTAAAATCAATGCCAGTTTGGTTGCAGGCGTCGTTTAAAAGTAGCTCGGCTGAAGAGAAATTTTCGTAAAATTCTTTTCCCATACCAATATTTTGCGAGCCTTGGCCCGCAAAAATAAAAGCAAATTTCTTCATTTTGGCTTCTTAGTGGTGATGATGTCCGTGACCGCCACAACCGCAACCACCTTCGCCATGTCCGTGGCCGCCGCAGCACTCATGCTCGTGATCATGATCGTGTCCGCCACAACCGCAAGTGTGAGCGCCTGCTACCATGCCAGTTGCTTTTTCATCTTCAGTTGCGTCTCTAACTTCTAAAATTTCAACATTAAATAGCAAATCTTTGCCAGCGTATGGATGGTTAAAATCAACTGTTACTTCGTCATCTTTGATCTCTTTAACGATGACGCGAACGCTTGAGCCATCTTCATTTTGACCAAAAAGTTCCATGCCTTCATGTAGGTCTATACCAGCAAATTGCTCTTTTGGAAGTGACTGGATGGCATCTTTATTGTATTCGCCACAACCCTCAGCTGCTTTGATATTTATAGTAGCCTTGTCGCCTGATTTTAATTTGCTAACTTCTTCTTCAAGCTTTTCTATAATGTGGCCATGTCCTGTAATAAAAGAAATTTGACCACCTTCTTGCATATTTGACTCTAAAATTTCGCCACTATTAGCGTCTTTTAGCTCATAAAACATTGTTATAACTTGATCTTTACTCACAATAATCTCCTTGGAATTTAGTTTTGATTAATGTGAGATTATATCTAAAAAAGAGTAAATTTTAGTTTCTGTTAGGAGCGGCTTTGGCTTCTTTGCTATCTGGATAGCCTACTTTCAAAGCCTTGTAAAATCTATTTGCGCTTTGCGTGTCGCCTATCTTGTCAAAGCTTATAGCTGTGTGGTATAAAAGCTTTGGTGTATAGTCAGCTTTGTCTTCGCTTTGTATGCTTTTTTTGTAGTATTGTATAGCTGTGCTATATGATTTTTGGCTATATGCGACTTCGCCTAAATAGTAGTTTGAAGCGCCAGTTTTATAGCCTTTTTTGTTTAGATACTCAAAATATTCAGCTGCTTCTGTGCTATTGCCAGAATTTAAAAGCTTAATGCCATCAGCTAAAATGTCTTTGTCACTTTTGCCACTAAAATTTGAAGTTGGCTTATTTTGTTGTTTTGGATTTGCATTTTGCTTTGGTTGAGCAGCATTTTTATCCATTATCGCACCTAATTTATTTAAGGCAGCAGTAATATTTTTATAATTTTTATCTTGTATATCCCTAGTCTCATCAACATAAGCTTTTAATGATGTCAAACTTACACCAGAATCGCTTATACCGCCATTGACTTTGGTTTCGATATCGTTCATTCTTTGCTCAAGCTTGTTCATCCTAGCACTCATGCTCTCGATCAAGCTTTGCAAACCTTGAAGTTGTTCTGAAACATTATCCATGTTTTCTTCGATATTTTGAACGCTTCTTTTGTTGCTTAGAGTTGCTTTTTCATCATCTGTTAGTCCATATGGATTTGCGCTATCCATATTACCTGCGTCAAATGCTGAAACTTCTTGAGCTGAACCTATAGAGAAAGCGGCTCCAAGAAGAGCCGCAATGATTATTTTTTTATTCATTATTACTTACAGATTAAGGAAGTACTTTGAAATCTGCACGTCTGTTTTGAGCGTCGCAAGCTTTTGTTTTGTCTGTACAAACTGGGTTGCTTTCGCCAAAGCTTACTACAGCGATTCTATCAGCGCTAACGCCATTTCTTACAAGAGCGTCTTTAGCACTTTTAGCACGTTTTAGACCAAGAGCATAGTTATACTCATCTGTACCCCACTCGTCGCAGTTACCTTCTACTTTTATAGAAAGAGCTTGAGCGTCAGCTTGGTTAAATACTGATGCATTTGAGCTAACAACACCTTGTTGGTCAGCTTTGATATTAAATTTATCAAAGTCAAAGTATACACTTTTAACTTGGCTCTCGATGTTAGCGATAAGAGCTGCTAATCTATCAGCATCACTCATGCTACCTGAGTTATCTGCAGATTGATTTGAATTTGCATTCATATCAACTTCAGGGTTTTTAGAGCTACAACCGCTCAACAATAAAGTTGCAACTGCAACACTTGCTAGAACTACTTTTTTCATTCCATATCCTTTTTGAAAAATTTGGTCGAATTATAACATATTTTTTTTAAATATTACCAGAATATTACCAATCAATAGATTGAATTTTACCTACTTTTAGTGGAAATTGGAAACTCCTGTTCTCATTTAATCTAACAACGCCAAGCGAGCTTTGACCGCCAAGTTCTTTGATAAAAACAACACTTTGACCATCACTTGAAAATCTTGGATAGTTATTTTTACCATTTGCTGTAAGCTGGCGAATAAAATCAGTTTGAGTTGAGATTAGATAGATATTAAAGCCACCACTAGCCTCTCTACTTGAATAAACTACATAGTTTTCAAAAGTGCTTACTGAGTTATTATTTTTGCCATGAAACACCATTTGCTCAACACTTCCGCCTGAAGTTGCAGGTGTTGCAAAGATGTTTGGATATCCAAGTCTATCTGAGACAAAAACTATCCTACTGTCATTATCTACGAAATTTCCATTTACATCAATGCCTGGATAGTTTGTGATCTGAGTTAAATTTTTGCTACCTGTATTATAGATGAAAATATCTGGTTGATCTTTTGGAGCCATAGTTAATAGAATTTTACTTCCATCTTTGCTAACATCAGATGCTATAAGCATACCCATACTATCTATTATCTTTGTTTTAGTGCCTGAATTTAGATCATATCTAAACAAAGTTGGTCTATTATTTACATAAGATGTATAGTAAAATTTACTCTGATCAGCGCCTGCCCATTTAGGGAAGATATTTAGACCGCCGCTTACGATCGTCTTTTGATACGTAAGTGTGTAATCAGCCACTATAATAGAGCTTTGGCGAGCCGAAGTGTATTTTGCTAGGATGATAAATTTCTCCATCCAGCCAACTGGTGGTAAATTTAGCTCATTTGTTAGCTCAACTATACTTTTGTGTGCCAAAAACGGATACTTCGCGCCATCAGGCATGTTATATACTCTCTCATACCTTGTAGTTGCAGTTTTAGCATCGATGAGTTTTACTCTTAAAGTAAGAGGTGAGCCCATAGAACCCTCAAGAGCATATCTAAAGATAAGCTCAACACCTTTGTCGCTCATTGTATTTGTAGCTGCTGTTCCCTCATAGGTTGAAGGCACATGATCTTCGATAACCTCAAAGTCTGAGCTAACTTTCAAGTCACCTAGCATGATCTTAAAGAATTTATCTTTAAAGCCTGCATCACTAACAGCTGTAGTTGCATCTTGCAAAGCTATCTTTGGCAAAGCAACACCTTGGTTGATAACAGATATCGTCGCATCAGCAGCATAAAGCCCTAGAGCAACGCACAAAAAAAGAAAAATTTTCTTCATCTCTACTCCGTAAATTTATAAATTTTAGTTTATTTTATCTTCTAAATTTAAATTAAAAGTAGTACTTTTGTCTGGATTAAATGGAAATTTCTCTGCAGTAAGCTTTTCCAGACACTCTCTAACCTTTGCATTAAACTCTTCATTATATGATAGCTCTAAAATTTCATAGCTGAAATTTCCACTCTGATCTATCATGACTTTTACTTTGGCAAGGTTTGCAGAGTCAGCTTTATAGCTTTGCCATCTTCTTTGAATTTGTTTTGTTATGGCTCCCATCAATGGATCATAAGTGCCGGTCATTTGTGACTTTGGAGCTGTTGGGTTTTGATCTATCTTTAAACTCTTAATTATGTCGCTAGCCTCTTTTGCAGCTTTTGAGCTAGAAGCCTCGCTTTTTTTGCGACTTTGCACTTTATTCTCAGCCTTTTTTATACCATCATCTTTTTTAAGCTTAGTCGAGTCTATGTCGCTAAAGAGATCTTTTATATTTGGCTCTTTTGG
Source organism: Campylobacter concisus (assembly GCF_050447505.1). Classification (GTDB taxonomy): domain Bacteria; phylum Campylobacterota; class Campylobacteria; order Campylobacterales; family Campylobacteraceae; genus Campylobacter_A; species Campylobacter_A concisus_BP. Next base: position 564,379 of record NZ_JALMFZ010000001.1, on the reverse strand, counting down.
TTTTGGCTTTTCAACTGGCTTTGGCGTAGGTTTAGGTTCAGGTTTTGGCTCTGGTTTGACATCCTCTTTAGGCTCTTCGCTAGGTTTTGGGATTTCAGGCTTTGGTTCTGGTTTTTTAGGCTCAGGTTTTGGCTCTTCTTTTGGAGGAGTTGGCAAGCTTGGGGTTGGTAATGGCTCATCTGGCACAACAGGTTTATTTGTAGTCTCTTGTTTATCTTCTTCTGACTCTTTTTTAGGTTCTGGTTTTGTCTCTTTTACGACCTCTTTTGCTTGTTTTGGCGCTTTTATGGTTTGATCAACTTCTCTATCAACCATAACTACATCCATAATAGCATCTTTGTCATCAGTATATTTTTTAGGAGGTTCGCTAAAAAAAGTAAGCTTTATAAACAAAGCAAGCACAATGATAATGTAAATACAAAACGCTACAAAAAATGAACTAAGCGTTGGAAATTTAACTTTATTAGGCATCTTAACCGTTTGTCTCTAAAGCTACTTTATTAAAACCAGCACCTTTTAAAGTCTTTAATACAAACATAACATCATCGTATTTTAAATTTTTATCAGCCTTTATGTATATAGGCGAGGTTTTATCATATTTTGCACTCATTAGTGCAATGTTATCTGGAAGTTCTGCAAGGCTCATTGTACTTTGATCTATTCTAACTTGTCCTTGTGCATTTATAGAGACTATAAGATCTTTTTGTTTAGACGTAGATGTTTTTGCCTTTGAGCCATCTGGCAATGTTATATCTTCTTGATATGTTATAGTTGGCATTGTAACCATTAAAATAGCCAACAAAACAAGCATGATATCAACAAGAGGCGTTATGTTTAACTCTGGTGTTTCGTCGTCAAATTTAAGAGCCATCTATAACGTCTCGTCATCTTTTTTAAGTGCTATCATAACGTCAGCTTGACGCTCGATAACGCTCATTAATTCGTAAGCTTTTCTTTTTATAAGCAAGTTAAATGTATATGCTGGGATCGCAACAAAAATTCCACAACCTGTCGCAACAAGCGCTTCTGAAATAGCTGGGGCTATAACTCCAAGAGATGAACCTGCACCATTTCCTAGCTGTGAAAATGTCTCCAAGATAGATACAACTGTTCCAAAAAGACCGATAAATGGAGAAGTAGAAGCTATTACACTAAGCCATGTAAGCCCACTTGTAGCATTTTTTTCGGCAATGCTTATGCAAACATTTAGCTTTTCTTTCGAAATTCTACCACTTGCACACTTCTTTAAAGATGAGTCATTTGGTATATTTTTAGCGCCCATAAGTAGTGCTTCTAGCGCATTTTGCTCGCGTTTTTGCCAAGCTCCTATGCCAGCCATTCTTGAAAAAAGAATTGTAAAACTAACTATAAAATATATTGACAACCAAGTTAAAACTATAATTGTAATAAAGCTACTTCTTTGAATGTAATTTAAAAATATATCTATTCCGCCCACTTATCTTGCTCTCACTACATTTTCCATTTTTGATATAGTTGCTGCAAAAGCATTTGTATCACTGCTCATACTCTCTATCAAATTTCTAGCAGCTTCTAATGAATTTGCAAGCTCACTTTCGCTATTGCCAGAGACATAGACCGCACCGTCAGCTAGTATAACTACCTTGCCTTCGTCGATCTTTGCATAGCCCCAGTTAATAGCAACTACATCATGCTTTTTATGCTTATCTTCTATATCTATAATACCTGCTTTTAAAAGAGATATTAATGAGGCGTGGTTTGGCAAAACACCAAACTCACCCTCGCTACCTGGAAGCACTACACTACTCACGTCATCATTAAATATCTGACCTTGAGGAGTTACGATCTCTAAATGTAATTTATCCATTACGCTTCCTTTTTAAATTTAAGCCTTAAGTTTTTCAGCTTTAGCTAAAGCCTCATCTATATTTCCAACCATATAAAATGCTGCTTCTGGTAGATGATCATATTTACCTTCTAAAATTCCCTTAAAGCCAGCGATATTTTCGTCAAGACTTACATATTTGCCAGGGCTACCTGTAAATACTTCAGCAACGAAGAATGGTTGAGACAAGAATCTTTCTATCTTTCTTGCTCTATCAACTGTTAGCTTATCTTCTTCGCTAAGCTCGTCCATACCAAGGATAGCGATGATATCTTGAAGGTCTTTATATTTTTGAAGCACAGCTTGAACGCCGCGAGCTACCTTATAGTGATCTGCTCCTAAAATTTGAGGATCGAGCATTCTTGATGTTGAATCAAGTGGATCAACAGCTGGATAGATACCTTTTTCTGCAATCGATCTGTTAAGAACTGTCGTAGCATCAAGGTGAGCAAAAACAGTTGCAGGAGCCGGGTCTGTAAGGTCGTCCGCTGGAACATAAACAGCTTGAACAGAGGTAATCGAACCTTTTTTAGTTGATGTGATCCTCTCTTGGAATTTACCCATCTCACTTGCAAGAGTTGGCTGATAACCAACAGCTGATGGGATACGTCCAAGTAGAGCTGACATCTCTGCGCCTGATTGAGAGAAACGGAATATGTTATCGATAAACATCAAAACATCAAGTCCCATCTCATCACGGAAGTACTCAGCCATTGTAAGTCCAGTTAGTGCGATACGGTTTCTTGCTCCTGGTGGCTCGTTCATTTGGCCATAGCACAAGGCAACTTTATCCAAAACGTTACTTTCTTTCATTTCGTGATAAAGGTCGTTTCCTTCACGAGTTCTCTCGCCAACGCCTGCAAATACAGAGTAACCGCTATGCTTAAACGCAACGTTGTGGATAAGCTCCATAATAATAACTGTTTTACCAACACCGGCACCACCAAATAGACCAACTTTACCACCCTTTGCATAAGGAGCTAGAAGATCAACTACCTTGATACCAGTTTCGAAAATTTCGCTCTTTGTACTTTGCTCTTCAAATGGAGGAGGATCGCGGTGGATAGACCAGTGCTTATCAAAATTTATACCCTCGCCCTCGTCGATCAAATCGCCAACTACGTTAAAAATTCTACCCAAAACCTTTTCGCCAACTGGCACACTTATAGGTGCACCAAGCGCTTTAGCCTCTAAACCACGAGTCAGACCCTCACTCATATCCATAGCGATCGTTCTAACTCTATTATCACCTAGGTGAGCAGCAACTTCTAATATTAGTTTATGTTTCTTGCCCTCAACCTCAAAGAAAACTTCGATAGCTTCATTGATCTTCGGCAAGTAGTCATTAAAGTCAACATCGACCACAGGGCCCATAACTTGACTAATAACACCCTTCATTCATACTCCTTTTATTTCATTGATTCAACACCACTGATGATCTCGATAAGCTCAGTGGTAATAGACTCTTGTCTTGCTTTGTTGTAAGCAAGATTTAACTGTTTGACGCGTTGTTTAGCATTGTTTGTTGCATTATCCATAGCTTGCATTCTAGCGCTGTGCTCAGCCGCTAAAGAGTCAACTAAAGCATAATACATACTATACTCAAAATATTTATTAAGCAATTCATCCATAATCTTAGTATAGTTGTCCTCTGGCTCAAATTCCATCAAAGAATTTGTCTCAACCGCAACTATCTTAGACGGCTCAATAGGCACAATATCATTTACTCTAATCTCTTGAGAAATCATATTTTTATAGCCATTGTGTATTAGCACAACCTTATCTGTTATACCATTTGTAAAGTCATCAATGGCATCTTTTATGATCTTTTGAGCTTTTTCATATGTAGGAGAAGAGCTAGCTCCAACATAAGTCTCAAGTAGTTCAACGCCTTGGAAATTGAAAAATTCAATGCCTTTTTTACCAACAGCTCTTAGTCTAACTTTGATCTTTTTGGCTTTTAGCTCATCGATCATGCGCCTAACTGTCTTTATGGTCTGGACATTAAAGCCACCGCAAAGCCCTTTATCAGCGGTAACAAATATAATATCAACCTTTTCTACACTCTTTGTTGTGTTAAAAAATTTACTCTCAGTCATAACTGAAGCGTATTGATTGATCTTATAAGCTATCTCCGATAAAACCTCATTGATCTTAAGTGCGTAGACTCTAGAGTAGCGTGCAGCCTCTTCAGCTTTGCGAAGCTTTGCTGTTGAGACAAGCTTCATCGCACGCGTCGTCTTTTGAGTGTTCTGGACGCTCTTGATCTTTCGTTTTATATCTTTTAAATTTGACATATCTTAGCCCTAGTTAGCGGCAAAAGTCGCTTTAAAATCTTTCAACGCTTTATGTAAAATTTCTTCTACTTCTTTATCAAGAACCTTTTTAGTTCTGATCTGCTCAAAAATTTCAGGGTATTTTGCCTCGATATATGGATATAGCTCAGCTTCAAATTTTGTTACATTTGTAGTTGCAACGTCATCTAAATAGCCCTTAGCACCAGCAAATATAATAACTACTTGATTCTCAACTGGAAGCGGAGAATATGGAGGTTGTTTTAGTACTTCAACCATCTTTTGTCCGCGCTCTAGTTGTTTTCTTGAGCTCTCGTCAAGATCGCTTGCAAACTGAGCAAAAGCTTGTAGTTCGCGGTACTGAGCAAGGTCTAGTCTTAACGTACCAGAAACTTGCTTGATAGCTTTGATCTGAGCTGCACCACCGACACGAGATACAGAAAGACCAACGTTGATCGCTGGGCGGATACCTGAGTTAAATAGGTCGCTCTCAAGGAAAATTTGACCATCTGTAATAGAAATAACGTTTGTTGGAATATAAGCTGAAACGTCGCCTGCTTGTGTCTCGATAATAGGTAGAGCTGTTAAAGATCCGGCACCTAGCGCGTCATTTAGCTTACTTGCTCTTTCTAGAAGTCTTGAGTGAAGGTAGAAAACGTCACCTGGGTAAGCTTCACGACCTGGTGGTCTTCTTAAGATCAAAGACATCTCACGGTAAGCAACCGCATGTTTTGACAAGTCATCATAGATGATTAACGCGTGGCGAGAGTTGTCTCTAAAGTATTCACCCATTGTTACGCCAGCGTATGGTGCAAGGTATTGAAGCGCAGCTGCGTCACTAGCACCAGCATTTACAACTATCGTGTAGTCCATAGCGCCATATTCTTCAAGTTTTTTAACGACTTGAGCAACGGTTGATTGTTTTTGACCGATAGCTACGTAGATACAAACAACATCTTGACCTTTTTGGTTGATGATAGTATCGATAGCAACTGTTGTTTTACCAGTTTGGCGGTCGCCGATGATTAGCTCTCTTTGGCCTCTACCGATTGGCACAAGTGCATCGATCGCTTTGATACCTGTTTGAAGTGGCTCATGAACGCTCTTTCTAGCCATGATACCTTTTGCTTTTTCTTCAACAAAGCGAGATTCAGTAGCTTCGATTGGACCTTTTGCGTCGATTGGCTCACCGAGTGAATTTACAACACGGCCGATCAATGCGTCGCCAACTGGAACGCGTAGAAGTTTTTTTAGTCTTTTTACAGAGCTTCCTTCTGTGATACCGCTAGTTTTTCCAAGGATAACTATACCAACACTGCTCTCTTCAAGGTTAAGAGCCATACCTTTTTCGCCGCTTTCAAACTCAACCATCTCGCCAGCCATAACGTTTTTCAAACCATAAACGTTAGCAACGCCATCAGCGACTGAGATGACTTTACCGGTCTCTTCTACATCAACACTTAAATCAAAATTTTCAATACGCTCTTTGATTATCGTGCTAATTTCGTCAGCTTTAATTTTTGCACTCACGCTTTCACTCCTTTTTAAATTGCTTTTAATATATATTCACTCATTTGACTTTTTAGTCTGTCGATAGAGAAATTTACCTCGACACCTAAATCGTCTAACTCAACTTTTACACCGTTGTAATCGCTCTTTGAGCCATCAAGCTTGATCTTAGAGTTAAATTTCTTAGAGAAATTCTCTTCCAAAGCTTTTAGCTGCTCAGCGCTTAGATCAAAATTTCCAACAACTTCGCCGCGATATGTATTTTCAAGCAAAGATTGCTCTATCTTCATCTCATCTAGTATCGCAGGTATAAGCTCTAGTCTTTTGTTCGCACCAAGAAGCTTTATAAAATTTGCAAATTTAGCATCTTGATTTTTAACCAAAGATAGTACAAATTCAACCTTTTGTGAAGCCTTTAATGTCGGCAAACTTATAATGCTTTTAAATTTATCGCTAGCAAAAGCAGCAGCTAGCTCTGATAAATTTTCAACAAATGCATTAAGTTCATTGGACTTTACGTCGCTTAAAATCGCCTTTACGTATTTTTTAGCTACTACTTCATTCATTAGCTAACCTTTTTAAGTATGATATTTACAAGCTCTTTTTGATCGACTTTTAGGCTATCACTTGAGAAAATATCGCTCAAAATTTCATTTACAACACCTTTTGTCATCTTGCGCTCTTCAAATTCTTTTTGCTCTTTATAGCCTTTTTCGATATTTGCGATATCGTTTTGAGCCTCTTTTTTAACTTTAGCAGCTAAATTTACAGCCTCTTTTTTCGCAGTTTCTATTAGAGCATTTGCATTTTGCTTAGCCTCTTCTACACGCTTTAAAACGTCATCTTTTTTAGCTTTTGACTCACGAAGCTTCTCTTGGATGCTCTCAAGCTTATTTGCGATCCTATCGATCCTACTTTGATAAAGAGCTTTTAGTGGCTTAGCAGCAAAATAGACCAAAATAGCAAAGAAAAGTAAGAAGTTTAGCGTTCTCTCGACTATGTCGTAGTTTGTTCCACCATGCTCGCTAGCGTATGCTAGAAATGGAAGTGCTAGAAAAAATAAAATTTTTATCTTCATAAATTTCCTTTAAATTTTAGAGAGTTTAGCATTTAAAGCTGCTCTAAGCTCAGGTAGTTTAGCTGATAGATCTGCCTTTAGGCTATCTTTTTGAGAGCTTAAAGCGTTTAAAAACTCATTATAATCAGCCTCTAAACTACTTTTTACCGCATTTATCTCTTTTAAAGACTCTTCTTTTGCCAAATTTAAGGCTTCTTGTCTTATTTTGTTAGCCTCAGATCTTGCATTTTGTATGATCTCTTCGATCTCTTTTTCATGAACGCTTAAGTCGCTTGCATTTTTGCTAGTGCTCTCTTCGTCATTTTTTATAGAGGCATTTCTGTCATCTATAAATTTAAGCATTGGCTTATATAGCAAAGGATTTAAAATGGCGATCAAGACAAAGAGAACGATAGCCGTTAAAAGCATCAATGGCACGTCTATTTCTAACATCCACTCTCCTTATTTTGTTATTAAGTTTTGTTTAATATTCAAATCAAAGTCTGATTTTACAATAAATTACTAAAAATAAAAATAAATTTGTAATTCTATTTTAGCTTAGCGATAAATTCTTCTACCTGTGAAATATCGCTAAATTCTAATATTAAATTTTTAGATTTTACTTTTGTTTTTATCTTTAAATTTTTAAAAATTTCTTGTAAATTTGATAATTTTTTGCTCATTTCTTCTGAAATTTGAGGCTTTGGCTCTTTTACTTCTTCTTTATTTTTTATCTTTTTTACTAAGATTTCTGTATCTCTAACACTTAGTTTTTGTCCGATGATCGTATCAACAACCATTCTTTCTTCTTCACTGCTAAGCCCCACGATGACTTTAGCATGGCCTTGCGTGAGCTTGTCTTCTTGCAAAAGTCTTTGCGTGTAGTCGCTAAGTAGCAAGAGTCTCATTGTATTTGTTATCTGGGTTCTGCTCTTATGGATGATGTTTGCTAAGCCATCTTGTGTGATCTTATACTCATTTATGAGCTCTTTATATGACTTTGCAAGTTCGATTGGATTTAAATTTTCACGTTGTATGTTTTCGATAAGCGCAAGCTCTCTTAAATTTTGAGACTTGATATCAGCGATGATCGCCTTTATCTTGCTTGCTCCAAGCATCTTTGTGGCACGGTATCTACGCTCACCAGCTATTAGCATATAGCCATCATCTTTTTTGATGACGATTATTGGTTGTATTAGTCCGTGCCTTTTGATGCTAGCACTTAGCTCTTTTAAAGCCTCTTCGTCAAAATGCGTCCTTGGCTGGTAAGGGTTTGGTAAAATTTCATCTATATTTATCTCTTCGACTATCTCAGAGTCGTTTAAATTTGCGATCTCTTTGCTGTAGGCCTGCTCTACATCTTCAAGTATCGCGCTAAGTCCGCGCCCTAATCCACCTTTTTTCGCCATTTTTTTCCTTATTTTTTAGTTTAAAATACAATATGCCAAATTTTGATATGCGATCGAGCCTGGTGACTTTATATCATAAAGTATCACTGGCTTACCAAAACTTGGGCTTTCAGCAAGTTTTACATTTCTTGGAACGACCACAAATTCCTCTTTGCCGTCCTTGCTCTTAAAGAGCTTATTTTCAAAATGCTGCTTTAAATTTGCAATGGTCTCTTTTGAGAGATTATTTTGCGAGCTAAACATAGTCGGTAAAAAGCCCTTTATATTTAGCTTTGGATTTATCGTTTTTTTGATGATCTTGACTGTGTTTAGGATCTGCGCCAAGCCCTCAAGTGCGTAAAATTCGCACTGGATAGGGATGATCACACTATCGCTTGCGCTAAGAGCATTTATCGTGATGCTGCCAAGCGCTGGAGGACTGTCGATGATGATAAAATCATAGTCGTCTACAACTTCTGAAATTTTGTTTTTAAGGATTAGTTTATAGTCTTTGCTTTGATCGTTAAATTCTTGCTCGATGCCGACAAGTCCGATGTTTGACGGAGCTAGAAAAAGCGTTGGGATCTCAGTTTTTAGCACAATTTGTGAGAGTTTTTTTCTATCTGTTAAGACGTGATAGATGTTAAACTCGTAGTCGCTTCTGCTAAAACCAAGTCCAGTCGTCGCGTTTGCCTGTGGATCGATGTCTATTAATAATACTTTTTTCTCAGCAACCGCCAGTGATGCGGCTAAATTTACGGCCGTTGTGGTCTTGCCAACGCCGCCTTTTTGGTTAGCTATTGTTATTATCTCGCTCATCTTAACGAATATACCTTTTCCCCATTTAATAATATCGCTCCATCATCGCAAATTTCAGCATCCTGAAGCGAAACAGCTCTATTTGCAATATGCGTAATAAAACTTTTTGACTTGCAAAAGTCTATCCTAAATTTGCTAAAAATTGGCTTCCATAAAATCTTTTTATCAAGCATGCTAACAAAGCCCCAAACTAGCTCATTTACGCTAGTTTTGATATCCAAAATGCCCGCATTTTCGGGCGCACTAGCTAAATTTATCCCCATGCCACAAATGTAAATTTCATCCACTTTATTTGTCAAAGTACCGCCTATTTTGCGATCATCTACGTAAAAATCATTTGGCCATTTTAGCCAGCACTTTGAGCCAAGTTCGCTCAAGACTTCACGCATCAGCATAGAAAAATATATCGAGATCGAGGGCGGAGGTATGTCGCTTGGCAGCTCATCTTCGCTTATGCAAAATGACATAAACAAATTTCCGCCAAGCCCCTCCCAGCTGTTGCCGCGGCTGCCGATCCCTTTTGTTTGATTGTGCGCTATGATCATGTGCGGGGGCTTTATCTCGCCGTTTTTTAGGGCTTCTATCAAAAATTCCTGCGTCGAAGGCAGGCTTTGAAAAAACTCAACCTTCAAATCACACCTTAAATTTGTAGAAGTGATTTACTGGATTTTGTCCGCCACCGATGATGACAGCATTTTTGATAGCGTTAAAGATATAATCATGCGCGTTTTTCACGCTCTCTTTTAGACTATGACCATTTGCTAAATTTGAAGCGATCGCACTTGATAGCGAGCAGCCTGAACCGTGTGTCGCGGTCGTTTTTATGCGCTCGTCGCTAAAGATTTCATATTCCTTGCCATCATAAAATATATCAAGCGACTTGCCTTCTATCTCGCCACATTTTAGATAGACGCTCTTTGTGCCAAATTTCAAAAGCTCCTTGCAAGCCTCTTTTAGCTCGCCCTCGCCCTTTAGCTCACGCTTTAAAATTTCGCGCGCCTCAAAGATATTTGGCGTGATCACGCTCGCAAGTGGGAAAAGCTCCTCCACGATCGCGTCTTTTGCAGCGCCCTCTAGCCAGATGTCGCCATTTTTACAGCTCATGACAGGATCAAGCACGACTGGTGGTAAATTTTTGATCTCTCTTAGCGTTTTTGCGACGCATTTTATGATCTCAACGCTTGGGACAACGCCTATTTTTATTACATCAACTCTTATATCATCAAATATCGCTTTTATCTGATCCTCGATGAGCTTTGGCTCAACTAACTGCATGCCAAATATGCCCTTTGTATTTTGAGCAGTGACCGCTGTGATCGCTCCCATCGCATATACACCGTGTGCTATAAAGACCTTTATATCAGCTAAAACTCCAGCTCCACCGCTTGGATCAACCCCTGCTATACTTAGCGCATTTTTCATATTTTCTCCTATTAAATTTGATTATTACTCTATCTTGTCGCCAACGCTAAGGCGCTTACCATTTATATATGCTTTTGCGTTTGTTGGCTTTTTACTTGGCTCTTGAAGCTCATAAATTTTGACCGCCCCGCCCTTGCAAGCAACCACGACGTGGTCCTTTTCTACGCTTAAAATTTCTCCGCTTTTGCCACTTTTTTCGCTTAGCTCAAGCGATAAAATTTTTAGTCCGCTTTCCAGATAAAGCCCCGGCCAAGGTGTGAGCGCACGAAATTTATTATAAATTTGCCCCGCCTCTTCATCAAAGCTAAAAAGTCCGTCGCTTTTACTTATCTTTTTGCAGTGCGTGGCCTTGCTCTCGTCTTGCTTTTGTGGCTTTAAATTTTCAAAATTTTTAAGCACTTTTACGATTAGCTCGCCGCCTAGTTCGCCTAGCTCACTAAAAAGCTCGCTTGACATCTTACTCTCGCAAGGCGTGTAGATGAAGTCTAGCATATCACCAGTGTCAAGGCCAGCGTCCATTAGCATTGCAGTCACGCCTGTTTGCTTCTCACCTGCTAGGATCGCACTTTGTATAGGGCTAGCACCTCTATATTTTGGCAAGATCGAAGCGTGTAAATTTATACAGGTGGCGACGTCTAAAACGCTTTGGGGTAAAATTTTGCCATAAGCTGCCACTACGATAAATTTAGGCTCAAATGTCTTTAGCTCGGCAACCACCGCCTCATCTTTTAGCGTATTTGGCGTAAAGACTGGTACGCCTACTAGCTCATTTTGTGCGTAAATTTTAACCTCGCTTGGGGTTAAAATTTGCTTTCTGCCAACTGGCTTATCAGGCTGGGTAAAGACCGCTTTTATGTTAAAGCCAGCCTCTTTTAGGTGCCTAAGTATCCTAACGGCATAATCAGGCGTCCCCATAAAAACTACATTCATCACTTTCCTTTAAATTTCAACGACTTTTATTTTGATCTGCGTTTTGCCTGCTTGGCGGCCAAGAGGCGCATGGATCTTTCTGCCAGCTAATCTTTTGCAATACCAAATTTCTTAGCTCATCAACGCTAACTTTGCCACTACGATCAAGATCCAGCCTTTTAAATTCATCACTAGTGCATAGATCTGGCGCTATTTTAAGTTCAGATGGCGCCTTACATGCTCTCCACTCATCTAAATTTAGCGTGCCGTCACGATCTATGTCATTAAAATCTAAAAACATATATACTGGATCCGCTGGATCACAGCTATATGCACCAAGACAAAATAGCACAATGCAAAAAACTTTCTTCATTTTATCTTCTTAATTTTTTAAGTTTAAAGCTCTTTTTTTAGCAGCTCAAGCAGTGCAAATTTAAGCTCGTCGATGTTCTCATTTGTCGCTGAAGAGACCCGCAAAACAAAGTATGGTTTTTTTGCGTCAAAGCTGTATAGGTCTTGCTTATAGACAAATTTACCAACTTGTTTTGGCTCTAAATTTATGTTTTTCATAAATTCTTTTATATTTTCATCTAAATTTTCAGCCGCATCGACTCTGGTTATAGCGATAGCATAGTCCCTGCTAGCAAGCACACTTGAAAATTTAGCCACCTCCTCTTTTAGCACGCTAAACTGCTCGCTCATGCTTCTGTAGTTCGCACTATCTATCATGAAAAGTAAAATTTTATTTCTCTCGATATGCTTTAAAAACTGCACGCCAAGACCGCGTCCGTCGCTCGCTCCCTCGATGATGCCAGGGATGTCAGCCATGACAAAGCCGCTAAACTCATCGACCTCGACAAGCCCAAGCTTTGGTGTAAGCGTGGTAAATTCGTAGTTTGCGATCTGTGGCTTGGCGTTTGAGACGGCTGAGATGAGGGTTGATTTGCCAACATTTGGAAAGCCAACAAGGCCCACGTCAGCTATCAGCTTTAGCTCGAGCCTAACCTCTACGCTCTCTTCTGGCATGCCCTTTTGAGCGTACTCTGGGGCTTGATTGATAGAGTTTTTAAAGTGAAAATTTCCAAGTCCGCCCTTGCCGCCTTTTAAAAATAGCGTCCTTTGCCCCTCCTCTACCATGTCGCAAAGCAGCTCGTTTGTCTGCGCGTCATAGACTGCCGTTCCTGGTGGCACGATGAGCTCTAAGCTCTCGCCTTTTTTGCCAGTCATGCGTCTGCCCATGCCAGCCTCGCCGTCGCTCGCTCTCATCGCCCTTTTACCCTTGTAGTTTGCCAGTGTGTGGGTGTTATTGTCGCAGACAAAATAGACATCTCCGCCGTCACCGCCGTCACCGCCGTCTGGGCCACCTAAAATGACGTGCTTTTCGCGGCGAAAGCTTACTGCACCAGCTCCGCCGTGGCCTGAGCTCAGGGTTAATTTCACGCTATCTATAAACATTTTTTACCTTAAATTTATCTATTATTTAGTTTGAATTTTAGGCGAGATTATATCTTTTAAATGATTAAAATTTGTTTTGCGTTTAAAATCTCACTTTGTTTTTAGCATCTTATAAATTTAGAAAATCAGCCAAATTTTTGCCTAAATTTCATAAAATGGCGCAAAAAGGATAGAGAATGAAAACACTTACGATTATTGATACTTTTGGCTTCTTTTTTAGGCTTTACTACGCTATGAGCGGGCTTAAAAACAGAGATGGCAAACCAAGTGGCATGATAAGTGGCTTTGCAAATTTCATAGCGAGCCTAAAAGATGAGTACCAAAGCGACTACCTCATCTTCGCACTTGATAGCAAGGGCAAGACCCTGCGCCACGAAATTTTGGGCGAATACAAGGCAAACAGAAGCGAGCCGCCAGCACAGCTAAAAGAGCAGCTGCCAGTTTGTATAGATATGATAGAAAAAATGGGGCTTTACAGCCTTAGCCGCGAGGGCTACGAGGCTGATGACATCATCGCAAGTGCGGTTAAAATTTGCAAAGATAAAGATATATTTGTGCGAATAGTCACGCACGATAAAGACCTTTACCAGCTTATAGAGGACGGCAAAGTGAGCATCTACAGCCCACAAAGCAAGATCGACCACGATAGCGCTAGCTGCTTTGAAAAATATGGCGTCTATCCAGCTCAGGTGAGGGACTTTTTAGCCATCGCAGGCGATAGCTCAGACAACATCCCGGGCGTCAAAGGTATCGGCGCAGTGGGAGCTAAGAAGCTTTTGGCCGAGTATGGTAGCCTAGAGGGAATTTATGAAAATTTAGCCCTTCTTAGAAACGAGCGCACCAAAAATATGCTAGCAGCCGCAAGAGATGAGGCGTTTTTGAGCAAAAAACTAGCCACGCTCTTTGATGATGCGATCACTTCACTTGATCTTGAGCACTCTAAATTTCCAGAGCAAAATCCTTTGATAAACATCTCAGAAATTTTAAAAGAGTACGATCTAAACAGGCTTCTTAAAAGCTTGCAAAAAGAGGAAAATGCTGAATTTAAGCTTGGTTTTAGAGCAAATTTACTACTTGATGAGGCAAGCATCGAAAAACTGCTCTCAAGCGTTACGCCAGAGACCATCGTCGCCTTTGACACGGAGACCACGGGCGTTGATAGCAAGAGCGCAAAGATCGTTGGCTTTAGCTTTTGCTTTAACGACGAGGACGCCTACTACGTGCCAGTGGCCCACAACTACCTAGGCGCGCCAAAGCAAATAGACCTAAAATTTGCCACTTGGGCGGTAGGGCAAATTTATAAAGGCTGCGTGATCGGACAAAATTTAAAGTATGACTTTGAGATCGTGAAAAACAATCTTGGGCTAAATCCGCCTGCAAATTTTAAAGACACGATGATACTTGCGTGGCTTAGCGATCCAAACTCAAGTGTCGGCATGGACGCGCTGGCAAAGAGGCTATATGACTACGACACGATCAAATTTGAAGATGTGGTCAAAAAAGGGCAGACTTTTGGCGATGTGCCGCTAGAAAATGCCGCTAAATACGCAAGCGAGGATGCTTGGATAACGCTTAAGTTTTATAAAACTTTTTTAAATACGCTTGATAAAAATTTACTCGCCCTTGCCGACACGCACGAGTTTCCTTTTATCCTCACGCTCTTTGACATGGAGCAAAATGGCATCAAGATAAATGAAGCTAAGATGCAAAAGCTCATCCTTGAAAACGACACCAAACTAAAGGCGCTAACAAGTGAAATTTACGAGCTAAGCGGCGAAAATTTCAACATAAACTCCGTAAAACAGCTTGGCGTTATACTTTTTGAGCATCTAAAGCTTCCAACCAAAAAGAAGACAAAAACAGGATATAGCACCGATGAGAGCGTGCTAGCTGAGCTTACAGACGCTCATCCAGTGATAGAGAAAATTTTAGCTTACCGCGAGCTATATAAACTGCAAAGTACCTACTGCGAGCCACTTTTAGCGCTTGCGAAAAAGGATGAGGGCTCGCGAATTTACACGAGCTTTTTACAAACTGGCACAAGCACTGGCAGGCTTTCAAGTAAAAATCCAAATTTGCAAAATATCCCAGCACGCGGCAGCCTCGCAAAGGATGTCAGAGAGTGCTTTGAGGCGCGCGAAGGGTATAGTTTTGTGGGACTTGACTACAGCCAGATCGAGCTTAGGCTACTAGCTCACTTTAGCCGTGATCCTGCGTTGCTTGAAGCGTTTAAAAATGACGAGGATATCCATGCAAGGACAGCTATTAGCATATTTGGTAGCAGCGATGGGCAAAATAGAGCCGTGGCAAAGAGTATAAATTTTGGCCTAATTTATGGCATGGGCTCAAGCAAGCTGGCAAATCAAGTAAATATCACAAGGGCTGAGGCAAAAGAGTATATAGAGCGCTATTTTAAGGCGTTTGCGACGATCAAAGAGTTTTTAGAGAGCATAAAAATTTCAGCCAAAAACGATGGCTTTGTGCAGACGCTACTTGGCAGAAGGCGCTACTTTGACTTTAAAAGTGCCACACCTATGCAAATAGCCATGTTTGAACGCGAAGCGGTAAATACGGTCTTTCAAGGCTCAGCAGCAGACCTTGTCAAGATGGCAATGGTAAAAGTTAGAGCAAATTTAGATGAAAACGCAAAAATGTTGCTTCAGATCCACGACGAGCTAATTTTCGAGGTCAAAGACGAATTTGCACAGGAATTTGGCAAGGCGACGCAAAAGACGATGGAGGAAATTTACACGTTAAATGTACCACTTAAAACATCGCTAAATATCGCCAAAAACTGGGGCGAGCTAAAATAGAGCAATTTTGACTAGCTCATTTAAATTTGAGCGAGCTAGTCAAATTTGATTTTAAAATAAAAAGCATATATGAATTAGGTATCTAAATTTACCAAGCTTTGTTTTTTTGCATAGATAAATTTTCAAACATATAAACCAAAATGCAGCCAGCTAAGTAGCAAATAATGTCTGTAAAGTCAAATGTCCCACCAAAAATTATCCGCAATATTGAGCTTTTGACACCTAAAATTTCAAGAATTTTGAGGTATTGTAAGGCTTCTATAAAAAGCGAAATGACAAAGACGCAAATGGCTAAATTTATAGGAGTTACCTTAAATATTATAGCTCGTCCAAACGCATAAAGCATCGCAGTAGCCAGCACATCGCCGATATAGTGCCTTATAAAACCGCCTTTTATAAAGATAGCGATGTAAATTTCTATCGCCAAAATAATAACGCCGGTCGCCGCCCAGCCTGCTCTTTTCTTTTGGCTAAACTCATCTTTTTTTATAGGCAAATTTATGGTTTCTTTAGCAGCTTTTTTCAAATTTATCCTTTTAAATTTATCTCACAGATTTTAACACATATAAAAAATACTTCTCAAATTTTACAAATATATAAAATAAAACTTAAATTTTTTTATTAATAATTTTTAAAAACAAAGTATAAAAATTTTAGATTTTATAGTTTATACAAAGTAAAATTTATAAATTTCGAAAGAGTGGTAATGATGCAGAAATTTAGACCAAAATCACCTAACACAAGCTTTTATCTAATGCAAAACTCTCGCTTTTGTCAAATTAATCTTAAAATATAAGTTTAATCTAAAAGTATAAGGGATATAATAAACAATAAATTTACATTTAACTTAGGAGGTTTCATGGAATTTCTCACAAATTTAGGTGAGGGTACGCAGTTTGCTATCCAGCTTCTCATCGTCCTCGTCTGTCTCTTTTATGGGGCAAAGAAGGGCGGTATCGCGCTTGGTATGCTAGGCGGTATCGGTCTTATAGTTTTAGTTTTTGGATTTAACATCGAGCCTGGCAAGCCTGCTATCGACGTTATGCTAACCATTTTAGCCGTTGTTGTGGCTAGTGCGACACTTCAAGCCAGCGGCGGTCTTGACGTCATGCTTCAAATAGCTGAATCAATACTTAGAAAAAACCCAAAATACGTAAGTATCCTAGCTCCGTTTGTAACTTGTACGCTTACTATTTTATGCGGAACTGGACACGTTGTTTACACAGTACTTCCTATCGTTTATGACATCGCTATCAAAAACGGCATCCGCCCAGAGCGTCCTATGGCTGCAAGCTCGATAGCTTCACAAATGGGTATCATCGCTAGCCCAGTTTCTGTCGCTGTTGTAACCCTTACTAGCTTTCTTATCAACGCTAAAACTCACTTAGCTGGCTTTGATGGATACTTAGACCTTTTAAAGATCACTATCCCATCAACATTTTGTGGCGTTTTGGCGATAGGTATTTTTAGCTGGTTTAGAGGCAAAGACCTTGATAAAGACGAAGTCTTTCAAGCAAAACTTCAAGACCCTGAGTTTAAAAAATACGTTTATGGCGATAGCGCAACACTTCTAGGCAAAAAACTTCCTATGCACCAGTGGGCTGCAATGTGGATATTTTTAGGCTCTATCCTTGTAGTCGCACTTCTTGGATACTTTAAAGATCTTCGCCCAAGCTGGACTACTTATAAAGACGCAACAGTCGTTCAAGTAATAGCAAACCTTCCAACTGAGCAAAAAGTCTTAAAAACCTTAAAGATAAAAGACGCCAGCATCCAAACTGAAGCTGCTGAGTTAAAAGTTTCAAATGATAAGCTAAACTCAAATCAAAAAGCTCAATCAGTTAAAATCATCGGCAAAGACGGCACACAAACTCTTACTCGCACAGCTGATGGTGCAGTAACATATATAAATGAAAAAGGTGCAAAAGAGGAATTTCAAGGCGCTTATATCAACATAAGCAACAAACTAGCCTCTTCAAAGAGCTTAAGCATGGTTCATGTTATCCAAATTTTCATGCTTTTCACAGGTGCAATCATCTTGATTTTCACTCCAACAGATGCTAGTAAGATCGGTAAAAACGAGATCTTTAGATCAGGTATGATCGCTCTTGTTGCGGTATTTGGTATCTCTTGGATGGCTGAGACTATGTTTGCAGTACACACTCCAATGATGAAAGAAGCACTTGGTGGCATCGTAAAAGAGCATCCTTGGACCTATGCGGTTATGCTACTTATCATCTCTAAATTTGTTAATTCTCAAGCTGCAGCATTGGTTGCATTCGTGCCATTAGCACTAAACATCGACGTTAACCCAGCTATCATTCTAGCTTTCGCACCTGCTTGCTACGGATACTACATCCTTCCAACATATCCAAGCGACCTTGCGGCTATTCAGTTTGACAGAAGTGGTACAACGCACATTGGTAAATTTGTTATCAACCACAGCTTCATATTGCCAGGACTTATCGGCGTTATAGTTTCTTGTATATTTGGCTATATCTTCGCTACTGCGTTTGGCTATCTATAATAGATAAATTTCTTGCTGCCTTTTGGTGGCAAGAAATTTCTTCATCAAAGTTTATCTTGAAATTTCTGCTTATTACTCATATAAACAAAGCTTAGCACCTCAGCCACAGCCCTAAAAAGGTGCGCTGGTATCGTATCATCGACCTCACAAACTCTATAAAGCTCCCTTGCAAGAGGTGGATTTTCATAAATTTGCACCCCGTTTTCAACCGCTACCTTTTTTATCTGAAGCGCTAAGAAATCAACCCCTTTAGCAAGTATTATCGGTGCTTCGTCACGGCTTTTGTCGTATCTGATCGCCACAGCGTAGTGAGTTGGATTTGTGATGACGACGTCAGCTTGTGGGATATTTTGCATCATTCGGCGCTTGGCTGCACGCATTTGCGCTTGGCGGATCCTGCCCTTAACCTGCGGGTCACCCTCCATCTGCTTGTACTCGTCCTTGATCTCTTGCTTACTCATGCGAAGGTCTTTAAAATACTGAAAACGCACGATGAGCAAGTCAGCAAGACCGATCACAAAAAGTATAAAAAGCATGACGCTAACTAGGATGATGAGCTTCTCTTTTAGCCACACGAGCTGATCAAACATAGAAAAAAAGAGCGTGTGCGGAAGCTCTTTTATAAACTGCAAGAAAAAGTAAAATCCAACTCCAAAGACGATGCTTACCTTAACGACGATCTTGACGCTCTCGATCGCCTTTTTCATTGAAAATAAATTTTTTAGCCCTTTTAGCGGATTTATCTTGCCAAAATTTGGCGTTATAGGCTTTGTGGTAAATATAAAACCAAACTGCATTACATTTGCGATTATGCCGGCAACCGCGACGCAGATGCAAACTGGCAGGATCATCAAAAGAGCCCTGCCAAAGGTATTTACAACGATCATTTTTACCGTTGGCAAAGTCAGTGGCTGACCGATAAATTTAGAGTAGTAGATGTAAAGCGAGATGACCTGATCTTTCATGAAATTTAGCATCGCAAGCAGCACGCCAATAGCAATAACTAGGGTCACGAAGCCTGATAGATCCTGACTTTTGGGGACGTTGCCATCCTTTTTGGCGTCTTCTATCTTTTTGGGGGTCGCTTCTTCGGTTTTTTCCTGATCTTCGCCTGCCATTTTTGTCCTAAGGTTGCTTAAATTTGGGGCGATTATAGCCAAAATGCGGTTAAACTATCCGCTAAATTTAACTTTTTGTGAGCCAAAAAACTAAGCCATTTTAGGCGTTTTTGGCTAAAATTAGCAAAAATAAGGAGACGCAAAATGTCATTTTTAGAAAGCTTGTTTAATATTTTTAAAGCCAAAAAACCGCCAAAAAGCGATAAAGAGCTGCTTTTAGACGAGTATGCAAGCATTTACGCCGAGATAAAAGAGAAAAATTTAAACGAATACGACTTTTTATGTGAGCTCATACGATTACTCTCTTTTTCAAGAGCTAGACGCTACGACTTTTGCCTTGAAAAGTGCCTAGCTGAGGGTGACGCCGATGCACTAAATGATCTCATCTTTCAATACGCTAAGCTAAATTTACTCCCAGGATGCAGCGGCGGATATGACCAGTGCGAAAAGCTCATACCAGCATTTTTTGCTATCGCTTGTGGCGACACAAATAGTATGGCAAGGATCTTTCCAAAAGGCTTGCCACCTAGCAAAAACGGCTATAAATTTCTATGTGTTATGCATGATTTGCTCACAGCGATGCTTTGGCAAGATGAAAATTTACTCGCCCCTGCCCTAGAAAAGGCTCGCACTTTTGCAGAATCCAAAAAGCCAGCAAATGAAAGAGAGGCGGTTAAATTTATGCTTGCCTTGCATGAAAAAGATACGGCTGCTATGAGCGAGCATTTGCAGAAATTTTGCTCCACTTTTGGTAGGACAGATGCACCTAAATTTGAAAAACGACTTTACATTTTTGCACACGGACTTCATGCCTTGGCGCGCTATTTTTTACCGCTTGAACTCTTTAAAGAGATAAAGCTACCAAAAAATGAAAATTTTAGTAAATTTTATGCGCAGAGTCTCTTTCAAAACGAAATTCCCAAGCCAAAACTTTATTTTGTTTTTCCGCCTGAGCTTGAACTGATAAATGTGATCTTAAGCGCACCAGTAACCAAAACGCTGATATATCAGCCACATTTGCCAAATGACAAAACATTTTTCCTAGATCACACATCTATGATAAGAAATTTAGCTGATGAGATCATAAGATCAGGGGCATTAAAGTAGAATTTATAAACTTTTGGCTAATATTCACACCTTACAACCAACAAAGCTCCATAAATCTTTTGCAAAAAAGTGCTTTTTGGTCTTACCAAATTTTAGAAAGGTAGAGTATGTCAAAATACGCTATATTTAAGCATGGCGGTAAGCAATATCGTGTTAGCGAGGGCGAGTTCCTTAAGCTAGATCACTTTAGCGCTGAAGCTAAATCAACCGTTGAGATTACAGAAGTTTTAGCTGTAAATGACGGCGAAGTAAAGGTAGGTGCGCCATTTGTTAAGGGTGCAAAAGTTGTTCTTGAGGTCGTTAATGAAGGCAAAGACAAAAAAGTAGTTATCTACAAAAAACGCAGACGTAAAGACTCAAAACTAAAACGCGGCTTTAGAAGACAATTTACACGTGTAAAAGTCGTAAGTATCGCAGCTTAAGGAGATAAGATATGGCACACAAAAAAGGTCAAGGTTCAACCCAAAATAACCGTGATAGTATCGGACGCCGATTAGGTGTTAAGAAATTTGGTGGCGAGTTCGTTCGTGCTGGAAATATAATCATCCGCCAAAGAGGAACAGCAACTCACGCTGGAAACAACGTAGGTCTTGGCAAAGATCACACTATTTTTGCATTAGTTGATGGCTTTGTAAAATTTGAAAGACTTGATAAAAACAGAAAAAAAGTATCTGTTTATCCAGCTGCATAATCCCAGGGGCGTTTGCCCCTTTTTTCTTTTTAAATCCACCCAAAATTTAACAAATTTAATTTATCTTACTTATTATATAGCTTGGCATTTTAGCAAAACACCAAACTATTAAATTTATTTTATTTCGCTTTTAACAAAGCAAGCTCTTGCGCTAGGAATTCCCCTGTGTAGCTGCCAGTTTTTTTGTAGTTTTTAGCTACCTCTTTGACACTGCCACAAGCTATCACTTTACCGCCTTTTGCGCCGCCTTCTGGTCCCATATCTACGATATAGTCGCAGTTTTTGATGACATCCATATTATGCTCGATCACAAAGACAGAATTTCCAAGATCGACCAGGTGATTTAGCACCTTTACTAGCCTATCAACATCGGCAAAATGAAGTCCCGTCGTTGGCTCATCAAGGATGTAAAGCGTATTTCCAGTGTCGCTTCTACTAAGCTCTTTTGCTAGCTTTACGCGTTGCGCCTCGCCGCCACTAAGAGTGACTGCGTTTTGTCCAAGCGTGATGTAGCCAAGCCCCACGTCTTGCAGCGTGGTGAGCTTTGAAGCGATCTTTGGCACAGCCTTAAAGAACTCAACCGCCTCATCTATACTCATATTTAGCACCTCAGCGATGTTTTTGCCTTTGTATAAAATTTCCAAGGTCTGAGCGTTATATCTAGCGCCGTTACAAACGTCACAAACCACGTTGATATCAGGCAAAAAGTGCATCTCGATCGTGATCTCGCCCTCGCCTTGGCACTTCTCGCAGCGCCCACCTTTGACGTTGAAGCTAAAGCGCCCTATTTTATAGCCTCTAAGCTTGGCCTCTTTAGTCTGCGCAAATAAATTTCTTATCTCATCCATCACACCAGTATAAGTCGCTGGATTTGAGCGTGGGGTGCGGCCAATCGGGCTTTGATCGAGGTATATGACCTTGTCTAAATTCTCAAGTCCGCTTAAATTTACCCCAGCTATTTTTTTCACTTTTTTAGCTCTATTTAGCTGCTCCTGCGCCTCTGGGAGCAAGGTCTGAAGCACTAGAGAGCTCTTGCCAGATCCTGATACGCCAGTGATGCCAACTAAATTTCTAAGTGGGAATTTAGTGGTTAAATTTGAGATATTGTTGATATTTACATTTGAAATTTCAAGCCACTTCTCAGCTTTTCTATTTTTTTGATAGTCGATCTTTTTCTTACCATTTATGTATTGTGCAGTCTGAGTGTCTGAGCTTAAAAGCTCTTTTGCTGTGCCTGCAAAGACCACACTACCGCCAAATTTACCAGCTCCAGGGCCGATATCTACGATATAATCAGCCTCCTCTATCGTCTTTTTATCATGCTCGACGACGATTACAGAGTTGCCTTTGGCTTGTAAATTTCTAAGCGTCTTTATGAGTTTTAACGTATCTCGCTCATGAAGTCCGATACTTGGCTCATCAAGCACATACATGACGCCACTTAGCCCACTTCCTATCTGGCTCGCTATCCTTATACGCTGTGCCTCGCCACCGCTGATCGTCCTAGCATCACGCCCAAGCGACAAGTAGCCAAGTCCCACGTCATACAAAAAGAAAAGCCTCTCGTTGATCTCTTTTAAGATGGGCTTTGCGATCGCCTTGTCGTAGTCGCTAAGATAGGCAAAATTTTTCTCATTTGAGAAAAAGGCGGTGCAGTTTTCTATGCTCATATCTAAAATTTCACCAAGCCCAAGGCCAGCGACCTTGACCGCTAGACTTTGAGGCTTTAGTCTGTGGCCGTTGCAAGCGTCACAAATTTTCTCACTCATATACTCGTCAAAGTCCTTATAATCCTTCAAAAGTCCGTGTGAAATTTTAACTACTCCGTCAAATTTTCTAAGAAGCTTATTTCGCTTCCAAAAAAACGAAACTTCCTTGACGTTGCCATATAAAACGAGCCTCTTTTCATCTTCGCTAAGCTCATAATATGGCTTTTTAATGTCGATCTCATTTTGCTCACAAAACGCAAGTAAAAATTTATAGTAATAACTCATATTGTAGCCATAAAGTAGCTTGATCGCGCCGTTTTCTATCGACTTTTCCTCGTCGATGATCTTGCTCATATCTAGGCTATACCTTATGCCAAGTCCGTCACAGTGCTCGCAAGCGCCCTTTGGCGAGTTAAAGCTAAAGCTTAGCGGCTCAAGTGGCGTAAATGAAATTTTGCAGTCAAAACAAGCCATGTGCTCGCTGTAATGTATAAAACTCTCTTTTAAGCCCAGCTCGTCGGCATTTGCGATCTCTATCTCGACCTCGCCAAAGCTCTCATTTAGCGCCTTTTCCACGTCGCTTGCAAGGCGTTCGTGATTTTGCTCGTCGATGGCGATCCTATCAACGATGACCTTTATCGTGTGTTTTTTCGTTTTTGCAAGCTCGATCTCCTCGTCAAGCCTCACCACCACGCCATCTATCTGCGCCCTTACAAAGCCTTTTTGGCGTAAATTTTCGATCAAGTCCGCCCATGTGCCCTTTTTCTCACGCACTAGCGGCGCATAGATGATCACTTTTGCGCCAAGTGGGAGCTTTGAAATTTCATTTATGATGTCGCTCGCACTCATTTTTGAGATAGGTTTGCCGCATTTATGGCAGTGCTGTACGCCGACCCTTGCGTATAAAAGCCTTAGATAATCATAAATTTCAGTGATCGTGCCAACCGTTGAGCGAGGGTTTTTAGAGGTTGTCTTTTGATCGATCGCAATAGCAGGCGTTAAACCCTCGATCTTATCGACGTCAGGCTTGCCCACGCGATCTAAAAACTGCCTAGCGTAGCTGCTAAGACTCTCCATATATCTGCGCTGCCCCTCAGCATAGAGCGTGTCAAAGGCTAGTGTGCTCTTGCCACTACCGCTAAGACCGGTAAAAACTACTAGTTTGTTTTTAGGAATTTCAAGGTTTAAATTTTTAAGATTGTGCTCGCGCGCGCCAGTTATTTTTATAGTATCATTCATTAAATTTATACGACCTTTTTAAAATTTTAATCTGTAAATTTAGTCTAAAAGTGATAAAAACTTTATAAAGTAGTTTAGAGAAATTAAGTATGCTATGAAAATTTAAGAGTATATTTATATCATTTTCAGTTTTTTTTGATATTCTACACCAAAATTTTATTTAAGGAGAAAAAATGTCTGTAAAAATAACCGATATATGCATAAGCTGTGGTTCATGCATCGATGAGTGCCCAGTTTCAGCTATTGTAGATGATAGCGACAACCCAACTGGAGCAGATACATACTATGTTTATTCAAACAAATGCGTTGAGTGCGTAGGCTACAACGATGAGCCAGCTTGTGCATCTGCCTGTCCAACTGATGGCTGCATCGTTTGGGACGCCGTAGTAGCAGGACAACCTTCACGTGATCAAATCGGCGCTGACGCTCGCACTGGCAGCACTCCAGTTATCCAATAAATTTACAAAATTTAGGCTCAAATTTGAGCCTATTTTATTTTTAAGCTTTATTTGATATAATTGCCAACTTCATTTAAATAACCTAAATTTTAAGGAAAATTTATGCAAAGAACACTTTCTATTATTAAGCCTGACGCTGTTAAGAAAAATGTTGTTGGAAAGATTATAGATAGATTTGAAAGCAACGGCTTAAGAATCGCAGCTGCAAAGAAAATTAAACTTAGCAAATGCGATGCAAAAGCATTTTATGCAGTTCATAAAGATAGACCTTTCTTCAACGATCTAGTTGATTTTATGGTAAGCGGACCAGTTGTAGTTATGGTTTTAGAAGGCGAAAATGCAGTTGCTAAAAACCGCGAGCTAATGGGCGCAACTAACCCAAAAGAAGCAGCTCCTGGCACTATCAGAGCTGATTTTGCTGAT
This sequence comes from Campylobacter concisus, assembly GCF_050447505.1. Lineage (GTDB taxonomy): Bacteria > Campylobacterota > Campylobacteria > Campylobacterales > Campylobacteraceae > Campylobacter_A > Campylobacter_A concisus_BP. Next base: position 539,577 of record NZ_JALMFZ010000001.1, on the reverse strand, counting down.
AGCATTGACGCAAATGCAGTTCACGGAAGTGACAGCCTAGAAAATGCTGTAAATGAGATAAATTTCTTCTTTGCTTCAAGAGAAATTTGCTAATTTTGGACTAAAATTTGATTATTCCGTTTTCTAAAATAGCAAACAAAGAGATAAACTTTGAGCTAGCAAGAAACAATGATCTAGTTTTTAGTGGAATTTTAAAAAGAAAAGACCTTTTTTTAGTAAAATGCCAAGGCACTATAAAGGGTGAGATAAAATATATTTGTGATCGATGCGGTGATGAATTTATGTTGCCAGTCGATCAAGACGTAGAGCTAAATTTAAGTGATGGTGTCTATAAAGACAGAGAAAATGAGCTTAGCGATACGGTTGAATTTTTTGATGGCAATATTGATTTAAAAGAAGTTTTTGAAAGTGAGCTAGAAGCTTTTAAGAGCGATTATTTTTATTGTGAAAAATGTAAAAATTTATAAAGGAGAGTAAAATGGCAGTACCAAAGCGTAGAGTGAGTCATTCTCGTGCAGCAAAACGTAGAACACATTACAAAGTTACACTTCCAGTGCCTGTAAAAGACAAAGATGGCTCTTGGAAAATGCCTCACCGCATAAACAAAACAACAGGTGAATACTAAAATATGATTCGCATTGCTATTGATGCTATGGGTGGTGATTTTGGTGCAGATCCTATAATATCTGGCGTTATTGAAGCACTAAAAGAGACAGAATTTAAAGCTGTATTAGTTGGCGATAGCAATGCCATAAAACCACTCATCCCACAACCCTATTTAAAAAATATAGAATTTATAGAAGCTACTGAAGTCATCTCGATGTCAGACGGAGCCACAGACGCACTAAAAAGAAAAGATAGCACGATCTACAAAGCTGTTGAGCTTTTAAAAGACAAAAATGTTGATGCTGTCGTTTCTGCTGGTCACAGCGGTGCTACTATGAGCTTAGCTACATTAAGAGTTGGTAGATTAAAAAATGTATCTCGTCCAGCAATCGCTACACTTATGCCTAATTCAAAAGAGACAGCTACTTTGGTTTTGGACGTTGGTGCAAATGTTGATTGCAGAAGCGAGCACCTTTTTCAGTTTGCCATCATGGGTGAAGCCTACGCAAAAGAAATTTTAGGCAGAAAAGAGCCAAAAGTAGGTCTTTTGTCAAATGGCGAAGAAGAGAGCAAAGGCAATGAAGTCAGCAAAGAGGCCTTTAAACTAGTTTCTAGGCTTGATAGCTTCGTTGGTAATGCAGAGGGCAATCAAATTTTTGATGGCAGCATTGATGTCATGGTTTGCGACGGTTTTATGGGAAATATCCTACTAAAAACGAGCGAAGGCGTTGCAGATGCCATAGGCAAGATCATAAAAAAGCAAGTCAAAAAATCACCCCTTGCTATGGCTGGGTCTGTGCTTATGAGAAAAGTTTTTAAAACTCTAAAAAAACAAGTCAGCTACGATGAGTATGGCGGTGCTCCGCTTCTTGGCGTAAATGGCTGCGTCATCATAAGTCACGGCAAAAGCAACTCAAAAGCTATAAAAAATGCAATCTTTCAAGCAATTAAATTTGCTAACTCGAATATAAATAAAGTTATAGAAGAAGAACTTTCACACTTTGCAAGGTAAAATATGCCAAAAGCTTCATTGATCTCCATTGCGTCATATGTCCCAGAAAAAATTTTAACAAATTTTGATTTTGAAAAAATGGTCGACACGAGCAATGAGTGGATAGTGAAGCGAACCGGTATAGAGCAAAGACACATCGCAACAACCGAGATAACAAGCGACCTTGGCACAAAAGCTGCCGAGCTAGCTATAAAACGCTCAGGGCTTGAAAAGTCACAAATCGATGCGGTAATCTGCGCTACAATATCTCCAGATCATCTTTGCATGCCTTCAACTGCTTGCAAAATAGCTGCAAATTTAGGTTTAAATTTTGGCATTACAGCTTTTGATATAAGTGCGGCTTGCACGGGTTTTATCTATCTTTTAGAGCTTGCAAATTCCCTTGTTACAAGTGGTGCTAAGAAAAATGTCTTGATCATAGGAGCTGAAAAACTAAGCTCGATAATCGACTACACAGATAGAAGCACCTGCATACTTTTTGGCGACGGAGCAGGAGCAGCAGTGATAAGCGCTAGCGAAAAAAACGAGATCATCGACATCCACACTGCAAGCGATGGCAGACAGGCTGAGCTTTTGATAACTCCGGGATGTGGTAGTGCATTTCCAGCTAGCGATGAGACGCTAAAAAATAGGCTAAATTTCATCCACATGAGCGGAAATGAGGTCTTTAAAATAGCGGTTCAAACGCTTAGCAAAAGCGTGATAGAAATTTTACACGCAAACAAAATGCAAAGCGAAGATATCGACTTTTTCATACCTCATCAAGCAAATATCAGGATAATAGATGCCGTAAAAAATAGGCTAAATTTCACTGATGAGCAGTGCGTTTTGACGGTTGCAAAATATGGTAACACAAGCTCTGCTTCGATCCCAATGGCTATAAATGATGCTTACGAGGATGGGCGCATCAAAAATGGCTCAGTTTTGCTTCTTGATGCATTTGGCGGTGGTTTTACTTGGGGTTCGGCGATACTAAAATTTGGCGGTAGAAATTTTAGCGATCTGTAATTAACCGCTTCTGCATCTAAAACTCTAAATTTAATAAATTTTCTACGATATCTTCTATAAATTTTTAAAAATTTCCATTCATTTTCAAATGCATATTAAAATTACACTGTTTTAAATTTCTAGATCTATTTAATTAGAATTTAAATTTTTATGGATATAATTTCGCAATCAATAAAATTTATTATTAAGGAGAAAATATGTTAGTAACAAAAAAAGCACCTGATTTTACAGCTGCAGCAGTTTTAGGAAACAATCAAATTGTAAATGATTTCAACCTTTACAAAAACATCGGCGAAAAGGGCGCTGTTGTCTTCTTCTACCCAATGGACTTTACATTCGTTTGCCCAAGCGAGATCATCGCATTTGATAAAAGATATGACGAGTTCAAGTCACGCGGTATCGAAGTTATCGCAGTTTCTTGCGACAACCAGTTCTCACACTTTGCATGGAAAGAGACTCCAGTAAACAAAGGCGGTATCGGCAAAGTTCGCTTCCCGATCGTAGCTGACATGACAAAATCAATCGCTCGCGGCTTTGACGTACTTCTAGAAGACGCTGGTGTAGCACTTCGCGGATCATTCTTGCTTGACAAAGATGGCACAGTTCGCCACGCAGTTATAAACGACCTACCACTTGGTAGAAACATCGACGAGATGATCAGAATGGTAGATACTATGCTATTTACAAACGAGCACGGCGAAGTTTGCCCAGCTGGCTGGCACAAAGGTGACGCTGGTATGAAACCAAGCACCGAAGGTGTTGCTGACTACCTTTCACATAACGAAAGCAAACTATAATTAATAAATTTCTAGGCAGCTTTGCCTAGAAATTTCCTCTCTACACAAATTTAAATATTTTTTTAATATAACTTTATATATGATAGCGATGTTTTAATAAATAACCTTTTTTGGAGACCCCATGGAGTTTAAGGGCAGGCAAGAACTTGTCGAAAATTGCGAGGATTGCATACTTGGTTTAAGAGCTAAATTTATAGATGAGGGCATCAAATTTTGCAGACAACTAACCCTTGTAGTGCCACACGAGCAGATGAAAATTTGCCTTGAGAGTATCTTTGACGCGCTACTCATCCAAAAGCCAAATGCCACACAAATTCGCGACGACTTAAACAGCCTAATACCAAAACTAAATGCAAAAGATGAGCTAGTAAATTTCTTGCTCTTAAATTTGACACTAAATTTTAGTCACGCCTGCGACAATGCAGTATATGTGGGCTACTTTGTAAATGCCGTCTCAAGGATGAAAGAAATTTTATATAACACGCAGGATCACCAAGAAGCCACGGTAAAAACAATGATCGATACTGGCTCATTTTTTTACGAAGATCCGATCAATACATTTACACGCATGAAAAATGCCAAGGTCCGACCTGAGTTTTTAAATTTATACGACGGACTAAATATAAAATACGAAGCAGAAATTTTAGAGGTTAAAGAAGATAGCGTCGTTTTTCGCGTAGATATGATGCAAATTTTAGCTATGAAGCAAGATGGCAAGGGCTTTATCCTGCCAAACAGCTTCTTCTCAAAGCAACTTCGCGCCGACATCATCGACTACAATATCGCCGATAAAAGCGTCACCCTTTCAAATTTCTCACGCACAGCGACCATGCATGCAAACAAGAGAAAATTTCAACGCGTCTTGCCAAACCGCTTTACCAAAATTTCTTTAAAAGGAGAGCAAGGCGAGCTTGTTGGCAGCCTTTATGACATCTCAGAGGGCGGCATGAGTATATTAAGCTCACAAGCTACAAATTTTAAAGACGGCGAAGAGTTAGAGGCAAATTTTGACATCATGCTCTCACCAGATGAAGTAAAAAACGTATCTTTAAAGCTAAGGCTCGTTACTGAGCTAGCATACAAGGGCTACATCAGATACTGCATGCAGCTAGTTGATGATGACAAAACGATAAAAAACTTCACGCAAAAGCGCGTCAAAGAGACACTTGACGAGCTTCGCTCACGCATAAATTTATACGAATAAGGCAATTAGTGAAAACCATACAAGAAAATTTAAAACTTTTTTACATCGGACTAAAAGATAAAGAGCCATTTTTTTATAAAAACAAGGACCTAACCACCCACGCAGCCATTATCGGTATGACTGGAAGCGGCAAAACAGGTCTTGGCATCACGCTTTTAGAAGAGGCCTGCATAGACAACATCCCCTCTATCATCATCGATCCAAAGGGCGATATCACAAATTTAGCCCTCACCTTTCCGCAGATGAGAGCGGAGGATTTTTTACCATACGTCGATGAAGCAGAGGCTGCAAACAAAGGACAAAGCGTAGAGGAATTTGCCGCCGCTCAGGCCGAGCTTTGGAGAAACGGCATAGAGTCGAGCTTTCAAGACCTTGAGCGAGTAAAAATTTTAAAAGATAGTGCTAGCTTTAATATCTATACGCCAAAAAGCTCAGCTGGCATAGGTGTGGCGTTACTTAGCGACTTTGCCTGCCCAAATATTAGTGACGAAGAAATTTTTAGCAACTATATAAACTCGCTCGCAGCATCGGTGCTATCGCTTATTGGCATGAGTTCAGAGGATATGAGCTCAAAAGAGCAGCTGCTTATCTCCACTATATTTGAGAGCAAATTTAAAGAGCAAAAAGACGTCAGCATCGAGGAGCTTATCAATTTCATAGCAAATCCGCCGTTTAAAAAGATAGGCGTTTTTGACGTGGATACCTTCTATCCAAGCAGTGAGCGCCTAAAGCTTGCCATGAAGATAAACGCACTAATCGCTAGCCCAAGCTTCAAGGGCTGGACGCAGGGCGTTAGACTAGAAATTTCAAAGATGCTTTTTGACGAAAACGGCAAAGCAAAGTGTAATATCTTTACGATCTCACACCTAAATGACGCTGAGAGGATGTTTTTTGTCACCCTTTTACTAAACGAGATTATCGCGTGGATGCGGGGCACTGAGGGCACTAGCTCACTTAGAGCGATCCTATATATGGACGAAATTTTTGGCTTCTTTCCGCCAAATGCAAATCCGCCGTCAAAAACGCCTATGCTCACGCTCTTAAAACAAGCCCGTGCATTTGGTTTAGGCTGCGTATTAAGCACGCAAAACCCGGTCGATCTTGACTACAAAGGCCTTAGCAACATCGGCACTTGGTTCATCGGTCGCCTCCAAACAGCGCAAGATAAGGCTCGCGTGATCGACGGGCTAAGCGGCATCGCAGGCTCAAGCTTAGACAAAGCCTCACTTGAAAATCTCATATCAAATTTAGCCAAAAGAAATTTCTTACTCAAAAATATAAACGAGGACGGCTTAAACGTCATCTCCACACGCTGGGCACTTAGCTATCTAAAAGGTCCGCTTAGCCGCGAGCAAATTTCAAATTTGATGAAAGATAAAAAAGAAAATTTAAGCAGCCAAGGCGTAGATAAAAGTGAGATGAAATTTAGCGCAAAACCTATCATTTCAAGCGATATCACGCAGCTTTATACCAGCTCAAAAAGTCTCACACCAAATTTACTAGCAAGCGCAAAAGTGAGAATTTATGATGCTAAAAAGGGCATAGATAGCATTTGCGAGGTGAGCTACCTTTATGAGCTTAGCGAAAACGACAAAGAGCCAAACTGGAGTGAGGCTAGCGAAGGCATGCGCGTTGATGCAAGCGAAAATGAGCCAAGCGGTGCAAGCTTTGCAGCTGTGCCAAATTTCATAACGAGCGCTAAAAATTTTGACGCTTTAGAGAAAGATTTCAAAGAGTTTTTATATAGAAATTTCAAATTTAACACCTTTGAGGCGATGGGAATTTACTCAAAAGAAAACGAGTCAAAAGAGGAGTTTTTCATAAGGCTTCAAGATAAGTGCAATGAAATTTTAGAAGAGCAAACCGCAAAGCTCACGGCTAAATTTGAAAAAGAGCAAAAAAGCTTGCAAGATAAGCTAAACAAAGCACTTGCAAAGCTTGATAAAGAGCAAAAAGATATGACAGCAAGCGGCCTTGACGCAGCTATAAATATAGGCGCAAGCATATTTGGAGCGATATTTGGTAATAAGCTCTTATCTCGCCAAAACGCCGGCAAGATCGCCTCAAGTGCCAGAAGCGCAAACAAGGTCTTAAAAGAGCGAAGCGACGTCAAACTTAGCGAGCAAAGCGTAAATGATATAAATTTAGCCATAAGCGAGCTTGAAGAGAAATTTGCACAAGAGTGCGATGCACTAAAAGAGGCAAATGATATTAAAAACATCACAATAAATGAAACGCAAATTTCGCCAAAGAAAAGCGACATCTACGACGAAAAAGTCGTGCTTTTGTGGAGATGATTTATAAAAAAATTAGTATTTTTTTAATATCATTTCTCTTTAAATTTAAAAGGTAAAATATGCAAAATTTAATACTTTATGCCGTTAGCTACCTGCTTGGTAGCATCCCATCAGGGCTCATACTAGCAAAAATTTTTGGACATGTTGATATAAAAAAAGAGGGCAGCAAAAGCATAGGCGCGACGAATGTTTTAAGGGTTTTAAAGCAAACTAACCCAAAACTCGCCAAAAAACTAGCCATTTTAACCGTAGTTTGTGACGTGTTAAAGGGCGTTTTGCCACTTATCGTCGCCTCTTTGCTTGGAGCTAGCCAAAGCGTGCTTTGGACGATGGCAGTTTTAAGTGTGGCAGGGCATTGTTTTTCTATATTTTTGGGCTTTCAAGGCGGCAAAGGCGTGGCAACTGGAGCTGGCGTACTCGCATTTTTCTTACCAGTTGAGATAATAATCGCTCTTGTCGTTTGGTTTTTGGTTGGTAAGTTTTTAAAGATAAGCTCTCTAGCATCGCTATGCGCGCTGATAGCTCTCATCGCATCAAGCTTTATCATCCACCCAGAGCTTGATGAAATTTACACTCACGCGCCGATACTTATCATCGCATTTTTGGTAGTTTATAAGCACATTCCAAATATCGTCCGCCTACTTTCAGGCAAGGAGCAAAAAGTCGTATGAAAAGTGAAATAACAACGATTATTAAAGATTATAAATTTCAAACCGTCATCGGGATGTTTGACTTTGAGCGAGTTGCAAAGCAAGAGGTAAAAGTAAGCTTAGAATTTCGCTCGACTAGCTTGATTGATTATGTTTTGGTGGCTGATTTTATAAAAGAATTTTACAATGAGATGAAATTTCAAAGCGTAGAAGAGTCACTAGAAGCGACCTGCAAAGCGCTAAAAGAGAGGTTTAGCTCACTTACTAGCTTGGATATGGAGATTTTAAAAACCGAGATTTTACCAAATGCAATTGTCGGTGCAAAAATCAGCACTGTTTTTTAAAAATTTATTAAAGTATCTTGAAATATTTCTTAATTTATGATACAATCGACCATAAATTTTAGTTTAAGGAAAAGAAATGCGTATTTTAATAGTAGAAGACGAAGTAACGCTAAATAAGACGATTGCTGAGGGGTTGCAAGAGTTTGGTTATCAGACAGATAGCTCTGAAAATTTCAAAGACGCTGAGTACTACATCGGCATCAGAAACTATGACTTAGTTTTGACTGACTGGATGCTTCAAGATGGTGACGGCGTTGATCTTATAAACATTATAAAACATAAATCTCCACGCACTTCAGTTGTAGTTCTTTCTGCAAAAGACGACAAAGAGAGCGAGATAAAAGCACTTAGAGCTGGCGCTGATGACTACATCAAAAAACCATTTGATTTTGACATTTTAGTAGCTAGACTAGAGGCTAGACTACGCTTTGGCGGCACAAATATCATCAAGATAGACGAGCTTATCATCAATCCCGACGAAGAGAAGATCACATATCTTGGCCGCGACATCGAGCTAAAAGGTAAGCCATTTGAGGTGCTTACTCACCTTGCAAGACACTCAGATCAGATCGTATCTAAAGAGCAACTACTTGACGCTATCTGGGAAGAGCCAGAGCTTGTAACTCCAAACGTTATCGAGGTTGCTATCAACCAAATCCGCCAAAAAATGGACAAACCGCTAAATATTTCAACAATAGAAACTGTTAGAAGACGCGGATATAGATTTTGCTTTCCCAAAAAAGCTTAAGAAATAGATTTATACTGCAATTAGCGTCTGGTGCGATGATGCTAATTGCCGTTGTTTCGGTGATGCTCTATCACTACATAAGAGTCACCGTTTTTCAAAGCGTAGTTAGTGAGCTAAACCAGCAAGCCACAGCCTACAAAAACAATCCTCAAAATTTCAATCCTAACAATCTAAAAACTTTTACTATAGAAACCCCAAACAAAACTCTAGCCACCATAAAAGCAGGCGAGCTTAAAGGCGAAAAGCCCTACCTTGTGATGCAAAAGATAAAAGATAAGAGCATAACCACACTAACAACAGGGCTAGATGAAAGCAACTACTTAGTCCTCGAAAAGGATACCACTCTTCAAAGCCAGATAGTCGAAGAAATTTTTATAGATATTATAATCGTAAATGTCACAGCGATACTTTTGGTGCTATTTTACGCACTATTTTTATCAAGAATGCTTTTAATACCTATAAAAATTTTAAGTCACAAGCTTACAAATTTAGATGAAAAATTTTTAAAAGAGATCGACATCAAAAGCTTGCCAGATGAGTTTTTACCACTTGGCAATAGCATAAATAGGCTAATTACTCGAATACAAACTTTTGTCTTATACCAAAAGGAGCTTTTTGTAGGCGTTGCACACGAGCTAAAAACTCCACTTGCCGTTATGAAAACCAAAAACGAAGTTACGCTTTTAAAACCACGCGAGAGCGAAAAATACATAGAAGCGCTAAAATCAAACAACGAAGCGATCAACGGCATGAACGCTATGATAGGCTCAGTTCTTGAGATCGGTCGTCAAGAGGGCGCGCAGTTTGAAGAGCCAGTAAATACCGACGTGATCGCTTTTTTAAAAAAACTAGGCAAAAACTACGAAGTGCTAGCAAAAGGTGAAGAAAAAAATCTCGCACTCGATCTAAAACCTGAAATTTTTAACCTAAACATCCAAACCAGCCTGCTAACTCACATCGTGCAAAATTTCGTTCAAAATGCTATCAAATTTTCTCCAAAAAATAGCACGATTACGATTAGCTCAAGGCTTGAAAAGAGCAAATTTATCATCGAGGTTGCCGACGAAGGAGTGGGCATAGACGAGAGCAAGGACTTGTTTGCTCCATTTAAAAGATATGGCAACAAGGGTGGTGCTGGACTTGGACTATTTCTCGCAAAGGGCGCAGCACAGGCACTTGGCGCTGAGATATCTATCAAAAATAGAGAGAACACAAACGGAGCAGTTGCAAGCCTCGTTTTAAATTTAAAAGGATAAAAAATGGCAAAGAGAACCGCAGTGATCGATCTTGGCTCAAATTCTATGCGTATGGCGATATTTGAGCGCACGTCACGCTTAGCATTTTTTATACTAGCTGAATACAAAACCAAAGTGCGACTGGGCGAAGGCGGATACGGCTCAAACAACGAAATTTCAGAAGCTTCAATGCAAAAAGCGATCAAAGCTTTTAGCGAATTTGGTAACATCATAAAAAGTTACAAATGCTCCAAAGTCCTATGTGTAGGCACTTCAGCGCTTAGAGATGCTCCAAACTCAGGCGTTTTGATCTCGCTTTTAAGAAAAAAACTTGGCATAAATTTAAAAGTCATTGACGGCAAAGAAGAGGCTACTTTTGGAGCGATAGCGGCTAAAAATTTGCTTCACAATCTAGCCGAGTGCGTCACTATCGACATCGGCGGAGGCTCGACCGAGCTTGCAAGGATAAGTAACGGCAAGATAGTCGATGTCCTCTCACTTGATATAGGCACAGTGAGGCTAAAAGAGCTATTTTTCGATAAGAAAAATTTAAACAAACTACCTAAATTTCTGTCGCAGATCACGGCGCAGATAGATGAGCGATTTAAGTGTCCAAATTTAATAGCGATCGGCGGCTCTTTAAGAGCGATCTCATCAGCCATAATGAGCAAAAATTTATATCCGCTCTCATCACTGCATGGCTTTTGCTACAAGCTTAGCGACGAGCAAGCCTACATCGAGAGCATCGCAAACGTTAGCGTGCTTGAACTAAATAAATTCCCTATAAAAAAAGATAGATATGACACCATCAGAGAGGGCGCACATATATTTTTAGCCCTTGCCAAGGCGCTAAATGCCAAAAACGTCATCACAAGTGGCGTTGGCGTAAGAGAGGGCGTCTTTTTAAAAGACTTTTTGCGTCCAAGTCTTAAATTTCCAGAAAATTTTAACCCAAGCGTCAAAAGCCTACAAGACCGCTTTATCCTCTCTTGCAACAAAGCCGTGGCAAGATATGCAAAGGACATCTTTGTGGCGCTTAAAAAGCTTCATGGGCTAAATGAGGGCTATCTTGAGACGCTGCTAATTGCTGCAAAGCTCCACAACGTCGGTCAAGAGATAGGCTTTTACGGCGATCACAAAAACTCAGCCTATATCGTCCTAAACGCCCTAAACTACGGCTTTTCACACGAGCAAAAGGCGCTAATAGCTACGATCATTGGCACAAATGGCAAGAAAAATATTTATGAGTTTGAAAAGTATAAAAATTTATTGCCAAAGGCTGAGTGTGTAAGGTGGCTAAGCTTCATCCTTGCGCTAGCCAAGGCACTTGATATAACCTGTGAGAAGCTAAATTTAAGCTTTGAGTTTAGCGGCCACACACTAAAAATAGAGGGCGCAAAAGAATTTGCCATGGCAAAAGAAGAGATAAAAAAGATCGCAAAACCTGAAATTTTTGCCATTTCGTTTGTGTAAATCAAAAAGCTAGCGATCAAATTTATAAATTTATTTTCTAAAAATAAAAAAAAAGGGGGGGGTAAAGGCTTCTATTTTACTTTGTAGGCTCGCAATGCAAGTCAGATACGAAGTCCCCCCACTCTTTTTATCCTTCAGCACACATTCAAAGTATGCAATAGTGCCAAAGTGCCATGTTCTTAGTGTGAAACAAATTTTAAAATTTCATGAACGAGTAATTTCGGCTCTAAAATTTGAGCTAAGCTGTAAGCGAAGCCAAATTTTAGTAGTCAATTCTTGCGAGTGAATGGAATTTTAAAATTTGTAAAATAGATTTTTATAAATTTAATGTTTATTTCTTTGTTAAGGGGGAAGAGGCTTGAATTACGGTCTGCTTGCAGTTGCGAGACGAAGTCGAAGTAAAGCCCGACGACGTTAGAGGTGCATGCTCCAGTGCTTCGCACTGCATGAGTCTTACATGAGAGAATTTATAGCAAATTTTAAAATTTATGAAAATGCTCTTCTAAATTTTTAAATTTAGTAGCAAAGCGGGGCTAAAATTCCCCGCTCATTTTATCTTTGTAGTTATTTAGGCTATTTTGACGCTCTTGCAAAAATGAACCAAGTTTTTTCTTATTTTCCTCAAAAAATACCGCAAAGTCCTGCTCATTTTGGATCTTATCCTCGCCAAAGCTATCAAGCATGACGTTTGAGCTACCAACTATCACTAGATAGCGTCTATTTTCGTAGCTTAGAAGCATTAGCTTGTTTGTGCGGTCAAGGTATTTTTCGTAGATGATATTGACGCCGCTATTTTGATTTTTAAGTAGCCAGTTCATCGACTTTGTGTCGTTTTGTGGTTGATTTTGTGGCGTTTTGAACCCACTAAAATCACTACTTTTTGAAGTGATATATCTTTTAAAAACATATAAAAATATAAGAAGCGCGATGAGCACACTTAGGACGATGAAGTATCTCGAATCAATATTAACCATAGGTTCATTTTCTGTCTTTGGCGTGCTAGTAGTTTCTATCTTTGCACTAGCTTGAGGCATATTTTGCACTTGCGTTTTTGTGTTTTTTAGCGTTACGCGGATGCGAAGTCCGAAGCTGTCAGTTGTCTTTGAAGCATTTACGATGATCGCATCGTTTGAGCGTAAATTTAAAACTAAAGAGTTTTGCTTTGGCTCAATATCTAGCTCTTGAATGATCTTTGAGTTTATGTCCTTGCTCGCGCTTTGATCGTAGCTTAGAGAATTTAGTATCAAAGAGGTAGTATCTTTTTCTCGCTTTTGAAAGATGTTGCCCTCATACGGCGCATCAAAACTAAGCATGATGTCGACCCTGTCGGTGCGCTCATAGATGTTGTATGTTAGCAGGTTTGAGGCAAAGATCTGCGTAGCAAAAAGCACAAAAAATAGTATAAATTTCATAAAAGTTCTTTTTTGAAGTACTGAATAACTGACTTTGAGTCCAAAATTTCATTTATCCTGATGGCTAAATTTTTCTCATAAACCATTACTTCGCCTTTTCCAAAAATTCTATTATTTATATATAGCTCCACGCTCTCGCCAGCTGGTTTTTCAAGGTCTATGACCGAGCCAGCTTCAAATTTCAAAAGCTCATTTATGCTAACTGTGGTAGTTCCTAGCTCAGCTATAAAATCAACGCTTATATCCATAAGCTCGTCATAGCTCTTAAAAAGCCCTAGCTGTTCTAGTGTCTCTATCGCACCTTCGTCGTTCATTGTATCTTGTAGCCTATTTGAAATGTTCTATTTTTTATCTTATATATAAATTTCTCTTTTAGCTTTATGCCAAAATTCTCAACCTCACCCAAAAATTCAGGCGTTCCGAGTTTATAAGCATTTGGCTCTTTTTCATTTAGCAGATTTTTAGCCTTGCCGATGATTTGATTAGCTATCTCTTTGCAAAGATCGTCCAGATCGCCACCATCGACATCTTCGTGACCAAAAAAGGCGTTCATAAAAATTTTTAAAGTATCTTTTTTAAAAAATAGGTAAAACTGATACTCGCTTTTACCCTTATAAACTGGTATGCTAGCCCCGTAAAATCCTTTACCAAGGCTCTTGCCAAACTCTAAATCCAGCCCCAAAGTATCCTTGCAAAGATAGCTCGTGGCTTCATCTATAACTTTTCTCATATCTCTTCCTTAAGACTTGAAATGCGCGTTAATTATACTTTGGCTTTACTAAATTAGCTATAAATTTATTAAGCATTTTAAAAGAGTTTATCGACCTCTTTAACCAGCTCTTTTGCGCTAAATTTGGCGCAAAGCTTGACTATTTGCGTGCCTATGATCGCAGCGTCAGCATATTTTTTCACTTCACTAACATCATCTTTATTTTTGATGCCAAAGCCCACAGCCACTGGCAGATCGCTCTTTTTCTTAAGCTCTAGGACTAAATTTTTTATCCTATCTTCATCGGCTCTTTTTGAACCACTAACGCCGATAGCACCTAGCACGTAGATAAATCCTGAGCCAAATTTTAATATCTCATCCGCCCTGCCCCCAGACGTGACACTTATAAGTGGCACAAGGCATAAATTTAGCTCCTTACATTTTAGAGCAAACTCCTCACACTCCTCACAAGGCAGATCCGGCACGATAAAGCCGCTAACCCCAGCTTCACGTGATCTTTTTAGAAATTTATCCACGCCGTAAGCAAAGATGATGTTGTAATAAACTAAAAAAACAAGTGGCTTTGTCACTTTTGCCTTGCAGCCTTCAAGCATATCAAAGACAACGTCGGTATTTACGCCACTTTGAGCTGTCTCAAAGCTAGCTTGCGCGATGAGCTTACCATCAGCCAGTGGGTCAGAGTAAGGGATACCGATCTCCAGCAGATCAAGCGTGCTCTCATCTAAATTTTCTAAAAATTCCTTAGTTTTCTCTAGGCTTGGATATCCAGCCACGATGTAGCCGATATTTGCCTTTTTGCCGCTAAATGCGCTTCTAACCTTATCCATAAATTTTTCCTTTTTCGTAGCCGATAACTGTGTTTATGTCCTTATCGCCCCTGCCTGAGACGTTTACGACGATAACGCTTTTTTTATCAAGTTTTGGGCAAAGCTTCTCCAGATACGCCACCGCATGCGCACTCTCGATGGCTGGGATGATGCCCTCCATCTTACTTAAAAAATACAAGGCATTTATGCACTCATCGTCCGTTACTGCTTCGTATTTTACCCTTTTGATGTCGTTTAGGTGGGCGTGCTCTGGGCCGATGCCTGGGTAGTCAAGGCCTGCTGAGATGCTATGCACTGGCGAGATCATGCCGTATTCATCTTGTAAAACAGTCGTTTTCATGCCGTGGATGATGCCAGTTTTGCCTTTGCTAAGCGTAGCTGCGTGATAAGGCGTATCTATGCCAAGGCCGCCAGCTTCTATACCTACTAAATTTACGCTCTCATCGTCCAAAAACGCACTAAAAATGCCAATAGCATTACTGCCGCCGCCAACGCAGGCGATGACGTAGTCGGCCTTTTTGCCGTAGTCTGCAAGCTGGGCTTTTGCCTCTGTGCCGATGATGCTTTGAAAGTCACGCACGATCTTTGGATATGGGTGTGGGCCAACGGCTGAGCCGATGACATAAAATGCACTCTCTATCTCATTTACCCATGCTTGTATGGCCGCCGTAGTCGCCTCTTTTAGCGTTTTTAAGCCATCTTCTACGCTCACCACTTTTGCACCAAGAAGCTGCATACGAAAGGCATTTAGCTGCTGTCTAGCCACGTCAGTTGCGCCCATATAGACATCACACTCTAAGCCAAGAAGTGCCGCTGCAGTCGCTGTTGCCACGCCGTGCTGACCAGCTCCAGTCTCAGCTAAAATTTTCTTTTTACCCATTTTTTTAGCAAGTAGCGCTTGAGCAAGAGCGTTATTTATCTTATGCGCGCCCGTGTGGTTTAGATCCTCTCTTTTTAGGTAAATTTCATGTCCGTAATGCTCACTTAGGCGCTTTGCAAAAAAGAGCGGACTAGGCCTGCCAACGTAGTTTTTCAAAAGATCATCAAGCTCATCTTTAAATTCCCTAGTCTTTGCGATGCTCTCATAAGCATTTTCTAGCTCATCAAGGGCAAACATCACCGTCTCAGGCACGAACTGCCCGCCAAATTTTCCAAAATACGCCTTACTATTCATCTTCTACCTCACCTATGATCTTTAAAATTCTCTCTATCTTTTGCGCATCTTTTATGCCGTTTTCGTCCTCGACTTTTGAGTTGATATCGACTAGATATGGCTTAAATTTCAGCGCCTCTTTTATGTTGTGCTCGCCTATGCCCCCAGCCATGCCAAATTTAAATTTAACCTCTTTTAAAATTTCCCACTCAAAGCTAGTGCCATTTCCGCCGGCATTTTCGCCCTTGCAGTCAAAAAGCGCCATGTCAAAATGCTTAAAATCAACCTCTGGCAAGCTATCTTTCACGCTAAAAACCTGCCAAATCTCAAGCCCCATATCTTTTAAATTTGCCTCTAAATTTTCACTCACCACTCCATGCACCTGAGCCACGTCAAGACCAGCAAACTGGCAAATTTCCATTATCTCACAATCACTTTGCTCCGCAAAAACACCAACCACTTTTTTGCCCTTGCTGTGAGCAAATTTCGCTATCTGCCTAGCTAAATTTAGCTCGACCTTTCTTTTGCTTTTAGCAAATATCAGCCCTATAAAATCAACATCCAAAGCACAAACCGCACTCGCCTCATCTAGCGTTTTGATGCCACAAATTTTAACTAGCGCCATTAGCCCCAGCCTTTATAAACTCTTCATAAAATTTATACGCCCTGCCTGAATTTATAGCCTCTAAAACCATTTTTTTGGCCTCGTCTGGACTCTTTGCGCCATCAGCCGCGTAGAGCGCAAACATCGCGTTAAAGACCACGATGTCAAATTTCGCCCCCTGCTCCTCGCCTTTTAGTGTGCGTATCAATGTTTTGGCATTTTCTTCAGGTGTATCGCCCTCAATATCGCTGTGAAGCGCTCTTTTAAAGCCAAATTGCTCTGGCGTGATGCTGTATTCAAAAATTTCGCCATTTTTTAGCTCAACAACGCTTGTTTCGCTACAAAGCGTGATCTCATCTAGTCCGTCATCACCGCGGACGACTAGAGCGTGCTTTCTGCCAAGGATTTTAAGCGTCTGGGCGTAGAGTTTTAGCACTGGCTTATGATAGACGCCAACTAGCTGGTTTGTAAGGTTTAAATTTGGATTTAAAAGCGGTCCAAGCACGTTAAAAACGGTCCTTATGCCAAGTCTTTGGCGCACTTCTCTCACCTCACCAACTAGCGGATGGAAAAATGGTGCGTGGAAAAAGGCTAAATTTTTACTAGCTAAATTTTCGCGCTGTTTTGCCAGTGATTTTTCACTTTTTACGCCTAAAATTTCAAGCACATCAGAGCTGCCTGACTTGCTTGAAACTGCCTTGTTGCCGTGTTTTGCGACCTTTATGCCAAGACTTGCAAGTATAAATGCCACAGTAGTTGAGATATTTGTCGTCTTAAAGCCATCGCCGCCAGTGCCACAAAGATCGATCATAGGCGTATCATCGCGGTAAGTTTGCGAGTATTTTAGGATATTTTTTGCAAGTGCAGCGAGGCTTTTTGGATAGAGGCTCTTTTCGCTAATTAGCACCAAAAGGGCTGAGAGCTGCACGATCTCGTACTCTTTGCTGGCTATTATCTCGCAAATTTGCTCAAAGTCGCTATCATCAAGCGGGATGTTCTCTTGAAGCTTGATAAGATATGGCTTAAGTGAGCGAATTTTAGGCTCTTTTACCTCTTCTTTTGCCTTGTAATTTACAAAATTTTCAACAATCTTTTTGCCGTATTGCGTAAAGTAGCTCTCTGGGTGAAACTGGATGCCAAAGATCGGCTTATCTTTAACGCTAAGTGCCATAACTACGCCATCATCGCTCACCGCATCAGCGCTTAAGCAAGCTGGGAGCTCATCGACATAGAGCGAGTGGTAGCGCATAACCTCAAAGCGCTCAGGCAGCCCTGCAAAGAGCGGCTCTTTGTTTTTCACGTCGATAAATGAGGTCTTGCCGTGAAGCGGGTCGTCTAGCCTTTTTATCTTTGCGCCAAAACTAAGCCCTATGGCTTGGTGTCCAAGGCAGATGCCAAGCACCGGCACGCCAAGGTCTGCTTTTAAAATTTCTAGGCAAACTCCGCTATCTTTTGGGTGCTTTGGCCCTGGACTTAGGATGATCTTACTTGGGTTTAGTTTTTTGATCTCTTCAAGCGTTATCTTGTCGTTTCTAACGCATCTAACCTCTTCATTTGTGAGCTCTTTTACGTACTGCTCGACGTTGAAGACAAAACTATCGTAGTTATCTATAAGTAAAATCAATCTCTATCCTTTTAAATTTAGCGGCGATTGCGCGGACTAAATATTATAAATTTAGGTGAGATTATAACTAAAAGAAATTTTAATTAGGCTTTTGTGCGGCTCTCGTAGGCTTTTAGAAGTGAGAGCATATCGACGTTTTCTAAATTTACACCAGTTGGCACGCCTTGAGCTATCTTACTAAATGAAATTTCACTCATGCCAAGCTTATCCTCGACGTAAAGCATGAGTGCGTCTGAATTTAGCCCTGGCGTAAAGGCAAAGACGACCTCTTTTGAGCCATTTTGCGTGATAGCACTTCGCAGCCTCTCTATGGCGTCCTCGTCGATCTCGTCAAGCACGAAGTAAAGGCCGTTGTAGATGCCATTTTGCTCAAAAACCAAGATATCTTTTGGGCTCTCAACTAGCAAGATGACCTCGCTGTCCCTGCTCTCGTCGCTGCAAATGTCGCAAATTTCATTTTCGCTTAGCCCGCCGCAACGCTCACAGCGCTTGATAAACCTCACCGCGTCTTCTATATTTTGCGCGAGCCTTAGCCCTGCAAAACTATCTTGCATGCAGACAAAGTAGGCAAATCTCGCGGCTGATTTTTTACCGACACCTGGCAGCTTAGCAAAAGACTCAGTTAGCTCGTTAAATTTCTCTAAGCCCCTTTTCATGCGCGTTTTGCCTTTGCTCGAAGTAAAATTTTAAATACGTGATAGCCGTCCTCGTAGTCATAAGCAAGCTCAAATTTTTGCATCTGACAAATTTGCTCGATGATGTAAAGTCCAAGCCCCATGCCGCTTCCCGCACTCACTTTATCGCCTCTAACAAAGGCTTGTTTGTAGTAGTCAATAGGGTGATTTAGCTTTTTGCCTAAATTTTTAACCGCTATAAATTCGCTATCGCAGATCAAAATGGCTTTCTTGTCCTCTGCGTATTTTAGGGCGTTATCTATCAAATTTTTAATCGCCAAACTAAAAAGCTGAAAATCCACTCTTAGTATGACGTCATCTCTGATGTCACAGCTCACTCGCTCTTCAAATTTATCAAGCATGAGCATATCTTGCACCTGCTCTAAGATAAGCGAAAAATGGCACTCTTGATAGTTTAGCGCGTAGCTTTTTGAAAGGAGCTGCTCAACCTTACTAAATTCATTTATCAGCATCTCAAGGCGCTCAAAAACGTTTATGAGCCTCATCTTTTGAGTGTCATTTGCCACCATCTCAGAGACGATCCTACCCTTGCCAATAGGCGTCTTTAGCTCATGCATGATCGCACGTAAAAATAGCTGCCTTGAGCGGATGAGCTCTCT
Source organism: Campylobacter concisus (assembly GCF_050447505.1). Taxonomy (GTDB): domain Bacteria; phylum Campylobacterota; class Campylobacteria; order Campylobacterales; family Campylobacteraceae; genus Campylobacter_A; species Campylobacter_A concisus_BP. Next base: position 520,559 of record NZ_JALMFZ010000001.1, on the reverse strand, counting down.
GATCTTGCAAACAGCGTTGTCAAATTCAACTGCGACCTGCCCGATCTCGTCTTGCTCGTTTTCATTTAGCCTAGCAGTCATCGCCATCTCCATGTTTCCACTAGCAAATTTTCTGATATCTTTGCTAAGTCTTCTAAGCGGTAAAAGGCTTCTAAGCACCGAGACATAAAGCGAGATAAGCAGAGCTGAGATGATCAAAAATGCCACCCAAAGCGGGTCATTTACGTGTCTTGCGTCGTTGCTCTCAAGTAGCAGCATGAAAGATGGATTTTTGATGAGCAGATACAAATCGCCTTTGTAATTAACCGACTGCATCATGCCAAGTGGAGTGTGCTGTGTAAAAATGGCGTTTCCGCTTGTAGTAACTGAGGTGGCTAAATTTTTGTTGCCGACATATTCTAGGTTGAAATTTTTAAAGTAGTGTTCCAAATCTCTTGGAGGATTGCCACGTTCATAAAGCGCCACAAGATAGTTCATAGCGCTTATTTGCTTATCTTTTAGCTTCTCAAGCGCACTTTCTTGCTGAATGTTTGCAAATGTTACAAAGAGCAAGCACATCAGCGAGAAAGCGATGGCAAAGATGATAGTTATCTTGGTAGTTATGGAGTATTTCATCCGATAAGCTTATATCCTATGCCTCTAACTGAAAATATATGTTTTGGCGCTTTTGAGCTATCGCCGATCTTCGTTCTAAGGCGTCCGATGATGACATCTAGGCTCTTTGAGTCCTTGTCTTTTAGGCTCTTGCAGTTATAAACTAGCTGCTCGCGAGATACTGAAAAACTGTGCTGTTTGATGAGATAGGTTAAAATTTCATACTCAGCAGGTGTAAGTGCAAGGGCTTCATTATTAAAGTAAATTTCATGGCGCTTGTCGTCTATCCTAAATGCGCTATCAACGACCTCTTCTTGAACTTCGTTTGTCTTTTTATATCTTCTAATAAGACTTGTGATACGAGCATACATCTCTTTTGGATCGTATGGTTTTGGCAAATAATCATCCGCGCCAAGCTGAAGTCCAACGACCTTGTCGCTGATGTCACTGCGAGCTGAGCTTATGATGATAGGAATGTCGTATTTTTGGCGAATTTCTTTGCAAACCTCAAGGCCGTCTATGCCTGGTAAAGTAAGGTCAAGTATGAGCAGGTCATAGTTTTTTATGCCTGCGCTTAGCCCTAGATATGGGTCTTCAAAATTAGTCACTTTTATATTAAAGCTATCAAGATATTCAGATAAAATTTGAGCAAATTCTGGATCGTCTTCTATCATTAAAACGTTAATCATAAATCATCCTTTTCATTGAAAAATAGTAGAGATTATACGGCAAAAATGTAAATTTTTTTTTAAATTTAAACTTTTTTGGATAAAATCTCACATTTAAAATAAGCTTAATAAACAAGGAAAAATGTGGAGTTTGATTATTACGAGATCCTTGAAATTTCAAGAAATGCAAGTGGCGACGAGATAAAAAAAGCCTTTAGAAAGCTCGCTTTAAAATACCACCCAGACAGAAACGCTGGCGATAAAGAGGCTGAGCAGAAATTTAAACAGATAAACGAAGCCTATCAGGTCTTAAGCGATGAGCAAAAGCGCTCTATCTACGATAGATACGGCAAAGAAGGGCTTGAGGGTAGATTTGGCAGTGGCGGCGGCTTTAGCGCTGATTTTGACCTTTCAGACATTTTTGACTCGTTTTTTGGAGGCGGTTTTGGCGGTGGCTCTAGACAGAGAAAAAGACGAACTGAAAAGTACTCAGCCGACCTTGAAATTCCTATAAATTTAGAGTTTAATGAAGCTGTTTTTGGCTGCGAAAAAGAGATCAAATTTGATCAAAAAGTGCCTTGCCCAACATGCAACGCAACAGGTAGCAAAGACGGCAAAAACAAAACTTGCCAGCACTGCGGTGGAAGCGGCAGGATCACGCGCGGAAATGGCTTTATGAATATCGTTCAAGAGTGCCCATACTGCCACGGATCTGGCGAAGTGATAAGCGAGCCATGTCCTGACTGCAATGCAAAAGCCTATAAAATCCAGCAACAAAGCGTCAAGATCACGATCCCTGAGGGTGTTGATAGTGGCATGAGGATGAGGGTCGCTGGCAAAGGTAACATCGGCACAAACGGCGTTCAAGGCGATCTTTATGTGAGCATAAACGTAAAAGACGACAAGCACTTTATCCGCCACAACGACGACGTTTATATAGAAATTCCAGTATTTTTTACCCAAGCCGTTCTTGGCGAGAGCATAAAAATCCCAACACTTCGCGGTGAAGCCGAGCTAAAACTGCCAGTTGGCGCGAAAGATAAACAGCAATTTATCTTCGAAAATGAGGGCATCAAGGGCGTAAATTCACGCAAAAAAGGCAGACTTGTAGCTCAAATTTCTATCCAAACACCTGACAAACTAAGCGACGAGCAAAAAGAGCTTTTAAACAAACTTCAAGCTAGCTTTGGCATAGTTTCAGGCAAGTCAAGCACCGATGAGAGCGTCTTTGATAAGATAAAAAGCTGGTTTAAAGGCGAGGAGCCAAAAAGCAAAAAGAAAAAATAAATTTAGATTTGTGACGTTAAATTTGGCGTCACAAAATCTTTAAAAATAAATTTTATATCCTAATTTTTACAAGTAAATTTCACACAAATTTTGAAATTTATGAGTGAGCATATCACGCTTCTAAATCTAGTAAATTGCTAAGGCAAGCGAGTAAGATTTTAAAATTTGCAAAGCAATCTAATCAAATTTAAATGTTTGCTTCTTTGTTAAGGGGGAAGAGGCTTGAATTACGGTCTGCTTGCAGTTGCGAGCTTGCGAAGCAAAGAAGCTCCCCCTTAACGATCCCCAAACCCCTCGCACGTTAGAAGTGCATGCGATAGCACTATCGTGCCACATGCGACTTAAAAAGCTCTGATAAATTTTAAAATTTCATTAGCGAGTATTTTCGGCTCTAAAATTTGAGCTAAGCTATAAGCGAAGCCAAATTTTAGTAGTCAATTCTTGCGAGTGAATGGAATTTTAAAATTTGTAAAGACTGCTTGATTAAATCTTTAAATTTCTTTTTATTCAAAAGGGAGACAAGGGGACTCGAGTTACGAGGCCGTCCCCTTATCCCCCTTTTTAAATCCCCCAAACCCCTCGCACGTTAGAGGTGCATGCAATGGCGCTAAAGCACCGCATGCGTTTTATGTGAGAGAATTTATAACAAATTTTAAAATTAGATCCGGCATATCACGGCTTTAAATTTAGTGGCAAAATGAAGAATTTAAATTAGGTAGATTTTCAAGGCGAGTGCATAAAAGCGCATAAATTTAAAAGAAATTTTAGTGCCCAAAGTATCAGGCACTAAAATCCATAAATTTACTCAGTTGCAAGATCAAGGTAATAATCAAGCTGGTCGCGCCTGATAATGCGTATGAGGTTTGTGCTGCCCTCTACGCCTGTTGGGTGGCCAGCCGTGACGAGATAGGTCTTGTCATGCTCGACGTATCCAGCGTCGTAAGCCTTTTTGATGACATTTGCAAGAAGGACATTTAACTTTGTCTTTTCAAGCACAAGCGCTGGCGTCACGCCCCATGCAAGGGTCAGCATGTGAGCTGTCTGCTCGTCGTGCGCGATGGCGATGATGTCGATGTTTGTGCGGTTTCTAGCTAGTTTTATGGCTGATTTGCCTGAGCCTGTGATAGAGAGTATCGCATTTGCCTTGATGCGAACAGCTAGCGAAGCTGCGCTATTTGCGACCATGTCAGTCTCGTCAAAAAAGTCAAATTCGTCAAATTTATTGTATGGATAGATGCTTTGCGTCTGGATGATCGTTTTGCTCATCGCCTCTACGACTGCGACTGGGTTTTTGCCGATCGCGCTCTCCTCGCTTAACATAACCGCATCAGTGCCGTCTAGCACGGCATTTGCCACGTCACTGATCTCCGCTCTTGTGGCAGTTTCATGCTCTGCCATGCTTAGCATCATCTGAGTTGCTGTGATGACTGGCTTGCTGGCTGCATTTGCCTTTTTGATGATGAGCTTTTGTATCGTTGGCACCCTGTAAAATGGCACTTCTATGCCAAGATCGCCACGAGCTACCATGATGCCATCGCTCTTTGCGATGATGTCGTCTATGTTTTCGACCGCGTCAAATTTCTCGATCTTAGACAAGATAGCCGCTTTGGAGCCAAATTCTTTTAAGATATTTCTTGCTTTTATCACGTCATTTGCGTCTTGCACGAAGCTAATGGCGACAAAATTTACGCCCTGCTTTGCGCCAAATTCCATATCTTCTTTATCTTTTGGCGTGATGATATCGATGCCAAGGGCGGTGTTTGGGAAATTTACCCCTTTGTTTGAGTTTAAAATTCCGTCATTTTCGATGATGGTTTTTACCACATCTTTGCCCTCGCCTGTAACTCTTGCTCTGATCGAGCCATCGTAGAGATAAACGTACTCGCCAGCCTTTAGCATAGGTAAAATTTGAGGCTGATTTAGGCTCACTCTATAAACGCCTTTTTCGATCTTCTCGCCCACGATATCCTCTGCGTAGATGCTAAGCTCGTCGCCAGCTTGCAAGTAAAATGGCTCGCTAAGCTTGCCAACTCTGATCTTTGGACCGCAGATATCTTGCAAGATGCCTATGCGTTTGTTTAGTCTTTTTTCGATATTTCTTATCTTGTCGATGTTTGATTTGTGGTATTCGTGTGTTCCGTGGCTAAAATTTAAACGAAAAACATTAACCCCTGCTTTAACCATCGCCTCCATCGTCTCTTCGTTGTCACTTGCTGGCCCTAAAGTCGCTACAATTTTCGTCTTTTTTATCATTTTTATGCCCTGTAATTTGATTTTTGCGATTATAACACAATTTAATAATGTAAATTTTTTGTATAATATGCAAAATTTTTAAAGGAGAGAGTATGAATAAATTTTTATTAGCATCTCTTGGCCTAGCAGCTCTTGCTTGCGCTGCCATGGGAGATGACAAAGTCTATAAGCTCAAGCTTGCAACCTCATGGGAGAGCACTATGCCAGTGCTTGGTGACGTGCCAAAAGAGCTAAAAGAGAAGGTCGAAAAGATGAGTAACGGCCGCATCGAGATCAGGATCGACTACCCGTCAAAGCACAAGTCACCTTTTGCGATGCTTGACTTTGCAAAGAGCGGTCAGTACGACATCGGCTACACAGCTAGCTACTACTACAAGGGCAAAGACCCTAAGACAATGTTCTTTACAGCGACACCATTTATGATGAATACCGACGAGCAAACAGCTTGGTATGAATTTGGCGGCGGCAAAGAGCTAGAGGCGAAAGTTTTTGACCCATATAACATCAAAATTTTTAGAGCTGGCAACACTGGCATGCAAATGGGCGGCTGGTTTAAAAAAGAGATCAAGTCAGTTGATGATATCAAAGGCTTAAAGATTAGAATTCCGGGCTTTGGCGGTGAAATTTACGCTAAACTTGGCGCTAACATCAACACTATTCCAACTGGCGAGCTTTACATGGCACTTGAGATGGGCACGATCGATGCTGTCGAGTGGGTTAGCCCAGCTTACGATATGGCACTTGGCTTTCACAAAGTGGCAAAATACTACTACACAGGCTGGCAAGAGCCAGATGGCGAAACTCAGTTTTTCTTCAACAAAAATGCGTATGAAAAACTTCCAGATGATCTAAAAGCTATCTTTGAAGCGGCTGCTGCTGAAGTGGCAAGAGATGTAAATACTAAGGTATTTTACGCAAACGTAGAGTACTGGGACAAGATGAAGGCTGAGTATCCAGACATCCAAGTAAAATCTTTCCCGCCAGAGGTCATCGCAGCTCTTAAAAAGGCTACAAACGAGCTACTTGATGAAGAGAGCGCAAAAGATCCACTATTTAAAGAGATCGTCGAATCTCAAAGAGCTTTCCTCAAAAAAGCAAGAGAATGGACTAAAATTTCTGACTACGCTTACATCAAAACAAACGAAGAGAAATAATCACAGCAGGGAGCTCTCCCTGCTTTTTAAAATTTAAAACTACCGCAAAAACTAATCACAATAAGACTTTAAAGCAAAAGATAAGACAATAGTGAAAATTTCATAGGGAAAAAGAGATGAAAAAAGTCAAATTTATAGTTTTTATCTGCTTGTTTATACTGCTACCACTTGCTTATTTTAATGGCTTTATAAGAATTTCTGATCTAACTAGTGAGCAAGAGAGCATAGCTAAAAAGTATGGCGGTGTTTATGTGTTTGATGAGAAGCTAGAGAAGGAGATAGATAAGCTTGAAGAGCTAAACAAAGATATAAGAGCAAAAAGATCAAGCCTATATCAAGAGATAAAACAAGAGTTAGATAATAATCAGAGCAAATATTTTCAAGAATTTAATAACAATAAAAATAATTATATAGATATGGTTATGCAAGATATTTTTAACGATAAATTTTGCAAACGTGAATATGATGAATTTATAGCTGCTGGCAAGGACATAATGAAAGTAAGACACGCTTGTATAAATATCAATGAGAGAGCTAGGGGTAAATTTATAGACGAGATAGTAGATAAAACGTATCATGTTTATGATAGGTTGTCTAATGGAAAGAGATACTACCTTAGATGGGTTGATTATGAAAATGAAACTAGAAAAAAAATAAAAACTCCACAAATTTACAAAGATAAAATAAAAGAATTTATTGGCAATGAAGATTATGAAAAATTTAAACCATCTTATGACTTGGGATATTTTTATATCGATGATAATGATGAAGTAAGAGTAATTGATCTAAGTTTAGACTACTACGTTGTAGAAACAACATATACTCTTTCAGGCGATGAAGCAAGTGGGATAAAATTTACAAAAAATAGATATATAAATGTAGCTGGAGATAACTATTTTTACTTGATAGACAATAAATTTAAAAAGATCAATAGGACAAATAAATGAATACTTTAAAGAATTTAACCAATAAAGAGATGGTGAATAAGATAAAAGACTATGCTGATATAGCTGATGTTAGTTATGCGTTTTTTGAGTATATAGATGAGAATGAAATTTGGAGCTTTTCGGATAAATTTTATAATAATGTGATTTTAAAACAGCCCAATCCTAGATGGGATTATGCCGATGGTATAAATTTTGGATATGAAAAAAGCGTAAACGAAAACGGAGTTTCCAAATCAGTTCCTACATCCTATGCCCTTTGTGTTGAAGCTAGATTCATGCAGGATTTAACAATAGAAAAACCTGAAAAGAACGATGATGGTACTATAAAGAAAGTTAAAATTTCAAATGAGATAAGAAATTTCATAACAACCCCAAAAGGAGAGCCACAAAGACTTTTCGTAAACGAAGAAGGTTACCACCAAATCTCTGAACGTACTAAAAAATTTACATCAAGATTTATACTTCTCAAACATCAAAAAAATGATGATGAAGGTTTTAGTGCCACACTTTTTGAAGATACCAAAGACAATAATAAAAGAATACTAGCTTTTAGAGGCACTGAAATAACTCCGGAGGACTTAAACGCAGACGTTCAGCTAACAACTAACGATATACCAGATCAAGCAACATCTTTAATATATTTTTTTATGGATAATGTTATACCTATATTAAAAGAAGGTGAAAAGATAAATATATGCGGTCATAGCCTTGGCGGATACTTAACTCAGGTGTGTGCTTTTACTTTTGCTGAATATATAGATGAAATTTATACATTTAACTCGCCTGGGCTATTAAGTGATCTTATGTTAAAAGTCAAGATGACATCAAGGATAAAAAATATAAATAAAGTACTAACGTCTTCTTATGATGAGATGGCAAGATCTTATAAGATCATACATAAAACCAAATATCTTAACATGGCTAGAGCTCGCTCAGACTATAAGGTAAATCTTAATTACCAAAAAATACTCAACACAAATTTATTCTTAGCAAACGAAGACCACACCTACCTACCAGCACCTTTAAATGTTAATAACATATATCACATGAAAACAGACAATGATAGCTTAGCCTTTAATAATAAACTCTATGAAAACGCTATACAAGACCTTGGAGTTGATATAAATGGCAATGAAGTGCTTATAAATATAGGCAACGTAGATGCAATACTAAATACAAATGTGAGTGTAAGCTCGCACTTTCTCACCTACACGGCAGCTACACTATACTTTTTCTCATATCTTTTAGAAGAAAAAAATAATGATGAAAAGACAAACAATGTTAGCTTAAAAGGTACATTTTTATATCTAAATGAATTTATGGAGCAAAACTATAAGCTTATATTTGATCTTGATACAAATTTATCTATGCAATACAATAGCGTAAATTTCAACATGGACAATAAAGCCACCATTTCACCCATTACATATAATAAAAACAAAAACTGGCTACTACTTATACTGATAAACAACATAAAGCATGACTTAGATATACGCACAGATCACTATCTAAAAGACGAGCAAGAAGCTTTAATAATAGAAGATATATTTAAGCTTAGTGACGAGAAGCGATATACAAAGATAATAAGCAAAGATGAAGTTGAGAAATTTAAACAAAGCGGATGTGAAAGCATAGAAGATAAAAGAGCTATGCACAAGTGTAGGACGTACAAGGTAGTAGATAAGAGCTCTAGTGATCTCACTACTACTAAGGCTGAAGCCAGCAAGCTCTACACCTATACGTCAAATTTCACAAGGTCGCTTTCATCTCAAGATGAGAAGGCATACTTTATGAAAAAATCAGAGCAGACCTACTCTCTTTTATTTGACAACAGCACGCAGAGTGGCTCTATAAATTTATACGACGTAAAAGATAGAGGCGAGATAAAATTTGGCTTTTTATCAGCTAGCTCTAGCGTATATGTGGATAAGTATAAAGAGAGTTTAGCCATATTTACAAAAGATAAAGACATAGTGGATATTGAGAAGATATATGACAAGATAAGAGATAAATTTGGCGTGGAAAACCCAGAAAACTACAAGGTCGATCTCTTTTTAAACGCTACACTTCTAAAAGGTGCAAACGAAGCTAAGGACTATAAATTTGGCTTTACAAATTTCAAAGATGAAAAAGAGCACGATCTCTTTGAAAACAAAGAAGATCAAAAGCCCTTTTACTACTTTAGCCCAAGGGGTGATGAAAGCTCTAAAGGCTCGCTTGATATCACAAATAAAAACACTAGCATAAGAGTGCTTGGCTATGATATAGATAGGGGTAGCATAAAAAGAGATTTTTATAAAGAGATATATCTAGCTGCATAATAAATTAATAATATTATAAATATATTCACAATAAAATTAAAAGAAATTTTCTATCTTGTATAGTTTTAAATTTAAAAGGATTTATGATGAAAAAAGTCAAATTTATAGTTTTTATCTGCTTATTTATACTGCTACCACTTGCTTATTTTAATGGCTTTATAAGAATTTCTGATCTAACTAGTGAGCAAGAGAGCATAGCTAAAAAGTATGGCGGTGTTTATGTGTTTGATGAGAAGCTAGAGAAGGAGATAGATAAGCTTGAAGAGCTAAACAAAGATATAAGAGCAAAAAGATCAAGCCTATATCAAGAGATAAAACAAGAGTTAGATAATAATCAGAGCAAATATTTTCAAGAATTTAATAACAATAAAAATAATTATATAGATATGGTTATGCAAGATATTTTTAACGATAAATTTTGCAAACGTGAATATGATGAATTTATAGCTGCTGGCAAGGACATAATGAAAGTAAGACACGCTTGTATAAATATCAATGAGAGAGCTAGGGGTAAATTTATAGACGAGATAGTAGATAAAACGTATCATGTTTATGATAGGTTGTCTAATGGAAAGAGATATTATACAAACACAAGGGATTATGGGAGTGAATTTAAAAAAAAGGCAGAAATCCCAGAAATTTACTTAACTAAAATAATAGATTTTATAGGAAATGACATATTTTACAAATGGCAACCTTTTATTAGTATGAGTTATTTTTACCTTGATGATAACAAAAACATTATCCCTATAAAAACAGGTGCAAATTATTACAAAGGATATAAAATTTTTGGATTATATGGAGATGAAGCAAGCGGAATACGTTTATACAAAGAAACTAGCATAAATATAAGTGGCGATAATCATTTTTATTTTATAGATAATAAATTCCAAAAAATCAGTAGTCAAAGTAAGGATAAATAAATGAACACTATTAAAAATTTAACTAACAAAGAGATGGTAAATAAGATAAAAGACTATGCTGATATAGCTGATGTTAGTTATGCGTTTTTTGAGTATATAGATGAGAATGAAATTTGGAGCTTTTCGGATAAATTTTATAATAATGTGATTTTAAAACAGCCCAATCCTAGATGGGATTATGCCGATGGTATAAATTTTGGATATGAAAAAAGCGTAAACGAAAACGGAGTTTCCAAATCAGTTCCTACATCCTATGCCCTTTGTGTTGAAGCTAGATTCATGCAGGATTTAACAATAGAAAAACCTGAAAAGAACGATGATGGTACTATAAAGAAAGTTAAAATTTCAAATGAGATAAGAAATTTCATAACAACCCCAAAAGGAGAGCCACAAAGACTTTTCGTAAACGAAGAAGGTTACCACCAAATCTCTGAACGTACTAAAAAATTTACATCAAGATTTATACTTCTCAAACATCAAAAAAATGATGATGAAGGTTTTAGTGCCACACTTTTTGAAGATACCAAAGACAATAATAAAAGAATACTAGCTTTTAGAGGCACTGAAATAACTCCGGAGGACTTAAACGCAGACGTTCAGCTAACAACTAACGATATACCAGATCAAGCAACATCTTTAATATATTTTTTTATGGATAATGTTATACCTATATTAAAAGAAGGTGAAAAGATAAATATATGCGGTCATAGCCTTGGCGGATACTTAACTCAGGTGTGTGCTTTTACTTTTGCTGAATATATAGATGAAATTTATACATTTAACTCGCCTGGGCTATTAAGTGATCTTATGTTAAAAGTCAAGATGACATCAAGGATAAAAAATATAAATAAAGTACTAACGTCTTCTTATGATGAGATGGCAAGATCTTATAAGATCATACATAAAACCAAATATCTTAACATGGCTAGAGCTCGCTCAGACTATAAGGTAAATCTTAATTACCAAAAAATACTCAACACAAATTTATTCTTAGCAAACGAAGACCACACCTACCTACCAGCACCTTTAAATGTTAATAACATATATCACATGAAAACAGACAATGATAGCTTAGCCTTTAATAATAAACTCTATGAAAACGCTATACAAGACCTTGGAGTTGATATAAATGGCAATGAAGTGCTTATAAATATAGGCAACGTAGATGCAATACTAAATACAAATGTGAGTGTAAGCTCGCACTTTCTCACCTACACGGCAGCTACACTATACTTTTTCTCATATCTTTTAGAAGAAAAAAATAATGATGAAAAGACAAACAATGTTAGCTTAAAAGGTACATTTTTATATCTAAATGAATTTATGGAGCAAAACTATAAGCTTATATTTGATCTTGATACAAATTTATCTATGCAATACAATAGCGTAAATTTCAACATGGACAATAAAGCCACCATTTCACCCATTACATATAATAAAAACAAAAACTGGCTACTACTTATACTGATAAACAACATAAAGCATGACTTAGATATACGCACAGATCACTATCTAAAAGACGAGCAAGAAGCTTTAATAATAGAAGATATATTTAAGCTTAGTGACGAGAAGCGATATACAAAGATAATAAGCAAAGATGAAGTTGAGAAATTTAAACAAAGCGGATGTGAAAGCATAGAAGATAAAAGAGCTATGCACAAGTGTAGGACGTACAAGGTAGTAGATAAGAGCTCTAGTGATCTCACTACTACTAAGGCTGAAGCCAGCAAGCTCTACACCTATACGTCAAATTTCACAAGGTCGCTTTCATCTCAAGATGAGAAGGCATACTTTATGAAAAAATCAGAGCAGACCTACTCTCTTTTATTTGACAACAGCACGCAGAGTGGCTCTATAAATTTATACGACGTAAAAGATAGAGGCGAGATAAAATTTGGCTTTTTATCAGCTAGCTCTAGCGTATATGTGGATAAGTATAAAGAGAGTTTAGCCATATTTACAAAAGATAAAGACATAGTGGATATTGAGAAGATATATGACAAGATAAGAGATAAATTTGGCGTGGAAAACCCAGAAAACTACAAGGTCGATCTCTTTTTAAACGCTACACTTCTAAAAGGTGCAAACGAAGCTAAGGACTATAAATTTGGCTTTACAAATTTCAAAGATGAAAAAGAGCACGATCTCTTTGAAAACAAAGAAGATCAAAAGCCCTTTTACTACTTTAGCCCAAGGGGTGATGAAAGCTCTAAAGGCTCGCTTGATATCACAAATAAAAACACTAGCATAAGAGTGCTTGGCTATGATATAGATAGGGGTAGCTTGGATGTAAAGCTAAAAAGAGCTAGCAATGATGAGAAAAAAGAGAAGCAAGCACAAGATAGAGAGGCGGTAAATCATCAAAGCATGCCTTCTGGTGCGGTAGCTACAAATTTCACCGCTCACCCAGTCATAGAAGACGACATCATCACTTGCCCGCATGGTGGCCAAGTGGTGCTAAAAAGCAAAGCTGGCAAGAGTATCACATCTAATGGCATACCGCTTATACTAGGTCAAGACTTCTTAGGCTCGCCGATAGTTGGCTGCTCGGCAAATTCGCCATGCACCTGCGTAGCACACGTGCCAAAGAGCGCACTAAGTGCTAAAAGAGTAAATGACAACCACGCTCTTATGCAAGACCTGGTTCATCACTGCTTAAGTGATAAAGGCTGCGCGCTATCCATAGCCAAAAAGTCAAATTTACTTACATTTGAGGGGATAAAATACGTTGATGCAAACGGCAACGAAGTAGCCCCAAAAGATGTGCAGATCACGCAAAATCCAAGGCTAAGGTTTTTCATGAAGAGTGCTGCATCGCAAAGAGATAACATGCACGTCGCCATATACTCCATAAACGGCACCGAGTACAAAGAGCCAAACGGAGCTGACGAGATCGTGCTAAAAGAGAGCGACGCAAGAGACGTTAGCGACAAGGCGCTTTTAAAGCTATTTAATGAAAATTTTAAGACTACCAGCCAAAGAAAATATGAATTTAAAGAGTACTCGCTAAAGTATGGCGCAGATGTTTTTAGACTAAATTTCATAAAGCCAGAGTATAAGAGCAAGCACGGCATAAACGGCTACTACGAAAGACTTACCGAATACGAAAACGACGTTAGAAATTTGATCTTTCTAACGCCAAATCAAACAAAAGATATCACTATAAAAATAGCCAAAGGACTAGACGCCAAGATAGAAAAAGACGCCGAGATAACCGACGTCGTAGTGCTTCAAGGGCTATAAATTTACCCTTAGCAAGGCATCTTTAAAACTTCTACCACTTCACCTTTTGCGATAAATTCCGTCTCTTTTGGGATGATAAGCAGTGCCGCTTCGTTTGTTAGGTTATTTACGATCGCTGAGCTACCAAGCTTTTTGCCGTTTAAATTTACGAAAATTTTGCCATCTCTGTTTTCTAAATTTACCGCTGTAAATTCCAAAAATGGCGAGCGTTTTTTGTAGTCTTCGTCCATTATCGCCGTGATCTTTGGCTCTTCTTGGCTAAACCAAGCGTTTATAAGCACTCTTACGTAAAGCACGCACATAACCATCGCCGAGTAAGGGAATCCAGGCAGCGCAAAGATATATTTGTCGCCTGATTTTGCCACTCTGATATGGCGGCCTGGTTTTATCGCAGCGCCCTCGATGATGAGGCTAAAGTTTTCATTTAAAGCGCCCTTTACAAAGTCATAGTCTCCCATGCTGATGCCACCAGTAGTCACCAAGATATCAGCTGATTTTAGCGCATTTATGATCGCTTTTTCGACAAGCTCAGCCTTATCTCTTACGATCTCGCAAAGGATCGGCTCTGCGCCCATTTTACGTATCTGCATAGCAATACCTACGTGGTTTGAGCTGTGAATTTGCGCTGGACTATCAAGAGGCTCGCCAAGGTCTTTTATCTCGCTACCAGTTGCTAGTATCGCCACTCTTGGGCGGATGAAGACGCTTACGTGAAAGACGCCAAGCTCGGCAAGAAGCGCGATCTCAGCGTAAGTTAGACGTGTGCCTTTTTTTATTAAAATTTCGCCTTTTTTATAGCTCTCACCCACTGCTCGCACGGCAAAGCCCTTTGGTACGCTCTTTTTGATGATTATTTTTGAGCCGCTAACCTCGACGTTTTCAACTGGCACAAGAGTGTCAGTGCCTTCGCTCATTAGCGAGCCGGTGAAGGTTTTGACGCATTTGCTACCCTCTACATGTAGCCCTTTGTCGCTACCTGCTGGAAGGTCTGTGATAAGCTCAAGCTCGCTTAGGCCCTCTTTAAAGGCAAAAGCGTAGCCGTCCATCGCTGAAACTGGCTTTGCTGGGTAGTTTTCAGCAGCTGTGACATCGTAGGCTATATTTCTATCAAGCGCATCTGTGATGGCTACTTTTTCGACCTTCTCCCACGCATTTATCGTATCCTTTAGAATTTTCAGGCTATCTGCATAGCTCATAAAATCTTTCATCATTTATCCTTTTTATGAAATTTTTGCATATTTTAGCCACTTCTGTTTTACAAAAAATTAATCTTTGTTTTATTTAATGATTATTAAAATGTCGTTTAAGAAACCAGTCTGGTTTTACCCTTACACAGGAATTTACATGAACAAAACACTACTTTACATCATCGCAGGTGCGAGCCTTGGCATACTTGGTCCAGTGCTCGTTCATTTTGGCAACCCAGCAAATATGGGTGTTTGCGCGGCTTGCTTTTTACGAGATAGCATGGGTGCGCTTGGCTTTCACCAAGCAAAAGTCGTGCAGTATCTAAGGCCTGAAATTTTAGGGCTTATCATCGGAGGCTTTCTAGCCAGCATGCTTTGGAGTAGAAATTTCACTCCAGTATCTGGTAGCGCGGCATTTTCTAGGTTTTTCTTAGGCGTGTTTGCGATGATAGGCTGCCTCATATTTTTAGGCTGCCCTTGGAGAGCATTTTTGCGTCTTGGAGGCGGAGATATGACCGCTATCGCTGGCGTTGTTGGCTTATTTGCTGGCGTCTTTGTGGGACGAGCTTTTAAGAAAAACGGCTACGTTTTGCCTGAAAATGAAACCACTGCAAAGGCGATAGGACTTTTGCCACTGATTATTGCTATTTTGCTTTTACTAGCACTTATCTTTGGCCTAAAACTTGGCGAAAATGGCGCATTATTTAGTTCAGAAAAAGGCCCGGGCTCACAGCATGCAAATTTATTTATCTCGCTTATTTGTGCCATCATCATCGGCGCATTTATGCAAAGAAGTAAATTTTGCTCAGTGGGAGCTATCAGCAAAATTTTTGAGCGTGACTTCTCGATGTTTTATGGCATAGTCTCTATCGTTCTTTTTGCAAGCATCACAAATTTAGTGCTAAATCAATACAAATTTGGCTTTGAAGGACAACCTATCGCTCACAATGATATGCTTTGGAATTTCTTAGGTATGACGCTCGCTGGCCTTTGCTTTAGTCTAAGCTACGGCTGCCCTGGCAAGCATCTAGTGCAAATGGGAGCTGGAAATTTAAGCTCAGCCGTATTTGTTTTAGGCATGGGAGCAGGTGCAGCGATAAGTCATAACTTCGTGCTTGCAAGCTCAGGAGCCGGCATCACACCTTTTGCCCCGTATGCCGTAGCTATTGGCTTTATCTACGCTATTTACGTTGGATTTTTCACTAAAAAAGCTTAACTGAATTTGGCTGCTTTTGCAGTCAAATTTGCTTTTTTATATATAAAATTTGTGTGAGATAAATTTTAGCTAAAAATAAGTTCTTAGGTTGTATAATCCAAAACTTATTTTAAGTTGTCAAAGTAGCTCAGCTGGTTAGAGCGCTGGTCTCATAAGCCGGAGGTCGGGAGTTCAAGTCTCCCCTTTGACACCATAAATACCTAAACTACGATGTTTCTACAATATTATATTGCAGTCACCTTTCATTAAATATAGC
Organism: Campylobacter concisus; assembly: GCF_050447505.1. Taxonomy (GTDB): domain Bacteria; phylum Campylobacterota; class Campylobacteria; order Campylobacterales; family Campylobacteraceae; genus Campylobacter_A; species Campylobacter_A concisus_BP. The sequence goes on along the minus strand of NZ_JALMFZ010000001.1, from coordinate 504,510 downwards.
TTAATGTTTGTAGCAAAACAAAATTTTATGTAGCAAATTTTTAAGCTTGCAGTAATTTTAGCACGTTTTTTTATAAAACAACAAAAACTAATCATATATAACTGTGCAATTAATACAAATTCTAGAGTTCATATTTCGAGTTTTGGTGAAATTTTCCAAATTATAACTGCACACCTGCATGTTTAATCCAAATTTTTACATCTATTTTAAATCTACTAATCAAAATTTATTTATAGCAAAGGCTACTCCTACCAAAAGCAACAATATGAACGAGCTATCACCAAGCTATTACAAGAAAGGTCTTTATATGAAGAAGTGGTTTATGATAAGCAACATAGGATAGCTAGCAACAAACGACTTTGAATGCGTTAGATGAGATAAGTACCTAGCAAATTTTGCGATTAATGTACTACAACACGTAATCTATAGTAACACTTATACCTATGCGACTATCATAGATAAAAAATAAGACACAGCCTACTTTAATGATCAGTTTATTTTAAAAAATCTCTTTATATAAATAGACAATGGTAAATAGGTAATTTTTAGATGAATTTTAATTGATACAATACTTAAATAGCGGTTTCACATAGTTGTCTTATTTGGCCTTAGTAGCATTACGTTCTGATATCAATTTTTTAAATTTTTCCATATCTTGTTTATCTAACTCCATATAGTGCGATTTTAATGCCAAACCAGAAATACCAATATCGACCAAATCTTGATTGGTTATATTCCAAGCGTTAATATTTTCTACAAAATATTTTTGATTTTTTCCAGGAACAGTTACATAGTTATAAATATAAAAAGGCGTTACTATTAAAAACATAATTAGAAAAACAACAAATAACTTCATTACGCTACCTCCACATCCTGCCTAATATTTTTTTTGCCACAATGTTTCATACCTTGAATTAATGCATTTCTAACCTCATCTCGTTTTTGTCTGCTTAGAAACGTAAGTGATTGAGAACCAAACGAACCTGTTACACTTAGATTATACCTGGCATGTTTTTTAGTATATTTTTTACCTTTTTCTCCATGAGTTGTAGACCATCTTTGTGTATCAAGATATACTCCTTCTATATCACGCAAATCTACATCCTGTGTCCAAAATAGTTTAAAAAAAGGTACCAAAATAATAAATGCTATAATGGAATTAGAAATATCAACTGCAGGACATGTAAATAAATTATTTTTGGTATTAATTTTATATGTCAAATTTGCAAAATATATTTTTATTAGCAAAAAAATATATGCAAATCCATAGAATGAAAGTATGGCTGTTTTAATAACTTGAGGGCAATTTAAAAAAGTAATCCCTGTTAGCGTTATATACAAACCAAACAAAAACGGTATGCCGGACCACTTTATGAATACCCATACTCTAAATATAGCAGTTTGCACATCTCTAACAACATACATTTATTCATTCCTCTTCATTTATCTATTTTATTAAAACACTCAAAAAGATACTTATTTAGCAAAACTAAACATGCTGTTTAAAAACCCAGACAAGGTCTCATAAACATAAACTGCCTTATCTGGAATTTAACTATATTTTTACTACTTAAAAAATACTTCACCATCACTAGTTAGGTCTTTAACAAAAAGCCTAGTTGCTTTATTTTTATCTACTTTAAAAATAACTACCTTTCTAACATAGTCATCTAACACTTCTAGCTCATCGCCATTTTCCTCAATTTCATATTCATCAGCTGCGCCTTCATATGTATTTTGCCAAAATGTTTGAGGTAAATAAAGATAGGTTTCATCTCCTTCTGGCGATAACATAGTATCTACACCATCCTCGTTAGCACCCATGCCAAACGATAACTCTATGCTATGAGCTAAATATTTCATACCGCCGTCTACTATTTCATCAATATTTTTATTTTTTACATTTATAGAATAGAAGCTTTTTCCACCCCAGAAAACCATGCTGTAAATACCGTTCTCTAAGCTTCTATTATTAAATGATACTAGTCTTTTTAGGTCTATCTCTGAATGACCTTCTCCATTACCTTGCTCACACTCCACATCTTTAAAATCAATGGGCTCATCTTCCTGCATCCATGGCGTATTCTCATGGCAAATATTGTCTGGTGTTGCGGTAATAATATCATACACCTCTCCACTATCAGCACCAATAATTTCCACAAATTTATCGTAAAACTCATCAGCATCATTTGTCTTATTATATGCCTCTTGTATTTCCTTTGCTTTTTCGCTATTAAATTTACCTATTGCTATTTCTCCGCCGAGTAATCGCCCATTAGAATCTAAACGAACTGTAGAGGATATATCATCTTCGTAGCTCTCATTGCATTGTTCCTCTTCATCATCATGTTCAACTCTAAACTCCTCAAAACTAATTTCTGTAGGATCTATCTCACCACTTGCTATCTTTTCTTTATATAGTGCTTTTGGATCTGGTTTTAGTTGCTCTTTAAAATCCTCAAAGCTTAACTCTGATGGATCAATTTCACCACTTATGATTTTTTCTTTATAAAGAGACTTTACATCTTTTGTCTGAGATATCGGTTTTAGTTCTTTTAAAAATACCTGCTCCGTTTTACTAAAAGACTCTAAATTTTTAGGATCTGAAGCTATTTTGAACGCTTTATTTAATACTTCTGATTCATTATGATCTTCACCCGCAACAGCAACTAGTCGAGAAATCAAGATATACTTTGACAAGAAAGGCAAGACAATTCCTTGTATAAATTTATCGTCTTTTGTTGTAAAATGAATATAATTCATATCTGCACAGTTGTCACTCTTTAGGAATATTTTACGATTTATTGGAGTGCTTACAGAAATACTATCTATATCCTTAAGTCTTATACCTTCTTTGCTGGTAAAAGCATCGCAGTATACTTTTTTGTGGGTAAAAAAGAAGCCTTTTTTTGCGCTTCCAAAAACAGTATCATCAAACAACAAGACAATAGGCTCATTGTTTTCAATATTTGAGTATTCTTTTTTGGCGTTTTCTATTTTTTTATGATACTTAGTATCATCGTTTTCATTATTGAAAAACAAAAAATAGCGCTTGACATCAGAGAACCAAGGTTCGCCAGAAAACATATTTAAAATATTCAACATTATCTATCCTTTATAAGATTTTTTAATTTTATCAAAAATTTATTTTTAAAACTACCTAATAATAGTTTTTAAAAATTCTAGTCCCGAAGCTATAGTCTTAAAAGCTTCATGGTCTCCATTTTTCAACCGATCCAAATTGGGATAATACACTAATGGCAAAAATGCCATAAAAAATACATGTATCTTTTTGTGTATATTATCGTCTATTTTATCAGTCTTATCACGCATTTGCTTTAAAAGTTTGCTCGTATCATCAGTTAGTTTATTTAACCTAAAATCAGCTATTAGTTTATCTATTTGCCCAACCAGTTCATTGCTTTGCATTTTACTCTCCTTTGTAATTGTATTAATGAAATTATAATATATATTTAAGACAATTTTATGTCTTTAAATTAGTAAATATACTCTTTTATTCTAGAGATAAATTCATTTTCTTTGATTTTGATCTCATCGATGCTAGGTTCGTTTAAATTTGTAAGTTCTATGCCATCTACTATAAATTTGGTATTTAAATTTTCAAACCAAGAGTGGCTATGGCATCTATCTATACTAAATTTATTCATAGGATATAAAAGACCGCCAGCTATTACGTTTTTGCCTTGATTTTGATAGTAGCTCATATAGGTATTTATCTGAAAAAAGTCATTTCTATCAACATCACCTAGTCCGTATTGATCCTTGCCTTGCATATTCATACGTTTATACTTGGTATCAAATACAAGCACCTGATCGCCACTACCCATCACTATATCAGGGATGATCTTTCTTGCAAAAAATTTATCTTTATAAAGCTCTATTTTTGGGCTAGTTACACTCCAGCCCTTAAACTCTTTTTGCAAAAGCTTTCGTATATAGATTTCAAAAAGCTCAGCCACATCTACCAAAAAGCCTAAATTTTGTTTGCCATTGCTTTTGGTGCCGGCATTTTCATTTTCTATGATCAGTTTTGCGTATTCTAAGACTTTTTTATATGGGGCGTAGATTGGATTATGCAGTGCTTTTGAATTTAAGGCATTGTGTATGACATTAGGCGTTACAAGTCTTGGCTCCCTTATCTCGTTTAGATAGCTTAAAGTGTTTATGACCGGTTTTATCAGCTCTTTACTCTCTTTTTGCACTATCTTTAATGCTTTATGTAAGAGCAAAACTATATCACTTATATCTTGTCTCTCTCTATTTGTGCTAGATATTTTGCCAGCAAATGGGACGTCTTTTTTTATAAATTTAGCTATATCGACTTTGCCCATAACCTTTGCTTCATGATAGCTTTTGTTTTTATACTCTTTAGGCAGTCCAAGTAAGAATGCACGCTCTAGCGCTTGTATAAAGAGATAATAGATGACGATCCTTGACAGATTTTTCTTAGCATCTATGGACTTGCCAAGTGATACGTCATCTACGTAAATATCATTTGCAAAATTTAGCATCCGCTCTAAAAATTTATTTGAAAATCTAGAGTTTATCTCTATATCTATGCCATTATGGCTAAAGCTTCCTATGAAATTTCCAGTTTGCACGTAAAACCCATCATCTTGCTTTTTTGTACTAATGATAAGCTCATCTTCTTTTTCTTTGGACTCTGGCAAAAAAGAGAGAAATTTGCCACCATTCGCCGCGTACTCACTTAGTGTTAGACTAAATTCCGTCTTTTCTTTCTTTTGTATTTTTTTGTTCTGCTCGTAATTTCCGAAAAAATTATCATTTGTTACTATTGCCATATTTATCAATCAGCTTTGTTTTCATGTCATTTAAACGAGTTTCTATATCTTTGCCACTATACTGAGTTCTTAAGTACTCTTTTAAAAGCGGACTTATATGTCCTTCCCAGAGCTTGCTTATCTCTTTCTTGCTTAAATTTTTTGGTTTTAGGAAATATGAATGCCCAAGTTCGTAGCTGTCATCCAGCCCTAATCCTTTATCGCTAGTTATATACTCATTTATATCTTTGCAAAATTCTACATATGTTTCAAGTTTATCCTCGCTTGATTTATCAAAATGTTCAGCTATTACATCATAATTACAACTATACCTTTTCCAAACAAATCTTCTTCTAAGCGCCATATCAAAGCTATCTATGCTTTTATCTATATCGTTCATTGTGCCGATGAAGTATAAATTTTCAGGCACTCCAAAGTAGCCTTCACCGGCTTCATCTACATAAACAGCATGTTTTTCGTTGTCCCAAAGCGATGAATTTGCTGTTTTGACTAGCATGCCTTGCAGATTACCATCATTGTCAAACCTTAATCTTTTATCTTCCTCAAGACACAAAAGCAGCTCGCCAAAAACCCTTGAAAGCTCAGCTCTATTTATCTCATCAGCTACGAAATAATATTTCTTGGCTTTCTCTTTGTTTTTTTCTAAGTCCTTGAAAGCATCAATGCACATCTGCTTAAATACGCCATTTCTTAACTCAAATTTCATTGCTCCATTTTCTATACCAGTCGGCTTTACACCATCCATGAAGTCCTCGTAGCTATAGCTTGGGTGAAACTGAACTATTTTATATTCGTGATTTTCTTCTATTAGTTTTCTAGCCTCTATGGTTTGTTTGGTTTGATATGTTTTACCGGTACCAGGAGCACCGTAAAGTATAATGTTTTTAGACTCAAAGTCTATTCCGCCACTCCACATATTTTTTACTCTATCATCATAAAAAATATTTTCTTTTAGATTCTTCTCATTTTTTAGAGCATTTTTAAGTTCATCATTTATCTTTTTTAGTTTCTCGTCAATATCATAAGTATCATCGATATTATCAGCATCTACTTTACAGTATTTACTCTCAAAGGTAGCTACGATAGCTTCCTTGTGAGCATTACTTATTATTGGCATATAATTTTTCGGATCAAAAAGATGAAGCAAGGCGTTATAGATCGAAGCCGTTTTTTCTTTTCCGTTTATCGTGATACTATTTCCAAGCTCTTTTAGGATGTCTATTTCTTTGTCATTTTCATCATTTTCTAAATATTTTTTTAAAAATTTTATTATATAAGCAAGTTCAAAGGATTTATTGCTGTAATAATAGCTGCCAGGTGAAGCAAAACCGTTAACTGAAGTAGTTTTAAATTCATTATTTTCATTATCAAGCAAATTTCCTTTTCCAACAATATTTAGAAAATTCTTAATAATTGTTACCATATCTTTTTTTTCAATCCTAGGGGGCAATCTCCAAAGCCAAATAATATTAGCCATAAGGTCTATCACGTCATCACTAGCACCCATTAACTGATCTTTTACTACTCTATCAAAAATGACTTCTTTATTATCTTTTGTTTTTTCTATCTTGCTTTCGTCTAATTTTTCTACAAAATGATCAATAAGAAACTCCACGTTCTCTTTATTTAAAATTTCTTTTTTTGTAAAAATCGATTTTCCATCTTCCAAAAACATTTTTTTGTATTCTAAAAATGCCTCTTTATAATTTTCAAACGCCATTTTTTCTCCTTAAATTGCGTGATCTAAATAAAATATATAATGCAATTATTATCTATTTTTCTAGACTTTTTATGTCTTATTTTTATGCTAAAATTAAAAACAGTGTTATTTTATTTAAATATAGATTAAATAAAACATAATAATTGCTTAACAAGAGGTAAAATAATGAGTAATAAATTTTTATCAAAATCACTCTATGTAAGAGGTCTTCAGTGTCCAAAATCACTATGGCTTAAAAAATATAAATCTGATGTTTTAGAACAAAATACGGATCCTAATATATTTGAGACTGGGAATATGGTAGGAGAGCTTGCTTGTGAACTATTTAGTGGCGGCAAAAGGATAGATTTTGATGGGAGTAGTTTTAATGACAAGATAGATCAAACTAAGAAATTCATAAAAGATGGTGAGAAAATAATATATGAAGCTACATTTTGCTTTGATGAAATTCTCGTAATGGTAGATATCTTACAGATCATTGATGGAAAATTAATCATAAACGAAGTAAAAAGTAGCACGAGCCTATCTGATGTTTATATAGATGATGCCAGCATTCAATATCATGTTATTAGCTCATTGGGATATGAAGTAGAGCGAGTCAATATAGTCTATCTGAATAATCAATACATTCGTAGTGAGAAGTTGGAGCTAGATAAGCTTTTTGTAATAAATGATGTAACGGGCCAAATTTTACTTATGCAAAGCGAAGTTATTAAAAACATTAAGAAATTAAAAGAGACTATAGATGACGACGTTGAGCCAAATTTAGACATAGGGGCTCACTGTTTTAAGCCTTATGAATGTGATGGGATGAATTACTGCTGGCAAAGACAAAGAAATATATCTGATGGAATTTCTGTATTTAATATCACAAGAATTAATAAGCAAAAAGCAACCGAGCTTTATCAAAATGGGATAGTAAATATTACCGACATTAAAGAGATAGATGCCTTTAATGCAAATCAGCAAATACAGATAAACGCCCAAATTAGTGGAAAAGAATTTATAAACAAAGCAGCGATTAGAGAGTTTTTAAGCACGCTTAGCTATCCACTCTATCACCTTGATTTCGAGACATTTCAACAAGCCGTACCAGATTTTATAGGTATTAGACCATATGAGCAGATACCTTTTCAATTTTCTATACATAAAGATTATGGCAATGGTAAAACGGAGCATCTTGGATTTTTAGCTGAGGCAGGAGCTGACCCAAGATATAAATTAGCATTAAAATTAGTTGAGTACATCCCACAAGATGCTTGTGTATTGGCTTATCATGCTAGTTTTGAAAAAGTAGTAGTGCAAAATTTGGCCTCATTTTTTCCACAATTTTCTTCTCATCTAATGAATATATATGGCAATATCAAAGATCTTGAGACGCCGTTTGCAAAGAAATTTTATTACCATCCAAAAATGTGCGGAAGTTCATCCATAAAAAAAGTTCTGCCAGCTATAGTACCTAACTTTAAAGATGCGTATGCAAATTTGAATTTAATCCATAACGGTGGAGAGGCAATGAATGAGTATGCAAAGCTAAATAACAAGACTAAAGCAGAACAAGATATGGTTAGAAAAGCGCTTTGGGAGTATTGCAAATTAGATACACTAGCTATGGTTAAGGTTTTAGAAAAGCTGCATGATGTAGCAAAATAGGCATATAGATATCTGACACTAGAGCAAAACCATAGTAATCAAATTGGCTTTTAAATTACTAACTCTAAAATGCACCCAGCGTTCATAAAAACTATATCTCTTAGAGAATTTTGCTCTATACGGCTTATGTATAGACTTTATCCTTGAGATATCGGGCAAACTCATAGCCATAGAGGTTAAGTCTTCAAAAACTATCAGCAAAGATGACTTTAGGCATATCTACCACTTAAAAGAGAATTTACAAAGTAAATTTGATAAAGGCATAGTCTTTTACGCCGGAGATACGTCCGTGAAACTAGATGATGATATGTTTGCATTGCCATTTGGTTTTATGGATTAGAGACAGCTAAGAAGATGCAATGCTAATGATCTGGCTTCTACAAAATCTATCTCTCCAAACCATCATATCCTGACTTTATATTCTGTTCTTTGGCTTCTGCTCTATTTGATGGTTGTTTTGTTTGCTCTATCCCAAAGTCCCTATCAAGTCCTTGATCGTACAACTCTTGCTTTGTTATTTTTATTGAGCCAAACGATATATGATCATTTGCTAGAGATATCTTATCTGTTTTATAACGCTCCTTTAGTTCATTAAAACCTTGCATATCTTGCCAATCTTTCATATAGGTTTTTATATTATAAATTAAGCATTTATAGTTAATTTTAACTATGTCTGGCAGGTATTTTTTAAAGCTTTCAGTTCTATTTATAAAAGCTAAGTAGTATCTATTTATATCTAAATGGCCATCGATAGCTTTTACGAAGCCTTCATATTCATTTTGTTTAAGTCCTAGCTTTTTAATGAGATCATCATCATAAAACCCAGTTTTTATCTTTCTAGCTGCTTCATCAAATTTATCTCTAATGTAGATATATGGGGTATAGTGTCTATTTTGGTTAAAAGAGTAGACTGTGTTTTCTTCTGGCAAGTAAAGATATCTACCACTCTTGCCAGAAAGTATTTGATGATTTTTATATTCTTTAAGCACAGTACTCTCGTCAAAGTATTCTATTAGCTCTTTTATAGAAATCTTTGAAGATATGGCTTGGTAGCTTACTCTTTTAATATGCAAGTTGGTATCTTTTGGCTCACAGCTAAGCTCATATTTTCTTAGATTTTGTAAATTTCCCTCTATGGCTTTAACATCCATATTATTAATATCTGTTTTTAAGCTGACATCTTCAATGGCTCTTGTATTATCCAAAGTTTTTCCTCTAATGCTTACAACCTCAGATCCTGGCACTGGAGTGTAGTGAAAATTACTAGGATATAGGCTCTGGTTATTTACTATGTTATATAACCCAAGCTCTCTTGTTATCTCTTTTATGTATTCATCATATTCATTTAAGCTTGGAGCCTTTGCTGTGGGTATGATGAGTTTAAATTTCTCCACTTTTGTATCTGGTGTTTGATAAGTGGTTGGATATATGAAACCTTTTATTCCTTTGCTTTGCAGTAAATTTTGAGCATCATTTATAGTAAATTTGGGGCTATATATATCATATATAAGTGTAGGAGTTATGCCATCAATACTGCTATCTTCTTCATTTTTATCCTTAAAACTTGCCACTGATATAGCTGAATAGTTTTTAAGTACCGATTTTAGGTTATATGGCTCTATTCGTATCGTTTTCCAGCTATTTAGCACTTGAGTTTTTGGGTCCTTATTTGGCGCGCCAAAGTCACTACTTACACTTAATGTTATCTTTGGCTCATTTTTATTGGCTTGAAGCTCTATAAGCATTTGCTCTAGTTCATTAACTACGTGAAATAACGCTCCTTTTCTGCCATTATAGACTATCTTACACATTAGATCAGTTAGATTATAAGTTCCATTAAAACCATCCACTCTTACTTTATATTTGTCATTTACCATTTCAGGTTTTGCGGTGATGTTAAATTTTGCATTGATCATAGGCAAAAATTCTCTTATATCCACTGCATTAAGCCTCTTTGCCCTATCATAGTAGTCTTTTTTGAGACTCTCATCTTCTTCTATCATTCTTAATAGATAATCAGCTGTAGAATTTTTAGCATCAGCTAGTAGCTCTTCAACACTTATATTTTGCTCTTTTGTATTTGCTTTTGGCTCGATCACCACATCTGTTTCTATCTTTATCCGTGTATCTTTTTCTTTGCCTTTCCTAACCTTTTGTGCTGCACTTTTAAAGCTTTCATATTGCTTTTTTAGTTGGTCTTCATCCATACTTAAAGGCTCTATATTATTTAGACCATACTTGTTAGATAAGATGTCATTAACTACTCTTTTAAATTTCTCTGCTGATTTAGCCATGATGGCTTTTGCTTGTTGTTTGGATGCACCTTTTGTATATATAGCTCCACCAGTTTTTACACTATGAGTAAATTTCATATTTTCAAAAGAGACTATTATATGGATGTGAGGCTCTCTTTTTAGTGGTTCGCCATTTTTATGTTTTTTATTTAATACTCTATTTTCTAGTGCCCCTTCTGGACGAGGAATGTATGGCTCTTCTTTGATTATAGGCAGATGAGCTTCAGCATAAAAAAGTAGCTCATCTATGTCGTGATTTGGGAAAGTGAGCTTCAAAAAGTCCATTATAAACTCATCTATATTGCCACTTTCATATAGTCTGCTCCACTCCTCTGAAGTAAATGACAAGGATATATGATAGTAGTTATGTTTCTTATTCTTTTTCTTGCTCTGGTGCCTTTCAGACATCTCGATAAGATCTAAATTTCCAGCCAGTGGCAATCTATCATCTTTTTCATCTCTAGTTAGCTTTGAATCTCTTTTCTTACCAGTTTTTAAATAATCAGCTACGCCTTTTTCTCCCTTTGAGATCTTAACTATCATAGCTACTCCTTATTATGCTTAAAATTTCAGTTAGGACTGATTGAACTTTGTACAACTCTTCTTGTGTCTGCAGTATCGTTTTTAAATCTATATCGCCACTAGTCTTATAAACTATATTTAGTTTCTTTGCTATTTGATTGATGTTGCTAAAAGGTCTGGCAAAATTTGCAATGATTGCTGAATCTAGCTCTTGCTTTTTTATAGATTCAGAATTTCCAGCACCATTATCTATAAAAGATGAAATGATTTCTGATCTTGATATTTTTAGTTCTCTAGCCATATCAGATAATTTGCTATTTTGCTGAGAAGTGATCCTTATAGAGAGCACCTTATCCTTGATATTTTTTGGCATATGATATCCTTTCATAAAATGTACTAGCGAGATGAAGCGTTTTAACGCTTCTTATATCTCGCATTGTAGCCCTCGGCAGAGCAAGATTATACAAGGTATGAAAACGAAGTGTCATACATTGTATGTGTCTTGCTATTAGAAAAATTTGCTTACTACTGAACATTGCTGTCACCATTTTTGTTTAGCCATTTAGTAAAATCTTCACTAGCTTTTTGACTATCTTGGTTGTAGATATGGATGATGAAGTCTTTAAGATCGGACACGTTATTAAGTGCTTTATCTAGACTGCTTTGTAGTGCAGATTTGGCTTCATTTGTCTTATGACTATCATAAAACATGTAGCCAAAAAAGAAGATCACTTCTATAAATACAAAGGCAATTAATGCAGATACTATCTTCTTCATCAAAGAGCTAAAAGATGAGTTGATCTTCGATATAGTTTTGTCTGCACCTTTTAGAGTATTTTTAAGGTTGTTTTGAATATCTTTTGTCGCATTTATAAGTTCAGCACTTCCTTGCTCTATAAGCTCTATTTTTTCTTTAAAGCTTTTATCAAAGCTATCTGTGGCTTGATTAAAAAGTTCAATATTATTTCTAATATTTTCACTAGCCTTATTGCCAATTTCGATATGTTCTTGTAGAGCAATTACGGCATTTGCCGCAACTGCTGTATCGCTACTCTTGATTGTTAGTGCCATTGCTTAGCTCCTCATCTTCTTTTTTGTCTTCTTTGGGTACGAGAATATGACATGCATCAGAGGATTGATTGGCATTTGTTTCTTCATACTCTTTCCTCCATTTGGAAAACTCCTTATTTGATAGCTTTACGCTAAAATTTTTTTTGATTAGTAACTTGCACTCTTTGAGTGTTGCTTTTTCTGGAAACAAGACCTCAATACATGCTTGTCTAATCTCCTCTTTTTTCTTATTCTTTCTAATGGTTTTTAAATCATTTAAAATGGCTCTTTTATTTGACATACTAAATCCTCTCTTGTCATTTTAAAAAATCAAGAGATGGCAATAACCATCTCACCAAATAGGCATACTTATAGTGTGCCTTTTATTCTGATATAGTAGTTGTTGATAGGTTTTTATTTAAGTAGTTTAAAAGTAGAGAACTATTACAATAGGAGTGCTAATAACCTATCGTAGAGGTTCTCTTTTAACAACTTAAATAGAGCCTCTGCTTTTAACTAATTTTGATCATATTGCCTCCTTCGGCTAAAATTTTGTTTTAAAAACTAGGATGATTATAGGGCATCTTTATGGCTAGGTCAATAAAATTTAAACTTCGTTTGGAAGTGCGATGTATCAATGATTTGCTCACAACTGCCTCCTAACACTATAATACTTATAAAATGCTTAAGGCAAATATTTATTTATATAATTGAAGTAGTTTAAAAAATTTTACTACATTAAAAAATAATTTTAATATTCTCTACTTTTTATTCATTTCATAGTATATATTCCTCAATAGTTGTATCCAAAACCATATAAAATAAAATTTAGCATCTTTAGCTAATACACTTTTTAGAATATTATAAAAGCTTTTCGAATCTGAATGTATGTCCAGCACAATAAAATAGCTATCAAATATCTTATTATCAAGACCACGCTCTAGATTTTTCGTTTTTTTATTAAGATATTACTTAAATGACGTATCATAAAAATACTTATATTAGTATTAAAAAATATATTTTATTGTATAATAAGGCACAACTTTTAAAAAAGGGAAATAATATGAGTTTGACATTGAGGATTAGTGGCACAGCCTATGAACAAAGGCTTATTGGTTTCAAGGATGAAAAAAGATTTCAACAGGTTGTTAAGGATCATGATGATTCGATTTTTTACGATATATTAGATGAAAATCTAGAAGATACTAAAGAATTATATCATCAATATATTATTGATGCATCATCCACTATATCCTTGGCTACAAATAAAAACATTGAAGAGATTGGTGTTGTTGAGGATCTTTCAACTATATCTAATAGAAAGGTTGAAAAAGAGGATCTACAATCAAAAGGTTATGCTTTTGCCTACTCAATCGAAAGAGGTTTTTTTGAGAGTTATGCTCTACCAAAAGGAGTTACCAAAAAGAACTTCGATATGGATAATCTATACTGTATTGGCTCAAAATTTAATAAAGACATAGATATGGATTGCTCATCTAACTACGCAATGACATCTGGCACACTATATTACATTACCATGGAACAGATAAAAGATGCGGCAATTAAAGATAAGGCTCTTCTAATGGCCAATGATCCTGCTTTTGATATTAATGAACTAGATAGCTATGATATTTCAGATATGCTAGCAACACTAATTTTTGCTGACTCAAGTATCATAGAGAAATACAAGCTAGAATATAATGAAGATGGTGAGTGCTGCGATAGAGAAGTAAGTGGTTATTTTCTAGATAGTGAGCTAAAAAGGAAGTAATTATAAAAGCTCCCTGTCAATATTGATTACCTAATATTGACTGGGAGTTATATGTTTTTAAAGTAAATTTGAACCAATCTAGAAAACCAGACATTATAAACTTATATAAATTTACACTACTTTACATACAAGAATTGTTCAGGTTTATAATTTCATCTCTTACGGCTTAGCTTCAAATTCATCTGCCTTTTGAACGCCAAAGATATCTGACGCATCGCCCTTTTTCATAAGCTCTCTTTTTAGCTCATCCACAGCCGTTAGTGCCTCGTCATATCCAAGAATGAAATTTTCGCCCACATCGCTTTTGCAAGGCCCAAGTGAGCCATCATCAAATTTTTTCAGTAGCGACCAGCTCTTTTTGTAGTATCTGATAAGCTCAAGCGCTTCTTTGTCGTTGCCGCTCATAGTGCCTCTTTGATTAGAAATTTATCTCTTTTAGATACTCGCTAACATCTTTTTTGACCTCGTCAGCTAGCTCTTTTGGCTCAAGCACCTTGATAAATGGCAGGTAGTAGTATATGAGCGGTTTTATCTCCATTATGTGGGTAAATTCTATCTCGATCTCGACTGAGCCGTCGCTATCTTGCCCGGTTATGCGCTGTTTTGCGTGTGGTTTTCGCTCGAAGTATTTTGCCACTTCTGGCGCTAGCAGTAGTCTTGCTGTTTTTGGGGCTTCTAGGTTTGCCCAGGCCGAGTTCATCGCCTTTACACGCTCATCTAGCTCGCCACTTAGCTCAAATTTATCCCCGCTATGCTTTATATCTTTTATGCTTTTTAGGTGAAATTTCTTAAATTTATTGCCCTTTTTGCTATCAAGCAAGAGCAGATACCAAAATCCCTCAAAAAGTGCCAGCTTTAGAGGCTTTACAAGAAACTCAAAGCCATTATACGTGCATGTTATCTCCACTTTTTCTCTTATAGCATCCTCAAGCGTTTGAAAATTTACAAGATCCTCCTCGCTTAGCTTTTCGTTGTTTATGTTTGTAAGTATCGGGTGATTTAGCTGCTGAGAAATTTGCTCTAAAAGCACGTGAGCCTTGCTGTAAAAATTTGAGCCCATGTTTTTTGCCACGTTATCAAGGATGTTTAGCACCACTCTATCATCGCCGTCTAGTCCGTCGTTCGCGTCCTCGTCGTTTAGACTCCAGTAATGCCCCTTTTTGACGGCGCCATACTCTCTTAACGTGTCGTAAAGGTCGCGCTGGATGGTCTTTGAGGTCACTCCAAGCATGGCTGTTAGCTCTTTTATCGTGTGCGGTCTCTCTCTTAGCTTTAGGGCTATAAAATTTATGCGTTCAAATTTGCTGTTTTCTTGTTTGGTTATGATGGGTTTCATTTGCTCTCCTAGTTTGGGGATTATATCCAAATTAGGACTAGAGGATGTCTTTTCTAGCATAATATCTGCCTAAGGCCATCTAGTGCGCCACATTTTAGACTTATGCCGAAATACTGCGAGATGTAGTTATCTCGTGGGTTTATGCGGATAAGCGTTGCTTTTTTTGAGCGTTTAACAAATTTCTCACCAAAATTTCTAATTGTTGGCACCGCAAGCCCAGCGCCTAGCTCTATGATCACAAAGCGGCTATCTTTGTTTTGCTCCAGCCACGTTTCATATCTTTTATATTGCTCGTTTATGCGCCTTGTATTTACCATCCAGTCGTAAAACATCACGATATTTGGGCGGCTCACGCAGCCACACTCTGGGCAAACTGGCATATCTAAAGCGACAAATTTCTCTTCATCTACTTTGATATCGCTACAAGTTTGCCATATAGCGCCATCACGCTTGTGTATGCACTGAGAGTAGTGGATAGAGCCGTGGCACTCATAAATTTTCTCTTCGCTAAAGCCAGCCTTAGCAAAGTGACCATCTACGTTTGAAGTATAGATGAAGTAGTTTTCGTTTTTGCTTTTTACAAGATCTAAAAGCAGTCCAAATCCCTCGTGAGGCTCTGTGTTTTTGTATAAATTTAGCCTGTGACCATAAAATGCCCATGCTAGCCTTGGATCATCTAAAAACCACTGCGGATTTGCCATATCTTCAAAGCTTAAATTTTTATCCCTTAAAAGTGGATACGCCCTCCAAAATCCCACATCTCCCCTAAAATCAGGCAATCCACTATCCACACCCATGCCAGCACCTGCTGTGATGATAACCGCATCGGCCTTTGCGATGATCTTTTTGATCTTATCTATCTTCTCTTGCATTTTGATCCTTTTAAAGAAATTTTGGTAATTGTAATGAGTTTATAAGACAATTTTTTGTCTGTTATCTTTAACATATTTACTTTGTAAAAAATGATATAGCTAATTAATTTTTTAAAAAAGAGAGCTTGTGAATGCAGAGGAGGGTAGTTTTGGTTTTATGCGAGATGAAAATAATATAGAAATTCCATTTTTTCAGCGTCCTTATGTTTGGAGTAAGGTTCAGTGGGAGCAGCTTTTTAATGATCTTCTTAATGGCTTTAAGGAGCAAAGATTGCATTTTCTTGGTTCAATTATATTAAAACAATTACCGAGCTCAATGGTAGAAGGAAGTCGTAGAAGCCTAATAGATGGACAACAAAGATTAAAGACTTTTTCTATTTTAGTTAAGTCTATTTATGATTTATTGGATGAAGATAGACTTGTTGATTATGTAGGTTTTTTGTACGCAGAGCCCACAAAATATAAAAATCCAAAAATAAAACATTCTCATATAAATAGATCTTCTTTTGAGGCCATTATAAATGCTAAAGATTATTCTGAAGTATGTGAGTCAAAAGATGATGGTAAATTACTTGCTTGCTATAAATATTTTTCTGAAAGATTAAAAAATAGTAATTTAGAAAGCAGCGATATTGTTCGTTTCTTGGACTATATATTAGAGATGAAGTTATGGGTTGTTATAAATTTAGATGAAAATGAAGACGAACAAAAGATATTTGACTCTATAAACTCTGCAGGTCTGGTTTTATCGTCAATAGATATCATCAAAATGCAATATTTGATAGACTTATAAAGTCTAGTAATATGAGCGCAGAAAAAGCAAAGGAAATATACAGATATTATGTAGCAAACGCACCTAAATTATATTTTGTATAGCCTCAACTAGTAATTTTTTATTCTCGTTGTTCATCTTGTCATAGTTAAAAATCAAAAATCTAGTATCTACTAAAATTCCTTGCACTATTAAATAATTTGTGCCATTTTTCCATTCCATTATAGCTTTGCCGATATTCTTAAATTTACCATTTATTGCGGTGCTAAATTTGTTATTATTTTTATTGTAAGGCATCAAAAAAGCATTGTAAATATTGCTTGTATCATAACTGTTTTTGCTCTTTATAATATAGGCTGTATATTCGCCATAAGCTACTTGCTTTGTTATATCACTGCTTTGTGGTAGCCCTTTTAAATTAACACCATATTTATAGTATTTTGCATCTAAAATATAAATTTTATCGTCATAAATCATAATGGTATCTGGCTGTAATGAGCTATTATCTTTATCTTTTGTATATCTTAGTTCCCACTGCGTTTTTGGAAAGTATATATTCTTATCAGCAATTCCAAATGCGCTATCTATCATTTTTTCCCAAATCGCATAAAATTTAGTAGTACCAAATTTAAACTCATTTTCTTTTAGTTCATTGTCGTTTTGTAAAAGCATATCTTTCATAGAGCTAAAAAGCAGTCGCTTTTTATCATCAAAAGTGTTGTTTAGTTTGTTTTGTAAAATATAAAGGCAGTGATTTTTGCTTGTTGGTAGATTAAATTTTGGTGGCATAAATGAGTTATAAACAAAGCCAAATTTATGAAAAGCTTCATAAACACAATATCTATTTATGGCTGTAATTAGTTCGTTTTCATTTGTTTGATTTTTCTTGGTTTGAAACTCTGTATAAACGAAAGAACCATTTTTTTGAACCAAAGGGCAATTTTTCTTAATTGTTCTAGCAAAATTTATCTTACCTTTTGTGGCGGTTTGATAAATGGCTTCTCGTTCCATGTAGTAGCTGTGGGCCAAAAAATACTCTATGACATTTTTATAAGCGATGATTGGAAAGGTTTGTTCTATTTGATCGTTATTAGTATCAGTAAAGTGTATTTTGGTATGGGATTTATTAAATTTTAAAAGCACGGATAAGAGCTTTCTAATGTCAGCTCTTATATTTTCATCATCTAAATCAAAACCTAGTGGAAAGCAAATTTGCAACTTATTATTTTTGCTTCTAATGCCAACAAAGTCATCGTTTATGGCATTGTTCAAAAAGCAATGCTCTTTTAAATTAGTTATTTGCTTCATCTATGTTATTTTGTGTCTCTGCTTCGTCTTTTTCGTTTTATTTCGTATTTTTAGCTAGTTCTGCTCTAATTTCGTCATTAAAAATATCAAATTGTAAATCCCCGCTATTTTCATCATTTATAAAATGAACAATAATAGCTTCTAGCGTTTTAAAATTACTATTGAATGCACCCTTGTCAAATTTAAAAACATCATCCCAAAGGTATTTTAAAACCTTGTATGCAAATAGTTCTTTATTTTTTAGCTCATTTTCAGTTAGGAAATACACACCTAGCCTCTTATCTTCCATTGAGCTTGTATTATCGCCACTTTCAGTAATTACACTATTTATAGTGGTGCAAAATTTTTCCCAATTTATGGTTGTGTCTAGGATAGGCAACTCTTTAAATTCTTTTGCTGCATTTTTAAAAGAATTTTCAATCAGTCTCATAGTAAATCTACGCTGAAATGCGGTGTCAAGCGTAAAGACATTTTGGTCACTTGTATTCATTGTGGCGATTATCCATAAATTTGAAGGAATTTTTATAGGTTTATCTGTATTGTTTTTACCATAAACTATTTTTGCAATATTTTCATTATTTATAACATAAACACTGTTGCCGTCCTTGTCTCTATCAAGCAACTGAAAAATTTCGCCAAATATCGCAGGTGCGTTGCCTCGATTTATTTCATCAATGACTAAAAGATACTTCTGGGTTGGATTTTTATAAGCTTTTTCTAAAATTTTAGTAAAAGGTCCGGGTTTAAAATCATAACTTACAGCACCATCATCTTTTAAAGCAGGCATTATCTGTCCAACAAAATCACTATATGAGTAGTCAGGGTGGAAAACTAATTTTTCAAGAATATAATCATGCTTTGGATGCTCGGTTTCTATTGTATGACTTTTACCACTACCTGGCACACCATAGTAAATTATATTTTCTCCGCCTTTTTCTCTTGAATTTTCATCAATTTCTATTTCATCATTGCTGTCTTTTTCGTGACTACTTTCATCTAGTAAAAAATCAATCTCTTTTTCTCGTAGTTTGTATAAAAATTTACCGCTTTTGCAACGATACATAATACTGTATGGCAAATCTATTTTTATCGGTTCTATGTCAATATTTTCTAATTGTCCATTTTCTTTCTTTATAAGTTTTTTTATAATAAAAAACTCTCCGCTTTCGATAGTTTGTACATAGCCAAAAATAATATCATCTGTCAAAACGGTTTCGTAGTTTTTTATATCTTTAATTTCTAAGTCATCTTTTAATGAGCAAATCCAAGTATTCATATTATATCTCCAATCCCGTTAAATTCGTCACATTCTAAATTGGTGTTATATGGAACACCAATGTATTTTTTTGAATAGTGGTCAGTTTTATATACAAAAAAACTACCGTATCCCCTTTTTACAATTGTGTCTGTCCTTAGTATATTAAAATTTCTTAGATAGCTTTCGGCTATTGTGTCATAGCTTTCGCCAGAATCTATATCCAGCAACAAAGTATAATAATCGTTATGTTTTTGCATAACATATCTGTAAAACTCTAAACCATATATTGATATTTTTGCATTATGTTCATTAATAGTTATGTTTAATACCAAGAATTGTCCTGGAATTATTTTTTGATACTGAATATATTTGGTTAGTCTAAACCATAGTCCATCTCTATGTCTATTGTCTTTTATGTGAGCCTCGAAATACTTATTTAAAATCGGGTCAAATATTTGAAAATATGCACTTTTTGTTTCACCATCATATGTTGTCTCTTTGTTATTAACATTAAAGGAACTGGAGTTGCTTATTTTATTAAATAGTTCTGTAATTTCATTTATAGATGTAAGATTTATATATAAATCTCTACCTGAATATCCAGTTAATTGCCTTGTTGCCATAATAAAGTGCGTATTCATAAGCTAACCAATAAGTATATTTTTTGTGTATTGTAGTAAAAAGACACTTATTTTGCTATAAATATTTTTTAAATACCTTTGCAAATACTTTTGACATTAGTGGCGGAACAGCATTACCTATTTGCATATAGGTTTTTAGGTAAGGTCCAAAAAATAGATAGTTATCAGGAAAACTTTGAATTCTTGCGGCCTCTCTTGGGGTAATGGCTCTAATTTGAGTTGGGTGAATATGCGAGTGACAGTCCATTTTTAAATGTGCTGTAATTGTTCTGCTAGGTTCATTTTCTACTAGCTTAAAATATTTATCCTTAAATATGTGATTTCTATGGGAATAAGGCATAATATCTTTTATTGTTTCGGTTGTGGAATCCTCCCCCTGCTTTAATAATGAATATATCTTTAAGTTTGTCTCATTTTGAAATCGTGCCTTATGGTTGTATGTAAGCGAATAGATATTATTATTATTTATCAAATTCAAATACTCATTATTTTTATATTTATTTATAGAAATTTTTGAACCCGATTCGTCATCGCTTTCCGTTTGGTTTTGTTTGCTTGGGCAAACTAAATTTTCAATATTATCTAGTGCATCTTTTAGAATAAATTTTTTATTTTTTTTTGTTTCATTTTCAATATCGCTCATAATTTTATCTACATCTAAATTATGTTTTTTTGAATATTCATTATTTATACCAATATAAATTAGCCTAATTCTTTTTTGTGGAACGGAAAAATTAGTCGCATCATATAACCTATATTTAGCTGTGTAGCCTATTTTATCAAAATCCTCTACTACTTGATTTGCTACTTTTAGCATACCTCTTACATTTTCCATTATTATAAATTTAGGCTTTAAATCATTTACAAATTTTACAAAATATTTATACAAAACATTTCTAGGGTCATCTATAACTCGTTGCTGATTAGCACTGCTAAAAGATTGGCAAGGCGGACCACCTATAATCATATCAACTTGTAAATTTACATATTTATGTATATTTTGAGATATTAATTTTACATCATCGTTAATTATACGAGATGAATTTATTTCAGGGTGATTAAAACTATAAGTTCTTAAAGCATCTTTATCAATATCGTTTGCTAACAATATATTGTAGCCCATTTTGCTAAAACCATAACTAAAACCACCTGCACCGCAAAACAAATCAATAATTGTAGGCGATTTGCTTGTTTTTTTCGCTTGTATAGATTTTCTATATTCATTTGAAAATTTATTAACAGTAGTTATAAAGAACTTTTTATTGTTTGCATAAATTGATAAATTTAGAATCAATCTATCATAGTCTTTTTTTAAAATTTCTTTTAAGATGTCAATTTCTTGTTCGCTTTTTATAATTCCTATATGCTTTAATTCATTGTGTAACTTACTGCTATTTAATTCTATAGTTTTTAAATTATATAATTCTTTGGTTTTTTCTATCATACGATTAATTAAATCAATATTTTCCAAAAAATACTTTTTTTCAAGAGGTGTCTTTATATTTGATGCATTTTTAAAAAACATTGTTAAGCCTCATAAATATTTTTTTAAAACCATAGCTATATATTTTGACATTAGTGGCGGAACAGCATTACCTATTTGTTTATATTGTTGTGTTATTGAACACGGAAAAACAAAATCATCAGGAAAACTTTGCAATCTTGCTGCTTCTCTTGGAGTAATGCTTCTCTCTTGTGTATAATCTGGGTGGATGAATTGATTACCATCTTTATACAAATGAGCAATAATTGTTTTTGATGGGGCATCATAATTTTGAACACAATAGCTATTATTAAATAACCTTTTTTTTATATGTATTAAGCTAGGCTCATTCTTATATAAATCTGATAAATCCCATTTGTTTTTTGCCATAAGGCGGTATCTTTTTCTATCTAGTTCATTATGATTTCTAGCAATATGTCCATGCAAGAGATTATAATTATTTTGCCTAATTAACTTTAAATAACTTGATTTATTGGTTGGATTAAAATTAACTGTTTGCATTCCCTCAGATGGCTTTAATTTTGGCAAATCAGATATAGCATCTCTTACTGTCGTTTTTTTAAGTTTCTTTGTAATATTTTTAAGCTCATCATAAATACTTTTAGGATTTATACTTAAATCTTTTCTTGTGCCTATGATAATAATTCTTTTTCTGTCTTGCGGAACCCCAAAATCAACAGCATTCAATAAAATCATATCTTTGTTTTCAATAATATTGTAGTTTTTTTTCATGCCATCAAATATATCTTTAATTATAGATTTGCCTTTTATTTTCGTAGATAATATGCCACTAACATTCTCAAACACAAAGAATTTTGGTTTAAAGTAATTTAGTATATTTAGGTAATTTTCATATAAATAGTTCCTTGGATCTTTCTTCATGCTAAATGGATCTCTTGCCTTACCGTGTGATGAAAAAGATTGACAAGGTGGCCCTCCTATAATAACATCTATATCACTTGTTTTGCCAATATTGCTCTCTATAATGCTTATAATATTTTTATCTGTTATATCAGTTGGCTTTATTTTATTAATCTCATTTTCGTGATACCCATAATGCCTCATTCTTTCTTGTAGTGTTAAACAAGCATATTTATCAAGCTCTATATGAGTAAGGGCCATATATCCTTCCTGGTAAAAACCCTCTGCCATACCACCAGCGCCAGCAAACAAATCTATAAATGTGTGTTTTTTCATTTTGCTTGCTCGCTATTTTTCCATTCTCTAACAACTTGCAATATATCATCATTTTTTAGTTGCGACAACATATCAAGCACAGCTTTCATAGCAATAGGTTTATTTGTTTCTCTAAGCCACTCTATATATGTTCGCTCAGAAATATTAAGCCTATTTGCCATCTCTTTCTTGGTGATATTTTTAAGCTCATTTGCTTCGACTAATTTGTGGATTTTATGAATAATTTGTGCTAATTTCACTTTTTATCCTTTGTTATTTTGGGATTATATATTATAGATCATAAAAAATCCATAAAACATAAATTGTATTACATTTTAATGTATATATTTTTAGTTTTATTTAATGCATATCTAATTTGGTACAATAACGAAAATTTTATAGGAGAGGAAGATGACAAAGAAATATAAAACTAAAATGGAAGATAGTTTTAAAACAAAAGTTCAGCTATTTTTGTTTGACAAGGCTTTTTCTTGGGACAACTTGGATGAAAATGGATGCAATGATTACTACATTATGAGTAATATTGAAACTATAAAAAAGGATTTTAAAAATTTTAAGGTTACTAATGAAGTAGCAAATTTATATAGTAGTAAATACTATCAACTTGAGATAAATAGTGATAAAAGTAAAATAAAGCACAAGGGCAAAGAGTTAAGCATTATGATTATAGAACAAAGACAATATTTTGTTCAAAAATCTAAAGAATTTACAGAAATTTTAGATGCACTGGAAAAAGAATATGAAGATGATTTTAAAGGAAAATTTTCTGAAACAGATTTTAATAAGATACTTGACAAAACAACTTGCTCATATTGCGGTATAAGCCTAGCTCAGATCGAAGAGCTTGGCAAAAATGGCAAGCTAAACAACAAAAGAAGCGATACCCGCGGATATACGCTAGAGATAGATAGAATGCTACCAAATTTGGAGTATAGCAAAAAGAATTGTTGCATGGCTTGCTACTGGTGTAATAATGCAAAAACCGATGAATTTTCACCAGAAGAATTTAAGCCTATTGCTGAAGGTATTAGAAAGACTTGGAATGAAAGACTGAAGGCTATTGGGTATAGCGAAGAAGAAATAAAAGACGTGCCAGACCCAGAAATTTGGAACACTAAATTTGATACAAGCATGGAGCCAGATATAGAGAAATAATTAAGGCGGTAGCTCTACCGCCCAAATTTCTCCGCCGTTATGCAGTGTAGCGCTCCGCCAAGCTCTATGATCTCGCTTAAATTTATCGTCTCTACATCGCAGCTGCTATAAAATTTCTTGATCTGCTCCAGCGCAACATCGTCATCATCTATCCCATATATCGGAACTATTAAAATATCCTTAATTTTAATAAAATTTAAGTAAGCGCCCCAGTCTCTCTTTTTAGTGAAAAATCCCTCTTTATACTTCATAAATTTCACATCCAAACCGCTCTTTTTAAGGGATTTTATAAGCCTATCGTTAAAGCTTTTGCTCTCATTTGAAAAGTCATTTACTAACACGCTATTTTCATCTATCCACCTCACCATGGCATCGCTGTGCCCTAGCATATCGTAAGGCTGTCTTGGTATGATAATAAGCTCATTTAATGCACATTTTTGCTTTATAGTTCTCACGATCTCGGCTTTTGTTTTTGACGGATTTTCTCTAAAAATTTTATCAGTCATGATGGCTTTGCCTCCAAGTCTTACGAAATTTCCGCCATCAATGACTAAATTTATATGCTCTTTTGATGGCTGGATCTTTGTTCTTAGATGGCTATATTTTTCATCTTTTAGGTAGTCTGGATCGTAGTCGTAAGAGATGAGGCGTCCATCATCAAGCAAAATCGGCATAAAGTCCCTCATCCAAATGTCTTTAGTCTCTAAAAACTCGTATTTGACCCAGTGTTTGTCAAATACCTGGCACAAGCTTTTGGCTGTTTTGACGTGGTGTTTTGCTAAAAGTGCGGAGAGTAGGATAGTTAGCTGAATATTTGCTCCTAAATTTGATAGTTTTTGTGAAATTTTACTAGTAAATTTCTAGACATTTTTTGTCCATTCTAGTTGCTATAATTTCACAGATCGCAAAAAATGTATCGGCGATAAAAATCAAAAAAGGATAATCAATGATCTACGAGCAACTTAAAATTCTCACACAAAACAGCGACAAAAAGGTGCTCTCAAAAGCACTTGGCTACGTTAGAGAGCAAAATTTCACAAGAGCACTTGCAAATTTAGAGGCAGCAAAGAGCCTTGATGAGTTTATCACAAAGGGGCACTTTGACTGGGCGCATAGCTCAGAAACGCTCATCCTAGCTCTTAGCAAGCACTTTGCTCTTAACATAGACGCTGAGCTTAGCGAGGTGCAAAAACTCTACAACGAGCGAGTAAAATTTAGAGGCTCATATATCTATATAGATACGGATTTTAGGCGTAAGGGCGAGCCTATATTTGCCCTTGCTATGGCGCAACACCTAAGGTATATCAGCCTAACGCCGTTTTTAAACAAGCTTTGTTTTAAAGCATTAGATGAGCAGCTAAAAGTCATCTCAAAGATCACCAAAAACTACTATCAAAAAACAAAAACGCTACCTATTTTTGGAGCTATAACTGGCTTTAAGCTCTATTTTTTAGGCAAAAACTACTCGCTTGATACAAACGGAAATTTTACAGATAAAGAGATCGCCGAACAAGTTGCGACGATTAAATTTTAAAGGACAAAAATGGGACAATTTACAAATGAGCAAAGGCGAAAGCTAAATAGCATAAACGAAAGGCTCTATGACCTTGAGCGCCGTATCGTGCCACGTGCAAAGCAGATAAATATGTCGGTAAAAGATGTAAAAGAGGCATGGGATCATGAATGCAGCCTTCTACTCTATTTTTACTCAAAAGATGAACTTCTTATGCGATATAGACAGTTCATGAATCACATAGATGACTACTTTTATACGGAAAATCAAAACGAATTTGAAAACTGGCCCACACATGAGATGTCTAGCGAGTGGCACTGCTGGTTTTACCACTGCTTATATGACCATACGGATCTTGGCTGGGATGAAATTTTAACTATCGACAGGATAGAAGGTAAGCTTCGCTCATGGTACGACTATACGCCTATAGATCTTTGCCTAGAAAAGCTAGAGTGTAGTAAGAGAGAGGAGTACATCTCTGATGCCAACAAAGATCAGTGGGAGCAGATAGAGAAGATAAATAAAGCTCTAGCTAGCTATCAAGATATCCTAACAAGAGATGCAAAAATGCTTGAAAACAGGCTAAAAGCAAGGGTTGAGGGTGGATTTATCGAGGATTATGCTATGGAATTTCGTTTGGTCTTTTATTTGCGCGAAGAGGATCCAGATTATGATGAAAATGACGATAATTTCTTAGCTATCATCAACGAGCCTATCGTCCCTGGCGAAATGAGCAAGAAAAAGAGCCGTTGGACGCAAAACTGTAATGAATATTTTGGTAGCTCTGTCTATTTTGATAAGAAGGCATATTTTTGCTATCTATTTTCAGCTTTTATAAACAACACGCATATCTGTAAGATTAAAGACATACTGCGTATAGGTTCTGTTGATATGACGCTTTGTTGGGACGAGTACTATGAAATTTAAAGAAAAAATAGCATAAGATAAAGATAAAAAATGGAGGTGAAAAATGACAAATCAAACAACGATAAAGTGCCCAAACTGTGGGTGTGAAATAGATATAAATGACGCCTTATATCATCAGTTAGAAGGTAAATATAAAGGTGAATACATAGCCCAAAAAAAGCAGCTTGAAGCTGAGCTTGAGGCCAAAAGAAAGGAGCAGGAGGCTTATTTTGAGAGTTTAAGAGCAAAAGAGCAACAGCTCCAAGAACAAAAAGAGAAATTTGAGGAAGAGATCAAAAAAGCTACGCAAATACAGCTAAAAATGGAAAGAGCAAGACTTCAAGATGAGCTGAGAAAAGAGATACTTGATGAGCAAAATGAGTCGGTGGCACTCTTGCAAAAACAGCTTGAAGAGAAGTCAAATCAAGTAAAAGAGCTAAATGTAGCAAAGGCTCAAATTTTGCAGCTTCAAAGGGAAAAAGAGGAGATGGAGTCTGCCATAACCGCAAAGGCTGAGCTAGCATTAAATGAAAAGCTAAAAGAAGAAAAAGAGAAGATACAAAAGGCTGCAGACGAGCAAAATGAGCTTAAATTTAGACAAAAAGAGGAACAGCTAAAACAGCTTCAAGAGCAACTTCAAATAGCCCAAAGAAAGGCCGAGCAAGGCAGCATGCAGCTTCAAGGTGAGGTGCAGGAGCTCGCGATAGAAGAGTGGCTGAGGGAGAAATTTCCATTTGATACTATTGATGAGATCAAAAAAGGTGCAAGAGGTGCTGACTGTGTGCAGATCGTGCATACAAGGGAATCTCAAAACTGCGGAACGATATATTATGAGAGCAAGAGAACGAAAGAATTTCAAAAGTCCTGGA
The DNA here is from genome assembly GCF_050447505.1 of Campylobacter concisus. GTDB lineage: Bacteria > Campylobacterota > Campylobacteria > Campylobacterales > Campylobacteraceae > Campylobacter_A > Campylobacter_A concisus_BP. Next base: position 477,346 of record NZ_JALMFZ010000001.1, on the reverse strand, counting down.
TAGAGAAATTTAAGGCTGACATGAGAGAAAAAGGCGCTGATATCGGCGTCATAGTCACTGATGCGATGCCAAGCGAGATGCAAAGGATGGGGCTATATGAAGGAGTTTGGGTCTGCACTTTTGAGGAATTTAAAGGCTTAAGCGCTGTTTTAAGAGAACAACTCATAAGGATACACCACGTCTTGATCGCGCAAGAGAACAAAAGCGACAAGATGAGCTTGCTCTACCACTTTTTAACCAGCAATGAATTTAAAATGCAAATAGAAGCGATAGTAGAGGCATTTTCAACCATGCAAAGCGACCTAGATAGTGAAAAGCGCGCGATGCAAAAGATCTGGAAGCAAAGGGAAAAGCAGATCGAAAAGGTGCTAGATAATACTATAAATATGTATAGCTCTATAAAAGGTATCGCTGGAAATGCAGTGGCAAATATAAAAGCTCTGGAGCTGCCATATAGTGGCGATACGCAGGAGTAAATAAAGAGCGTTTCAAAACGCTCTTTATAAATTCACCTTTCACAACAAATTTCTCAAATTTTTATAATTATGGACATAAAAATGTCTTTTATGCCGAGTAAAATAGCTTCAAACAAAAACAAAAGGAGCTTGTCGTGGAAAAAGAGATTTTTTACGTAGATAGCGAGATATATGAGCTTGCAACACTTTGGACACTTCGTGCTATTTTTAATCTCGGAGGAGAAAGAGAATTGCTAAGAAGCGGATATGACGATGTTTTAGAGTTTTTGGGTATCGAGTCAAAAGAGCCCAAAAAAGAAGAGATCCAAAATCTTAAAAACAAACTTGAAATTCTTGAAAAAAGTCAAATTTCATGCAAGCTAAAAGATCTTGAACACAACCTAAATTTACTTCAAGCAAATTTAGGTCTAAATAGTGCCGAGAGAGATATTTTGAGATTTGTTGCGATCATGTACAACTACGAAGTGATATCTAATGCTTGCAGTTTACTAGGAGATCTAAACAACATACAAGCCACAAAAGTCATCTCAAAGATACTAAATTTACGTTTCGGCGATGTTCAAAAAGCCTTTAGAAAAGATGGAATCTTTGCCAAGACTTCGATTATAAAGCTAGAAAATAATGTGCATAACCTAAAATTTAAAATCGATGTCATAAACAATAACTTTATGTGTGATTTGTTTGTTAAATGCGAAAGCATGGACGAGATATTTGAAAGCTCGATAAAGCCATGTAGCAAGACAAATTTGACCACAAAAAACTACCCACACATAAAAGAAGATGTGAAAATCTTACTTTCGTTTTTAAAAAGTGTCGTTAGTAAAAAACAAAAAGGAGTAAACGTGCTCTTATATGGCTCAGCAGGAACTGGCAAAACAGAGCTTAGCAAAGTGATAGCTAGTGAGCTAAATTTGAAGCTTTATGAAGTAGCTTATGATGACGGAGATGGATATGCAAATGAGTGTCAAAGACTAAGATCGTATTGCCTTGCACAAAATATATTATCCGCTGGATCAAATTTATTGATGTATGACGAAGCAGAGGATATATTTAACACAAATAATGACGAAAAAAGACAGTATGGTAAAGCCTTTATAAATAGATCTCTTGAGACTAACGAAGTGCCAACTATCTGGATAACAAATAACATTTTTGATATGGATGAAGCAGTAGTTAGAAGGTTTAGCCTAGCTATAGAGATAGGCATACCAACTGAAGATGTAAGAGCAAAGATCATAAAAAAATATAGTGAAAATTTGATAGATAATAAGCTCATAAAAAAGCTGGCCAAAAATGACTTTATTGCTCCAGCACTCATCAGCAATGCGAGCGTAGTAGTCTCAAATTTAAACACAAAGGACAAAAATAAAGCCTTTGAGCGAGTAATAAACAACACTTTAAAAGCACAAGGCTACGAAGAGATAAGAGATTACAATCCAAGAGATGATCTGCCAAGTAGCTACGATCCAAATTTTGTAAACTCAGACTGCGATCTAAACGAGCTAATGCAAGGCATAAAAATAAGCAAAAATGCTAGAATTTGTCTTTATGGTGTGCCTGGAACTGGCAAAAGTGCTTACGCTAAATTTATCGCTAAAAGTCTTAAAAAGCCAATCATTATTAAAAAAGGAAGCGATCTTTTATCTATGTTTGTAGGATGGACTGAGAAAAATATAGCATTAGCCTTCAAAGAAGCCAAAGAAAAACATGCTGTGCTAGTCTTTGACGAAGTAGATAGCTTTTTGCAAGATAGAAGTATGGCTGCAAGAAGCTGGGAGGTAACCCAAGTGAATGAGATGCTAGTACAGATGGAGAGCTTTGATGGCATATTTATTGCCACGACAAATTTGATAGATAATCTTGATAAGGCCTGTCTTAGAAGATTTGATCTAAAGCTTGAGTTCGGATACTTGCTGCCAGAGCAAGCAAGAAATTTGTTTAAAAAAGAGTGTGCGCTGCTAAAAGTCAAATTTGACGAAAACGCAAGCAAAAAGGTCTCAAATCTTGGCTTGCTAGCGCCTGGAGACTTTGCCAGTGTGAGAAGACAAGCTAAATTTAGACCTATAAAAAATGGCGACGACTTTTGTCATAGACTTGAGCTAGAAGTTGCACTAAAAAATGAAGAAAAGAGTGTGAAAATAGGGTTTTAGGGACTATCCCTAACGAGGTATTTTTGTCTGACTTGTCAGACAAAAAGTATCCTCGCCCAGATGGAATAAAATATGACTTTTTGATAGATGATATCACATGTATGCGAATAGTGAGCTGGTTATAAATTATGCTTTTTATTTTCTATTGATCCATTTAAAATAAGTTAAAGAATATATGATGAAATCTTAAAAACTATTGCACAAAATTAACGTCAAGCTTATATCCCGCAGCATTAGCATAGGCATTTAAAGTAGAGATTGTTGGTGAAATTTTAGAGTTTAGGCTCTCTAGTCTTGAGATGTTGCTTTTACTAGTATTCATTCTACTAGCTATCTCCTCTTGAGTTAGATTTGCGGCTTTTCTGATCTTTATAAGCTTTAACTTTAAATCAAATTCAACTTCAAGTCTATCGTATTCTTTTTTTACTTCATCTTTTTCTAGTGCTTTTGCTTTAAAATCTTCAAATGTTGGTCTCATTTTATCTCCTTTGCTCTTTGTATGATGATCCTCATATCTTTTTTAGGGATAGCGTCTGATTTTTTAATGAGCGTATGTAAAATCACTATTTCTCTATTTACGACATTTACAAAGACACTTCTTGCAATACCTTCTTTGCCTTTTGCCCTAAACTCAAATAGTCCATCGCCAAGAGGTGCGCTATGAGGTCTGCCTAAATTTGGTCCAACCTCCCTAGCCATTTCAAGTATGCGAAGTAAATTAGCCAAAATAGTATCTGGCAAAGATAGTGTCTCGTCTTCAACGCTCTTATCATAAAATGTGATTTTCCATAATTGCTCTTTCATGTCGGCTATATTATCATTTTTGATAACTTATTGTCAAATATGATAACTTTTAAGAACGCCTACCCTTTTCCCTCCTTGATCAAAATTTACCTCTTCAACTAGATCCTTTATAATTTTCGGAGTTACGGCTCATCGTAAGTGCTTACAGCGTTCTTTGTTAGGTTTAATATCACAATTACTAGCTAGAATAATTTTTATTTTAAAAAACTAATACCGATTTTTCTTCGTTAAACCAGTTTTTCAAATATTTTGAAATTTTAGACACTATCCAATTTTTGTTTTTCTCATTCTACAAAAATATACCTCTATCCTTTAGGCAATGTTCTATTTGGTTTATCTTACTCATATATAAATACTAATACAAAAACCCAAACAACCATAATGGTATCTTACTTCCGGCCCCTACTTCAATATCATCTGCTGCTATAAATGAATCTGGCATATCTTTTATCTGCTCAAAGCTCTTTTTTGCTCCGCCTATTTCAAATGTAAATTTATCATCCACTATAAAGTCGCCTTTTTTTGAGATATTTAACCTATGCATAGCTTTTAGCTGATTAGCAAAAAAAGTCTCTCTTATTGTGCCAGCCTTACAATCGCCACTGTAAGCGTAAATTAAATTTGTATTATTCATATATATTTTTGCCGGCTTTACTAGCTTACTAAGTCCTCTGCTTTGCTCATCTATCATGCTTACTAGCCTTGCATCGTTTAAATAGGCAATATAATCATACAGTTTGGCTCTACTTATCTCGGCAAGAGCCGCAATTTTAGTATAATTCACCTCAAATGGCTCGCTTTGGCAAACTACTTCAAGCAGTTTTTTAAGCTTATATGTATATTTTTGCTCAACTAACCCAAGAGACGTTAGATCTACGTCTATACTTAAATTAATAGTATTTAGCAAGCTTTCGTAGTATGAGCTTTGCTTATTAAAGTAGAATGGGTAGTAGCCAAATTTGAGATATTTTTTAAATAGATTTTGCTTTATTTTTAAGTCATTTGCTATTGCCTGGTGGTCTTTTAGTATTGTTTCTAGGGCAAATTTATCTATCGTCATACTGTTTTCAAGCTCTAAAAACTCTCTAAAACTAAGCCCCTCTAGGCTAAATACGCTAACTCTACGCGATAAATCGCTCTTTGCATTTAGTATGCTTACCGCCGATGAGCCCGTAAAAATTACATTTAAAGGGCTCATGTCATATATGGTTTTTAGATGTGCAGCAAAATCTTCGTATTTATGAACTTCATCTAGTAACAGATATTCGCCACCATTATCTACAAATTCAAAAGCAAGTTCGCTAAGACTGGTAGAACCCAAAAATGGATAATCAAGACTTATGTATAGAGCCTTTTTATTTTGAGCTTTTAATTCAAGCAGCTTTTGAAATAGCATTGTAGTCTTACCAGTGCCACGAGCTCCCACTATACCGATAAGCTTCTCACTAAAATTTATTTCATTGTATAAATAACGCTTGTATGTTGTATTAAAATTTTTAAGAAATCTTTCTTGATACTGCTCTATTAAATTTAACATTTTTATTCCTTTATGTAATTGTCTATAAACGTAAACAATATTGAGGCATACTAACATGAAATTTTTTAATTGTCAATGTCTATAAACGATTATACTTTCATATAGTATTTTCAAAAATTTATGTAGTTTAGCAAACTTGAAGTTGGACGACAATTATTTTATATGTCGGTTTATTAAAGCCACTATGAAACTTTAGATATACTTCTTTTTCTGTCATTATCTACGGGTTTATTTTAAATACTTATATTATAATCCTTGAATATTTAGGATTATAATAGAATATTCTTATATTTGTGAATTTATTTGATATGCTGATTGGTGCTAATAAAAAGTAAAATCTTATTTGGTCTTACTTTTCTACAATAAAGCCATCTTGCTTGTGAGATGCGAAAAAACCGTAATGAAAAATCAGCTTAAATCAATATCTCTGGGCAAATAGTTAGAAAAAATTTTAACTACCGTATTTTTATCTTCTCTCTCCAGGAAGCGCAACACTTGATTGCAGTATTCTTTATTTTTTAAATTGAAATAATGCCCTACGCTTTCTACAATTCCTTTTTCATTGAAAATTTTTAATATTTCTACATAGTCTTTAGCATTATCATATATTGTTAATTTTTCTTTTTGTATATCATATATTTTAATTTTTGTACGTATGTCTTCGTATATTGTTAGCAAATCACATATTTCTAGCATAGATAGTTGATATTTTAATTCCGAAATAACTGCATTATTGATCTGTTGCTGTTTTTGTTTTAAAAATCTATCTCTAATTTGTCTTTCTAATTCTATAAAGTCAAATTTATCGCATGCCATTTTGTTTGACATAAATTCTATAAGCTCTTTCGCTATAAACAAGTTCTCAACTTCCGCAACTTCTATTGCAAATACATTATCTTTTTTATATTTAGATATCTCGTATTCTGACCTAAAATCTCTATCTATTAAACCAAACGCTTCGTTATCGTGCATATTCTTTATGGCATTAAAAGCTTTTGTGTATTCAATAACCTTTTCACAACTTCCGCAAGGTATTATTTTACAATTATTGTAGATTAATGCGTATAAACGCGCGTCTAAACTATTACCATTTCCTTCTACAAAAATTATTCTTTTTCTGCTTCCTAATATATCAAAAAGCATATCCTCTGGAAATATATCGTCATTTACGTACTCATATTTCCACATCCCACTGTTATATTCTTTTACCCAGACAATGTCTGATCCTGAGTGATTGGCTGCAAATTTTGTGTCATGAGTTATGTATATAAATAAACAATCGTTTCTAATTTTTTCTAACTCACTCCAAAGCTTATTCATTATTGAACCATGCAAGTGCAACTCTGGCTCATCTATTATTATAGTTTTATTTTCTGGTATGCATAAAACCTGTGCTGCCAAATAAAGTACCGAACGTTCACCATCGCTCATCTGCGTTGCAGAATATTTTTCACCATTACAATTACAAATAGCATAAAACTTGCTATCCTCTTCTATAATGGCTCTATGTGGGAAAATGGCCCTCCAAATAGACTTTAATTTATCTAGTGAATTAAGTGGAACATTTGGTTTTTCTTTGCCTTCACATTCAGCTTTTTTACAGTTTTCAACAAACTTTGAATTAGTAGTATTTTTATTGGCCAATAAAGCAGATAATACATAATCAAAATCATCAATAAGTTTTGTCACATATTCTTTACCATCCGACCAACGAAAATTTTTATTCAACGAGTAGTTATCGGATGCATCTTCATATGCATACATGAAACCATTAATCGAAGCCTTTTCACTTTTTAAAGGGACCTCCTCATGAAAATTTAATTTTCTTTGACCACCTATTCTGTGAATTTTATCTAGATCCTGCTGCTCCATCCATGCTCCAAGTCTACTTTTGCCAGAACCATTGGCACCTATAATTATTACACTATTACTTTCTATTGATCTTAGATCAAATCCACCATCTTCTTTTGGTATTTTATATTCAAACACAACATACTCCTAGTTTTAAATTATTAATACAAAAACCCAAACAGCCATAATGGCATCTTACTTCCGACACCAACTTCAATATCATCTGCTGCTATAAAAGAATTTGGCATATCTTTTATCTGCTCAAAGCTCTTTTTGGCTCCACCTATTTCAAAGGTAAAATTATTACCAACCATAAAGTCACCATTTTTGCCTGAGTAAATTTCAGTGATATTTCCAAGCTGATTGGCAAAGAACGTCTCTCTCACATTTCCTATATCAGGGCTATTTATATACATTAAATTCGTATTTTCAAGGTAAATTTTGTCTGCCTTATCCATATTTTTTATAGCTAACTCGTTTTTCATTAAAAGCCTTATAAGTCCAGCGCTATCAAGCATAGCAAGATACTCTTTTAACGTCCTATCATCTCTTATATCAACAAGCGATTTTAGGTTTGAGTAGTTTGGCTGGTATGGGACGTTTGTGCTTATGGCATGAGTTAAGATCTTTAGCTTTCTTGCTGTGTTGCCGTTTAAATTTGGATATATACTTAAAAGATCGCTATCTATTGTTGCTTCTATGCTTTGTCTTAGGGTCTGATAAAAGGCAGTATCATTTGGCATATCATTATAGTATGGGTAGTAACCCGCCTTTAGATATTCTCTAAAAAGTTTAATAACTGCTAGATCTTTTCGTTTTAAAGTATTAATAATATCAACAGCCATCTCCTGATGGTTTGCAAGTAAATTTTCAAGCTCAATCGCTTCTAAATTTATACCATATCTTAGCCCTAGATATTCCCTAAAACTCATTCCATTCATCTTATATACGATTGCCCTTCTGCTTAGATCATGAGAGCTTTTTAGCACTTCAAGAGCAGACGAGCCTGTGGCTACTATGTTTAACTCTTTAAAATTATCATAGGCAAATTTTAATACGGCCGATATATCTTTACTCTTATGAATTTCATCTAGGTATAGATGCTTTCCACCATTTAATACAAACTCTCTTATAATCGAGGTTATATCGTTTGATATCTCTATATCATCTAGGCTTAGGTAAAGACTATCTTTGTTTTTACTAGCTAGCTGAGCTAGTGTAGTTGTTTTACCTATTCCTCTTTGTCCCAGAATAACGATAAGCCTATGAGATAAGTCCTTAGAATCTATAAAATATCTTTTAAATTTATGATTGTTTAATCTTATAAGGTCATTGCTTTTTAAAAAAAGTTGATTTAACATATTATCCCTTTTATTATGTAATGCAATACAATTATATCATAAAAAGATATGGGATAGGATACAAGTATAGTTGATCTTAAAAAGCATAAAAACTCTTCTTTATTGTAAATGGCTATATACATTTACAATAAAAAGTAATCACCCTTCCCCTCCTTGATAAAAATTTACCTCTTCAACTAGATCCTTTAGAATTTTAGGAGTTACTGGTTCACCATAAGTATTCATAGTAATCTTATATTGTTGTTCATGCCCTACTAGAGCAGCTATATGCTCAACTCTTTGGCCACTTTGAATGAGCTTGTTTATGAATGTGTGTCTAAATGAGTGAAATGTCCTTGTTTTATCACCATCTTTTATAACTTGAGTATTGATCTTCTTTCTAAAATACTCAGAGAAGTCTTTATTATCACAGCTAAATAGCCTAACTGCCTTGTCGCATTTCCTAGCTAGCTTCTTTTTACTCTCTATAAATTCAAACAGCCCAATCCTACTTAGCTTAGAGTGGATAGGCACTATCCTTACAGAGTTTCTAGTCTTTAAAGTCTTGCTCTTACCAGTTTTTACATCTATTTTTGTATTTAAACTAAAGCATACTATGTTATATTTTTCGACTATGTCACCTGTGTTTAGCTGTATTATCTCATTTAGTCTCATGCCAGAGTAAGCTGCTATATGAGTAATGAAAAATAGCTCATCTTTGCTAATCCTTTGGCTTTTAGTATCACCACTTGATCTAATCTTACTAACAATATCCAAAAGTGCGTTTACGTCACTATCTTCATAAGGGTTTTTATTTGTAACGTCATCTTGGTTTATACTTATTTGCATATCTATAGCTGGGTTCTTATCTATATAGTCGCTATCGTAGTAGTATTTAAAAAACTCACTAACTCTAACAATATACTTCTTGATGGTTGATTTAGAAATTTTTGGTCTATCTTTTGCTAAAGCCATGATCTCATCTAAGCTTTTATCTTTATAGAGACTATTTTGAGAGAGTTTGGTTGGTAGTTGTAGCAAGATATTTCTGAAATTTAGCAAGTCATCTCTTTTTATCTTTTTGATATCTAGATCATCGCCAAATTTCATAGACATTAGCCGTCCTACATGTCTAACAAGGCCAAATGTGCTATCACTCCAATTATTTGAAATACTCGTGTTTGATACATAGTTTTCAAAAGCACTCTTTAGCGTGACCATGCCAGCTTTGCTCTCGCTTTTAGTAGATGAGACTAGTTGTGATTTAAAGCTTTTAGCTCTATTTGAGAAGAGCTTTTGAAAGAAATTTATAGCTTCATTGAAAGTCATGCCACTAGCATCACTTGTGTCATCTATCGCAAGATCTTTAGTCTCAATGTCACTTAAAACTATGCCTTTATCTTCATATTTATCTGCCTTGTATAGCTTTACCTGACCGCCAAAGGTAGGATCATTTAAATTTCCATATCCAAATTTTAGATCATCGCTTAGCTCGTTATCTCCATCTGGCGATAACTCACAACCAAATATTCTTAGGATATCGTTTTGTGTGAGTGCGCCTTTTTGCTTGGCTAGCTCATTTATGGCATCTCTTAGCTCACAAACAGAGTGTTTTAAGGACTTTTTAGTAAAAGGGAGTACCAAATTCTGCTTTTTTAAAGTCTCTATGTAGTCTTGATAGCTATGCAAGTTACTATCTTTAACGCATTTTGCTATCTCGTCTTTGGTACCATCATCTAAATTTTCGCTCTTATGCTTTTTGCCAAGTGGCACAAATGCTTGTTGCTTATCATTTAGTAGCTTTTGGTTTTTGCACATCTTATATGATATATGATTTATGTTATCTATCGTTGCCTCAAGCACTCTTTTGCCAAGAAGCTTTTTGGTGTGAGGATCAGTGCAAGATAACTTTTTGCAGATCTCATCGACCTCTTTTGATATGAAGCTGGGTAAGCTATCTTCTTTTAAACTCTGTTTTAAAAACAAATTTAGTGATAGTAGCCCATCTAAATTTATATATCTGCCAAGCATATCATGCTCTTTGATACTTTTGGCCTCCTTGGCTTTTAAAAGCATAAGCACCAAGTGCTCTATAAGTTCGCTGCTCAAATTCATCTTCCATGCCTTTTTGATCGCGTTAAAAATTATAGAGTAGATCTTAGCACGATTTTTTGCTGTATCAAAGCGTTTTGTGAGGAAGGAGGTTATGTATTCGGTTTTATTGCCAAAATAAGGCCTCAGATATAGTGGGATAGCTACTCTAAAGTAGTATATGCCATTTCGTTTGACTAGATATTGCATCTTTGTTACCTATGCAATATAACTTTGTAGCAAAATGTAGCAGATACCTAGTGTAAAACTGGTTGTGTGCCGTCTTTTTGGTGCTTACATAAGGTTTATTTTTAAACCCTCATAAGCCGGAGGTCGGGAGTTCAAGTCTCCCCTTTGACACCATAACACCCTATTTTAGGCACTAGCAGTGATGCTTTTGTTCTTTCCCTTTCTTTAAAATTTCCTTTAAGAGTGGAACACTTAGTTACTAAAGTGGGACAGTCTCTTAAAAATTCCAATGATTATAAAACCATCGCCCTTTTAATACCATAAAAAAATAGATTTGCTTTAAATTTTTACTTCTAGCTTTTATCTCAAGACTTCCTTAAATACGCACTTTTGGCATTTATCCTTTTACTATTTTTAATTTTTCTTTCTTAAAAAATAAACTTTTTTACAAAAATTTGCATTTCTAGCGAAGATTTTTTCCAAAATTGGTGTAATTACTATAAATACTTTTTTAAAAAGGATAAAAATGAAAAAATTTTCATTGATAGTAACTAGCACCGCTAGCACGGAAGAAAGTTTATGTAGTGAGGTGATTTGTCATGGCTAATGCATATACAATAAACGGCCACAACCTAGTTTTGAACGTAAGGTCAAATTTTTTAACATATGGTAGAGCTATAGGTAGATTTGCGCATGCGTGCCGCGAGAAAAATCAAACTGGGCATATAAAGTATCTCAACAAGAATCCAATCACTACTAATCGTTACAAACTCCTAAGCGAATTTAATGGCAATGGCAATATGAGAGATGCTAACAGCAAAGATGATGAACTACATAATATGGCCTTTGTAAAGAATTTACTTAAAGGCTTTCAGGATAGCTTTAAAGAAGACTATGGCAAGCAATCCTACACACAAAAACGACAAGGTAAAGATATAGTTATACGTAGAACTTGGCGCAAAGATATGGCTAGTTTTTGTGAAGTCATCATCACATTTGGTACAGACAGAGAGAAGGAGCCAAAAGAAGGGCTAAACGACGAAGAGTCAAAATTTATAAATGAAAACATACATATGGATAGAGTAATGAGATTTGTAAACGCATACTGCGCGAAGTATGGCGCAAAGTGTCTGCTTGTGGCTGAGCATAATGACGAAAAGACCAAGCACTTTCATATCTTTTTTACAAACTACAACTTTGAGAAGCATGCAAATTTGAGATTTAGCGGCAGGTCAAAAACAGCAAAATTTGGTAAAGATCTACAAGATATGGGTGCAGAGGCATTTGAAGGTCAGGTACTTCGTGGTAAGTCAAGTAAAAATAGACATAAGAATTTAACCCAAATGCACAAAATAGCAAGTGAATATAAGAGCGAGAAAGAGTTAAAAGAGAAAATTCAAAAGCTTATAGAAGCGGAAGCAAATAAGTATATGCAAAAGAAAGAGCCTTTGTTGGGCGACGAGTACTTTAGGTTAGAGCCAAATGAAAAAAGAGCTTTAATAGTAGGTCTTAGAAATTCTGTTTTTGAACAAATGCAAGAAAGCATAACCATCACATCTGATGAGCAGCTAAAAGAAAAGGTAGAGCTTCTTGATGAGCAAGTAACAGAACAAAATAAAATCATAGAGGAGGATAGAGAGAAAAGCACAAAAATCTTAAAAGAAAAAGAGCAGCTAGAAAAAGAGCTAGATAGTTTAAGAGAGACCCAAGCTGAGCAAGACAAAGAGATAACGCATCTTAAAAACAGACTAAAAGCACATGCCAATCAGCAAATAAAGATAGATGAACAAAGTGCATTGATAAAGAGCAAAGAAAGAGAAAATCAATCTCTAACACGTAAAACCGAAAGTTTGCAAAGTAAAAATACTGAACTAAGATACCTCAATGACAAAAGCCTAGGTCTTTTAATAGAAATAGCAAGCACCAATCCTGAGCTAAAAGATATGATAGTAAATGAGATACCAGAGCTAAAGAGCAAATTTACAAAAGATGATGCTGGAATGGAGATGGGGTAGAGTTAAATTTTGTAAAAAATAGCTTATACATACCACATATAGCTATCCATTTATTGTAAATTAAAAATAAACAAACAAAGCAAAAAATGTGTAGCTAAAGCTACTATTTATAGGACATATATCCCAGTAAAAGACATAAGTCCTTTTTTAGTTTTTGTTTAATAAAATGACAACAAAAATTTAAAAAGGTATCATTATGAAGTCTTATTTACTTACAGCTACACTTTTGGTTTCATGCCTAAATGCTGATGTGGTTATCAACGTTAAGGGTGATGTTGTTTATAGCATTGACGGCAAAGAGAGCAAGGCTACCACAGCCACAAGTGGTCAAGAGATCAAATTTATATCTGGTAACGGCGTTTTAAAGATAACTGATGATGTTTTAAAGCAAAACTACAACCTAAAATCACCAAACGACACCTACATAGCAGCTACCAAAAAAAGAAGCGGTTTTTTCTCTACACTATTTGCCAAAGCACAAACTACATCTACGACAGCTTCTACGAGAGCAGAAGGAGGATGCGAGGAGATAGATCCTGGCAAAGATGCGTTGGTTATAAGCGATCATATCATTAAAATAGAATACCGCCAAGGCGACAAGTTTTACGAATTTGACGTTAAAAACAGAAGCATAAGCCCAGAGCTAAACATATCTCCTAAAAATGGTGACAGGATAGATATGATGGATAAAGATGGATATGAGTCTCCTTGTTTTATAGTTAAAACACGATGAAATTCTTTACATTTTTAGGCAACAACATTAACAAGATTTTTAATGGTTCAACAGATTCTGACTTGTTTCAAAAGTCTAGCAGTATAAAAAAAGCTATATTCTTAGGAATTCTTGCAATGGCATCTTTTGCCATTTACGGCTTAGTCAAAGATCGTGAGATCGTCAGGGTAAATTTTGGTGACTTTGAGTATGACATCATGCAAGAAATCTATGCTAAAGCACCATCAGCAAGTCAATCGCAAAAAATAGCAGTAATCCTAATAGATCAAGAGTATCTAGATAAGCACGACCTAAGTGACGGACAAGGTGGCATCAAATTTAACTTCACCCCAAGAAGTGTTCTTGCTAATGTTTTAGATGATTTTAACAAAACCTTATCTGGTTCAGGTAGCAAACCAAAAACTTTAGTCTTAGACTACTCTTTAGAGTATCCAAGCGACATAAACTCAACAGTCACTAAGGATGATCTAGGTCTTATAGATAGACTAAATTTATATGCTAGCTCATATCCTATATATCTACCAAAAACTATAAATAAGCCATTTTTACAAGACTTCAAGCTAAATCCTAACATCAAATTTACTCAAACAAATATTTCTAGCGATAAAGACGGAGTTACTCGTGGATACACGCCCTATCTTTGCGATGGTGATAAGACTTTAAGGCATCTTGTCCTAGAGCTTGCAAATAGTGAAGCAAAATTTACTTGTCCAAGAGAGTTAAGCTTTGATGAGAGTTTTAAATATAGGATACTTTATAAAGATCTAAAAATTATAGATCAAGGTGATAATAAAACATATACTTCAAACTATGAAAATATCAAATTCTATCATGCAACCAGGCTATCTCAGATAGATGCAGAGGAATTTGATGATGCCATAGTGCTTATAGGCTCGGACTATCCCAGTTCAGGTGACATTCACAAAACTCCTATAGGTGTTATAAGTGGTGTTATAGCCTTAGCCAACGCACTTAATACCGCTCTTAATCTAAAAGATGGCATAAAAACTATACCAGTTTGGCTAGGTATGATATGTTATCTATTATTCTTTGGCTTGTGTGCCTACTTTGTACCAAAGCTAGCAAAAGCACTCCATATCGACGGAAATTTTGATCTTTTGAGATTGTCTTCTTTAGTGATATTTTTTATACCAGCAATAATTCTATTTTTTAAGGGTCATTATGTCACATGGGTTGTGGTCTTGATAGTATTTAAGCTCATAGATATAGTTATCTCAGTCCTTAAAGCAAAAGAGTTAATAAAAAATCTCAGCAAGACTCTTTTGGCTTTAGTTGTTATTGCTGTAATCATAGCTATTATGATAGTCGGCTTACTACTATTTATGGATATTTAATAATTCACATTAAAGGATTAATCATGCTTAGAAAAATTTTGTTAGCTGTTTTTCTAACCGTTTCAGTTGCGTTTAGTGCTACGCTAGATGACGCCAAAAGCTATAGTGCCACTGCATATAAGTATTATCAAGATGGAAACTACCCCAAATCTTTAGAATTTTTAACAAAAGCTTTAGAGATAAGAGAGAAAGCTCTAGGCAAAGATCATCCTGATACAGCTACTAGCTATAATAATATAGGGATTGTTTACAAAAATATGGGCGATTATCCTAAAGCTTTAGAGTTTTTTACAAAGGCTTTAAATATAAACGAAAAAGTTTTAGGCAAAGAACACCCTGATACTGCTCTCAGTTATAATAATATAGGATCTGTTTATAGTGACATAGGAGATTATCCTAAGGCTTTAGAGTTTTATACTAAAGCTTTAGATATATATGAGAAAGTTTTAGGTAAAGATCATCCAAGTACTGCTCTCAGTTATAATAATATAGGCTCTGTTTATAGCGATATAGGTGATTATCCTAAAGCCTTAGAGTTTTATACAAAAGCTTTAAATATAAGAGAGAAAGTTTTAGGTAAAGAACACCCTGATACTGCTATTACTTATGGTGGTATAGGCTATGTTTATAGTGGTATGGGTGATTATCCTAAAGCCTTAGAGTTTTATACTAAAGCTTTAAATATAAGAGAGAAAGTTTTAGGTAAAGATCATCCAAGTACTGCTCTCAGTTATAATAATATAGGCTCTGTTTATAGCGATATAGGTGATTATCCTAAAGCCTTAGAGTTTTATACTAAAGCTTTAAATATAAGAGAGAAAGTTTTAGGTAAAGATCATATTAAAACCGCAACTACTTATAACAACATAGGATCTGTTTATAATAAGATAGGAGATCATCCTAAGGCTTTGGAGTTCCATACAAAGGCTTTGAATATAAGAGAGAAAAGTTTAGGCAAAGAGCATCCTGATACTGCAACTAGCTATAGTAATATAGGTTCCGTTTATAGTGATATGGGTGACTATCCTAAAGCTTTAGAGTTTTATACAAAATGTTTAAGCATAAGAGAGAAAGTTTTAGATAAGGATCATCCTAATACTGCCGACAGCTATAATAATATAGGATCTGTTTATAGTGACATGGGGGACTATCCTAAAGCCTTAGAGTTTTATACTAAAGCTTTAAGTATAAGAGAGAAAGTATTAGGTAAAGATCATTCTAGTACCGCCAATAGCTATAATAATATAGGACTTGTTTATAACAGAATGGGCGATTATCCTAAGGCTTTAGAGTTTCATGCTAAAGCTTTAAATATAAAAGAGAAAGTATTAGGTAAAGATCATTCTAGTACCGCCAATAGCTATAACAATATAGGACTTGTTTATAGTGACATGGGCGATTATCCTAAGGCTTTAGAATTTTATACTAAAGCCTTAAATATATATGAGAAAGTTTTAGGTAAAGACCATACTAATACTGCTACTAGCTATAATAATATAGGCTATGTTTATAACCATATTGGCAACTATCCTAAGGCTTTAGAGTTTTATACTAAAGCTTTAAATATAAGAGAGAAAGTTTTAGGTAAAAATCATACAGATACCGCCAATAGCTATAACAATATAGGATCTGTTTATAATAAGATAGGAGATCATCCTAAAGCTTTAGAGTTTCATACTAAAGCTTTAGATATATTTGAGAAAGTTTTAGGTAAAGACCATCCCTATACTGCTACTAGCTATAATAGTATAGGACTTGTTTATAGTGACATGGGCGATTATCCTAAGGCTTTAGAGTTTTATGCTAAAGCTTTAAGTATAAGAGAGAAAGTATTAGGTAAAGATCATCCTGATACTGCTCTCAGTTATAATAATATAGGATATCTTTATAGCGACATAGGAAACTATCCTAAGGCGTATAATTACTCTAAAGAAGCTTATAATATATTTAAAGCAAATAGAGATAAAAATTTTGAAATATTAAGTAATGAGCAAAAAAAGAAATTTTTAGAAGCTAATCGTTGGTATTTACCACATCTTTTAATAAGTGGTTACTCATATCAGCAAACTACTAAAGATAAAAAAGCTCTAAGTCAAGAAATTTATGAGATCTTTATAAACGATAAGGGCATACTTCTCGATGACGAAAACACCATAGCTATGCTAAAAAATATCTCACAAGATAAGAACCTGATCTCTAAGATAGATAACCTAAACTCTCTAAAAAGAGCATATGCCAAGCTAGCAGGTACTATGCCTAAGTCAGAAGAGGCAAAAAGCTACCAAGAAAAGCTAAAAGCACTGGGCGAAGATATAGAAAAAGCGGAGATAGAGATAGCTAAGATATCACCTAAATTTAAACAAGAGCTTGGTATAAAGGATCTAAAACTAAGTGATCTCACAAGCCTTTTAAAACCAAATGAACTCTTTGTAGATATAGGATATTATGGTAAAAACTACTATATATTCAGTGTGGATAAAAGTGGCGAAGTGAAGTTTGAAAAACTTAGCGATAAAGATAGTGACACAGTAAATACAACTATAAAAGAATTTAGGGCTGACATAGATAAGATCATAAATGCTACAGATGCAAACTCAAGCAAAGCTCTAAAAGAGCTATATAGCATCGTTATAACAAATGGCATAGGAGATAGGATAGATAAATTTAACTCTCTTATCATCTCTACAGATGGTGCTTTGAGGCTACTACCTTTTGAAACGCTTATGGATGGCGATAGATATCTCATAGAGAGTAAGCAGATACGCTATACACCTTCAGCTAAAGAATTTATAAGAACACATAAATTTAACATCAAAGATGAGGGTAAGGATATCACTATGTTTAGTGATCCAAACTATGAGAGCAAGAGCGGAAAGATCATGGAGATGGTTGCAGATACGCCAAATGTAAATAAAGCTGTGCAAACTAGATCTATAAAAAACATGGGAACATTTAAAAGACTAAGAGGCTTTAAGAAAGAAGAAGAGGTTTTACAAAGCTCATTTAATGGTGTAAAACTTTTCTCTAGAGAAAATGCAAATGAAGAAAACATACTAGCAGTGAAGTCTCCAAAGATCCTACATATAACCACACATGGATACTTCATAAGTGATGAGAACATAACAAACCCTATGTTAAAATCAGGAGTTGCACTTAGCGGTGCAAATATCGGCATAAAGCAACAAACTGGTGAGGGTCTTGCAAATGCGCTTAAGCTATCTGGACTAAGCCTAGATGGAACCGATCTAGTTGTGCTATCTGCATGCGAAACAGGCCTAGTAGATGTTAAAGATACGAGCTCTGTGGCAAGTCTACCTAAGACATTTATACAAGCTGGCTCTAAAAATGTGCTAATGAGTCTGTGGTCTGTAGATGACAATAGCACTGTGGAGCTAATGAAAGAATTTTATACCGACACTAAAGGCAACGAGAAGAAATTTAACGAAGTTCTAAGAAATGCAAAGATCAAGATGATAAAGGAAGGCAAACATCCGTTTTACTGGGCTGCTTTTATAATGAGCGGAGAGTAGTAATACGATAGTTCAAAACCATAGCTACTAGCGATGCCACATAATATCTTGTGGCATCGTGCTTCTTATGCTCCTTTCATACTTTATAATGTTTTAAATTTTTCAACGAAGTTTTGTTTTAGCTTATATAGTTTAAAACTGAGCCTAGGTGTAGATTTGTTAAAAATAAATTTTAATGGTTTGCTATTAGTAGCTCATATCAACTTTATTGAGTGCATATGTATAAGTTATCTTTGGAAATTCTTAAATAATATGAGTAAATGCCTTAAGCAAAAACTTAGACATTTTATCGACAAAAGGTCATCTTTAATGGATAAAGTTTTGTTTAGGTTGTATCTTTGTAAATAAAAATTTCGCCCGTCTGGCTAAGACCTTACAGCAAGCTCGGTCCGAGCTTGCTAAGTAAGTTTATCAACATACTAAAAATGTTGATAAATATACTAGAAACTGGCATTAAATTTTCTTGGATTATAACAAATAAATTCATAATGTAACATACTGCATGTGATGTAATGTGCAGTACTTGATGTCACGTCAAGTATGTGATGTCACATGCAGCACATGATGTTATGTATAGTACATGATGTAACATGCAGTAGGTGACGTCATGTATAGCATGTGATGTTATGTATATTTCGTAGATGAGAGAGTATTAGGATGTGTGAATATTTCTCTAGATAGATATTATTGAAGTTGTATGTCTAAAAAGCGCTTGGTGTATATCTAATAGTGATGATTATAACAGCCTTATCTTTTTCATTTACCCTATAAATCACCGTGTAGTTTTTAACAAATAGCTGTCTATAGCACATATTGGCATATCTGCCAACTTTTCTAATAGCACCACGATTTGGCATCTCATCTAGGCTAAGAATAGCGTTTTTGATAGCCTCTAGCGTAGAGTTTGCAGCACCTGACGAGAGCAAAGATAGTGCGATATATTTATATATTGCTTCAAGCTCTTCATAAGCTTGTGGTGAGATAAGGACTTTATACTTGCTCAAGATACTTATCTTTTAAACTAGCAAAAACATCTTTTGCTTCTAGCATCTTTGTATCTGCTGTTATCTTAGCTTCAGATGATGTGATGGCGCTATCTATATCGGCTGTGGCTACTAGCTTATCATATGTCTTTATACTCATCACAACCAAGTCTCCATAGCCATTTTTAGTTACAAATATTGGTTCATCCTTGCTATTGCATAGCTGTGAAATTTCATTTGTATTTCTAAGCTCTTTTATAGGTACTATTTGAGGCATATGCTATTTCCTTTTAATAATATGACATGATTATAGCATAATTGTGTTAGTAATTTAGATGGCTTTATCTAACTAATTTGGCAAACTAAAAAATATAAGCCCAAGTATCAAACATTTCCTACCTTCCTTTATCCCATAATAAATTAATAATATTATAAATACAATCACAATAAAATATCTAAAACAGTAGTGGTGGCTTAATATGCAAAATAACGAAATAAAAATAACCTACTCTTGTGAAGAGACATTAAAAAAGATAAAAGAGTATATGGCTGATGCAAAATGTGTAACTCTTTATACGTCTAGTTTGAATTCACTCACATCGTACTCTAACGGCATAGCTAATGAGATCATATCTAATCTAATATTTTCTAAGAAGAGAGATAAAAAAGATGTATCGATCGTATCTGACTTTTATATAGATAAAGAGAGCTTTACTGATAGCAAGCTAAATAGAATAAGAGAATTTGAATATAGATATATACCAGTAAAGATTGTCCATAAAAAGAGTGCAGTTGACAAGTTTTTTGCAAATTTAAAAGAGAAGATAAGCCCCATAAAAAGCAAAGCAAGATATGAAGCTGAACTTGAAGCTGCTCAGGATGAGCATGAGAGAAATTTGCTAAAAAGTATGGGCGAAACAAAGACAGAAGCTATAAGCTTTTATGATATGTTTGAGACCGTAGTATCCAACTACGACGACGCCAAAGATATCGTAAAAGAGTGCCTAAATACCTTAAAAAATGATCTACTAAGCGATGCTAGCTCTTTGATATCTAGCGAGGGGCTAGATGGAGCTAAATTTGAAAAAAGTATTAAAGAGTGTTTTAGAGAGTTAGATAAGAATTTAAGCGAGCTAAATAAAGAAAGTGGAGAGTTTTTGCTAAAGCAAATATTTCTTTTTATACTAAGCATAGTTGATCTAAGTGACCCAAAGGCAGCACTTAAAAAGGCAAACGGATGCTTTTTATTCTATGAGCTTAGTAAATTAACCTACAAGATGGTTGAGCATCAAAGTAATAGATCTCTTTATGGCGTAACCTTGCCTATCCTTAGCTTTTTCACATCTAGATTTGCTTCTATTATAAATACCCTAAATATAAACTCAAGTTGCAATGTATTAGTATTTAAACAAGATAAATCTTCTAACTCTGGCTTTTTTATAGACTTTACTCACCTAAATTTAGACTATATCTACTTTAGAGACGACAATAACCTAAATGAGGTTAATTGCAACGCAGATGAGGGATATAGTGTGTTTGGTCATTTAGATGATCTGTCGGTATTTGATCACACTAAGGATGTTTGCTCTTATGATATAGTAAATAAAAACTTAGGCTTTGGCTCTAGTGATGATACGCTCTTTAAAAGACTAAAGGATCAAATAAAAGGACTAAATGCAAATTTAAATTTTATCTGTGCTTCAAATTTCAACTCTATAAAACTAGCCAATCTAATAGCAAACAAGTCCGATAAAAATGGCTCATCTGCAAACGATGAGATGAACAGCAAAGATTTTTCAAATTTAAATAAAAACTATGTAGTCCTCTCAAACTCGCCTTTTAGATCAAGTGCAGGTCTTAGAGAAGAAGTAATAAGTAAATGCCTAGATCAAGTGATAGAAGACGAGCTAAATAGACCCAACAAATCCAACTTTGTAAAACAAAAATTCACCGATATAAAGACCCTAAGTCCTATTAAGGATTACAGTCAGTACAGTATAAATATCAATAAGGAAAACAATAGATCAACTCTTGTTTTAAATTTATCTCCATTTGCAAGGATAGATAAAAAATATATAGACAACATAGAGCAAAAGAGGGAAGAATTTAAAGAGATCGCCTATCAAGATGACACTAACTATCTTGATAATTACACCAAATACGAAGAGTTATTTAAGACAAATTTCTCTCACGTAAATGCTTATGCTAAGCAACCAAATGATATGGAGAAGATCAAAAAAAGTGAAGAAGAGTATATGAAAAAGGTAACTCTCTCTTTTAAAGCAGTGTTTGATAAGGTAAATGAAAACACCTTAAACAGAAGAGAGGCTGAAGCATATAACAATAGCAATATCTCAAGCCAACTTATAGATGATATAAAAAATGGCTCATCAACCGCAGATGAATACCAATCACAAATGCAACGTATAATACAAACCCTCCCAAAACGCTACTCTTTCATAGAAGCACTATCTCTTGGAGTGGCTTACTTTATAATGACTAAAAGCTATTCAAAAAAAATGATAAAGAAAAGCATTAAAGATGGTGATGAATATATAGTAATAGAAGATGATGAGATAAAAGCCCTACACTCAAACTCTATAATAAGAGTTTTTGATAGAGATTTAAAGCTATTTTTCTACAAAGACTCAGTAAAAAGTAGTGGTCTAAAAAGTGGTGAGTATCTATGTATAGAAGAAATTTCTAAATATATGGATGGAGTAAATAACAAGGATGTAGTTAGTGTTGAAGAGCTTTTAGCAGAAAATGAAGTTGGTAAGAATGCAGATATCAAAGGTCCTTTGCAAAAAGATCTGATGAAGCTTCTTATAGAGCAATCTGACAAGATAGATGAGAACTATAAAAAAGATGAAGCTACTATAAAAGAGGATATAGCTACTAAGAATAAAAACACTCTAAAAGAGGCTATAAATTTAAAAGATATAGCATATAGCAATGATAGAGATATAAATAAAGAGGTAACCTCATTATTAGTAAAAACTACTATAGAAGAGGTATTTCCACTGGCAAAATTTGTTGGTGAAGATGGTATATCTAAGATATATGAATCCCTTGGCTCTTATATATTTAATAAAGACGCAAAGGTACTAAGAGAAACTTTTCTTGATGAGCTTGGGGTATTAAATTTAGTAAAAAGCCTACTTGGCGCAAGAAAGACTAAAGAGATAGATAGATATATCTTGCTAATAACCAGTCTAAAAACTACAAGCGTAGTTTTACAACATTCAAAGCTTAATCTAATCATTCAAGCTTCAAATGCTTTTAGGCTTCATATGGCGATGGAGTATTATAAACTAAGTATAACTTATACAGAGATCACAACATATACCTTTATGAGATATACTCATAGGTTTAGCTATACAGATTTTCAAGAGATAAAGAGACTAATAAAAGATTATGCGGGATCACTAGGTAAGAGCATAGGTGCTTCTATGGTTAGTGGTGCATTAGAACTCTGGAAAACATCCTATGAAAAACTAGAAGAGAACTACAAAGAGATAATGCACACAAGATACACATATAAATTTAATGAAGCTTACGCACTAAATAATATCTCATATAAACCTATGTCTATAAAAGAAGCCTATGATAAAAATAGTACAAATAGCTATTGCTACTATCCAGTAATGATCTATCAAAACTATATAAGCCTAAATTTAAATAGACTATTTCTAGGAGCTAATATAAGTAGTGGAGGACTAGACTATAACTCATTTATATACTATGACATAGACCATAAGAACAACAAACTATCTTTTAACCTAGCCTCTAAACTAGCACTAAATAACCTTAGTGCCTATCTATGCTTAGATGAGCTAAGAGGATCTGGTAATGAGATAGATGCAAGATATTTTAAATATGCTAGAAGTAAATATACTGAATCTGATGTAGAGATAAGGGAGTTAAATTTGGATGTTAAAGAGGAGAAAGAAATTTACGATATATATAGCAAAAGTGACAGTCAAGATGGTTATGGGTTCTCATATGCCATAGACAACTACCAATACGCAGTAAGAATCATAAATTTACTCAAAAAAGGAATCTTCAACACGAATTATGGAAATGTCCATCATAATCTTTCACAAGAATTAGTATCGTCACTAGATACCATAGGAAACAATAACATAAAGGGTATATATGTGGGGTGTAAGGAATTTCAAGAATATAAAAATTCCAATAACAAAAAAGCACCTTCAAAACTCCCCCCTCGCCTAGTAGGTCGTTTAGCCACCACCATAATAATGGAAGATGGTCTATATATAGGATAAGAGATGAAGAAGATAATATTTATCATCATAGCTCTTTTAGCAGTAATAGCTTCAGCACTGTTTATCAACAAAGGAAAAACAATGAATAAAGGAAATTTAATGGATAATACTAATACATATACAGTTTTAGCACCAGATGGAACAGAACTAAAATTTGATAAAACAACAAACCTATTGGTGCCAAATAATAATGAGTATAAAAAGGTGCGTACCAGTAAGGAATACTTAGAAATTCAGTCTAAATATTTACTAGAAGCTCGCTCCATCCTAGACTCATCTCCATATAAAAACTATAAACCTCTATACTATAACCCTAAACCAAATTCTCTAGGTCAAACAGACTATCTATCATTTAAACCATGGCTAGACATTAGCTATAAATCAAACTCAAATAAACTATCTCCTTGGACTAAATCAGAAAAAGCTTACTATGAAAGTTTAAAAGATAAAAGAGATAGATATATCTATCTAGTAAAAAGAAGTAATCTAAAATGTACTATGATAGATATCCCAGATGATGCCATAGGTAGAGTAGATAGTAGTGGCAAACTAACAAAGCCAGAGTATGCTGAAATTTATGATGAAGTAAATTCTCATAAAGGGACATTAAAGTCAATGCTGTTTTCGGCAGAGTGGGGAATGTGTGCAGGAATACTTGGAGATCCTATGGGGTTCTCATATGGAAATGAAGCAGGATTTAAAGCAAGAGGATTTCAAAGAGTATTCTTAGCAGCTCAGCTAGGAGTAGTAAAAGCTTTAAAATTTCTAGGTGATTTATTTGAGAGATCTCCCTATAATGTAGGTCTTAATAAAAATTTACAAATGGCTGAAGAGTTTAGAAAACTAGCTAAAAATCCTCCATTAGATGAATATGGGATGATACCTTATCTAGATGAGATAGTAGGAAGCTACTTCGTGATGGATTTTAATAGGGGTGGGGTTATACTTGATCCAATAGCCGATACTGTTCATCACTTAAGAGAAATGGTAGAGGATGAAGGAAAGCTACTAGACCCTAGAGACCTAGATGCTAATGAGACTACTAGGGAAGAATTTTTGAAATATGCAAAAGAAACCTTGCATGATTTTCAAGCTCCTTATGATGTTGCAGAGCCAGATGATACTGAATTAAAGCAAGTTATGTTAAATAGAGACTCTGGTATATTAGAAGCCAAAATAATGTCCCTAACCCCACCAGAAGGCTATCCTAATGCACCATACTACAACACACCAGAAGAGCTAACAAGACTATATGAGGCTGGTAAATTAGATAAAAAGCTAAATCCTTTAACACCAGTCATGTATAGAGATAGCTTCCCTGAAGATCTTAGGCAAAAGATATTAAGCTATGCCAAAGAGCATAATATAAAGGATTAAAGAATAAATTTAATATATATGGCTCCACTTGGAGCCAAACTTCGTCTCCTAATAGGTCGTTATAACATAAGTATCATCTGGAATAGTATGAGAAGCTTTGCTTTTATGAAACAAACTTATATGTTTGACCTAAAAGATGTCGAAGCTATTAGAAATATGCTAAAAGGATATGGTAAATCACTAGGCAAAGATGTAGGAGTAGCTTTTCTTAAAGGCATCGTAGAACTCTGGAAAACATCCTATGAAAAACTAGAAGAGAACTACAAAGAGATAATGCACACAAGATACACATATAAATTTAATGAAGCTTACGCACTAAATAATATCTCATATAAACCTATGTCTATAAAAGAAGCCTATGATAAAAATAGTACAAATAGCTATTGCTACTATCCAGTAATGATCTATCAAAACTATATAAGCCTAAATTTAAATAGACTATTTCTAGGAGCTAATATAAGTAGTGGAGGACTAGACTATAACTCATTTATATACTATGACATAGACCATAAGAACAACAAACTATCTTTTAACCTAGCCTCTAAACTAGCACTAAATAACCTTAGTGCCTATCTATGCTTAGATGAGCTAAGAGGATCTGGTAATGAGATAGATGCAAGATATTTTAAATATGCTAGAAGTAAATATACTGAATCTGATGTAGAGATAAGGGAGTTAAATTTGGATGTTAAAGAGGAGAAAGAGGTGTATGAAATTTACAAGAAAAGCTCATTAGCAAACGTAGTATCAGGCAAACCAAAATATCCTATAAACTCATATCAAAAAGCAGTAGAGATAATAAACAAATTTAAAAAAGGTATATTTAACACAGAAGATAACGATAACTCCCATCGCAACCTCTCAAGAGATCTAGTAGAGGCACTAGATACTATAGGAAACAATAACATAAAGGGTATATATGTGGGGTGTAGAGAAAGTTGGAAAGAAAATGAAAATTTAGAGGAAAAAAATATGCCTCCTCGTCTTGTCGGTCGTCTAGCCACCACCATAGTAATGGAAGATGGTCTATACATAGGATAAGATATGAAGAAAATAATATTTATCATCATAGCTCTTTTAGCAGTAGGATCACTGCTAATAATAAATAAAGGAAAATTACAAGACAAAGGAAATTTAATGGATAACACTAATACATATACGGTTATAGCGCCAAATGGGGATAAGATAGAATTTGATAAAAAGACAAATTTGATAGTCGCTGAAAAAAATCCCAATATGCAGCTAGCTCCAGATCTTGCAGCTAAACTGGTTCTTGACTCTCGCTCCATCCTAGACTCATCCCCATATAAAAACTATAAACCCCTATACTATAACCCTAAACCAAATTCTCTAGGTCAAACAGACTATCTATCTTTTAAACCATGGCTAGACATTAGCTATAAACCAAGCTCAACTAAACTATCACCTTGGACTAAATCAGAAAAAGCCTACTATGAAAGCTTAAAAGATAAGAGAGATAGATATATCTATCTAGTAAAAAGAAGTAACCTAAAATGCACTATGATAGATATCCCAGATGATGCCATAGGTAGAGTAGATAGTAGTGGCAAACTAACAAAGCCAGAATATGCTGAAATTTATGATGAAGTAAATGCTCACAAAGGTACATTAAAATCAATGCTTTTTTCAGCAGAGTGGAATATATGTGCAGGAGTATTAGGAGATATGGGAGGATTTGTAGGAGGAGTTGGACTAGGCTATGCAGGATTTAAAGCAAGAGCATATCAATCAATGTTTTTATCAGCTCAGCTTGGTCAAGACGGAGCCTTAGAGGCATTAGCTGATTTATTTGAATACTCAACCTATCTAGTAGGTCTAAACAAAAATTTACAAATGGCTGAAGAATTTAGAAGACTAGCTAAAAATCCCCCACTAGATGAATATGGAATGATACCTTATCTTGATGAGATAGTAGGAAGCTACTTTGTGATGGATTTTAATAGAGAGGGTGTCATTAATAATGCAGATGGCTCGCTTCATAAACGCTTAAGGAAATTAGTAGAAGATAAAGGCAAACTACTAGATCCTAGAGATATAGATGCAAACGAGACTACTAGAGAAGAATTTGTAAATTATATTAAAAGTCACATGAGTGAATTTCAAGAGGAATATGGCAAAGGTGCTTTCCCTAATAGATGGAGTGAAAAAGATCTTTCTCTTTATATCGATTCTGCTCTTCTAGAAGCTAAAATAATGTCCCTAACCCCACCAGAGGGCTACCCAAATGCCCCATACTACAACACCCCAGAAGAGCTAACAAGACTATATGAGGCTGGCAAATTAGATAAAAAACTAAATCCTCTAATACCAGTGATGTATAGAGATAGCTTCCCAGAAGATCTTAGGCAAAAAATCCTAAACTATGCTAAAGAGCATAATATAAAGGATTAGAATTTAACATCAAGCGATAAATTATGGTTTATAGAAGGAAGTATGTATCCATTATAAACCATACATCTAAAATATCTAATAGCACACCATTTCTACTTTTGCTTTTAAAACACTAGCGTTTATATTTGTAGCATATGTTCCTAGTAAAATTTTATACTGCTTCTCATGTCCTACTATTTGAGCTATGATGTTTGGCTCTACTTCTTGTTGGACAAGCGTATCTATAAAGTAGTGCCTAAACGAGTAAAAAGTCTTTTGTTTGTCGCTACTTATTAGCTTTCGTTGTATTTGTGATCTAAAAATTTCCGAAAAGTCTTTGTTACTTACTTTGAAGATGCTTTTATTTGCACTAGCCCTTTGTTTTACAAACTCCATTAGTCCAAGCTCTATTAGTTTGCTATGGACTGGCACAAGCCTTATGGAGTTTATATTTTTGGTGCTCTTGCCATCATCTCTATTTATGCTAAAGCAAAGCACGTTATTGTGTTGCACAATGTCACGTGCTCTTAGCTGAACTATCTCATTTATCCTCATGCCACTATATGCTGCTATCATGGTTATATAGTATAGATCATTTGCGCTTATGCGATTGCTTGGTGACTTGTTAGTCTCTTTAAAATTTTGAACTATTTTAAAGATAGTATTAGCCTCTTCTTTACTATAAGGTAGCACCTTACGCTCCATTGGATTTATCTCTACTTTTACGTTTAGGTCATTTACGATGCTCTTACTTATGTAGTCGCTGTTATAGCAATACTTAAAGAACTGCACTACTCTTATCATATATTTTTGTATGGTTACTTGTGATAGCTTGGCATCATTTTTGCCTATGCGTATTATCTGCTCTAAGTTTTTGTCTTTATATTTGGCTTTTTGGTTTAGTTTAGTTGGTATGAGGGCTAAAGTATTTCTAAATTTAAGTAGATCATCTCGTGATATGGTTGTGATGTCCTTGTTCGGATGAAAAAATTTAAACAATATATTGCCTACAATATTTACCAGATCCATAGTGCTACTTGACCACTTTTGACTAATGCTAGTGTTAGCTGTAAAATTTTCAAATGCCATTTTTAATGTGATGATCTCCCTACTCTCTACCTTTTTTTGGCTAGTAGCGCATGGTACTATCTGGTATTCTTGCATTGCTTCATCGTTTAAGCTACCCATGCCAAAGCTACTATCTCCTATTTTTATGCGCTTGCCTATTAGATGACTATTAGCAGATAGTATCTGCTCTGCGTTCCTCTCATCACCTTTTGTTTTTACTAGCTTAAAAGGAGTGTTAAGTCCGTATTGTTGCTCAGCAGTTGCCATTATGGCATGTGAGAAATTTTTAGCTAGACTTTTGATATCTTCTTTGTTAAGAGGTAATTCAATTGCTTCATCTAGAGCGTTGATGTTGTCTTGGAAGCTATCTATACCAGTTGGCTCAAATTTATAACTTTCATCTTGTTTGCTTAAAAATTTAAGTCTTTTAGACACAAGGTTTGTGCTCTTATCAAGCTTTGATATTAGGTAGTTTAGGGATAGTATATGTTTCTCAAGCATGGTTTGAGCTATGCTTGCTTTATCATCTTGGTCTATGGCTTCATCTGGACTATTAGATAAAATTTTAGCCATGCCATTTAAAGTCTCATTACTTTTATTAAGTAAATCAGAAAAGGTATTATCTTTTAAAGCCTCTTTGAAGTGCCTATTTAGCGCATCTGCAAAGTCAATATCTATCTTTTTATCAT
The DNA here is from genome assembly GCF_050447505.1 of Campylobacter concisus. GTDB lineage: Bacteria > Campylobacterota > Campylobacteria > Campylobacterales > Campylobacteraceae > Campylobacter_A > Campylobacter_A concisus_BP. The sequence continues at coordinate 448,478 of NZ_JALMFZ010000001.1, read as the reverse complement.
AAAGCGAATGCTCTTTTATGCTCTTATCAACCTTTGCTTGCATAAAACTATCAACTAGTGAATCTATAATTCCTTGATTTAACTTCATATCAACTGCCTTTGCTATGAGATAGATATATCTATCATAGATTCTAGCAGATTTTCTGGCTTTTAATATGGAACAAGTCCCCAAGGAGAAAGATAGCTCTCTTGAGCACTTTAAAAATTTTCTTGCTTTTGGTGCGATGACGCTTCGGTAGTAATAAATTCCATTGCGGTTTTTTAGATGTACCATGGATTTGTAGTGGAACAAAAGTGGGACACTTGGCTAGTGCTTATTGGGAAAAGTTGTTTGTAATGGCGACGTAGCAAGGCTTTAAGTGATATTTAAAAATTTATCTCATAAGCCGGAGGTCGGGAGTTCAAGTCTCCCCCGTGACACCATAGATACCTAAACTTCGATATTCCTATAATATTATATTGCAGTCACCTTTCATAAAATATAGCTTAATGTTTGTAGCAAAACAAAATTTTATATAGCAAATTTTTAAGCTAACTGTAATTTTAGCATTTTTTTGTAAAAATTTTAAAAACCAAATATAACATACAATTTTCTACACACCAACTAGCACGACATAACCTGTCACGCTACTAGGTTAAATTTTCATCGCAAATTAAATCAAAAACAAAAGCAAGTGTTTTTAATAAATGCTTAATTCTTTTTGGATTAACAAAAAGACATGTAATGTCTTGAAAGTTAGTATATAATTAGCAATAAAACAATATTTTTTAAATAAAATATATTTTTTATTTAAATAGTTGTAAAATATTAAATTATTTTAACATGTAAAGGAGTTGTTGTGACAAAATTTGAAGTGGCACTTCAAAAAGAGTTTGAAGATCAGATGACCGCTATAAAAAAACCAAATTTAGCTATTGTTGGCGGAACCGGAGTTGGTAAAAGCTCTCTTATAAATCGTATATTTGGCAAAAATGCAGCAAAGGCTGGTGTTGGAGCTCCTATTACTAAAGGTATGAACAGAATAGAAGATCCGAGCCAAAGTGTGCCGATAGTGTTTTATGACACTGAGGGGTACGAAACAACAAGTACAAATGAGCAAAACAATACAAATTTTGAACAAAATATAATCCCTGAGTTTGAAAAACTTCAAAAAAAGAATCTGGATGAGCAGATACATATAGTTTGGTATTGTATATCTATAGCAAATCATAGAGTAACTCCTTATGACATAAAAAATATCAAATATTTTAAAGACAGTGGGTATAAAATCGCAATAGTTTTTACAAAATGCGATACTGATGAAGAACTGGGAGATGGTAGTGGCAAAGATGCAAACGAATTTAAAGGTATCATCAAAGAAAAAATCGGCCCAATGTATTTTTTTGAAACCACAAATGATGAAAGTATAAAACTTGATATAGATGCTTTGCTTGAGTGGTCTGTTGGTCAACTTGATGATGATATGCTAAGACAAGCCTTCATATCGGCGCAAATTTCTTCGATAGAGCTTAAAAAACAAGAAGCTTATAGGATAGTAAAAATAGCTGCTACAACGACTGCTGCAACAGCAGGGCTAAATCCAGTACCAGTCTCAGACGCCCTTCTTATAGCACCACAGCAAATAACCATGTGCTTAAAGATAACAAATATCTTTTGGTTAAATACCGGTAGCGCTTTAAAGCTAGGAGAGCTTTTACGAACGCAGCTATTGCAAATAGTGGGCAAGGAAGCGGCAGCTAGCCTTACAAAATTTATACCTATTTTGGGACAGCTAATAAATGCAGCAGTTGCTGGAAGTCTTACTTATGGATTTGGCGTGGCGATTGTTGAGGCAAATGCCAAGGCGCTAGACGAGTTTTTAAAGACTGGTCAAATGCCTGTTTGGACTAAAGTTTTTAGCTCAAAATTTATATCTGAGATTATGAACAAATCAATAAGCCAATTCAAAGGATAAGCTATAAGTATTGCCTGTAATGTTTTAATCATAGGAAAAACTGGCACCGGCAAAAGCTCTTTTGCAAACTATCTTTTTGATGTGGATAAATTTACTACTGGTTCAGGAGAGCCGGTAACTAGCTGGGCTGAAAATTTTCAAGCATATCATTTTGAAAAAGAGGGCATAAAGATAAATGTATATGATTCAGTAGGATTGGAACCCGATAATCAATCAAAGTGGATGGGAGAGCTTGATAATTTTTTAGCTCATAAGCAGAGCCAAAAAGATCCAAATAAGATCATACATGCTTTGTTTTACGTTATAAATGCTTCAAGTGCCAGAATAGAGCCTGGCGAGATAACCAAAATAAAAGAGATCAATCAAAAATATGATATAGACGGAACCATTGTCTTTACTCACTGCGATGTCGCTGATGATGACACGCTATATCAACTTGAAAAAAATTGCAAGCAAAATAATCTTAAGAGTATAAAAATTTGCTCAATATCTAGAAAAACAAGAACTGGGGCACAAAGTCAAAAGTATGGCAAAGATGAGGCTGTAAAAATTTTGTTAAACTCATCGTATGAAAAGATAGGTAGAGAACTTAACGAGGCAGTATGTGATAATGTTATAGAACATCTATTAGTTATTAGAGAAAAAATAGAAGAAACTATTTTTATTTTTAACTTTTTATTATTACTTAAATTACAAACCAGTTATATAATTCCAAGATCTTACATACCATACAAAAATTTTCTAGATCAATTCCCACAAGAATATACCAAATTTAGTTTTTTTTATAAAAACTTAAAATATATTAGATTTAATATTTTTATTCTACTTTTTTTATTGATTTCTTTTTGCTTGATATTATCTATTCCGATTTTTATTGTTTTTTTGTTTTCGGTATTGTTTAAATTAAATATGGAAGTTATCTACGAAAATCTAATAAAATTTATTGTATCAATAGTGGATTTTTTCATAAAACGTATTATTCTTAGAAAATATATTGTAAATAACAGTAAAGCTAAAGTAGATACGAATGAAATATATAAATATGAAGCCATGAAAGATTATAAAGAAATTTTCTTGAATATAGAAAACATACAATTTGAAAAATATATCTGCGATGAAGATGTTGGTTTTATGGAGTCTTTAATTAGCATATTTTTTTCTAGTGAAGATGAATTGTTATTTCCTGAAAATAGATATTTATGTAAGTTATTTGACAATATGGATCAGGCTTATACAAAAAAGGATTTTAGAGAACTTTTTATTACAACCAAAAAAATTTATAAATATATAAATAGTTGTAACGATAAAGAGATAAGAAGTAATAAAATAGCAAAACGTCTTTTATCTAGATCTTCCAGGATAATAAATGAGCATTTTGAGAAAACAATAAAAGTGATGGAAAAAATTAAAAATGGTGAAAAAATTAGTTTAAATGAGTGTCTTGATATGAAAAATGTGCTAAGAAACATTAAGTAAAATTTTTTATTGACACAACCTGTCATCTTTTGTTGTTAAAATGGTGCTTATATTTTAATAAAAAGGAGTTTTGAAAATGCCAGATAAAATAAAAGATAATGTATTGGCAACAGTTCTTGCTTTGGACTTTTTAACAACATCTAGTAAGGATTTTGGTCTTGCACATGCTTGGGCGGAAAGAATATTAGGAACCCATCAAGTCTCACCAGAATATCTAATGCATATGTATAATGCTCTCTCTAATAAAGAGGTCGAAATTGATTTAATCATAGAATATGTTACTAAAATAACAGGCGATAGCATAAAAACCGCTATAGCTGATATACAAAAGTGTAAGAAGCCAGACTGGAAAGAGTTAAAAGAAGAAAAACTAATAAATGCATATGATGCCATGCAGACTATATACAAAAAGCACTTCGAGCAAGCCAATCCATACGTTTATACACCCAAACAAATAAGAGATGCTCTAAGTAAAATAAATACGATAGTAGATCAGATAGAATTAAAAATTTTATTTGATGAAGAAGAAATGAAAAAAACAATAAAGCTTTTAAAGATTAAAGATCAGAAGGGGTTGCTAACATATACACATGATCAATCTACAGAAATTGAACACATGGTTCCAAAAAACGATATTAGAATAAACGAAAAAGATATATTAGGCTTTGCACTTTTGCTAGTAGCGCAAAATAAGCTAAAAAATATAATTTCAAACAATCCTATTGCTGTTATAGCCTATTTAAACACTACTAATCATAAAGATTTTAAAAAAGCATATAGCAATATGATGGATAATTATAAAGCAGTAAGTGAATATAGGTCAAAATATTTATATTATTTTCTACGTTACGATATAAAAAATATAAGTCTAAAGAATTTTCCTACAACACCGCCAGAATACAATGCTGAATTACATATAGTGATACTAAAAGACTATTATACTTTTACAATAAATACAAACAATAAGTATGATTAGGTTTTTTGATAGACAAATATTTAATTATTGTGTCTTTTTTTAGCCTCTGCACATATCACGACACAACCTGTCATGCAACTAAGTTAAATTTTCACCATAAATCAAATCAAAGGAGCATAGATGTTAAGATACATAATAGGTGGTGTGGCGCTTGGAGCTATAGGTTTTGGGTTGAAAAAGTATTTTGATAATTATGATACATGCACACCATATAACAACACGCAAAATGAGCATAGTCCGCACAAACATGACGATATAGATATGAGTGATTTAGTCGTTAGCGATGATGTTTTTTTGGAAGAAAACGAGCTAGACGGAAGTCGTAAATTTAATGAAACTATTAGTCGCCTTTTTCTTTCTTTGCAAAGTTTGCAAGAAAAACTCTCTAGCATAGAAAATTTACCAGAGTTAAAGTCTGCCTACACGTCCATTAGCGGCGAAAAAATTTTGAAATTTAACAGATCAGATAGTGAAAATTTTAATAAATCGTTTCATCTTTTTATAAACTCAAAAGAAGATTTGCAAATTTTATGCGATCTAAATTTGATGATAGACTTTACGGTGAGCTGGATGATAACAAATAACATTACTAAGCTTGATCTAGCGCAAAGTAAGAGCGATGACTACAACGAATTTAAAGAAGATGAACAAGTGCTTATCATTAAACTTCTTGAGCTAAACAATAGGCTAGTTAAAGCACTAAGAGAGGTAAAAGCCGCCGCACATATGCAAGAGATCGCGACTATTTTTAAAGATGCTGCAGATGTATATAAAAGATACTATGATGAGAAATTTTTTAAAGAGAAAATTTATGAATAATAGTGTTTCATGTTGTAAAAAGTATTTAAAAAGATAAGGAGCAAAAATGTGGAGACTTTTTCTAGATCTATCATTTGGTTATATTATGTATAAGATCATTAAATTTTTGGCACTAAATTTATATTTGCCAGCACTGCAGGAGCTTATAAAGCAAATTTATATGAAACTAAAGTTGAGTATTTAATTTTAAGTTATATTTTGTTTAAAATAGAATAAAATAACGAAACTTAAAAGGAGTAAGTATGAAAAACCAAAAAATGGGGGGGGGGTAGTAGCCCCATTAAATAAATTTTCCGCATTAGCTCCTCTTGTATCATTATTTTTTAAAAATATAACTTCTATTAATAACATTCAACATAGTTTCAATTACAAAATTTTATTCAAAGGAGCTGAGTATGGAAACAACTCAAAATCAACAAGAGATTCAGATAAATTTAAATGATCTGATAACCAAAGGCAGTGAAGTCTTTAAAGAGATTAAACAAGATTTAACTTCAAAGCTAAACGTTTTAATAGTTGGCAAGACCGGAGCAGGTAAAAGCACACTTATAAATGCTGTTTTTGGCGACAAAGTTGCGGAAACTGCCTCTGGAAAGCCAGTCACGCAAGAGATAAGAAAGATAGAAGTCAATAAAAATTTTAGTATCTACGATACAAAAGGTCTTGAGATGAAGGACTTTGAAAATACTTATGCTGATATTGAAAATTTCTTAGAAGAAGATAGCCATAAGAAAGCTGATGAGCAGATACATATAGTGTGGTTTTGCATAGCAGAACCTAGTAGAAGGATAGAAGAGGGAGAGAAAAAGCTATTTGAACTACTTAAACAAAAAGACTATACCATAATAACCGTAATCACAAAAGCTTACCAAGACAAAGACGAAAATAATGAAAAATTTTCAGATAAGGTAAAAAGTGAGCTTTGCATCAATGACGACTGCTTGCAAAGAGTTATAGCACTAGAGATTGAGGACGACGATGGCAATATAAAGCCATTTAAAGGCGTGAAAGAACTTACTCAAAAAACATACGATGCTTTACCTGCTGCATCAAAACAAGCTTTTGCTAGAGAACAAAAATATAATAAAGAAATAAAATATCAAGCATCGCTAGATATCATCAATAAATATAGTGCAACAGTAGGAGCTATAGCAGCTACACCTATACCATTTTCAGATATAGCTCTGCTTTTGCCTACTCAAATAGCCATGATATCGCATATTACGTATAATTATGACTTTGAAGTCAATGCAGAAAGTATCACAAAACTAGCAACATCTTTTGTTGCAGTGGCTGCTGGAGGTTTTGCAGTAAGATATATAGCTGGCAATTTACTAAAATTTATACCGACTGTAGGAAATGTTGCTGGAGGAGCATTTAATGCCACAGTTGCTGTCTCTACAACTAAGTTAATGGGTAATGCATATCTAGCATATTTAAATGATAATTTTAGTTTGATATATGAGGGAGATTTTGATCTCTTTAAAAATTTAACTGACACTGTCATAAAAGCATACATAGAAAAAGTAAAATAACCATCAAAAGTAGCTCTGTTTGGTTTGTCGCGTCCTTTGTGGTAAAATTGAGAATCACATAGGATGTGACAAACTTTGTTTATTATATTGTTAAGGAGAAAACAATGCCAAGACGTCCAAATCCATTTAAAATGTGTTGCACAAACTGCGGTTATGAAAAGGTGGTTCATTTTAGCAGTGATTGCCTAGATGCTGATGATATGGCCCAGATACCAAAAGTGTGTCCAAAATGCGGCAATGATAAATTTGAGCGCAAACCATACACAGATACTGGTTACAACATATTTGATATGATAAAGAAAATTTTGAAGTAAAAACTATGTCAGATAAAATTCACAACATCCTCATCCTCTACAACCCATACTACCAAAGCGATGTCATCGAGCAGCATCTTAAAATTTTAAATGACAAGAGCAAGGTTGCCTTTGGCAAGATAAAAAGCAAGCGCCGAGATATGATAAATCCTTTTGAGGAGCAAATAGAGCAGTTTGCTCAAGAGTTAAGCTCAAGCGAAGATGCCAAATTTTTGCAGCTCTTTTTAACCGACTATTCAAATTTATTTGTAGCAAAGGTCACCTCTATCACAAGCGATGATATGAGCGAGATCGCACCGAGCTATTACAAAGAAAAAGAGCTAGATGTAGAGAAGTGGTTTGTGATAAGCGACATAAGGGAGCTAGCTAGAAACGACTTTGAGTGTGTTAGAGATAACTACCTAGCGAATTTCACGGTAAATGACCACACATACGCAGTCTATGGCAACGCCTACGTCTATCCACTCATTATAGATACCAAACAAGGCATGAGCTATTTTGATGACGAGAGCAAATTCTATCCTGATGTTTATAAGAGCGATGAGTTTTTAGAGATCAAGAAAAATTTGACTCGCTACTGCTTTGGGCAAAATTTGATAAACCTCATGCATCCAGACAGCATAGAAAACATCATTTCAGCCGAGATAGAGTATCTTGACAACATCTCCAACCCACTCTATGACTTTAGCTCGGTCGTGGTCAAATACTCAAAGACTATGGAGCAAGAAATTTATGCCTTTGCTAAAGTGCTTTTAAAAAAGCTAGCAGATAAAAACCCAGCCATTCTAAAGATAGCCTATGAAGTTCAAGGGTCTAAATTTACGGTTGCTGATATGTTTAACAATAAACCAAATTTAGGAACCTATAAATTTATATTTAAAAACTATCTTGTCCAAGATGCACTAGAAGAAAATGTGCTTCAAGCCTATGTAGCCAAAACTCTGCCAAAAGTCATAACATCGCTACAAGACTTACGCAATGAAACGGTCCATGCCAAAGCCCCTAGCCATGCAGACGTGACAAAACTAAGAGCTAAGATAATAGGTGTAGGAGAAGGCAGTGTGCTAGCTAAGCTCGTAAAAGCTAGAGTTGAGTCAAATAAAATTTAGCTTATACCTCTTGATGTCATAGCAAGTATAGTTATTTTGGCAGTGCCTGTGTTTTTAACATCGCTTGTAGTTCCAAAGACTATGTCACTATCTGGCTCAAGATGCTGCTCTATGATATTTATCGCCTCTGTTAAGTCTGAAAATTCCATACTCTCATCTATCTCAAACCAAGCCGTCATAGACCTAACCGCTGCTTCTGATGAGAGAAGTTTTTGCATGGCTTGCTTAGTAGCATTTTGGATAGCATTTTGCCCATTAGAAATGCCTCTAACGATCGCTGGCACACCTTTATGAGCCATAGTGCTTTTAATGTCAGATATGTCTAGCCCTATGCTTGTAAAGTGGCTACTAAATTCATTTATAAACATAGCGCTGCTAGCCATATCAACTAGGTCTTTGTCTATATCTTTTAAATTTTGCTCATACGAAGCAAAATCATGAAAATTTGAAAGCTTTAGCTCATTTATCTGATGGTTTTCATCATTTATTATCTTTTCCAATGCACTAAACCTCTCTTTGTAGTAACGCACTTTATTTCTATCTGCCTCATCTATTTTTACATTACTTGTTGCTTTATCTATGATCTCGGTTAAGCTCATATCCTCTCCTTTTTAAATTTAACGAAAATTTACACCATGACTCTGACAGGTTGTGTCGCGATCTATTTTTAGGATAAAATAGCGAAAATTTTAAAAGGATTTAAGATGCGCTCTCACGACAAGATAGCCTTTAGGCTCGCTCAAATTTTAATAAAGCTAAATGACGGAGCAAGACTTAGTATAGATGAGCTCACGGAGGAGTTTAGTGTCAATAAAAGAACCATTTTAAGGGACTTTGAGCGCCTAAATATACTGCCTATAGAAAAAGCAAATGGCAAATACTTTTTAGCTGATTATGCACTTGGTAAGCTTAGCTATAAAGATATCCAGGCATTTGCCATACTTAGTGGAGTGAAGTCTTTGTTTCCGGATCTAGATGATAAATTTATAAGCGACGTCTTAAACGAGAAGCTAAACAAAGCCTATCTCATCAAAAATCAAGGCTTTGAGGATCTACAAATTTCAAGAGCTGAGTTTGAAGAGATAAGCGCTGCTATCATTAAAAATAAGATGATTGAGTGCTCTTATAACCCTAAATTTAGATCACTAAAACCATATAAGCTGATAAACAACAATGGTGTCTGGTACCTGCTAGCAGATGATAGTGGCAAGCTTAAAAATTTCACCCTTTCAAAGCTTGAAAAGATAAAGATAAAAGATAGCACATTTAAGCCAAATGAAGAATTTGTAAATCGCATAAAGCAAAACGATACAAACTGGTTTTCGGACGTAAAATTTGAAGTGACGCTGGAGATAAAAAGCGAGGCGATTAGCTACTTTAAAAGAAAGAAATTCTTGCCAAATTTTAAAATAATAAGCGAGGATGAAGATAAGATCGTCCTAAGCACAGAGGTAGCCTATGACGATGAGATCTTGCGTGTGGTCAAATACTGGCTGCCATTTATCAAGATAAAAGAGCCTGAGTATCTAAGGGATAAATTTGAAAATTTACTTGAAGAGTATCTAAAATAGCTCATTTTTAATATTGACAAGAGAAGCAAAAAAGAGTTAAATTTCTTAAATAAATTTAAGGAAAGCACTTGTATAAGATATTAGAAATCTTGCCGCAGGCCACAAATAATCAAGAAATTTTTATCCTAGATCACGGAAAGAGTGAATACGGCACTTTAAAATACAAAGACACCCTAACAAGCTACGAATGGAATATCAAACGTTATAACAAACTAAAAGTCGGTGCTTTTGTCTTAAATAGGCATCCTTGCTGCGTTACTAAAAATAAGAAATTTGAAATATATGCAGGCGGTTACGTAGAGAGTATCAGCGAGCCAGACGCGCAAGGAAATGTCACCGCTAAAATTTCTCATGTTTTTAATATCACACCTCCGCTAAGGCAAGGCGATGCATTTTTAGAAAATTTCAAATGGGAGAGCAAAAACAAAAGGTCAAAAAGCTGGCAATATTTTTGGAGTCAATTCGGGATGAATCAAATTTCGTTTGAGGATTTTTTAAATTTGACTAAAAATTTAAGCTGCTTGCCTATAGAAATTTAGCAAATTTTATAGACAAGCAAAGAGTTTTGGTCCAAAAGGTCGCCCCGTTAGACCAAATTTATTATAGAGTTACAACAACATCCTCTTTGATATCTACGCTTATCGTAGAGCCTGTTACCGTGTATGTTTTGTAACCATCATGCGAGCCAGCCTCTGTAAAACCACCTTGTAATGTTACTCTATCGCCTTCTTCGCCGTCTATTTTCAGCTCATTGTTTCTAAAGATATCATCTTTAGTTAGCGTGATATTTAAATTTTTATCAGCTCCGCCAAGCTCAAGGCTTGTTATTTTCTCAACCTTACTAAAGTCCACAGAGCCATCTTTGATGGTAAGTGTTGATGCATCACTAACCATAGATCCGCTCACTTTACCGCCTATTGTAGCGCCAGAGATATCTAACTCGCTGCCTCCAGCGCGCGTGTTGCCTTCTATATCGCCTCTTACTGTGGCGTTTTCGATGATTATTTTGTTTTTATCAGAGTCTTGAGCTCCGCCATATACATTAGGGTTTTCGCCACGACCTCCGCTTACATATTGATTTACAGTGGCTCCGTCTAAAATTCTAATAGTATCAGCGTCTTCGTTGCCCTGTACATACTCAGTCACAGTAGTGCCAGCGCCAGTTACTGTTATGTCGTCATTGCCCCATCTACCAACTATGCCCTCAACCGTTGCTTGGTCGCTAACCAAGATAGTATCGTCGCCACCTCTGCCATTTACTGCGCTTGTAAATGTGCCAGCACCAGTTACAGTTATGATATCGTCGCCCTCGTCTGCTTGGATAAGTCCAACATGAGCACCCTTTTCTGCCGTGATAGTATCATCGCCGTTTCCGCCACCTATATTTTTTACGCTAGTTCCTGCGCCGCTTATTTTTATGGTGTCATTACCAGCACCATTATCTGTTATATCTAAAGATGGGTTTACTTGTTTTTCATGCATATCGTTTTTAGTCTTTGTATCGCCAAGTACCCAGCCATCTACCTTAGCACCGCCTTGGACTACTATCGTATCTTCGCCAGCGTTACCAAATACATTCTTGCTAACAACAGAGCTATTATCTATCGTTATAGTGTCTTTTCCGTCATTTCCATATACGCTTTTAGCAACTTTTGAGCCATTATCTACATTTATAGTATCGTCGCCATCGTTGCCCACAACCATGCCAGTGATCGTAGTTTTGTTTAGATCGATCACATCATCGCCAGAGCCACCAGAGATGTTGCTAAGCTTTGCAGAATTTATGCCTGAAATTTTATCAGCACCAACACCGCCGTAGACGTTATTGATCTGTGCATTATCTACAACTATTTCATCGTTGATGTCTGAGCCAAAAACGTTTAGCTGTGCATTTGGAGCTACTATCTTTGCAACAGTGCCATCATCTGGGTAGTTGCCCTCATTTGCGTTGCTAGTCACTGCTAGCTTTTTAGCCTCATCTTGGCCGATAGCTAGCTGGCCGTCGTTGCTCACGTACCAGCCATTGTTATATGTAAATTCATTCACACCATCATCAGGCACTAGGTAGCTTCTGCCGTCAGCTTGCTTTTGTACGCTATATCCGCTAGGTATCTTTGTCGTAAATGCCGGTATCAGCTCAGCCGCTGGGTCCTCGCCCTTGTGAGCTGAGAGTGGGATTTTGATTATTCCATTTGGCTGTGGCGGCAATGGTGGTTGTGGCGCTACGTTATCAGCAGCTGCGCCGTCACCTAAATTTTCACCCTGTCCGCCGCCAACTGAGCTAACCGGAGCTTCAAATGTAGCGCCTAGGTCACCAAGATCATTAAAATTCGCACTTATATTTGAGTAGTGACCACCCTGTGCAAAGCTAGCAGCACCAAGACTTACTCCGTCACCTCCAGCGTTTCCACCAGCTTGGTTTCCACCAGCTGCAGTCTCTTCTAAAGCGTTAAGGTCTTGACCACCAAGTATTGCTTTTTGAAGTGAATTTATATCAGCTGTTGTTTGAGAATTTTCACTAACGCTTTGGTCTAAATTTATTGAGTCTTTACCTATTAGGCTTATCTCTTTTCCATCTGCTTTTGCTATTACTACTTTTGCGTCAGTTGTTTCAGTGACTATCTTTTCACCTTGATATACTATGTCACCTACTTTTAATTCTCTGCTTTCACCTGTTAGGCTTACAGCTTTTACGCTTCCTTGCGTTACATTTTTTACTACGCCTATTTCCTTTGACATGTGTCTCCCTTTTTAAATTTTTTCTTAAATTTAGCGGTTTTATTAAAATCAAACCATTGTACTTCGGTACAATTGTGACATATTTATGACTTGAAATTTTGCAAATTTAGATTTTGTGGGGATTGAAAAAGTTAGAAATTTTAGATATTGCAAAGAAATTTATATCAAATTCCTTTGCAAATTTGGATTTATTTTACAAAAAACTCTTGTGCTAGCTTTTTATCTTCAGGTTTGATGATAAATTTCTCATTAGCGATGCTAACTTCAAATTCAACATCTTTACTAGCTTTTGTATAAGCTAGTGCGAGCCTTGCAGCAAGCTCTTTGTCGGCTTTGCTAGCGTTTTTGCTTATGAAGCTAACAGCTCCCACGATGTCGTCGCTCTCTTTAAATTTAACCTGCTCAAATTTATCATTTGGATGAGCCAAAAGTGCGTTATTGTCGCTCTCATCACGTCCTATTATCATTTTTGCGCCATCTACCAAGCGAAGATGCCTACCAAGCTTTAGCCACGTAACGTCGATATCTCGCATCTCTTTATCAAATTTCAAGTAGTCTTTTATCTTGACTGCAAAGCTCTCGATCGTTAGCAAACACCCACCTCCGGGCGTTGCAAAGTCCTCAAAGCCAAATTTCTTCGCCAAAGCAAGTTGCGGCTTTCTATCGCGCCCGCTTATATCAAGCAGCTTCTCTCTATCGACCCAGCCCTCGCGCTCTGGCTTAGTTGGCGGCAAGAGCTTAGCACACATCGGACGAAGCACTAGATCATCCTCGTCATCAGCTAGGCGCTTGACCTGAAAGAGTGCGTCTCTGCGCTGGCTCATCGGCCTTTGTCCTACGACTTCGCCTGTGATTATAAAATTTGCATTTTCGCTTTTTAACATATTAAGAGCGGTTTTAAACATATATCCGTGGCAGTCGATACAAGGGTTAAACTGCTTGCCGTAGCCGTATTTTGGGTTAAAGAGCACGTCACGAAGATACTCGTTTCTCATATCAACCACCTTTAGGCTAGCTCCAGCCAAGGCTGCACGGCGCCTTAAAACTTCGTGCTTCTCCTCATCCACGCCAAATCCGGTATCCATATAAAGCGCGACCACTTCGATATTTTGATCGCTTATTATTTTCATAGAGAGCATGCTATCAAGCCCTCCGCTAAACAAAGCTAAAGCCTTCATTTTTGTCCTGAAAGTAAAATTTAAAGCCTAAATTTACTAAATCTAGGCTTTTATGAAGTTTATTTAGCAGCGTTAATTACGATTTTTTTGATCACTTCGCTTGCGGCTTTTAGGCTGCTAACTGGCAAGTACTCAAAGATAGAGTGAAAGTTGTTTCCGCCTGTGAATAAATTTAGCGTTGGCACGCCCTTTGCAGAGATCGCAGCGCCGTCGTATCCGCCTCGCATCGGCTTTATGTTTGGCGTGATATTTAGCTCGCTAAAGGCATCTTTTGCTAGCTTTATAGGCAGTGAGTTTTCATCTTTTAAGAACTTAAAGACGTTTTCATAGCGTGTTTTTAGCGTGATCTCGCAACGATCGCCATAAATTTTATTAAAAGAATTTGCCATCTCACTTAAAAAATCAAGCCTTTTTTGAAATTTCACCTCGTCAAATTCTCTTATGTCGATCTTGAGCGTCGTTTTTGCGCTGTTTCCGCTAAGCTCTTTTACCCAAAAATAGCCCTCCTTGCCCTCGGTGCACTCTGGCACTTCGCCGCCTGGCAAAAGAGAGATAAATTTATGCGCAAGAAGTAGCGAATTTACAAGCTTGCCCTTTGCGTTCATCGGATGAGCCGAAATGCCTTTAAAGATCGCCGTGCAGTCAGCTGCGTTCCAGTTTTCGTATATTAGCTCGCCTATCTCGCAGCAGTCTAAGCAGTAGCCAAAATCGGCTCCAAGTAAATTTACATCAAGTGCTTTTGCCCCAAGTAAGCCCTGCTCCTCATCTGGTACGAAGCAGATCACGATCTTGCCGTGCTTGACCTCAGGATTTTTCATGAAAAAGCTAGCCATATTTACGATACTAGCGATCGCTGCTTTATCATCAGCGCCAAGCAAGCTAGTGCCGTCAGTCACGACTATATCATCGCCAACATATTTTTTAAGCTCTGGATTGTCGCTAAAATTAAGATAGATGCCCTGCTCTTCGTTTAAGCAGATGTCGCCGCCTGTGTATTTTACTATCTTAGCTTTTGTGTCATTTTTTTGCTCGCTACTTGTATCTAAGTGCGCAAAAAAGGCGATACTTGGGGCATTTTCGCAGTTTGGGGGGATCTTTGCTATCAAGATAGCATTATCTTGCAAGATGATATCTTTTATACCAAGCGAGCTAAGCTCATCTTTTATGAATTTGGCTAGCTCGTACTCGGTTGGATTAGAAGGCATAATGCCTTTTAATCCATTCTCTTTATTCGTCGTGGTGTTAAATTTCGTATAGTTTATAAATCTCTCTACGATATCCATCTTTCATCCTTAGATGACGAAAAATGCGATCGCCACAACAGAGAGAAACATACCTAAAAACGTTCTTTTTGCAAGCTCGACTGGGCTAACCATAGCAATACCTGCACAAACGATAGCTGCACCAGCTATCGGAGAAGCTGAACGTCCAAGTGAGCCTGCGATTGCCGCAGCCATACCAAGCTTATCTTGCTCAAAGCCAAGAGCAGCAGCATTTGTTGTGACAGCTTCGTTAAATGCAAATGTAGCAGCGTCGCCTGAGCCTGTAACTATACCCATGATAAATGGCACAAATGTTCCGCCAAATTTAACGTAGCTTTGATCGGTTTTTAGCCACGCTATGACCACATCAACAGCTCCGCACGCCTTTAAGCCAGCGACGAAGACGCCAGCTGCGATGATGATACCGATAACATCAGCGTAAGCGTGACCCATGCCGTTAAAGAACTCTTTTGTGATCTTTTGTGGGTTTGTAAGGGTAGCAAAGATAGCTATGATAGCACCAAGTATCATCGCCTCAGCAACGCCCATCTTTGTCCATGCCAAAAAGCTGTAGTCTTTTGCTAGGCTAGTTCCGCCGATAACCAATATGACAAGTGGGACAAGTGGCATAAGAGCGTAGATCAAATTTACTTTAAACGCTGACTTCTCTTCGCTTGAGGCACCATTTTCAAGAGTGAAATTTGTACCTTTTTGATAGTCTTTAAATAATATTGCGACGATAGTTAGCATGACAACTACGATAGCAAGAGCTGTAAATGCGCTAGGAATTTGCACTTTTATGATGTCTTGAACTGTATAGTTTGCAACTGTCTTTTTAACAAGGTCAGCCACATATATATTGTGCGCAGAGCCTGGGCTTAGGACTGAGCCAAATGTACCTGCAAAAACAGCCGCACCAGCCATCGCAGGGCGAACGCCTGATGCCATTAGAAGTGGTATAAGCGTCGCGCCAACAGCAGCCGAGCAGCCAGCAGCTGAAGGGATGGCGATATTTATAAAGTAAGTTAGCACGGTTGTTACAGGGATCAAGATAAATCCCACGTTTCTAAGTGGCTTTGTAAGAAGCGCAACAAGGTGCTTATCGCACATTGTATATTTCATAACAAACGCAAAACCCATACTGGCACAAATAGCCTTTATAAGCCCTGCTTTAGTCATATAGTCAGTAAAAGCACTTAGTGCCCCCATCGGTTTTAGTGCGATTAAACAAAGCACCAAACCAACACCTATTAGCACCGTTCTTGTCTCTTTTTTTAAGACTAGAAGTGCTACAACTGCAACGATGCCAAGAATGGCAGCAATTAGCTTGAATGATTCCATACCTCTCTCCTTGTTTAGATTTTAAATTTAGTTCCAACTTCTATTTTTTCTATCTCTTTTTGATACTCAAATTTTAAAATTTCGCTGTGTCCTATGACCTGGGCTTCGTTGTCCGCTATAAGCAAAGCCGTGCCCTCAGGCAAAGCGTAGATAGTATCTTTTGGATTTGCTATCAAAAACTCCTCTAGCCTCTCCTCCCTGCTCTCGCCGTTATGGCCTGCTAGCTTGCCACTTATGAAGTGCGGGTTGATCTGATATGGGAAGATATTTAGGCTGTCAAAGGACTTTGGCATGATGATAGGCATATCATTTGTCGTCATCATCGTCTTGCCAGCGATGTTTGCACCTGCTGACCAGCCAAAGTATTTTGCGCCGTTTGCCACTGCCTCTTTTATAGGCTCAATTAAATTTAGCTTATAAAGCGTGTAAAGCAGCATAAAGGTATTGCCGCCGCCAACTGCGATACTGCTGGCATTTTTGATAGCTGAAATTTTATCCTCGTAGTGGTGGATCGATTTTATATTTTTATTTTTTAGGCGGTCGATCACCTTTTGCTCATATTCGTCATTTGTTCGTCTAACTCCAGCATAAGGGATAAATAAAATTTCCTCCTTGCCACTCTCACCCAAGAAGTCCTTAACCCAGTTTTTGCAGTGTCTCAAGTAGCCAGTATCTTGGTAGCTTGAAGCGCTGATTAGTAAAGCATTTTTCATTTTTTCACTCCATTTAGTTTGTAAGCAGCCCTTAGATAGATATCAACCCCAGCGACCAAGCACTCCTCGTCAAAGTCAAATTTGCTGTTGTGATGGCCTGCTTTTAAATTTGTACCGATCATCATATATCCGCTCTTTGCGCCCCTATCTTGCAAAGCTCTCATAAAGTGAGCGAAGTCCTCGCAAGCGCCAAAGTCAAGCTCTTTAACGATCTTATCGTCATCTATAAATGGGCTTTGCTTTGCTGCTTCATAGAAAATTTCAGTCACCTCTTTGTCGCTATTTGCCCCGCTTGTGCCCCCAGTCATCACGACTTTGCTATCGACGCCGTAAATTTCACTCACACCTTTTACGATATCCATGCATTTTTTATACATAAACTCATTTAAATTTGTATCCTCGCCCCTTGTTTCGCAGGCTAGATAGCCGTTTGGTGCTATGACGTTTCTGCCCTCGCCTGCTCTTAAAACGCCTACATTTATCCTAGTCACGCCCTTTGCGTGTCTTGTGATACCATGCATGTTTAGAGCCATTTGAGCAGCGGCTAAAAGGGCGTTTGCTCCCTCTTCTGGCGCTCCTGCTGCGTGGGCAGAACGACCAGTAATATGCACGTCAAATTTAGAAGTTGCAAGCAGTTTGTTTGTGCCACAAACTATGCCCCCATTTGTTTCTGCTTGAAAGCCGATGTGTCCGCCAAGTAGGTACTCAACCCCATCAAGCACCCCAGCAGCCTCCATAGCCACAGCACCTCTTGTGCCCTCTTCTGCTGTTTGAAATATAAATTTAAATTTACCGTTAAACTCGTCTAAATTTTTAGCGATCAGCTTTGCAAGCGCTAGACCCATCGCCATGTGTCCATCGTGCCCACAAGCGTGCGTGATACCAGCGATGTCTGAGCCAAAGCCCTCTTTACAAGGTCTATGAGCAGCCTCTGCACTCTCTGTCACATCAACGCTATCGATGTCAAATCTAAAAGCGCTAAATTTACCAGGTCTTTTTGTGTCGATGAAGGCTGTTAGCCCAGTTAGGCCATCTTTCATGCATTCAAGGTATTTTGCCTCGTCAGGATTTAAAAGACTTTTTGCTCGCTCGATAGCCTTTTGGCACTGCTCTTTGCTGCCAACGCCAAGCCTTGCATCGCTTTTTACGACCTCTTCGCCAAGCTTCACCTCATAGCCTAGCTCGCTAAGTCTTTTTGCCAAAACCGCAGTCGTAAAAAAGGTAAACCAGCCAGTTTCTGGGTGCGAGTGAAAGTATCTGCGATCTTTGATCATATCCTCTTTTAAAGATAGTGCTAATTTTGCTATTTTATCCATGACTACTCCTCGTTTGAAAGTCTTATTAGTGCGTTTGTTAAAATTTTTGTTGCTGCTACGGCGTCTTTGAAATTTATCGCCTCTTTGGTGTTGTGACTGATGCCATCTACGCAAGGGATAAAGAGCATGCCAACGCTGCTTGCAAGCTTTATTAAATTCATCGCGTCATGCCCAGCCCCACTTGGCAAAGTAAGTGTTTTTATGCCAAGCTTTTTGGCTTCATCTTCAAGTAAATTTATGGCGTGTTCACTTAGTTTTACTGGCTCGTCGCTACTTAGCTCTCTTATCTCGTAGCTAAATTTAAGCTCACGGCTTAGCTCATCTACAAAATTTCTAAGCTCTAAATTTAGCTCTTCAAGGCTTTTTTTATCGATATCTCGCAGATCAACGCCAAGCCTCGCCTCGCCTGGCACGACGTTTAAAACGCCTGGTTTTGCATGAACGTAGCCAACGGTCGCGACGGCTGTTTTTTTGCTTTTAGCAAATTTATTTGCAGCGATTATGATGTGTGAAGCGGCAAGCAGGGCGTCACTACGCATATTCATCGGAGTTGCGCCGCTGTGATCAGCTTTGCCCTGTATTGTGATCTCAAATCTAATAGGAGCTGCGATCCCACTTACCACGCCAACGCTTATGCCGCTTCGCTCAAGCACTGGGCCTTGCTCGATGTGAAGCTCTAAGTATGCGTGTAGGGAGTTTTCTTTTAAGATGGCTTCATCTAAATTTTGTGGGTGAAGTCCAGCAACGCTCATAGCTTCAAAAAGCGAGATGCCATCTTCATCTTTTAGCTCATGAAGCCTTTGCTGGCTTAGTTTGCCGCTTATTATCTTACTGCCGATAGTGGCTGTCTTAAAGCGGCTCGACTCCTCACAGCTAAAATTTATGAGCCAAAGTGGGCGCTTTAGCTTGATGCCAGCCTCTTTTATAGAGCTTAGCGCCTCAAGACCAGCCATGACGCCAAGTGTGCCGTCATAAAAGCCACCATTTGGCACGCTATCTATGTGAGAACCCACACAAACTGGCTTCGCGTCCGCCTCGCAGCCATCATCATAGATAGCGTAGATATTGCCGACATTGTCAATTTTAAGTTTAAAGCCATTTTTTTCTATCAAATTTATAAGAAATTCTCTTGCTTCAAGGTCCTCTTTGCTAAAGGCTAGCCTTGTTAGCCCACCACCTTTTAGCGCTCCAAACTCGCTTATAGCGTTAAAATTTCTCTCAAATCTTTTAGCGTCTATCATCATAAATCCTTAAAATATAAAGCCAATCTTAAAAAGATTTATTACTTTAAGCATTTTACATTTTGTTTTATGATTTGAAGCTGAAAAAGTGTGAGTTTTTAAATTTTATAAAGCTGAGTCTTGATATCTTTGATGATAAATAGCAGTTTTTCTAAAATTTCTATCTTATTTGGGTTGTCAGAGCCTTTTAAAATTTGCTGTTCATTCTCATAAAAGGCGATTTGCATATTTAAAATAGCCTTTTGCAAAGTGGTTGCATCGGTGATCTCATGGATATTTTCGTCCATTAAAATTTCTCTAACCATCTGCTCATCGCTCACGTCGTATCTATAAAGGATGGCGTTTAGATACTCAGGATGCTTTATAAAGTATCTAGCTCCAAGCTTTGAGAGTATCTCATCTCTGTAGTTTGGGTTATTTAGCATAGTTTTAAAAAGTGCAAACTCAAGCGGGTCTTTGTTCATCACAGCTGGCACCTCATCCACCATGACAGAGTTGCTAAATTCATCTTTATCTTTTTTTCTAAATTCTCTTTTAAATTTAGCTTCATTTTTTGGCTTCTGCTTTAGTCCAAACCTATCTGCCACGCTTTGTGGAGTGAGGTTAAATCTTGCCGCAACCTCTGTCACATACGAGCTTGCTATCTCCTCTCCAAGCTCGTCCATATAGGCTTTTATCTCACTAAGGCAGTTATCTCTTTGCACTGAGCGGGTTATGTCATACTTTTGCATGATCTTTTCTATATAAAATTTCACCGCGTCCTCGCCAGAGCCAAAGAGCTCATTAAGCTCCTTTATCTTGCCTGCAAAGACCATATCAGCAGGATCTGCGCCGTTACTTATGATGACTACTTTTGTATCTATCTTATTTATGCTTAGCAGGTGAGCGGATTTTATGGCCGCATTTATGCCAGCGCCATCTCCGTCAAAGCAAAGCACTACGCTTATCTCGCCCCTTTTTAAAAGCGGTAAGTGGCTTGTAGTAAGTGCTGTGCCAAGAACCGCAACAGCATTTGTAAAGCCAGCGTAGTGAAGCATGATGACATCTAAATAGCCCTCTGTTATTATTATCTGATTTTTCTCAAATATGCTTTGTCTAGCTAGGTGGTAGCCATAGAGCAGCTTTGACTTGTCAAATGCCGCACTTTGAGGCGAATTTACATATTTTGCAGGGTGATCTGAGATCGTCCTACCACCAAAGCCAACAAGTCTTGTCGTGTGCGAGTAGATAGGAAAGGTTATGCGCTCGATGAAACTAGCGTAAATTCCCTTTTCATTTTGCTTTACGATGCCAACTTCAAGCGCCTCTTTAGGCTCTATGTTTTCATTTTGCAAAAGCCTAATGGTGCTTTTACTATCCCCAGCCCAGCCAAGCTCAAATTTCTCGATCATAGCGTCATTTATGCCGCGCGACTTGATATATCTAATGGCCGCTTCGTTTTTGTAAAACTCACTCCTATAAAAGGCATTTACCTTTTCTAAAATGTGCTTATTTTCTTTTTGCGTTGGCACCTTGTCGTTTGTGTATTCAAGGCTGAAATTTGAAATTTGAGCGATCTTTTCTATCGCCTCTGGGTAGGTTAGCTTTTCATAATCCATCACAAATTTAACCGCATCTCCGCCAGCTTTGCAGGCAAAGCAGTGATACATCTGCTTGTTTTGATTTATGCTCATGCTTGGGTTTTTGTCGTCGTGAAACGGACAGACGCACTTGTAGCTTGAGCCCATCTTTTTGACAGGGATATACTGCTCGATGATATTAACAATGTCTATTTGGTTTTTTAACTTTTCAATGGATTTTGGATCTATCATAAGCAAAATTATACAACTGCTTTGTTATAATTAAAGTAAAATTTTATTACAAAGTATAAGCGTGGATATTTTTTTCATTGGGCACAGAGATCCGATATTTAGCCTTATTATTCTATTTAGTATCATCTTGATGATCGCAGCTTTAAGCTATGCTTGGGGCATATTTTCAAGCAAAGATGAGAAAAAACGCATCGAGAAATTTATAAAGAAATTTGACAGCAAAGATGGCATAAGCGACGAGCACAAGCAGATGCTAAAAAGCCCAGAAGTAGATATACCAAGCCTTAGCATGCTAGGTCAGACCTTTGCTAAAAATGGCGACTTTGAAAAATCGATCGGCGTCTATCTCATCGCACTTGAAAAGGTAAAAGATAAAAACGAGAAAGAATTTATCCTAAACGAGCTTGGGGAGGTCTATTTCAAGGCTGGATTTTTAAAAAAAGCTAGTGAAATCTTTGAAAAAGCGCTTGAGCTAAGCCCTAGAAATGTCCTCGCACTGCGCTTTTTAACGATGATAGATGAGAAGCTTAAAAACTACAAAGAAGCCCTTTATGCGCTAAATTCGCTTGAAGAGCTAGGGACAAATGTAAAAGATCAAAAGGCCTATATAAAGGCGATTAGTACGCTTGATGATAGAAATTTAAACTTTAGCGAAAAGGTGGAAATTCTCTCTCATCTTAGCCAAAATTTTGAGCTTTTAAAGCGCATGATCTTAGCACTTTTCATAAGACACAATGAAAATCTAGAAAATTTAAAAGATTTTGCCAAATTTGAAGATGTGCTAGACCTGCTTTACAACTTAAAAACGCCTATAAATTTAAGCGATCCAAAATACAAATCCCTCTTTTACGCAAAGGGCGACATAGATGAGCCATGTGAAATTTACGGCTTTGAGCTAAATGCCATCAAGCGACTAAAAGATGCTAAATTTGACGCGGCTGGGCTAAGCTTTAACTACGTTTGCAAAAACTGCAAAAACTCATTTCCTATGCACTTTTACCGCTGTCCGGTCTGTCACGAGCTAGGAAGTGTGAAAATTTTATCCCACATCACAGAAAAACCAAGTGAAGATAGTAACACTTTTTAGCGACGGCTCGTGCCTTGGAAACCCTGGAGCTGGTGGCTGGGCTTATATATTGAAATTTAACGAAGCGCAGAAAAAAGAAAGTGGCGGCGAGGCACATACTACAAATAACCAAATGGAGCTAAAAGCTGCGATAATGGGGCTAAAAGCGCTAAAAGAGCCCTGCGAGGTAAGGCTTTTTACCGATAGCTCATACGTGGTAAATAGCATAAATGAGTGGCTTGCAAACTGGCAAAAGAGAAATTTTAAAAATGTAAAAAATGTCGAGCTTTGGCAGGAGTATTTAGAGATTTCAAAGCCGCATAAAGTCGTGGCTAGCTGGGTTAAAGGGCACGCTGGACACCCTGAAAATGAGGAGTGCGACCAGATGGCAAGAGACGAGGCATTAAAGATAAAAGATGAGAATAAGATATGAAAAATTTAGAAGAATTTGAACGTAATCTTGGCTATAAATTTAAACAAAGTGAGCTTTTAGAAGAGGCGCTAACTCACAAGAGCACCAAGCAGGCGTTAAATAACGAGAGGCTCGAGTTTTTGGGCGATGCGGTGATGGATCTACTCGTGGCTGAGTATCTTTTTAAGAAATTTAGCAAGATCGCAGAGGGCGACATGAGCAAACTAAGAGCCGCGCTTGTCAATGAAAAAAGCTTTGCAAATATGTCTAGACGGCTAAATATGGGCGAGTTTTTAAGGCTTAGCCAAGCCGAAGAAAACAACGGCGGCCGCGAGAAAGATAGCATTTTAAGTGACGCATTTGAAGCAGTGATGGGCGCTATCTACCTTGAGGCTGGACTTGATAAAGTTAGGGAAATTTCGATCACGCTGCTTGAGCTTTGCTATCCGCAGATCGACTTTGCACACCTTGAAAAGGACTACAAAACCGCCCTTCAAGAGGTCACTCAAGCGACCCTTGGCGTCATACCAACATACGAGCTCATAGGCTCTTTTGGACCTGATCATAAGAAAGAATTTGAGATAGCCTTGCTACTAAATGGCAAAGAAATTTCACGTGCCGTTGGAAGCTCGAAAAAACAAGCCCAGCAGCTCGCAGCAAAAATCGCACTAGAAAAAATCAAAAAATAGGATAAATTTTGAATACATTTGGCAAAAAACTAACCTTAACTAGCTTTGGCGAAAGCCATGGGGTGGCGATCGGTGGCGTGATAGACGGCCTACCTGCTGGGCTAAAGATCGATGTGGAGTTCATACAAAGCGAGCTTGACAAACGTCGTCCTGGGCAAAGTAGCTTCACAACGGCAAGAGATGAGGCTGATAAGATAGAAATTTTTAGCGGCGTCTTTGATGGCATAAGCACTGGCGCGCCGATAGGTTTTGCCATTTTTAACAACAACCAAAAGTCAAACGACTATGAAAATTTACGTGAGATTTTCCGCCCTGGGCATGCTGATTTTACATATTTTAAAAAATATGGCATTAGAGACCACAGAGGTGGCGGGCGCGCGAGTGCGAGAGAGACAGCTGTAAGGGTCGCTGGCGGGGCATTTGCGCAGCTACTTTTAAATGAATTTAAGATAGAAGTTTTAAGTGGCGTGCTTGGCATTGGCAAGGCCATTAGCGACAAGATTGATTTTGATTTTGCCCAAAATTCGCAAATTTACGCTCTTGGCAACGAAGAGGCGATGAAAGAGGCGGTAAATAAAGCTAGAAGCGAGCACGATAGCGTAGGAGCCGTGGTTTTAAGTGTGGCTAGAGGCGTGCCAGCTGGTCTTGGAGAGCCACTTTACGATAGGCTTGATAGCGCTTTGGCGGCAGCTTTGATGGGCATAAACGGAGTAAAAGCCGTAGAGATCGGCGCTGGCGTAAATGTAAGCTCTATGCTTGGCTCAGCAAACAACGACGAGATGGACGAGCTTGGCTTTTTAAGCAACAACGCTGGTGGCATACTTGGTGGCATAAGTAGCGGGGCTGAGATCGTGCTAAAGAGCCATTTTAAGCCAACGCCTTCGATATTTAAAGAGCAAAAGACGCTAAATTTAGCTGGCGAGGCGGTGGATTTTGAGCTAAGAGGCAGGCATGATCCTTGCATAGGCATACGTGGCAGCGTCGTCGCAACCGCGATGATAAGGCTGGTTCTTGCTGATATGCTACTGCTAAATGCAAGCACAAAGCTTGAAAATTTAAAGAAAATTTACGGCTAAATTTGACTTTGCCACCAAACTAGGGCCAAATTTATAAATTTACAGCGACAAACTTGATCTCGCCTTTATATTTTTCTAAATTTGCCAAGACCCTGTGTCTGCAGTTGCTTTAAGTGGTGCTAGATGTGCCTTGTCACGAGTTAGGACATTGACGCAGCCGTGCTTGCAAAGGCTCTTTTGCTTAGCACTTCAGGACCATGCCATGCGCCCTCACAGATAGCGATGACGTGCTCTGGGATGATGAGCTACAAGCGCGCCGACTAAAATTTCGCCCCTGTCGTTAAATACTCTCACCATGTCGCCAGTTGCGATGCCTTTTTCTTGGCGTCATTTACGTTTATGAGCATCGGCTCTTTTTCGCTCAGCTTGGCGTAGTTTCTGATCACAGAGCTATTTAGCTGTGAGTGGAGGCGGTATCTTTGGTACGTGGTCTTTGCACTTAAATTTAGCCTTTTTTCTAAAAGATTTTTATTAAAATTTTAAGCCATTTCAAACAAAATTTACAAACTAACTTTTACCAAATTTCATCTATAATCCTCTCATGAAAAATGAAAATCCAAAGAGCAAAATTTACGCCGTTATCGACCTAAAGTCCTTTTACGCCTCGGTTGAGTGCGTCGAGCGCGGGCTTGATCCATTTAAGGCCGACCTAGTCGT
The DNA here is from genome assembly GCF_050447505.1 of Campylobacter concisus. Classification (GTDB taxonomy): domain Bacteria; phylum Campylobacterota; class Campylobacteria; order Campylobacterales; family Campylobacteraceae; genus Campylobacter_A; species Campylobacter_A concisus_BP. Next base: position 423,222 of record NZ_JALMFZ010000001.1, on the reverse strand, counting down.
GGCTGATGCTAGTCGTGGCAGTGGCGGCATCTGCTTAGCTGTTAGTCCTGCGCTTCGTGCAAAAGGAGTGAAAAACCGCTGCAGGCTCTTTGAGATACCAAGAGATATCAAATTTATCATCGCGCCGCCTAGGATGCAGTTTTACATCGACTACGCCGCAAAGATCTATGAAATTTATCTAAAATATGTCGCCAAAGAGGACATCTACGTCTATTCGATCGATGAGTGCTTCATAGACCTCACTTCTTACTTGAAATTTTACGCTCTTGGCGCAAAAGAGATGGCGAAGATGATGATGGATGAGATACTAAAAACGACTGGAGTGACGGCTACTTGTGGCATGGGGACAAATTTATACCTCGCAAAGATCGCGCTTGATATACTAGCAAAGCACCAAGATGACGGCATCGCCTATCTTAACGAAGAGCTTTATAAAAAGCAGCTCTGGACGCATCAGCCGCTAAGTGACTTTTGGCGTATCGGTAAGCAAACTAGGCTAAAGCTCGAAAAATGCGGCATCTTTTGCATGAAAGATATCGCAAATGCGCCAAAAAGTCTGCTTGAAAAAATTTTTGGCGTCGATGCCTACATCACGATAGATCACGCTAACGGCATAGAACCAACGACGATAGCTGATATAAAGACCTATAAACCAAGCACGAAGTCCTACTTTAGCTCAGAAATTTTGCCAAGAGACTACGAGCGCTGCGAGGCGGTGATCGTGCTAAAAGAGATGGCTGACAGGCTCGCGCTTAGGCTCATAAACAAAGATGTGAGGGCGAGTGGGCTAACGATAAATGTGAGATTTGCCGATAAGCTTGAGCCACAACAACGTGCAAGCGTGAGATTTAAAACTCCCACAAATATCTCAAGCGTGCTGATGAGTGCGGCTGAGGAGCTACTTTTAAACAAGATAAAAAATGTCGGGCTAATCAGGCAAATAGGCATATCTGCAAACGATGTGGTGAAAGAAAATTTGGTTGAGTTTAGCCTATTTGAAGATGACGCTAAAGAAAAGGCGGTGCTAAAGTCGCTAAATTTGATAAAAGAGAAATTTGGTAAAAACTCGATCCTGCGCGCGATCGACCTGCTGCCAGAGGCGACTGGGCAAGATAGAAACAAAAAGATCGGAGGGCACAAGAGCGGTGAGTAAAGATAGGGCGAAAATTTTTAGCTCGTTTAATCCTCTTTCAACATTAGAGCGAGCCTTGCGTCAAAAAGAGCGAGAAAAATGCGAAAAACTAGAGCTTGACGAGAGCAAGGTCGATGAAATTTTAAAAAAGATAAGCGAGATAAAGATAGCTGATGAGGTGCGTGTGAGTTACCACGACGGCTTTACTTACGTAAAAACTAGCGGCCTAGTCTCAGATGTAAATTTCAAAGATAAAATCCTCATGGTCGTAAAAACTAAGATCAAATTTGAGGATATAAATGAGGTGGAGATAGTAAGGAAACGCGTGACTAGAAACGAAATATTAGATAGATCGTTTTTTTAGCTGCATCGTTTTAAAGACTTCTAGAAAGTGGGGTTTTTCTTTTTTGCAAAAGCATCGGTTGTGGATAGAAATTTATACAAAAAGCTGATTAAATTTATAAACTTTGTTTTTAGCTTTATTTCGTTTAGATGTCTAACTCACACAACAAAAACTTGCGGTAACGTCAAAACGCTTGCCTGCTTCTTGCTTGATACGCAAAGACTTGCCCATGTCTTTGCTAGCTTGCGCTCTAATACTATTTAAATTTAATAGGTCAAATTTAAAAATTAGCGCTAGAAATTTAAAAATTTAATCCTTCCAAAGCCACCATTTTAGCTTGGCCTTGTCTGGGTGCGGCGTATTTGCGTAATAACAAACCATGCGATAAACATAGAGGATACACCTATCACTGCCGCGTCCAAGTACCTTTGTGCGTTCAAACATCTCCTCAGGGTCCGCACCCTTTAGCGAAGCGATATCCTTGTAGCCAAGTGCTAGTAGATCGGCCTGCGTCGCCTCACCGACATAGGGGATTTTCTTAAAATCGCTCAAATTTACCTCAATTTTTTTAAGCACCGCCAAACTCGCCGCAATGATTTTAAATTTAATTCCCACGCGCTACAAAGCTTGCTAAATTTCATCTTGCTACTATACTAAGTCGTTATCCAAGCTTCTTGCGAGGTAGTTTAATTAAAATTTCTCGCGAAAAGCCATGCTTAAAATGATTTTAGACCAAATTTTATGCAAGTTAGGGTGCTAAATTTGCTCCAAAATGCGTTCGCAAATTTCTCTTGGATTTGCGTTTTCATAAATCGGTCTGCCAACGACGATAAAGTCGCTGCCCTCTTGCTTTGCGCTAACTAAATTTGCAACCCTCTTTTGATCGCCCGCACTCTCGCCAAAAGGCCTAACTCCAGGGCAAAGCGTGATGAAATTTTGATTTGTCACGTCTTTTATGAGCTTGCTTTCAAAGACCGAGCAGACCATGCCGTCAAGCCCCGCTTCAAAGCTCATCTGGCTAAATTTCCTAACCGAGCGAGATAGAGTATCGTTATAAACCGCTTCAAATTCGCTCTCGCTAAAGCTAGTAAGTGCTGATACAGCAAGCACCAAAGGACGATTTTGCAGCGAACTAAGACGCTCCATCACGGTCTTCATCGCTCGCTCGCCAGCACTTGCGTGCAAATTTATCATATCCACGCCTATCTTTGAGACAACTTCAGCGGCGTCTGCCATCGTGTTTGGGATGTCATAGAGCTTTAGATCAAGAAAGATTTTAAACTCCCCTGCCCCTTTTAGCTCCTCTATAAATTTAGCTCCGTCTCTAAGGTAGCTTCTAAGCCCCACTTTTAGCCAAAGATCAAGCCCTTTTAGCTCACGCACGAGGGCTAAATTTTCATCCTTGCTCGCCATATCAAGAGCGACGCAGAGCCTCATAGATCGCCCTTTATCTTATCTAGCACGCCGTTTATAAATTTTGGTGCCTGATCACTTCCAAGCTCCTTTGCAAGCTCGATCGCCTCGTTTATTATGACAGCTTTATCAGTTTGGCTAAATTTCATCTCATAAAGCCCAAGTCTAAGGATAGCAAGCTCTGTTGCGCCAACCTTGCTAAAGTCACCATCTTTTAGGTGTGGCTTTAAAATTTCATCTAGTTTTTCTTTGTTTGCTAGCACCTCTTTAAATGTTTGCAAAGCTTCGTTTTTGCGCTCATTTCTTATCTTTTTCTCTTCTAAAAATTCCTCTTCAAACTCCGCAGTTACGGGATTTATCTCATTTGAGTAAAGTAGTGAAACGATCGCTTGTCTCACTTGATGACGTGTGGCCATTTTACTCTCCTAGCTTTTTGTATAAATTTAGCATCTCTATAACGCCCGTCATCGCTTCAAAGCCCTTGTTTCCAGCCTTACTGCCAGCTCGCTCGATCGCTTGCTCGATGTTATCTACTGTTAGCACGCCAAATGTGACTGGTTTTGCGTATTTTAGCGTCACGTTTGCGATGCCTTTGGTGGTCTCAGCGCTTACGTAGTCAAAGTGTGGGGTCGCGCCTCTTATCACCGCTCCCACGCAGCAAACCGCGTCAAATTTACCGCTTGCAAGCACCTTTTCAAGCGCCATAGGTATCTCAAATGCGCCAGGGACTAGCACTAAAGTTAAATTTTTCTCATCGCCGCCGTGGCGTAAAAATGCGTCTTTTGCGCCCTCTACTAAGCGGTCTGTGATGATGTGGTTAAACCTTGCGTTGATGATCGCTATCTTTTCGTTGCCTTTTAGGGCTAAATTTCCTTCGATTATTTTCATATTTGCTCCTTAAATTTCTATCCATTGTAGTCCGTGTCACGCGTGATGATGACCTTGTAGCTAGGGTAGGCGCTGCTAACTTGCGATAAAATTTCGCGGTAGAGTGCCGAGCTATCTGGTGCGTTAAAGTCTATGACGATATCAAACGTGATCGTATTTGTCTCTTTATTTATGTAAAATCCATGCATTTGCTTGATAAATTTATGCCCAAAAACTATCTTTTCGACATTTAGCCTTGTTGCGTTGTTCTCTTTATCAAATGCATAGATGCCAATGGTATCTAAAACAATGTTAAATTTCGCAAAAATTTCATTTTGTATGCGCCTAGTAAGCGCGTCTATCTGCGCGGCGTTCATGTCGTGCGCCACCTCTATATGCACGCTGCCTAGCTTCTTGTCTGGGCCGTAGTCGTTAAAGATAAGGTCATACGCTCCAAGCACGCCGTCAAACGAGCCTATGCACTCATAAATTTCCGAGCTCTCACTGCTAGGCATCCTTTCGCCTAAAATTTTATCTATCGCGTCACGTAAAATTTCAAGTGCCGCCTTGATAAGAAGTAGCGATATCGCCACGCCAAGATATGCCTCAAGGCTAACGCCAAAAAATACAAATACTAAAGCCGCCAAAAGCGTGCTAAGCGAGATTAGAGCGTCAAATTTCGCATCCAACCCGCTTGCTATGAGCGAGTCAGAATTTACCCTTTGTCCGACCCTTTGCGTGTAAAGACCAAGCGCAAATTTGACCACAATCAAAACGGCGATCAAAACAAGCGAGGTAGTGTCGTAGTTTGGGGTGCTTGGCGATATGATCTTTTTAGCCGACTCGACCACAGAGGTGCCGCCTGTATAAAGTATGATCACGCCTATAACGATAGCTGTTAGATACTCCACTCTGCCGTAGCCAAATGGGTGCTCTTTATCTGGCCTTTTTCCAGCTATTTTTATGCCAACGATGGTAATGACCGATGAGAGCGCGTCACTTAGGTTATTTACCGCGTCTAAGATGATAGCGATCGAGCCGCTAGCAAATCCAACTACCGCCTTTATAGCCGCTAAAATGGCATTTGTCACTATGCCTATAACACCTGTTTTTACAATGGTCTTATCTCGTGACGTGACCTGCTCTACTATCTCCAAATTTGCTCCTTAAACGATCTTTAACATCACCACGCTAAAGATGATGAGCGATAAAAACAAGGCCTTTTTAAAATTTATCTTCTCACCCTCAAAAACTACGCCAACCACGACCGCACCGATGGCTCCGATGCCTGTCCAGATCGCATACGCCACCGACATAGCGATAGTTTGCATCGCATAGCTAAGCAGCGTTAGAGAAAGGGCGAAATTTCCAAGCAAAAGGATGAAATTTGCCCACTTTTTTACGCCTGTGCTTTTTGAAAATTTCGTGATAAAAAAGACGCCAGAGACCTCGCAACATCCAGCTAGTAAAAGTGCCAAAAAGTGTATCATTGCTTCGCTCTTTTTAGCCCGAGTACGCCTAAAATTAGCGTCGCTATAAAAAATAGTCTAATGAAATTTGGCAAAGCCCCATTTGCTGCGTAGTCACTGATGATCTCAGCTATAACTATAAATATCGTGCCAAAGCCTACAAATACAGCGTAAGAGATGCTTATCGGGATATATTTTAAGGCCTTCATAAAAGAGATAAAGCTCACGCTCACAAGCGCGGTCGTGAGCAAAAACTCGCCTAAATTTGAAGCGTGTTTTAGCCCGTATGCCCAGCCACACTCGGCCACCGCGCCAAGTAATATCCATAAAAAACCTCTATTTGACAAACTACCTAAAACCCTTTTACTATCTCTAAAATTTTTCTCACCATGGCTTTTATCGCATCATTTTCTAAACTATCATCTGTGTTTTGTCCGGCTATCCCCTTTAAATTTCCAAAAAATCCAGGGTCAAACCTTAGCTCGCTAGAGCCATAATGTCTCAAAACTTCGCCATTTCTAATGACTTCTACCTCGTAAGTAAGGTAGATATTGCCCATCCTATCGCTTTTAGCAAAGGTCGATTCGCCCATAAATTCCCTGCGGTGAGTTACCTTTATCTTTAGCTCGTCGCTCGAGTTTTGATCAAGCAAATTTTCTTTTGTAAGCGCCTCAGTAATTTGCTTATTATATTTTTTCTCGATCATTTTTGGGCTTTGATAGAGAAATTTTGTTGGTTCGTGGCGCTGCACATGAGTGTAGCTAATGCCCTCAAATTTATACTTGCCAGCAAGTGGCACCTTTGGCTGAGATGAGCCACAACCTACTAAAAACAACACTCCTAAAAGTAGCGCTAAAATCCTTTTCATCTCTCTCCTTAGTTTAAAAATTTAAAATTTCCTCTATCTTTAGTGTGTCATTTACGACCTTTTCAAGCTCGTCTAAATTTAACATATTTGGCCCATCACATAGCGCTTCGCAAGGATTTACGTGCGTCTCATAGAAAAATCCATCCACCCCAACGCTAGCTGCTGCTCTTGCAAGATATGGCACAAATCTAGCATCGCCGCCACTTTTTTCGCCAAGTGCGCTTGGCATCTGCACGCTGTGGGTCGCGTCAAAAATGACTGGCGCAAATTCTCTCATCATCACTAAATTTCTCATATCAACGACTAAATTTCCATATCCAAAGGTGCTTCCACGCTCAGTTAGCCAGACGCCATTTGCCTTTGCCACCTCGTATCCATCGCCCTTTACGCCGCGCGTTTCAAGCACCTTTTTAACAGAGTGCTTCATAGCAGATGCTGCTAAAAACTGCCCTTTTTTGATATTTACGACCGCTTTTGTCTTTGCAGCTGCCACGAGCAGGTCAGTCTGACGGCACAAAAATGCAGGGATCTGCAGCACATCAGCCACTTCGCCAACTGGCTGCGCCTGATAGCTCTCATGGATATCGGTTAAAATTTTAAAGCCAAATTCTTTTTTCACCTGAGCTAAAATTTCACAACCCTTCTCTAACCCAGGGCCACGAAATGAGCTAATACTCGTGCGATTTGCCTTATCAAAGCTTGATTTAAAGTAAAAGTCAAGCTTTGGATTTTCATTAAATTTAACTAACCTTTTTGCCACTTCAAAAACAAGCTCCTTGCTCTCTATCACGCAAGGTCCAGCGATTAATATCATATTTTCTCCTTTATTTTTCTTTAACAACTAAAATTCCACTCACCACGACAAGCACGATACCTGCTAGTGCTAGGTGATTTGGCAACGCATCGCCCATAAAATAGCCAATAATAAGCGTAAAAATGACGTCTGCATAGCTAACAGCAGCGATCACACCAGCTTTTTTGCCAACCGCAAATGCCTTTGTCATAAACGCCTGAAAATAGTAGCCGCTAAGCCCCATTAGCAAGATAAATACGACGTTGTGCCAGCTTGGCATGGTAAATTTAGAAAATAAAAAATCTAGAGGCTCGTATGTAAAAAACTCCGCAAGCCCCATGCAAATAAGCGGCAAAAACGAGCCCCAAAGCATGAAGCTTAGCACGATGATATTTGTGCCGTAGCTCTTGTTTAGCTCCTTGACACTCGTGTAGGCAATAGCCGCTCCAAGACCGCTCCAAATGCCGATGATATCGGTTTTGTTTATACCTAAATTTGGCTGGATAACAAGCAAAATTCCGCCAAATCCCAAAAAGACAGCAAACCAGCCAAGCGAGCTTAGCCGCTCCTTAAACACGATAGCTGCGAGAATGGCTGTAAATATCGGGTTTGTCTTTTGAAAGGTAAAGGCTGTGGCTAAATTTACATGCGCGACGTTGTAAAAAAAGGCAAAAAGCGCCACCGTGCCCACAAAACCGCGAAACATAAGCAAGAAAAAGTGCCCGCCAGTTTGTTTAAATGGAAATTTATAGATGGCGTAGATGACGATGAAAAGTCCTATTAAATTTCTAAAAAAAACAACTTCGATAGAAGGCATATCTTTGCTCAGATACTTTGCAAATGCGCCAGTCACGGCAAACATAAAGCAAGCAAAGAGCATATAAAAAATGCCAAGATGTGAAATATAAAACCTTTTTAACATCGCAAAACCTCTAAATTTAAAGCACTCATTTTAATAAAAAATGGCTTAAATTTTGGTTGATTTTTTCTTTTATTTTGGCGCTTTTAAGCGTAATTTTATACTTTATATAAGAGAAAAATTTGTATAATCAGCCATCATAAAAAGGACAAAATTTGCAAAAAGTAATATTAGTAGGCAAGCCAAATGTCGGCAAAAGCTCACTTTTTAACCGCTTAGCAAGAAGACGCATCGCCATAACAAGCGACGTTAGCGGCACTACAAGAGATACAAATAAAGCTAAGATCGAAGTTGAGGGCAAAGAGTGTATATTAATCGACAGCGGCGGGCTTGATGATAGCAGCGAGCTTTTTAAAAACGTAAAAGCAAAGACCTTGGCAGAGGCTAGAAATTCAGACGTTATCCTATACATGGTCGATGGCAAGATGATGCCAGATGACGAAGATAGAGCCATTTTTTACGAGCTTAGCAAGCTAAATTTACCAATCGCTCTAGTTATAAATAAAATCGACAGCAAAAAAGACGAGCAAAGAGAGTGGGAATTTGTAAGTTTTGGCGCAAAAAACTCATTTGGCATTTCAGTAAGCCACAACACTGGCGTTGATGAGCTTAGCATCTGGCTAGCAAAGCACCTAGAAGAGAAAGTGCAGATAAAGGCCGATTTGATCGAAGATTTTGATGATTTTTTAGAAAACTATAACGACGAGGGCGAGCTAAGCGACGAGATAGACTACGAGAGCAAAAACATAAGAGTTGGCATCATAGGCCGCGTAAATGTCGGCAAAAGCTCACTACTAAATGCCCTTGTAAAAGAGAGCCGTGCCGTTGTTAGCGACGTCGCAGGCACTACGATCGACCCAGTCAATGAAATTTACGAACATGATGGCAGAGTTTTTGAATTTGTCGATACTGCTGGTATCAGAAAGCGCGGCAAGATCGAGGGCATCGAGAGATACGCGCTAAATAGAACTGAGAAAATTTTAGAAGAGACAGACGTGGCGCTACTAGTGCTAGATAGCTCTGAGCCGCTAACCGAGCTAGACGAGCGCATCGCTGGCATCGCCTCGAAATTTGAGCTTGGCGTCATCATCGTGCTAAACAAATGGGACAAAAGCAGCGAAGAATTTGACGAGCTTTGTAAAGAGATAAAAGATAGGTTTAAATTTCTCTCATATGCGCCGATCATCAGCGTTTCGGCACTTGGCGGCAAGAGAGTGCATAAAATTTACCCACTCATAGTTGAAATTTACAAAAACTACACCCAAAAAATTCAAACTTCAAAGCTAAACGAAGTGATCGGTGAAGCGACCAAAGCGCACCCACTGCCACGCGACAAAGGTAGGGTCGTGAAAATTTACTACGCAGTGCAGTTTAAAACCGCACCTATCATGATAGCGCTCATAATGAATCGCCCAAAATGCCTGCACTTTAGCTACAAACGCTACCTAACAAACAAGCTTAGAGAGAGCTTTAGCCTAGCTGGCGTGCCTATCGTGCTAATCCCTAAAAAACGTGGAGAGAGTGATGAAGACAAAGAACAATAATATCGTTTTGATAGGGTTTATGGGCGTTGGCAAGGGCACGACTGCAAGGGCGCTAAGCAAGGCGCTAAAGACGATGAACCTTGACTGCGACGACTTGCTAGAGAGCTCGCAAAACATGAAGATAAAGGCTATCTTTGATGAATTTGGCGAAGAGCATTTTAGGCAGCTTGAAAAGGATCTAGCCAAATTTTTAGCCACAAGTGTCAAAAATGCGATTATCTCGACAGGTGGGGGCTTTGCAAAGGTTAAAAATTTAAAGAAAATTGGTACCGTGATCTATCTAAAAGCAAGCTTTGATGCGATCATGCAAAGGCTAAAAAATAGCAAAAATAGCGAGAAAAAGATCGCTAAACGCCCGCTTTTAAGCGACCTAAAAAAGGCTGAGGCACTTCATCTGGAGCGAGAAAAGCTCTATGAGAAAAAGGCTGATTATATCGTTGAAGTGGAGGGCAAAACTCCAAAGCAGATCGTAAAAGAGATAAGGATACTTTTAAAAGTTTAGTTGCAAAGTGGCGATGGCTGCTTGCAACGATAAATTTCAAGATCAGGCTAGATGGATGTCTGACGTGGTGTTGGAATTTGACCTTTTTGGGTTAAATTTAACGTTTTGTAGTTAGAAATTTTGGCGAAGTTTTGAGATAAATTTTTGCTTATCTTTGTTTAGAACGATAAAGCGACAAATGTTGTGCAGTCAAATTTTAATCAAGACTAGGTATTTAGCCTGTCATGCTAAATTTTAAGATCAAGCTAGATACATAAAGTCTAACGTGATGTTAAAATTTAAACGTTTTGGCGAAGAGTTTTTTGTTTAGGCGAGGCAAAATTTTGTTTTTAAGTGTGGGCTAGAGCTAGCAAGCTAAATTTTAAGATCAAGCTAAACTAAAAAGTCTAACGTGATGTTAAAATTTAAACGTTTTGGCGAAGAGTTTTTTGTTTAGGCGAGACGAAATTTTGTTTTTTGCCGAGTCAAATTTTAAGATTAGATTAGACGCAAAGTCTGATGTAACGTTAAAAATTTAAAAAGCATTTGGCGAAGAATTTTGAGATGAATTTAAATGTTGTGCAGTTAAATTTTAATCAAGACTAGGCATTTAGCCTGTCGATGATTAAAATTTACAAACTCATTTAAAGGCGCTCAAAAAACGAAGCTAAAATTTGAAAGGATAAGATGAGAGTATTAACCGGCCTCCAACCCTCCGGCAAACTACACCTTGGCAACTATTTTGCCTCGATAAAGCAGATGGTTGATATGCAAGAGCAAAACGAGATGTTTATGTTTATAGCAAACTACCACGCGATGACCAGCCTTAGCGACGGCAAAGCGCTAAAGCAAAACACCTTTGACGCTGCGTGTGCCTTTTTGGCGCTTGGGATCGACCCAAACAAGAGCATTTTCTGGGTGCAAAGCGACGTCAAAGACGTGCTTGAGCTTTACTGGGTGCTAAGTCAGCATACGCCTATGGGGCTACTTGAGCGCGCGCACAGCTACAAAGACAAGGTCGCAAAGGGCATTAGCTCGCACCACGGACTCTTTAGCTATCCAGTTTTGATGGCGGCTGATATCTTGCTTTATAACGCGCAGGTCGTGCCTGTGGGCAAAGACCAGATCCAGCACGTAGAGATCGCGCGTGATATCGCGATCAAATTTAACAACGAACATGGCGAGATTTTTACATTGCCTGAAGCAAAGATCGATGAAAACGTCGCTACCGTGCCTGGCACAAACGGCGAAAAGATGAGCAAAAGCTACGGCAACACGATCGATATCTTCGCGGACGCCAAGACGCTTAAAAAGCAAATTTCAAGCATCGTGACTGATGGCACGCCACTTGAAGAGCCAAAGCAGTGGCAAAACTGCAACGTCTATAACATCGCAAAGCTTTTCTTAGATGAGAGCGGACAGCGCGACTTGCAAGCTAGATATGAGCGTGGTGGCGAGGGGCATGGGCACTTTAAAGCCTATCTAAACGAGCTTGTTTGGGACTATTTTAAAGATGCAAGAGAGAAATTTGAGCACTATCAAAACAACCCTGATGAGGTGGCTAAAATTTTAGATCTAGGCGCTAAAAAAGCCCAAAATGTAGCTCACACAACGATAAAAAAAGTGCGTGAAGCGGTTGGAATTTACAAATAAGGAAAAATATGCAAAATTTATATCCCTACGCGCAGATAATTCACCTTTTTTGTGCGATCATTTTTGTTGGTTATCTATTTTTTGATGTGATCATATTAAGAGCGGCGAGCAAAAAGATGCCGCCAGAGCTTGCTCAAAAGGCAAAGCAAGCCATCGGCTCAGTAGCTGTTAAAATCATGCCTATTTGCGTGCTACTTTTAGTTTTAACTGGTGGCATGATGATGAGTAGCTTAGTCGGTAGCAAGGCTGGAGGTTACTTTGAGACAAATTTACAGATCGCTTTTATGATCAAATTTTGCTTAGCGATGGTGATCGTGGCTGCGGTGATAGTAAATTTAAGCTGCAAATTTATATTTAAGCGCCCTAGCCCACTTGGCAACATCCACCCTATCGCACTTACGATTGCGGTGGCGATCGTTTTGCTTGCAAAAGTTATGTTTATGGTTTAAGGATAGGATAAGGAGAGGATAATGATAAATTTAAAACTACTTGAGACAAACTACGATGAATTCGTAAAAAAACTAGAGGGCAAAAACGTTAAAGCTAGCTTGCTAGACGAGCTTTTGCACACTTTTAACGAGCTAAAGCAAAAGCGCAAAGCACTTGAAAATTTCCAAGCGATCCAAAACGCAAAGAGCAAGGAGCTTGGCGTAAAAGCAAGAGCTGGTGAAGATGTGAGCGAGCTTAAAAACGAGCTAAATTTAAACAAAGCTGCCCTTGCTGACGCTGATGAGATCGTTAAACAATACGAAGAAAAGCTTGAGCAAATTTCATTTAGCGTGCCAAATATCACCGACGATGATGTGCCATTTGGCAAGGACGAGGACGATAATGTCTGCATAAAAACGGTGCTTGAGCCAACTAAATTTGACTTTACGCCAAAGGAGCACTGGGAGCTAGGCGAGAGCCTTGGCTGGCTTGACTTTGAAAGAGGTGCAAAGCTCTCAGGATCTCGCTTTACCGTGCTTCGTGGCATGGGAGCAAGGCTTAGTAGAGCGCTTGTTAATTACATGATCGACTTTAACAGCGTGCGTGGCTTTGAGCTTGTAAATGTCCCTTATCTAGTAAGCTCAAACACACTTTTTGGCACAGGTCAGCTGCCTAAATTTGAAGAGGATCTTTACAAGGTGCGCGACGAGGACCTCTACCTCATCCCAACTAGCGAAGTGCCTGTGACAAATTTATACAATGACACGATCATTGAGGCCGAGCAGCTACCTATAAAGATGACTTGCTACTCAGCATGCTTCCGCCAAGAGGCAGGCTCAGCAGGCCGTGACACTAGAGGTATGATCCGCCAGCACCAGTTTGAAAAGGTCGAGCTTGTAAGCATTACAAAGCCTGATCAAAGCGAGGGCGTGCTTGCTGAGATGATATCTTGCGCGAGTGACTTGCTAACTAGCCTTGGTTTGCCTCACCGCCACATGCTTCTTTGCAGCGGCGATCTAGGCTTTAGCGCGGCAAAGACAGTGGATCTTGAGGTTTGGCTACCAGGTCAAGGCAAATACCGCGAGATAAGCTCTATCTCTAATACTCGTGACTTTCAAGCAAGAAGAGCGAAAATTCGCTTTAAGGATGGCAAGAAAAATATGCTTGTAAATACCCTAAATGGCTCAAGTCTGGCAGTTGGCAGGACGCTAATAGCGATAATGGAGAACTACCAAAAGGCTGATGGCACTATCGAAATTCCAGAAGTTCTTAAAAGGTATATGTAGTGGCTGATGACGAGGTTGTAGTTCTAAAACCACCTGGCGAGCAAGCAGAGCAAGCGCCTGAAGAGGCAAAAGCCGAGGCACCTGAAGAGATCGTCTCGCTTGAGAGCATAGCAAGTGATGGCGTGCTGCAAGATGAGAGCATCCCAGAGCCGATACCTGTAAAAAAGAGCAAGAAAAAGCTCTTTATCATCATCGGTGCGGCTGCTTTGGTGCTTGTCATCTTGATAGTTGTTTTGTTAATCGTCTTGCTAAAAAAAGATAAAAAAGAGGAGATAGACACTACAGCTATCGTAAAAAATATAGAAAACAACTACCAAACGCAAAATTTTGGCGCTTCAAAGATCGATGAGATGATAAACAAGGCTAACCAGCTCTATGAGCGTGGCAATAAATTTGAAGCGTTAAAAATTTATGAAAACATAGCTGTTTATAACCAGTCACTTTCAAACTACAACCTCGGCGTTTCGCAGATGAAACAAGAAAAATGCGACGAGGCGATCATCTCGTTTAACAAAGCGATAACCGACCGCGAAAACACCGCAGTTAGCGCCATAAACGCCGCTGTTTGCTCACTTGAGCTAAATAACACCAAAAATTTCAACTACTACATAGGGCTTGCAGACTCATTTTTGCAGTATGAAAACAGCTCGCCACTTTACAGCTACTACTATGCGCTAGTTAATTATTACAAGGGTAATTATTATGAGGCATTGCAAGCTCTCTCGCACCCTAGCACAGAGGACTACAAGGGCGAGTACGCCTACTTGAGCGCCAAAATTTTATCGCTTCTTGGCGATGATGAGAGAGCCATAGCTAAGCTTGAAGGGCAAAAGGCCTTTAAGGCTGACTTTACACTAGCGCAACTCTACGCAAGACTTGGCAAATACGACAAGGCAAGGGACTATCTAACAAAGGCTTCTAAAAATACGCCAAATATCGATCTTATCAAGATGACTGAGGCACTAATTGATCTAAAAACGGCTGATTATGGCGATGCGGCGGCATTTATCAAAGACGTTTATGACTACAACGCCTCGATGCCAAGTAAAATTTACAAGATAAAGACCATCCTAAAGCCAGATCTTTTTGATGTTAGCCTAGCTCAGGCGCACTTTAGCGACGATATGTTTTTTGATAGAACAAGACGCTATGAGACGCTATTTTATTTTGCGCCGTATAAGGTTTTTGACGCGAAACAGAGCATCGAGCAGATAAGAAAAGGTGGTGTTAGCGTCTTTTTAGATGACACCTCAGCGGCAAATGACTACCTTAGCCAAAGTGCCGCCGCCTCAAAGGTCAATGCCAAACTTAGCGAAGCCATCGCAAAGGCACTTAACTACCGCTTAAAAGAGGCAAACAAGGACTTTGAAGAGCTAGCCAAAGCCTATCCAAACCACTCGATCTTGCAGTATAACCTAGCTCTTAGCTACGCTCAGCTTGGAAATTTTAGCCTTGCTGCAAAGCACTTTATAGCAAGCTACCATCAAGATGTAAATAACCACCTCTCTGGCATCTTTGGGGCTATCTGCATGGATATAAATAGAAATTTAAATCCAAAACTAGTTGAAGAGATCGGTGAAAATTTAGAAAACGACAAGAGCCTAAAGCCTGTGAATTTATACGCCTCACTTTTAAGCCTAGTTAGCGGCAACCAAAGTGCGATGATAAGGTGGCTTGAAGAGCCAAAAGAGCCTACAACATTAAATTTAGCCTTTGATATCATCATCGCTAAAATTTCAAACAACGATGAGCTAATGTCAAAAAAGGCTGATGAGCTGGTTAAAATTTTACCAAATGATATCATCGCAAATATCTTAAATTTCATCTCTAAGAACAAAGATCAAAACGTCAAAGAGTATGCAAAAGCGATACAAATTTACTTCATCGATAAAAATCTCGACTCAAATGCCTTCTACCACGGCGCTGACATCATCAAAAAGCAATACATCAAGCTACTTCAGATCTCAGGCCTGCTAACAAGGGAGCGCGACAAACTAAGAGCCCAGCTAAAGAGCGCGCCAAAAAATATAAATTTGATCCAAACTCTAGCCTACGTGGATATCTTTACAAACGACTTTGATGAGAGCTATAAGCTTTATAATGATGTCATAGACGAGTTTAAGATAAATGACGCTGGAACGCTATTTTTAGCCTCTGTGGCTGCCACTGGAGCGAATAAAATAACAAATGCGATCGCACTTTTGGAGCTTACAAAGCTAAATGATCCAAGTGCTGTCGAAAACAGAGCCGCCCTTGGCTTTATGTATCAGCAAATCGATAACATAAAAGCAGCTCTTATACAATACAGCAAAGTTGGAAACGTAGGATATAACAACGAATTTTATGATTTTATGATAGATAACTAGAAAATTTAAAGCTAGGTCTTTAAAAGCCTAGCTTTAGATAAAAACAGCTCTAAATTTAAATATTAGTAACTTCAAGCCTTATCTGATCTGATACTTCACTAAATTTATAAAGCAAATCACCGCACTTATACTCTATGCATTTTTCATTGATCTCATCTTTTTTATCTTTTTTAGACAAAATTTTCTTCATCACAATAGGAAGCTCTCTTTGCAAAAGCAGTTTATAAGACATACCCATGCCGTGAGTTAGAGACTTTATAAATTTACCATCAACCTCGCTCTCATCTTTTATCATGTGAAGCGTCGCGTCAAAATTTAGCTTCTTAAGAGCCTCATAAAGCTCGGTTTTATCCTTTGCTGAAGCTACTTCTGTATCATTAATGCAGTGATAGCTCACGTAAATTGGCTTTTTATAGCTGCTTTGAACATTTAAATGATCTAAATTTAAGATATTTCTTATCTCTTCTCTTGCATCACTAAAATAATATGGTGATTTATCATTAAGAGTCCAATAAGTTTTATCGCAGAAGTAAAGATTTAAATTTTCATATAAATTTCCAGTGCCACAGCCAAAAAACCTAGTAAAATCAATCTCCTTGCCAAAACCAATAAGTTTCCATAAAAATATAGCGTAAGAGCTATTATCTATCACCCCATCAACTAGCCATGGAGCTATCTTAGCGCACATATGTGCCAAGTATCCACCATGTGAGCTGCCTACCATTATCACTGGTAGATGCTCAAATTTGGCATTATTTATATATTTTTTTGTATAAAGCACGGCATTTAGCACGTCCATTGCTTGCATAACGCCAAAATTTTGGTATTCGTTTTTTGTTGGCAACATAGTCATACTGATATCTAAACTAAAATCGTCTGGCAAGACCCCGCTCTCTTTTCTAATAGTGATCTCCTCGTTAAGACTTTTAAGTAAAACGCAGGTTTTATCATAGTTATCAACTATTTTTAAATCAATAGGTAAAGTTATACCAATCTTTGCCAATTCTCTTATTAGTATCGCGCGATCTATATCATCAAGCCCAAATTTCGCCCCAAGCTGTGGGCGGTTGCCTATACAGTGATAATCCACACTAATACACGCCACATCATAGTTCTCTACCATGCTTCGCATGAGATGGGTTCTATAGCCAGAGTCAGAGTCCTCTCCAAAACCAGAGATGATAACTAAAAGAGCTTTTGCCTCTTTAACATCGTCAAAACAGGCATAAAAGGACAAAGCAGAGCCTCTTTTTATACCAAGCTCCACATCATCACAAGATAAAATTTCGTAGCTTCCATCAACTAGCATCTTAACTCCTTTTAAATTTTGCTAAATTTCTCTACCTTTGTGAGACGTTATAAAAAAAGCTAACGATCTGTTTTGCTAGGCGCTCTTTGAAAAATGGCCAGATATAGCTTGGCGAATAGACATTACCAGCTTGCATGAGCGAGATATTTGTCGCTTTCTCACCGCCATCTTTTGGGCGCACTAGCACGCTTACTTGCATGTAGTAAGCATAGCTGTTTGTGCTAAAGTCATCATCGTCATCATAATCAAACGGGAAAAACATCGAGTAGCCAAAGCCAAAACTTGGTCTGCCAAATCCATATCCCATGCCCATTGAAAATCTAGGATCTCTTTTGGTTGTCCTAGAAAAGCTTTGCACGTCGCCAAGGATGATGAAGTCGGCATTTTTGATATTTGGCTCATTTCTAAAGCCAGCCTTTGCAAATTCGCTTAAAATTTCAGCATTTACATCTTGTCCGGTCGCGCTATTTTTAAAATTTACATAGACGCTTTTGTTTGCTTCACTAAGCGTAAAAAAGATCGGATCGCTCGTTTTTACCGAGATATTTGGCGTGCTGCTAGCACATCCGACAAAAAACACCGCTAGGACAAATAAAAAGAAATTCCTCATCTTCACTCCTATAAGAGCGATCTTATAGCACCTTCAAGCACACTTTTTGGTGTAAGACCGATAAATTTTGATCGCATCTTACCATCTTTATCAAAAAAATAGATAACAGGCACGCCCATAACGCCACCAACTGCCTTGCTGAAGTAATCCACCGAGACCTTGTCGCTTGTAGTTTTAAAGGTGATATTGTGCTCTTTTAAGATTTCGATATCTTTATCAAAGCCCTTGCTAGGTCCTAAAATGCCAATAAACTGAACCTCTTTGCCATACTCTTTTTCAAGCGCGTTTAGATCAGGGATCGCAGCCTTGCAAACTCCGCAGTCCGTGCCAAAGAAAAAGAGCATATATGGCTTATCGCCAATCTTTAGGCGCTTCTCGGTTGGGAAAAACTGCGTATCGATGCCACTTGAGTCATTTAGCGTGATGTGGTGCTTCTCATACTGCTTGACGCAGCCCAAAATAAGGGCTGAGACTAGGCATAAAAGTAAAATTTTATATCGCATTTGGCACCTTTGGATTTTCGATAGTGCGGATCTTCTCTAGTTTGCCGTGTCTTAGATAGACGATCTTATCGCCATACTCGCCTAGATCTGGGTTGTGCGTGACTAGAAGTATCGTCTTGCCCTCTTTTCTTAGCTTGCAAAAAAGATCAAGTATGATCCTCTCATTTGCCTCGTCAAGGTTACCAGTTGGCTCATCTGCTATTAAAATTTCAGGGTCGTTTATGAGCGAGCGCGCGATACAAAGGCGTTGTTGCTCGCCACCACTTAGCTGACTTGGTCTGTGCGTTAGCCTGTGAGAGAGGCCAACTGCCTCAAGTGCCTTTTTAGCGTCTTCTTCATCAACTGAGCTGTGATAATACTGCGCTATCATCACGTTTTCAAGAGCGCTAAGATATGGCACTAGGTGAAACTGTTGAAAGACAAGCCCGATCTTTTCACGTCTAAATTTAAGCGTATCATCTGCATTTAGGTTGCTCGCATCATCGCCGCCAAGCATATAAACGCCACTACTTGGAGTATCCATTAGAGAAAGGATATTTACAAGCGTACTCTTACCACTACCGCTTGGTCCCATGACGCTGACCCACTCGCCCTTTTTAACCTCAAAACTTATATCATCAAGTGCTTTTACATCGCCAAAAATTTTACAAATATTTTTAAGTTCTAGTGCATTTTGCATATCATTCTCCTCTTAGTGTATCTGCCATTTTGTTATTAAGTGCCCGCTTAATCGGGTAAAACGCTGCGATCGCTGCAAAAAGAAGTGATATGACCACAGCTACTGGAATGCTTAGAATTCTAAAATCAATACTAGAATCAAATATCGCATAACCTAAAATTTGAGCTAGTAGATAACCTAAAAACGCTCCAACTAACGCTGAAATGAGCGCCGTCACAAATGTTTCAAAGCCAAATAGCCTTAGCACGTCTTTTTTACTTGCGCCTATGGCTCTAAGAAGTGCGATCTCACGTGATCGAGAGAGCAAGATAGCACTAAGCGTTGTATTTACGCACATTGAAGTGATAAGCAAGATGACAAGGCTCACAAGCGCCATTAGAAGTTTGATCTTTTCTAAGATATAGCCCTCAGACTTTGAGACCTTTGCCACTGGTTTTGCGACTATTTCATCGTTGCTAATAGTCTTTGCAAGCGATGTTATCTCGTCAAAATTTCCAAGCACAACAGCTTCAGCATAGTTTATCTTGCCAGCTTTGTTTGAAATTTTCTGAGCCAAAGATAGCGATGTGATCAAAAGGGCGTCCTCTTTGTCGCCACTTGCCACTACGCCTTTTATCTTTACATTTATGCTCTCATTTGAGCCAATGGCACGAATTTCTATATCATCACCTGCTTTAAAGCCAGCTTGACGAGCAAGATCGACGCCTATTAGCACGTTTTTATCGTCAAAATCGATATTTATCATAGTTCCATCTCTAACATCTAAAAACGGCTTAACCTTTTTTAGATTGCTAAATTTTGTCCCCATGACGATGGCATTTGTCGGACCGATATTTGCCTGAGCAAAGAGATAACCGCTCTCGCCAAGAAGCTTATCTTTTGGCACTTTAGCGATCATTTCATTATAAGTTTTTTCACTCATATCATCACTTGTCGCCATATCTTTTGGAGCAAAGATCATATTTGCACCATAAGTTTTTAGCTCACGTGAGACCTTTGAGTCGATGTCCAGATAGACATTTACAAATGCCGCACACACGCATGCTCCAAGCAAGATCGAGATGACGATAACCATAACCCTTGATGAGCCATTTTTTAGGCTTTTGTAGATTAGATTGTAAAAGAATTTGCTATTTGCGGTCATATAGCACCTCCGCAGGTAGTAAATTTATGACGTTTCTCATTGGCATTAGCGAGCCAACGACTGAGATGAGCAAGGCAAATGCCACACTTATTGGCAGCACTATCCAAGCTATGCCTATGCCGTGAGAGAAGATGATGTAAGACATCACGTAGCTTAGCGCGTATCCTAAAAATGCTCCAGTGATGCCAGCAAAAAAGGCAACCACAAGGCTCTCGCTAGCAAAAAGGGCGTAAATTTCAAAGTTGCTTGCGCCTATGGCTTTTAAAAGGCCGATCTCTTTTTTACGGCGGTAAATTTCACTTGTCATTAGCGATGTTATGCCGATGGCTGAGACCACAAGAGCGATGATACTAACGATACCCATTAAGCTTTGAATTTTCTTTACGATATTACTCTCAGCGTCACTTACTTGAAGGCTTGCCTTTGCGCTAACGTTTGGTAAATTTTCTTCTATCTGAAATGCGATCGATCCTGCATAAGCTGAACAGTACCATTTGTCGTACTCTGCGCTATCAAGGTTGTCTAAATTTCTTCTTGCTTTTAGCGATAGGTCATTTTCTGGGATCGTCATAGCTGAGACCTCAGCTTTTGTGTATGAGCCAGGATGCCCTGAGAGATCACCAGCAAGTTTTAGCGAGCCTACTAGCTTATGTGCCTCATCGCTTGCTCCTTTTAATATGCCAACCACGCTAACCTCTTTCGTGCCGTTTTTGCCCACAAGGCTAAGCTTGTCGCCAACTTTTAAATTTTTAGCCTTTGCAAGCTCATCGCCGACTAAAATTTCATCCATGCTCTCATCTTTTGGCCAAGCACCCTCAACACCCCAAAATCCATACAAGCTCTTAACACCTGTGCTAAATTCTGGCTCGTCTTTTAGTCCGATATTTTTATCAAAATATGTCCCCTCAAAGCTAAACTCATCGCCCTTAGCGTCTTTTACCTTTGTCTCTAAAAACGGAGCAAAAGCAACGATGTTATTTCTCCAAAAGATCTCTTTTATCTTGTAGATATCAGCCTCTGGGAGTAAATTTTGTGATTTTAGTGGGGTGAAATTTTTACCCTCGATCTCGATGCTTAGGCTCTCACCACGTGGTAAAACGACGATATTTGAGCCATATCCTCTAAGCTCACTTGCCACTTGATCGCCGATTTTTAGCGTGATATTTAGCATGCAAGCTATCAAAAGAGCAGCTAGCAAGATAGTGATAAACGCCATCGTCTTTTGCACCTTTGAGCCAGTGATCGAGCTTTTTATCATTCTTAGTTGCATATTTTTCATTTTAACGTTCCATTTGTTTCTACATATTTTTCTGGATTTGCTTCAAATTTCGCCTGAGTTTCGTTGTTCTCAAAGAAATATGTGCGTCCGTAGTATAAATATGATCTTGAATCAAGATTGCTCACCTTTTTATGGCTTACAGGATCAAGCACCATCTTTTCGACGACCTTGCTAAAGTAGTTTGCCCCTGCGACGATCGTTTTGTAATCAACTATGATATTTTTACCATCAAAGGTAAATGCCATAGGGATCGGGTTACAACCGCCCTCTTTGCCAACTGACGGCAAGAAAATTCTAACATTACAAGAGATACAAATAAGGTCGTTTCCTTTCTTGATGTAGCCCATGTCACCGCATATCATGCACGAGTCAAAGACGATGACAGGAGATGGGCGGTCGCTAAAGCGGTTTAGCAAGAAAAATCTTATCTGCTTGCCCTCATCTGTGATGTAGGCAAATCTGTGAAGTTCATTATCTTTTAACATATCAACATCAAATATAAATTTATCTCCCACTGGCTCAACCAAGAGTGGCTCTGAAATTTGAGGTGGGCGAGATGCGTAAAGGTCATAATAAAGCGAGAAGCCAAGCGCTATTAAAACGCTGCAAAATGCAAATTTTGCATTGTCAAAGACATTTTCTCTAATGGCTTTTGTAAAGCGGTATTTGATAGAGCCAAATGTGCTCTTATCGATACTTTTTGGCATAAAGCAAAGCGCGATGATGCATAAAAGTAGGATCACAACTATATAAAAATAGGCACTAAATTCTGTGACATAGATGCCTTTTGCGCTGATAGATAAAATTTGAGAATTTAGCTCGCTACTTATCTTTAAAGCGCCTGCACGTAAAAGCTCGAGTGCAGTTTGTGAGCTTCTATCAACTAGTAAAAATACTAATGTGATAAGAGCTAAAATTTTAGCTACTGGTGATGGTATGCTAGCTTTTAAATTTGAAATGAAGAAAAATAAAAATAGTATCAAGATCATCGCAAAGATCATCAAAAAGAAGCTTATAACTGAAAGCGTGTCAAGCAGCTCGCCGCCAAAAAGTGGGAACAAAGCGCTACTTGAGCTATAGCCAAAGCCAAAGCCGATGCCTAAAATAAAAAATGTTACGGTTTTTGCTATCTTAAGCTCGAAAAATATCCATAAAATGCTAATTAGTAGAAAAACCAGTGTCACTGAATCGATAAAAATTTTAAACTGGTCATCAACAAGCGCATGACGAGCAGCTTTAAAGATAAGCACACCAGCAACAACGCCAAGAAATGATGGTAAAAAGATCGTTTTTAAACTTTTGCCATTGTTATTTAAGGCAGCAAAAAGCGTAAATCCAAGGAGGGCTAAAAAGACCTGATAGAAGTAAATTGACATAACTAAACCCTATGAGAATTTTTAAAAAGGGGCGAGAACGCCCCAAAGTGATTATTTAACAGGACCACCTGTCCATTGAAATTTATAAGTTGTTGTGAAAGGCTCAAACCATTTACCAACACCAGTCTCTTTGTCAGCGTGGCGACCAAAGCCTTGTTTTTCTGGATTGTCGATGTGGAATTTAAGCTCATAGTTACCAACACCTGTATCCATTTTTACGTTAGCACCGTAGTGTGGGCCATCGCTTGCAACCATTGGCATAAATGTACCTTTTTTAGTTTTACCATTATCAAGGTTTTTTAGCTCATAGTTGATCTTTAGGTATGGGATCCACTCGCCTTCGCCAAAGCCGTTTTTGTTGCCTTTTATAGCCTTGATGTCAGCTTCTAAGTGAAGATCAGCCAAGCTTGGAGCTAGATCAACGCCTTTTGGTTCCATGTCGATTGGCTCAAGATAAACAGCAGCTATCTCCATGCCATTAGCCTCTACAGGATCGCCGATTGGGTGCTCTCCAGCAAGTGCAAAACCAGCTGCTAAGCTAAGTGCTAGAGCTGAACTAAGAATTTTATTCATATCCTCTCCTTTATATAAGATTAGTTTTTATTTTGTTTTGATTTCATGATAACGATGCCTATAATTAGGGCAAGCACCATAATGATTTGAGGTACTAAACTCTCGTAATATGGCATAAGTCCTAGCCAGTCTCTCATCCAGTCAGGGAAATTTAGTCCTTTTATGATAGTTGGGATGAAAATTTTGCCCTCAACTAGCTCGCCAACGCCCTTGCCAACAAAGACGATCGACATATAAAAGATGATCGCTGATGTAAATATAAAAAATTGTTTAATAGGAATTTTAACAGCGAAAATTTTAAATAAGAAATAGACTATCAAAAGAACGATAAGACCTACGACAAAGCCAGCTGCGATCATTGAGTAGCCAGCTGAGTCTTTTGCGTCAAAGATAAGTGCTTGATAAAATAGCACTGTCTCAGCGCCCTCTCTAAATACCGCTAAAAATACAGTCCACCAAAGTGCTGTACTTGAGCCACTTGAGATAGACTCAGATACATGTGATTTGATGTAGTCGTTCCATTTTTTAGCGCCAGCATTTGAAAGAAGCCAAAAGCCAACGTAAAATAGAAGTCCCACAGCAACAAGCATCGTGATGCCTTCCATAAGCTCTCTTTTTTGACCTGCTGCCTCGCCAAAGATGATGTTCATTATCCAAGCCATAACAAAGCTTAAGATGACAGCCACGCTAACTGAGCTATATACGACCTTACCCATAGCTTTTGCATTGCCAGTTTTTACAAGATATGCAACGACGGCTGCAACGATGATAAGAGCTTCAAAACCCTCTCTTAAGATGATAGTTAGTGCCCAGATAAATAGTGTCCAAGGTGAGCTTGAACCGCTAGTTTTCTCAAGTGCGGCTGCTAGCTGAGATGACATCTTGCTTGCACTCTCTTCAAGTGTTTTTTCGTCTGCACCTGATTTCATAAGGGCTACAAGGTTACCAAATGTAGCTTCAATAGCTGTTTTTAAATTTACATCTATCGCACCTACTTTGTTCTCCATGCCGCTACCTTCAAACTCATCAAAGTAGATGTCTTGGATATCGCCCATAGCTTTAGCGCTATTGCCGCCTTTGTAAAGCGCGATGGCTGCTTGAATTTTGTCATTTATGTTTTTAACAGTTTGAGTGTAGTCTGTGCCACTATCTTCGCTGCTATCGCTAGATGCTGCACTACTCATATCAACTTTTGCTAGTTTTACTGTTTCAGCTGGGAGTTTTGCAACGGCATCATAAGCTAACTTTTTGATCTCTTCTAGCTTTGTTTTAAAATCATCTTTGCTTATGCCATTTGTGATGCCACTGATCGCTTCACCCATCTTTCTTTGGATGTCGGCATCTATGCTTTTGCCATTTTCTATATATTGGCGAACGGCGATTTCAAGTTGAGTGTTTCTATAATCATTAAATTTAGCATCTTGGATAGAATTTTTAGCATCATCTTGTTTATCGCCCTCGTAGCTTGCTATGGCTTTATCCAAAGTAGCTGATAAATTTTCAAATGCCACCTTCCACTCAGGGATAAATTTAGAAGTATCATAGCCACTTGCAGCAGCTTGTGCTGGGCTGTCTGAGTACTCACCAACAAGCTTATGTCCATTTAAAATAACTGGCAAAACTTCAGCGATTTCGCTATTTATCTGATCTATTCTTTTTTGCACATCATCTGGTGCTTCGCCAGCTTTTATCGCCTTTCTGATCTCGCCAAACTGCTTCTCCATAGAGTAAGCTTTTTTCTGACCTAAATTTATTCTGATGCCAGCTTCGACATCTTCAAACAGACCAAAATAAGCATTTTGAGTATCGCTAACTGCTTGCTCGACGTTGCCAGCTCTATACTCTGTTATTACTTTTTGTAATGACTCTTTTATCTGAGCTGCGACTTGTGTGTAGTCGTCATTTTTTGCCATCAGCCAAACTGGCAGTAGCATGATAAGCATAAATTTAAAAAATTTATTCATTAATTAAACCACCTGTGAGATTATTTTAAAGTGAAATATTACCAAGGCTTTACTTTGATTAAAATAAAAACGATTATCATAAAAGAATGTAATTTGAAAGCATAAATAATATTTTTTACAATCTAATAATCAACTTTACGTAAATTTAGGGCTTTAGAGGGTTAGATCAAAATTTCATATCGAGATAAAAAAGTTATATATTTTTGCTAATTTTAATAGGTAAAGAAAATTATTGATGAAATTTTAGATTATAAAAATCATAAAAATAATTTAAATTTTATAAATTTAAAAGGAGAGCAAGCGCCCTCCTTAGTGTTATACGTTTAGTCCTGTATTTCTTAGCATAACGCGTTTGCGATATACATTTGAAACCTCAGCAGCGTCGCCAACTAAAAGCGCGTTTGTAGAGCAGATAGCCGCACACATAGGCACTTTGCCCTCAGCCATTCTGTTTTGACCGTAAAGCTCTCTCTCCTCGTGTGAGTTAGTTGGCTCTGGACCGCCTGCACACATAGTGCATTTATCCATTACGCCTTTTACGCCAAATGCCCCATCTTTAGGAAATTGCGGCGCACCAAATGGACAAGCATATAAGCAGTATCCACAGCCTATGCACTTGTGTTTATCGTGAAGCACGATGCCGTCAGCTCTTATGTAGAAGCAATCAACCGGACAAACTTGCTCACAAGGCGCGTCGGTGCAGTGCTGGCACGCGATAGTAGTTGAGACCTCTTTACCCTCTATGCCATCGTGAAGCGTGATAACCTTTCTTCTATAAATTCCTACTGGAAGCTCATGAGCAGAAGAGCAGGCGACTTGACATCCAAAGCAGCTGATACATCTATTAGTATCTACAAAAAATTTCATTCTTGCCATTTTTCTCTCCTTACTCTTTACCTAGGGCGTCTCTCTCGCCATACTCGTGATAAAACGATGTTTTAAAGGTGTTCTCCTCAGCTTTTTCTATACGGCAAAGACCTGCGTTAAATTCTGAAATTTGAGTAACAGGGTCAAATCCGTAGTTAGTAACTGTGTTAAAGCTCTCGCCGATAACATAAGGCTTAGTGCCCTCTGGGTAGCGAGCTGAGAGATCGACACCTTGCATAACGCCAGCGAAGTTGTAAGGCATACAAATTCTATCTGGAGTTACCATATAGCTGTGGTAGCATCTTACTTTGATCTTCGTGCCTTGTGGGCTGTGGATCCACATCATATCGCGATCTTTTATGCCGTATTTTAAAGCAAGCTCAGGATGGACGTTAGCAAACATCTCAGGTGTGATAGCTGAGAGGTATTTACTAGTTCTTTCTATCATTCCCGCACCACTTAAATTTACGACGCGTTGCGTACTAAATACGATAGGAAACTCTTTTGACCAGTCTTTTGCTTGTTGCTCTGACTTAAATCTAGTAGAAACACGGAAATTTCTAGCCTGATCATCAAATGTCGGATACTTTTGGACAAGATCCCAGCGTGGTGAGTGGATAGGCTCTCTATGTTTTGGGATAGGATCAAGGAATTCCCAAACGATAGCTCTTGCTCTTGCGTTACCATACGGCACGACACCTTTTTCACGGCATTTTTCTAAGATGATGCCACTGTAATCCATGCTCCAGCTTGGTCCTATCTTAGCTTTCTCTTCTTCAGTTAGAGTGATGCCTAGGACTTTTTCTATATTATCTTTTGTGATTTGTGGATAGCCACCTTTTATAGCTGAGCCAACAAGAGTGCTCTCTTCGCTAGCTAGCTGACTAACGCCGTTATGCTCTAGTCCAAAGCGGTTTCTAAAGCCAGAGCCGCCCTCTGCATAAGGCTTGCTCATATCATAAAGTATCGGTGTGCCAGGGTGTTTTTCATCCCATGCTGGCCATGGCTTGCCGTAGTACTCGCCTTTTACTTCGCCGCCAAGACCTATTAGCGTATCTGGGTCAAATTTATCCCAGTTTGCTTGGTGACGTCTAAACATCTCAGCAGTTCTGCCGCCATAACCGATAGAATTTCCAACCCTTGCTATCTCGTTTGTCGCATCATCTGGCCATACAAAGTCATCTTTAACTTGTTTTAGCTCTCTATCTACGACAGCCATCTTCATGCCTTTTACGTATTCATCATAAAAGCCAAATTTCTTAGCAAATGCAAACATAACTTCGTGATCGCCCTTGCTCTCATAAAGTGGATCAACGACTTTTGTTCTCCACTGACCTGAGCGGTTTGTAGCGTTTAGGTGACCTTCGTTTTCAAAGGCAGTTGCCACTGGCAAGATATAAACGCCATCTTTTCTATCTGAAAGGATAGAAATTTCATTTACAAATGGCTCAGCAACTACGATCATATCTAGTTTTGAAGCTGCTTCTTGAATTTTAGCTAGGTGCGCCATAGATGTAAGGCCAGTTCCTTGAACCCAAAGAACTCTTAACGCGCCACTGCTAAAGGTATTTTCCTCTTTTAAGACGCCTTGCCACCATTTTGAAAGTGACCAGCCTTTTTCATTTCTCCAGTTTCTATCCTCTGGATTTTTAGGATCGTGGTAGTAATACTCTTCAAAAACAGTGTTTTTAACTGGTGTGCCGCCTTGTTTTGGCTCTTTAGTTGAGACTGCAAAGCGTTTGATAAATTCGTCATAATCAACACCCCAGCCTTGGCAGTAGTACTTCCAAGCCGCGTCAGTTAGTCCGTAATACATCGGCAAGCTATCTGAGAGGTTACACATATCGGTTGAGCCTTGAACGTTGTCGTGACCACGGATGATGTTACAGCCGCCACCTGGTTTGCCCATGTTGCCTAGAATTAATTGAAGGATAGGTAAAATTCTCGTATTTGAGCTACCAACTGAGTGCTGAGTGATGCCAAGTGCCCAGACCACAGTGCCTGGTTTTGTATGAGCTAGGATATTTGCAGCCTCTATAAGCTTATCAACTGGCACGCCTGTAACGTCAGATGTGACCTCTGGTGTCCAGTGCTCAGCCTCTTTTGCTATCTCGTCGATGCCGTAAGTTCTATTTTTTATAAATTCTTTATCTTCCCAGCCATTTTTTAAGATGATGTGGATAAGTCCATAAACAAGCGCTATGTCGGTGCCTGATCTTTGTCTTAGGTATAGATCAGCATGAGCGGCTGATTTTGTAAAATTTGGATCAGCTACGATCACCTTTGCGTTGTTTCTATCTTTTGCTTGCAAAGTGTGCTTCATACCGCCAACTGGATTTGCCACAGCTGGGTTTGCACCTATTATAAATATACATTTTGAATTTGCAGCCATATCTCCAAAGTGGTTTGTCATCGCGCCATAACCCCAAGTATTCGCCACACCGGCGACTGTTGCGCTATGTCAAATTCTTGCTACGTGGTCGTTGCTGTTTGTGCCCCAAAACGCAGCAAATTTTCTAAAGTAATATGCTTGCTCGTTGTTAAATTTCGCAGATCCTAAGAATATAACGCTATCAGGACCATCTTCTTTGCGGATCTGAAGCATCTTATCGCCGATCTCATTTACAGCTTGATCCCATGAAATTCTTTGCCATTTGCCATCAACCTTTTTCATAGGATATTTGATGCGTTGTTTGCTGTGTGTAAGATCGATCTGATCGATACCTTTTGAGCAGTGTGAGCCTTGAGATATCGGGTGAAACATCGCCATATCTTGGCGAACCCAAACACCATCTTGTACCTCAGCCTCGATACCACAGCCTGCTGAGCATATAGAACAAATAGTTCTAACCTTTTTTGAGCCAGGGAAAGGATCTTTTATCTCCTCTGCGCTAGCGTGTCTTATCGTATCATTTTGTCCAAAAGCCATTGTGGTGCCAGCACCTAGTGCGGCTAGCTTTAAAAATGAACGTCTTCCTATACGTGCATCACTCATGGTTTTCTCCCTTAGTATGCGATTTTATAGTAGGTTTCCCAGTTTTTGCTTTTTTTATAAAGCACCTCTTTTTTGTTTGACTTGCCTACGACAACGCCATTGTCATCAGGAGCCAAGTCATCACTAGTCACTTTTGCTACGGCTGAGACTGCGAGTACTCCGCCGGCAGCACCGACTTTTAGAGATTTTTTTAGAAAATCTCTTCTTGATCCTTGCATTTTTTCTCCTTATGCCTCAAAAATTTTTGAGAAATTTGGTTCATTGATATGTAAAATTTGCATATTTAGAATTTCTAAAATATCGCAAATAGCCTATTTTATGGCATTTTAGCGCCCTAAAGTTAAACTATGTAAATTTAGCATATTTCTAAGTTAAGCAAAGTAAATATAAAAGTTTAATTAAGAATGTTAAGTATTTATTAAAAATATAGTTAAATATACTTTAAATTTATGAAATTTGTGTGAAGTAGAAATTCTAGGGAGAGCTCCCTAGAAAATGTTATTTTAGATCGCTTTTATTTACGATAAATGGCACTGATCTAACGCCAGCTGCAAAGTATTTTTTGCGTAGATTATCGATCTTTGCGACATCATCTTTGCTAACGCTCTTATCATCTACATTGTAGTCTTCAGCGTAGTATTTTCTTAAAATTTTAACCTTATCACTGTCACTCTTAGCAGCTTTTGCATCTTTGTAGATTAGTGAGCTTTTTTGAAGTGATGAGATGTCATGGACTGGAGTTAGGACGATCTCTACGTTGCTATCTTTTAGCGTTGTCTCGATCTTTGCTAGCTCAGCTCTGCAGTATGGGCACTCTGGGTCTGAAAACATTATGATAGTTGGCTTTTTAGGGTCGCTACCAAGAACGATGATGTTTGCCTTGTCTTCATCTTTATAAATTTTAGAAATTCCCTTTGCGATGACCTCTTTTTTTACTTCAGCTAGGTATGATTTTTGCTCTTTTAGATCGATCACGTCTGGGAAGATGAAGTCACCTTTTGTAAAAACAATCTCATCTTGTGAGTTGCCATCTTTGCTTAGTTTTACCACGACAGCTTCGATGTCGCCTGCCACTTTGTGACGATCAGCTACCTTTACTTTTACGCTACTATCAACCATTTGAGAGTAGAAGTCCTCTATTTGTTTATCGCTTGCTGCCATTAGGCTAGTTGCCGCGATGATTGAGGCTAAGATCACTTTTTTCATTTTTATCCTTTTTAAAAATTTGGCGGATTATATTTGCTTTTTGTAAATGAATACTAACTGCGAAAAACCCTATCATTTCCTTGCTTCATTATGTCACTCTCAAGATCGAGCTGCTCGAGGTAGGCGATTACATATTTTCTACTTAAATTTAGCGCATCCTTAGCGTTTGTGACATTTACAAAGCCTTGATTTTTTATGATCTCTCTTAGTTTATCAAGTGCCATTTTTAGTGAATTTCTAGTAATGAAAAGGTTATGCTCTAGCCTTATGACCCTGCCCATTGCGGTTAGCTTTTTAAGGGCATTGTCGCCACTAACCCTATCGATCTCTAACTCATCATATATATTATATGGTGCAGTTGGGGCTAGCTTGCCACTTTCTAAAATTTCATAAATTTTCTCTTCTAGCCTAACTTTTAGTTTGCTAAGATCAACGCCTTTTTTTGTATAGACGCCATCATTTTTAGAGATTAAGTTTATACTTTCAAGCTCATCAAGTGCTTTTTGGGCTAAATTTTGGCTAGCCCAAGCAAGTTTTAAGCTGATACTTTGAGCTGAAAATACAGCAAATTCATTCTTTTCTATCATAAATTTAATGGCTGATTTTATCCGCTCAACCGCGCTTAGATCATAGATATTTAAAGCCTTTTCATCGACAAAAACATTTGAGACTTTTTTAGCTACACTTACGGCTTCTTCGTGATTTAGACCAAATCTTTGATAAGAAGAGATGATGCCAAAGCCATTTTTGTGAGCCTCTTTAAGTATAGAAAAGGCTTCTACAAAATCATGCTTTAAAAGCGAGGCTAAAAAGAGAATTTTGCCAGCCTTTTTTAGTGGCTCAAGCACAGGGTTTAGCACTCTACCACCGCCTATCACGCGCGCATCTGAGATGAGCACAAAGGCCTCGTCAAATTTCAAAAACATATCGCTTTGAAATTTAAAGCTCACAAAGTAGCTATCATCTTTTTGGCTCAGTATTAGCACCTTTGCAGGGACGTTTTTAGCGCCCACGCAAAATGTCATGCTTTGTGAATGTATCAAATTCTTAGCAGTTACGACCGCATCAACCTCTCTAAATCCCCTAAAAAAGCCCTTTTTGCTAAGTAGCTGACCCTTTTTTAGCTCGCTAAGCTCTATGCCAGTTAGATTAAGCGCCACGCGGCTGCTAACTCCAGCGCTATCAACGAATTTATCGTGGCTTTGCACGCTTCTTACTAGCACCTCTTTGCCAGCGTCGTAGTTAAAAAGCTTCTCATTTTTATTAACGCTTCCCTCTATCACAGTGCCAGTTACGACATTTCCGATACCTTTTAGGCTAAAAACCCTATCGATATAGTATCTAAAAACGCCCTCCTCATCGCGCTTTTTAGCTCTTAGCGTAAAGAGATAGTTTCTAAGCTCATCGATGCTCGCCTTATCCTTTATGCTAACGGCAAAAATTTCTAAAATTTGCAGGTTTTTAAATTTAGAAATTTCATCTCTTATCTCTTTTTTTCTTAAATTTATGGTGGCCTCATCAACCAAATCGCACTTTGTAAGTGCCACGATTATAGATTTCACGCCAAGGAGATTTAAAATTTCAAGGTGCTCCAAGCTTTGTGGCATAAGCCCGTCATTTGCCGCCACCACAAACAAGCACGCATCAAAGCCATACGCGCCACTTATCATCGTTTTTATGAGATTTTCATGTCCAGGCACGTCGATAAATGCGATATTTTCATCATTTTTGCTTAAATTTGAAAAGCTTAGATCGATCGTTATGCCACGCTTTTTCTCCTCTTCAAGATTATCCCCTTCAAAGCCGTTTAGCTCCTTTATAAGCGCGGTTTTTCCGTGGTCGATATGCCCTGCTGTTCCTATTATTAAACTCATTTTTCTTCCGTTTCATTTATTATTTTTATTAGCGTCTCTGCGTCCTCATCAAGAAGCGATCTAAGATCAAGCATAAATTTGTCATTTTCTATGCGCCCGATCACCTTTTTTTGCCTAAATTTTAGCTCGTTTAAATTTGCGTCGCCACCAAATGCCAAAGCCACGCTTGGGATCTTTTTATTTGGCATCGCCCCACCTCCTACAAAGGTAGAAGTGCGCACTATTTCAAGCGGATTTTTTAAATTTTTATTTATAAAATTTGCCAAGCTTTCAAGCTCTTTTACGCTTTTGTGAAGTAATTTTTGCGTTGTTATTAGCTCAAATTCTTTGTTTAGATAGGCTTTCATGCTCTCAGCCAAAAGCGAGATGATCACTTTATCGACGCGAAGCATCCTTAAAAGCTGGTTTTTCCTAAGCTTTGCGATGAGCTCTTTTTTGCCGACAATTATGCCACACTGCACCGCACCAAGCAGCTTGTCACCACTAAAACTAACTAGCGAAACATCTTTTAAATTTTTTAGATCTGGCTCGTTTTTGTCTAAGTTAAATGGCAAATTTCCGTAAAATCCACTGCCAAGATCAAAATAATCTATCAAATTTTGCCTGCTTGCTAGCTCGCTTATCTCATTTGCCGTGGTCTCTTCGCTAAAGCCAACAATGTCAAAATTTGATCTATGAACCTTCACAAGCATCGCCGTCTCTTCGCTGATCGCCTCTTCATAGTCCTTTAGCCTAGTTTTATTTGTCGTGCCAACCTCTTTTAAGATACATCCTGCATTTGCCATCACCTCTGGCACTCTAAAACTACCGCCGATCTCGACTAGTTCGCCTCTACTAACGACCACTTCTCTGCCCTTTGCAAAGGTGTTTAGCACCAAAAATACAGCGCTTGCGTTGTTATTTACGACAATGGCGTCCTCAAAACCAAAAGCCCTTGCTATTAGCGAGCCAACGTAGTCGTATCTGTTACCGCGGCTGCCTGTTTTTAGGTTGTATTCAAGGTTTGAGTATCCTGTGATAACAGGCGTTGCCCGCTTTAAAATTTCTTTATCTATAACGCTTCTAGCGAGGTTTGTATGTATGGTCACACCGGTTAAATTTAGCACCCTTTGAAGGCTGGCTTCATTAAATTTATAGTACTCATCTAGGATCAAATTTATTATC
This sequence comes from Campylobacter concisus, assembly GCF_050447505.1. Classification (GTDB taxonomy): domain Bacteria; phylum Campylobacterota; class Campylobacteria; order Campylobacterales; family Campylobacteraceae; genus Campylobacter_A; species Campylobacter_A concisus_BP. The sequence goes on along the minus strand of NZ_JALMFZ010000001.1, from coordinate 390,116 downwards.
TCTTCGCTCTCAAAGCTTGCGTTTTCATTTAAAATTTTAGCCCTAACCTCATCTAAAATTTGCCTTGCAAGCATAGTGACTAAACTCGTATCAAGCCCCGAAAATGCTTCGTTTTTTATGATCTTATCAACTTGTGGGATATTTCTTAAATCGTTCAATTTGCACTCCTAGTAAGTTAGTTTTACCAAGGCGTGATTTTAACATAAAAATATTATAAATTAAAACTTAGAGCAAAAAAAGAGCATATAAATTTCAGAGTCTATTAATCCCATTAATATTAGAATAAGCCCGTTTTTGATAATAGGAGAAACAATGAAAGAATTTGGCTTTTATAACGATTTTGACGATGCTTTGATGCTAAATGAGCAGATAGAGATCAACAACGAAAATGGCGACTATCTAGTCTCAAACTCTCCAAAGCTAAAAGCAAGCATCATCGCACCTGAGATAAATTTCTACCTTAAAAATACCACCGCAAACGTCTTAGAAAAAGCCAAAAATACCCTTTTACTCTACGAGGCAAGAGCGAGCACCTTTGATATGGCAAAGGATGTGGATTACGAAAAAGAGGTCGGTAAAAATGTTGTCATAGTAAGCAACTCAGGCCGCGAAGAGCTAGCAAATTTACTAAAAGAAAATGGCTACAAAGTGATCGAGCTCACGCACTTTGAGGTTAAATTTATATATGGCGCAGCTGGCGAGCTAAGCGTTTTGGTGCTTAGAGCAAATGATGAATTTGAGGTTGATTGCGACTTTTTCTTGGTTGAAAACGCAAGGGATTATATGCTAAAGCAAAGCGGCTGCTACGAAATTTCAGGGCTAAAAGATGAAAAAGTGCTTGAAATTTTAAATGCAAAAAGCCCAAAATTTAGATACAAAAGCTTTACGCAATACGACTCATCAATCTGCCAGTATCACGAGCGCAGGAGTGAAATTTGCGGACGCTGTGCCGAGGTTTGCCCAACGGTTGCCATCTTAAAAGAGGACGAGACAAAGCACCTCGTCTTTTCAGCGATCGACTGCACAAACTGCGGAAACTGCATCAGCGTCTGCCCTAGCGGCTCGCTAGACTCAACGCTCATGCCTCAAAGCTCGTTTGCAACTATCGCTAAGCTTTACAAAGATAAGATCGCTCTCATCGTATCTGAAGAGATAAATTTAGAAGAGCTTAACGTGAGCCTACCGCAAAATGTCCTACCTTTTGTCATCCTAGCCCCACATCTGCTAAGCCAAACGCACTTTTTGACGCTTCTTCAAGAAAGTGGCGCGAGTGTGATTTTATATAGCAAGAGCCTTGGCAAGGGCGAAAAGGACGCCATTAGCATCTTAAATCAAATTTATGAGCTTAAATTTAAAGAGCAAGCGATACACCACGCAAAAGACAAGGCTGAGCTTGAAATCGCGCTTAAAAAAGCTAAACTAATAGACGGCTCTCAGCACTCTATCAACGAATACGCACTGCCAAAGAGAGAAATTTTTGCCAAAAGGCTTGAGTTTATCGTGGGTGAGAACGATCTTGGCGTGGTAAAAAGCGGCGAGATGATAAGATATGGCGAGGTTAAGATAAACGCTGAAACTTGCACGCTCTGCCTTAGCTGTGTTGGCGCTTGTAATGTAAGCGCCTTGGTGGCTGATAAGAAGACAAATTCGATTTTATTTAACCCAAGCGTCTGCACCGCCTGTGGCTACTGCGAGCTAAGCTGCGCTGAGAAAAACACCATCTCGCTTGAGGTTGGCAAACTAGCACTTAAGCCTGAGAGCTTCGTTTATAGCGAGCTTGCGCATGATGAGCTCTTTGCCTGCGTGGAGTGCGGAAAAGAGTTTGCGACTAAAAAGGCGGTCGAGAAGATCGCAGCGATCATGCAGCCACGTTTTGGCAACGACAGAGCTAAGATAAAAGCTCTTTACTGCTGTGCCGACTGCAAGGCAAAGATCATGGTGCAAGCCCAACTAAACGCGATGAGAGAGGATTTATTAAATGGATAAGAACATCACAAAAGCAAGGGCATATTTTTACGAATTTTTAGCTTATCCGCTATTTTTTCACACGAGCGATGAGAAATTTGCAAGGTGGAGAGAGCAGCTAAGCTACCTAGCGCAAAATCCTTTGAGCGAGCAAAGCGCAGAGGCATTTGCAAATTTAGAAAAATTTAGCTTTAAAGAGCTTGTAAATGAGCAAAATGAAGTTCTTTTTGGCTTTACAAATATCCCTTTAAGCGCCTCATTTTATGAAGAGGGCAGAGACAATGGAGCTGCTAGACTTAGGGTGATACACTGCCTAAACCTTAGCCCATATAGGCGCGATAAGGAGCTTTGCAAAGACAGCGAGGACTACGTTGGCTTTATATTTTTAGCGATGGCGACGTTTTTAAATGACGAATTTAACGGCGCAAAAAATATCAGCGACAAGCTCTTTAGCGAGACTTTAAATTTATTTGTAGATGAGTTTGGCTCGCTACTTTTAGCTCATAAAAATGCAAATTTCTTCCGCTCTTACGCGCTCATCTTAAAAGACTTCATCGAGCTTGAAAGAGCTGTTTTAAGCGTAGAAGCACCTGCTAAGCCACAAGGCGATAGCGTCGCTATGGCAGCACTTAAAAAAGAGCCATTTCAAAGCAAGATGCCAACCTTTAAAACAAAACTTCGCTGGGAGGAATTTTCTCCAGTTATCTCACAAGAGTTTGATGACTAAATTTAAATAAATTTAGGGGTTCTCTCCCCTAAATAGCTATCTCTTAGACTGGGCGCCATTTGCTTTTATAAATTTATCTATTAGCCCTTTGTCTATCTCGCTTTGGTTTAAGCCTTCAAGCATCGAGACTAAATTTCCTTTTGAGCTTAATGCGTCACTTATTTTAGATAGGCTCTTTGTACGCTTACTTCATTTGCGATGATCTTTAGATCAGCCGCTCTTGTGCTTTTAGCCTGCTTTAAATCCGCTTTGAACCACTTGTTTTTACAGATCTAGCTAGCCAATCTACCTATTTATTTGCACCAAATTTGAGCGCAAAAACTCTAAATTTCAAGCTAAATTTACTCTTGCTCGCCTTTTGTGCTGGCATTTGCTAGCGATATCTCTCTAGGTATTGCCTCAAGCTCTTTTACCTGCGTATCTTTGGGATTTATAGCGATCTTTTTAAATTTCTCCAGCCTGCTATCAAGCCCACCTTGACCGCTCACGCTTTTAACGACCTCATTGAAGTTATCATTTATCGATCTCACCGAGTTTCCAAGCCTATTTAGCTTCTCAGCGACGGTGCAAAATTTCTCATAAATTTCGTTTGCACTCTTTAAAATCTCTTTTGCCTCTTTGTTGCCATGCTCCATGCGCCATAAATTTGCCACCACGCGAAGTAGCGGCATGAGCGTCGTGTGCGAGACTAGCACCACTTTTTTCTCATAGCCGTAGTTAAATAAATTTGGATCAAATTTCAAAGCCTCCAAAAATGCCGGCTCAACTGGCACAAACATCAGCACAAAATCAGGGCTTTTCACAAGCGATGAGTAGTCTTTTTTAGCTAGCTCGTCGATGTGCTTTTTTATCGAAGCGATGTGCTCGCCAAGGGCTAGCTTGCTCTGCGCCGGGTCAGCCGCCGCAACCGCCTTTTCGTAGGCATGGAGTGAGACTTTGCTGTCTATTATCATCTGTTTGTCGTCTGGGAAATTTATGACAAAGTCAGGTATGAGCTTCTTGCCGCTCACGTCAAAACTCTCTTGCGTTGCGTAGTGCGTGCCTTTTTCTAGCCCCGCAGCTTCCAGCGTTCGCTCAAGCTGCATCTCGCCCCAGTTACCAAGGACCTTGTTGCTGCCTTTTAGCGCCGTACTTAGCGAGTTTGCCTCTTTTGACATATTTTTGCCAAGCTCGACCACCTCTTTTAGCTGCGCACTAAGCTCTCCTGCGCTCTTTTGCGAGTCGCTGTGGGCGTCATTTACCCTCTTTTCAAAGCTTGTTATCTTCTCGCCAAGTGGCGTTAGCAAGAGCTCAAGCGACTCTTTGCTATTTTTTGAGAAATTTGCACTTTTTTCTTCAAATATCTTATTTGCAAGGTTTGCAAACTCTAAATTTAGCTCGTTTTTCACCTTTTTTAAATTCTCTTCTTGCGATCTTAAGATATTTTCTTTTGCCTCGATCTCGCTTTTTAATGCGACGATAGCTCGTTTTAGCTCGTTTTCACTCTCGCTTGATCTTTTTAGCTCATCCTCTTTTGCGCCAAGTTCGTTTTGTAAATTTAAAGATAGCGTTTTTGCCATCTCAGCCATCTTTGTCTGGCTGCCAAGCTCCTCGTTTAGACGCCTTAGCTCACGCTCTAGCTCATCCTCTTTTTCATCTTTTTGTTTGAGCGAAATTTTATACTCGTCTAAATTTTTAGCTAGCTCGTTTATCTTGTCATTATTTGCTTCAAGCTTTGCTCTTTGCTCGATATTTAGCCGCTCGCTATCTTTTAGCTCATCTTGTAAATTTTCTAAAACTTCTCTTTGCTTTGTTTTTTGCATCTTTGCACTTATCAAAAAAGCCACCAAGATAACGCAAACAAGCGCAAGAGCTGCCACCAAAATATATAAATTTTCTATCGTTAGCACTAAAATTTCCTTTTAAATTTTGGCTTTATTATATTTGAAAATTTGTAAAAGAGTTGTGAAAGGGATAGTTCGTGACAAAATAGGAGAGGTAAATTTTATTTTACAAATATGTCCAGTCGCAGTAAAGCAAGGTTAAAAATTTAATAAATTTAGGCGAAGTATTTTTCGCTTAGACGAGGCGGTTTTAAATTTTGTGACGGGAGTTACCAAGTGGGTAATGACCGAGCAAAATTTAAAACCAACGAAGCATAAGTAGAAAAAGACAAGCCTAATAAGTCTAAATTTAAACTTCGTATCTCTCTCCTGGCTTCATTTCTATAATCTCCCACGGCAGCCCCTGCTTATTTAGCTCGTCCATGAAAGGTTTTGCGTCAAAATTCTCCATATTAAAGACGCCTTTGCCGCTCCAGATGCCTTTTGCGACCATTAGTGAGCCGATCATCGCTGGCACGCCTGTGGTGTAGCTAACAGCCTGCGCGCCTGTCTCAGCGTAGCAAGCCTCGTGGTCGCAGACGTTGTAGATATAAACTTGGCGCTCTTTGCCATCTTTTAAACCACGTATAACGCAGCCGATGTTTGTTTTGCCTTTTGTGCGAGATCCAAGACTTGCAGGGTCAGGCAGAAGCGTCTTTAAAAACTGGATCGGCACGATTTTCATGCCGTTATGCTCGACTTCGTCTATGCGGAGCATTCCCACGTTTTCTAGGCACTTCATGTGGGTTAGGTAGCTTTGTCCAAAGGTCATGAAAAAGCGAATTCTCTTTAGCCCTTTGATGTTTTTAACTAAGCTTTCAAGCTCCTCGTGGTAGAGCAGATAGCTATCTTTGACGCCAACTTTTGGGTAGTCCCACTTAAACATTATCTGCATCGGCTTTGTCTCGATCCACTTGCCAGCCTCCCAGTAGCGGCCATTTGCGCTAACTTCGCGCAAATTTATCTCTGGGTTGAAATTTGTCGCAAATGGATATCCATGATCACCAGCGTTGCAGTCTAGGATGTCGATCTCGTGGATCTCGTCAAATAAATTTTGCTGTGCGTAGGCGCAAAAAACGTTTGTCACGCCTGGGTCAAAGCCAGAGCCAAGAAGCGCCATGGTGCCAGCGTTTTTGAAGTCACCATCCTTCGCCCACTGAAGCTTATACTCAAATTTCGCCGTGTCTGGGTGCTCGTAATTTGCGGTGTCGATGTAGGGTATGCCGGCCTTTACGCAAGCGTCCATGAGAGTTAGGTCTTGATATGGCAGCGCGACATTTAGAAGCAAATCAGCCTTTGTTTGTTTGATGAGCTCCACCACGGCCGCTGTGTCGTCAGCGTCGATTTGCGCGGTGTTTATCTGCACGCCAAGGCGATCTTTTATAAATTTAGCGATCGCGTCGCACTTGCTTTTTGTGCGGCTTGCAAGGGTGATATTTGTAAAAACGTCCGAGTTCATCGCACATTTTACGGTTGCGACTTGGCTAACGCCGCCTGCTCCGATGATTAAGATATTTGACATTTTTGGCTCCTTAAAATTTTAGTGATTTTAGCAAAGTTAATATAAATTTCTAGCTTCAAAAGGTAAAATGAGCCAAATTTTAAAGGTAAAAAGATGAAGAAAATTTTGCCATTTTTAGCGCCTATTTGCCTCTTTGCAAGTAGCTGCGACGAGCTGGTGCAAGAGAGCGTAAATGAGTTTTATAAAAGCGATAGAAATTTGGAGAGAGCCATAAATTTAGCCGAGCAAGCAAGCGAGGCATGTCTAAAAGCTGGCGATGCCCAGCAGGTGATCACTTCACTCATAAATGGCGCTAGCATTTGCATGGTAAATAAAGAGCCTCAAAAGGCACTAGAGCTCTCGCAAAAAGCCCTAGAGCTCGTGGCAAACGTTAGTGACAAACTGCTACTAGCTCGCTCTTATCAAAACATAGGCGCAGCAAAAAAGATGCTAGGCAAATACGACGAAGCGCTTGCTAATTTTCAAGAAGCTCAAAAAATTTATGACACCAACTCAAATACGCCGATGCGTGACGAGCTGCTTTGCATAAAGTCCATCGGCAGCACCTACTACATGAAAAATGACTTTGCAAAAGCCTACGAAAACCACATTTTAGCGTTAAATTTACTTGATATCACGCCAGATCTAAGCAACAACGAGCTTGTGCGATCAGAGCTTTTAATAGAGGTCGCTAACGACCTAGTAAAGCTTGAGCAAAAGGACGAAGCTGCCAAAAACTACAAAGAAGTGCTTGAAATTTTAAAAGGCAAGGAGCAAAACCCTCGCGCACTTGATCTTTTGGAGCGAGCCAACAAGGGACTAAAGGAGCTTAACTAAAGTTTTTCTTTAGGCTCTTTAGCACGAAATTTGCAAGCTCCAGCCCCTTTGAGCGGTGAGAAATTTTAAGCTTTGTCTCGTTATCTAGCTCGCCAAGCGTCTTTGTAAAGCCATCTGGGATAAAGAGTGCGTCGTAGCCAAAGCCGTTTGTGCCGCGCTCCTCGTCGATTGCCGTGCCGTGCATAAAGCCGTGCGCCGTGTAGTCGCCAAATTTTGAGCTAATAGCGATACAGGCGGTATAGTGAGCTGGCGAGCTCTTTAAATTTAGCGCCTTTAGCCTGCTAATTAACTTTGCTCTATTGTTTGCATCATTTGCGTTTTTGCCGCATACTTTGCCATTTTCATCAAGGTCAAAGTAGCGCGCTGAGTAGATCCCTGGCTCGCCACCAAGCGCATCCACGCTGATGCCACTATCATCGCTAAGCGAGATAAACTCGTCCTCAAGCCCTTGCTCTTTAAGCTTTGCAAAAACCGCTTTTGACTTTATGAGTGCATTTTGCTGAAAAGTGCTGCCATCTTCAACGATCTCAAATGGCTTTACAACCTCGCTTAAAGCGTAAATTTCATAGCCTTTTAAAAACTCTTTTATCTCTTTTACTTTGTCTAAATTTGATGTCGCAAGCACGATTTTCATCGCAAAACTCCTTGATTTTTGGGCGTATTTTACAAAAAAGTAGATTAAAATTTTTAAATTTAAATTAGTGTTAAAATGATAAACTTAGTCCTTTTAAAAATAAGGGAAAATTTATGTTAAAAAGCGTTTTGCCACTATCTTTTATCGTAGCTAGCAGATTTTTTGGACTTTTCATAGTCCTACCGGTGCTTAGCCTCTACGCACTAAATTTAAGCGGAGCAAATGAGTTTTTAGTGGGGCTAATAGTAGGTGTCTATGCGATCTCACAGATGATATTTCAAGTGCCCTTTGGCGCTCTTTCAGACAAGATCGGCCGCAAAAAAGCGCTAACCATCGGCCTTTTGATCTTTGTGGCTGGCTCTATCGTCTGCGCGCTGGCAAGTGAAATTTACACGATGCTTTTTGGTAGATTTTTACAAGGCGTTGGAGCCGTCGGAGCGGTGGCAACAGCGATGATAAGCGACTTTGTAGCTGAAGAAAACCGCTCAAAAGCCATGGCGATAATGGGCGCTTTTATAGGGCTTAGCTTCACGCTTTCGATGGTGCTTGGACCGCTTCTTGCTAAGGACTACGGGCTTTCAAGCCTCTTTTATCTAAGCGCCGCTCTTAGCTTGCTTTGCGTCGTGCTACTCTACACCGTCGTGCCAAAAGAGATAAAAGTGAGCGCAAAGGCCGAGAAAGTGCCATTTGGCAAGCTTTTTTTGCAAAAAGACTACATGATCATAAATTTCACCTCTTTCATGCAAAAGATGCTCACAAGCATCGCATTTTTGGTGATCCCTATAGTTTTGGTAAGAGAGTATGGCTACGAGAGCAGCGAGCTTTACAAGGTTTATACGCTTGGCGCTGCGCTTGGCTTTTTGGCTATGGGGCTAGCTGGCGCGCTGGGCGATGGCAAGGGGCTTAGCAAGGTCATCTTGATAGCTGGCACGCTGCTTTTTGCCCTAACCTACGCCATTTTTGCCCTTAGCTTTACGAAATTTATATTTGTGGTTGGCATCGCGATATTTTTTATAGGTTTTAACCTTCACGAGCCAATCATGCAATCAACCGCGACAAAATTTGTAAAATCCTCACAAAAAGGCACCGCTCTTGGCATTTTTAACTCATTTGGCTACTTTGGCAGCTTCGTTGGGGGTGCGTTTGGCGGATACATCATGCACGTCTTTGACTTTAAAGTGCTCGCCATCGTCTGCGTGGTACTTTGCGTGATCTGGCTTGTTTTGCTATTTAGCCTGAGTGATCCAAGAATTTTTAAAAATATCTACCTAAGCCCAGAAGTGAGCTTAAATTTAGAGCTTCTAAACAGCCAAAAAGGCGTGGTGGATTATTACAAAAACGAGAAAAATCAAGTGATCAAATTTGACTCTCGCCTAACAAGCGAGGCGGCTTTAAAAGAGAGCTTGAAGTTTTGATCTACGACGTCATCATCGTTGGTGCTGGCGCTAGCGGGCTCTTTTTAGGGGCAAATTTAAATGGCAAAAAGGTTGCCATTTTGGAGAAAAACAGCAGTGCTGGCAAAAAGATCTTAGCAAGCGGTGGTGGCAGATGCAACATCACAAACCGCTTTGTAAGCGCTAAAAACTACCTTGGCGAGCAGAAATTTATAGAGCAAATTTTAAAAGTGCTAAGCCATGATCAGGTTTTGAAATTTTTTAGTGAGCTTAAATTTAGCGAGCAAAAACAAAATCAATTTTTCTGTGACAGCGGCGCAAAGGGCGTTTTGAGCCTCCTTTTAAAAAGGCAAAATGCTGATATTTTTTATAACAAAGAGGTTATCGGCGCTAAAAAAGTAGATGAAATTTTTGAAATTTTGACAAAAGATGAGAAATTTAGAACTAGAAATTTAGTCATCGCAAGTGGCGGACTAAGCTACAAAGCCCTTGGCGCAAGCGATGTTGGCTACAAGATAGCTAGTGAATTTGGCCTTGAGCTCTCAATCCCTGCCCCAGCCCTTGTTGGCTTTAGCGTGCAAAAAGATGATTTTTGGTTTAAAGAGCTTAGCGGCGTTAGTTTAAGTGCGGATGTAGCGATAAATGACAAAATCGAGAGCCATAAATTTAGCGGCGATCTGCTTTTTACACATAGAGGCATAAGCGGTCCAGCAATACTAAACACCTCACTCTTTTGGCAAAAGGGTCGAATTTGCATAAATTTTTTGCCTAAATTTAGTGAGAAAAATTTAGCAAATGGCAAAAAGCAACTTAGCTCGGTTTTGCCTTTACCAAAGAGATTTGTGCTGGAGTTTTTAAGAAATTTTGGTTTAAAAGATAGAGCTTATTATGAATTTAGTGATGATGAAAAAAGTATCATAAAAAGGCTTTTTGCATATCATTTTGCTCCAGCTGGGACATTTGGCTTTGAAAGGGCTGAAGTTACAAAAGGTGGCGTAAAGACTAATTTTTTAGATGAAAATTTAGAGAGCAAAAGCATAAAAGGGCTTTATTTTATAGGAGAGGTTTTAGATATCACTGGTATGCTTGGCGGATATAACTTGCACTTTGCATTTGCAAGCGCTATAAAGGTAGCTGGCGCTTTAAAAAATAGCTAATAAATAGAAGTGAAATTTAGCTAGTGGCAGCCAAAACTGCCACTAAATTTATTGTTTCTCGCTTAGATACTCTTGCAAGCTTTTTACTTCAAGTGCTTTGCCAGTTTGAACTGTACTCAGTGACTTAGCAGCTGCAAGTGCTGCACGGATCGTTGTAAAATATGGAATTTTAAATCTAGCTAAATTTTAGGCTATCAAGCAACTTTATATCACTAAATTTATCTCTAAATTTTATAAAATTTGCTTCTAGCTCAGCCTTTCGTTTAAGTGCGATATCTACAAATTCTGGCTCTTTTCGATACCAACAAAATCTCTACCTAACAAATTCTAATACGAGCACATTAGTTGGTATATTTTGTTAGCAAATTTATCTAGAACAACAAATCAAATGCAGAATTTACTAAAAGTAAGGATTACCTAGATCAACGATCATAGAAAAATAGCTACATATTTTTTTTATCTATTTAGATCGTTTTATAATAAGTTACAATCAAGAAAATTTATGAATAACATTGCATTAAAATAGTATTAAGCTAAGGAGATTTAATGAATTTTCACTATCAAGCTTCTTTGATAAAGCTAATAGCCTCAAGTGGATTTGCAAATATATGCTCACTAAACTGCCTCAAATCAGACTCTTTGCCATATCCGCATGTAAGGCCAACACCCGTTATAAGAGCAGCCTTAGCAGCCTTTAGATCCATGATGGTATCGCCAACCATAAAGGCATTATCTTTTTCTTTATCTAGTCTCTTTAAGGCTAAATTTATAGGTTCTGGATCTGGTTTTGGATTAATAACATCGTCTCGTCCAACAACCGTTTTTATAAATTTCATAACGCCTAAATGCTCTAACAAAATGATAGAAAATTTTGATGTCTTTGTCGTAACAACACCAATATCAGCAAACGTGCTAGCTTCTTTTAAAGCATCCATAGCATGCTGTAAAAGCACAGTCTCGTCTAAATAGATCTTCTCGTAGCAAGCTTTATACTCTTTTACATATTCACCTATTAAATTCTTTTTAGCGGCGAGTTTTTCAAACATTATTTCAAGCGGATATCCTACTAGAGATTTTAGTACATCATGATCAGGCTCTTTCTTGTCGTGAGCTAAAAATGCTGCATCAAAACCTTTTAAAATAGCAGAAGTAGAGTCTATAAGTGTGCCATCTAAGTCAAAAAGTATAGTTTTTTTCATGATAATCTCCGCAGAAATAAAAAAGGGCTCAGCCGAAGCCAAGCCCTAAAGAAGTAATTTTAAATAATAAAATTATTTATTGAAAGTAGCTTCAACACGTCTGTTTTGAGCGCGACCTTCTTTAGTTTTGTTTGTAGCGATTGGTTTAAGTTCGCCGTAACCAACTGTAGAAATTTTAGCTTTTTCTACGCCGTAACCAGCAAGAACCTCAGCCACTGCTTTTGCTCTTTTTTCAGATAGTTTTTGGTTGTAAGCTTCCGCACCTACACTATCAGTGTGACCAGCAAGTACAACTTTATAATCTGGGTGTTCACCCATAAAGTCAGCTACTTTTTTGATCTCAGCTGCATATTTTGGTCCAACTTTGTAGCTATCAAATGCGAAGTTAACATCTAGGTCTCTAAGAACGATAACTTTCTCGCATCCTCTTTCGTCAACAACTACACCAGCTGGAGTGTTAGGGCATTGATCGATATCATTTGGCACACCGTCATTGTCATCATCAAGAACTGGAGCTGGAGCTGCTGCTGGAGCTGCTGGAGCTGCTGCTACAACTGGAGCTGCTTTTGAATCAAGACCTATGCCAAAGCCTAGTGAATAGAATAGGTTGTGATCAGCGTGCTCAAATTTGATAGCATCTCTTGCCTCTGCTTTAAGAGCAAATCTATCAGTTACTTGGTATCTTAAACCAAGACCATATTGACCAAAACCGCCATCTTCGTTTTTAACAAAAATAGCTGGAACATCTTCATAACCAGCACCGATTAAACCATATAGGCTAACTGGTCCAAAGTCAACGATATTTTTTACAAGGTTAGCGTGATATCTAAGAGCTCTACCCTCTCTTACAACGTTACCTGTTCTCTCTTTTAGTTTTTGAGAGTAATCAACACCAAGTTCAACTTGATCAAAGAAGAAATCTTCAAGGTTTCTAGCCGCTCTAATACCAACAAAATTGTGGTCTTTTACACGTAAATTTCCTTCTGGATGAACACCACCGATAGTTGGAGTGATCTCATAGTTGTATGCTGCGTTAGACGCAAAAACCGCTGTTGCGGCAACCATAGCTAAAGCAATCTTTTTCATAATAGAATTCCTTTCAAATAGGGATTATTTTAAAGTGGTTTCATTTTAACTAAAAAAATATAAACCAACTCTAAATTCTAATTTAATTAATAATGTAAATTCGAAATTTACACAACCTAAATTTTGCAAATGCAAAAGCACTTGCAAAAAACCATTAACGTTTAGAGAATTGTGGGCTTCTTCTAGCCTTTCTTCTACCAAATTTCTTACGTTCAACAACACGAGAATCTCTAGTTAGTAAGCCTTTTGGTTTAAGTGCCGCTCTAAAATCAGCATCCATATCAGCCAAAGCACGTGAAATGCCGTGCCTTAAAGCCTCAGCTTGTGCTGAATAACCGCCACCTAAAGTTGTAGCTACTACGTCTATTAAACTCTCTTGTTTTGTTACTAAAAGTGGTTGAATAACTTTAAGCTTGATAGCCTCGTGACCGCCAAGCCAAGTGTTAAGATCCATACCATTTACTACGATTTTACCGCTTCCAGCTTTTATCCAAACCTTTGCTACGGCAGTTTTTCTTTTACCAGTTGCATAAACTTTTGCCATAATTATTTTCCTTCTTTTTTAGCTATTTGTGCCGTATGAGGATGCTCACTGCCAGCATAAACTTTTAGTTTTTTTATCATCTCTCTTCCAAGTTTTGTCTTTGGAAGCATGCCACGAACAGCTAATTTAAATAGTTTTTCTGGCTTATTTGCTATTAAATCGCCAAATTTCTCGCTCTTTACGCTGCCAAAATATCCTGAGTGTCTGTGATAAAGTTTATCTTCAGCTTTGTTATTACCAGTAAATTCTACTTTAGAAGCATTTATGATGATAACATAGTCGCCACAATCTACGTTTGGCGTGAAGCATGGTTTGTTTTTGCCACGAAGTATAGTTGCTACCTCAGTTAGCAATCTACCAAAGCGCTTACCAGCTGCATCAACTACGATCCAGTCTCGCTTAACTTCGTTTGGCTTTGTTATTTTTGTCATTTTCTTACCTTTGCCAAGTTAATTTTTGAGTTGTGATTGTATTTAAACAATGCTTTGACAAAGCTTAAATTAAGTAGCGTTTAAACTTCAATATATGAAATTTTGCCTTCAAGTGCATAGAAGATGACGGCGATTATACTATGTTTTTCATAAAATTTAGCGAGCGCATCTTTATACTCTTTTACCTGTTTTTTGTTCTCTTCTATATTTTTATCTGTCGTTTTATAATCAATCACGCAAATTTCACGATCATTAAAGCAAAAAAGATCCATCTGTTTTAGCTCATTTTTTACTTTAAATGGCTGCTCTTTGTAAATTTCTTTGCTTTTTATGCACTCTATAAATTTTGGCTCACTTATAAGCATTTTTGCCCTAGAAAAGGCATCTTCAAGTGCTTCAAGCGGCAAAAATTTATGAAATTTATTTAGCATCAAATTTTTAGCTTTTTCTAGTGAAATTTCATCAAATTTCTCACTCATCTCAAGCAGATAGTGAAACGCAAGGCCAAAATATATCGCACTTAAATTTTTACCACTCGTCTTTTGCTCTCTTGCCTCTACCTCTTGCCTCTCTATCTTTAAAATTTCAGGTATTTTTTCATCTTTTTTTAGCTCTTTTTGCTCAGTTTTACTAGGCAAAATTTTGCCAAAGCTAAATTCTTTTAGATCAAGATAGTCGTTTGCTTCGCTCTTGTCGCTTTTTGTGTAAAATGAAAAAAAGCTTGGGCTGTTTCCGCTTGGGACGGCTTGTTTGATGATGATGAGCGACTTTGTTGCCCTTGTGAAAGCGACGTAAATTTTATTGATATTTTCTTGCTTTTCAAGCTCTTTCATCTGCTCTAAAACTCTTGCATAGTCGCTATCAAAATTTTCTCTACCTGAAATTTTACTCTTTACGATCCACTCGCCCTTTTCGCTGTATTCGGTTATGAAATTTGAGTCATCACCCCTGCCCTTGCCCATCATGTCGCAAACTATGACGTGAGCAAACTCAAGCCCTTTTGACTTATGCACGGTCATCACTCTCACGCCGTCGCTACTTTTTGGGCTGATTTTAGAGCTAAAGCTTTCAAGGTTAAATATAAAATCACTTAAATTTTTATACCCCGCGCTTAGCTCAAACAGCTTTAAGATATCAACGTCTGCCATGCTTATGCCTAAATTTTTAGCTAGGTAAAATAGGCTATTTGTCGCGCTCACTTCTGGCTTTATGCTTAGTTTTTTGACATTTGCATTTACTAGTGCTTTTACATTCTTTTCATAAATTTCTTCTTTAAATAGGCAAAATTTCGCATACTCGATGATAGCAGCGACAAGCGGCGTTCTTTTTAGCTCCAAAGTGCCTTCATTGACGCTTTTTATCCCTGCGCTACTAAGCACTTCTGAGATGAGACTAATGTCGCTATTTTTCCAGCAAAGCACGGTTATATCGCTTGCATTTACGCCAGCTTTTAAAAGCTCACTTGCTTGCGCAACGACCGCACCTGCGATATCTTCATCGCTTAACACACGCAAGTAGCCGTAGTCATCTTTTTCTACTTCAAAATAGTCGCACTCGCCGCTTACCTCGTAGCTTAGCGTCTCATCTTTTTTAGCTGGCTCTTGTGGCTCAAAACTAAGCCCATATCTATGATAAATTTCTTCAAAAACAGCATTATTAAATTTCACCAAAGCCTTCAAACTTCGGTAGTTACTTGGCAAATTTTCTATATCTATCTGAGTAAAATCATCTCCCAGCTTGTCAAAAAGCTCCTTTTTGCCACCCCTAAATTTATAGATACTCTGCTTCGTATCGCCGACGTAAAAGAAGCTTCCAAGCCCGTTTTGGCCGTATCCAGAGACGATTTCAGCGATGAGCGGCAAGATGATCTCGTACTGGATCACGTTTGTATCTTGAAACTCATCGACTAAGAGGTGATTTATCCTGCCATCGAGCCTAAAATAAAGCGCCTCCTTATCCAAATTTTGCACCAAAAGCTTAAAAACCAGCTTGTTTATATCAGCAAAACTTAGCGCATTTATCTCCTTGTTTAGCTCTAAATTTGAAGCCTTATAAAGCTTTAATAGCTTGCTAAAGCCACTTAGCCTATACCTTTCGACCTCTAAAATGTAGTTTTTTGCTGCCTCTTTTAGCTCAAAAAAGAGCCTATCAAGCTCAGGAGTATAAATTTTGCTAAAAGTGCGGTAGTCTAGGCTTTCTCTAGCAAAAACCTTACTCTTAAATAGCTCAAATAAATTCTGCTCACCAAATGTCTTTTTAGCCGCATCGCTAGCGCCATTTTGCAAGGCTATATGCTCATTTATCGCCCTTTGCGCCGCCCTTACCTTGCTATCATCTGGATAGCTTGCGCCACTATCTTTTAGCTCGCCGCCAAAGCTTTCATAAAATTTTGCCAAAGTCTGCGAAAAGCTAGCCTCTTTTTGGCTTGAAATGATCATCATTAAGGCTAGCTCGCTAAGAAGCTTTTTATCCTTGCTCGCCTCTTTTACAAATTTTTTCCACGCCAGATCTTGCAAGCTATCTTGCACGCTGTAATCAGGGCTAATGCCTAAATTTTGGCTAAATTTCTTCAAAATTCCAGAGAAAAACGCATCAAATGTATAAATTTTTAGCTCGCTTTGCAAAAAGACGCTAAGCCTTTCATCTCGCCTTTTTAGCGCCTCATCTTGGTTTATACCAAGCTCCGCGCACACCGCTTCAAGCTCGCCCTTTTTGTTTTGCAAGTCCAAAAAAGTTGCGATTATGCGCTCTTTCATCTCGTTTGCTGCCTTTTTTGTAAAAGTTAGAGCGACGATCTCGTTTATATTTTCGCCTCGAAGCACCAAAGCGATGTAGCGAACGCTCAGCGCAAAGGTCTTACCGCTTCCAGCGCTTGCTTTTAGGGCTAAAAAATTTTTCATAACTCTCTCCTACAAAGTGTAACGTATTCGCAAAATGCGCAAGCACCGCTCTTTCTCTCAAAATTTATCTTGGTTTTGTTTATGGTTTTTAGCTTTTCTATCTCGTCACCTAGATCCTCTACGCTTTTTTTAGAGCTAACTAAGCTAGGCTCGTTTTTTAGGGCATAGTAAGCACTTCGCACCTCTCCGCCGTAAAGTGCTTCGTAAAAGGCAAGCTGGAGCGAATTTACATTTGCCTCGCCAGTTTTATAATCAAGTATGAGCACGTCGACGTTTGCGTTTGCATCGATCCTATCGATAAATCCCTTTATCTGCACGCCGCAAAACTCGCTTTGCACCTCTTTTTCGCACTCAAGTACCCTAAAACCAGCCCTTAAACGCTCGTTTTCATAAATTTCATACTCTTTAAATTTATGCGTCCAAATTTCAAACTCAAGTGGCGTAAGATTTTGCTTTGCTAGCATCTCTTTAAAAATGGCTAGATCAAAGGTGTTATTTTGCTTATAAAATTCGCTCGTGTAATACTCAAAAAGTGCGCTATGAACGCTATTTCCTTGTTTTGTGCCAAGCTCTTTTGCTACGCCTTTTGCAGGCTTTATGCCAGCTATCTTTGTGTAGTAGTATTTTCTTGGACAGGTTAGAAATAAATTTAGCGTCGAAAACGAGAGTGGGTTTGTGAAAAAATCATGCTCTAAAATAACCTCATCGTCGCTTAAATTTAAGCTCGCCTCCCCCTTTAAAAATAGCTTCAAATAGGCCTCATCGCTAAATTTCTCATCTTTTATCGTTTTGAAATTTTTTAAAAATCTCGAAGGTATGCTCTCTTCATTTACACAGCAGCTTATCGCCACTTTTTTGGCGTTATTTATGAGGCTTTCGTAGTAAAATCTCTGCAAATTTTCACGCTCCACATAGCTTATAAGCCCCGCTTTTTGCCTCACTTTTGAGTTTAAAAACATCTCGTTTGCGCTTCTTGCTGGGATGAAGTTGTCGTTAAAATCAACTATGATAACGCCATCAAATTTCATCCCACGGCTCTCTAGCATGCCCATGACGCTGATCTTTCCGCCACCCACATCATCGATGCTTAGACGCGATATATTTAGCAAGAAAATTTCACTTAACTGCTTTAGACTAAAGCTAAAATACCTGCATAAATTCTCCATCCTAAAAAGCTCAAGTGCGAGCTTTTCTTCGCATCTTGGCTCATTTTCAAGCACCAAAAGCTCATCTATTAGCTCTTTAAATTTGCTAAATTCACACGCCTCAAAATAGCCAGCCCTAAATTTCTCAAAAAGCTGCTCGCTCACGCCAAATTCGCTTAAAATAAAGCCAAGCTCCTCGTAGCTCTCACACCTGCTTTGATCAAAAACTGGGCTTGCCTCTTCATTGATCGCTCTTGTGATGTAGTAAAGCGCCTCATAAAATTTTGTATTTTTAAAGCTCTCGCCCATGGCGTAGTTGAAAATTTTAGCGCTATCATGAAGCCTTAAAATCTCGCTAAAGCCCTCATCTGGCAAGATGACTGCGATATTTTCAGGCTTTATGCCCTCGCGTACAAACTCGCTCGCCTTTGCCATAGCATAAGCGCACTGCAAGCTTCTTGTGGCAAAATTTCTTACTAAAACTGGCTCAAATTTTGTGATATTTTCTAGGCAGACTAGCTCATTTGTGTTTAAATTTAGCTCATATTTTTTATAGTTTTCAAACTCGCTAATGGCTGAAATTTGCCTTATCTTATCGATTAGTTTTTTGTTAAAAACGCTAGTTTGAAAGATAATTTTTAGCGTGGTTAGTTTTGAAATTTTTTCTAAAATTTCCCACTCAAACTCGCTTAAAATGCCATCAATGTGCAGTGAAATTTCACTAAAACTTCTTATGTAAGCTTCATTTATCGAGTAAATTTTTGGCAGGGTTATATCATCATAAAGATCCTCTTTATCAAGCAAGCTCTCATACTCTTTTAAAACCGCTTCAAGTATGCTTAAATGCTCCTCAAAATCAGCGTAAATGTCGTTAAATTTAATCTCTTTAATGCTTTTTTTGCTGATGGCAAGCTCTTTAAAAAACGAAAAAAGATAGTCGTTGTTTTTCAAAAACTCAAAAAACTCAGTTGGGATTTTAAGCACCGAGTTTGCCTCTTTGACGCTGGCACAGGCTCTGTTCATAAGCACCAAAGCATAGGTGCTATCGCACTCAAAGCGTCCATTTACAAAGATGGCCTTTTTATAAAACTCAGCGATGCTTAAACTTTTTGGGATTAGCTCGTCATTAAAACCAGCGTTAAATTCCCTGATCTTACGCGAGTTTGTAAAGACGAAAAGTTGATTTAGGTTGTGCATTTTTCTCTCTTAAATTTTTAAAAATGATAGCCAAAAGCTGATAAAAGAGCACTTTTTCTCACTTAAGGCAAGCTTTGAAATTTTTTCTAAATTCATTAAAAATTTAAGCCTTAAAGTGCTGGGGGCTACAATTTCAAAAAGGAGCAAAAATGCATAAAGAGTTAAACAGATCTGGCTTTTACTACGGCTTTCCAGTTTTGCTTGCCACCACAAAAGATCAAAAAGGGCAAGATGATACCGAGTACCCCCAGCGGCACGCGAATGCGGCTGATTTGCATGCCGTTTGGATGGCTCCAGCCGCCTAAATTTTCGCCTACGACCTCGGCAAAGCCCGCCACCTCGCGCACGCCCTTCGCCATAGCCTCGATGCGGGCATCCGTTAGTCGCAAACGATCAAGCAACGCCAAGCTAAGGCCCGATTTCTCGCCGTTTGCAAGGTCTTTGGCGTTTGCCGCTTTTATAGCCTCTTTTTGCGCTAGCAGCTCGTCCGCCACGGCGTTTAAAATTTCAAATTTAGCCCTGCTATCAAGTCTCAAAAGCTCGCCGCAAACAGCCTTTGCACGCTTACATATATCTAAAATTTCATTCATTTTCGCTCCTTAATCTATAAAAACCGTGCGCAAGCGTCCCGCTCCCGCAAGCGCGGCATGGCAAATTTTAGCGACGCGTCTACTAAATTTACCTTTAAATTTGACTTGATTATAGCCAAATTCGCCCGAATTTTATGCGATCGTAAAAATACGCTATAATCGCCAAAATTTATAAAAAGGAAGCAAAATGGGCGGAATAAAAGAGTTTTTAAAACACGAAGCCAGCGGCGGGATTTTGCTGATGATCGCTACGGTCGCGGCGCTACTGTGTCAAAATACGTTTTTGAGCGATTTTTACAACGAATTTTTAAATACCAAATTTACCATGAGCTTCGGCGAATACGGACTAAGCAAACCCCTGATCTTGTGGGTGAACGACGGGTTGATGGCGGTATTTTTCTTTCTCATCGGACTTGAGCTAAAGCGCGAGGTGCTGGAGGGCGAGCTAAAAAATCCGTCGCAAATCGCGCTGCCAGCGATCGGCGCGGCAGGCGGCCTGATAGTGCCCGCGGTTATCTTCTATCTTTTTACGAAGCACGACTCCTTCGCGCTTGGCGGCTGGGCGATACCGACGGCGACGGATATCGCGTTTGCTCTGGGGATTTTGAGCCTACTCGGGCCTCGCGTACCGACTAGTTTAAAAATTTTCCTCATGACGCTAGCGATCGTCGACGACCTTTGCGCGATCGTGATTATCGCGCTATTTTACACGAGCGAGCTTAGCGCCCAAATGCTTGCGGTCGCGAGCGTTTGCCTAGCCGCGCTTTTCGCACTAAACAGACTCGGCGTAAAGAGCAAGGCGGCCTATCTAATCGTAGGCGCGGTGATGTGGGTAGCAGTGCTAAAATCAGGCGTTCACGCCACGCTTGCGGGCGTCGTGGCGGCCTTTTTCATACCGCTTAGCTTTAAAGACGAGCCTGGCAAATCTATGCTAAAAAGTATCGAGCACGACCTGCACGGCTGGGTGGCGTTTGGCGTGCTGCCGATATTTGCCTTCGTAAACGCAGGCATCTCACTGCGAGGCGTCGGACTGGACGAGATTTTGTCTCCGGTCGCGCTAGGCACGGCGCTGGGGCTTTTCGTCGGCAAGCAAATCGGAGTATTTGGATTTAGTTTTTTAGCGATCAAATTTAAGCTAGCCAAGCTGCCCGAGGGGTCAAATTTCATCCAGCTTTACGGCATCGCCGTGCTTTGCGGCGTAGGATTTACGATGAGCCTTTTCGTTAACGGCCTAGCCTACAACGACACGGACGCCTTTGCCTACACCGACAAGCTCGCTATCTTGCTAGGTTCGGTAGTTTCGGGTGCCGCCGGGTTTATATTGCTTAAATTTAGCGCCAAAAACCAAAGCGCGCGCATAAAAGAGTGCAAGATATAGATAGAAACGATCGTCGAAAAGTGCGAGATAAAAGAGTGATTTTGCATCGTTACTTGCAAGATAGTTGGCATCTTTGTGGATGAAAATTTGTTAAAAGATGAAAAGCTAGATACTAAAAAATACTCGCCGCTCATCTATAAATTTAAAGAGTACGTCACAACTGGCAAGCGTTTGGGCTTAAATTTTGGCTTTAAAGAGGTTTGAGCTGGAGTTTCGGCTGGCTAGAAAGTAAAATTTGCAGATAAATTTATTTGATTTTGACCTTGGCTAAAAACTTTTGGATGCAAATTTAGCCTATTTTGTAGCGTTAAAATCAAATTTATAATATCTCGTATCTTGCTTGTCGCTTAGCCTTAAAAGTAGCTGCCACCTGCCCTCTTTTAGGCCAACACTCTCGCTTACAAGCTCATTTTCTTGCCATGAGGCGCTTAATGTTTTGTTATCTTTGTTTGTTTGTGGGCGAGTTAGCAAAATTTCATAGCCAAGGCTTGAAATTTCGCCATTTTTTGGCATTAGGTGGAATTTAAATTTACCCTGCAAACCTTTAAATTCTGGCTCAAATTTAAGGCCAAATTTCTCATCAAACCTAGCCTCGCTCTCTTTTATAAATGTGATGTTTTCATCGACACTTTGATGACTTTGCATATAAGCGCTATCCATCTCGACTGGATTGTTGATCGCAACAATGATGGTCGCGGCACAAGCCAAGATGATAGCAACTATGCTAAGCACGATGCCATAAGGCCAAAAGCTCTTTTTAGCCATTTTTTACCTTTTTATAAAAGATGATAAGCACGAAAAATGCTATCAAGCCGTAGATAAAAATTCGCAAGAAATTTAAGGTCGTCTTGTTTGAGCTACCGATGCCGCTTTCTAGCTTTAAATTTAAGGTCTCAGCGATCTGCTCGGCGATATCAGCGTAGCCGTTTAAGATAGCGGCGTTATAGACATCTTTGCCGTTTTTTGAGACCAAAATGGGGATAATGGTGCCTGATTCTGGATTTACACTTAGAATTTGCTCTTTGTTAAAGAGCTTTGAAGTGTTTGTATCGCTAAAAATTTCAACCTTTTGTTTATCTTTTATGAGCGCTAAGAAGACAAAAGGCGAGCTTAAATTTTGCTCTTTAAAAAGCACGTCTAGCTCGCCATCTTTATATAGACCAACTACTAAATTTATGCCGCTTTTTTGATAAAGCTCACTGCCAATCTTATTTAGCTTTTGGCTCACTTTTTGGCTTAAAATTTCATCATCATTGATAACAAAATTTGCACCCCAAGCCAAATTTTGCCACAGCAAAATGATAAAAATGAGTGCAAATTTCTTCAAAATTAACCTACAAATAGGTGATTTGGCGTAAGCACTGACCAGGCACAAATGGCGCCTGCGACGACTATTAGCAGGATAATGGCTTTTTCTATTATGCCTAGCATCGCTACTCCTTTACAATGACGTGTTTAGCGTTATCTACGCTCTTCATCTCGATGCTAGCTGCATCTTTTAGTGAGTAAGGCTTAGTTGCGACCTCTTTTTGCAAGCCGATGCCAACGTATGTAAGCACCGCTAGGATAGAGAGCAAAAGCACCACCGCTATTAAAAATCCGCTAATGCCGTTTAAGGCAAAGATGTTTCTATTTTTATTTTCCATTATTCGCCCTTTGATAGCGATATGACGTACTCGCCAACTGCGCTTTGCTGGATCTCATTTAGCCTGCCATCATTAAATTTAGGCATAGTGCCGATCGCTCCTTTTTTGCTGCGATTTAGCACATCAGCCACAAAGCTAGCCGAGCCATATTTGCTAAGATCAACCGACATGCCATCCATGCCCTTGCCATCTTCGCCGTGACACGCCGCACATGCAGCGTAAAGCTCTTTGCCAGTGGCTACTAAATTTTCATTTTTAGTGCTTTTTATCGCGCTTATCTCTTTAGCTACGTATGCTGCGATCGCCTTTGCGCCATCAGCGTCAGCTAAACCTGCTGGCATCTCACCCATAGGGTAATCAAGCCCTTTTGAGCCATTAAGTATAGTCTCGACTATACCTTTTTCGCTGCCCCAGATTTGTAAATTTGCAGCCTTGCCGCCTATGCCATCGCCTGTGATGCCATGACATGCTGAGCACTGCACAAGATATATGCTCTCGCCCATAGCGTGAAGCGTCTCTTTGCTTGGATTTGCATACTCTTTTTCAAATTTAGCGTTTGCTTCTTTGACCTCTTTGTTGTACTCGCCGATTTGTGAGTAAGAATTTAGTGGGTAGCCCAGCAAATAGTACCAAACCGCCCAAACTAGCGCTAGCAAAAAGACGACCGCCCAGCCAAGTGGGACAGGGTTTTTGTATTCTCCTATGCCGTCCCAGTTGTGCTCGCTAAGCTCAACGCTCTCATCTTTTTTAACCTTCATCTGCCCCACATACCTACCAGCTACAACGATAGTAAGCACGATGATTAGAGCCGCTCCTATAAGAGCTAGTAAATTTACATTATCTTCTAAATTTAGCCATTGCATACGCTCTCCTTTGTAGCCTTACGCTCTAAAATTTCGCCACCGATCTCATCGTTAAGCGCTAGTTTTGAGTATTTCTCATAGTTTCTTCTGCCAGTTTTTTCGCTCTTATAAAGATGAAAAAAATAAGCATACAAAGTGATCGCCAAAAATGCTGTCAAGAAAAAATAGCCATAAGCTTGAAACTCTCTAATGTTCTCCATCTTACGCTCCTACTTTAGGCTATTTAGATAAGCAATCAGTGCTACGATCTGGCGAATTTCACCTTTTGCAAAAGCACTTTTTACCTGCTCATCTTTCATATTTTCAACGATAGCTGCAGCCTCAGCCTTGACATTAGCATTTGTCTGCTCTAGCGTGCCAAGAGCTGGCATATCTTTTTCGTCATAAGGCGTGTTAAAGACCTTTTTAACCGTTAGCGCTTCAGCGTATGCAGTCTCTATGTCAGCATTTTTCTTAAATAAAAATGGATATGCTGGCATGATCGAGCCTGGCACTACTGAGGCTGGATTTAGCATGTGATTTTCATGCCAGTCAGTCGTTCTATAGTTGCCCACACGCATAAGATCTGGACCTGTTCTTTTTGAACCCCAAAGGTGCGGACGATCATAGGCAAATTCGCCACTTAGTGAATACATGCCGTATCTATCAGTCTCAGCTTTAAACGGACGGATCATTTGAGAGTGGCAGGTGTTGCAGCCATTTTGCATATAGATGTTTTTGCCAGCTAGCTCTAAAACGGTGTAAGGCTTTGTGCCCTCAAGCGGCCTAGCTCTGTTTGCAAAGTCTGGCAAAATTTCAACTATACCAGCGTAAGCGATGACTATAAAGACGCAAACTGCAAAAAAGAATGGATTTTTTTCTAACCAAGCAAACATCACATCACCTCCGCGCTAGCTTTTGCCCCGCCGCCCATAGGCGAAGCGCTTTTTGGCTCTGCTAAGATAGCTTTAGCAGAAGTTGATTTGTAGATGTTATAAGCAAACATCAAGAAGCCAACTAGATAAAGAAGTCCGCCAATAGCCCTTATATAGTAGTATGGGATAAGCACGACTACCGTATCTATAAACGAGTAGAGTAAATTTCCGTAGCTATCAGTCGCTCTCCACATCATACCTTGCGTGATACCAGCGATCCACATAGATGCAAAGTATAAGACGATACCTGTTGTTTGTATCCAAAACTGAGCTTCCATTAGCGACTTTGAGTAAATTTCACGCTTAAACACGCGCGGTGTCATGTGATAAAGTGCCGCCATGATCATAAAGCCAACCCAGCCAAGTGCGCCGTCGTGAACGTGTCCTGGTACCCAGTCAGTAAAGTGCGCTAGAGCATTTACAGACTTGATAGAAAGTATCGGGCCTTCAAGTGTTGAGAACATATAAAATGTTGAAGCTAGAACCATAAATTTAATAAGCGGACTCTCTCTAAGCTGCGCCCACTCACCCTTCATCGTAAGAAGAATGTTTATCGCTGAGCCCCATGAAGGCAGGATCAAAACGATAGAAAAAACTGAACCCATAGTCTGCATCCAATCAGGCGTAGCAGAGTAAATAAGGTGGTGTCCGCCAGCCCAAAGGTAGATGAACATCAAGCCCCAAAATGAAAATAGAGATAGTTTATATGAAAATATCGGCTGACCGCTCTCTTTTGGTAAGAAATAATAAATTTGAGCGATGATCGCAACTGTAAAAACGAATGCAACCGCGTTGTGGCCGTACCACCACTGAACCAAAGCGTCGTTTGAGCCAGCGTACATAGATACAGAGTGTAGCCATGAGCCATAACCGCTAACAAGTCTTGTTGGAATTTCCATATTGTTAAATAGATACAGCATCGCAACGCCAAGAAATGTAGCGATGTAGTACCAAACTGAGATATAAAGTGTCTTTTCGCGGCGGATACCGATGAGGCCAAATATACTAACACCCCAAAGTACCCAAACCAAAACCACTGCGATATCTAGTGGCCACTCAAGCTCGGCGTACTCCTTAGCTGTGCTCTCGCCCATAAAAAGCGTAACAACAGCTAAAACCATAACAAGCATATATAGCCAAAAGTGAAGCTTGCCGATAAACATCAAAAATGGCGACTCGCTCATCGAGACCTTTAAAACACGCTGTCCGATGTAGTACCAAGTGGCAAAGATGCCTGAGAGCATGAAGCCAAAGATGATGCCATTAGTATGAAGAGGACGCAACCTCCCAAACGCCGAATATTCGCCGGCTATGTAGTTAAGCTCTGGACAGGCCATTTGAAAAGCTATAACTACGCCAACAACCATGCCTATGATACCAAAGAGTATCGTGGCAAACATAAATAGCTTTGCTACACTATAATCATAGTGTAGTAGCTGAGATGGTCGCATAAAATATCCTCCTAGTTAAATTTATATTAATGATTCGTTATTTTAAAGTATAAGGACTATAAAAAAACTTAATTAATATAAATTCTCATTAACTAAGAAAGTCTTCTGTCTATTTTGTAACCAAGTCCTGGGACATTTTTTATAAAGTTGTTGCCAACTTTGTCTCTAACGCGCTTAACAAAGGTTCTAATAGCTGCTTCTGTAACGCTCTCACCAACCCAAACGACGCTTTTGATCTCATCGTGAAGCACGAGCGTACCAAGTCTTTTTATCAAAAGTGAGATAAATGCAAGCTCTTTTTTAGTAAGTGAAATTTCAACACCGTCTCTGATAAGTACGCGTTTAATTTTGTTAAAGCTATATCCGTTTGCAACTTGGATGATATTTGCAGTTTCTATCTTGCTTTTTGCGACATTTTCTATCGTTTTTAAAAGATCATCTGCCATGATAGGTTTTATGAGATACTTATCAACGCCAACATCGATAGCCTTTAATAAAGTCTCTTTTTCACTATGCGCACTTAGGACGATGACAGGTGTGTCTTTAGAAATTTCCTTGATATATCTTGTCATATCAAGTCCATCACTAATTGGCATAAATACATCTGTAATTACCATATTTGGGTTGTATTTTTTAAATTTTTTCAAACCTTCATCACCATTTTGAGCAGTAAAAACTTTCTCAAAATTGTCACTTAGCACATCGTGCATGATCTTTTTGCTGTCGCTATCGTCTTCGACAAGCAAAACCGTTAGGTTCTTTAAAATTTTATTCATCTATCTCTCCTTTGTGTGGTAACTTTATTAAAAAACAGGCTCCATTATCGCTGTTGCCCGCTGTTATTTCTGCGTTAAATTGATCGATTATTTGCTTTGACATATAAAGTCCTAGGCCAGTGCCTTTGGCATCTTCTTTGGTGGTAAAATATGGCTTAAATATCTCATCTATCACATTTTTATCTATGCCACCACCGTTATCTTCTACGCTTAGGTAAGCAAATTTTTCATCGCTATCAATCTTTATTTTTATATTTTTATCTTCTATCTTTTGTAAATTTAGTGCGTCTTTTGCGTTATTTAGTAAATTTATGATGACTTGCATGAGCCTGTTTTTATGACCATAAATTTTCGAGTCCCCTAACACCTCAAGCTCTATATGAATGCCCTCTTTTTTCATCACACCTTTTACGATCTGTATAGATGCTCTAGCTGCGTCTGCTAGGCTAAATTCTTGTGAAAGTGTGTTTGGATTTAAAAATGAGCTAAACTCATCAGTAGTTTCTGACATATACTTTATGATCTGCATAGCCCTCTCATAAGAGCCGATAAATTCGTTATCTTCGCTGCGTGCTAGCTTTTTCATCTTATATAAAACTAAACTTAGCTCATTTAGCGGCTGCTTCCACTGGTGAGTTATATTTGCCATCATCTCGCCCATAGTAGCAAGCTTAGCAATCCTCATGCCATCGCTACTTGAAAAGAAATTTTCATCTAAATTTAAACTAGGCATTTGCTCTATATCCTAAAAATGATAGATAAAGTCCGTTTAAGATCATTATGCAAGCTGAAAGCTTAAACATGATCTCTTTAAATTTCTCTCTTAGTGAGCCAAAAACGAAGCTAGCTAGCAACATCGCAGGTAAGGTGCAAAGTCCAAAGATAAGCATTATTAAGGATGCGTCAGCCACATTTGCGCTTAAAACTCCAAGCGCTAAGAAATAATAGACCACACCACAAGGCAAAAGCCCATTTAAAAAGCCAAGTAGCAAGAAATTTGCCAAATTTCTCTTTTGGACGCTTGTTTTTGCCATTTTTACTACAAATTTAAGTGCTTTTTCATTTTCTACAAATTTTAAAAGCTCGCCCCTAAAAAGCAGTGCGATGCCAATAAATGCGATCACTAAGCCAACTATAAAAAATATAATGCCTCTTGCTTGCGTGCCAAAGCTAATGGCTACTCCAAAAGCGCCAAACAAAGCCCCCAAAGCCACATAAGCAAAAATTCTAGCTAGGTTATAAAGCGCGCTTAGCATTAAAATTTCACTCTTACTTTTACCTTTAAAAAATAGAGCTTGCAAGCTCAAAAACCCGCTACACATGCCAACACAATGACTAAAGCTGCTAAAGATCGCAACTGAGATAATCATGTAAAGGCTTATGTTTTGCATATTATAAAATTTCTAAAAACTGCTTAAATATATATTTGCTCTCGTTAGGGCCGCTACTTGCTTCTGGGTGATGTTGCACCGAGAAGATCGGATAGTCCTTGTATCTTACGCCCTCGATCGTGTTGTCAAACAAATTTCTATGTGTCACAACCGCTACTTCAGCGATGCTCTCTGGCACATTGTAGTTGTGATTTTGCGTTGTTATCTCGATCGCTTTTGTCTCTAAATTTAAGACTGGATGGTTTGCTCCGTGCTGACCAAATTTAAGTTTATATGTCTCGTATCCAAAGGCATTTGAAAGTAGCTGATGACCAAGGCATATGCCAAATATCGGGATTTTTGCCTCTATCATCTTTTTGATCTCGGCGATTTCAGCCTTTAAATTCTTAGGCTCGCCTGGACCATTTGACAAAAACACCCCGTTTATCTCGCCATTTTTAAATTTCTCTATCAAAACTTCAGCCTTAGTATCGTGTGGCACGACGATGACCTCAAGGCCAGTTTCACATAGTTCATTTAGGATATTTCTCTTTACACCAAAGTCAAAAACGGCTATCTTTTTGCCGATACTTTTTAGAGGTTTATATGACTTTAAATTTCTATCCCAAGCACCTTTTTTATGCTCGTACTCGTCCATTGCGCTAACTGTTTTTACATAGTTTATATTTTCTATGCGTCCGCTGCTTTCAAGCCTGCGCTTTAGCTCATCTTTGTCGCTTATCTGCGTTGAGATGTATGCCATCAAAGCGCCTTCATCACGTAGTATCTTTGTTAAATATCTAGTATCAACGTCATAAACGCCAAATTTGCCCTGCTCTTCAAAAAATTTGCCCAAAGATTTTTGCGAGCGGTAGTTTGAGGGGATTTCGTTATAGCTTCTCATTATGACGCCGCTTGCGTGAATTCTAAGGCTCTCCATATCATCTTCGTTTATGCCAACGATGCCGATCTCTGGCATAGTAAAGACGATAAACTGACCAGCATAGCTTGGATCGCTCATGATCTCCTCATAGCCAGTCATTGAGGTATTAAAAACGAGCTCGCCTGCACACTCGCCGTGAGCACCAAAGGCTTTTGCCTCTAAAAAAACGCCGTTTTCAATGTAGATATAAGCTTTCATTAAAGCATTCCTCTTTTTTTAAGCTCATCTTGATACAAACGCTCGAAAATCAGGTCATATTCGTCAGTTCCAGGGATAAGTTTGCGTTTGTAGTTTTGCATCATCTCATAGACGTTATCTTCTATTTTCTCATAGCTCTTTAGATACTCATCTATCGAGCCATATATCACGTTTTTTACGCGGTTTTCAGATACGCTATAATCAACCAACCCGCTCTTCCAGATAGCTTCAAGTATCTTGTGGGCGACATTACTAAATCTATCTTCATGGGTTAAAATGACGTCAAATTCGCCAGCAAGTTTCTTTTTAACGAGCCAAAACATATTTTTGCGGTCGATTTGCATAGTTTGCATCTCGTCCTCATTTTTCTCTAAAAGCTCATTTACTCGCTCATCTAGCGCTCTTTCTTTTTGAACGTCAGTAGTTAAAATTTCACTTGCTTTTGCTACGATTGGCTCGATACCTTTGTTTAACTTTACAAAACCACAGTTTAAAAGATCTATTGCTATTTTATGTGAAACATAAGGTACGTGTGGAAGTTTTATACGCATTTTAAACCTTTAAATTTTTATGCCATTGTAACTAAATAAAGGTAAAACTTTACTTTGAAATTTTAACGACTTTATCATTGTCACTTCTTAGAAAATAAATTTCTCTTCGTCCGTCATAAAGGACTTTGCCGCTTGTTTTTTGCTCGCTTTGTAAATTTGAAGATATATCCATCTCAAGTGGCTTACTCATAAAATAAGCTTCGCCCAAGCTTCGTCCAAAATCAGGATACCAACTAAGTGCACAAAGCACGAGCAAGAGCAGATAAAAGGCTCTAAAAATTTTTCTAAATGGCGCGTAAAAGAAAAAATATCCAAATATAAAAAACACAGGCAAAAGCCACAAAAAAGGCACATTATCTACAAAAACCACATTAAAATACTCATTTATGCCATAAAATGAAAAGTAGTTGTTGTAAATTCCAACAAATAGCGTAAAAATAGGAGCAAGAACAAATATAATGCCAGTAAAAAATGCATTAAAAATTTTCATAGGCTCTCCTTTTTTCGTGGGATTATATTAAATTTTAGCTTTATTATTGCTCTAAATTTATTTGCTAAGATGTTTTAAACTCCAAAATGTCACAAATTTTCAAATAACGGGGGAGTTAAAACGATAAATTTAAGATGAGTGTGACATTTTTTAGATAAAAAATAAGAGATTTTTTTGAAACTTTTAAGGTAAAAAAGAGAAATTTAAAATTTAGCCTTTGCCATAAAAGCAAAGACTAAAAGGGAGTTTATTAAGCTTTTTTCTTCATATCAAATTTATTAACCATGAAGCCAACAAGACCAACAAAGAAAAGACCACCGCAGATGTTGCCAAGTGTAACTGGAAGCAAGTTTTTGCTTAAGAAATTTGTCCAGTTGATGACATCTAGCTTATCAGCTGTAGTGTGAAGTAAAGCTGCTGCAGCGTTGATATCGCCACCACTTGCTGCTATATAGTGAGCTTTAGAAATGATAGCTTCGGTGATGATGAACATATTTGCAACGCAGTGTTCCATTGAGCAAGCAACGAATGCGCCAATCATCCACATAATGGCAAAGAATTTACCAGATAGGTTGCTCTCGCTTGTCGCAGTCCAGATAGACATACAAACAAAGACGTTACAAAAGATACCACGAAGAAATAGCTCATGAAATGGTGCTGTGATCTTGCCAATAGCTGCTGGTACGAAGTGTTGCAAGATGTAGCCGTCGTATTTTAGTGGCAAACCAGAGTAGTAGTACATATAAGCGATCAATGCGCCGCCAACGAAGTTAAATATCCAAACAATTACCCAGTAGCTTATGGTTTTGCCAAGTGGCAATTTGCCATCATACGCACTAACACCGCTTAAAACAGAGCTAGTAAATAGGTGACCGCCATAAAATACAACCATCATGAGGCCGCAGCTAAATGTGATACCACCGATGAAGTTTGAAAGACCGATAGACTGTTTTTCAGCCATACCAACTGTTGAGTGAGCCCAAAAGATATCACCCATAGCAATAGCAGCACCAGCCATGATAGCAAGAAATATAATGCTTACAAGTGGCGTATGGGCTTTATGCTCCATTGAATTTGAGACCGCTTGAGCGGTTTCTGCCGGATTTAACATCACGTCTCCTTTTTATTTAACCTTCTTTGATCTATAAGAAATAAAAGCAAAGAAGTAGTGCCAAAGATAGACTTTTAGCGTTAAAATTTAATGTTTAAAGCTTAGTTTTTACACTAAATTTCAAATCCAAAATGATCAAATTTATCTTTAGCAAACCCCAGATTTAATTTAGCACTTGCTAAATTTAACCAACTAAATTTTTATCAATCTCTACAATTCTTAAAAAGGCTTTTCTTGCACTTTTTTTAGCCTGCTCGCTTAGGCCTTCTTCAAAGTCAAGGACATTTTCAAGCAAGACACTAATGCCAAGAAAAAGCGTCTTTGGGCAAATTTTTCGCAAATAGCTTAAAAGCACCGGCGTTGGGAGGTTGTGGGTTGAGTAGATATAGTCTCTATCGTCACTTAGGTCAAAAAACTCTATCTTATCCTCATCAAAACCACTCATCGCATCGACTACTATCAAAATGTCAGGCGCAAATTCTCTAATAGCTGAAAATTCATTCTCAGGCACATCTTGCCCAAAAAAGACCTTCCACTCTTTTAGCTCGTGCTCTACGATGCGGCCGACTTCATTGCCAACATCATCATCGCCACGCATAGGATTACCGATGCAAAGGATGGCCTTTTTCATCAAAAGTCCTTCCTAAGCACAATATATCCCTCTTTTAAATTTGCCAAAATTTCTTTAAGCTTACACTCACAAAGCTGTGGCAAGAGTCTAGCAATATGCTCAGCAAAAATTTCAACTTCAAAATACTTGCTTAAATTTCCGATCTTAAATTTCACATATTCGCCTGAGTTTTTGATCATCTCGTCAAATTCCTCATCGCTTAGCTCTAAGATCTTCTCGCTAAAATCAATCGTACCAACGCCGTGTCCCACGCAAGTGGAGAAAATTTTTATCTCCTTTAGCTCGCGTGGAAGCTTCTCGTTGTCGTCCATATGCCTTTTTGTAAGCTTATAAACTTGTATCATCTTTTACTCCAAACCTCACTATCAACATCAATCGCAAAATTTTTACCAGCTTTTGCGTATTTTAGATAGACATCATTATGCAAAAGTGCCATACACTCAGCATATCTAGGATCATCTTCTTTTTTGATAGCTGCTATAACCGCTTCACGTGCAAGCTCTGGGTTGTGGATATCGCTTGAAGCTTTGATAGCGTCCATATATTTTTCAAATAGTGTTCTACCAAAGATATAGCTCATTAGCCTTTTACTTTCAGCATGCAAGTCACGCTCAAACAAGATATCGCCCATTACCGACTTCTTAACTGGAGGAGGTGTAGTGCTGTCATTTTCATAGCTTTTTTTCTGAAGCTTTTGATCGATGATACCAAGAGCCATACCTAGACCATAAATAACACTTGCTGGGTGTGGAGGGCATCCTGGGATATAGACATCAACTGGGATTATCTTATCTATACCACCCCAAACACTATAAGCATCGTGGAAAATTCCGCCTGTGCTACCACAAGCACCAAAAGCAACTACGATCTTAGGATCTGGAGCTGCCTCGTAAGCACGAAGAAGTGGGTAATACATCTGTCTTGTGACTGGTCCTGAGCAAAGCAAGATATCAGCGTGTCTTGGGTTTGCTACAAGCTTAAAGCCAAAGCGCTCTGGATCCCACATCGGAGTGATAGCAGCGAAAATTTCGATCTCGCAACCGTTGCAACTTCCGCAGTCGATCCTATAAACGCTAAAACTTCTTTTGATATTTTTTAAATGCTCTAGCTTTGCAGTTAGGTCATTTGCTGTTTTTATGTCCTCTGGGACTTGATATAGACTCATTTTATAGCCTCCTCAACGCCTTTTGTTAGCCTCTCAGCAGATTGGTTTTTCTTGCACTCTGGGCAGATAAAAAGGTACTCTTTTGCCTCTTCAAGTCTGCCTGGGAGTAAATTTGCTGTGCCAAGCTTTTCAAGAGTAAAATTTATAAGCCTTTTTGGCGTAAATGGCTTGCCGCAGCATTTGCAAGTTTGCATCTCAAGCTCGCCTCTTTGTATAAGAGCGCTCTTGTCAAATTTAACCGCAAGCTCAAAGCTATCGCTAAGTCTTACAGCTCCAGTTGGGCAAACCTCATCGCAGCGTCCGCAGAATATGCAACGACCACAGTCAAACTGCCAAACAAGTCTTGTTTGCTCATCGTTCATCTTAAGCTCTATTGCGTTACTAGGGCAAGCGATACCGCAAGCTGCACAACCTATACAAAGATCGTATGTATAGTCTGGCTGACCGCGGAAATTCTCAGGCACAATATATGGCTCAAATGGATAGGCGTATGTCGCCTTTCCATATTTTTCTGTGATGTCAAATAACTTCATCATCTTAAATCCTTCTTACTAACCCCGCCATCTTGACAGAATTTTTTAAGGTCTTTTTCTGTTAAAATTTTACTTTTTTTAGTCCTTACATCAACCAAAGTAACACGCTCGGTGCATGAGTAGCAAGGGTCAAGTGAGCAAACGATAAGCGCAGCGTCACTTATGTTGTTTCCTCTAAATTGATACCTTAGGCTTGGCCAGTTGTTATATGTCGCAGCCCTACATCTCCAGCGATATACTTTTTGAGCGCTACCTTGCATGATCCAGTGAACATTCTCACCACGTGGTGCCTCATCGTGACCAAGTGCGAAATTCTCTGGCTTGATCATAGTCACAGGATCGATCATGATCGGAGTTTGAGGCATCATCTCAAAGCATTGGCGGATGATATGGATAGAGCTTTTTAGCTCTTTATATCTAACCATCTCACGAGCAAAAACATCGCAACCATGCTCAACTGCTACTTCAAATTCTATCTGTTTGAAGAAGTCGTATGGGTGATCGTAGCGGTTATCACGTTTAAAGCCAGAGCCTCTCATATTTGGACCAACTGGGCTAAAGTCACGTGCTATTTGGCGGTCTAGTATACCTACACCTTTCCAGCGTCCGATTTGGCGTTTATCTTCCAAAACTGCATCCCAAATTTCTGAAATTTGAATGTCAAGTTTATTGATGATCTCTAAGCCTTTTTTGATCTCATGGTTTGTCATATCACGTCTTAAGCCACCCATAACGACGTTGCCGTATGTTTTACGTCCGCCAGTTACAAGTTGAGCTAGCTCCATAGAGTACTCACGAACCCTAAAGATATGCATGAAAGCGTTGTAGTTACCAGTAACCTCACAAGCTAGACCGATATTTAAAAGGTGGCTGTGAAGACGCTCGATCTCAAGACAGATGACGCGTATAGCTTGAGCTCTTAGTGGGATTTCAAGCTTTATAGCTTTTTCTGCTGCTTCGATACAAGCAATAGCGTGAGCATAACCGCAAATTCCGCAAACGCGCTCTGCAAGATAGCCCATTTGATCATAGTTCATTCTGTTTTCAGCTAGCTTCTCCATACCGCGGTGTTGATAGAACAAGCGATAATCAGCGTCGATGATCTCATCGCCATCGCAGAAAAGTCTAAAGTGGCCTGGCTCATCAGATGTAACGTGTAGTGGTCCAAGTGGTACATCAACTACTGCATCGCCTGTTGGGAACAAAAACTCTGCATCAGGCTCATCTCTGTGATCAACCGGATCAGGGCGGTAGCGGTAGTCCATAGCATCTTTTCTAAGTGGGTGAAGTCCGTCTGGCCAGTCATCACTTAAAACTAGACGTCTTTTATCAGGTAGTCCCTCAGCTACTAGACCAAACATATCATAAGCTTCTCTTTCATACCAAACACAAGCTGGTACAAGTGGAGTAACTGATGGAAATGTCGGATCGCTTCCTGGGATAAGTGTTTTAACTGTGATAAAGCACTTATCCTCAGCTGCAAAGTCGTCTGCCTCAGTCATCTTGCTACCTTCCATTGAGATAGCATAGTAAAGCGCATAGCAGCCATTTATCTGGCGCTCGTCGTTTGGTATCATAGTGCTTATAAAGCCACCGATATCATAATAAAGTGTTTTAACAGCTAGTGGAAGATCATTTCTATCAACCAAAACTGTGATCTGATCGTCTGCTTGACGAGTTACTTCTAAAATTTTTACCTTTGTTTTTAGGATTTCAACAAATTTATCGCCTCTCATTTTAAAGCTCCCATCATTATATTAACACCGTTATTTACTAGCGTATAAAAGCTATCTACGTGCCATACGCCAAAGATTATGATAAGGGCACAGAGTGCTATAAGAGGTAAATTTTCAAACAAACTCATCTCTTTATTATGAACAACCACACCTTTTGGCTCGCCAAAGCTTGCCATGTTAAAGTGCGCAAAGTCAGCTATGAAAATAACTGCAAGTGCAATAGCAAATAGCGCAACTGCGATGTATTGACCACTTGTGATAGCTCCAACAAAGACGTTATATTCGCTAACAAATATAGCAAATGCTGGAACACCAACTAGTGAGCATACAGCTGCACCAAACATAATAGTTGTAATAGGTGCGATCTTAACCATGCCGCCCATCTTACTCATATCTTTGTGGCCGTAAATTCTTGCTATGTTACCTGTTGAGCAGAAAGCCAAAGCTTTTGTGAAGCTGTGAGCTAAGCAGTGGAATATCGCTGCAAATAGACCAAATTTACCGCCAACACCAAGTGCAAATGCGATAACACCCATGTGAACGATTGAGTGGTATGCAAACATTCTTTTTACGTTGTGTTGTCTAATTAGGAAAAATCCCGCTACAAAAAGTGTGATAGTTCCTGATACGATCATTATGCCTTCAACAAAGCTAAATCCAACTGCTTGAGCTGCGATAGCGTAGTATCTTAAAAGCGCAAGCATCGCACATTTTAAAAGTACGCCTGATAGCAATGCTGAGATAGGCGCTGGACCTTCAGCGTGAACGTCTGGCAACCAAGTGTGAGTTGGAGCAAGACCAGCTTTTGTACCAAAACCAATTAGCGCAAACACAAAGATAAGTTTTGCTGCATCTGGATTTAAATTTTTAGCGTTAGCCATTATGCTTGAAAACTGCATAGAAGCCTCGCCGTCTCCTAGTGTGCTATATGTAGCTGAATATAGAAGAACGGTTGCATAAAGAGCAAATGCTAGACCGATTGAACAAAGAACGATGTATTTGTAGCCACTCTCTGTTGATTTTTGATCTTTGTGAATAGCAACCAAAAATACAGAAGCTAGTGTAGTAGCCTCGATAGCTGCCCACATAAACGCAACGTTGTTGCAAATAACGCTTAAAGTCATTGTAAAGATAAATACATGGCTTAGTGCGTAGTATTTTTTAAGATCACTTAAGTGGATGTGTCCATCTTCAAGTTCCCATCTCATATAGTGGATAGAGTAGAAATTTACTATAAATCCAGTTACGGCGATAAGCACTAAGAAAACACAGCCTAAGCTATCTAAGAATAAAAATTTATCAAAACTATAAAAAGTTCCGCCACTTAAAACTTTAAGAACATTGTTAAGTAAAGCCACTGATGTCGCAGCAGAAAACAAGACATGAAGTCCGCTAAGTACTGCATAGTTTTTAGGACTTAAAAACAAGATCAAAGCACCAAGGAGCGGTATGATAAGTATTAAAGCTAAACTATCCATCTCTAACCCCTTAAATTTGAAGCTTTAGAAGTATCTAAGCTATCATAAGCTTTATAAAATCTAATCGCTAGAACGCTCATGATAATAACAGCAAATATCGCATCTGTTAAAATTCCAAGCTCAACTAGCTCATGTGAGTTGTAAGCCATTAGAGCAAGGCTTAGATGGATGCCATTTTCAAACAAGCAGTAAGCTAGAATTTGTTTTACAAATGAGTTTCTTAGCATGAAGCCAAAAATTCCCATCATAAAGACTGTTCCAGCAGCGATTAACATAATCTCTTCTTTGATAAGAGAGAATTTTAAAAATATAGGGTGGATACTCATTGAAAGAGCTAGAGAAAATCCCATAGCAATAACAGGACTTACAAAAAATCCACCGACTGGCTCATCTTCGCTAACTACGCCAAGTTTTTTGATAAGCCAGAACAAAATTCCTGGCACGAAAAGAACTTTGGTAAAAAACGCAACGATCGCCCAAGTTTTTAGCTGCTCAGCGTTAAATTTCTCAGATAGCAAGAAAAATATACTAACTAAAAGTAGCGTCTCTATCGCATAAGCGATGATTGAGAGTTTCAAGCTTCTAAGGCCAAAAACCGCAAGCGAAGTTACGATCATGCAAATGGCTAATATATCTAGTGTTTGCATCTCACGCTCCTACTACATAAAGTGTTAGTGCAACAAACGAAATAGCAAGTGCACCAAGAGCATTTTTGCGTAAAGATGAAGTCATTTTAAAGCGTGGTCCAAAGTTGTCTATAAATACAGCTGCGACGTAAAATACTCCAGTTTTTATCACAAAAACGATAATAGCTAAGAAAGGATTGCTAAAATTCCATGGCTCAAATATGCTTAGGAAAAGTCCGATCATAGCAAACTGTTTTAATATAAGTGATGCTTGAACTAAGCCAAGGTCGCTACCAGCATACTCACCAAGAACACCCTCTTGAAGCTCTTGTTCTGCTTCAGCTAAGTCAAATGGCTTTCTACCAGTCTCAACATACATACACCACAAAAATGCGATAGAAGCAACAGCAAAACTTGGAATTTGATATCCGATAACGCCAGTTCTTACCATCTCTTGGATCTCAACTAAATTTGATGTTTTAGCTGCAAGCATAACTACGATTAAACACATAATCATAACTGGCTCGACATAAACACCAAGCATTTGCTCCCTGCCGCCACCTGTTGCCGCAAATGGGTTGCCGCTATCCATTGAAGCTGCACCAAATACAAATCTAAGTAGCGCACCAAGATAGAGGATAACAAATATATCTGAATATGCTCCAAATACAGTGTCTTTGCTATAAGTGATAGGTATAGCAGCTAGCACTGCAGCTGAAGTTGCAAAAAGGAAAAATGGAGCCCATCTAAATACCCAGTGAGAGCACTCAGGGACGGTTCTTCC
This sequence comes from Campylobacter concisus, assembly GCF_050447505.1. Taxonomy (GTDB): domain Bacteria; phylum Campylobacterota; class Campylobacteria; order Campylobacterales; family Campylobacteraceae; genus Campylobacter_A; species Campylobacter_A concisus_BP. Next base: position 352,303 of record NZ_JALMFZ010000001.1, on the reverse strand, counting down.
TCTTCTAAAAAGCTTTATAATGTCGCGATATGTTTGAAAGAAATCGCTACCTTGTTTTGATTGAAGTTTAGCTCTAAGTTTTCTTGCCATACCATCAAACAAAGGAGCTACCAAAACGATAACGACTACTTGAAATATCATTAAAAGTATAGTTTGCATTTTCGTCTCCTAAACTAAAAAGTAGCCCACAGCAAGTATGACACAAAGATATAGCAAGATATAAAGTGCATATACATTTGTATAACCACTTTGAACGATACCTAGCTTATCAGCAAATTTCACACACCATTTAATGACTGGCTCATAAAACATTCCCCACCAAATATCTTTTGGATGGTTGTGATACTCAACCGCGTCAAAATAATTTCTAGTAACTACTTTTTTATCAGCTCTAAATAGCCATTGCATAATTTTTCTAAGGTCGCCAGTAAATGGACCACCTGTCATTTGCATACGTGAGCTATATTTAAAGCCACAAGCCCAAGGATCAGTTTCGCGTGGTTTATCTCTATTTGCTTTCATAACAGCAAGGATGATAAATGGCAAAATCATAGTCGCACATAGGACTAAAGCGATAAGTGGAGTTGAGATCATGCTACCCATAGGTGAAGTTACATTTATAGCACCAAGGCTAGCTTTATAGTCGCTTATAGCGATAGAATTTACAGCTTGCATGATGTAATCAACTATGTAGTTTGCGCCAAGACCAAAGCCAACGCAGCCTATCATTAGGATGATCATACCAAGAACCATACCTATCGGACTCTCTTTAGCATTTTCCCAAATTTTTTGATCTCTTGGAGTACCTGCAAAGATAACAGCGTAAAGTTTAAGGTGCATACCAACCAAAACGCCTGTTAGCGCAAGAGCTACGACACCAAGTGTAAATGCATATCTAACTAATGTTCCTTCTCCCATAGCACCTTGAAGCATACCTTGATATGTAAACCACTCTGAAACAAAGCCATTTACTGGAGGTAAAGCTGCGATACCCATGATACCTATAAACATACCAAGGCTTGTCCATGGCATCTTTTTAGCAAGACCACCAAGGATGTCCATATTTTGTGTATGAGTAGCGTGGATGACTGAACCAGCGCAAAGGAAAAGCAGACCTTTAAATATAGCGTGGTTAACTACGTGGTAGCAACCTGCTAGAAAACCTACTGCTGCAAGTGTTAAATTTCCAGCTGCAACGCCGTAGATACCAGTACCAAGACCTAGCAAGATGATGCCTATGTTCTCAACTGAGTGGTAAGCAAGCAAAGCTTTGAAGTCGTGTTGGCAAAGAGCGTATAAAACACCAAATAGTGAGCTAGCTGCACCAAGAGCGAGTATTGTAAGACCAAAGTATGTGCTAAGTGGTAGGTAAAGTGTAAATTTAACTAGTGTAAATAGAGCAACTTTAATCATAACGCCTGACATAAGGGCTGAAACGTTTGATGGTGCTGCTGGGTGAGCTTGTGGAAGCCAAACGTGGAATGGCCACATACCAGCTTTACTACCAAAGCCGACTAAGAATAGTATAAATACAGCAGCAGAAGCGCCAAATGGCATCTTAACACCCATAAATGCGCTAAATTCAAAGCTTCCTGCATAGTAAGCTGTGATAAGCAATCCACAGGTTATACAAAATGCACCGATTTGTGCGATACCAAGATATACCATAACCGCTTTAAGTGTATTTTTACCGTCATTGACGATGATAAGAAATGATGATACAAGAGTCATAAGCTCCCATAAAACAACAAAGCAAAATACATTATCAGCACTGATTACTAGAAGCATTGAAAGGATGAATGTGTTAAACAAACATGCAAACACACCAACGTTTGCTTTTTTTATGTACTCTTCTGCATAGCTCATACCATAAACACTACTTGCAAATCCGATGAAAACAACGACAAAGCTGAAGAAATTTCCAAGTGGATTTAGCGCAAATTTTGGCGAATACAAAAAGCCATCCATAAGAGCAAAGCTATCACTTACTCCCATATTTGCAACGAAGTGACACATCGCATAAAAGCAGCTTATAGCACTTAGTCCAAAACCAACTTTAACAGCGGCTTTTGGAGCGCAGTAGAGCAAGATACTAACGACGGCACTTACAAGAAATAGCATATAAACCGTAGTCATCTTATGCTCCTTGTCCGTTTAAAATTTTAGTAGCAAATTTATTCGCTGCATCATAGTCTATCCTCTTGCCAAGCTTATGTTTGCCCTCTTCTGGATCTACCATTATAAGAGCACTTGTTGGGCATACATCAACGCAAGCTGGTCCATTTTCACGGCCAAAGCACATATCACATTTTACCGCGATGTTTTTTGCGCCTGATTGTGACTCTACTTCAAGATAGTATTTTGGCTCGACAGCGTAATTTACTGAAGGCATAAGCTCTGCACTTGAGCTTATCGCACCATAAGGGCAAGCGATCGTGCACATCTTGCAACCTATACAAATTTCCTCGTGAAGCTCGATGCAATTATCATTAAATCGCAATGCTCCAGTTGGGCATACATTTGCGCAAGGGCCATCGTCGCATTGTCTGCACTGAGTCGGCATAACACCGCTAGCTTCTCTTAAGACGCTTAGCCTTGCACGTGATAGTTTGCCGCGTTCATAAGCACTTTTAAAACATGCAGCCATACAGGTCGCACATCCTATGCAGCGTTTAGAATCGGCAATCACAAATTTATGTTTTTTCATAAATTCCTCCTAAAAAACAAGGCAAGACCGCCCTGCTCACTAATAGAGTGATTGTTAATCACATGAATAGAGATAGTTAAATTTTTATTTAACATCTCAAACGCTCCTTCCTGAAATTTTTGAAACAATTCTATAACTTCTGGCGATTAAATTCCGTCAGCTATCTGACAAATTTTGTATTTTTGAAATTAAATTTTTATTTTATATTAGTTTAAGATATGCTATTAAACGGCGTTATTATCGTGTGATTAATCAAAAAAGATTAATATTTCATAACAGATAATTAGTAAAAAGAGTAAAATTATCTTAATTAAGTTTAAATTTAAAAATTAGTTTTTTAAGCTTGGGTTAATTAAATGAAACTGAAATTTAAAAATCTAAAATATAATCCAACTTTTAAATTTAAAAAGGTCATTGATGGAAATTTTTATAGTCATAGTTTTGTTTATCGCTTCAGTTTTTGCTTTTATGAAATTTGCCCCTGTTTTTGGTGGCACACCAGACGCCAAGAGCCAAAAGCTCATAGAGGCTTCACCAAATTTTAATGGCAAAGTTTTTATAAATTTAGAGCCGACAATCGATATGGTAAAGAAAAATCCGCAAGCGTCTATGTTAAATTACGTCCCTCAAGCACTCTTTCCACCAAAGGGCAAGCTACCAACTAAGCCTTTGCCAAATTTAAAATTTGACGCAAACGCCCTCAAAAATGGCGAGTTTATCTGGCTTGGACACGTTAGCCTAATTTGCAAGCTTGATGGCAAAATCATCATCACAGACCCAGTTTTGCACCGAGCATTCCCTCTTCCACTTGGCGGCAAGCCCTTTGCCTACGAGCACACCATCACCGCTAGCAACTACCCAGAGGTGATCGACGTCGCCCTCATCTCGCACGACCACTACGACCATCTTGACCATAAAACGATCCTTGAGCTAAAGGGTAGGATAGCTAAATTTCTAGTACCGCTTGGCGTCAAGGCTCACCTCGTAAAATGGGGCGTAGATGAAGGCAAAATTTACGAGTTTAACTGGTTTAACGAGCAAAAGATAGGAAATTTAAACTTCACTTTTTGCCCTTCAAGGCACTTTAGCGGGCGCACATTTAAAAGAAATACCACACTTTGGGGCGGCTGGGCGGTAGAGGAGGCTGGCTTTAGCTTTTACTTTAGTGGTGATGGCGGATATGGCGAGCATTTTAAGATGATAAATGAGAAATTTGGCGGATTTGATCTAGTTTTCATAGAAAATGGCGCTTACAGCGATGGCTGGCCCTACGTGCACATGAAGCCAGAGGAGTCAGTGCAAGCGCTAAAAGATCTTGAAGCTAAGCTTGGTGTGCCGGTGCATTGGGGTAAATTTGATCTTTCTTATCACGCTTGGGATGAGCCGATCAAGCGTTTTGAAAAGGCGGCTACAAAACTTGAGCTAAACTACGCAACGCCAATGATCGGAGAGGTTTTCAGCGTGCAAAATCCGCCTAGAAAAAAGTGGTGGGATGAAATTTAGGAATAAAATTTGCTCTAAATTTTAAAATCCAAAAGGAAGTGCAGATGAAAATTTCTGAAAATTTATCAAATTTAAAAAATGCTATCGACAAGGCTGCAAAAAACGACCTTGATGCAAGCGCTACTGGAAGCTTTTTGCAAAATTTAGAAAAAGCAAACAAAGAGACAGAGAAGATCTACGAAAAGCTTGAAAAAGAGCTAAAGAGCGACGCGCAGATGTTTAAGCAGTTTGACTTCATGCAGATGATGACAAAGCTTCAATACGGCAACCTAAAATCAAGCGAGCGTGAAGAGCTGATAAACAAAATGAGCAAGATCGCCAAAGAAATCTAGCTGTTTGGTGTGATTTTACGGCGAGTTAAATTTGGCTGTTTTGCGTAAATTTATGTGGTTTTGTTGAGTAAATTTGCTAAAAATGTAAATTTACTCGCTTAGTGGCTGTTAATATTCTTGCGTTTGACGCATCTTTTATTAAGCACATCTTTTCTTGCACACTGGGCGTGATAGCATCGGCATATCACATACACAAAATTCCAGCAAATTTCTCAAATACTTTTAACCTCTAAATTTAAGCTAGTCAATCAATAAAGGCAAATTTTAAAATTTACAAGCGAGCATATCACGGCTCTAAATTTAGTGCTAAACGAAGTGCAGCCTAAATTTAGTAGTCTGCTAAGACGAATGAGCAAGATTTTAAAATTTGCAAATTTGTTTTGCTAAATCAGGTAAGCAACAAGTAAATTTTAAAATTTCATGAACGAGTAATTTCGGCTCTGATTTTAGTGGCAAGCTTTGCGAGACCTAAATCAGTAGTCAATTCTTGTGAGTGAATGGAATTTTAAAATTTACAAAAAGATTTTTAGAAATTTAATGTTTCGTTTTTATCCAAAAGGGGGACAAAGGGACTCGAGTTACGAGGCCGTCCCCTTATCCCCCTTTTTAAATCCCCTAAACCCCTCGCACGTTCAAAGTGCATGCAAATGTGCTAAAGCACTGCATGCGGTTTGCTTCTAAGAAATTTCTATCAAATTTTAAAATTTATGAACGAGCATATCATGCTTCTAAATTTAGCGGCGAATAGCTATGAGCCCTAAATTTAGTAAGTTGCTAAGGCGAGCAAGTAAAGTTTTAAAATTTGTAAATTTGCTTTATCAAATCATATAAGTGTCAAGCAAATTTTAAAATTTCATGAACGAGTGATTTTGGCTCTAAAATTTGAACTAAGCGATAAGCGAAGCCGAATTTTAGTAGCCAATTCTTGCGAGTGAATGAGATTTTAGAATTTGCAAAAATAGTTTGATTAAATTTATAAAAGAATAATTTTAAAAAATACCTATTTATATATGTAAATTTACTAGAGAGAATTTAAGAGCCAAGAAGGCTCTTAAATTTTAGTGGAGTTCGCTCCAGACTTTGCGTTTCCAAAGCCAAGCAAAAATTCCCAAGATGAAGAAGTATATCATCACGTAAATGCCAGTGCTCTCGCGCTCAGCTTTTTTGCTGTCGCCTACTTTTTCTATGTAAGATACTATGTCGTCTTCAGCGGCTTTATTTAAGCCTACTCTAGGCATCGCAGTGCCAGGAAGCATCTTTTGAGTATCGTTTATAAATTTATGCAAGTAGTCAGCACCTTTTGAGCGGATCATCATAGATAGATCTGGTGGGTTTGAGCCCATATATGCTGCAAGGCTTACTTTGTTGCTAAGAGTATATTTTTTATCATACTTCATATCGTGGCATCTTTGACATGCGTCAGCAAATACCTTTTCTTCAGTGATCTTGCTCTTTGCATCCGCCTCAGCTGATACCTTTTTAAGATAAGCAACTATGTCAGCGATCTCAGCATTTATATCGCCGCCAGCACCCATAAATGCAGTCATCGGATAAGGATGCTCGTCATTAAATTTATGAGATAGTTTTACAGCCATAGTTGGATTTTTGATGAGTGCAGCCAAAAATCTCTCGTCATAAATTTTACCAGCTGTGCTAAGATCTGGTGGCACTACGCCAAAGCTTTGGCTAGCTGTCTCAGCGTCCATACTAGCTGGCATACCAGCTGCTTCGATGCCGTGACATCCTGTACATCCAGCTGCACCAAATGTCTCAGCACCTTTTGTTGCGTCACCTTTTGCAAGGTCGATCGAATTTATATCAGCCCAAAAAGCTGTATAGTCATCAAGAATTTTTTGTGCCGTCTCAACATCTTTTGTAGCTGCATCGATGCTAGCCTTGTTGCCGCTAGCTTTTGCAGCCTCAAGCGCCTCTTTTTTCTGCTCTAAAAAGTGTTTTGCATAGTCAGTATCTTCTTTTGAGAAGTTATACTCGGCATTTGCAGTGTGCGGATGAAGCTTTGTATGAGCGTAAGGCTCGATACCCCAGTATAAAATACCTGAAAGGATAACAACGATGGCAAAAATTTTAAGCTCTTTCATGATTAGCCCCTTTTTCTTTCAAGTATTGTGATAACTGGAAGTGCGATTATAAATAGCACTAAAAATAGTAGTGATGCGTAAAATCCTATCCAGTCGTTGATGCCGCCTGTTGGGAGCTTGCCATATATAGATAAGACGATAAGGTCAGCAACCAGCACCCAAAACCATACAAAAAATAGTGGTCTTTTGTGAGCTGGAGCTACAAGGTCGCTTCTATCAAAAAGTGGTATAAGCATAAACGCAACACCTGCGAATGCAAATGCGATAAGACCGATATTATAAGCTGAAATTCCAGCTATATCAAAGAAGAAGCCACGTAAAATTTCATATTGCCACAAGAAGTACCACTCTGGATAGATGTGTGGTGGAGTTTTTAATGGATTTGCTGGCTCAAAGTTGATAGGATCCATCGCAAAGTTGAAGTGATAGCAAACAAGATATATGACAAAGATCATAAAAAATGATACATACATAAAGTCTTTTGCCAAAAATCCTGGCCAAAATGGTATGACTTTAGCTTTTGCTCTGTCACCATGCAAGTACTCTTGTGCCTCTACATCAAAATCGATATCTTCGCTTGTTAGGTTATTTACGTGAGGAATCCTTAATGAGTAGAAGTGGATAACCAAAACAACGATAGTTACAAGTGGTAGCAAGCAGACGTGAAGCATGAAAAATCTAGTAAGCGTTGAGTCACCAACTGCGTAATCGCCCCTGATCCACTCAACCAAAGCATCGCCTATAACTGGCACACCACCAAAGAGCTGAGTGATAACAGTCGCTGCCCAGTAGCTCATCTGACCCCATGGGAGCATGTAGCCGCTAAATGCCTCTGCTGAAAAGCAGATAAATAGCACCATACCGCTTATCCAGATGACCTCTCTGCCTCTTTTATATGAGCCATAGTAAAGTCCAGTAAGCAAGTGGATATACATGATAAGAAATATCGTAGAAGCTGAAACTGCGTGGATATGACGCCAAAGCCAGCCATACTCGACCTCTTGCATAATAGTGTAATTTACGCTGTCAAAGGCTAAATGTATGTCTGGTTTGTAATACATCATAAGCAAATAGCCAGTGATGATCAAAAGCAAGAAAAGTGTCGTTAGGATAACACCCATCGCCCAAAGGAAATTTATATTTTTTGGGATCCAGTATTCGCTAACTAGAACCTTCATAAGCTTTGTAAAAGCTAGGCGTTGGTCAAGCCAGTCAATAACGCCAGTTGATTTATGAGATAAAGACATCACTAACCTCCTAAGCTTTAGCTACTAATTTTTCGTATTCTGGGCTTGTTTCGCCTAGAACTAGCTTGGTACCATCTATCTTAAATGGTGGGATATCAAGCGGTCTTGGTGGAGGTCCGTATGTCTGCACGCCATCAACATTAAATTCGCCGCCATGACAGGCACAGACAAACATTTGCTTGCTCGCTTTATACTCAGGGATACATCCTAGGTGCGTGCAAAGTCCGATAAGAACTACATATCTCGCATCTCCAACGACAACATCTCTCTTGTCGTTTTTAGCCATATCTGGGCTTTTTTTGAGGATGAAAATAGGTTTTTTACGCCACTCAACCTGTCTCATCTCGCCATCTTTGATCGGACTTAGATCGACAGTTGTAAAACCAGCAGCTTTTACGCTAGGGAGCGGATCCCAGGTCTTTTTCATGGCAACTAGTGACATCGCGCCACCAACAGCTGCCACGGCACCAAACGCAAGGCCGATAAAGCTTCGTCTTTCTTGCTTTACTGACATTAATTTCCTTTCTATAAATAAAATTTAAACGATTATACTCCCAAAAAATTAAAAAACTATAATCTCACAATATAGTTTGTAAAAATAAAGTGAATTTAAGCTTTTTTTACACTAAAATTTGAACTAAATTTATCTAAAAATGCCTGTATATCATGACTTTAAGTTTTTTATAAAAGAGAAATTTGACTTAAATGACAAAACGTTATTATAAAAAATTTTTCTATTTTAGAGCTTGTAAAATAGAAAATTTTAATAATAAAATTTATTAAACTTAAAAAATTATAAATAGCAACTATTAAAAATGAGCAACTTTGTTTTAAATTTTAAACGCCAGTTAAATTTTAAAACCATAAAAGGCTTAAATTTAAGCCTTTTTCTCGCTCATCTTTATGTAGATATGCAAAATGTCAATCGCTGCTGGCGTGATACCCGAAATTTCACTCGCCGCAAAGAGCGTTGGCGGGGCAAATTTCTCAAGCTTTTCTACCACTTCGTTACTAAGTCCGCTTATGCTTCTAAAGTCAAAATTTTCAGGGATTTTTACATCCATCATATCTTTCATTTTTTCGATCTGATTTTTTTGCTCGCCGATGTAGTGCTGATATTTGCACTCGGTTAAAATTTGATCCATACTCGCATCGTCTAAATTTACAAATCTCTCATCAAGCTTTCTTAGTTTCTCAGCCGTAAAACTCTTGCGTGCGACGATCTTTTGAAGGCTCACGTTTTGGCTGATCGGCTCTTCATCAAGACTTGCTAAAAGCTCTAAATTTGCCTTGCTTGGCGTGATCTGAGTCTCGTTTAAAAACTCCAGCCCCTCTTTTAAATTTCTTCTTATATTTTCGATCTCATTAAAAGTCTCGTCATCAAGAAGCCCAAGCTCATGGCCATATCCGCCAAGCCTTAAAATGGCATTTTCCTCACGCAAAAGCAAGCGGTACTCCGCCCTACTCGTAAACATCCTATATGGCTCTTTTGTCCCTTTTGTGACAAGGTCATCTATCAAAACGCCGATATAAGCCTCATCACGGCGCAAGATAAGCGGTTCTTTGTTATCCAGCGAAAGCGCTGCGTTTATACCAGCCATTAGCCCCTGAGCGCCGGCCTCCTCGTATCCTGTCGTGCCGTTTATCTGCCCAGCCAAGTATAGCCCTTTTACCTTTTTAGTCTCCAAGCTATGTTTTAGCTGTGTTGGCTCGACGTAGTCGTACTCGATAGCATATCCGTGCCTTACGATTTTAGCGTTTTCAAAACCCTTTACAGAGCGGAGCATCTGCACTTGCACCTCATAAGGCAGGCTCGTTGAAAAGCCGTTTATGTAGTACTCTGTCGCTTCAAGGGTCTGAGGCTCGATGAAAAGGTGGTGTCTGTCGCGGTCGCCAAAGCGGTTTATCTTATCCTCGATACTTGGGCAATATCTTGGTCCGATCCCTTCGATCTGACCTGTAAAAAGCGGCGCTTTGTCGAAATTTGAGCGGATTATCTCGTGCGTGGTTTCGTTTGTATAGGCGATGTAGCATGGCAGCTGCGTTGGAGAGAAATTTTTAGTTCTAAAGCTAAAAGGCGTTGGGTCTTGATCGCCATCTTGCATTTCTAAAATTTCAAAATTTATCGTTTTTGCGTCGATCCTTGGGCATGTTCCAGTCTTTAGCCTGCCTAAATTTAGCCCAAGCTCCCTTAGACTAGAGCTTAGATCCTTTGCGCTTAGCTCACCCACACGGCCAGCCTCAAGTTTGTTAAATCCAACGTGGATAAGCCCGTTTAAAAATGTGCCAGTTGTAATTATCACTTTTTTTGCGTTATATGTGTTATTTAGGTGGGTTTTAACGCCTGTTATCTCGCCATTTTCGCTTAAAATTTCAGTAGCGATCTCTTGAGAAATTTCTAAATTTGGCGTGTTTAAAAGCAAATTTCTCATATAAACGCGGTATCTATCCATATCAATCTGAGCGCGGCTACCACGTACTGCTGGGCCTTTACTCTCATTTAGCACGCGAAACTGGATACCAACTGCATCAGTTGTAAGCCCCATTTGACCGCCAAGCGCGTCGATCTCTTTTACAAGATGCCCCTTTGCAAGGCCTCCGATGGCTGGGTTACAGCTTGCAGCGCCTATTTGCTCGGCTAATATCGTGATCAGTAAAGTTTGTTTGCCCATTCTAGCAGCCGCAAGACTTGCCTCAATGCCAGCATGTCCGCCGCCAACGACGATGATTTCATAGTTCATGATAAATTTTTCCTTGTTTTTTGATAGGCGGATTTTATCAAAAAGCATATAAAATTTAAATTTTTTCAAAGAAATTTCACCACAAAATTTATGACTAGAGTTTTTTATTAATGATATTTTAAATATTTTACTGCTAGATTTACAAAATTTTAAATCCAAAAAGGCTTTATTCATGAGGAATTTACTAAAAGTCGCTGGCTTTTTGCCCTACCTTGCGATCGCATTTTTAAACGCAAGTGTCGATCTAGCACACAAAATCACCATCCAAAACGTCCTTTTAAAGACCTACTCAGGCGACACGCTTTTCATCCTAACAGCCGTTATAAACGCGATGATCTTACTTCCATTTATATTTTTATTTTCGCCTTCAAGCTTTATAAATGACAAATTTGCAAAGACAAAGGTTATTAGAATTTGCGCCGTCTTTGGCGTTGTTATCAGCGTTGCGGTGTTTATTAGCTACCTTTTGGGCGCTTTTGGCGTGGCATTTGCACTCACTCTCATACTAGCTGCTCAAAGCGCGATCTACTCGCCTGCAAAATATGGCATCATCAAAGCCCTCGTCGGCACTGAGCGACTTGGCACAGCAAACGGCGTCATCCAAGCGCTTACCATCGTAGCGATACTTGTTAGCTCATTTTTATTTTCATTTATATTTGAAAATTTATACATCCAAGGCGAAAACTCAGAAGAAATTTTAAAAAGCGTCTATCCTATCGGCATCTTTTTGGTCGTTTTTAGCGCACTTGAGGCATTTTTTGCCTACAAGCTACCTTATATCAGCGAAACAAACGAACAAAGCGGAGAATTTGAGCTCAAAAAATACATCAGCCTTAGCTACTTAAGAGAGAATTTAAAAGAGGTAAGATCAGATAAAAATATCTGGCTAAGCATCGCTGGACTTAGCATATTTTGGGGCATCTCTCAGATCATCATAGCAGCCTTCCCAGCTCACTACAAGGCAGTTTTTAATGACGACAGCTCTCTAGCAGTGCAGGCGATCCTTGCAGTAAGCGCCATAGGTATCGCATTTGGCTCATACGTGGCTGGCTCTATGTCAAAGCTACACATCGAGCTTGGCATCGTGCCGATGGGCGCTATTGGTATATTTTTCTCGCTATTATTTTTCGCTTTTGGCTCAAATATCGGCGTAGTGAGCCTTAGCTCATTTGCATTTGGCTTTTTTGGTGGAATTTTCATAGTGCCGTTAAATGCGATGATCCAGTACTTTGCCCCGCAAAAGAGCACTGGCAAGATAATGGCAGCAAACAACTTCTTGCAAAACGTCTCAATGCTGCTATTTCTAGCCATTGGCATAGGCTTAGTATATTTTGAAATTTCAACCACTGGGCTCTTTGTCTTTACAGCGCTTGTTTGCCTAATCGGCAGTTTTTACGCCATTTTACAGCTTCCACATCTTTTTACAAGGCTACTTTTACTGCCATTTTTAAAGACAAAGTACCGCTTTTTCGTTGAAGGGCTTCAAAATTTACCGCAAAGTGGCGGCGCGCTGCTTCTTGGCAATCACATCAGCTGGATCGACTGGCTCGTGCTTCAAGCTGCAAGCCCTAGGGGCATAAGATTTGTCATGTATAGAACGATCTATAACAAATGGTATCTAAAGCAAATTTTTAAATTTTTCAAAGTGATCCCTATAGGCGCAGGAGCTAGCAAAGAGTCGATCGAGCTTGTGCGTGAGTGCCTAAAAAATGGCGAAGTGGTCGCACTTTTCCCAGAGGGGCACATCAGCTACAACGGCCAGATAAATGAATTTCAAAAGGGCTTTGAGCTTATCATCAGAGATCTAGAAGAAATTTGCATCGTGCCATTTTATCTTCGTGGCCTTTGGGGTTCGAGCTTTTCAAGAGCTAGTAAATTTTACAAAGACCTTACTTCTAAAAACGGCAGACGCGACATCATCGTCGCCTTTGGCAAGCCAATAACTACATTTATAAACGCTGCAAAGATGAAGCAAAAGGTGCTTGAGCTTAGCTTTTCATCGTGGGAGAGCTTTATCTCAAGGCAAAAACCGCTAACAAGCGAATGGCTAAATAACGCAAAAGAGGATAAATTTAAAGAGTGCGTGAGCGACAGCACTGGACTAAATTTAAGCAACTTGAAATTTATAACAGCCGTTTTAGTCTTTATCAAAATTTTCAAACGCGAGCTAAAAGATGAGAAAAATATAGGCATCTTACTACCTAGCTCAAGCATCGCAGCCATCGTAAATATGGCGCTTCTTGCAATGGGCAAAGTGAGCGTAAATTTAAACTACACGCTAAATGAGACCTCACTAAATCACGCCCTAAGAAAGGCAAATATAAACACGGTGATAACCTCCAGCAAATTTCTTGAAAAGCTCGCACTTAAGGGCTTTGATCTAAAAGATGCGATGAGCGGCAAGGCTAAATTTGCAGAAGATCTCTCAGCCAGCGTCTCAAAAAAAGAGAAATTTTTAGCACTTTTAACTGCGTTTTTTGCCCCAACTTGGCTTATTAAGCTTTGCTATTTTAAGCGTGTAAGCTTAGAGGATACAGCTACCATTTTATTTAGTAGCGGCAGCGAGGGCGAGCCAAAAGGCATCGAGCTAAGCCATAAAAATTTACTTGCAAACATTAAGCAAATAAGCGAACTTCTAAATTTCAAAAAAGATGACGTGATCTTAAACTCACTCCCAGTATTTCACTCATTTGGCCTAACAGTCACCACGCTCATGCCGCTTTGCGAGGGCGTAAAAATGGTAAGCGTGCCTGACCCAACAGATGGAGCGACTATCGGCAAAATGGCCGCAAGACACAGCGCCAGCATCATCTTTGGCACCTCGACCTTCTTTAGGCTCTACACCAGAAACAAAAAGCTTCATCCGCTGATGTTTCAAAGTGCCAGAATGGTCGTAGCTGGGGCTGAAAAGCTAAAACCTGAGATAAAAGACGAGTTTAGGCTCAAATTTGGCATAGAAATTTATGAAGGATATGGCGCGACCGAAACGGCACCAGTAGCTGCTGTAAATATGCCAAATATCCTAGAAAAAGAGAGCCTAAAAGAGCTTACATTTAATAGACCTGGCAGCGTTGGCATGCCTCTGCCTGGCACCATTATAAAAATAATCGACCCAGAGACGCTTGAAGAGCTAGAAACTGGCACAGACGGACTCATCGTTATCGGCGGATCGCAGGTGATGAAGGGCTATCTAAACGACGAGGCCAAAACAAACGAAGTCATCACACACATTGACGGCGTAAGATACTATAAAACTGGCGATAAAGGCCACATCGATGAAAACGGCTTTGTGTTTATCGTCGATAGGTATTCAAGATTTGCCAAGATAGGCGGCGAGATGATAAGCCTTGGAAGTGTCGAAGAAGAGCTTGCAAAGGTGCTTGGGGGCGACGTCGTCTTTAGCAGCGCAAACGTGCCAGATAGCAAAAAAGGCGAAGCGATCGCACTTTTAGTAAAAAGTGGCACAGAGCCTGAGAATATCGAGCAAATTTTAAAAGAAAGCAGCCTAGCTCCTATAATGATGCCAAGTTATATATTTATCGTTGATGATATACCAACGCTTGCAAGCGGCAAGGTTGATTTTAAGGGGGTAAAAGCTCTAGCGGTCTCACTTTTAGCGGAGTGAGACGCCGCCCTTTTATTTTTGTGATAAAATAGCGCCAAAACATTACCTAGGTCGCAGTTGCGACTGACATTTGCATAAATCTTAAATTTATCTTTTTTTGCAAATTCCATTATTGATTTTATTTTTCTTAATAAGGAGTTTTGTATGAAATTTTCTAGTGCTTTTAAATTTGGTGCGCTCTGCGTAGTTGGCTGTTTGCTCTCTTTAAATTCTGCCTTGGCAAATTCTTACGAGCAGATCAAAAAAGATGGCGTCATAAGGATAGCAACGGAAGGCGTTTATTCGCCATTTTCATTTCACAATGAAAAAGATGAGCTAATGGGCTATGATGTAGAGATAGCAAGAGCCGTGGCTAAAAAACTAGGCGTAAAGCCAAAATTTATCGAAGCTTCATGGGATGCGATGCTAGCGGCATTTGACGCAGACAAGGCGGACGTGGTGTTTAACCAAGTAAGTATAACCGACGAGCGAAAGAAAAAGTATGACTACAGCGTACCATATATGGTCTCTTACTCGGCCATCGTCGTGCATAAAGATAATAGTGACATCAAAAGTTTTGCTGATCTAAAAGGCAAAAGAAGCGTGCATTCAGTAAATAGCATGTGGATACCAACAGTTGAAAAGTATGGCGCCAAGCTAGTTGTGGCTGATAGTTTGAGCGATCAGATAAATTTGATCATCACAAAAAGAGCCGATGATACGATAGATGATGCGGTGATGTTTTATGACTACATCAAACAACATCCAAACGCCCCTATAAAGATCATCGAAGCTGGCGATGAGCCGATGTATACGGCCGCGATTGTTAAAAAAGGTAACAAAGAGCTACTAAATAAGATAAATAATGCCCTAAATGAGCTTAGCAAAGAAGGAGTTTTAAGCGAAATTTCGCTTAAATACTTCGGCAAAGACATTTCTAAATAAGGAGAATTAATGAATTTTAAGCCCATTTTTGGCTTTATCGCAGGTGCTTTTTTAGCTTTAAATTTAAATGCTTCAACTATCAAAAAAGGCGAGCTTATAGTTGCAACTGAAGGCACTTACTCACCTTACTCATTTTATGACGAAAAGGGCGAGCTAGTAGGTTATGACGTAGATATCGCAAAAGCGGTAGCAAAGAAGCTAAATTTAAAAGTTGAGTTTCTAACAGCCCCATGGGATGCGATGTTAGCTGCATTTGACGCTGGCAAAGCAGATGTCGTTTTTAACCAAGTTAGCATAAACGAAGATAGAAAGAAAAAGTATGATATGAGCGTGCCTTACACCATGCCATATCCCGTAATAGTCGTGCATAAAGACAATAACGACATCAAAAGTTTTGCTGATCTAAAGGGCAAAAAAAGCGTGCACTCTGCAACTAGCAACTGGGCAGCGATAGCCGAGAAAAACGGCGCAACAGTGGTCGTGGCTGATGGCTTTAGCAAAGGCGTGGAGCTTATCATCTCAAAAAGAGCTGACGATACGATAAATGATAATGTCACATTTTTTGACTACATCAAACAACGCCCAAATGCACCGCTAAAGATCGCATATACTAGCAATGAGCCGATGCCAACAGCTGCACTTCTTAAAAAAGGCAACACCGAGCTACTAGAAGCGATAAACAAAGCGCTTGATGAGCTAAAAGCCGAGGGCAAGATAAGCGAAATTTCGATGAAATATTTTGGAAAAGATATTTCAAAATAAAGGATCAAAATGAAATTTACAAATTTATTAAAAGTGGTAGCAGTGCTTGCAATGGCTCTAAATTTACAAGCAAAAACTATAAAAGATGGCGTGCTAACAGTAGCGACAGAAGGCACTTACGCACCTTTTACATTTTATAATGACAAAAATGAGCTAATAGGATACGACGTAGATATCGCAAGAGCAGTAGCGCAAAAGCTAAATTTAAAAGTTGAGTTTCTAACAGCTCCATGGGACGCGATGCTAGCAGCATTTGACGCTGGCAAAGCAGACGTTGTATTTAACCAAGTAAGTATAACTGATGAGAGAAAGAAAAAGTATGCTTTTTCAGTGCCTTATACTGTGACATTTGGCACTATCATCACTAGAAAAGATAATAACGAGATAAAAAGTTTTGCTGATCTAAAAGGCAAAAAAGATGCCGACTCAGCAACTAGCAACTGGGCGAAAGTAGCCGTAAAATACGGTGCTGAGCACGTCGTAACAGATAGTTTTGCTAAAAGTATGGAGCTTCTTATATCAAGGCGTGTAGATGCTGTTGTAAGAGATAACATCGTATTTTACGACTTCATAAAAGAGCGTCCAAATGCACCTGTAAAGATAGCTGCCTCACTTGACGAGAAAGACTACACAGCAGCAGCTGTTAAAAAAGACAACGCCGAGCTTGCAGAGCAAATTTCAAATGCACTAAACGAGCTTTCAAAAGAGGGCAAACTAGAAGCCATCTCAAAAAGCTACTTTGGCAAAGACGTCTCAAAATAAATTTATAAACCAACAAGGCAAAAATGGAAAATTTAGATAGAGTGATCGAGCTTGTTTCAAGCTCGACGCTACCGATGATCATCGCACTTTTAAAAGTGACGATCCCACTTACTTTGCTCTCGTTTTCGCTAGGGCTTGTCATCGCCATTATCACAGCAGTAGCGAGGCTTTCAAATATAAAAATTTTAAAATTTATATTTGCCACCTATGTTTGGATATTTCGCGGTACTCCGCTTCTTGTGCAGCTTTTCATCGTATTTTACGGGCTTCCTAGCATCGGTATCACGCTTGATACTTGGAGTGCTGCTACTATCGCATTTAGCCTAAACGTGGGCGCTTATGCGTCTGAGTCTGTAAGGGCTGCCATACTTTCTGTGCCAAAAGGTCAGTGGGAGGCTGCCACATCGCTTGGCATGACACACTATCAAATTTTAAAGCGCATCATCGCACCTCAAGCAGTGAGGATCTCGCTCCCTCCGCTTTCTAACACATTTATAGGTCTTGTTAAAGACACTTCACTAGCGGCTTCTATAACGATGGTGGATATGTTTATGGTTGCTCAAAGGATCGCAGCAAGAACCTTTGAGCCACTCATCCTCTACATCCTAGCAGCACTCATCTATCTAGTGGTTTGCACACTTTTAACCTATCTTCAATCAAGGCTTGAAAAAGCTGTCTCAAGGTATGTCTAATGGCTATAAATTTTAAAAATATAAGCAAATCTTACGGCGATCATTTGGTGCTAGATAACATAAATACAAGCTTTAAAGAGGGGCAAACGACCGTGATCGTTGGCTCATCAGGTTGTGGCAAATCAACACTTCTTAGATGCATAAATTTACTTGAGATCCCACAAAGCGGCACTTTAGAGGTAGATGATAGGAGTGTAAATTTTAAAGAGAAGCTTAGCTCAAAAGAGCTTTTAGAAATTCGTAAAAAAACAGGCATGGTCTTTCAAAGTTTCAACCTCTTTCCACACCTAACAGCGCTTCAAAATGTCACAGAAGCTCCGATCTACGTTCAAAAAAAGGATAAAAACGAGGCGATAAAAGAGGCAAAAGAGTTTTTAGCTAAAGTTGGACTTAGCCATAAAGAAGATACCTATCCAAACAGGCTCTCAGGCGGACAAGCACAGCGCGTGGCCATCGCTAGAGCGCTAGCTGTAAATCCATACTTTTTGCTACTTGACGAACCTACAAGCGCGCTTGATCCAGAGCTTGAGGCTGAAGTTTTAAAGGTCATCTTATCTCTTGCAAAAGAGAAAAAGTCTATGATCATAGTCACTCATAATATGAATTTTGCTAGAAAGATAGCTGATAGAATTTTGTTTTTAGATAAAGGTGTGATCGCCTTTGATGGCTTAGTTGATGAGTTTTTTAACAGCCAAAATGAGAGGATAAAAAGCTTCATCTCGGCTATGGATATATAAATTTAGCTAGAAAATCTAGCTAAATTAACTATGCAAAGTATGGTTTTATCTGCTCGATCCAAGCTGAAATTCTACCCTCTGTCTTGTCACTTTGGTTATCAGCGTCAAGCGCTAGACCTACAAATTTACCATTTCTTACGGCATCAGAGCCATCAAATGTATATCCATCAGTGCTAACTTCGCCAACTACTTTTGCGCCAGCTTTTACAACCTCATCGTAGAGCTTTGCCATGCCGTTACAGTACTCATCTGAGTAGCTCTCGCTATCGCCCATTCCAAAAACAGCGACCGTTTTGCCGTTTAAATTTAACGCTTTAAAGTCAAACGCATCCCAGTCATCTTGCAGGTCGCCACTACCCCAAGTCGATGTGCCAAGGATGAGCTTATCAAAGCTATTTATCTTTGCCCCGTCCACGTCAGAGACGTTTAAAAGCTCGTTTTCAAGTCCCAAGCCCTCGCTTATAAGTTTTGCTGCATCTTCGGTATTTCCCATGCTGCTTCCATAAACTATACCTATCATTTTTATCCTTTTTAAAAAATTTTACTAATAATCGTATAAGGCACGAGCTTTATGCACCCTCTTGCAAAGCAGTGTCTAACCTCAACGTGCCGCCTAAATTCCTCATTTCTAGGGCAAACGATATAGACCATCTCGCACTCGTGACCAAGCGCGCAAACGGCTGCATCGATGTCGTCGTTTAAATTTCTCATATCATCAAAGCTCACCCTTTTAAAGCTTGGCATGACATTGAGTAAATTTTTGCCATTTTTTTTGACCGAGATGACACCACCATTTAGCACGACCTCTTTGTCCAGATGGCGGAGGCGTATTTTATCATAAACAAACTGGCAAAACATCTGCGCTGCATCAATGAAAAACTCAAATTCTCCGCTTTTATAAAGCATCTTTATCATCTTTGCAGCTGCCATCTTTGGCTCTTTTGCTACAAATTTCAACCCTTTAAAGTCATTTCTCAAATAAGCATTTATAACGATGTTTGAAGGTATGCAAAAGCTATCAACTGGTTTAAAATTTAAAAATTTCTCACGCAGTAAGAAATTTATCCTAGCCTCAAAAATGTCTTTGAAATTTAGAAATTTAGCGTAAGAAAGCGGGATCTTTAGCTCGCTTTCAACGCCAACATTATAAAGTGCGATGAAAATTTTCGCACGCGAAAGCTTGTCAAGCTTTGCAAAAATACTTGGAGTTATTTCGCCAATATCTGATAAAAACCCGAACTTCATCGATTATTCTTTGCATCCAAATTCCTTATCTAGTCCAAAGACCTTACAATACTCGCAAAATACGCAACTAACGCTTCTTTTGGCACAAACGATAGGAATATTTCTCTTTTTTGCTTGAGTTTTAATAGTCTTCATCGTGTTGTGGTTTAAAAAGCTAGTGAGCATCACCACGCACTCAGTATCTTGCGGGATCGGCTTGCGATTTACGCGGTTTTCATTTCTAGCATCCCAGTGCTCTATCTTCTCAGCGCCCAAATCATGCAAAACCGCCTTAATAGGCGTGATCTCATCTGCTCCGATAACTAAAACTGACATAACAAGCTCCTAATTTTTATTTGTTTTTCTGATAACGATTATAAAAAAGCTTAGCTAAAATTATTCTTAGTTATGATATTTATTATCACTTATTTGTAGAAATTTGTAACGTTTTTGGTTGTTTTGGGAGGTTAAATTTAAAAGTTAATTTTCTTTTCTAGCTTTTTAAACTCATCTGCGTAGCCCAAAGCATGGTCCACACACTGAAGCCAAAATTCGCTTCTTCTGGCATCTTTTTTGAAGTGTTTTTGCAAAAGATCTTCAACGCTCATCACCCCACTATCTATCAAAAATGCCTTATATCTTACCAGAAATTTACCGCTATCATTTTCAAATTCGCTTATTAAAAACTGCGATATCAAATAGCCGATCATATAAGGATAGTTGTAGATGTATTGATCTGTTTTGTAAAAATGCAGCTTAAAGTAAGGCAAAATGCTCTCACTATCTTTTGTCGTCTCGCCATAAAATTTATCCCACGCTATCTGCATGAAATTTTCTATCTCTTTAACGCTCACAACGCCATTTTGCCTAGCTTTTAAAAAGGCGCTTTCAAACTCATATCTAACGGCGATATTTAACATGAAATTTGCCGCTGACTTTAGCTCCTGCCAAAGGATATCAAAGCAAAATTTATCATTACTGCTACTTTTTCTAAGGTGATTTCTAAGCAGGGCTTCATTAAATGTACTAGCGCACTCAGCTAGGCTCATAGGCGGCTTTTGATGAAGTGCACAGATGTCGCGCATGAGCCAGTAGTGCCAAGCATGGCCTAGCTCGTGAGCCTGCTGTATCACGTGAGATAGAGCACCTGTATAGCTTGAAAAAAGTCGTGGCTGCTTAAATTTACCAAGCCAAACGCAAAATGCCCCAGCCGCTTTATTGTCACGCACCTCGGCCTCTATCCAGCCCTTTTCTAGCATCATATTAACAAATTCACAAGCTTCATTATCAACCTTTCTAAGTGCTGCAAGGATCAAATTTATAGCCTCTTCGTAGGAAAATTTATCCTTGCTAGCAAATGGCGAGGGAGCCAAAAGGTCACAAGCGTAAATTTCGCCGTTTGGAAAGTACTTTGCCCTAAGGCTCACGCACTCTCTTATCTTCTCTAGCCTCATGCAAACTGCCTCAAACATCGCTTCAAGCGTATCTTTGCTGATCTTATTTTGCTCCAGACTTGGCGTTAAAAAGTCGGTTTTTGCGGCATTAAATTTATTAAGCCTAAAGCCAGCTAGCATATTTAGCAAATCTGCGTATAAATTTGCATGCTTTTCATAGTGCTCTTTTAGCCCGCAAAAGACGCTCTTTCTTAGAGTTTGATCTGGTGAGCCTTTTAAAACGCCAGCGCATTTTGCGTAGCTATAGGTGCTTTCTTCGCCAGAGGCGTTTTTTGCTTTTACTGATATGAGGTTGTTTAGGTGCCTAAATATACCGTAAAGCGGCGCAAAGTTGCTAAGTGAAATTTGATCATAAATTTCACCACTTTTTGTGCTAAGCATACGCTGATAGCTATTTTTGTACTCATCATAAAGTGGCTTTATCTTTTTAAATTCATCACTTTTAAAGAATAAATTTGAGCCTTCAAGCTCGTCAATGGCATTAAAAATGGCTAGCTTTGCTTTTTCTAAATTTACCCCACTCATCAAAAGTGGGATCTCCGCAGCGCTTGCTCGCTCGTCTTTTACGTCATTGCTCGCCTTGCACCTGCAAAATGCCAAAAGTGAATTTAGCTCGCAAAAAGCAAGTTCATAAGCATTTATGGCTAAGCTTAAACCTTCTTTTTTGCTGGCTAAATTTCTAGCCTTTAAGATAAGAGCTTCTAAATTTTCAAACGCCTCTTTAAATTTAGCACTATCAATGTCGCCATAAGCATCGCTAAAGTCCCAAACAACTCGCTTCATACCGTCCTCACAATGAAAGTAAAAATACAAAAATATGATGACTTACTAGTCCCAAAATAGCAGGCACACTGCAGCGTTTTACGATATCCATTGGGCTGCACTTTAGCATGCCAGCTATGGCGATGACTACGCCTGATACTGGCGAGATCGGACGAGCGATCGTTGAGGCTTGGTGCATAGGAAGTACCAGCATGACTGAGCTTACGTTTAGTTTAGATGCGATTTGTGGCACCATCTCTATGAGCGGATAAAAGCTCGCTCCGTTTGAGCCAGAGATGATAGTAACTAGCGTTGTGATAACGACAAAGAGCACCGACATGCCAAAGCCAGCAAGTCCTAGAGTATTTGCGAGTTTTATGATCGCATCTATCATACCAAGAGCCTTAAAGCCCTCCGCAAAGACGCCAGCTGCGATGATTAAAACGACAACGCCGCTTAAACTCTTACCCATAGCGTTAAAAAAGACCTTTAGCCCATCAGCAATAACGTCAAATTTAAATTTACACCTTATCGCCTCAAATATCATGGCAATGACAACTGAGATGATGATAATGGCTGAAATATCAAGCTTAATAGAAGTGATAGCGTAGCGTGAGAATACAACGACTAATATCATCGGTAAAAAGGGCAGTAGTGCATAAATTTTAGGCGCCTCTTTAAGCTCGTCCTTTGTCCCCTCAAACTCCATAACATCGCCCACATGCTCACTACAAACCCAGCCCTCTTTTTTATCCAGATATCTGTTCCAAAAGACTAAAGCGATGCCGATAACTAGCGTCGTTGGCAGACCGGCTGGAATTTTATAGGTAAATACATAATCTAGTATATTAAGCTGCGTAGCCTTTGCAGCAGCGGCCGTTGAAGCGCCAAGAAGCACCAGTGAAACGGCTCCAGACATAGCGCAGATCGAGCCAACAGTTAGTTTATTTAGCCCAAGCGAGATGAGTACTGGCCCAAGCAGCGCAAGGCACAAAACGCCCAGCCCAACGGCACTGGTGATAACCATACTAATGAGCTTTGCGACTAAAAATGCGACAAAAACCATAATGTAAGGGTTTTTTATCATCTTAAAGCGCTTTGTAGCAATACCAACGAAGGCGTGGTTTGCTCCGATGTGCGTCATATAGCTTGCAAAACCGACCATAAACATGATGATGAGGCCAAGATTTGAAAGCCTGTTTGAGAACATGTAGCGTATAAATTCTACGATGTTAAAATATTCATTTCCTGTTGGCACAGCCTGCTTTGGCATAAAGTGCCCAGTGCCAAGCATGACCGAGCAGATCAGCATAAAAACGCCAGAGAGAAAGAGAACGAGTGGCGCGTATTTGCCTTTGACGATGGCATATCCCACTACAAAAAGGGTCACTAGACCAATTATAATACCCCCAAAAGCCATTTTATACTCCTTTGAGCGAATTTAACTGGTCAAATTCTAGTGCAGAAAACCTTTTTTTAAACTAAAATAAAAATTTTCATTTAATTTACTTTTGGGGCTCTTTTGCCCTAAATTTAACCGCCGCAACAAGAAAGATGACAAGTCCAGTTGCCGCAAAAAAGCTGCCAACGTTGCCGATATTTTGCTCGCCAAGATGAACTATCGTTTGATGACCTATTAGCGCGCCAGCTCCTATGCCGATGTTATAAATGGCTGAATATATCGCCATCGCAGCGTCCGTGGCATTTGAGGCTAAGCTTAATACCTTTATCTGAAAGCTCATATTTATCCCAGCTATGCCAAGACCCCAGATAAAGGCAAGCGCAAGCATAAAAGTCTCATTAGTAGCGATCAAATTTAACGTCAGTAAGCAGGCTAAAATGATCGCTATTGAAATAGCCGTAAAAGCATTTGGTATGAGCTTATAAAATTTAGAGAAAAGCCAGCTTGCTACGATACCAGCGACGCCAAATAAAAGCAAAAATATGGTGATAAATTTACCATCAAAGCCGCTAATATCTTTAGCAAATGGCTCGATGTAGCTATAAGTGCTAAAATGCGCGCTGATAACGATAGCAGTTAGCAAAAATATCACCATCAAAAAGCCATTTCTTGCTAACTCTGGCAAGCTTTTTAGCGAGCCTGAGTTCTTACTAGGCAAAAGTGGCAAAATTTTATATAGCCAAGCGCCAACGCCCACAGCAAAGATCCCTATGAGCCCAAATGTGACACGCCAGCCCAAGCTATCACCTAAAATCCTGCCAAGTGGCAAGCCAAGTATCATCGCCATCGATGTGCCAAGCGCTAAAAGCCCCAGAGCTTGCGAGCTTTTATTGATAGGCGCAACTCTAACAGCAAGCGAGGCAGTGATCGACCAAAATATGGCGTGCGAGATGGCTATTAGCACGCGAGCTATGACTAAAACAGTAAAATTCCAAGCAACAGCGCAAAGTGCGTGAGAAGCGACAAAGATGATAAAAACCTTTAAAAGTAGCGACCTTCGCTCTAAATTTGCAGTTAGCAGCATAAATGGTAGCGAGAGTATCGTCACACTCCACGCATATATCGTGATGATGAGCCCAGTATCAGCCGTACTCATGCCAAAATCCTTTGCTATATCGCTTAAAAGCGGCACCGGCACGAACTCAGTTGTATTAAATATAAAAGCTGCAAAAGCTAACGCGATAACCCTTAGATAGGCTATTTTATGGACATTTATCAAAATTTTATCCTTTTTACTTTGCCTCTACAATATTAAAATTTGACTTACATCTTAGTTATTTATAAATTTTAATTTTTTAATGATAGAGATTAATGACAAATTTTGGATTATTTCTTTATAATAAAGCCATTTTTAAGATAATTTTAAGGCGGAAATATGTCAAAAATAATGAAAACTATGGACGGAAACGAGGCCGCAGCTTATGCGTCATACGCATTTACCGAAGTAGCTGGAATTTACCCTATCACTCCTAGCTCGCCTATGGCTGACTACACTGACCTTTGGGCAGCGCAGGGCAAGAAAAATTTATTTGGTATGCCAGTAAAAGTGGTCGAAATGCAAAGCGAAGGCGGCGCAGCTGGCACGGTGCATGGCTCGCTACAAGTTGGCGCCCTAACTACGACCTACACAGCTTCTCAAGGCCTACTTTTAAAAATTCCAAATATGTATAAGATAGCAGGCCAGCTCCTCCCTGGCGTAATCCACGTCTCAGCTCGCTCTCTAGCAGCGCAGGCTCTTTCAATATTTGGCGACCACCAAGACATCTATGCCTGTCGCCAAACCGGCTTTGCTATGCTAGCAAGCGGCTCAGTGCAAGAGGTGATGGATATAGCAGGAGTTGCGCATTTAGCAGCGATAAAAGGCAGAGTGCCATTTTTACACTTCTTTGATGGCTTTAGAACGAGCCATGAAATTCAAAAAGTAGAAGTGATGGACTACGCGCACTTTGACAGACTTCTTGACCGCGAAGCGTTGCAGAAATTTAGAGACAATGCGCTAAGTCCAGAGAGCCCAAAAACTCGTGGCACAGCGCAAAATGACGATATATATTTTCAAACAAGAGAGCTAAGCAACCGCTTCTATGACGCGGTGCCAGATATCGTAGCAGAGTATCTAGCCGAAATTTCAAAGATCACTGGCCGTGACTACAAGCCGTTTAACTACTACGGCGACCCAGAAGCGACACGTGTCATTGTGGCTATGGGCTCAGTGACGCAAACTCTTGAAGAGGTCGTGGACTATCTAAACGCAAAAGGCGAAAAGGTGGGCATTATCAAGGTGCATTTATACCGCCCATTTAGCACGAAGTATCTCTTTGACGTGATGCCAAAGAGCGTAAAAAAAATAGCCGTCCTTGACCGCACAAAAGAGCCTGGCAGTCTTGGTGAGCCGCTATATCTTGATATAAAAGCTGCATTTTACGGCCAAAAGGACGCTCCAGTGATCGTTGGCGGCAGATACGGCCTAAGCTCAAAGGACGTCGATCCTGCGCAAATGCTAGCTGTGTTTAAAAATTTAAACCAAAGCGAGCCAAAAGATGGCTTTACGGTTGGTATCGTTGATGACGTGACTTTTACGTCGTTACCGACTGGAGAGAAAATTTCACTAAGCGATGATAGCGTTAAAGAGTGCTTATTTTACGGACTTGGCGCTGATGGCACCGTGGGCGCAAACAAAAACTCGATAAAGATCATCGGCGATAAGACTGATCTTTACGCTCAGGCATATTTTGCCTACGATAGTAAAAAATCAGGCGGCTACACGCGCTCGCACCTTCGCTTTGGCAAAAAGCCGATCCGCTCGACCTATCTCGTCTCAAACCCGCACTTTGTAGCCTGCTCAGTCGCTGCATATCTTGAAATTTATGACGTCATTGATGGCATCAGAGAAAACGGCACATTTTTATTAAACTCTATCTGGGACGCAGAGCAGACGATCGCCAAACTGCCAAATAAAGTTAAGAAAATTTTGGCTAGCAAAAATATAAATTTCTACATCATAAACGCAACAAAGCTAGCACACGACATCGGCCTTAAAAACCGCACAAACACCATAATGCAGTCGGCATTTTTCAAGCTTGCAGACATCATACCTTTTGAAGATGCGCAAAAATATATGAAAGAGTACGCGCACAAAGCCTACGCTAAAAAAGGCGAAGCTATCGTGCAGATGAACTACAACGCTATCGACGTTGGCGCAAATGGCCTCATAAAAGTGCCAGTCGATCCTGCGTGGGCAAATTTAGCAAATGATGATCAAAAAGATGAAAAATATATCGGCAACAGCTTCATCGAAAACGTCGTAAAACCGATAAATGCGGCTCGCGGTGACAGCCTACCAGTCTCAGCCTTCATAGGTTACGAGGACGGACACTTTGAAGCTGGCACGACGGCTTACGAGAAACGCGGCGTTGGCGTCATGGTGCCAAAATGGATCGAGCAAAACTGCATCCAGTGCAACCAGTGCGCATTTGTCTGCCCACACGCTGTAATCAGGCCATTTTTGATAGACGAGAACGAGCTTAACGCAGCACCACAAGGCGTAAAAGAGCACAACTTAGAAGCCAAAGG
Organism: Campylobacter concisus; assembly: GCF_050447505.1. Classification (GTDB taxonomy): domain Bacteria; phylum Campylobacterota; class Campylobacteria; order Campylobacterales; family Campylobacteraceae; genus Campylobacter_A; species Campylobacter_A concisus_BP. The sequence continues at coordinate 325,700 of NZ_JALMFZ010000001.1, read as the reverse complement.
CAAAGAGGTCAAGGGACTAAAATATAAAATCCAAGTAAGCCCGCTAGACTGCACCGGCTGCGAGCTATGCGCTCAAAACTGCCCAAGTAAAGAAAAATCGCTCGTCATGGTGCCGCTTGAAGAAGAGCTAGGCAAAAACGAGCAAGAAAACGCTGATTATCTATTTAAAAAAGTCGCTTACAAAGACGATCTCATGAACAAAGAGAGCGTTAAGGGCGTTGGCTTTGCTAAGCCGCTCTTTGAATTCCACGGCGCTTGCCCGGGATGCGGCGAAACTCCGTATATCACGCTTATAACAAGGCTCTTTGGCGAGCGCATGATCGTTGCAAACGCGACTGGTTGTAGCTCGATATATGGCGGCTCAGCCCCATCTACTCCGTACACCACAAATGACGAAGGCAAGGGCGTTGCGTGGGCAAACTCGCTATTTGAAGATAACGCCGAGTTTGGCATGGGTATGAACGTAGCGATGGAGACTATGCGCCACCGTATAGAAGATATAATGAGAAACAACATAGATAGCGTACCAAACGCACTTTCAGCGCTTTATAACGACTGGATAAATTTCAAAAATGATGGCGTTAAAACGCAAGAGATCACGAAAAATTTATTGCCTATCTTAGAGCAAAATTTAAGCGCGCCAGGCGTTAAAGAAATTTTAGAGCTTAAGAAATTCCTAGTCAAAAAGTCACAATGGATCATCGGTGGCGACGGCTGGGCGTATGACATCGGATTTGGCGGACTTGACCACGTGCTAGCAAGCGGTGAGAACGTAAATGTGCTAGTGCTCGACACCGAAGTTTATTCAAACACTGGCGGCCAAAGCTCAAAATCAAGCCGCGCAGGCTCGATAGCGCAGTTTACGGCTAGCGGCAAGCCAGCTCAGAAAAAGGACCTTGGCTACATCGCGATGACTTACGGCAACATTTTTGTAGCGCAGATCAACTCAAACGCGAGCCAAGCAAACGTGATAAAAGCGATCGCAGTGGCTGAAGCCTATGATGGCCCAAGCCTCATCATCGCCTACTCTCCGTGCATCGCTCACGGTATCAAAGGCGGCTTATCGCAGTCAGGCGGCCAAGGCGAGCTCGCCACAAAATGCGGATACTGGCCGACATATCTATACGATCCGCGCCTTTTAAAAGAGGGACAAAATCCGCTCAAAATCACTTCAAAAGAGCCAGACTGGTCGCTTTATGAAGAGTTTTTACTAAACGAAGTTCGCTACAACTCGCTTAAAAAGACCAACCCTGAGCACGCAGACGAGCTACTAGCTAAAAATAAGGCCGACGCGCAAAGACGCTACCGCCAGCTAAAACGCCTTAGCCTAGCTGACTTTAGCGACGAGGTAGAGAGCAGCGAAGCTGCGCAAAGCGCTGAGTAAATTTAAATTTCTCTTGCCAAATTTAAACGGCAAGAGAAAATTTCATTAAATTTAGCCGTTTTTGGCGGCTAAATTTTCAAATTTAAAAGGTGGAAAATGAGCCAAACGCACCCTTTTAAGCCAATCTTTGATAAAAACTCTAAAATTTTGATCCTAGGCTCATTTCCCTCTGTCATCTCTCGTAAATTTGGCTTTTACTATACAAATCCGCAAAACCGCTTTTGGCGGGTGCTGGCTGGGATTTTAAACGCTCCACTGCCTGCGAGCACGAATGAAAAGATAAAATTTCTACTCTCTCACCACATCGCGATATATGACGCGGCGATATCATGCGATATAGAGGGCTCAAGCGACGCTAAGATGAGCAAGATCGTGCCTGCAAATTTAAAGCCATTATTTAAAGAGGCAAATATCACGCAAGTCTATGCAAACGGCGGCAAAGCTTATGAAATTTGCAAAAAATATTTAGAAGATGAGATCATAAAAGCAACAAAAAAAGAGGTGATAAAACTACCATCAACCAGCCCTGCGAATGCTAAATTTAGCCTTGAAAAACTTGCAAAAGAGTGGTCGGTGATAGCTAGAGCGCTAGAATAACAAAAATCAAAATGACTTTACCTTTGAATTATTTTTGCCTTGCGCCCCTTTGCATTACAAAATTTATAAATTTACCTCTTTAACTTTCGCTTTTTATTTCTAGATTTTGACCTAAACAGCGGCTCGGTCTTTGGTTTTGGCCTTGTTTCATAGTGTGTGTTATAGCCTTTTAGTAGCTCTTGTCCGCACTTTTCACATGTAGTTTCGCCTATATGATAAAATTTCATGCAGTCAGGGCACCACATGCCCTCTAGCCTTTGCACGACTGGTGGTTCTTTTCTAAAAGCCATCCAAAAACCATAAATACCTAACAGCAAAAAACCAAGTGCTGGTAGTAAGTATAAATAACCAGCATCGTCAAATTTAAAAAACTTCTCACCAACTTTTACACTTTTGTTAGCTAGCATAGAAATACAGTCAAGCAAGCACATAAATCCTATGAAACCCCAGCCTATGCGTTTAAATATACAAAACATTATAAAACTTAAATCTTCACTAATACAAAAGCTAACTATTTTTATATTTTGCAAACAAATTTAGTATTACTCTTGCAGCCAAAATAGTAAATATAAAAATAGCTATATATTTCATATAAGAGCCATCAAAAATATTCAAGATAAGCCTAAAGCCTAGTAGATATATCAAGAGCAACGCAATGAACGACAGAAGGTCAAATTTAATTAAGCCACTTGCTTTGCTATTCTTGACAAAAAATGGCGCAACACAATAGATAAAAGTACAAACAAAAAAGGAGACCGAGAGAAGATCGACTTCACTCCAGCCCCTAATATAGTACTTCCCATAGACCATACATAAAACGAGCTCTACAAACGATATACAACCCACAGCTACTCTTTCACCTTTTTCCATTCCACTTCCTATCTTGGCAATATCGCCTAAATTTTAAATGAATTTATATGGAACTTACATAGCCAATGAAAGAGTACTATATTTTAGATGCTTTTTTACCGTGCTTGTCATTAAATTTAGTTAGTGACTTACCACAATCTGGGCACCAAGAGACATCTTTGCCGATTTTAATTGCTTTGCCGCAGCTATTACACCATTTGCATTCAAATTCTTTCTTGATATCTTTAAATTTAATAGACCTATATCCAAGCCAAAAAAATAATATGGCGCCCGCTAATGCCGTCACACCAGAAAGCAAGTAGAAATCTCCCATCAAAGAGTAGTCGGTACTATCATATGCTCTTGCCATTTTCTTGCTAGTAAAAATTTGAATAGCAGTTATCAAAAATCCAATAGATATAAAGAAATTACTCATTTTTCATTGCCTTTAAGCCAACAAGGGTCAAATTTACAGTTCCTCAACTACTTTTTTAACTCCCTATATATAAAAAGCAAGCCAAGCATCGCCATGACCAATCCGACTGGTATATTTAGACCATAAGGGATAACATCTCCTTTTGGCAGACTAAAAATATTTATCGGTGGAGTTGGATCTATGAGTATAGACAGCCCTCCGGCAAAAATAATAAAACCTATTAAATAGTTCATTTATTTTTCACTTTTCCACTAACTGTCCATTTGTTAGACGGTGCTGCTTATCATTTTTATTTACTATCATATCCATTTCCTAAATTTCTCCCTATGGCTTTTTAATCGAGAAATTCTAAAGAATTTAGGTTTGGCTTTATTAATGTCATTTGGATTTTTGAATTTAACTCTTGCTTAAATTTAACAGATTTAAACGTTGTTTTATCCAAAACGCCAACTTTTATGCTTATCCTCTTGTGGCATTGTAACCAACCCACATTATAAATACAAATATAGCCTGTATCAAAGAGACGCCACCTATTGTGACGTCCATTGTTTTAAAATTCTTTTTCTGAAAGTCACTCTTTTTTATGCCGTTTTTAATTATGTAATATATATTTGTTAAGATTATCCCAGCAAAAATAATATCTCCATAGTATTCTCCAAAGAGAAGTTTTAGGATTACTATAAAGCCGATACATAATATGCTACCAAAAAAAATAATTAGAAATTTTTTCATTTTTTGTTATCTTTTATATCTGTTTCCAAATTTTCTAATTCGCTTGGAAATTGCTTATAATATTTCTCAATTTCTATTGTATCAATATTGCACTTAGGACATTTGCCTTTGATTGTATCACTATAATTGTAGCTCTTTTTACATTTAGGGCATTTTGTGAATTCAGGGTATTTTATTTTGTATTTTGTTCCTAAACATATAAAAAATAACCCAACAATGAAAAATCCAAAAATACTTTTTTCATCAACTGTTTGCCAACCATGAAATCTAAAATAAATTTTGCCACCAAATAAAGCCCAAATGGCTTCCAAAAGAAAAATACAACCTAAAAAGATAAATCCAAATTTAGCGTTCATTTTCTATTCCAAGTGTCTTTTTTATATTGCTATATCCTGTTAAACAAAGAATGTATTATCATTAAACATATTTTTGTAAATTTAACCTCAGTTGCTCCATTTATAAAAATATAAATTTAATTATTTCTATTTTTTGCTTTTACCATTTATACCATTGATGGTTTCAAAAAAATCCAGTATCTTCTTATTTCTAGCAAAAATAAAACATATTATAGAAAATATAAAGCAAAAACATATATTTTCTATGTTTGGCTCAAGTTTTTGTCTCGCACCATAAACGGATATCCCAAAGACTAATAAAACACCTTGGATAAACAAAATTATTGAAAAAATATAAAATACATATTTCATCTATTTTCCATAAAATCTAAAAAGCTTTTAATTCCAATTAACCAGCTTCCAATAATTCCAATCTAGTGCCACGACCATCCGGTAATCTTTTTCCAAAAATGTTATTTGTAACTTTCTTAAATTCCTGTTTTGAGATAGTCATTTTTCTTTTCTTTTATTCAATATTAATAAACATCCACCAATAATCAAAAAGCCGCTTATTGGTATGTATAATAATGGATTTGAAAAATCATGAAAAGCCCCTTGCGACAAAAATTGCTTAACAAACAACACTTTAAATCCAGCAATAATCATAACCAATGCAAGACAATATTTAATCATTTTTATCTTTTTCTAAATTTTTCAACCCATCTGGAAACTGTCTATAAAATTTCTCAACTTCTATTATTTCAACATTACATTTAGGGCATTTGCTATTTTTAGTATCAGCGTAATTATAACTATTTTTACACTTTGGACACTTTGTAAATTCTGGTATTTTAGAATTTAGCCTTATCAAATATATCGTATATGCGATCAACAAAATGATTAAAATTATCTGCATGGTTATAGACTGCACAGTTGATACTACATATACTTTTCCGCCTTTATAGCCTTCCTCTGCGAATAGTTTATATAAATTTAAAGATGATAACAATGTAAAAAATATTGCTATCACGATCCGTATTTTAATCATGACTTAAGCCTATTTACTCGCAAATTTACATCAATCATCAACATTACCTTTATCTTTTTTTCGTTTATTTCTAACGCTTCTTCTTTTGGGTCCTTTTTTTCTTTTTTCTAAAAATTCTAGTTTTCTTATATAGTCACCATATTTACTTGCATCCATCACCTCGCCACCACAAAAATTGCATTTACTTTTATCGCGTAAATGCCCAAACCACCAAGTAGTTTTACATTTAAGACATACTAAATACTCTGGGTATTTTTTGATGTTTTTTGTGGAACGCAAGGCAAGATAGAAAAATGCGAAACTAGCTGCTAAGCTAATAATGGCTGGAATAACATAAGTATCGCCCAAACTGGAAAAATCATGTTCAATTGCAAATCTTTCAAATTTTTTGTTCGCAAATATCCTAATAGATATAAATAAAAATCCAAAACCAATAAAGACATAGCAAAATTTATAAAACATAGTTATTCCTTGAATTTGCTATTATCAGTATTTATTGCATTCACTAGTTTCTTTCCTGATTTTCTTATTGTATTATAGATGTCAATAATCGATTCTCCAAATTCTTCAGGGTGTAAAAATTGATATGTTGCATAACCAATAGCGCCAGCAATAGTAGCATCTGGAACACCTCCTGGAAGATAACTGTTTATATATTCTATGGTCATAGCAGGATTATTTACGATGCTAAAATCGCTAGCTTTCTTAAATTCCTGTTTTGAGATAGTTTTTATACCTGATCGTTGCAATGCGTTTTTCCCAACAGCCAAAAGCCCATCTTGTGTAACTTCATAATGATTTCCAACCAGCACCTTTTCTTTTTTTATTACCCCAGTTGGTCTTATTATATAATTTTTAGTTAAAGGATTATGTCCTACCACTGCGTACTCTTTACCGCCTATATTTATTGTTTGAACACCTTTTATTGTTGTTGCTTGGTCTAATTTAACGATAGAGCTTAACGCAACATCTGTAAAATTTGTATTTTTTACTAAATTTACGCCTTTTGCACCAGCCTTACCTATCGCAACCACTCCATCTTTTGCTAACTTACCTAAACCAACAGCACCTTTTCCAAGACCAACACCCGCTTCTTTTCCTATTGCTGCTACACCAGTTAAACTAGATGTATCAAATCCTGATATTAATGCTATATCATCGCTTATGCCATTATAATCATAAACTTTTTCTAAAATCTTTTTATCGTTGTTAAATATATTATAGTACATATTTCTTACGCCACTTACCCCATTTACGGTTATATCTTTTGCTAAAGATATAGCACCGTCACGCAAGCTAGAAGCGGTAAAAGTCTGATCTTTATACCAGTTTTGCAAGTTGCTTGGTATTTTATCTGCATTAGATGCCAAGTTTAATATACTATTTTTAACTGTTTCTAGCGGTAAAGAGTCTATGTTTGGATGAATATATTTATTGTAAAAATCTATATTATTAATAGCTACATCTAAATTTAATCTATTATTTCTATTGTCAAATTTATCAACAACAAATAGACCCTCTTTGTTGTCAGGTTTTGCCAAAAACTCTTTTGCTAAAGCATCATCTTTATTAAACATCAAAGACCAGACATTATCACTTTGTTTTAGTGCTTGCACTGAAAGTCTTGAAATGGCTTCATCTTGAGAAATGTCTATACCTGTTCTCTCTCTAATGAAGTTGGCGAAATTATTGCCATTAGCCTTTAGCCAGTCTATTTCTGGCTGACTAAATTGTCTATTATCCCCCTTACTCTTATCTAAGCCATTAAACATATAAGAATTTAAGAGTAGGGTATTTAAACTACTTTGATTTTTCGTATAGTTTATCGCTGCATCTTTGGCATTGATGCCACTATCTTGTAAATTTAGAGCTTTACTTAGATAGTCACTAAAACTATCTTCTTTTAGTTTTGCATATCTATCTTGCTTACTATCTCCTGGTATAAATTTGCCAGCTTTATAGTCTATGGCATGTTTTAACTCATGTCCTAGAGTGCTTACAAACTGATCAACATTTTTAATGTGAGCTAAATTTAGTATTATTGATCCGCTATTGAAATGTCCTAGAAATTTTTCATCGTCTTTTCCTTTTGCAAATTTATCATCAATTATTCTTAAAGATATACCATCTAGATCAAGACCTGACATACTTGCAAATAGCTGTATAAATTTATTTCCTAAAGCCTCTTTTTCTTCTATGGTAACACTATCATCCGTTAGTTTTTGAGCCAGCTCTTTGCCTAATAGTTTGCCAGCTTCATACTGTGCAACATTTTCTTTTACTTCACTATTAAAATTAAACTCGCCTGTTTCTATAATTGCATTTAGTGCTTTTGTTATGGCAGTGGCTGTATTAAACTCATCTTTGATATCCTTTTGCCCACTCTTTGTTAGCACCCTTAAATCCATACTAGCATCTACATTTGAGCTTATGCTAGTATTTATTAGATCTTTTGTTAGTTTAGTTGTATCTCTATTTAGTTTTGTTAGATCATCAGAGTTATCTTTATCAGCTATCTCTATGTTACCACTGCCTAGAGTTGCTAGGTTTTTAGATAAGCTGTAGCTTAAATTTCTATGGTTAGATAGATCTATTGATTTAAGACCTGTAAATTTATCTTCTTGATTATTATTTGATCTGCTATCTTTATTGTTTTTATCTTCTAGGATATAGTTAGCCCCTATGCTAAAGTTTGTTCCTTTAGCATAGCTTGTATTTGATAGATTCTCATAGCTTAGGGTATTTGTTTTTAAATTTAGGTTGTGGTTATCTATAAAGGTATTATCTTTATCATACTCTCCTGCTGCTAGAAGTGATCCTTTTAGATGAGTATTATTGCCTACCTCTACGTTTAGCTCATTTGCTGTTATAGATGAGAGTACGGTTTGTTTGGTTATTGTATTCGAGCTTGATCTAGAGAAATTTGCATTGGTGCTAGTTGCTTTTGTGCTAGATGGATTAGCAAAGCTTGAGTTTGGTGATTTATCACTACTAAATCCTATGCCAACACCTACACTATATCCTCTTTCATTGTATGCGTATTTGTCTCTTACACTCTCTAAGTTTAGGTTATTTCCTACTTTTAAATTTAATCTCTCATCAGCTCTTAAATTTGCTCCTTTGATAGTTGCGTCATTAGCTGTGTTTATATTCATATCTTTAGCTGAGTAAAGATGAGAGTTGTTATTTGTTAGGCTCTCTGTGTCACTACTACTAGTAGAGTAGTTTAGGCCAGCACTTCCGCCGCCGCCACCATACATAGTATATCTCATGGTTCCACCTATACTTTTGTCTTTACTTTCTGATGTATAGGTGTTTTTGCTAGAGTTTATATTTAAGTTGTTTGTGTTTATATCTATTAGATTATTGGCACTTAAATTTGAACCAGTGATAGTTGTATCATTTGGAGTTTGTATCTTGATGTTATTTGCACTTAAATTTGATGGATTAGAGACTACTTCATTTGAGTTTGATTTTGATTTGTGACCATTTACACTAGCTGCTACTCCTACACTAAAGCCAAATGTATACCAGTTAGATGCTGCCTTTGCAGCTGCTGCTACTTGAGCTATAAGTGCTAGGCTCTTAGCTTCTACGTTTGCCATAGCTAAAGCTATATTTGCCTTATAGTACCTCTCTTCGTCATTAACATTTTCAAGGATATCTGATAGATCTTCTATATCTGAGCCATCTATGCCAGGAGTTTTACTTTTATAGGCTTGTTTTAGCTCATGTAGTTTATCTTTTAGATCATCTCTAGTGTGTTTATAGTTATCATACTCTTTTTTTACCTTTTTAAGCTGCTTTATAGCTTCTATCAAAGCAAGACTAGCTGGAGCCACCTCTACGTATTCGTTTTGGGCAGTGATAGAAAGAGCTGCTTTTGCTTGTTTTAGTGTTTTTGATATATCAGTAGTGTCGGTGCTATTTAATATATCTATATTTGCATTTTTACTTATTAGATTTATATCTTCTTTGGCGATCAAATTTGATCCAGTGATACCTATCTCTTCGTTTGCATTTAAATTTATATTTTTATCTGAAACAAGGTTTGACGATATAGCTTTAGTTGATGCTACATCGGTGGTAGATTTTTCATACTCTGCGTCTGCTACTCTTGTTTTGGTGCTAGTATCGTACTTAAATTCTTTTATAGGTTTTGGTTTTTGATCATTTGCAAGATCTTTGGTGCTTGGTAGATTTATACCCTTGCTCTTAGATATCTCATAGCTACTATGCTCGTTTTCGGCATTTGATATCTCAATAGAATTTGCCTTTATATTAGTATCATCTTTACTTGATAAATTTGCAGTTATAGTAGCTTCATTTGCTTTTAGATTGAGCTCTTTGGCTGCAGATATGTTTGAAAGCTTTGCTAGTGCGTCAAGACTTCCCTTTTCATTATAGCTTGAGCGATAAATTTGAGTTAAAGTATCTCCAAACATTTGTTCAAATAAGTAGGTATTTGAACCAGTCCCAATAGGATCTATCGCAGAAGCTACCAGCATACCCGGGTATGTCAATAATGAGATTATATTAATGTTTGAGCTCTTATGAACGCTTTTTTCTTTTATTTGCTCTTTGGCTGCTAATATAGACAAGTTATTGCCAACATTTAAATTTACATTTCCACCACTTTTAATATCTGAAGATATTATAGAGATGTCGTTTTTTGCATTTAAATTTATATCTCCTTGACTAGTACTTAAAGATGAGCCTTGTAAGTTTGTCTTAGCAAGAGAGTGCATATCAAGGCTAGATTTTAATCCACCAAATGACTTCTTAGAGCTAGCTCTTGCCTCATCATTTTTATAAGCTGTTGGAGCTAAGCCTATATTATTCGCATCTATGTTTATATCATTTTTAGCACTTAAATTTGAGCCAGTTACTATTGCGTTACCACCAGCCTTTAAGCTGATATCGCCTGCGTTTAAATTTGAGCTGATGACCTTTTGATTTATAGCCATTAGACTAGACTCTTTTTTAGAGAAAAAGCCCTTTGACTTCTCTTTAGTCTCCGTGCTCTCGTTTGTATTAGCGCCCACTACATATATATCATTTCCAGCTTCTATGTTTAGCTTGTTAGTAGCTCTTAAGTTGCTTGAGCTGATCTGTGTGTTTGACTTAGAGTTTAAATTTATATCTTTTGCGTCTAGGTTTGCGCTATTTAGCGTTTGGATGTTTTGGCTAAATTCCACGCCCTTTTCTTTTGCGCTATGGCTATAGGCAAACTCTTTAGCGTTTATATTTATATTATCTGCACTTAAATTTATCTTATCAGCCTCTAAGCCTCCGCCAGCGATGTTTAAATTTTCTTTAGCACTTAAATTTAAGCTCTCGTCTGCTTTTAAATTTGAAGCCTTGCTAAACTGAGATGACTCTTTGTCTAAGCTTATATTATTTGCATCTACATTTATGTTTTTGGCTGAAATTTCACTTGAGTTGATATTTGCTGCGTTCGCTTTTAAATTTAGATCTTTAGAGTTTAGCTCTAGGTGATTTAGGTTTAAATTTTGTGAGTTTAGATTGATATTATCAGCCACTACGCTACCAGCTAGGCTTATGTTTCCTTTGGCGTCTAGGTCAATGTTATTAGCCATTACTAGAGCTGATGCTTTTACGTTTTTATCTTTTGCCTCATTTTTAAATTTACTTATACTCTCGTTTCTTGCTTCATATAAGCCATCAAGGATATTTGCTATGTAAGCAGAGTTTATACTATCAAGGCTGTAGTAATACCCTTGGTTTTTAACCATTCTATTTAGATTTTTAATAATTGGGCTATTAAATATTGGCTCAGAGAATTTATCCAGATCAACATTTGCTAGCTTTATATCGTCATTTAGTGCGTAGCTTGAAAAGTCTTGCGTGCTTCCTACTATGTTATTGCCCGCTGCAAAGACTGCTGGCAAGCCAACATCAGTGTATGAGAAGTTAAAATTCGTGCTTTTTCCGCCCTTAGTCACCCATCTTTTTTGACCAAGGATTTTTCCTCTTTTACCTTTCCACTCTTGTTGCTTCCATTTAAACTCATTAAAACTTCGACCATCTCTTGTTAAATTTAGCGCTACGTTTGTTATATTTTTGCTATCAAGCACAAGGTCATTGCCAGCGTAGATAAAGCTCTTATCATTTAGCACTTCATCTGTTTTTAAATTTATATCATTGCTTGCTACTATGCTACCTGGGATGAAATTTGCCTTATCTTCTTCGTTTAAAATTTCTTTGTTTATAGAGTAGTAAATTCTCTTTAGTACTTCGCGGTCTTTTGCTTTGCTAGTATCAAGTACTACTTCGTTTTTGTCTATGTCTAGTCTTAAGTTATGAAATACCTTTGTCGATGTGCCATATAGATATGAGTCTTTGTGTAAATTTAGAGCATAAAGAGTGCTATCTTTACTTATAGCCTCTTTTAAAATTTCAGCATTTAGCTCATCTTCGCTTAGCTCTTTGCCTAGTTTTTTAAATTTAGCCTCTATCTTTGCTTTTATCTCTTTTAAATTTACCTCTTCAAGTTTAAATCTATTCTCGCCACTTTGCTTTAGAGCTAAATTTTTAGCAAATGAGCTTTTCTCCACCCTAGCCTGCGAGCTTGAGTTATTTACTAGCTTTTTAGCCTCTACATTTATATCTTTAGCATAAATTTGACTAGATGTATTTACCAAAGTCTCTGCTTTTATATTAAGGCTCTCTTTGGCTGCTATTAGCGCTTCATCTTTGTTTGTTATAGTATTTGCTTTTATGTTTGCATCTTTGTTAGAAGCGATAGCGCCAGCATTTACTATATCGCCATCAAGGCTTATCTCTATGTTGTTATTTGCTATGACTAGACCATTATTATTTACGCCTACACCGTTACTTGTGCCAACTAGTTTGATTTTATTAGCATACATACCGCCAAGCGCGCTACTATCTAGGCTAAAGCTGTTTTCTTGGTTTTTAGCTTTTACGTCGTTATAAAGCCTGTCTTTGCTTGAAGCAAGCGCCTTTTCACCGATGATGTTTAGCTCATTTGCGTGGATATTTGAGTTTAAATTTATGGCATTTGAGATCACGTTAGTATAGTCGCTGCTCTTATCGTTTAGGCCGTCCCCTACGATATCGATTGACTTATCAGATATTAGCTCTATCTCTTTAGGGCTTAGTTTATTGATATTGCCTGTTGTTAGTGTGAGTGAGCGAGAGTTGATCATATTTAGACCATCTATGCTTATGCCATTTGGGTTTGCTATGACCACATCAGCTCTGCTACCTGCAACCTCTAAATTTCCTTTTAGAGATGATTTCTCAGCTGAATTTACTTTGTTGATAATAAGGCTTGCCTCTTTATTTAGCCTATAGTTTGCATCTATCTGACCAGCTATCTTTGTATCTATGTTTTTATTAGAGTTATTAAGGATAGTGCCAGTGGTTGGGGTATTAAACCTGCTATATTCATTTATAGATACGCCCTTGCTATCAGGGTTTGTGATGTTTATTATTAGCGTCTCATTAGGAGCTTTTAGTATATCAGGGCGGTTACTAGCACCTGGGTCAGCTATGATACTTGGCTCATTTGCAAGGGCAGGCATAGTGCCAAGTAACAAAGAGAGACTTACGTAGAAATTTAAGCCTATGGTTAAAAGGCTAGGCTTTTGTGCATTTGAAATTTGGTTGTTCTTTAGCATATTTTATCCTTAAAATTCGTAGCTTATGATGAAATTTACATTTGTTGATTTAGATTCAAAGCTCTTTGGTTTATAAAGAGGTTTAGAAACTGATATGTCGTAGCTTAGGTTGTTGTAGGCTTTTATGTTGCCTCTTAGACCTATGGCGTATCCTGCAAGGGTGTTTTTATCCTTTATGCCACTACTTGCTGCTCTTACCATGCCAGCGTCAAGTCCAGCATAGACAGAGTTGCTCTTATAGTAGTTATATGAGAGGGTATTTCTTACGCTTACTCCGTGGTTTCCAACAAGCGAGCTCTCCCCGTCAAATCCTCTAACACTGTAGTATCCACCGATACTAAATTTATCTTGCAAGCTTAGTTTATTTAGACCATATCTTGCGTTGATATTTAGATCATAGCTTAGTGGAAGTTCAAATTTATATTTGTAGTTTAGGTTTAAATTTATTAGAGCAAATCTAGACGTGGCCTCGCCGCTATCCTCCAAAGGATCAGGCTGTGAGTTAAATATACCAGTGCCTTTTTTATAAGCCAGCTTGGCGCTAAAAGCTTGGTTGTAAGAATTCCAGCTTGATTTTACACCTACCTCATATCCAGCATTTCTTCTAGCTTGGTTATCTAGCTCGTAGTCTTCTAGGTAGTTTTTATTTTTTCTCTTAAATAGCTTTACATAAGCGCTATTTTTAAAATTTGAGTCTCTATAAAATGTATAAGCAAGGCTTAGTGAGTCACTCTCGCTTCTACCTTTGTATGTGTAGAGGTTGTAGGCTGCATTTATGATCTGGGCGTAGTCATATTTACTCTTTTCATACTCAAGCATGAAGTATCCAAATGGGATACTAAAGCCGTAATAGTAGTTATTTGAAGCTCCGTGATCAGTGGCGCCATTAAATTTATTTGTAACCTCATATTTTTTAAAGATATCTTTGCCGCGCGAGAAGCTAAAAATTTCGTTAAATCCAAGTAAATTTAGCGTGCTTAAATTTAGCATACCTTGATACTTGCCACTTTGTTTTGAGCCAAGGTTGTCAATGCTTATAGCAGCCTTTAGTGGGAAGCTATCAACTCTAGTGATCACTATATTTGAAAAGCCAGCTCTGTTTGAAGGTAAGAACTTAATGCTAACATCATTTTTCGAGACGTTTTGAAGTGACTCAAGAGCCTGCTCGATATCTCTTATGTTTGCTACTTTATTTTTATGAGAGTACTCACCAAATGCGCTAAATAGGCTAGCTCTATTTCTTTGGCTGTCATTTTCGTTGATGCTTATGTTATCTATTAAGCCAAGATTTATCACAAACTCTAGCTTGGCATCTTTTAGACTCTTTGTAGCTAGGCTCGCACTTGAAGTGATATAGCCACTTTTTATTATCTCGTTGTTAAAAGAATTTATGATTAGATTGATAGAGTTTTTGCCAAGACAGCTGCCAGGTTTAAAATCAAGCTTGTTTAAGCTAGCCTCTAAGATAGAGTTAAATTTAGAGTAGTTTTTGTTATAAGCTTCTCTTATTATAGCCTCATCAGTGCCACTACTAGCGTTAAAGCTAGCAATTTCATTCTCACTAAGAAGTGAAATTTTATCTATTTTAAAGCATGGGGTTTCGTTTAAATTTAGCTTAGCTTCTGAAGTTGGTTTTTCGTTAAGTAAATTTATGTTGGAGCTTTCGTTAAAAGAGCTTGCCATATTCGCCCTAATCTCTTCGTTGTTTAACTCGTTTTTTAGATTAGTCTCATTAGCAAGTAGCGCAGCACACACCATGCTTAAAGATAAGAGAGTTCTCATCTTAACCTTCCTTGGAAATAACTATAAAGTTATATTTTTTAAAATAATTTAGTGACATTATAAAGGATATAATCTTAATCTAATATTAAAATATAATGAGAAAAAAGAATTTTTATACAAAATATTTCAAAAATGAAACTTTTTAGCTATCTAAATGGCAAAGGCAAATTTAATTTGGTTTATTCTCTTGTATATAAAATTTAATTTTATATTGACAATGATTATTATTTTGATATAATTGCGCCACTGATTTTTATTTCGTAATTTCAGTGATTAAACTATTTTTATAGTCATGCTATTTTTATAAATTTGATAAATTAAATTTGATTTTAATTACTAAATTTTCTAAAAATTAGCAAAATTTAGATCTATAAAAATTTAACAATATTTTTGTGACATATATTAGAAATAGAAAAATAGACAATTTAATCTGAAAGGATAGGTAATGAACAAGCATTTATTTGCACTTTTGGCTTTGGCAGCACTTAGCAGCCACTCTTTAGCTCACGAATTTTGGCTTTTTGGAAGCAGCAAAGAGGTAACTAGCGTTGATATCGGCTATGCAGACGACTTCCCAACTGTTGAAAAGATCCCAGATAATAGGATCGCCCTATTTGAAGCCCCATACGTTATAAACAAAAATGGCGAAAAACTGAGCCTAAAACAAAGCGGCGAAAACTACCACTATGAAAGGGCTAAACTAGAAGACGGCTCATACCTTATAGCTGGCGAGTATAAGCCTACGTTTTGGACAAAAGCGAGCGATGGCACATGGCACATGGGCAAAACCAAAGAGGACATCAAGGACGCCAAATACTGCAAAAAAGCGAGCATGAGCGCAAAAGGCATCATAAATAAAAACGCGAAAGATGGCTCAGTTACAAAGCCTTCCGAGCAGCGCTTAGAGATAGTCCCACTTGACAATCCAGCAAATTTCAAAGTTGGCGTGCCATTTAAAGTGAAGATTCTATTTGAGGGTAAACCTTTAGAAAATGCCACGCTTGATGGAACATTTGATGGATTTTTAAAAGAAAAAAGCGCATTTCACGGCCAAACTGAGCCAGATGGCACGATAGAGGTGCTTGCACTTAAACCTGGAAAATGGCTACTACAAACAGTGCACAAAATGCCATTTGCCAACTCAAAAATTTGCGATGATGAGACGATTGCTGCAACGCTTGCGTTTGAGCTAAAAGAGTAAATTTAGCATTGAGCGTATCAGCTTGATACGCTCTTTTGAGTATTATTTTTTATATTTGCAACCACTAGAGTATAAATAAAATCATCTCCATTGTTTTTATAATAATTGTTTATATATTTACTTGCTTTTTCAAAAGATTTTATAAAGTTGCTCCCAGAAAAGCTCCAGCTATCATATGTAATGATGATTTCACCACCATTTAACTCATAAATATCTCCACCAAGCACCATCATCTCTTTTTCTTTGATAATGTCTAAAACTTTTACAATATCGTCAAATTCCCAGCCGATCTCATAAACACCGATTTTTTCTCTTAGAAAAATCCCCCTACTTAATAGTGCTTGAGGCAAGATATTTATAAAGTCTAAATCTATAATCATAAATTTTCTATCATATCCGTCCAAAACGGCACATTTTTATATTCACTTATATATTTTGGAATATCAATACCACAAAATTCATGCAATAAATACTCTTGTAAATTTCTACCGTAATAGACTATATCGTCATAATATATTGACAAGACTGGCGGATCATTATCATCATTCATCTCTGGCATAAATCTATGAAAATAGACTGGTATGATCTTTGGTGCATTTTTATATAGCTCAGCCACAATTTTAACTCTTTGCTCTCTTGATATCTTAGACCATTGATCCGGTAAATAAGTGCTATTTGGTATATATTCTTCAAAAGAGGCGCTTTTCACAAATTCATAAAAATGTTGCATCATATTTTTTATTTTCGTGACATTTCCACTTGAAAAGTCACGCCAATCATAAAAGCCATCCGAAACTGGCAAAGCTGTAGTCAAAAACGACCTTAAATTTAATATCATAAATTTCGTATATTTTTTCAAGCTCGTTTTGAGTAAGGCCGGCGTCAAGTTTAATACCTCTATCTTTCAGGAGTTTAATAATTTCTAAATACACTATTCAATCTTAATAAAACGTTTATAATGATTTAAATAAATTCCAAAATCTAAAATTACTCTTACTAAAGTTGATATTTTAGACTCACAGTAATCATTCTCTAAAGTATTTAATATATTTGTATAGAAATATAGATATTACGACTTATAACAAAATACAAATAGTTGAAACTTACAAGAAAATACAGTTTTTATTTAAGAATTTAAAAAATGGTGACCCATACGAGACTCGAACTCGTGTTACCAACGTGAGAGGCTGGTGTCCTAACCGCTAGACGAATGGGCCAAAAGATGGTGCCCCGTGTAGGTCTCGAACCTACGACCCCATCATTAAGAGTGATATGCTCTACCAACTGAGCTAACGAGGCAAGATTAAATATCAATAACAAAGTGTTATCTTAGAACTTATAATCTTAAAATTTAATTTGATCACTCAAAAAAACAAGAAAAAATAGAATCAAGAACCTTAACCTAAGGTTTAGTAGATGGCGCAGCGGACGGGGCTCGAACCCGCGACCTCCGCCGTGACAGGGCGGCATTCTAACCAACTGAACTACCGCTGCACCTAAAAGTAATGGTGGTCGCTATAAGACTCGAACTTATGACATCCACCTTGTAAGGGTGGCGCTCTACCAACTGAGCTAAGCGACCTAAAATTTAAAATATCTGGCGACCCTTAGAGGATTTGAACCTCTGTTTCTACACAGAGAAAGTAGAGTCCTGAGCCACTAGACGAAAGGGTCATAAACCCAAAAATGGTGTCCTGCGTTGGATTCGAACCAACGGCCCCCTCATTAAAAGTGAGATGCTCTACCGACTGAGCTAGCAAGACATGATTATTTAAAAAAGAATTGAGATTATACAAAAAACATTATTATATGTCAAGAAAAAATTAAATTTTAAATCAAATTAAAGCTATTTTGTCCGCTATTTCTAAGCGAAAAATATAAAATTTTATTTTTAAATCTTATAAATTTAAACCATTTTTACTTTATAATTCAATAAGCAAAACACAATCAAGCACCTAATCCGCTTAGTGGCAAATTTAATCCTTGCCTAAAAACCTTACAGCTGTTTTTCTAGCTTTTTCTATCTTTTCAGCCTCTTGATTTTGAGCTGCGCTAGAAGATATCCACTTTTTACCAAATAAATTTTGAGCTGCTTCTATCATAACTGCGCAGGCGTATAGATCTTTTTCACTAGAGATGCCTTGCAAAAATGCGGCTTTTGTTTTATCTCGCAAGATTGCTTGGCTAACCCTGTGAAAAGACATCTGCATAAGGCCAGCTGCCGCCCATGCCCTGCAAAGGCTATCCTTGCTTTCTAGTATCTCGCTTATTAAAATTTCTATTTGCTCTAACGTGCCAACCCAACCAAGCGCTATTATAAGCTTGCGGCGAAGGACATTTTCTACGCTTGTAAAAGAGAGGATATACGGGATAAGGCGGTCACAAAACGCCGCATAAAAGTCTCTATGCTTAGACTTAGAAAGGATTTGCGCTATAAGATAGATGGTTTCTATTTTTAGTTTTTGATCACCCTCCTTGGCTAAGCGCTCAAACAAAAACTCCAGCCCAGCGCCTCCATGCCTATCAAAACTACTCTCAAAATTTAGCTGCCCGCCCTCTTGCCACTCTTTGCAAATGAGCTCATAGTGATACGCTATCTCATCGCTAGCGCCTAAATTTGCGATAAATTTGATCCTTTTGCCGTCTAAGAAATTCTCTTTTTCTAGCTTTAGATACTCTTTTTCAAGATCATTTAAACTTAGCACTAAATTTTACTTTATCATCTCAAGTTTGGCTTTGCAGGCATCTTTGTAAGCACTTGTAAAATTTGAGCCAATGCATTCGTTTAGATATGGCTTAGCCAGCTTATACTGCTTTTGTCTGATGTAAATTTCACTTGCTAGATTTAGAGCATGCAAGCGGTCTTCTGGCTCAAGCTTCATATTTAATATAAATTTCGCCTCATCAAGCGCCTCATCAAGATTGTCAGTTTTTAGTGAAGCCTCTGAGTAGTCAAAATTTAGCTTTGGCGAAAAGGTATTTATTTTAGCTCTAGTTTGCAGCTCAAGCGCCTTTTTAGCGTAGGTTGCAGCGATAGCATAGTCGTTGCTCTTCATCGCGTAGTCACATATAGCTGCGTATGCCTCGATGATCTTAAAGTCCTGTCCTCTTAGCTGCTCGATCGCACTGATCGTTGAGACTGCCTCGGTAAAGCGCTTTAGCACAAGTAGTGAGTAAAATCTATCAAAAAGCGATGGCGTAGGATCCGAGTACTCGACCGCTGAACCAAGCGAGAGCGCGTCATTTGCCGCAGTGATCGCATGCTCGTAGTCTTTATTTTTATATAAAATTTTGCTCAAATTTACCAGCCACTCGACCCTATCTTCTAAATTTTCATCCTTTACGTGCGCCTTGGCAAGCTCTAACGCATCGTTGTAACGTGCCGTTCTAAAGTAGCAGTTAAAGAGCTTAAACTGTGGCAAAGAGACCTTGCTCACATCGTAGTTTTCGAGTAAATTTACAACCGCTGTGCAGTCATCTTTGATGAAAAACTCTTTTGTTAGCTCAAGCGCAGCCTCATTTACAAGCTCCATTGCCCGGCTTAAATTTTCATCTTTTGCGAGGTTGTTATAAGCTAGCGCATCGGCAAATTTACGCTCTTTTAGATCAAGCTCAAGCTCGCTGATTAGCGCCTTTTGGCTGATATTTGTGCCGGCATATTTTTCTATTAGATCTTTATATCTTGCGTGGAGTGCGGTGGCGTTTTTGTCATCCTCTTCAAAAAATAGCCCATCCTTTGCCTTAGCGACCTCATCGATATAATCGCCATATTTAAACTCTTTTTCGTATCTGTTTAGATACTCATACGCCCTTTTTTCATCTTTGGTTTTGGCTAAATTTAGCGCTAAATTTTTTAATGCAGCCTCGTAAAAATCCTTTGTCCTGTCACTATTATTTACCAAAATTTCATAAATTTTAGCAGCCACGTCTGGCATATCTTTGCTGGCAAATGTATAGGCTAAATTCATCGATTTTGTCGGATCGTTCATGAAAAATTTTTCATTTGCATTTGCGATCTTTAGTACAAATTTCTTCGCCTCGTCAAATTTCTCTTTATCGATATTTGCGTCTGCTAGGCTTAGTGCTGCCCTGCTTGCAAGGTCGATGTCGTTTGTAGAGTAGAGCACCTTTTCATAGTCACTTAGCGCCTCTTTTTGCCTGCCTATTTTATATAGGTAGTCAGCATAATCAAGCGTGGCAAGCTTTGTAAATTTAGACTCCGCGTGCTCTTCGCTTAGTATGTCAAGCATATATTTTGCATCACTTGCGATGCTATCTTTGAGGTAAGCTCTGGCGATGAGATATAGCACCTCTGAGTAGTTCTCATCAGAAGGGAATTTCCTTATCCAAGCTCTACCCTCGCTTACGATATCTTTTGGCTCCAGCCCCTCAAACTCGCTCTTTGTCTCAAAAATTTTATCAAGTGCTCTTAGTCTAAAAAGTAAAAACTCACTTGAAAAAAGACTAGCTGGGTGCCTTTTCATCGCTGTTTGCGTATCTTTTACCACGCTTTCATAAGCGCCCTTTTCGTAAGCTCTTTTTATATTTATGTAGATGTCTATATCGTTGCTATCAAGCCCAGCGATAGGCGCTTTGTTAAGATCGAGCGCTCCGATGCTTGGACTTAGCATATCTCTAAAATCAGGCGAAAAATTTAGCCCAGATACTCTTTTGTTGTTTTCACTGAGTGAAGTGTCGATGATGATACTAAAGTGCTTTGAAATGGTCGTCTTTGGCATATCTTGCACGCTTGGACTGCTGTAAAGCTCGGTTTGAACATTTAGAAGTTTTGAAGGCGCCTTTGGCATGATGACGATAAAGAGCTTGCCGTCTTGCTTTTTATATTTTATGTCCATTAAAGGCAGTGTCGTATCTTCGATCTTTGGCAAGATCCCATCATCGAGCATACAAACGTAGCGCTTCGTGTCATAGGCTAAAATTTGCTCCACACATTCAAATTCTTTCTCGTCGCTTAGCTGAAGGACACTATAAGGCTTATTTGCGTTTGCGCCGCTGTTTAGGCTAAGGCTAAAGGCGGATAGATAAAGCGGTAAAAATAAGATGGTTAAGAGCTTTTTCATGCCGCCATTATAGTTAAATTTTCTAAAATCCTGAAGCAAAGACAAAATGCTCGATAAATTCCAAAATCGCCCCAGAAAATAAAAAGGCAAAGACCGTGCCAGCAACGGCAACTCCAACGATCACTTTTAGCGCCATCGAAACATTTGAGATGTATATATTTTTATCTTTTACGATAGGCTCTTTTAAAAACATAAAGACGATGAGCTTTAGGTAGTAATAAATAGCAATCGCAGAGTTTATCATGATGATGAGGCTAAGCACGACGTAGTCAGACTTTATGAGCGATGAGATAAGCACCATCTTGCCCCAAAATACGCTAAAAGGTGGTATGCCAGCAAGGGCGATCATGAAAATTCCCATTATCACGGCGTAACTTGGCAAAATTTTAATAAGCCCTGAAAATTTCTCATACGGGTGTTTAAAGCGCTTGTCCCAGCAGACGACGTCGTCGCACCTTGCCACCCAGAGCATAGAAAATGCGCCCAAATTTGCAAACAAAAACATGATCCAGTAGAAAAACAAGGCGACATTTGCCTCGTGAGAATTCGCTACAAGCGCGCAAAGCACGACACCAGCGTGAGCTATCGAGCTAAAAGCTAGCATCCTTTTGACGTCTTTTTGCACTAGCGCCATGATGTTTGCAAGGCTCATCGTAAGCACGGCGATGATGTAGAGCATATCTTTTATCCATGAAATTCCAGAGCCCTCAAGCATCGCAAAAATTCTTAACGCGACTATAAATCCCGCAACCTTTGGCACGATAGACATATAGCCTGCTAGTGGGGCATTTGAGCCCTCATAAACGTCTGGTATCCAGGTGTGAAATGGTATGAGCGAGAGCTTAAAACCAATGGCTGAAGCGATGAAAACGCAGCCAAGAAGGATTATTAAATTTTGATTTAGGCTAAGATCTTTTATGACAACGCCTATACGGGCAATGTCTATTGAGTTTGTTGCTAGATAAAACATCGCTATCGCCATCGCAAAAAAGCCAGCTGAGAGCGAGCCCATCGCGAAGTATTTGATGGCTGCCTCGACGCTTTTTGCCTTGTTGTGAAGGGCGATTAGGGTGTAGAGGCAAAGCGAGCTGATCTCAAGGCCTAAAAAGATGATAAGTAGGTTGTTTGAGCTCACCATAAACAAAAATCCAGCGATCATAAACAAAAATAGCGCGTAATACTCGTAAATTTTATACTCAAAATACTCTTTTGTGCTAAGTGCCAGCGGGATGAAAAGGGCTGAGGCGATTAAGATAATGATCTGCGAGATGATAGAAATTCCATCGACTAAAAGCATATCCCAAAAGCTTAGGCTAAGTCCGTTAAAATCAAGCGTAATACCTAAATTTACAAATATAGCGATGATGCAAAATACGCAGTAGAAATTCCTCGAAAGATCCTTTTTTATCGCTCCAACTATGAGGATAAAAAGCGCAAAAACCATCATGCTAAGCATCGGCGAGAGTGATTGCAAAGAGATCTCGTTTAGGTCTAAAAAGGCTATTTCGTTCATAGTTTGCTCCCGCCATTTAAAGATGAAATTTTATCCTTTGTGCCGCTATTTACAGCTCTAGTTTGCATTTTGCTTATGATATTTTGCACGCTTGGCTCAAGTGGTTTTAGTATCAAATTTGGTGCGATACCAAGAGCGATTATGAGCAAACAAAGTGGCACAAGAGCAGCTAACTCTTTAAAATTTAGATCTTTAAGGCTTAAATTTTTCTCCTTGCACTCGCCAAAAAAGACCCTTTTATAAAGTACCAGCATATAAACAGCGCCCACAATGATGCTAAAGCCACCAAGTAGCGCAAAGAGCTTGTTTAGCTTAAAGACGCCAAGCAAGCTCAAAAACTCACCCACAAAGCCAATAGTTAGTGGCAGACCGATACTTGCAAGCGTTGCTATAAAAAATATGAGTGCGTATTTTGGCATCACCTTAGCAAGGCCGCCAAATTCGCAAATTTCTTTGGTGTGAGCTCTCTCGTAGATGACGCCAACTAGCAAGAACAAAGCGCCACTAACGATGCCGTGGCTTATCATTAAAAATATCGAGCCGCCAAGGCCTATTAAATTTAGTGAAAAAATGCCAAGCATGATGACACCCATGTGTGAAATGGAGCTATAAGCGATCACTTGCTTCATATCGCTTTGCGCGTAGGCAACAAGGGCTGCGTAGATGATCATGATGATGGCTATGACGCAGACGAAGCCACTTAAAAGTAGGCTCGCATCTGGAAAAAGTGGGAGTGAAAATCTCACAAAGCCGTAAGTACCCATCTTTAAAAGCACGCTAGCAAGCAGCACCGAGCCGATAGTCGGAGCCTGTCCGTGTGCGTAAGGTAGCCACGTGTGAAACGGAAATAGCGGAGTTTTCACGCCAAAAGCAAAGAAAAATGCTAAAAATAGCCAAATTTGAGCATTTTCTCCGATGCCAAGCTTATACCAATCAAGCAAGTTAAAGCTAAATACGCCGCTTTTTTGATAGCACAGATAGCCGATGAAGATGATCGCTACTAGCATAAAAACAGAGCCTAAAAATGTATAGATGAAAAATTTAATCGCAGCGTAAATTCTATTTTTACTACCAAATGCGCCGATGATGTAAAGAAGCGGTATGAGGCTAAGCTCCCAAAAGCTGTAAAACAAGATCATATCAAGCGCGCTAAAGACGCCCATCATCGTGCTCTCTAAAAATAGCACGCTAATAACAAGGTGCTTTAAATTCCCATCATCGCTAAGTGCTGCGATAGAGATGAAGCTCATAAATGCGCTAAGGACTATAAGCACAAGCGAAATGGTGTCGATGCCGACAAAGTAGCTGATATTTAGGCTTGGTATGAGTGAGACTTGATGCGTTAAAACAAAGTCATAACCCTGAAAATCGACATTGACGCAGATAAAAATGGCTAGCAAAAGCTCGATAAGAGCGATGCTTGCTCCATAAAATTTGATGCTTTTATTTTCTATCAAAAAGCCAAGTATTGCGCTTATTGCTGGGAAAAATATGATTACACTTAGCATTATTTGGCTCCGTTTAATAAAAATATAAAGCTTAAAAGCAAGGCAAATCCTGCAACCATAAATCTAAGCATGACGCTTAAATCGCCACTTTGCATTTTGTTTGCAAGATATGCAAATTTAGTTACCAAAAGTGCGACAAAATCGACACTTTTATCAACTATCATCTCATCAAATTTCTTACAAATTTTAGAGATTAAAGCGTAGCCATTTATAAAAAATTTCTCATAAAATTTTGGGATAAAGTAGGCATTTTGCAAAATTTTGTAAATTTTACTTTCGCAAATGCTCTCTTTAAAAATTTCTTTTTTATAAGCAAACACAGCAAAGCCAGCACTTGCAAGCACTAAAGTAAGCGTTAAAACGAGTAAGAAAATTTCACTGCTGTGAGATAAATTTAGCTTAAAGTCCCCAAGGCTAGCACCCAAAAACTCACTGAAGTTGCTCCAGAAAAAGCCGCTGATGACTGAGAGAACGCCAAGCATGCTCATGCCAACAAGCATGTAGTTTTTGGCTTCATGTACGTGCTCCTCGCTCTTTGGTCTTGCAAAAAATACTAGCATGACAAGCCTAAAGCTATAAAATGCCGTAAGAACTGCGCCAAAGAGCAAGACGAGCCACAAAATTTGATCTTCACTAAAGGCGACCTCTAAAATTTTATCTTTTGAAAAAAAGCCAGCAAATGGATAAAAGCCAGCTAGCGCACAGCTTGCGATGATAGAAAGAAGTGCGGTTGGCTTCATAAATTTATAAAGCCCGCCCATTTTTTTGATATTTAGCTCGTCATTCATCGCATGCATAACGTTTCCAGCACACAAAAAGAGAAGTGACTTAAAAAATGCGTGCGTGACAAGGTGAAAAAGTGCGATCTTGTAAGCGCCAAGACCAGCCGCTACAAACATATATCCAAGCTGTGAAAGCGTCGAGTAGGCGACTATCTTTTTAAGGTCATTATGCACTAGCGCGATGCTTGCGGCAAATATCGCTACAAATGCGCCAAGGCAGGCGATAAAGTGCGAGACTTCAGGCACGTTTGCAAAAATGAAATTTGCGCGTATGACTAGATAGACGCCAGCTGTTACCATGGTCGCAGCGTGGATGAGGGCTGAGACTGGCGTTGGTCCCTCCATGGCGTTTGCAAGCCAAGTGTGAAATGGAAACTGCGCGCTTTTACCCATGGCGCCTATGAAAAGAAGTGTGGCAATGATGCCTAAATTTAACCCAGAAAGGTCGCTTCTAGCGTTAAAAACCTCGCTAAATTTAAGCGAGCCAAAGCTATAAAATATATAAAAAATGCCAACAAGCATGGCTAGATCAGCCACTCTGTTCATCACGAAAGCCTCGTTTGCAGCGACGTTTGCGCTAGGCCTTTTATACCAAAAGCCAACGAGCAGCCAAGAGCAAAGTCCAACGCCCTCCCAGCCGATAAAGAGCCCTATGAAGTTATCGCTTGAGACAAGGACGTTCATACAAAAGACAAAGAGCCCAAGGTAGCTAAAAAAGCGGTTGAAACTCGCGTCATCTCTCATGTAGCCAATGGAGTAGATATGCACGATGCTAGCGACCACGCCCACGGTGCTAAGCATCACAAGGCTGATCGCGTCAAGGTAGAAGCTAAAGCTAAGATCAAGCGAGCCTAAGTTTATAAACTCTTTTAGGGTTAAATTTAGTGGCTCATCTACGCTAAGACTAGCCGTTAGCATGAGTGAAGCT
Organism: Campylobacter concisus; assembly: GCF_050447505.1. Classification (GTDB taxonomy): domain Bacteria; phylum Campylobacterota; class Campylobacteria; order Campylobacterales; family Campylobacteraceae; genus Campylobacter_A; species Campylobacter_A concisus_BP. The sequence goes on along the minus strand of NZ_JALMFZ010000001.1, from coordinate 299,857 downwards.
GTGGCGCTAACGATCATGAGAAGCGAGCAAAAAAGACCGATAAATAAATTCTTACTGCTATGCGAAAAGATGCCAGCTATGATGAAGCTAAGAAGCGGAAAAAATAGCGAAATACAAAATAAAATCATCTCTTAGCCTTTCATATTTGTCATCGAATCTAAACTGATGCTGCCAGTCTTTTTATACCAAAGCACGAGCAGACCTAGTCCCACAGCGACCTCGCTAGCGGCGATGGCTACTATGAAAAATGCGATGATCTGCCCAGTTAGGTCAAAGTAGTATTTTGAGATGGCTGCAAGCGCGATGTTTGCTGAGTTTAGTAAAATTTCGCTTGAGAAAAATAGCATTATCAAATTTCTTCTTCTCATTATGCCAACAAGCCCTATGACAAAGACCAGACTTGCTAGGATGAGGTAGTGAGTAAGGCCTATCATAGCATCTCCTCAAATTTGCTTTGCGCATCTAGGTCTTTGTGTATCAAGATGATGCCAGCCACCATCGCCACAAGTAGCATGATAGCGCACATCTCAAAGGCAAGCAGATACTTGCTAAAGAGCAAAATTCCAACCGCTTCGATGTTGCCAAGATTAGCGAGGGTAGAATTTACCACCTCTTGCTTAGCGCTATAGATCGGCGCTAAAAAGATAAATATCAAAAGAAGCGCTATGAAGCTACTTAAAAGATAGACGATGATCTTTGCTTTTTTACCGCTTTTTGGCTCGCACTCCTTGCTGGTGTCAAAAAACATCATCGCAAATGCGTATAAAACGACCACCGCGCCTGTATAGACGACGATTTGCACCACGCCTAAAAACTCAGCCCCAAGCAAGAAAAATATAGCTGATATAAAAACCATGCCAGCAGCTAGCGCAGAGACCGCATTTAGGGCGTTTTTGCAAAGCACGCTAAAAGAAAAACTAACTAATATAAGGGCGCTAAAAAGATAAAATGCAAAGCTCTCATACATCGCTTGACCCTTTTAAATTTATATCCATCACTTCTGCCTTATCTTCATTTGTAAGCGCATTTGGCGTCTTTTTTACTAGGCTACTAGCATTTTTAGGTAGCGCGCCATAGCCCTCAAACTCGGCTTGATCTTTTAAAAATTTATCATCCGTCAAAAACTCAGCCTTTGTACCAAAGAGGATTTTGTTTTCACTTGCGACCTCGTACTCTTGCCCGCAAACTATGGCAAGCTCAGGGCAGACATCAGCGCAAAATCCGCAATAGACGCACCTGCTTAAATTTATCGTGTAGCTTGCAACCTTTTTGCGGCCATCTTCGCCAAGCGAGGTCTTCATCGAGATGCAGTTGCTAACGCAAATTTTCTCACATAGCCCACAGCCTATGCAGCGCTCATTTTCACTTTCAACAAATTTTAAAAGCCTGTGAATCCCCCTATATCTGGCGTTTAGCTCCATCTTTTGCATAGGGTATTTTAGAGTGTGCGACTTGCTAAAGAGCATCTGCTTTAGCGTGATCTTTAGCCCCATTAAAAGATCAAGCTTAAAAGTAGCGGCGATGAAGTGTTTAAATTTATCAAATGCCCCTTTTGGCTCTATCTTTTCGTCTATCAAAATATATCTTTTCTCGCTCATTTTACGCCTTAGATAAGTAGTGCAAAGCCGGTGATTACGACATTTAAGATGCCAAGCGGAAGCAAAATTTTCCAGCAAAGCATGCTAAGCTGATCGACCCTTAGATGCGGCCACGACGCCCTCGTCCAGAGAAAAAAGAAAAAGACTAGGCTTGATTTTAAAATGATCATCAAAGCACCCGGGATAAATAAAAACTCGTTAAAACCGCCTAAAAATAGGAGCGTTATGATGATGCTTGCTGCGATCATATTTGTGTATTCGCCGATAAAAAACATCGCCCATCTCATGCCGCTATATTCGGTGCCGTAGCCTGCCACGATCTCGGTCTCGTTTTCTGTTAGGCAAAATGGCGTTCTGTTGCACTCCACAAAGCTTGCCATCACGAAAAGCACGAAAGCAAGGGGCTGCTTGAAGATGAGCCAGTTAAATATGCCTTTTTGGTAGTTGTTTATATCAACTAACGAGAGCGAGCTAGTCACCATGACAACGCTTAAAAGTGCCATGCCAGCGACCACTTCGAAGCTAAGAAGCGATACGACTGCGCGAGCGGCGCTGATTAGTGCAAATTTATTGTAGCTTGCAAGGCCTGCTGCAAGTGGCGAAAAGACGCAAACTGCTGCCACGCCAGCGATATACAAAACGCCCACGTTTATATCTGCAAGTATCGGTCTAATCGTATGCCCAAAAACCTCAAACTCTGGCAAAAATGGCACGGGCGCAAGCGCTGCAAATGCCGCGATAGCAGAGATTAGAGGGGCTATTAGAAAGATAAATTTATTTGCATTTGCTGGGACGATATCCTCTTTTGTAAAGAGCTTTATCATGTCAGCCACGATCTGAAGCACGCCAGCAGGCCCTACCATATCAGGTCCCACGCGGCGCTGCATGTAGGCTAGCACCTTTCTCTCAGCATAAGTCGCAAGCCCTGCAAGGCTAGCCATGACGGCCAAGATGACGACTGCTTTAACAATAGTTGTTATCACAAAAAATAGCATTTCACTCATTCTCTGCCTTTATTATTTTTACGCTTGCGTAACTCTTGCCCTCAAAAATGGCGCCTACATCAAGCTTATCATCGTAGTCGCCAAGATAGGTTGCCACGCCTCCTAGCTCGCTATCAAGCTCCACGCAAATGGCAAGCTTTTGCCCATTTTTTTCTAAAATGACAGCTTTATTTTGTGAAATTTCAAATTTAGCCATAAACTCGCTGCTTGCGTAAAGCACTGCGCGTTTAGCTGTCTGACTGGCATAGTTTGCAAAAAACGATGGCAAATTTATAGGATTTGCAAGGCTTATTAGCGCTTCGTCCTCTTTTAAATTTAGCTCATTTTTCTCTTTAAAAAGTAGCTCTACGTCCTCTTTTGGCGTGAAATTTGAAATTTCAAGCTTGTAGCCTCTGTGGCTTGTGCCGTCATTTGCGTAAAAATTTTCTAAATCATCAAATTTAACGCCCCTGTATCCCTTCTCTTTTGGCAGCTGCATAGTGTAATCAATCGTATTTTTAGCCACTAGCCCAAGCGCATTTGCGATATCGTTTAAGAAGTAGCCATTATGAGTCAAAGCCGCATTTGTCGGCACTACTTCGTTATTTATGCTTGTAAATGTGCCCTCTTGCTGATTTAGCGCACCAGCGTCAAGGTCGCCCTCAAAGATGCTAAATTTAAACTCGCCCATTTCATTGTATCCTAGCGTCTTGCCAGGCTTTTTCTCGTGTGAAAGCGTACAAATTTTTGCCACGCCAAGCGAATTCGTGCGAGGCGGTATGAGCATCACATGAAATGGCGTAGCTCTTGCGATCACTCCAGCAAGGGCTGCAAGTGAATTTGCATTTTCATGAGCGTAAAAGTCACTACCCAAAATGAGCGTAAATTTAGCCTTGCCTTCGCAGAGGGCGGCTATCTCTAAGCCAAAGCTCTCTTCAAATTTTTCAAGTCTAGCCCCAAGCGCACTAGGTAAATTTTCACCCCAGTTTTTAAGCACAAAGAGTAAAATTTGCTCCAATTTGCCAGCCTCATAGCTCACACAGGCGAAATTCTTTGAAAATTTCTTCACCACCTCATCAGCGATGTGATGAAAGTAAATTCCAGCAGCTTTATTCATTTTAAGGGCGTTATTTAGCTTATAGCTAGTAGCTGGGCTCTCGTGGCGCAAGAAGCTGCCAGCCGTGATGATAAAGTCGCTATTTTTTAGGCTCTCATAGTCTGCGTTATATGAGCTAAGGCCGCTAAATTTGCTAAAAATATTTAAGAAATTTTGAAATTTAAAAGCCTCATCGTTTAATAAATTTAGATCAAATTTCTCTCTCAAGCGCTCCAAAATAAGCGCCTCTTCATTTGTTATGAAGCTATTAAATTTTATATTTTTTATGTTGCCGTTTTTAAAATTTAAGACTAGCTCATTAAATTTCGCCTCATTTTTACGGGCATTTTCGTTGTGAAAGTCGTAGCCAAACCTAGCCGCACCGCTGATCTCGCCAAAGTGAAAGTCGTTGCTAACGCGGTAAATTTGCTTGCTTCTATCGCTAGTGTTTTTTTCTTTTACGTCATAAAAAATGAGTTCGCAGTCGCTTTGGTGCGGATTTGCCGCTGGGACACGGCTTAGCTCCCAGATGTTTGAGCTATACTGAAAATTTGAGCTAACAAGCGCGCCAACAGGGCAAACGCTAATGCACTCACCACAAAATGAGCAGTCTAAGCTTTCGCCAGCGCTTGGGCCAATTAGGCTCTTTTGCATCTTGCTAAAGACGGCGTAGGCATCTTTTGGCATGCTCTCTTTTAGCTCTTTTGGCACTTCAACGCCTCTTGGCACCGTTTTTAGCGCACTCTCGCCGATCTTATCTTTACAGACCGTCACGCACCTCTCGCAAACCACGCAAAGAGCTGGATCGTAGTTTATTAGCCCCCATTTTTTGTGCGGTTTGTGAGTGTCTGTAATGGCAAAGCTTTGCTCATTTACATTTAAATGCGCCGTTAAATTTTGTAATTCACACTCGCCACTTTTGTCGCAAACGCCACATTGAAGGGGGTGATTGACGCAGTAAGTCTGCATGATCGCATTTCGCTCGGCAGCGATCTCTGGCGTATTTGTGTAAATTTGCATATCCTCTTTGGCTTTGGCGTTGCAGCTATAGACCACTTTGCCGTTTGCCTCGACCATGCAAAGCCTGCAAGCAAGCGTTGGCGAGCAGCCGTTAAGGTAGCAAAGCGCAGGGATGTAGATGCCATTTGCCCTTGCGATGTTTAGGATGCTCTCGCCCTCGTTTGCCTCTAAAATTTGATCGTTTATAGTGATTTTCATTTGCTAACTACTACTTGTTTAAATGCATATCCATCAAACTCTTTTGCGCCAAGCAGGGCAACCGTGCCTTTTAGCGTTGGATCTAGCTTAAATTTAGCTCTCACGCTAAAGTCTTTTGCCTTTAAATTTAAAATTTCGCCATCCTTTGCCTTTGCCACTATGCCAAACTGCACGCCGCCCACGATCTCGTCGCTTGCGTTTTTGTTTAGATAGACGACCGCTCCGTCAAAATTGTCAAGCTCTCTTAGCTCGCCAACTTCGCCGCCTGCTGTAAATTCTCTCACTTCGCCGCCTGCTAAGACGACATTTTTGCCTAAAATTTCAAGCAGCCAAAAGATCGCATCTTTGTCTGGATGAGTAAAAAAAGAGTCATCTATGATCACGTTTTTAACGTCCTTTATCCACTCGCCAAGCTCCTCAAACTCCTCCTCGCCCACGTTGCACTCACCACTTATCAGCCCATCATCAAGCTCGTCAAAAAACTCATTTTGCACCAAATTTGCATACTTACAAAGAAGCGCTAAGACATAGCTTATCGATCCTATCTCGCAGCGGATCAAATTTTTACTGCCAAGCTCGCTATCTTCAAAGCATGAGATGTATTTAAACTCGTGCTCTTTTATCTTTTTTGCTAAATTTTTGTCGCTCAAACTTAGTAAATTTGCGATACTTAGGCTCTTGCCTGCTATTAGATCATTAAATTTCATATCTTGCCTTTTTTTATCGTTAATGCCCAATCAACTTGGTTAAATTTAAGCGAGTTCATCACCTCGCAGTTTAGGTTATAAGCCAAATTTACGGCCTTTGTTACACCGCTGTAATCACCTATCTCAAACAAAAATATCACCACTTCGTCTGGCTCGCTCACCTTTATCTGCTGCCCAAGAGCGCTCAAAAACTCGCCCTTTAGATGCCTAAGATCGACCCTTCTCATCTATCAACCTCGCCTAAGATGATATTTGTGCTGCCAATTATCGCAGCCACGTCTGCCACATACTGCCCAACTAGCATATCTTCATAAATAGCGCAGTGCCAAAAGCTTGGCGTGCGAATTTTTAGGCGGTACGGGCTTGCGCTGCCATCTGAGTTTATATAAATTCCAAGCTCGCCCTTTGGCGACTCACTAGCAAAGTAAATTTCGCCCTTTGGTGGCTTTAGCCCCTGAGTTATCAGCACAAAATGCTGCATTAGTGAGTAGTTTTGGCTCATTATCTGCTCTTTTGAAGCGCTCACATACTCTGGCGCGTCGGCGATGATGGCTGGACTACTTGTCTGATACTTGCTAACGCACTGCTTTAAAATTTTCACGCACTCGCGCATCTCTTTCATATAAAGTAGGTATCTTGCGTAGCAGTCGCCCTTGGTGGCGTAAGGCACGTCAAATTCTAGCTCGTCATAGATGAGATACGGCTCTTCTTTTCTGATGTCGCGCGCGATGCCACTTGCTCTTAGCATGACGCCAGAGCAGCCGCTACTAAGGGCTAGCTCTTTGCTAACTACGCCCACGTCTATTAGCCTTGCTTGCCAAATTCTATTTTCACTTAGTAGATCTTCGTAAAGCGTGATGTCGCTTGGAAATTTCTCGCAAAATTTAAGCAGCTCCTCGCACCAGCCATCAGGCAGATCAAGCGGCACGCCACCGATCCTTATGGAGCTATGAGTTAGCCTTGCGCCGCAGTATTTTTCTATGAGATCAAGGACATATTCGCGCTCTCTAAATGCGTATAAAAAGACGCTCATTGCCCCCACGTCAAGGGCGTGTGTGGCTAAAAACAAAAGGTGCGAGCTGATGCGATTTAGCTCTAAAAGCATCACTCTAATGATCTGCGCACGGCGAGGCACTTCTATAGCGCAAAGCTTCTCCACAGCCGCGCAAAATGCGTAGTTATTGGCACTTGATGCGATGTAATCGACCCTGTCAGTCACTGGGATAAATTCCTGATAGGTCATATTTTCAGCCATCTTTTCAACACCTCGGTGCATAAAGCCAACCTCTGGCATCGCACGCACGACCTTTTCTCCGTCAAGCTCAAGCACGAGCTTTAGCTGTCCATGAGCACTTGGGTGCTGCGGGCCAAAATTTAGTATCATCTTGCCGTCATTTTGCTCAAATTCTAAATTTTCAAAAAATGGTTTTAAGCGGTTTGGTGCTTGGCTCAAGGTCTTTCCTTTACTATCTGGCTTTGGTTAAATTTAGCCTTTTTGACAAATCTCACGCCGCCTTCTTCTTGATACTCGTACTCTTCATTTTCGTCAAACACTCTTGAAAATCCAAAGGTATCTTTCTCATCGACAAAGGCTGGGTCGCGGTTCTCTTCGCCGATCTGCTCTCTAAACTCACGCCCAAAAATTTTATCCACCTCGTACCATTTAGCAGCCTCGTCGCCAACTAGCGGGTAGCTCTTTAAAAGCGGGTGCGAGTGCCAGTCATCAGGCATGATGAGGCGCTTTAAGTTTGGATGATCTTTGATGAGAACGCCGCTTAGATCATACATCTCGCGCTCCGCCCAGTTTGCGCTTTTATAAAGCTCGCAAACGCTTTTTAGCATTTCGTCTTTTTTGACAAAGCATTTTACTCGCGTGCGCCTATTTTTGCTAACACTTAAAAGCTGATAAAAGACCTCGTATCCGCCTTTTTGCGCTATATAATCAACCGCCGCAAGCTCACAAAGCTGCTCGTAGCCAAAGCCCTTTAACGTTTCAAGCGCTTTAAAATTTTCACTTGAATTTACGTAGAGAACAAGTTGGTCAAACTCCACGTAGCTAGATAAAATTTGCACTCCGCTTCGCTCTAAAACAGCGAGTTCTTCGTCAAATTTAGAACCACTTACTGCTTCTTTTGGCGTCTCTTTAGCGATATAAAATTTCTCACTGTAGTACTGCCTTTTTTGCAGGTCGTTTTTTAGCTTATACTCTCTCATATCTCAAGCTTTCTTGGCTTTTGCGCCCTAAATGCACTTTGTTTTCTTATCTTTTTTTGAAGCATCATAAGTGCGTACTGAAGCGTCTCTGGGCGCGGGGCACAGCCTGGGATGTAGATATCAACAGGGATTATGCGATCTACACCTTGAACGGTTGAATAGGTGTTAAACATACCCCCAGTGTTTGCGCAGCTACCCATCGAGATAACCCACTTTGGCTCAGGCATCTGATCGTAAAGGCGCCTTGTAAATTCAGCGTGCTTTTTAGTTAGCGTGCCAGCTATGATCATCACCTCCGAGTGCCTTGGACTAGCCCTAAAAATAGTGCCAAATCTATCAAAGTCATATCTGCTAGCGCCACTTGCCATCATCTCGATCGCACAGCATGCAAGCCCGTAGCTAAGCGCCCAAAGCGAGTTGCTCCTGCCCCACTGCACGAGCTTATCAACGGTCGTTAAAACGACTGGCAGACCGCCATTTGCAGCGTAGTTTATCTGATGCTTTGCCATTTAAAGACTCCTTTTTGCCAAGCGTAGGCAAAGCCGATGAGTAAGATCACTACAAAAAGTAGCATTTCTATTAGCCCAAATAGCCCAAGCAGCCTAAAATCCACCGCCCACGGATACATAAAAATGACCTCAACGTCAAATAAAATAAATAAAATTCCATAAAAAAAGTAGTGGATATTTATCTTATTTGGCTGTTTTACGGTTGTCGGTCCGCACTCGTAAAAGCCAACTTTTAAGCGCTCAGTGTTGCGGTTGGCTAGCTTTTTGCTTATCTTTGAAGATAAAAATGTTATCAGACTAAATGAACAAGTAGCTAACAAAAGTATGATAAAAGCGCCAAGATAGGTGCTGTCAAGCTCTGAGTGTGACATACTTCGCCTTTTTTAATTTTTGAAAATTCTACTAAATTTAAATTTATTTGATCTTGAAATAGCTCAAGAGTAGCGCACTCGAATCTCTTTTTGTGTAAAAAATACTCTTATTTTATCTTTTCTACGGCGTCTTTTGCGGCACTTATGCGCTCTATTTCATCAAGCTCACGCACAAAACCATCTTTTACTAAAATGATCCTAGTTGCCACATCAAAGTAGCTATCGTCGTGGCTTACGGCGATGACGCTTATGCCTTTGCTTTGCAAAAACGGCAAAATTTCTTTATAAAATTTACGCTTGAATAATGGGTCTTGATCGGCCGCCCACTCATCAAGGATAAGGATAGAGCGGTGCTCTAAGATGGCTATTAACAAGCTTAGGCGCTTTCTCTGACCGGTTGAGAGCTGCGTGGTGCTAAGCTTATTATCAATGATACTTACCTTTTTATCTATCTCAAGCAGAGCCAAGAGCCCCTCTATATCGCTTTGGCTGGCAAAGCCATCACGACAGAGCGTTTGCGAAAATAGATAGAAATCAGCAAAAATAGCGCTTATCTTTGCTTGATAGCTTTGTAAATTTGCATCATCTATCTTTGTGCTATCAAGGTAAATTTCGCCGCTGCTTGGGCGGATAAGTCCGCAAAGGATGTTTATAAGCGTGCTTTTGCCGCTGCCATTTTTACCGATGATAAATGTTATCTCGCCGCGTTTGATCTCTAAATTTACATCTTTTAGGCTAAATTTGCCGTGGTCGTAGTTGAAATTCAGATCCTTTAGCCTGATGCTTCGCCACTCATCGCTTAGACTATCGTCAAATTTAAAGCCCTCTTTAAATTCATTTAAATTTAAACTCATGATCTTTTCTAAGCTCACTTTTGCGCTAAGTGCGGCTGGTATGGAGCCCACCATACTCATAAATGAGCCTCTTAAAAATAGTATCGTAAGGCTTATGCTAAGTGCTGTTTGCAGGCTCGCCCAGCCAAATGCCACGCATAAAAATACGCAAAGTCCGACTGCGCCAAGCAGCATCACGTTTGTGAAATTATCACTTAGTGCGTGAAATACGTCAGCCTTTACCATGCTTTGGCGCTTCTTATCGCCTGTCAAATTTAGCTCATCAAAGCAAATTTGTGCTCTTGCTCTGTTTAGACTAAGCTCTCTATGCCCTTCAACGATGTCGTCATAGTGCCTTTGCAGTGCGTCATCTTGCGTCCTTGAGTCTTTAAAGTAAAAGTGGATCTTTTTCATCAAAAGCGTGTTTATAAAAAGCGTCGCACCGATCCAAACGGCTAAAAATAAAAAGACTTTTGGCGCGATGTAGGCTAGATAAAAGCTAGCACAAATGATGAAAACTAGGCTTTGTATAAAGCCAGTAGCACTCATAAAGGCAAATGTGATCGTTTTTATGTCATTGTTTAGACTTGCTATGATCTTTGCCTTGCCGATCTCGTTTATCACGCTATTTGGCGTGTCTAAAATTTGCTTTACGCTTTGATATCTAAGCTCATAGATAAATTTATGTCCAAAATTTGTAAGTGAGATGTTTGCAGCTATGGCGCTTAGAAAAAAGAGGAGCAAAACCGCTATAAATTTAACCGCCACAAAGGCGTCAAATTCTTTTAAATTTACAAGTTCGTTGTTGATAAAAGAGAGCGTCCAGACGCCAAGTCCGCTAAAGGCAAGCGTCAGGATCACTATTTTGATTATTGAAAAAAGATTGCTTTTTATTAAATTCGCAAGCATTACATGGCAGCACGTGGCTGGATGATGTTTTGATCAAATTTTTGCTCAGTATTTTCACTCATGATGTGAAGCACCTTGCTGCGTTTGATCTTCGCGTCATCCTTAAATATCGCGCGAACCTTGTCCATACCAGCGTAGAAGTCACGCATTAGCACGACGCAGATATATTTGCCAAAAAATGTTGGCTTGATAACGCCATTTTCTTCGTAGATCGCATTTACAAGTTTTAGCAAGCTAAGCTCGACAAATAGGTCTTTGTTGATATTTGCATCGTTTTGCTCGTTGTAGCTTTTGATATCGACGGCACCGTCAAAAAGCCTTGTTAAAAATGTATATTTTAGTCTCTCTTTTTTGCTAAATGCGCATTTTGCGATGACTGGGCTTTGTCTTTCTTTGACCTTTCTGCCGTAGTCAAGTAGGTTAAAGGCATTTATCACAAGCTGGCCGTCAAGGAAGCTAAACGCCCCGCTACCTACGCCCACGTACTCTAAATTTGAGCCTACATATTCGTCGCGAAGGTCTGCGCTTTTTTCATTTGAAAACGCCCATGCGTTGCTTTGTCTATATCCGCCCTTAGCAAATTCACTCACGATAATCTCGTAAAATTCGCGCTCATTATCGACGTTTGAGACGCCAAGTGCGCGAGCGATGTTCTCTCTTGTTAGCTCTGATTTCATGAGCGGATAGAAGGTGATTTGCTGCGGAGATATTGATTTTGCAGTGTTTATGTCGTTTATTAGCTGCTCTTTTGTTTGATTTGGCAGGTTAAAGATGAGATCTAGGCTGATGACTGGTATCTTGCCGATAGCCTGCTCTATCTTTCTTTTTGTCTCCTTGGCTGAGCCAAATTTATCATATCTGCCAACTCTTTTTAAAGTCTCATCATCAAAGCTTTGCACTCCTACGCTTAAGCGGTTGATGAGCCCATCAAAACGGCCTAGACTCTCTGGCGAAATGTGATTTGGGTCGCTCTCTGCTGAGATGTCCTCTATGCTAAAGAGATCTTTTGCGAGTTTTAGCGTTTTTTCAAGCTCTGGCTCGTTTATAAGCGTCGTGCCACCGCCCACATAAAGCGAGTCAAAGTCAAAACCAGCCTCCTTTATCTGCCTCATCTCCTCGCGTAAATTTTCAAAGTAAATTTTCGCAAGCTCCTGCTCGTAGTGGTACTTGTGAAACGAGCAATACGGGCAAAATGTGTGACAAAACGGCACGTGAGCGTAGAGCATGTACTTTTTGTCTTTTTTTGGAGTTTTGGCGTAAGTCGTGTTTAAAATGTCTATGTTAAATTCGTTATATAGCGATTTTTGTATAGAATTATGAGCGTAATTTACAGCAAAACTCTCAATGATATTTTTAAAAATCATAATTAATCGCCTTAAATAAGTTAATTTTAATTTAGTCCATTAGGATAGCCAAATTTTAATAAATTTAGCCTTGCATTAACGTAAATTTTGAGTAAAAAATGCAATCATTTTTTGAATTTTCTATTTTTACAAACCTGCGATTTTTACATATCTAGCTCGCTTTTGCTCTATAAATTTAAGCTTAGCCTACTTACTCTTTTACTCTTGAGATGACCTTGCTTGAGTCAAGCTCAAATTTCACTCCGTCTTTTGTCTGCAAGTAGTAAAATTTACCGATATTGCAAAGTGACTTCACGTCATAAATTTTAACCGCCTTTTCATCTATCTCGCAAGGCGTTTGCTCTTTGCCTTTTGCCTCACAAAGTGAGCTAGGTAGCGCCTTTAACGCACTTTTATCCACAAGCAAAAATTTATAATCCACATCGCCTATATTAAAGGTTTTTGCTGTGTATTTGATAAACAAAAGCGAGTTTGAAACGATCATAAGCGAAAGTGCGGCGTAAAAAACAAATGAAAAGTCCTTTGTCTCTTTGATGCTCGCAACGCCCAGCATAAAAGAGAGCATAAACGAGCAAAAGAGTATCCAAAGTGCCAAAAATCCGCCATTTTCTGAGACGACAACCGAAATTATAAAGAGCAAAAGCATGAGAAATGACAAAAGATAGATGATGAAATTTGATCTATCTTTAAAGAAAACTGCCAAATTTACCCCAGCATAAGAGAGCAAAAGTAGCGATAAAATGGCACCCCAGCCGTAGTTTAGCTTGAATGCCGCAAAGGCTAAAATGGCAAATGAGATGAGCGTTAAAAAATAGATGAAATTTGAGCTATAAAAAAATAGAAATTTTGGCTTTTTAAATTTATATTTTTTATCATCATTTTGGTAAAGATAGGAGACAAAGACCAAGATAGCGATCTCAAAAGCCGTCACGATCGCGGTCGCGCAAAATAGCAAGATACCTGTAAATATCATCTCTGAGCTGTCTAAACTCGGAAAATAGCCGATCACAAAGCCAAAATACAAAAAGTAGCAAAGCATGCTGACGACTGGGACGATGAAATTTGAGTGCTTGAAGAAATTTATAGCGCACTCTTTTATGAAATTTGCCTTTAAATTTGCCGAGTGCTCGCCAAGACGGCTCTCAAAAAATGAGTTTAAAAGCAGCTCATTTTTGACCTTTTCAAGCTCCTCTGGATCTCTTGAGAGCGCCTTTTTGTAAATTTCATAGTTTTGCTTGCCAAAGTCCTTTATAATCTCATCTTTGATATCCAAAATGACAAGAGTGATCTGCTCTTTTATCTCGCCGAGCCTTTTTGAAACTTCAGTAAAATTTGTCCTATTTAGCCTGTCAAAAAGGTCGTTTTCTTCGTTTAAAAGAGCGATCAAACGCGCTTGTTTGCTGCTTCTTATCTCACAGTTTGAAAAATTTGCCTTTATAAAATTTACAAATTTCTTAGCGTTTTTAACGCTCTCATCTTTTTCATCTAAAATATCTTGGTAACTCAAATTTAAATCCTAAAAATTTACACGAAATGCTATTTAAGCACCTTTGCGATTTCGCTCCAGCCTATTTGCTTAGCAAGTTCAGCTGCGGTTTTGCCACTTTTTGTGCGGGCGTTTTTATTAGCGCCATTTTCTAGCAAGAGATTTACGATCGTTAAATTCCCAGCAAGTGCCTCGTGGTGAAGCTGCGTAAAGCCAAGCTCGTCGGTGTCTGTGACCATGCTTGGATGCGCTTTTATATACTGCTCCACCTGGCCACGCATATTTTTGCTCATCGGATGCTCTATCAAATTTTCTGGATGCTCTTTTTGCTCGAAAACTACCAAAATGTCTTTAAAATCGCCAAAATCAAGCCCCCAAGCCGCGTCATGCTCGGCTAGCTCATCTTTTTGCATGCGTGAGCGCATCGCCTGCACGCTAAAGCCGCCATAAGCGCGTCCGCCAATGGCAAAAAGCCAGTCGCTCATATCGGTAAATTTTGCGCTTATTTGATCGCCAACTTTGACGTTTTGCACGCTATCTGGCTCATTTACGAGCGTGCCATATATCGTCTCTCCGTCAAATTCAACGTCATTTATCCACATGTGTTCGCCCACCTCTTCGCCATTTATGACGTCTAAAAAGCAAATTTTTACCATCGCATAATCAAGCATAGGTGCGATCCTGCGGCGCTCCCAGTAAAGCTCACGCCAAAAATACTTAAAGCTCTCTATGGCTTGCTCAAATGCGCGCTGCATATAGTCTTCGTCGCTACTTACAAAATAGATCGGCATCTGCTCGCCAAGATCTATTTGCTTGCCAAGAATTTTTTCAAAAAAGCCCATTTTTACTCCTTTTTAGAATTTATATAGATCAAATTTAAATAAAACTATAAGGCGAAATTTCATTCACGAATACGCCAAATTTTAGATATAAAATCATGCCAAATTTCACAAATTTATCCGAGCAACTTACCAAATTTAAACACGAAAACCATGCGAAATTGCGCAAATTTAGCCCAAAATCCTGCGAAATTTTAAATACAAAATTCGCACAATTATTTCGCAAAATTAGGCGAGGCGATTTAAATTTTTGTGACGGGAGTTACCGAGTTGGTAATGACCGAGCAAAAATTTGAATCAACGACGCATAATAAAGCGAAAATATGCGATATAGCCTGCGAAGCGAGAATTTTTCTAGCTCCTTTAAAGGCACTCGCGAGAAGCTGTTATTTTAGGTTTTTAAAGCTTATCGGGAGTTCTAAATTTAGCCCCCTAACGAGCTTTATACACTCCTGCAGATCATCTATGTTTTTGCTTGTCACTCTGATCTCTTCGCCCCTGATCTGCGCGCTCACCTTGATCTTTGAGTCTTTGATCGCCTTGGTGATCTTTTTTGAGTTTTCGCCGTCAAGCGTATCGTTTAGTTTTAGTGTCGCCTTTAAATTTCCCCCGCTCGCTGGCTCTCTTTTTGTCTCTGTGATCGCAACTGGTGGGATATTGCGCTTGATGAGTTTTGAGATCACTATATCTTTTAGCGCATCGATCTTGTTATCGCTTGAGCTAAGAAGCGTTATAAATTTCTCTTTTTCATTTAGCTCGACTTCGGCCGCAAGCCCCTTAAAATCATACCTTGCTGCGATCTCTTTTTTAGCCGTCTCAAGAGCGTTTTTAACCTCCATCATATCGACCTCGGCACTTATATCAAAACTATGCTCGCTTGCCATTTTCTATCCTTTTATAAATTCTTCTATATTTTTAACTATGAGTGAGATTAGCCGTTTTCTAGCCTCCAAGCTACCCCATGCCACGTGCGGCGTGATGAGTAGATTTGACTTCTTTTTTACATTTAGAAAAGGGCTATTCTCGCTCATTGGCTCACGCTCCAAAACGTCGGTGCCAAAACGCAGGTTTCTCTCATCTATCGCTCTTGCCATCGCTGCCTCGTCCACTATGCCGCCACGTCCTAAATTTAGCACTATCGCATCATCTTTTAGTAAATTTATCTCGTTTATACCTAGTAAATTTCTAGTCTTTTCATCTAGTGGTGCGTGGATACTGATGATGTCGCTGCTTCTTAGTAGCTCGTCTAGGTTTTTTTGCTTAAACTCGCTATTTTTATTTGCTCCGCTTGTCGAGTAGTAGCTCACGTTAGCGCCAAATGCACGTGCTGCTGCCGCCACGCCGCGTCCTATCTCGCCAAGTCCGATGATGCCAAATCCTTTGCCAGCGATCTCGCTGATATCTGCGCCAAGATAGGTGAAAATTTCACTTTTCACCCACTCGCCACTTTTTACGTAGTGATCATAAAATTTGATGCGATTTGTTAGCTCAAAAAGCAAGGCAAACGTATGCTGCACGACGCTTGCAGTTGAGTAGCCAGCGACGTTTTTAACGACTATGTTTTTAGCTTTTGCATGCTCTAGATCGACATTATTCATACCAGTTGCGCTTATGCAGATAAGCTTTAAATTTAGCGCATCCATCACGGCTTTGTCGATGACGACCTTGTTTGTGATGACGATATCAACGCCTTTTAGACGAGTCACGACCTCATCGCTCTTAGTCTTTTGGTAGCTGATAAACTCGCCAAATTTCTTAAAAACACTAAGATCAACGTTTTCTCCCAGCGTTGCCGCGTCTAAACAAACGATCTTCATCTTTAATCCTTAATGAAATGTCCTACAAATTTAGAGTAGTTATCTAAAATTTTGCCGCCCTTTCTATATCCAAGCGCGCACGCCTCATAAGCGTAAAATACCCCTGCTTGGTAGCTCTCGCCCCTCTCATCTTGATTAAACTCGTAAAATTCTTGATAGATGGCTTTGTTTGAGTCGTATTCGCCATCGTTGCTTGCTATTTGTGTGCCGTTTTCATCATGTATCGAGACGTTTGCGCCTTCTCTGCCAAATACCGGCTTTTTCACATATTTTTTGCCTTTTAGTGGCTCGTTTGAGGTCTCAAGCAAGAGCGGGTGATTAGGATATAGATCCCAAAGGATTTTTAAAATTCCCTTGCTTTGGAAAAGCAGCGTGTAGGCTGGATTTATGATGATAGCTTTTTGATTTTTGACGATGTTTGAGAGTATGAGAGCCAGCTCGCCCTCATCGATCGCTATGCTCTCCCAAGGGACCAGCTTGAACCAATACTCGAAATTTTCATCGCCTTTAAAAATGCCCTCATCATCGTTAAAAACGACCTCATCGACGTAGGCAAAGTCTGTTTCAAAACCAGCCTCTTTTGCGATGTATTGCAGTAGTTTTACGGTCTGCTCGTCCTCGATACTGCCAGCGATGCTGCTAAAGAGTATCCCCCAGCCCTCGTAAAGCTCGTCAAAGTCCGCATCCTCGTCGCCAAGCGTGATGAGGCGTTTGAAATTTTGCTTTAGCGACTCGTAAAGGTCGTTAAACTGGGCAGCCTCGTCCATGTGATTTAGCTTTAGCATCGCCCACTGGATGATCGCCGTCTCAAAAACTGCCGTTGGCGTGTCGGCGTTAAACTCAATGAGCTTTATAGGCTTACCATCAAGCCCTCCAGCTAGGTCAAACCTGCCGTAAAGGTGCCAATGAACGTCATTTTCCCAGCTATTTTTTATGATATCGACAAGATTAAATGGTATGCCTATCTCGTGAAAAAGGTTGTTGTCGATCACGTGCTGAGCGGCATTTACATACATATCATATAGCTCGTTTGCCGCCTCGTAGTAGGCATTTGCCTCTTTTTCGCTTACTTGCACGATCTCATCTGCGATATACGAGCTGTTGTCGTTATCTGTATGCCATGCAAAGCCGATCTTCTCCATAAATTCGTTATTTAATGGGGTGATTTTTCTTAAATTTATCATTTTCAGCCTCCAAAACTTGATGAGCTAGAGCCTGACTTTGAGCCACCACCGAAAAATCCACTCTTGCCACCACTGCTTCTTGCAGCAGAATTTGCCGCTTTTTGCTTGTTAAAGCTATCCACACTTCTTGTGTAGGCACTTGGATTTTTATATGTGCTTTGGCGATTTGCTTGGAAATTTTGGTTGCCAAAGAGCTTACTGCCTATCCAGCTACCAAGTATCGCGCCAGCTGCTGAGGCAAGGATCGTCTCGCCAAGGCTTAGTCCGCCGCTACTTAGCTGTGCGTCGCTAGTTCTTGTCAAATTTGAAGTGTTGTTATCGATCTTTGCGTTTGCTTGAGCTAGAAGCTTATCGATCTCGTCTTTGCTTAGCACGCGCTCAGTGCCGTTCATATCTTTTAGCACGACCCTAGTTTCGGTACTTGGGTACTCTTCTAAGATTTTATAAACGCCAGGTGCGCTCTCTTCGATGATGACAAAGGCGCCATTTTTTTGCGCAACTTCATTTAGTGCGTTTTCGTTACCGCCATCGTCGCTTCCACAACCAGCAAGTCCAGCCATGATAATGGCACCAAATCCCCCAACCGCAGCATAAGTTGCTATCTTTTTGATGTGTTTCATACCTCTCCTATCAACTCTTTTAAATTTTTATGTCTTTTAACAAGTATCACGCCGCGTTTAAATTTGATAAATTTGGAGTGATGTATCGCTTTTATTATCTTTTCACTGATCTTTTTTGTCGCTTTTGGTTTTAAATTTAACTCCTTTAGATATTCGCTTAAATTTATCCATTTTGACTCGTCCTCTATCTGCGCATCTATCGCAACTTCGCTTGCGGCACTTTCGTTTTTAGGTGCTAAAAGTGGCCTTTGCATAGCATTTAGAAACTGCATGAGCTTCTCGTCTCTGTCTTTATAAATTTGCAAAATTTCATTTTTGCGCTCGATGAGCATCTGCTCTTTTTCTTTAAAAAGCCTATCTTTATCGGCTTGTAAGTTTAAATTTAAGCTTTTTAGCTCATTTAGCTCATTTAGCAAATAGCTTACAAACTCGTCGTTTTGAGATTTAGTTTTTGTGCTTTTTGGGGCGGTTTTTGTGGATTTTTCGCTACTTGGCTCCTCATCAAGGATGACAAATTTTGTGCCATTTTCAATGACTGTTTTTAACGAGCCTCGGCGAATTCTATTATAGACTGCTTCTTTTGTTATGCCTAAAATTTCTGCAGCTTCATTTACAGCTAGCTTTTGCATCGGATTTCCGTTTAAAATAAAATAAAAAAATTGCTTTGATTATAAAAAAATAAGGCTAAAAGAAGAGTTAAACAAAGAGAGCAAAGCCCTCTTTGTCTTGGTTTTAGAGTCTTGACTCGTAGCGTCTAAGCATATAAAGACGTTTAAGCATTTTCTTGCGAGCTGCAATTTTTTGTTTCTTGCGGATCTCAGTCTTTGGCTCAAAGAAGCGTCTAGCTCTTGCTTCAGTAACGACTAAATTACGGTCAGTTTGTTTTTTAAACTTTCTGTAACCCTCGTCAAATGACTCGTTAGGATGTACCTTAATACCAGGCAACGTCCTCACCACCTTTCAGATTAAAATAAGCCGTGAGTATAGTTTAACTTTCATAAATTTAAGCTTTTAGGCAAAATTAAAATATTTAATACTTTTTTAATAACCCAAAATTTATAATCTTAAAATTTCAAAAAAGGCTCACCATGTCAAAGGATGTTCATTTTAGCTACGCCAAGAGGCGTTACATTTTTTTTGCCTGTATCACGCTATTTGTATTTATTTTGCCATTTATCAGGATAAATGACGCGCAGCTATTTTTGCTAAGTTTTGATAAGAGCAGGGTTGATCTATTTTTTACAAAATTTGATATGCAAGAGCTATATTTGATGCCGTTTTTGTTTATCACTTTGTTTTTAAGCATATTTTTCTTAACGACGCTTGCAGGGCGCGTCTGGTGCGGTTGGAGCTGTCCGCAAACCATTTTTAGAACGCTCTTTCGTGACCTTTTGCAGACTAAAATTTTAAAGATCAGAAAAAATATCCAAAACAAACAAAATGAGCCACAAGGTCAAATTTTTAAGCGTGCATTAGCAGTTGGAATTTGGTGCGTTTTAGCCCTTATCATAGCTGCAAATTTTATGTGGTTTTTTGTGCCGCCACTTGATTTTTTCGCTTATCTAAATGATGTAAGCGAACATAAAATTTTACTTGCATTTTGGCTTAGCATCGCTGCTTGGCTAGTCTATGACGTGGTCATTTTAAAAGAGAATTTCTGCGTCTATGTCTGCCCGTATGCGAGGGTGCAGTCAGTTATGTTTGATAGCGACACGATACAAGTTATCTACAATCAAAAACGAGGCGGCGTCATATATGATGGCAAAGAGAAATTTAAAAAGCCAAAAGAAGAAGGCGCGCTTTGCACTGGGTGCGAGGCCTGCGTGAGGATATGCCCGACGCATATAGATATAAGAAAGGGCATGCAGCTTGAGTGTATAAACTGCCTTGAGTGTAGCGACGCGTGCGCTAAAGTGATGGGGCATTTTAACGAAAGCTCGCTCATCGAGTGGAGAAGTATAAATTCTCAAAATGAAAATAAAAAGGTGAAAATTTTTAGATTTAGAACGGTTGCTTATCTTGTCATTTTGTGCGTAGTTTTGATAGCTGCGGCGCTGATGAGTGGCAAAAAAGAGAGCATGCTTTTAAATATAAATAGAACAAGCGAGCTTTACAAGGTTTTAGATCAAGGTGAGGTTGAAAATTCTTACGTTTTTTTGGTACAAAATACCCAAAGCAAAGAGCATAAATTTTACTTTGAGATAGATGATAAAAGCATAGAAATTTCTCGTCCAAATAAGCCTTTTACGCTAAAAGCTGGCGCAAAACAAAAGGTCATCGTCACGCTAAAATCAAAAAATGAAAACACAAGCGAAAAAGATCTTTTAAAACATATAAATATAAAAGCTTACGCCACTGACGAGCCAACTATCAGCGTGCAAAGGCAGAGCACTTTTATCTACCCTAAAAGATGATAAAATGGCGAAAATTTAGCGAGAAGTGAAATGGCGACAGAAAAGGGCAGAAAAAGATACGAACTCATCGTAAAAACGGCGCTTGAGCTGTTTTTGAAAAATGGCTACGAAAAAACTAGCCTAAGCGATATCGTCGCAATTAGTGGCGGCTCGCTAGCTAGCATTTATACATTTTTTGAGAACAAAGAGGGGCTTTTTAAGGCGATCATAGAGCAAGAGATAGATGACTTTATAAAAGAGATCGATGAAAAGATAGATCTTAAAATTTCTCATAGCTTAGAGGAGTTTTTAACCAAATTTGCAACCATTATCTTCTCTATCGTCTGCAACAAGAAAAATATCTCACTTGGTAGGATAATGATGAGCGAAGGCTCGAAAAATGGTGGCAAACTTGGCAGGGCTTTTTTAGATCAAATTTTAAATAAGATCGACCTTGTGCTTATAAATTTCTTTGAAAGAGATGAGATAAAATCCCAGCTAAATCCAAAATTTCCAGCCAAATTTGCCGCAAAATGCTTTATAGAAAATGTAAAGGGGTCACATTACTACAACGCCCTCATATTAGACGAGGAGCCAAAACTAAGCAAAAAAGAACGCGAAGAGCACGTTGCTTTGTGCGTGGAGCTATTTTTAAATGGAATTACCAAAAATAAAATTGATTTTTAATTTATTTTTGGTTAAAATCAGGGACTTTTAAAATTTTGTAATGATTATTACAAAACTAAACTTGGGATTAAAATTTAAAATTAAGAGAGGTTTTTATGTTGAAATTTAAAAGTTTTCTTGTGCTCTCAGCTGCCGTTTTTTTCTTTTCTGGCTGCTTTGAAAGTGGCGACAAAAAGGCTGCTGCAGGCCGTCAAATGCCACCATCTCACGTTGATATTTTCGTTGCACAAAAAGCAGATGTGCCTATTAGCTTTGACTACACGGCCACAGTTACTAGCAACCAAGATGTCATAATCTATCCAAAAGTTAGTGGCACGATCATAAAGCAGTTTTTTAAGCCAGGCGATAAGGTAAAGGCTGGGGATAAGCTATTTTTGATAGATCCAGAAAAATACGAGGCTAGCTTTGACTCGCTTGACGCAGCTGTTGGCGTGGCAAATGCAAATTTAAAAAATGCGCAGACTGAGTTTAAAAGAATTTCTGCTCTATATAAGAAAAATGCAGTCTCTCAAAAAGACTACGACGCAGCTGTTGCGGCTTACGACATCGCAAATGCAACTTTAGTAAGCGCAAAAGCAACTTTAAAAAATGCCAAGATCGATCTTGGCTATACAACTATCACGGCTCCATTTGACGGCGTTGTTGGCGATAATAAAGTAGATGTTGGCTCACTTGTAACAGCAAGCCAAACTCAGCTTGTAAGACTAACAAAGATAAATCCGATCGAGGCTGACTTTTACATCGCAGATGTGGATAATCTAAGTAGAAAAGCAAATTTAGATAACGGCGCTTGGCAGCAACTAAATAGCGAGGCTATCTTAAATTTAAACAATGAAAATTTCACTGGCAAAGTGACATTTATAGATAACGTCGTAAATACCGCGACTGGCAGCGTTTTGGCAAAGGCCAGCTTTGATAACAGCGATGGCAAAATTTTGCCAGGTGCGTTTGGTCATATAAAGATGAGTGGATTTGTTCAAAAAAATGCCTTTAACATCCCACAAGTCGCCCTTCAGCAAAGCGCTACAAACACTTATGTTTTAGTCGTAAAAGATGGCAAAGTAAGCCAAAAAAATGTAAAAACTAGCTACCAAACAAAGGATATGGTCGTAGTGACTGAGGGCCTTGAAGAGGGCGATAAGATAATAGTTAATAACTTCCTTAAAATCGGAGTTGGCGCACCAGTTGAAACTGATAAAGACTTAAGCGCAAATTTCTTAAACAAAGATGCAAACGCTACAAGTAGCAAGTAAAGGCAGATAGATGTTTTCAAGATTTTTCATAAACCGCCCGATATTTGCAACTGTTATATCTATCATCATAGTTATAGCAGGTTTTATGGGTATCAAGGGGCTTCCTATAGAGGAGTATCCAAGTCTTACTCCGCCTACTGTCTCTGTAAGTGCGACATATAGCGGCGCTGATGCGCAAACTATCGCTGACTCAGTCGCAAGTGCCATTGAGGATCAGATAAATGGTGTTGAAAATATGCTCTATATGCAAAGCACATCAAGCTCTGCAGGCACTATGAATATAAGCGTCTATTTTAAGATCGGCTCATCGTCAAAACAAGCTACGATAGATGTAAATAACCGCGTGCAAGCTGCCCTTTCAAGGCTACCTCAAGAGGTGCAAAATATGGGCGTAACGGTGCGTGAAAGAAGCGGCTCGATCCTTCAAGTAGTTGGCTTTACAAATCCAAATATGAACCTAGTTGAGCTATATAACTATGTAAATTTAAACATCGCCGACGAGATCAAAAGAGTAAATGGTATCGGCGATACAGCGCTCATTGGCAACAAAGAGTACTCAATGAGAATTTGGCTAAAGCCAGACAGACTTGCTCAGTTTAAACTAACTCCAAGTGACGTCATCTCTCAAGTAAAAATTCAAAACTCACAATACGCAGCAGGCAAGATCGGCGAGCAGCCATCAAAGGGTGAAAATCCTTATGTTTATTCTGTCGTTTCTGAAGGTCGTTTTAAAGATCCAAAGCAGTTTGGCGAAATTTTGATAAAAAGTGAAAGCGGCAGCATTGTAAAACTAAAAGAGGTCGCCACTGTCGAGCTTGGAGCTGCTAGCTACGCATCAGATGCTATGCTAAATGGCAAACCAGCAGTGCCACTTTTACTATTTTTACAAAACGACGCAAACGCACTTGCAACTGCTGAAGCGGTTAAAGCAAAGCTTGAAGAGCTAAAGAAAACCTACCCAGTTGGCCTAGAGCACACCATAGCCTACAACCCAACTGAATTTATCACCGTATCTATCAATGAGGTTATAAAAACTTTCATAGAAGCGATGTTGCTCGTTCTTATCGTAATGTACTTCTTCTTAAAGAGCTTTAGAGCTACCATCATACCAATGCTTGCCGTACCAGTCTCTATCATAGGCACATTTGGCGGGCTTTATGTGATGGGCTTTAGTATAAATTTGATCACACTTTTTGCCCTGATCCTAGCCATCGGTATCGTCGTAGATGACGCGATCATCGTTATAGAAAACGTTGAAAGAATTTTGCATGAAGATAAAGAAATAAGCGTAAAAGACGCCACGTTTAAGGCGATGGAGGAGGTACAAACCCCAGTCATCTCTATCGTGCTCGTGCTTTGCGCGGTTTTCGTGCCAGTTTCATTTATGGAGGGCTTTGTTGGCGTTATACAAAAGCAGTTTGCGCTAACACTTGTTGTCGCCGTTTGTATCTCAGGCTTTGTCGCTCTTACTCTTACGCCAGCACTTTGTGCGGTTATGCTTAAAAAACAAGAGAACAAGCCATTTTGGATAGTTCAGAAATTTAACGACTTTTTTGACTTTAGCACTAGGCTCTTTACAGCAGGCGTGGCAAAAATTTTAAAACACGTCATCATTAGCTTTATAGTCATTGGCATAATGGGATTTGCAACGTATGGCTTGTTTCAAAAGGTGCCAAAAGGGCTTGTGCCTTCAGAAGACAAGGGTGCTTTGATGGTTATCACCTCACTTCCACCTTCAACAAATATGCTAAAGACTAAAGAAGAGGTAAAATCTATCAGTAACGCCATTTTAAGCAATCCAAATGTCGAATTTACCATGGGCTTTGCGGGCTATGATATGCTCGCTAGCTCACTTAGAGAAAACTCAGCCATTAGCTTTGTCAAGCTAAAAGACTGGAATGAAAGAAAAGGTGCAACAGACGGCGCAGATGCTTTAGTAGGTCAGTTTAACGGCATGCTTTGGGGCTCTAAAAACTCGATGACCTTCGTCGTAAACGTACCACCTATCATGGGTCTATCAATGACTGGCGGCTTTGAGATGTATCTACAAAACAAGAGCGGCAAAAGCTACAACGAGATAGAAGCGGACGCTAGAAAGGTAACTGCAGCAGCAAACGCAAGACCTGAGCTAACTGGCGTGAGAACGACGCTTGAGACAAACTACCGCCAGTTTAAGATAACGGTTGATAAAGAAAAAGCAAGGCTATTTGGCGTAAGCGAGAGCGAAATTTTTAGCACGATAGCAGCTAGCTTTGGCTCTTACTACATAAACGACTTCAACCTTGCAGGTAAATCATACCGCGTATATGCAAGAGCAAGTGATAACTTTAGAAACAACCCTGAGGATCTAAGAAAAATTTTTGTTCGCTCAAATGATGGTGGCATGGTGCCATTAAATTCAGTAGCGACGCTCACAAGATCGATCGGACCTGATATCGTTGATAGATTTAACCTCTTTCCAGCGGCTAAGATCATGGGCGATCCAAAACCTGGCTACACATCAGGTGATGCGATAAGAGCGATCCAAGAGGTCGTAAATGACACGCTAAGTAGCGACGACTACGCTATAAGCTGGGCTGGAACTGCGTATCAAGAGGTAAATTCTCAAGGAACAGGCACGGTCGCCTTTATCTTTGGTATGGTATTTGTCTTTTTGATCCTTGCTGCTCAGTACGAAAGATGGCTCATCCCACTTGCGGTTATCACAGCCGTGCCATTTGCGGTATTTGGCTCGTTGCTAGCTGTTTGGATAAGAGGGCTAACAAACGACATCTACTTTGAGATCGGTCTTTTGCTACTCATCGGTCTGGCGGCCAAAAACGCCATCTTGATCGTAGAATTTGCTATGCAAGAGCGTGAGAGCGGAAAGAGTATATTTGACTCAGCTGTAAATGCGGCAAAACTTCGCTTTAGACCTATCGTTATGACATCTATCGCTTTTACACTAGGCGTTTTCCCGATGGTTATAAGCACAGGTGCAGGCGCTGCATCTCGCCACTCACTAGGAACTGGCGTGGTTGGCGGCATGATCGCTTCTACTACGATAGCGATATTTTTCGTGCCTATGTTTTACTATTTGCTTGAAACTTTAAATGAAAAATACTGGAAAAAGGGAGCAAAAAAAGATGAGAAATAAGGCGTTTATACTTATAACAGCGGCGTTTTTGGCTGGTTGCTCGTTTCGCCCAGATATGCCAAATGTGGATACAAATTTCACCTCAACATACACTTTCGAGACAAGCGACATAAGAGATCTTTGGTGGAAAGAATTTCACGATGAAAATTTAAATTCTCTAGTCGAAAGTGCACTTGAGAAAAATACAAATTTACGCATTGCATATTTAAATTTGCAAAAAGCAAAAGCAAGTCTTGGCATTGCTGAGGCTGACTTGCTACCGGGGGTAAATTTAAATGTAAGTTATACCAAGGCAAAGACCAGTGGTGAAACTTACACTGGGCAGCCTCAAACACGTTATAGAAGCTCAAGCATAAATTTAGGACTAAACTACGAGATAGATCTTTGGGGCAGAGTAAGAAATAGCGTGCTTGCAGCTAATGAAAATTTAAATGCGAGCAAATTTGACTATGATAGCGCTAGACTAAGCCTTAGCTCAAGTGTAGCGAAAAGCTACTTTGCTCTAGTGTCACTAAACATGCAAGAAGCGGTGCTAAAAGAGACACTAAAGACCTACGAAGATACGTTAGCACTTCGCAAAACGCAGCTTGATCTTGGCGGCATAAATGAGATGACCTACCTGCAAAGTAAAGCTGAAGTGGAAAGGGCAAAAACTAGCCTAACTTCAGTGTTAAACTCAAAGTCGCAAGCGCTTACTTCACTAGCCATCCTAACTGGCAAGAGCAATGATGAAATTTTAAAAGGAGCCGTTGCTAGTGCGCAAAATTTACCAAGCTCACCTGAGATAAAGGCTGGCATCAGCTCAGATGTTTTGCTTAGAAGAAGTGACGTGGCAAAGGCGCTAGCAGATCTAAAAGCTACAAATGCGCTTGTTGGTGTGGCAAAGGCCGATTATTTCCCTACGATCTCACTCACTGGACTTTTGGGCTTTACAAGTATTGATTTTGAAAATATATTTGTAGGAAATGCCAATACTTGGAATATAGGTGGCTCTTTAGCGCAAAAAATATTTGACTACGGCAGGACAAAAAACAACGTCCGTGTTGCTGAGACAAACGAGCAAATCGCAGCTATCACTTACGAAGCGACTGTTAGATCAGCACTTGGAGAGGTTAGAGATGCCCTTATCTCAAGGCAAAATGCAAAGCTCTCTTTGGATCAGGTAAAAAATTTGCTACAATCTCAGCAAAAAATTTATTCGCTTGCTAAAGATCAGTATAACGCTGGCTATATCGGTCACTTAGAGCTTCTTGATGCGGAGAGAAATTTGCTTCAAGCAAAGCTTCAAGATGTCTCTGCAAAGCTTGATGAGGTAGATAGCGCGGTCGAAGTTTATAGGGCACTTGGCGGCGGATTTAAGGTAGATAAATAAACTCAAAAAGGAGAAAAGTTGATGACTAAGATTTTAAATTTTTTATTTTCTTGGGGATTTTTTGTTTTTGCTATCGCTCTTGGCATAGCATTATGGTTTGCGATAAATTACGTGGATACCATTAGGCTTGAGTCGAGCTTTTATGATATCGGCGAGATATTTATGATGGCAGCTGTTTTTGGTATCGTTTTTTACCTCATCGCAGCGATATTTGTTATACCTATTAGGGCGATGACAAAAAAGGCCTAAAACCTCTATTCATCTAAGAATTAAATTTCTTAGATGACCCCCTCAAAAATATCTTATAAATTTCTTTTTACTTATTTAAATTTTTAGAAGTAGAAAGGGCGAAGATCGCCCCTTGAAGTATAAAATTTGATTATTTTGCGCTTTTGCAGCCGCATGTGCAGCCTAAAATCCTATAAATGATAGCTCCTATGATCGCTCCAACGATAGGCGCAACCCAGAAAAGCCAAAGCTGCTCTAGTGCCCAAGTGCCTTGAAATATCGCAACGCCAGTTGAGCGAGCTGGATTAACCGATGTGTTTGTGATAGGTATCGAGATAAGGTGGATAAGTGTCAAACCAAGGCCAATGGCGATAGGTGCAAAGCCCTTTGGAGCACGCTCATCAGTAGCACCTAGGATGATGATAAGAAAAAACGCAGTTAGAACTATCTCTGCAACAAGTGCTGAGACTAGATTGTAGCCATTTGGTGAGTGCTCGCCGTATCCATTGCTAGCAAAACCGCTTGCAGTAGCGTCAAATCCAGCCTTACCTGAAGCGATAAGATATAGCACGGCAGCAGCAGCGATCGCTCCGATAACTTGTGCGATGACGTAAGGCACTAGATCTTTTTTGTCAAATCTTCCGCCAACTAGTAAGCCAACTGAGACAGCAGGGTTGAAGTGTCCGCCACTGATGTGACCAACTGCGTAAGCCATCGTAAGAACTGTAAGACCAAAAGCAAACGCAACACCTACAAATCCAATACCAAGCTCTGGAAAAGCTGCTGCAAATATCGCACTACCGCAACCTCCAAAAACTAACCAAAATGTGCCAAAAAACTCGGCTAAATATCTCTTCATTTTCTCCCTTTTAGGTAAATTAAAAGGGACGATTTTAGCAAAAACGTGTGACATTACAAAATATTGTAAAGGTAAAGTTTTATGTAAATTTGATTGTGGTTTTGGGTTAAATTTTTAGTGTTTATAACAATCATAAATACTATTAAAATTTTGATAGTTTTTATATAAGCTCTATGTAAAAGCTAAATCGTTTTTAATAAATTTGTAAAAACCCGCCAATTACTGACGGGTTTTTATGTATTTTACAACGCTTTGATATCTCCTCCGATGACTCTTAGTCCCATGCTGTCAAATATCGCTTTTACACCGCCAACTTCTATAACCACGCTTGAGCCATTTATCGTTACTTTAGTGCTACCTACTTGGTGTATGATCTCATTTTTAGCATTGACCTCGTATGTCGTCTCGATCTCGCTAAACTTAGAGTCTGCCATCTCGGTATGCTGCGCGGCTGTTTTTGTTGTGAAATTTGACTTAGCATTTATGTCGATGTAGTTGTTTGCCTGAAGCACGATGTGCTCGTTACTAAACTCATTTATGCCCTTTTGAGAGTTTAGCTTGTAGCTACCATCTATGTTTTGTTCTTTGGTACCTTTTATCTCTTTAGTCTCATCGTTGTGTATGGTTGTGTTGAGGTTTGATTTTATCTCGACAAATTTGTCATTGCCGACAAACTCATGTCTATCTTGACCAACTCTAGTTGTATCATCAACAGCTACATTTAGTGTATTTGAGACGCCTACTACCGTATCTTTTGAAAGTCCAACCGTCGTTAGATATTCGCCACCGACATTTACGTTTTTAGCAAGATCTATCGTTTGGATGTGTGCTTTTTTGACCCTTTCGGTGTAGCTACCATGCACTTGAGAGCTCTTGTCGTTTAGGATCGTTTGAGAAAAGTCGTTATTTACTAGCTCGTCGTAGTCTTTCTCAGCTTTTACATAAATTTGCTCTTTGTTTTTTAAGTTTGACAAAGTGATCTCGTTTATGCCAGTCTCGTTTGCACCGATCGTTTTCGAGCTAAGCGATGTTTGATGGTAGTTGTTATCTACATTTACTAGTGGCATATTTGAGGCATTATAGAGGCTACCGCTTACCACTGGGTTGTCTATGTCGTTTTGCAAAAATGAGATAATCACCTCATCGCCGACCCTAGGTATCGCAAAGAAGCCAGAGCTGTTGCTTGCTATAGGCGTGATCACTCTTAGATAGGCACTTTTATGATAGCTTGCGTTTATGGTGTCGTCTTTATCTATCTGCTCTTGTGTGCTAAAGGCATTTAGTCTTACCTTTACTCTGCCGTAACTATCCGTATGGATAGTGTTTGTTTGGCTGTTTAGCCCATCTTGTCCTACGACAAGACCTAGAGTGATGTCAGGCGCTTTTGGCTTTTGTTTATAGCTCGGTACAAATTTAACGCTGCTTGGGATGATGCTTAGCTCGTTTGTATATGAGCTTATAAATTTCTTATCTTTTAAAGGGACATTGTCACCTAAATTTAGGGTATTTTCTAAAACACTTTCATCTATATAAGTGTGTTTTATAGCTATTATTTTAAACTCATATTCGCCGCTACTTTGATCTATGGCGACCGAGATATTGTCGTTTAAATTTAGAGCAAAGACATTTGAGCTAGCAACAAATTCTTTCAAAAGCATATCGCTTCTTAGCTTTTTAAGATAGGTGCTGACCTCAAGCAACCTCGTATCACTAAATGAATACTCATCTAAATTTATATGCTTATCATAGATATTTACCTGCTCGTCAAATATCTTTTCGTTTTTGCTCTCTAGCACGTTTGGATAGGCTGTGTTTTGAAATGAGTGGGTGAAGCTGTTTGCTTTTAGAGTTTCGCTCTTTGTGATTTTATTTATGTGTTCGCTTGCGAGATTGTTATTTAAATTTACATTAAAGCTTACTTTTCTAGCCTCTTTACCTTTGTTCGGCTCGCTTTGTGCTAGGCCTTCAGCTTGGTTGCTATAAGCTAGGATAAAGGTATCGTGAAAGTAAATTTTCTCATTATCTTCATAAAAATA
Source organism: Campylobacter concisus (assembly GCF_050447505.1). Taxonomy (GTDB): domain Bacteria; phylum Campylobacterota; class Campylobacteria; order Campylobacterales; family Campylobacteraceae; genus Campylobacter_A; species Campylobacter_A concisus_BP. The sequence goes on along the minus strand of NZ_JALMFZ010000001.1, from coordinate 270,145 downwards.
TATACCGCTATCATGGCAAAGTCTTGTTATAAAGGCTAGGTCACTTTCGTTGTACTGCGCTATAAATTCTTTTTTATTGTAGCTATTTTTGATGTTTGAGAAGTCTAGCTCTTTAGTTAGCCTTTGCTTGTTAAAAGACAAAATTTCTTTTACTACTTCAAGCACGCTTTGATCTGTGTAAATTCTATTTGCTCTATTTATACTTAGTCTATATAGCGAAGATGTGAGTTTAAATTTGAAGAAGTACTTTTTGTCTATATTTGTACTACTATCGTCATCAACGCCTAGATATTCGACATCGCTTACTATACCGCTAAAGTAGATATAGTCGCTGCCATTATTGCTTGGGATGATACTCTTGTTTGTAGAAGACGGTCTTTTTATGCTTAGCTTCATGCCTTTATCAAGGTACCTATATATGCCAGTTTGAGCGTTATCATTATATATGCTCTCTAAATTTTCATAAAGCGGATTTTTGACTAAATTTATATAGGCAAAGCACTCTATGCTAAATATATCTTCTAAACTCTCATTTATATCAGCTCTTGTGACAATAAATTTGTCATTTGCTTCATTTGCTATCTGAAGAGTAGAGAAGGCATCGTTAGAATCATCTTTTTTAAGCATATCAATAAGCATTTTTTTATTATTCAATGTATTATCTATAGTCATAGTGTAATCCTGTTTTTTAAAATCATATAAGCATTTGCTGAGTTCTTCGATAGACTTATGGCGCTCTCTAGCCTCAAAAGCCGTATCTGCGATATCTTTTGACAGCTCATCTAAAGCGTCTTTAGAGTTATCCATAAAACTTTCTACTCCCTTTGGTCCTAAATACGATCCAACAATTGCAGAAGCAACTATTAGATGAGGTTGCTTTGTAAATTTACTCATACTTTTTACCCCTGCAATAGCACCCTGCATGCCAGCCCAAACTTTGGCAACTGCCTTTGGCACCTCATATGTCGGATTGCTCGAAGATATTGACTGTAAAACACTTGCAGTATCAGATACTTTTCCAACCCTGCTAGATACAATACCAACAGCAAATGTTAATGTTTTACCATCTCTAAAACTTTTTGTTGCTTCATCAAGCCCTGTTGCAACAGTACCCAAACGATCTAATAAATTATTATTTGCTGTTTTATTTATGTCTTTTATTTCCTGAATTGCCATACTTAGTCCTTAATTATCTATATGCATATTTTTTATGCCTAAAATTTTATAAAAGGTCACAAATATTGATACCGCTAGCAAATAGATGCCAAACCCTGAAAAAAGAGCTTGAAAAAGAGAGATAACTATAAAAATTTCAAGCTTACTTTGAAACATTACACTATAGTCCCAAGCAAAAAAGCTTATACCATCTGTCACTATGTAGCCAGTGTAATATACATAAATAGCAAAAATACTAAATGAAAATCCAAAAATCAGCCATTTAAAATCAAGTCTTTTAATCATTTCTGATGTTTCATTGTTAAAAAAAATGAAGAAGCGGCATATCGTGTAAAAGACAGCTTCCAAAGCCCACAACAAACCAACTACCCACATATAACTTACATAAAATTCTATCTCTTCTTTAAAATAGCTAACTCCGCTAAAAATTTCTATATTAATAAAATACTGCTTCATAAAATTTACAAATTCTTGGCATATTTGAAACTTGCTTAACAAATCACTTGGCAATATAAAGATACCTAAAGAAAAAATAAAATAACTTACCAAAATAAAAATAGTAACCTTCTTATCATGAGCTTCATAGTATCTCTTAAGCAAATTACCTATTATATTTTCTTTTATTTTTTTATTAAATTTCATTAGTTTGTCCATGAAATAATAGATAAACTGGCTTAGTTAGTGATGATGTTGGTGATGTTATGTTTTTGTCCATTTGTTGCTCTTTCAATCTTTTTTCGTTTTCTTCTTCTTGTAATCTTTTTTCAAACATTTCGATATCGGCGTCTGTGAGGTTACGCATAGTTTTTACACTTTCTTCTATTCCGCCTCTTTTTGCTTCTTTGTATTCATTATAAAATTTTTCTTTTTGATCATCTATTCCAGTTTTTGCTACTTCAGTAGCAAGCTCACATGTTTTACAACCCAAAGCGCCAAATGCCTTACCAGTATTGTCAATTACTTCGTTAAATTTTGTAAAAGTATCTTGTTTTTTATAATTTTTTATTTCCAAATTATCGTTTGCTGTATCTAACTTTTTTTTACTAATATTAAAGAAATCCATTATTTATTTCCACCATTCAATAATTTTTCTAAATCTTTTTCATCACTTATAATTTTCAGAATAATCTTTAAAACTTTATAGTCTTTTGGATCTTGTCCATGTTCTAGGAGCTTTTTAACTAACTTAAATTTCTCTTCTTTAAATTCTTTATATTTTGAGGTTTTTATAAATTCTAGTAGCTCAGGGCTTGCTTTTTTATTGTCTATACCGACACCGTTTTCTCTAAAGAAAAATGCAAAGCTCATACCTATAGACGTTGCTAAGCTTGCATTAACGGCTGTACCTTTTGCCAAAAGAGTATCAAAAGTTTTTGTTTTATTTGCATCATAAGCATACTCTAATAAATTTGGTCTTATTGAAAGATCTGGAATTTCAATAGTCATATTAGCATCGCAACCTAGTTTGTCTATATAATATTCTATGTATTTAGCAGTATTTTCATCAGTTGTATTTTTATCAAATATTGCAGCAAACATATTTAAGCAATTTGCTTCATGTGAATATAAAGATGTTATAAGAAATATGATTATTGCTAATTGCCTCATTGTGCTAATTCCTTTTTAATTCCATAACTTAATAAATCCTCTAAATCTTTTTCATCATTTACAAGCATTAGTACTTTCTGTAACAGGATATAGCCTTTCGGATCTTGTCCATGATCTAATAGTTTTTTGATTAGCTTAAATTTTTCTTCTTTAAATTCTTTATATTTTTGAGTTTTTATGAATTCTAGTAGCTCAGGGCTTGGTGACTGCCCTTCTAACTTAACCCCATTTTCTTCAAAAAAAAGCAAAAAGTCTAATCCTATTGAGCCAGCCAACCATGCATTAGGTACTGCGCCTTTTTCTAAAAGTTTGTCAATGCTTTTTGGTTTATTTGCACTATAAGCAAATTCTAATAAGCTAGCTTTCATCGTTAAATTTGGTAAATTTATACCAGCATTAGCATCACATCCGAGATCATCTATGTAGTATTTTATATACTTAGCCGTTTCAACATCGCTTAAATTTTTATTATAAATGAGTCCAAACATATCCGTACAGTTTGCTTCGTGTGAATATAAAGATGTTATGAGAAATAAGATCATAGCTAAGTGTTTCATATCGCATTTCACATATCATGGTGTTTTAAAAGATAATGATAAAAAGGGCTCATTTGTGTCCTTCCAACGAGAAGATTGATATCCCTAGGGAGGATCCCTAGGTTATTTTTTAAGCTTTTTTAGTAGCTTCTCTCCAGTCATCGCTTCCGCTTGTGCCTGCAGCTACGTGCTCCCAAACTATCTTTCTATAGTTCATTGAAACTTTGAAAAGCTCAGTTTTGTCGCTGTTTAGCTTGTCTTGAGCATTTGGGCTTACTAGAGTGATATCTGTTATAGTTGCATCTTCTAGTTTTGTAGTAAAGAAGTGCTCAGCACCACCGCTAGTTGATGTTCTGTACCAGTAGATCTCAACCTCTGGAAGTCTCTCGCCTTGAGTTAGTGCATTGTAAAGAAGTGGAACAGCTTTATTTAAAGATGTTGTAAAGCTAAATGGCTTATGTACTCTTTGTCCTGATGGTTGGCCACTTTGTGGATCCACTGGAACAGTTACAATGTGAGAAACCTCTTGTGCCATGATCTCATCTTCGTGACCTGACTGATAGCGATTACCGATACTAGCTTCTGTTGAAGCACCACTTGAGATAAGTCCTTGAGTAGAACCTTTCACCTTAATATACACTGGTTGTGACATATTTACTCCTATTAAAAAATTTGGTTATTTTAACTTTTATTAACTTTCTATTTTATTAAAAACATTACTTTTTTAACATATAGCTTTCAAGTGCTTTATGTAATAAATAATTAAACGCCTCTTTATCTTCTTTAGTGCTTTTTGTTACAGCACCAGAGAGATATTTGAAAAATGAATTATTCTCGACTATATCGTACATTTGGCTATATAGCTCCTTGCAAATAAGCTTAAGCAAAACAGCATTAACAAGCGTCGTGTTGTCGCTTAGAGGCAGCGTTTTTATAATTGTTTCCATATCTTTTGTGTTTAACGTCCTACTCTGCTCGCTTATAGGGCTCATATTTGGCTGTACTTTTATACTCTCAACTAAATTCATCAAAAGCTCATCCATGCTCTTTGCTGTTAGCATCCTTTGACTATTTATATCTTCTTCATCGAAATTTTGAGCGCTCTCATTTAAATTTAAAGGTACATCATTAACATTTTCATTTAAAGTGATATCTTTTTCTTCATCTATGAGAGAATTTATCTTTGGCTCTTCTTTAAAATCGACATTTGAGATTTTCCCAACTGGCTCAAATTCTTTATTATCAAGCTTATCAAAATTTTTGGTATTTTCTATGACCTTGTGGGCTTTGCCGACATATTCGTCTATCCTAGAAGGATCTATAAATATAAATTTAAGCTCTCCTATCCTAAAAATATCTCCTGGATTTATCACACTTTCATAATCATCAGGCAACTTCGAATAAGAATCGCTATAAAATATCTCGCATCCTTCGTATCCGCAAATGGTAAAAACACCCTCTTCAAAGCCTATATGAGCGTGCTTTGAAGCTATAGAGCCACTTGTATCACTGCACGGAAATTTAACCGTATCTAGCGAGCCTATATCTCCGCCATTTTCATCAAAAATGACATACTGCGCCAAAAAGCTCGAAGCTTTATCGAAATTTTGTATAACCGCTGCTATTTCTTGCATATTTTTTCCTTAATAAAGCATCTTTCTTGGTAAATCAATAGTTGGTATGATATTCATAAGCTCTAAAAGCTCTCCGCCATTTGGAGTAACTTCAAAGCCAAAATATGACTCTTTTTTACCATCAAAGTTAAGCGTGCTAACGCCAATGCTGCTGAAATTTGAAGCCTTTAAGAGCTTGTACCAGCCCCACTCGCCATCAAAGCTGATCTCTTTTTTGTCGCTACCTGCATTTGAAACTGCATTAAATTTAAACTGTGTTGAGATATCAAAGCTTTTACTTGAGACAAGTAAATTTGATGGGATCGTGTGATCATACGCCAAAGAGTTATTTCCGTAGCCTATATTTATGTGGCTGAAATTTGCTGATAGATCAACTGCTTTTAAGTTATAGTTTAGTTTTAGCTCGTCATTTGAATCAAGCATCAAATTTGAAATTCTATCGATATAAGCGATATTTTCAAGGAAACTTTTATTAAATCTTAGCTCTTTTGCATATTTTGGTCTTACTTTGTAGCCACTGCCTGTTTTACTTAAAATTTGTTTTAGATATTTATCATAAAAGCTATTCCAAGTTCCGTCTTTGCCAAAAAATCTCTTAAATTCTTCGATGCTTACGGCTTTTGCTGAGTTTTCATTAAATGGATAATAAGGCTTTATAAGACTTTCAAAGTCATCAAGAACATCATCTTTATAAGCTGTTGCTAAAAGCGATGAAGCTCCGTTTTCTACCTGTTTCCAAGCAAGTTTTGATAGCTTTTGATAGTACTCATTTAGCTCATCTGGAAGCTTTTTAGCGTCATTGTTTAGCACGATAAATGGATCATTCTCATTTTTTATGCCATTTATCGCATAAACGATCTTATCGTCACTGCTTTGAAGCATCTCAAAATTATAGTCGCTAACTTTTTTATATACATTTGTGACGTCATTGCTGATAAGATCTAGCGATCCATCAGAATTTAGCGCATGATAGTTCGTAAATTTAGTGCTAAAGTCTGTAAATACACGTTTTATCTCGCTTGAAGCAAAACCTAGAGAGTAGATGTATTTTAGTAAATTTTCATCATTTAAATTTGTATTTTGATTGGTTAGTTTTATAAGAGAATTTAGTGGGTTTTCTCTTTTTGACAAAATTTCAAGCTCATCTATGACCTCTTTTTTAGTAGCAAATTCATTTGGCTCGATCGCTCTTAAAATTTGGTTCCATTTATCAGCGTAGTTTTGCAAGTAAAGCTCTACAACTGCGATACTTAGCTCTTTTTTCTCATTTGAGCTGATATCTTTTAAAGATGAGTTGGTATCCATCAGCCATGACTCGATACCTGCGGTCTCATCGATATTTGAGCTAAGTTTTGCCAAGAAGTCTCTTAAATTTTCTTTTGTATAAATTTTATTAAATGGATTAAACGCCTCTTTTTCTTGAACTACTTGGTTTAAATTTTCAACCTCTTTTTTGATGTCGTAGAATGATTTTTCATCTTTAAATGATATAAACTCAAGTATCGAGTAGAGCCTTTTTGCTCTTTGAACAGGTGTTAGTTTAGTATTTGCAGCACTTTGAGCACTCTGATCTGCTGAAATGCTTAAATTTTTAGCATTTAAAATGGCTTCAATGTGCGCTAGAAATTCATCCTTGGCAACGCCATATTTTTCAAATTTATCCCAGTTTGCAGCTATCCAAATTTTAAATAGATCTACGTTTGTATAGTTTTTATCAAAAAGTGAATCATACATATAAAAGGCTTTTATAAGCTTATCTGGATCACTCTCTGTTTTTAGGATATTTTCCATCTCAGTTAAAACTGTATTTTTGAAAAAGTCAGCGCTAAGATCGTAATAAAGCGCTTTGACAGGTGCAAAACCCTTATAAGAGGTATCAAGAGTGATGTACTCGAATTTAGTATCACCGCTAAAGATCCTTGGGTAGTCGTTTAGACTTTGTTTTAGCAGATTTAAAAGCTCGATCTTTTGTGTGGCGGTAAGGTCTTTATACTTTTTGCTATCAAGATAGTTAGAAATTTTATCTACGTTGTTAGCCGCAGTTTGCTCTTTTGTATTTTTGATATTTAAAATATAACTAGAACCAAAATAAACTCCCACACAAAGTGCAGCCACTAGAGCGAAATTTACAAATTTAATAAATCTATTTTGTGCGCCAAATTTCGTTACATTTGCTTTAAAAGCGATCTCTTTTAAAAATGATTTTACAAAGTAGCTTTGTTTGCTGTAATTATTTACCGCTCTAAGAAGTGGTTTTTTGATGCTGTATTTATCACAAATCGTATTTGTAAGGTAGTTTATAGGGATATTTTCTTGATATGCACTTACAAAATAAACTCCATTTATAACAGATGTGTTTTTAAGAGCATTTTGAGAGCTTAGTTTTGTAACAAAATCTTTTACCAGCACAAAGAAATTTTCAAGCTGTTTTAAGAACAAATATGAGCGTTTTTTATCTTCTAGCATGTGCGAGATCGAGTTTTTGCTCATTAGGTGTTTAAATAGTGAGTCGCTTAAGCCCTTAAGCTCTGTCTCAAGCGTTTGGGCGGTGAAATTTGAGTCTAAATTTATACCAAGTGCTTTATTTGCCACGTCTTCATTGAATAATTTGAAATAATCACCCATACCATCTATAAGATCAAGCTTGCTAAAGACTACATAAATAGGAAATTTAATGCCAAGGTGCTTCTCACAGTCATTTATCCTCTTTACCATATATCTTATAAGCTCGTCAAAATACTCTTGAGTGCCTTCTAGGAATTTTTTAGTATCAATAATAAGCACGGCACCGCTTAGTCTTGAGTTAAAGTCATTTCTCTTTAAAAAGTGCAAAAACTCATTCCAAACGCCTTTTTTAAGTAGATAGTCTCTATTTTTCTCTATATCATCTTCAGGAAGCTCCTCTGTTGCAGTTGGCTGATAGAGACTCTCTTGTGCAAAGTGAATGCCCTCAGTATCTAGTAATGCGCCAAATTTTGATACATAAAGGTTAAAATTTGTCGTACTTTGGTGTATCTTTTTATATGTATCTAGGCTGTCAGATAGAGGAAATTCGATATTTGAATAGTTTATAAAAGCGCTTTTACCAGCGCCCTCGTTGCCTATTATCATTATTAATGGCAATTTTTTGAAATTTATATCTTTCTTCCAAGTCGTTTTGGCGTCTTTTAGCGAAAGTAAGAAATTTCTCTTTGCTTTGCCAAAACTATCCAATGACTCTTTTTTGATCTCTTTTAGTTTGTCGTTTTTCTCATCTTTGCGTGATGCAAAATAGTTCATCAGCGGTCTGAGCAAGACAAAAAACAATATAACTGCCCAAAAAGCAACCAGCACGCTAACTCGTGAGCTAACGCTAGCAAAGCTGTATATATCGTTAAATGCTACAAGCGGGGCATAGAGCCAAAACAAAACACTAAGAGCAATAGAAGTTACTAAAACAACACTGTGTTTAAACCTAAAAAATGTGAAAAATCTGCGTAAGTAGTCGATAAATGCCATAGCTGCAAATCCTTTTACAAATAAATATATTTCTTTTATGTAATTATATCAGATTTTTTTGTTTTTGTAGTTAAATTTTATGAACAAAGTCTAAATTTTATAAAATTTGACATTTTTTTATCATTTTTAAGCCTTGAACCAAAGCCGATTTGACTACTTGTATATTTTGACCCAAGCTTAAACTGCATCTTGTGAGAGTAATTTATCTTCAAATATAAATCAGAAACAAATTCATCATTAGTAAAATAAGAAAGAGTCTCTTGAAGTTCTTTAAATTTATCTTTTTTGGGGAAGAAATTCACAGCCTCTTCGTACTCTATACCGTTTATAAAGACTGCGATCTTGGTTTGTTTTTCAAAAAGCTTTTTGCCAAGGATGAAATTTTTACCAAGTGTCCTATTTTTATGGCCTAAAGAGTTTAAATTTGATGGAGCTATGAAAATTTGATTAGGTAAATTTTCAAGTATAAAAAGCTTATCCTTTAGTCCAAAGTGGCTCTGAAGCGCAAATTCAACCTCTTTTTTTGGCCTTCTTTGGCTAACTGCAAGTGGCGAAAATGGCAGAAATTTCTTTGCCAGCTGCTTTTCTTTTATATTAAGCATATCAAGCAAGATCTTTGAAATTTTATCATCAAGCTCATCTTCAAAAGATCTTGCGTAGTTTTTCAAACTAATGCTGTCAAAAAATAACCAAAGCAAGTAGTTGTCAAAAAAATCAAAAAATAACTCATAGCTATTGTCATTAGTCTTTGAAATTTTCTCTAAGATGTAGCTTGTTAGGTGCGAGCCACTTCCTAAAAGACCCATAAAATTTACAATTATCTTTGTAAGCTCTTGCTCATCTAAGCTCTCAAGCTCTTTGATCGGGTAGGCAAAACTTGAGCTATTTTTTAAAAATATCTCGCCCCTATCCCTATCTTTTAGGATGTTTTTTATCAGTTTAAAAAAAGAAGCTTGGCTTATCTCTTCGCTCATACTAGCTCTTTCGTGCCGCTTAAAAACCCATAGTCAAATAAAATTTTACTCTTTACACACTTGATCTTAAGCTCGCAAAATGAGTTGATAGAAGCAAATTTTGATAAAAACTTAGCCAAATTTATACCTAGGACATAGACATTTCCAAGGCTTTCAAACTCGCTCTCATCTATATAAAATATACAAAGCACTCCTCTTTTTGCAAAGCCACCATCGACCCTGTGGATCTGTTTTGTCTTTATCTCATGAAGCGAGCTAGAAAATTTCTTCAAAAACTCATCATCAGGCAGCATAAAGGCATTAAGCAGTGCTAGAAAAGAGCCCTTGTTTAGTATGCTTTGATAGCTAAATGACAATATGCTAACCAGCCTCCAGAGTAAATTTCCATCTACATTTACACGTTTTACGCTAGTTGGGATGGTTAAATTTTTGGTTACTACGCCTTGGTGATTTTGGATTTTGTTTATCTCGCCTAGTTTTAGATTGGTCGGCAGATCGCCATTGCAGCAAAGCGTCTCGATGCTCACGGTCTGCTCTTTAGCATCATTTTTAAAAAATGAAATTTCTTTGTAAGAGTTTAGCTTCATATCTATTTTGTTGCTTACAAAGTAATAATCCTTTGATCTTTGGCTATTTAAAAACTCAAATCTCTCAAAGCTTTTGTAGTTTTTAAGTATCCTTTTTTCATTATTGCTGCTGTGAGCGACGACCTTTGTGATAGAGACTACCTCGTAAGCGTTTATGTTTGAGCGGTCTATGAAAATTCTATATTCGCTTCGTTTGTTGTTATTTTGTATAGGCTCAGCGCCTTTTGCAAACAAATTTATCGCTGGCGTGGCAAAAAGAGAGAAATACTCTAGCCTTGGCACATAGCCATTTGGCATATCTTTTGAAAAGACAAATTTGATGTTAAAGCTTTTTGCGTCAAATCTCTTTAAAAAACCAAGTCCATTTATACGGATGAAATTTAGTTTAGATGAAAAATATGAAAGCTCTTTTATAAGCTCAAACGCCTCAAAGCCAAACTCATCGCTCTTTATCAAAGCTTCATCAAATTCATCCAAGCTAAGCTTATCAGATCCAAGTTTTATCTCCTCATCGCTATCTTCAAAGCTTATGACTATAAATTTCAAGTAGTTTTTTAGCCACATCAAAAGAGTTGAAGAGAAGTATATGTTATCGCCAAGGTATAAATTTAAAAAATCAATATTAAGCTCTTTGGTGCTAAGCTCATCTTTGGTGATAGATATGTTTAAATTTAAAAGATAGTCGCTTTTGTTGTTTGACATGAAAGCTTTTGATATCTTTAATGGAAGCAAATTTACGTCATATATCGTCTGAAATTTACAAGCCACGCCGTTTATTGGCTTTGACTCTATGATGCTGCCTTTTGGTATAAATTCCTTTTTTTCTGAAAAGTCATCTCTTAGAGCAAATTCTTGCATGCAAACTGACGGGAAAGGGTTTGTATAGCTTGGCATTAAGATATTTATCAAAGACTCAGCTATTAAAGGGATATTTTCATCTAGCTCTTGTCTGATCCTTGATGTCAAAATAGCCATATTTTCTATGATACTCTCGACATCAGGATCTTTGCTCTTAGTATCTAAAAATGGTGCAACTTTTGGGAAATTCTTTATAAAAAGTGCTCTTGTTTCATCAAGATACGCCATCTCTTTTTGAAAATAAGCTAAATTATTTTCATTATAATCCATTATAAAATCTCACAATATCTATTGTTCTTAAAAATAACCTTTAGCAAATACTCTTTGAAATTGTCGTTTTTATGCTTATAGTTTATGTTAAAGATGATACGCCAAGGCTTTAGCGAGTCATCATAGCCGATAGAGGTTATCTCTATTCTATTTTCGTTTGAGGTGATTAGTTCATATATCGCCATGCCAAGTCTATGACCAAGCTCGTTTATCTCGACCCCAACTGACCAAAGATCGATGATACTATCATTTAAACGGCCGTAGTTTCCTAGCCTTGAGTTTAAGATAGTATCGATGTGATCTTTGATGTCGCTGTCTAGGTCTTTGAAGTAGGGACGAAATTTTGACTCGTCACTAAATTCATATAAAATTTTATCTATCAGCGACATGCTTAAATTTACTCTTTATCCAGCTTACCAACCAAAGAAAGCTCGAAATTTGCCCCCATAAATTTAAAGTGAGGTCTAGCTAGAAGCTCTATCTTATACCAGCCTGGCTCGCCAGCTATATCGCTAACGATGACCTTTGCGCTTCTAAATGGTCTTCTACTTCTTACATCAGCTGGTGGATTTTCTTGATCTGAGATGTACTGTCTTAGCCACTCATTTAAGCCGCGCTCAACGTCACTGCGCTCTTTCCAAGTACCGATCTCTTCTCTTTGAAGTACTTTTAGATAGTGAGCCAAACGAGAGATCAAAAATACATATGGAAGCTGTGTGCCAAGTCTGAAATTTGTCTCGGCAGCTTTGCCTTCTGGAGTATTTGGGAAAACTTTAGGTTTTAGCACAGAGTTTGCCGAGAAGAACGCAGCGTTGTTGCTATCTCTTCTTAATGTAAGCGTGATAAAGCCATTTTCTGCAAGCTCAAATTCCCTTCTATCTGTGATCAAAACTTCAGTTGGAATTTTTGTCTGAACGCTTCCGTAGTTTTCATAAGTATAAGTTGGTAGGTCTTTTACAGCGCCACCACCTTTTGGTCCGATGATGTTTCCGCACCATCTGTAGTCTGCAAAACTCTCTGTAAGTCTTGTAGCAAACGCATAAGCGCCGTTACCCCAAAGCATATCATCGTGCTTATCAACGCTTTCGCGGTAGTTAAAGCTTTTTATAGGGTTATCCTCTGGGATATATGGAGATCTAGTAAGAAATCTATTTACCATACAACCTGTGTATTTTGCGTCTTCGTTCTCTCTGAAAGTTCTCCATCTTGTGTATTGAGGACCTTCGAGTAGGCTCTTTAGATCTTTTATGTTTTCAAGCTCGCCAAAGTTATCAAGTCCGAAGAATTTAGAAGATAGCGAAGTTAGAAGCGGAGAGTGGCTCATCGCTGCGATTGACGACATTTTGTTTAAGAAAGTCATATCTTGATTTGACTTATCTAGCTCATAATCAGCAACTATCGCGCCAACTGGCTCACCACCAAATTGGCCATACTCAGCTGAGTAAATTTGCTTATAAAGCGTGCTTTGAGTTATATCTAGATTGTTTTCAAAGTCGTCTAAAATTTCTTCTTTTGTAGCGTCTAAAAGATCGATCTTTACGTTTTCGTTGAAATTTGTTCTCTCAACTAAAAATCTAATGCCACGCCAAGTAGATTCTAGCTCTTGGAAAGATTTATTGTGTAAAATTTCATCCATCTGAGCTGATAAAAGCGTATCTATATGAGCTATCATCTCATCAAGTGCAAGCTTATTTATCTTCTCTTCAGCATTGTTTGTTGTGATAATATTTGAGATAAACTCGGCAACTCCTTGCTTTACTACGCTATAACTTTCATCCTCTTTTGTATATTTGCTCCTTTGCATTATGCTTTCGATGATAGGAGTTTTTACTTTAGTTTCAGACATTTTTATTCCTTATCTTTTTCGTCTTTAAGCTCTAAAAGAAGCTGTTTTCTACTATCTTCATCCTTAATAGCCTCTAAAACTGCTTTTCTAAAATCAGGCATATTGCCCATAGGTCCTTTTAACGCAACTAAAGCTTTTCTAAGCTGCAATAGCTTTTTTAGCTCAGGTACTTGGTTGATGATATTGTCTGGATTGAAATCCTGAATGCTTTCAAAATTTAGATCGATATTTAGATCTTCGCTACCAGAATTTAGTCTATTTTTTACTGAAAATTCAGTATGAATGTCTAAACTTTTCATAACTTGATCGAAATTTATCTTATTTATAGAGACAACTTCGCGATCTTCAAGTGGAGTTTGGTTTTCACCAGTTAAATTTGAAACTACCATCAGCTTTAATGGAAGCTCGACATCTGCTTCTTGGTTGTTTGTTTTGGTTCTATAAACAATGTTTATACGTTCTTTTGGTGGGATTGAATTCTCTGCCATAATAACATCCTTTTTTTGAGTAAATGATTTAAGAATTATAATTAAATAAAATTAAAGAAGTTTTAAAAAAACATATTTTATCACAAAAATGTTTTTGCCTTTATATAAATATCTGACAAATAATCCTTAAGCTCGGTGTTTTCTATAAATTTAACTATTTGCGAATATACAACTTTTGCATTGTTGTCCATGCCTTGGCTTGTAAAAATTTTGGAAAGCTCTAACAAAAAGCTAAGCTCGCTTTGCGAATTTGTTGTATATTTGCTTCTATCAAGGGCTTTTATCAGCTCTTCAAAGCTCATATCTTTTTTCATATCATCACTAGAGATAAAATTTGCGCTCTCTTTTTTACTAAAAAATTTAGCACTCTCTTCGCTGAAAAATGCCTCTTCACTTTGAAATTTAAGCTTTTTCATATCTGGGAATTTTTCTATAAAATTTAAAGTCATGCTAGAAACGAGTTCGCTTTGCTCGCTTAGTCCAGATGATCTTAAAAGCTCACAAAATATCCTAACACCATCTATCCAAAATGGATTAAGAGCTAAATTTCTTATAAATTTCTCCAAATTTTCTTGGCTTGTTTCTTTCATATTTTTAAAAAGTAAGATCAAATTTTCATCAGGATAGCGTATCTGTGTCACTTGCTCGCTGCTAACTGGCAGAGCCCTGATCCTGCCCCACATCGCCTCAAAAATAAGCGAGTAAGCGGTCAAATTTTTTATATCATTTTTTAAAAGAGAGACGGATAAATTTACAAAGTACTCCCTAAACTCTCTATCGCTAAATGTGTTAATGTCGCTACCACTAAAAGAGACGCTTTGTGAGTAGCTTGGCTCTGCCTTTTGCGGCTGCTGTTTTGGCTCCTCTACTTTTTGAGCTTGCTCGCTTTTCTCTTCTATATAAAGCGTATCAAAGTGCGTGCTAAGCTCGCGTGAGAGCTCAGGCACAAGCTCATTAAAAGCTCTTGCGTCCGCTTCGTCTAAATTTATACCATCCCTATGAGCTTGTGTAAAAAGCTCTATCGTTTGAGCAAATATCTTTTTTTTAGCAGGCACTTGCTTTTCATTTTTTGCTAATAAATTTGGCTCTTGTTTTAGAGTAGTTAGAAAAAATGAAAAGGCCTCGATCAGGGTTTTAAAACTATCTTTTTGGTTTAAATTTATAGCAGAGATCGCTAAGAAATTTAAAAGCTTTACATCGAGGCTAAATTCGCTTAATGCCTTTAAAGACGAGCTAAAAACAAAGTCCCATTTTATCGTATCATGCGTCAAAGTCTTATACTTTGACATCTCGTCTATAAGGCTGATGTAGAGTTCGTTTTCTGAAAAGTTTTCGTTAAATTTGTTGAAAAACTTATCTTGCACTTACTTTTTGTCCATAAAATTTTCTATTTTATTGTTTAGGACGCTGTCGTTTTTAACGTTGTTTTGATCCATCGAGTAGGTGCTATATAAAAACGCAGCCGCGATAGCTGCAAGCGCTATAAGAATAAAATAAAATTTCAAATGTCTTAGTGAAAATATCTCAAAAAAGCTTCTCTTTTTAGTTTTTAAATAGCTCTTTTCAAATACATTTTCATCAGCTTTGATAAGCGGCGAAACGGCTGAGGCTATATTTTCACAAAGGTATGAAATTTTCTCGTTGCAATCTTCTTGCGCTTCATATTTGCCCTTGTAACCAAGCACCAAACAAGCGTAGATAAACTCTAAAAAATCCTTATTTTTACCAACGTTTTCAAACCATTTATCCATGATGCCAAAGAATTTGTTGCCACCTAAATTTTCGTTGAAAAATCTTGTTGTTAAGGTGTTATTTGCCCAAAAGCTATTCATAAAAATTTCGTTTTTTAGCAAGCTCTCATCGATGAAAACACAAAGGCAATATCTAAGCCTAATGATGTCGTCCTCTTCATAAATGCCTAAATTTGAGATCTTTGAAGTGGTGCTTAATATATCATTTATCAGCTTTTCACGTAAATTTTGCATCTCACTTTGTGAAAAATTTTGTAGTTTTGATACTCTGTTTGCCAAAAGAAGCAGTGGTAGCACATGATCTAGGGCAGGATTTGCGCCAAGTCCTAGAAGCTTTGTCTGGCTTAAAACTGAAATGTCATTTTGATTTTCACTCATTTTTTTATCCTTATAATAAAGCCCACATCTTAATGTCAGCGTTTGATAAATTTGCTGTTATATAGACGCTAATAACGCTTTGATTTGCGAAGCTTTTGAAAATTTCATCTTTTTTATCGATCTTGTAGTAGATATAGTCATTTAGCTTTGGCAATGTACTAGGTATAGCTGAAATTTGCTCTACGTTTATGCCGCGAAGCTGTGATGAGACGATACTTTTGATATTTGATTGGGTGTGGATTTTGCACTGCTCTTTGAAATTTTTAAGCAGGTACTCATTTTTTGTATCGCTATGGATAGCAAAGTAAATTTCTGAGTTTTCTATGATGCTTGGATTATCAAAGACGCAGTCAAAAAAGCCGTGATTATTTTTAACGATCTGTGCCATGACGTATTTTGGCGATAAGATATGCGAGAACAAAAGCCTAAGATTGTTTATTAACGGTACGAAAGTTTGACTTAAGTTGTTGTGATCATAAGCTATAAATTCGCTAAAACTATCATCGTGACTTAGGGCTAGCAGATCAGCTTGAAAATCAACTAGCTTTTCATATAGATACTCTGGATGAATTTTGTCTCTTTTGAAAAGATATGAGAATATCAAGTGCCATTTTTTCAGCATATTTAGCGTCAAATATGTTGAAATATCAAGCCTATTTTTCGCCTGATCTATGCCGCCTAAAAGCCCAGTATAGCTCTCTTGATGCTGCTTTGTAGCAAAACTAAACTCATCTATAAAGCTAGTGATGAAAGAATTTTTACTGATATCGATGCAAGTTGGGATAAATTTCTCATCAAGCGTTATTTGCTTATTTAGATCTATGTTTTTTATCCTGCAAATAGGCACGCTAAGCTCATAAGGCGTCTTTGAGCCAAGCACTCCTAGGGCTGATCTTTGGCTTGCTAGGATCAAATTTTCTTTATCCTGCGTAAAAGCAGACGAAAGCTCAAAGTCGTCTTTGTCATCTAGCTCATCTAAGATGTCGTTGCTAGCTTCATCATGCACTCTTGAGCTAATGAGCGCTTGTTTAGCTGTAAATTTTAGATTTGGCAGGTTGTTTTGCAAGCTAACATCAACAAGCCCTGAGCTAACTGGTAGCTTTAGCACTATGACAGCAGAATTTAGCTCGCTAGGGCTTATCTCAAGTGGCTCTGGTAGGTCGTCTTGATCTGGGGCGTTAAATATCGTACCATCTTGTGAGATGCAAGAAATTTTATTTAGCCCTATCTTGCCTTGAAGCAAAAGCTCGCTTGATATCTCAAGCTCCAAAACTCCATATAAATTTGATAAAGACGAGACGGTTTTTAGGTTTAAATTTCTCTCAAAATACCTCTCTTGCTGCTCGAAATGAACCTTATCAACGTTCATCCCGTTGTACCAGACAACTTTTAGTTTATCAGACATTTTATTTGCTTGCTTGGATCTTAGAGCTGCTAGCGTCTATGGTATTTACGCCATTTTTAGTTATCTCAAAAACTATGTTTTTCTCTTTTGCTTCTTTTGTTGATTTGTAAGCTTTGATATTTGTCTTGCTTTGATCAGCATAAAGCACTAAAATGCCTACGTATGGCACTTCGTCTGGATCGACATTTGTAAAAGCATATCTGTTTGTGTTTGGCTGAATTTGCGTTTTTATAGAGTCTATCTTATCTTGACCAAGTATGTCACCATTTTTCTCAGCTAGATCGACTATGCTAGCTTGCTGAAATTTCGCCACATCTCTTAGCTTGTAAGCGATAATGGTCACTGGCACATTGTCACCGTGGTAGTTTAAGTTTGAATTTGGAGTGTTGCTTATGATAAGATCTTTTGCACATCCTGCGATAAATAGCATAAAAATTAAAGAACAAAGAAATTTAAACGTTTTCTTCATGGTTTCCTTTACCTCACGTTAATAATATTATTTTTATGTAATTCTATCTAAATTTATTTTAGAAGAAACTTATTTTAAAATCAATGTTCTTAAATAAAACTTTAATGAGCGTTAATCAATCCTTTATATTATGCTCTTTGGCATAGCTTAATATCTTTTGCCTAAGATCTTCTGGGAAGCTATCTCTATAAATTACTGGTGTTAGAGGATTTAATTTTTTATCTAATTTGCCAGCCTCATATAGTCTTGTTAGCTCTTCTGGTGTGTTGTAGTATGGTGCATTTGGATATCCCTCTGGTGGGGTTAGGGACATTATTTTAGCTTCTAGGAGGGTGGAGTCGATGTAGAGAGACAACCTTCTTTCATCCCACTCTGCAGGGAAACCTCCTTTAAAATCCTCTTTATTGTCATCTAAAACTTTTTTTATAAAGTTATCAAATTCATTTCTTGTAGTCTCATTTGCATCTAGGTCTCTAGGGTCTAGTAGCTTGCCTTTATCTTCTACAAGTTCTCTAAGCCCAGCATAAAAGCCACCATCTGGTATAACTACTAAATTGTCTCTATTAAAATCCATCACGAAATAGCTTCCTACTATCTCATCAAGATAAGGTATCATTCCATATTCATCTAGTGGGGGATTTTTAGCTAGTCTTCTAAATTCTTCAGCCATTTGTAAATTTTTATTTAGACCTATATCATAAGTAGTGTATTCAAATAAATCACCTAAAAATTTGAAAGCCTTTGTTACTCCTAGCTGAGCCGCTAAAAAAATTCTTTGATAATCCCTTGCTTTAAATCCTGCTTCATTTCCATATGAGAACCCCATAGGATCTCCAAGTATTCCTGCACACATTCCCCACTCTGCTGAAAAAAGCATTGATTTTAATGTACCTTTGTGAGCATTTACTTCATCATAAATTTCAGCATATTCTGGCTTTGTTAGTTTGCCACTACTATCTACTCTACCTATGGCATCATCTGGGATATCTATCATAGTGCATTTTAGGTTACTTCTTTTTACTAGATAGATATATCTATCTCTCTTATCTTTTAAGCTTTCATAGTAGGCTTTTTCTGATTTAGTCCAAGGTGATAGTTTAGTTGAGCTTGGTTTATAGCTAATGTCTAGCCATGGTTTAAAAGATAGATAGTCTGTTTGACCTAGAGAATTTGGTTTAGGGTTATAGTATAGTGGCTTATAGTTTTTATATGGGGATGAGTCTAGGATGGAGCGGGCTTGTAGGAGCATTTGAGATTTTTCTTTTAGATAAGCTTCATCATTTGCAATATTTTTTGAAACAATTAAATTTGTCTTCTTATCGATCTCAATTATATTTCCATTTGGCGCTATAACCGTATAAATTTCTTTATCCATTAAATTTCCTTTATTGATTATTAATAGTGATCCTGCTACTAAAAGAGCTATGATGATAAATATGATCTTCTTCATCTCTTATCCTATATATAGACCATCTTCCATAACTATGGTGGTGGCTAAGCGACCAATTAGGCGAGGAGGCATATCTTTTTTGCCTCTAGATTTGTTTTTAGGAAATCTACACCCCACATACATACCCTTGACATTGTTGTTTCCTATCACATCTAATGCTTTTAGTAGTCTTCTTGATTTATTATCTACCTCTGAGCCAAAGGTGTTTAAATTTCCATTTTTAAAGTCTTCTAGTATCTCCATAGCTTCGTTGTATTTGTCTATTGGTAGGTCAGTGCCCTCTTCTACACCCTGACTATATAAATCATAAATTTCACCTCTTTGTTTTATACCTATTGGATTTGATGGACTTATTGTAAGCAATGTTTTAACTCCTTGTAGCATAAGCTCTTTTGGTGAATATGCTAGTTTTTTGTTTCTTTTGTTAAGGTTATTAAAGAACTCTTCATCAGTTTTATTGTTTGTTCTTAGTTCATCTAGACATAGATAAGATATCATAGTATCTAGACTTATATCTTTAGATAGGTTAGAGTCTAGTTTGTTTGTAGTAGTGTTTATATCATAGTAGAAGAAGTTATGATAGTCTAGTCCTCCACTAGATAGTCTTCCTCCTATGATAGTTCTTTTTAGATCTATATTTATAAAAGATGAGTATATCTCTATAGGATAGTAGGTATATTCACTTGTTTTATTTGAATTTGGTTCATAAGATATATTCTTAACAGCATAGGTATCATTAAATTTATTTGTGAAATACTTATGAAGTATTAGTTCATAAGATCTTTTTTGTTGTTCGTAGGTGGCTCCGTTTGGAGCCATAGATATTAAGCTTATTTTCTAATCCTTTATATTATGCTCTTTAGCGTAAGATAATATTTTTTGCCTAAGATCTTCTGGGAAGCTATCTCTATACATCACTGGTGTTAGAGGGTTTAGCTTTTTATCTAATTTACCAGCCTCATATAGTCTTGTTAGCTCTTCTGGTGTGTTGTAGTATGGTGCATTTGGATATCCCTCTGGTGGGGTTAGGGACATTATTTTAGCTTCTAGGAGGGTGGAGTCGATAAAAAGAGAAATATCTTTCTCATCCATTTCTTGCGGAAATCCAGGAACTTCATATTTATCTTGGAAATTTGGTAATTCTTTTTTTACATAAGAAACAAATTCCTCCCTCGTGGTCTCATTTGCGTCTAGGTCTCTAGGGTCTAGTAGTTTGCCTTCATCCTCTACGAGTTCTCTTAGGTCTTTATATAAAGAATTATCTGGCATTGCCGCTACCCCACCCCTATTAAAATCCATCACGAAGTAGTTCCCTACTATCTCATCAAGATAAGGCATCATTCCATATTCATCTAGTGGGGGATTTTTATATAAATTCTCAAATTTTATTTTTGTTTGCAAGTCTTTATTTGAGCCTGAAATATAAGACGAAGAAGAAAAGTATCTAGCTAGTACTTTTAAAGCATCTACATCTCCTAGTTGAGCTGCTAAAAATACTGCTTGTCTGGCTCTTGTTTTAAAGCCAGAGTTATTTAATACAGTAGCTGAAGAAAACGATTGTCTATCTCCTAATATACCTGCGCAAATTCTCCACTCACCATTAAATAATCTTGATTTAAGTGTATTTTTATTTCTATCTACTTCATCATAAATTTCAGCATACTCTGGCTTTGTTAGTTTGCCATTGCTATCTACTCTACCTATGGCATCATCTGGTATATCTATCATAGTGCATTTTAGATTGCTTCTTTTTACTAGATAGATATATCTATCTCTCTTATCTTTTAAACTTTCATAGTAAGCTTTTTCTGTCTTAGTCCAAGGGGATAGTTTAGTTGAGCTTGGTTTATAGCTAATGTCTAGCCATGGTTTAAAAGATAGATAGTCTGTTTGACCTAGAGAATTTGGTTTAGGGTTATAGTATAGGGGTTTATAGTTTTTATATGGGGATGAGTCTAGGATGGAGCGAGAGTCAAGGACTAGCTTAGACAACAAGTCATTATTTGTTTGACCTTTTATCTCATTTTCTGAAACAATTAAATTTGTCTTTTTATCAAATTTTACCTCTCTACCATTGTGGGCTATAACCGTATATGTATTAGTGTTATCCATTGTTTTTCCTTTATTTATAAATAATGCTGATATTGCCGCTACTAAAATAGCTATGATGATAAATATGATCTTCTTCATCTCTTATCCTATATATAGACCATCTTCCATAACTATGGTGGTGGCTAAGCGACCAATTAGGCGAGGAGGCATATCTTTTTTGCCTCTAGATTTGTTTTTAGGAAATCTACACCCCACATACATACCCTTGACATTGTTGTTTCCTATCACATCTAATGCTTTTAGTAGTCTTCTTGATTTATTATCTACCTCTGAGCCAAAGGTGTTTAAATTTCCATTTTTAAAGTCTTCTAGTATCTCCATAGCTTCGTTGTATTTGTCTATTGGTAGGTCAGTGCCCTCTTCTACACCCTGACTATATAAATCATAAATTTCACCTCTTTGTTTTATACCTATTGGATTTGATGGACTTATTGTAAGCAATGTTTTAACTCCTTGTAGCATAAGCTCTTTTGGTGAATATGCTAGTTTTTTGTTTCTTTTGTTAAGGTTATTAAAGAACTCTTCATCAGTTTTATTGTTTGTTCTTAGTTCATCTAGACATAGATAAGATATCATAGTATCTAGACTTATATCTTTAGATAGGTTAGAGTCTAGTTTGTTTGTAGTAGTGTTTATATCATAGTAGAAGAAGTTATGATAGTCTAGTCCTCCACTAGATAGTCTTCCTCCTATGATAGTTCTTTTTAGATCTATATTTATAAAAGATGAGTATATCTCTATAGGATAGTAGGTATATTCACTTGTTTTATTTGAATTTGGTTCATAAGATATATTCTTAACAGCATAGGTATCATTAAATTTATTTGTGAAATACTTATGAAGTATTAGTTCATAAGATCTTTTTTGTTGTTCGTAAGATGAAGTATAAGCACTATCTAGAAAAAAATTAAAGCCGGCTTTTGTGAGATTAGATATTACTGTTTTTCCTGCATTTTTTGCAAATTCTATACCTATCCTTAAAGTTATAAGTTTTCTTGTAGTGCCTTTATACTCTTGTGCTAATTTTTCCTGATTTAGACGTTGAGCTTTGTCTTCTGCTTTTTGTCCAAAATAAGAAAAAAGGTAGTCATTGCTTTTTAGCTTTTGCATCTTAAAAAATTCGCGACCTTTATGAAGATTAATATTTTTTTTATCATTTTCGCCGATGAATATTAAATAAGGTTTTTCTTTTATTAGCGTGACCAATCTAAGCTCCCCGCCCGTTGCCATAAATATGCCTTTAACGACATTAAGAGGAGCAGCGTCTTTTCCTACATAAAACATTGTCCTTATGACACTTTTCCATACAGTTTCACCGCATTTATCTATAAAAAAGCCATAAAATGGAAATATATCGTACAATATATCGTTCATTATAGACTTTAATGAAAAATCTATCATATCCTTATACTCATCATCATTTATCTGTTTTATATATCTTTTAAATTTTTCATCCTCTATACTGCTCGTATCTATATTATTAGGATTACTAAGTGTCTTTTTAAGTTCTTTATATTCTTCGTCACTTAAAGAATTTTCTTTTTTGAATTTACTTGCAAATTTCTCATCACTCATATCATATGTATCTATAGTTGTTGGCTGTTCAAGTATCTTTTTTAACTCACTATATGTATCATCATTCAATATATGATCATCATCCGCCACATGGCTTTTTTCTATTGTTTCCACTATCTCTTCTATACAGATGGCATCCTTTTGTCTCGCTTTTTCCTCTTTTTCTTTTTTTTCTTTTTTTTCTTTTTTAAAGAAATATATAGGAACTTTTGTTTTATCTTCCTTTAGATAATAGGTATTTTTAGATAAAACTAGAAGCGTTTCGCCATATAAATTTATGGCTTCATCCCCGAGATAAGATTCTGGTTTAATTATGGAATTATCAAATATTTGTCTTAATATAAAATATCCCATCGTTAATAAAAATACTTTTGTTGCTGGATAATAGTATTCTGTTTCTATCTTAATTGCACCATTAGACTCCTCTGATAGTAGTTGCATCATACCTCTATCATCGATTGGTATTGAGGTTGGCTTACCCAAAGCATAAACAATGCGATCTCGTTCCGTATTCGAATTCAAATTTAAAAAGAAAGTCTTAAATTCCTCTATATTTGCCTTTAAAAATTCTTTCTCATTTTTGATTATCTCTTCCATGTCTTTAGCATTTTTAAAGTGCTTATCTATATGACTTAAATAGTCGGCAGCTTGTGCAAATTCAAAGAATCTATCTGTGTTTCCAAAGATTTCTTTGCCCATTGACGTGTTAAATATAGAATTTTTTGAAATATTGTTTTTAAATTTCTCGATCTTCTCTTTACTAACCCTTGTAAATGGGCTTAAGCTTAATAGATATAGATCTTCATCGTTTTTGGCGTCTATTTGTATAGAGTACTGACTATAGTCTTTTGTGCCATTTAGTTGTTTAGGATCAGTCACCTTCTTATCATCCGCTCTATTTAGACTATCTACTATCTTATAGTTTAATACGTTTTGTAAAAGATGCTCGTTTAGCTTTGCATTTTCTCTTATTGGGGCATTTGAAATAACAAGATAGTTTTTAGAGATACCGCTACTATTATTTGTATTATGAGTGTTGTCTTTTGTGGTTAAGGATTTGTCTCTTAAAAGATTTGCAAATTTTAAAGAGTTAAAAAATGGATATTGCATATAGACAAAATTTGCTCTATTTGCGATCACGCACTCTTCTATCCTTTTAAGTAAGCTCTCTTCAGTATTATCCTTATCGTTTTTACATATTGATATATTATTCTTTTTGTCTATATTTTCATATTTACTTATCTTTGCATCAAATAGACTTTTTTCATCACCTTCTAATGAAAAATCAGAACAAATTCCGATGTACTCGTCATAGTTACTTTTTGTCCTAGTAGCTGTTATATCAAACCCTGAAAAATCTATAAATGCTCCACTCTTTTGATCGTCATTTGTAAAAACTAAGATATTATTAAACGATACTGTATTTAATAATCCTAGAGTAAAGCCAAACTTAGTAGCTAGCAAACTCATAACCGGACCAGAAAAAGCATAAAATCCTCTTTTTTGGAGAAATTCACTTACATTTTTTATAGCAGAAAGGGCATCTGGCACGGCAAGCAGTAGTGTTAGTGGTTTAAAGGTAGACCTTAAATCAGTTATATCAATAAGGCTAAAAAGAAATTTAAATATCTCTTTTGCTATGTAAAGCTTGCCATCCTTTGAAGCTTTTTCAAGATTTTCTTTGATTTCTGTAAATCCGCTCTTGATTGCCTCTATGCTCTCTTTTCCCTTATCGAAATTTTCATGGTTTAATATTATGGTGACTTTTTCTATTAGTGCGTTTTGTAGCTTATCCAACAATGAATTAATTTGTTGATCTAATTTTTTATAGTTGCTCACTAGCTCACTAGATGCTTCTTCGAAATTTTTAACTTTATCATCTTTATCCCTAAACGAATTTGCAAGGTTTGCTAACTCTTTAGTAAATTCTTCTATAATATCCTTTTCTTGACTAAGCACCTCTAAATTTATACTACTGTTTGCGACTTTTATTTCATCAGTTCTTTCAAAACCACGATCATTTTTAAATAAACTAAACTTATCAAAGTATTTATAAGTCTTTATGCTAACATTTTTACCCGCCTTTTTTTGATCATATAGCTTGGTAAATATCTTATTATATAAAGCATCTCCGTTTAGTATATTTGTATTATAAAAATGATTTAAATCACGACAATAAAAGGTTATATTTTTGTATGTCTCACCATTAACACCAAACTCGAAAAGCAATTCCTCTATGCTTCTAATAATTTTCGTATTATCTAGTCTCAAGAACGATCCTTCACTTTAAATTTATCAACTAACAAGCATTACAAAGCTAGTTGTGTTTATGTCGTTTTCATATCCACTATCTAGCCCTTTAGCTATCTCAAGCTCTATACTTTTAGCGCCGGTTGGAGTTAAAAATACTTTCGTATAAGTTTGCTTGTTTTTATCTGTACTAGAGCTGTTAAACTCATCCAAACTAGCATAAAATCCCACACCACTTTCAGGACTATTTGCTTTTTTATAGTTCTCTTTATCAAGTGCGCTAAAATTCTTTGGAGCAACAAATACCAAATTTAGCTTATCTGCTCCATATCTTAGTTTAAATTCTTTTATATCATAGCGCTTATCGTCATAATTGTCCGCCAAAAGAGCCTTTAAATTCTTATCCTCTACGTCTCTTCCCTTGTCTAAGTTGAGCTTGATCTTACTAAAGCCATTTTTATCTTCAAATTTTTTATCAAATAGATAGTATGTAGCCACCAAAAGGTTATCACTCTGAGAAGCAAAAGCCTTTACATGCAGTCTTATCACTGGCTTGTTTAAATTTGGATTTACCACCGCTGGATTATTGTTTTCAGATGTTGGACTACCTACGCTATGAGCTAGCTTTATCCTATTTTCTTTTTTTATGCACCTTAGCGGTGAGCCAGTGTTGCTTAGGCACGCTGGCACTAGATCTTGCATAACAGCATAGTGGTTATTCATACTTTTTAGACTAAGAGCTGCTCTTGGCACGTATGCCACCTTTGTGCAAGGGTTTTTAGCCGAGCAGCCAACTATCGGTGAGTTTATAAAATCAACATCAAGTATCACACCTTGATCATCTGACCTTATGCTTTTGCCTGCTCTACTTTTTAAGATCACATGGCCGCCATGTGGGCAAACTACCACGTCATCTTCTATTATTGGATTAGCAAAGGCAGTTCCAGAAGCACCTACCGCACTACTTCTCTTTTCTAAATTTAGCCTCTCATTTGCCCGCTCAAGCGACTCTTTGGTCTCTTTGTTTGTTGGTTTTAGGTCTATATTTAGGCTTTTGTTTAGTAAAGAGTAGTTTAGCACACAAGCTCGTTGGTTTTTATAATCGATAGTTAGTCTTCCCTTGTCTTTATCCTCATCCCTTGGCTGATGAGAGAAGCTTAGCAGGTTAGAATTTGACTCCTCCCCGTCCTCTTCTTTTTTAAAGTATAGTGGATAGTCTGATTGCTCGGTGGCGGTGCTTAGAGGCTTATCTATTATATACACTTGTGTTTTTAGCTTTGTAAAGTCTATATCCAGATCAGAGCTAACTTGATTGATATCAAATATACTCTTATCTCTTAAAAATATATCCACCTTGCCGTCACTGATATGCATTAGCTCGTTTGGCTCAAGCCTTATCACATTTAAGTAATCTTTTGCCATATCATTTTTGGCGTCTTTTGCCACGTTGTCTATTAGCTTAAAGTTATGCGTTAGCACTATGCCTCTTGTTATCTTCTTATCAGTATTTGTCTTAGCTATTACCACATAGTGTTTGTTATCGTCCGCATATTTAAAGCTCTCAAATTTTAGCTCATAAGCACTTCTATAAATTTCTAGCCTTGTGTTTATATACTGCTCTAGCTCTTTTTCGTTTGAGTTAGAATTTGCATGCGAGCTTACTATCTTAAAAAAGTCAGATATATAGCCCATACGATCTTTAAACGCTGCTAGATCGACCTTTTTGCTTAGCATAAAGTATCTAACCGAGTAGATAGCAAAGAAAAGATCTACATCGCCGCTTTTTACCTTGCTAGCTATATCTTTAGCGTCTAGCGCCTTTATCTCCTCTCTATCTATCATATCTACAAATTTATCTTTCTCTTTGTAGTACAAGAGCGAGCTTACAGGGTCTTCTAAATTTGGCGCCTCTTTTTCATCTTCAAAACCAAGAGAATTTACATATAAAGCCACAGGGTATATCACGCTCTCAAGTATGCTAAGCCTTTTTTTATCCTCGCTGCCTAGTTTTGGTAGATAGCCTAGAGAAATTTTATAAAAGTAGACGTTAAAGCTTAGGCTTTGTATATAGTCATTTAGATAGTCCAGAGCGGCTGGCACATCTTTGTCTTTTATCTTTGCCTCATTTTTTTCATTGCTTAGCAGGTACTCCATCAAGTATAGGCTCTCAACTATCTGTTTCATAAAGTGCGAAGCAACCAATATATTTATAAGATGAAGTTTCTTTGTATTTTTATAGTCATATTCTGCCAGATGCCCATCTAAACTTTCAGCCCCTAGTCCATATCTAAACCCAAGGTCAGATATCACAGAAGTGCTTGGCTCATAGAGTTGGTTCCACTCTCTTTTAAGGCTATCTCCATCATCACTAGCATCAAAGAGCCCTTCATCATTTTTATCATAAATTTTATGTCTGACGCTATCGCAGTGATGTATCTCTACTTCAGAGCTTCCTTTGCTAGATTTGTTGATATTAGAGCTTACCTTTTTATCTCCTACTTCCTTGCAAGCCTTTTCGTTATTTTGAACTACATTTACACAATCTTTTAGTGTGCTCTTGTCGTCTTTAAAGCCAAACATATTTTTTATCTTGTTAAAGACTGAGCTTGCTATCTTTCCTACAAAGCCATTTGGGTCAAGTAGTCTTGCTATCCACCTTACGCCTTTCATTATTGCCTTAGCTATAAAGCTTACAAATCTTAAAGATATAGTGACTAAACTAGCAAATGCACCGCCAAATCCAGGGGCGTTAAAAGTATATAGCTCTTTTACATCTTTAGTGTATAAAAAGGCAAATGACTGAGCCAAGTGGCCGCCTAGTGAGTGACCTGATAAGACAAGGTTAGAAACTTCGCTTGTATCGTTTGAATTTGCCTTATGCTCTTTTATAGCGTCATACATATCGCTCTTTAGCATAGCCATAGAGGCTATCTGGTTTAGTCCTGCACCCAAAAGGGCTATCATACCATCGGTAAATACTAGGTCCTTAAACCCTAGCTCCGTTCCTCTAAAGCCTATGATGTAGTTATTAAATTTACTATCATAAAAGACCGTCGAGCTAAAGCCAGTGATAGATGTATTTTTGATGTGATGGACTAGCTCATAGCGATTGACAAAGGCTTTTGTGCGAAGGGAAATTTGGTGAAAATTTGGCTTGTTGACAAAAACGTAAGACTCTTTGGTTATCTTATCAGTATAGACAAAACTTTGAATTTCGTTATTTATAGGTTTTACTTCAGGCTTTTCACCTTCACTAGATATAGGTTTGGTTATTACCATATCTTGATTAAAACGAGCTTCTATGGCTAGAGCGTAAGCGGTTGGGTCGCCTATTTTACGATTATTTGCTTGAGATTTATCTGTTTCGTTGCTTTCATCTATTTTATCGCCTTTAGTTATATCATCTGCATATCTCCAAACAGGTTTTTCTACTTCTTGATCTTTATATGAATTTACAATCTTTTCAGGGGCATTATCTTTGCCAACCTTACTATAAAGATCATCTAAGCCATTTTTCTCATTCTCAAAGATATTATGTAAAAAGGCATAACTTGCATCAGCAATATCAGCATAGTCTTTAAATTTAATTATTTGTTCTTTTGTTGAAATTTTACTCATTTTTATTTCACTTTTTCAAATTTATTGTTATTAAGGATAAATTTATTATTTCCACCAATATCTTTTATGTCTTTTCTAGATAGTGAAAAACCTCTACCTTCGTCACCAAATAAGCCGTATTTTGTATAGCCAACTGCATAGTAAACAGATACGGCTATGGCTACTACATTATTATTGTCATCTACATAAAAATAAGATGGAAGCATTGTAGGTTTAAATTTATTGTAGTTTTCAGTGCCTATGTAGTTTATTATTTTTTGTCTATCTTGATTTGATAATTCAGGCTTTTTCTCATAAGTCCTTGCTGGTGTATAGTATGGTTTGCCATTTGAAAGAATTTGCTGCATTTCAGGATTATTGTAAAACTCGAGCTTTAAAATTTCTCTCATTTTTTTATTTCTCTCATTTTTGTTAGGTATTGTCTTTATTCTTTCTAAGATCTCTTTTCTCTTATTATCTCTTATTTGCTCTTGTTTCTCTATCTCATCAACAAATTTTTGATTAAATATATATCCTCCACCATACTTGCTAGCTAAATTCTCTAGTTCAGAGTTACTTATCTTATTGCTTGCTTGATTTGCAGAGCAAGCTATTAAAAATATGCTTGTTAGTAGTAGAAGTATAATACCTATAAATTTCATCCTATATCCTTTTAGAAAATTTCTTTTGCTTATTTTATTGTCTTTGAAATTATAATATTATTAATTTATTATGTTTTATTTGTAGATTGTTAAATTTTTTATTAATTGAGGTTATTTTTATCTATATTATTAACTAGCCCATTTTTTTCATTCTCACTTACCCAGTGAAGCATTGCATAACTTGCATCTGCTATATCTGCATAGTCTTTAAATTTTATTATTTGTTCTTTTGTTGAAATTTGGCTCATTGTTATTTCACTTTTTCAAATTTATTGTTATTAAGGATAAATTTATTTCCGCCTCTAGCAGTATGTATTTCTCCTTTTGATAAAGAAAATCCTCTACCTTCATCACCAAATAAGCCATATTTTTTGACTTTGTAGTTATATGTTACTGTTAGTTCAATAGGCACTATGTTATTGTTATCATCAATATAAAAAGACCAAACATTAATATCTGGTGTAAATTTATGATAATTCTCTTGTCCTATATAGTCTATTATCTTATTGATATATGAATTTGATAAATTTACAGCCTTTTGATAAGTGTTAATTGTATGGTATTGTTTGCCGTTAGAGAGAATTCGTGGGAGTTTTTCATTTACCAATGTCATATCAACATCATATATAGTTATAAATTTATCCCCTTGCTTGATTTTTCTAGGATTTGACCTTATCTTGTCGCCAAGCGATTTGCTTAGCTCTTTTCTCTCAGCTTCTCTTTTCTCTATCTCATCAACAAATTTTTGATTAAACACATAAACCCCACCATATTTACTAGCTAAATTTTCTAGTTCAGAGTTACTTATCTTATTGCTTGCTTGGTTTGCAGAGCAAGCTATTAAAAATATGCTTGTTAGTAGTAGAAGTATAATGCCTATAAATTTCATTCTATATCCTTTTTGTTTGGTTTATCATTTAGATCATCTAGTCCATTTTTTTCATTCTCACTTACCCAGTGAAGCATTGCGTAGCTTGCATCTGCTATATCTGCGTAGTCTTTAAATTTTATTATTTGTTCTTTGGTTGAAATTTCACTCATTTTTATTTCACTTTTTCAAATTTGTTGTTATTAAGGATAAATTTATTGTTACCACTAATATTTTCTAAAGTAGTTTGACTTAAAGAAAATCCTCTGCCTTCATCTCCATATAAACCATAATTTTTCTTTTTTACATAGTAATCAACTGTCATTACGATAGGCACTATACTTCCGTCACTTTCTATGTAAAATTTGATTAAATCTATATATGGTTTATGTTTGTTGTAGTCTTGCATACCAATAAATTCTTTTATTTTATTAATATAAATTTCAGGGACTATTGATTTTTTGCCAGTCTTGTTTTCATAATCTATCCAGCGCGTATAGTATGGCTTGCCATTTGAAAGAATTTGCTGCATTTCAGGATTATTGTAAAACTCGAGCTTTAAAATTTCTCTCATTTTTTTATTTCTCTCATTTTTATTAGGTATTGTCTTTATTCTTTCTAAAATCTCTTTTCTCTTACTATCCCTTATTTGTTCTTGTTTCTCTATCTCTTTCTCAAATTTTTCATTAAACACATAAACCCCACCATATTTACTAGCTAAATTTTCTAGTTCAGAGTTGTTTATCTTGTTGCTTGCTTGATTTGCGGAGCAGGCTATTAAAAATATGCTTGTTAGTAGTAGAAGTATAATGCCTATAAATTTCATCCTATATCCTTTTAGAAATTTTATTTTGCTTATTTTATTGTCTTTGAAATTATAATATTATTAATTTATTATGTTTTATTTGTAGATTGTTAAATTTTTTATTAATTGAGGCTGTTTTTATCTATATTATTTTCTAGCCCGTTTTTTTCATTCTCGCTTACCCAGTGAAGCATTGCATAACTTGCGTCAGCTATATCTGCATAGTCTTTAAATTTTATTATTTGTTCTTTGGTTGAAATTTGGCTCATTTTTATTTCACTTTTTCAAATTTATTGTTATTAAGGATAAATTTATTGTCACCACTAATGTTTTTTAAAGTTGTTTGACTTAAATAAAATCCTCTGCCTTCATCTCCATATAGACCATAGTTTTTCTTTTTGACATAATAATCAACTGTCATTACAATAGGTACTATACTTCCGTCACTTTCTATATAAAATTTAATCAAGTCTATATATGGTTTATGTTTGTTATAGTCTTGCATGCCAATAAATTCTTTTATTTTATTAATATAAATTTCAGGTACTTTAGCTTCTTTACCAGTTTGTCTTTCGTAGTCTACCCAACGTGTGTAGTATTGTTTGCCGTTTGAGAGAGTTCTAGGATATTTATTATCAAACCCTTTTAAATTCTGTCTCATCTCAGCATCAGTTTTTGAAGCATTCACTATTGCTAATTCTGCTTCTCGTCTTATCTTTTCTTTAGTGGTTATCTCTTTCTCAAATTTCTCATTAAACACATAAACCCCACCATATTTACTAGCTAAATTCTCTAGTTCAGAGTTACTTATCTTGTTGCTTGCTTGGTTTGCAGAGCAAGCTATTAAAAATATGCTTGTCAGTAGTAGAAGTATAATGCCTATAAATTTCATCCTATATCCTTTTAGAAATTTTATTTTGCTTATTTTATTGTCGATATATTTACGTTACGATTAATTATCTCGCATTTAAATTTTTAATCCTTAAGAAAAAGAATTAATATTAAGAGTAAATTAGGCTTTTTTAGGCGAAATTTCGCAAATGTCGTATCTGCCAAATATTGATAAAGAATTTCAATATTTTTTAATATCAAAATGAACCAAATATTGAAAAAACTAAAGCATTTTTTTAAACTTGCTTTTAACTTTTTTGTTATAATATCCCATCAAAAATAAAAGGGATATTTTTTATCCGAATTAAGGTTTTAAATTTGAGAGTATATTTAGACAATAACGCCACAACGATGGTTGATCCGGAAGCTTTTGAACTTATGAAGCCGTTTTTTTGCGAAAAATACGGCAATCCAAACTCACTTCATAAATTTGGCTCAGAGACCCACCCAGCGCTAAGAACAGCGCTAGATCAGCTCTACGCCGGACTAAATGCAAAAGATAGCGATGACATCGTCGTTACCTCATGTGCGACCGAGAGCAACAACTGGGTTGTAAAAGGCATCTACTTCGACAAAATAGCAACTGGCGAGAAAAAACGCATCGTCACAACCGCAGTCGAGCATCCAGCCATTTTGGCAACTTGTAAATTTCTAGAAAAATATGGCGTGGATCTTACGGTCTTAGACGTAAATAGCGACGGCATCGTCACTCCAGATCAGTTAAGAGCCGTCATGGACGAAAATGTCGCGCTTGTCGCCATAATGAGCGCAAACAACGAAACTGGCATGATCTTTCCTATAAAAGAGCTTGCCAAGGTTGCCCACGAATACGGCGCTTTATTTCACACTGACGCGGTTCAGGCAGTTGGCAAGATAAAGATAGATGTTCAAGACCTAGACGTTGATTTCCTAAGCTTTTCAGCGCATAAATTTCACGGACCAAAGGGCGTTGGAGCGTTATTTATAAAAAATAGCATGCCACTAAGTAGCTTGCTTCACGGTGGCGAGCACATGGGCGGACGCAGAAGCGGCACGCTTGATGTACCAGGCATTGTTGGCATGGGCAAGGCGCTTGAACTAGCAAATAAATTTATGGATTACGAGCACTCACACGTTCGCCGTTTGCGTGACAAGCTAGAAGATGCGCTACTGCAAATTCCTGACGTTAGCGTCGTTGGTAAAAAAGATCAACGCGTGCCAAACACCATCCTAGCTTCTATCAAAGGCGTCGAGGGTGAGGCTATGCTTTGGGATTTAAATAGAGCTGGCATAGCAGCATCTACTGGCTCTGCCTGTGCGAGCGAGACGCTAGAGAGCAACCCTATCATGGAAGCTATCGGCGCTGACAAAGAGTTAGCCCACACCGCACTTAGACTCTCACTTTCTAGGTTTAACACCGAAGAGGAGATCGACTATGCGATAGAGCAGATAACAAAGGCTGTAAATAGGCTAAGAGGCATATCAAGTACCTTCGCGTACGCCCCAGAGTGGCATAAGAGTGGATTATAAAATTTAAAGGAAAAACATGGCAAAAAATAACTTAATCGGCGGCTCTATCTGGGATGAATACTCAAAGGTAGTGCAAGATAGGATGAATAATCCTAAATTCATGGGCGAACTCACCGAAGAGGACGCCAAAAAAGCAAACGCAAAACTCATCATCGCTGACTTTGGCGCAGAGAGCTGCGGCGACGCGGTCAGGCTTTACTGGCTCGTTGATGAGAAAACTGACAAGATAATAGACGCTAAATTTAAAAGCTTTGGCTGTGGTACTGCGATAGCTAGCTCTGATACAATGGCTGAGCTTTGCATCGGCAAAACGGTCGATGAAGCGGTTAAGATAACAAATTTAGATGTCGAAAGAGCTATGCGCGACAACCCAGACACACCAGCTGTGCCACCTCAAAAGATGCACTGCTCAGTTATGGCGTATGACGTTATCAAGGCAGCTGCTGCAAGCTACAAGGGCATAGACCCAGAGCACTTTGAAGATGAGATCATCGTTTGCGAGTGCGCTAGAGTGAGCCTTGGCACGATCAAAGAGGTGATAAGACTAAACGACCTTCACACGGTTGAGGAGATCACGCAATACACCAAAGCAGGCGCATTTTGTAAATCATGCGTTAGACCTGGCGGACACGAGAAAAAAGACTACTATTTGGTTGATATCTTACGTGATACTAGGGCTGAGATGGAGCAAGAGAGGCTAGAAGCTCAAGCAAATGCTCAAGCAAACAACACGCTTAGCGACGTTAGCTTTGAGAGCATGACGATGGTTGGCCAGCTAAAAGCGATCGAGTCGATCATCGATAAAGAGATCCGCCCTATGCTTATGATGGATGGCGGAAATTTAGAGATCATAGACATTAGAAACGATAACGGCGAAAATATCGACGTTTATATCCGCTATCTTGGCGCTTGCTCAGGCTGTTCAAGCGGCTCGACTGGCACGCTTTATGCGATAGAAAATGTCTTACAAGAGAGTCTAAGCCCAAAAATCAGGGTCATGCCTATATAAATTTATCGAACGGCTTCTTTTGGAGCTGTTCGCCCCCCCCCTTGCTAAATTAAATTTACCACCTAGATAATTTAAATTTAACCAAGCTCAAATTTTGCCTTTAAAAATTTCAAAATTTCACTTCTAGTCTGCGTCAAATCGCCCACAAATTTCTTCTCAAACTGCGATCGGTTAAAGGTTCGCTGACGCTTAGCAAGCTGGGCTGTGTGCGTGGCGATGAGCGTTTCTAGCTCATTTTTTGAAATTTCACCCTCCAAAAACTGCTTGCACTCTTTTAGACCTATTGATTTTAAAGGCTTTGGCTCGCTTTTATACTTGCCAAATAAAAACTTCGCCTCATCTATCAAGCCCTCATCTAGCATATTTCTTGTTCGCTTTGCGATGCGAGCCCTAAGCTCCTCTTTGTCCCACAAAATTTCAAATATCGCAAGCTCTTTTATGACGCTCTCTTTGGTATTTTGCTTTAGCCAGATGCTTGGGATTTGGCCGCTAAATTTATAAATTTGATACCATTTTTCGAGGCGATAAGAATCGTTTTGGCTAAATTTGCCTGCGAACTCAGGGTCGTTTTGTAAAGCTAGCTCGTAAATTTCCTCGTTGCTTAAATTTATCTCGCATTTTGGCACATCTGGCGCAAGACCGCTAAGCATCGCCTTTAGATAAAAGCCACTGCCTCCCGTGATGATGAGTGGGCACTTTTGTGAGCGCGCAAATTCCTTTGCATTTTTATAAATTTCAAAAAACGCCCCAACGCTAAATTCCTCATCAGGGTAAATTTCATCCACTCCAAAGTGCCTCACAGCCCCCAGCTGCCAGGGCTTTGGCTTTGCACTGGCGATATCTATCTCTTTATAAAGTGCGAGTGAGTCAAGGCTTAAGATGACGCCATTAAATTCCTTTGCTAGCTCAAAGGCTAGATCGCTCTTGCCGCTTGCTGTGGTGCCAATTAGTGCTAGCTCGCCAAACAAGCTTAGCCCTCGTAAAATGAGCTAAAAAGTAAAATTTCATCACTTTGCTCGTTGCTTTTGCCATCTTTTATAAGATCAGCCAAAACGCCTGCAAAGTGCGGTGCAAAGCTTAGTTCGTTTAGCCCGTACGCTTGGTTATAGAGTAAATTTTGATATGTCTCGTCGCGTCCGATCGCTGGCTTGTCGTTTGAGCTAAGAAGGACGAAATTTGCCCTAAAACTAGGCTCTTTTAGCTCGCTTATGCCAAGGTGTCTTTTTAGCTCGTTTAAAAATGCGTTGATCTTTTCTGTTTTTACAAGCGTATCGATCGCGCCCACTTGTAAATTTGTGATGATCGTGACGCCATTTTTGGTTGGATAAATTTTAGCAAACATATCATTTAAAATGATCGGTTTTTTAGGGATCTGACCCTCGCTTAGCACAAGATCGATCGTGTAAAATTTAGCCAAGATGGCGCTTAAATTTGTCCCAAGCTCGCTTGAAAGCTCCAAATTTCTACTAGCCACGACAAAGCTATCAGCCTCGTATTCGCCAGCACTGCCAACAGCCTTTTGCACGGCTTGCCCCTGCGTTTTTAGCTCATAAATTTCATCGTTTATAAACTGCGCTCCAAGCTCGTTTAGCTCGCTAACAAGCGCCTTTTTTAGCTCTCCAGCGTCGATGCTTGCGTTTTTAGCTAAATTTAGCGCCCCTTTTATATTTTTATTTATCAGGCCAAAATTTGCTAGCTCACTATCCACGCTTAAAATTTCTTGCTCGCTATCAGCGACCTTCATTTCATCAAGCCTTTTTTTAAAGCTCTCATCCTCGCTAAAAATGAGATAAACGCCACTCTCATCAAAATTTATCTGCGGATATTTTTCGTTTAGCTCTTTTAAAATTTCAAAGCTCTTTTGTCCAAATTTTTTAAACAAAATTCTCATCTTTTTGTCGTGAGCCTTTGTTGATTTAAGCGTGAAATTCGCCATCCAAGCTCTAAAGTTTTCATTTAGGCAAAGCGATATATCAAGCTCGCTTTTTTTACTAACAAGCCCCATAAACGAGCTAGATATCGCTCCATCTCTTGCGAGCGCTGGGGTGTTAAATGGGGTTAAAATTCCGCTCTCAAACTCATCTTTTTGGCTACTAATAACTAAAATTTCTTCACCCTTTTTAGCTAGCCCAAGCGCCGTAAATAACGCACTAAAACCATCTCCGATAATCGCTATTTTACTCATCATAACCCTTCATTTTAAATTACTCTCGCAATGATAATATAAATTTAGATTTAAAGCAAAATGGTGTAAAATCAGACACTTTTTAAAAAACATGGAAATTTATATGATCAAAAAGCTAAAAGATATCGCAGAACTCATCGTTTTTAAGCACTCGGTTTTTGCCCTGCCATTTATCTTTGTGGCGATGATAGTTGCAAGCAAGATAGAAAATGGCTCGGCTTGGTTTGGCTTTAAACTGCTTATTTTAGGCACTCTTTGCGCGGTTAGCGCTAGAAATTTCGCCATGGCGTTTAACAGATACCAAGACGAGGACATCGACAAGCTAAACCCACGCACCGCAAGCCGTCCAAGCGTAGATGGGCGTATCGGCAAGGGCAATATGCAGCTTTTTATCGCAGCAAACGCGTTTATATTTATCATCTGCGCTTATTTTGTAAATTCGCTCGCATTTTGGCTAAGCTTCCCCATACTTGCCGTGCTTGGCGGATACTCGCTATTTAAGAGATTTAGCGAGCTAGCACACTTAGTACTTGGCCTTAGTCTTGGACTTGCTCCTATCGCTGGCGTGGTCGCAGTGAGCGCTGCTATACCGCTTTGGAGCGTGCTACTTTGCCTTGGTGTGACATTTTGGGTGGCTGGATTTGACCTGCTCTACTCGCTTCAAGATATTAAATTTGACCAAGAGAACAAGCTCTTTAGCATACCAGCGATATATGGCGACAAGGCGACACTATTTTTATCAGCTATTTTTCACGCCTTAGCTTTTATACTATGGCTACTTTTTGCTTGGGCGGCTGGGCTTGGAGCGATGGCATTTTTTGGCATTGTGGTAAGTGGCGTGATATTATTTTTCGAGCATAGGATCGTAAGGCGCGACTTTAGCAAGATAGATCGGGCGTTTTTTACGCTAAATGGCTACTTGGGAATTTTATTTTTCATCTTTGTTTGGATAAGTGTATTATGAGCGAAGTAAGGCTTTTTAAAGCACCTCTTAGCATGGTTTATGAGCGTGATAGCTCGGGAGATGAGAAATTTTTAAGAGAATTTAACTCTATCTTGCCAGGCGACGAAGATGCGCTTGGAGCGTGGCTAAAACGAGCCAAATCACGCGGCGAGACCAAAGAGAGCGACCAAGTCTTGCTAACGCTTGTCATCGAGCTTCATAGAAAGATCGACGCGCTTAGTGATTATATAAAAAATGAGCACAAGCAATACTTGCCACTAAAAGAGAGCGCAGATATCGATGAGATCGGCTTTACGCATATAAAAATAAGCGAAGATAAATTTAAAAAAGATGAAATTTACTACGCAAGGATCGCGATGCCTATCTTTCCTAAGAGAAATTTGAGCCTTTATCTAAGGGCGCAGGATGAGAGGCTAGCAAAGATAGAGAACATGCACGAAGAGGATGAGGCCGACTGGAACGCTTACGTGACGGCTAGAGAGCGTGTGATGATAAGAGAGCTTAGAGCGAATTCGTAAAGGAAAAATATGGAAATTTACATTTTTTTAGGTTTTGGCATCGTTTTAGCGATAATAATAGCTTTGATATTTATAAAAGATAGCGAGACAAATAAGAAATTTACAAGATATGAGCGTGCCATAGAGAGCGCCATACAAGAAAACTATAATCTCAAAAAGCAGCTAGCCGCACTGGCGAGCTTTAAGCCTGATGATGACGAGCAGCTAAAAGACGTGAAAGATGAGCTAAAAGAGCAGATAAACGAGCAGATCAATGAAAAAATCGTGCCGATAATCCGCGCTATAAAGAGCATCGAGCGAGTGATAGACGACTTTGCAAACGAGCAAAAAGATAGGATGTTTAACCTTGAGGAGCGAACAAGAGATATCAATAAAATCGCCCCAAGTGTTATAAATGAAGAAGAGCAGATCCTAAAGATGTTTAAAGATGGCAAAAGCGCAGCCATGATCGCTAAAGATCTTCACGTGGGTATGGGGCGAGTTGAATTTGTGCTTAAATTTCATAAATTAGCCTAAATTTGGGCTAATTTTAAAAGACAAAACTACTCTTAAACTACAAAAATTAGCTTAAATTTTTATTTAAATTTAAATCTTTTAACATATAATTGAAAATTAAAAAAGCTCTAACCAAGCTTAAAAAAAGGTGCTTTATGCTAATAGATAAATATGGTCGGGTTGTTGATTATTTAAGAATTTCTGTGACGCAGCGTTGCAATTTTAGATGTAGATATTGCATGCCTACGACGCCATTTAGTTGGACGCCAAAAGAAAATTTACTGACATTTGAAGAGCTATTTTTATTTGTAAAAGTAGCTATCGACGAGGGTGTGAAAAAGATCAGGATCACAGGCGGCGAGCCACTCGTGCGCAAGGATCTGGACGTCTTTATAAAGATGATAAGCGATTATAAGCCAGACATCGATCTAGCGCTTACGACAAATGGCTTTATGCTGCCACACTTTGCCAAAAGACTAAAGGACGCTGGTCTAAAGCGCATAAATATGTCGCTTGATACGCTAAATGAGCAAAAGGCTAAATTTATCGCTCAAAAGAGCGTCTTACACGAGGTTTTAGCTGGCTTTGAGGCAGCACTTGACGCTGGACTAAAGGTAAAGATAAACACAGTCGCGCTAAAAGGCTTTAACGACGATGAACTAGTAAATTTGCTTGAGTTTGCTAAATTTAGAAATTCTCAGATCAGATTTATCGAATATATGGAAAATTCGCACGCCAAAGAGGATCTAAAAGGGCTAAAAAGCGATGAAATTTTAAAGATCATCTCGCAAAAATATAACGTCACAAAAGATGAAAAATTGCCAAACGCACCTGCGTCTATTTATAGGCTTGATGACGGCTATAAATTTGGCATCATAGACCCTCACAAACACGACTTTTGCGAGAGCTGCAACCGCATTAGGCTAAGCGCTGAGGGGCTTTTGATACCTTGCCTTTATTTTGAAGATGCGCTAAGTATCAAAAAAGCAGTTGCAAATGGCGACATCGTCGCAGCAAGCGAGATCTTAAGGCAAGTACTTGCTAACAAGCCAAAAGAGAACAAATGGGCTCTAGGAGCTGAAAATGAAACCTCTTCAAGGGCTTTTTACCAAACTGGTGGTTGATGAGCAAAGAGCTAGAATTAGTTGAGGCATTTTTAAGCATCCAAGGCGAGGGCGCTTATCAGGGTAGGCTCGCTGTGTTTTTACGCTTTTTGGGCTGCAACCTAAACTGCTCTGGCTTTGGCGTAAAGACAAGGTCTTTAAAAACAGGTGAAGAGCTTTTGGGATGCGATAGCATAAGAGCCGTTTTTAAGGGACATTTTCACCACAAAAGATATAGCACAGATGAAATTTTAAGCCTAGTTGATGGGCTTTGTAAAGGCTTAGAGCAAAAGCCTATCATCGTTTTAACTGGCGGCGAGCCACTCATCTGGCATCAAAATGAAAATTTCATAAATTTGGTAAGAAATTTGCTTATAAACTACGAGGTGCATTTTGAGACAAATGGCACGATCTTGGTTGATTTTGATAAATTTGAAATTTATAAAAACTGCCATTTTGCACTTGGGGTAAAGCTAGCAAATAGCGGAGTTAGCGAGCAAAAACGCATAAATTTAGATGCCATTTTAGCTATCAAAGATAACGCTAAAAGCAGCTTTTTAAAATTTGTCCTCTCGCACTTTGATAAAAGCGAGCTGGAGGAAATTTTATATATAAAAAATAGAGTAAATTTGCCAGTTTGGTGCATGGCGATGGGTGCAAATGAGGACGAGCTAAGCAAAAATGCTCTAAAAACAGCGCAGTTTGCCATAAAGCATGGATTTAACTACTCAGAGCGTATCCACATCAGGCTTTGGAGCGATAAAGAGGGTGTTTGATGATTATTAGAAAACTTTTTAGATTTGAAAATGCGCATATCGTGAGATTTTGTAGCTCAAAGCGCTGCAGGACGAGCATCCACGGCCACAGCTACGTAGCGGAAATTTTACTTAGCTCAAATTTCTTAGACAACGCTGGCATGGTCTATGACTTTGGACTGATGAAGCAAAACATAAAAACGATCATAGATAGCTTTGACCATGCTACGACCATATATTCAGGCGATAGTGACGAATACAAAAACGACCTTAAAAAGCACTCTGCAAGGTGGATCGAGATCCCGCTAAATCCCAGTGCAGAGCAGTTTTGCCGTATATTTTTTGTCATGATAGAGCGGCTACTTGAACTTAGCGTGATGAGTAATGGCGAGCGCGAAGTGAAGCTTCATAGCGTCATCGTCCATGAAACCGACACTGGTTATGCGCAGTGCTTCAAAGAGGACGCTATAAACCCGCAAATGGGCGAGATAAGGCTTAGTGATATCAAATTTTCAGAGGCCATTATAGACGAGTGGGAAGATAAAAATTTGCTTGAAAAGATGATAAATAAGATAAAAATAGAAAATCCAAAGGACGTTTAATGAAAAAATTTATAACCTCTTTTTTGCTTATAGCTGGCGTATTTTTGGGATGTGAAGATAAAGAAGAGGCAAAAAGTGACGTTAGTGAGCCAGTCCCAAGTGATGTTACGATAGCTCAGCCTGATGCGAATGTAACTATCGATGAGCAGTTGCCACCTGAGCCAGTCGTAGAAGAAAACGAGCCTCCTAAAGATAAGAAATGAACGAACACTTAAGCTCGCTTTATGCTTATACTTTGCCATTTCACGTGACATTTTTTTACGCACTTCTTGCCTTGGCGGTGCTTTATCTAGCGCTTACTCAGCTTGGAGTGAGGAGTAAAAACTACGTGCTTCGCATAAGGTATTTTTTGCCTATTTATCATATGCTACTTAGCTTTTTGGTGCTAACTGGGCTTATTTTGTGGGCATATTATAGCTATGAGCCAAAATTTAACGCCATAAAAATGCTTCTTGTCTTGATAGCTTTGATCGCACTTAGCGCCGTTGGATATAAAAGACTAAAAAGATACGCCATTGCTGGCGAGCTAGAGAAATTTAAAAAATTTGCCCTTGTTAAAGGCATTTGTGACATTATTTTGATCATCATTGCAGGGATTTAGATGAA
Source organism: Campylobacter concisus (assembly GCF_050447505.1). GTDB lineage: Bacteria > Campylobacterota > Campylobacteria > Campylobacterales > Campylobacteraceae > Campylobacter_A > Campylobacter_A concisus_BP. The sequence goes on along the minus strand of NZ_JALMFZ010000001.1, from coordinate 228,711 downwards.
ATTTTTATATGATAAAAACGCTGGCGATGAGCGCCTAAAAATAGTAAATGAGGCATTTTTGCACCTAAAAGCTAGAAGGGTTGAAGCAGGAGAGCGCATAAGTGTTAGAAATTTATGCGACGGCAAAGAGTATATCTATGAGATCGATGAGATAGAGCGCAGAAGTGCAAATTTAAGCCTTGTTTTTGCCAGCCTAAACTGCGAGCATAAATTTGACTTTACCATCGCTTGGGCGGTCGTTGATCCAAAGACGATCGAAAAGGCACTGCCATTTTTAAATGAGCTTGGCGTTGGCAAGATCGCCTTTGTATATACTAAATTTTCTCAGGCAAATTTCAAGATCGATCTTGAAAAGCTAAACTACATAAATGCGCTTTCATGCGAGCAGTGCGGACGAACGTCGCTAATGGAATTTGAAATTTACAAAAATTTAGACGAGCTAATGAGCGTTTATAAAAATGTCTCGGCCATAAATTTTGGCGGTAAAAATTTAAATGAAAAAAGAGATGATGAAATTTTGATAATTGGTCCAGAGGGCGGATTTAGCGAGGATGAGACGGCTAAATTTAAAAATATCTACGGGCTAAATACAAAAAATATCCTAAGATCACAGACCGCAGTCATATCTGTGGCGGCAAAATTTCTTGCCTAATTTATTTGATTTTTAGATTAGTTTTTATATAATCAGCAACTTTTAAGGTAACAAATAGCCCAAAATAATAAAGGAAAGATGATGAAAAAAGAGATCCATCCAGAGTATGTAGAATGCACCGTAACTTGCGCGTGTGGCAACACTTTTAAGACAAAGTCAAACAAAAGCGAAATCAGAATTGACATTTGCGACAAGTGCCACCCATTTTTCACAGGCAGCGAAAAGATAGTTGATAGCGCTGGCCGTGTTGAGAAATTTAAGAAAAAATACGCTCAAAAATAAGCCTTGCTCTACTTTGTTCCTACTCCAATAGGAAATTTAGAAGATATCTCGCTTCGCGCGATCAAAATTTTGCGTGAATGCGAGATAGCTATCTGCGAAGATACAAGAGTTTGCAAAAGCCTTGTAAATCTGCTAAACGAACGCTTTGACGCAAACATAAACATCTCAAATTTTATCCCGTTTCACACCCACAACGAAGATGAATTTTTTGCAAATTTAAGTGAAGAAATTTTGAGCAAAAATATTGCTTACATGAGCGATGCTGGCATGCCAGGTATAAGCGATCCAGGCGTTAGCCTAGTAAGATACGCTCAAAAAAATGATATCAAATACGAAATTTTAAGCGGAGCAAACGCTGCACTTTTAAGTGTAGTCGCAAGCGGACTTTGCGATAAAGAGTTTGTTTTTTTAGGATTTTTACCAAATACTGGCAGAGAGAGAGCTCTAGCCATACAAAATGCTCTAAATTTAGCCTATCCAGCCGTCATCTACGAAAGCCCAAAACGCATCTTAAATTTGATAGAAAACATCGCAAATTTAGAACCAGAAAGAGAAATCTTTGCCATAAAAGAGGCCACCAAAAAATTTGAGACTAAATTTAAGGGTGCAGCCAAAAATTTAGCCCAAATTTTAGAAAAGGCAAATTTAAACGGCGAGTGGGCAGTAGTCATCTCAAAAAGTGAGAATATAGCCACTCAAAACATCACAAAAGATGAGATCATCTCGCTTGACATCGCCCCAAAAGCAAAGGCAAAACTGCTTAGCAAAATAACTGGCAAGGACGTCAAAAAGATCTACGACGAGCTCATAAAAGCATAAAAATTTAAAAGCTCAAATTTTGCTAAAAAGTTTCAAAAATTCACTCAAATTTAGAAGCAAAATAAGTTAAATTTTACTTGACTTTAGCTACCATAAGCAACCATGATAATATACGGAAAACAGCTATTTTTACATATTTTGAACAAGCGCCCGCAGATCCTAGAAGAGATCTATCTCTCAAAAGAGTGTGATAAAAAACTCTTTTCTAAAATTTGTGGCACTGGCAAGAAGATCATCCGCGTGGATAATCAAAAAGCTCAGTCGATGGCGCATGGCGGCAACCATCAAGGCTTTTTAGCAAGCGTTAGCGAGTTTGAGTTTTCAGACTTTAGCGAGCTAAAAAAGCTAAATTTCATCGCCGTGCTTTATGGCATAAGTGATGTCGGAAACATCGGCGCCATCGCTAGAAGTGCCTATGCTCTAGGCTGCGAAGGACTTGTCATCGTTACAAAAAGTGTAAATATGCAAGGTGTTTTAAGGTCAAGTAGCGGTGCTGCTTACGAGATACCAATAGCGATCTTTGAAGACGGACTTAGCCTGCTAAACGAGCTAAAACAGTGTGGTTTTAGGCTCTACGCGACGGCAAGCAACGGCAAAAATATAAAAGAGATGAAATTTGCTGGCAAAAGGGCTTTGGTGATGGGCTCAGAGGGCGAAGGCATACCGCAAAAAGCTCTAGCAAAGTGCGATGAGTGCGTCGGTATCAAGCTAAAAGATGGCTGGGACTCCCTAAATGTAAGTGCAGCTTTTGCGATAATTTGTGATAGGATGATAGATGAATGAATTAGAAAATTTAAAAGAGATAGGCATAAAGGAAATTTCGCGTAAGACGCACATTGAACCCACATTTTTACAATACATTTTTGATAAAAATTTTGAAAAATTATCACGCTTAAACATGAGAGGCTACGCCAAAATTTTACAGCGTGAGTACGGCGTCGATCTTAGCGAACTTCTCGCTGAATACGACGCATTTATGCAAGAAAACATGCCTGATGAGAGCAAAAAAACAAAAGTTAGCCCAAAAATTTCTTCTTACACACCTGAAGATGTCTCGATCCAAAGGCAAAGTAGCGGTGGTGGGGCTGGATTTTTCTTCTGGATCATCATTTTAGCTATCATCGCTGGCGGCGCTTACTACTTTGACGCTTACAAATACGTCCAAAATTTCATAGCAAGCTTAAATGAAGACAACACAAGCGTGAGCTACTCGCAATCAAGCATCGTAAATGAAGTGAAGAAAAACATAATCGACACAAACGTAACGATCTCTCAAAACGCTCCAAAGATCGATGCAAACGCTTCAAGCGTGAAAATTTCAGCTCCAGCTGAGCAAAACGTGACTGTAAGTCCTGCTAGTGTTGATCAAAATGCCCTAAAACCTAGTATGGCAGCCCAACCAGATCCAAAAGTAGAGCAAAACGTGACAAAGCCACTAAATGAAGCGATCATCACACCAAAACAACGCGTTTGGATAGGCATCATCAATCTTGAAAATGGACAAAAAACATCAAGCGACACAAGCAAAAGTGTCAATATAAATTTAGACCAAAGACAGCTAGTCGTTTGCGGAAATGGCAACATCGAGCTTAAGATCGGCGATAAAGTGACAAAGTATAACCCAAGCCGTCCAGCTAGATTTTTAGTAGAAAATGGCGATATGAAATTTTTAACTTATGACGAGTTTGTCGAGATGAATAAGGGCAAATCTTGGTAAAAAAACTAGCCATATTTCTTCTTTTTAGCGTTTTTTCATACGCTTTTGATCTAAATAGCAGTGCAAATGCACTAAGCAACGGAAAAGATCTGCAAATTTCTTTAGAAAATTTAGACACTAACGGCTCGCTAAACGTTGGCGAGCTAGTCTCAAGGCTAAAGCAAAGCTCAAACTACGATGCTCTCTCTTTTAGCTCAAATAGCTTAAATTTAAAATTTATAAGCACGCAAAAAGCCCCCTCAGCACTATTTGTAAAATCGATAAATTTAGCTCTTGAAGATGCAAATATAAGCGTCGCAAGGGTAAATTCTCTAAAAAATGGCAGTGAAATTTCTTATGGGATTTTAGCTCTAAAAAGTGGCGGCATAGATCCAAATTTACTAAATTTCACGCTTAGTAAAAGTGGCTTTAAGATCATGGGATTTGATAGGCTTGATGGAAATTTAGCGCTTTATTTGGATGCTAAGAATATGATCCTTGATGCGTCAAAAGTAAATTTTAACGAAGAGACCCCACTTGTAAAGAGTGGTGGCGTCTATATCGTCGACGTGGCAGGTGCAAGCAGCCTAAATATCATCTCAAACGAGCCAAACAAATGGGTGCCACTTGTTAGAATTTATGATAAAAATTTAAACCAAATCGATCTAAAAAGAGAAAACGAGATAAAAACTAACTACACCATAAATTTATCTAATGACGCAAAATACGCGTTAATTAGCGATAATAACGACATAACTAACATTAAAAACGAGATAATTATCAAGCTTATAAAATAGGAGCAAACAGTGTTTGATGAGATAAGATTTAATACAATTGAGCGTTTGCCAAACTACGTTTTTGCCGAAGTAAATGCTATAAAAATGGCAGCACGCAGAGCTGGCGAGGACATCATCGACTTTTCTATGGGCAACCCAGAAGGCAGAACACCGCAGCACATCGTCGATAAACTATGCGAAAGCGCGCAAAAAGACAAGACCCACGGCTACTCAGCCAGTGCTGGAATTTACAAGCTCCGCCTTGCCATTTGCAACTGGTATAAGCGCAAATACGGCGTAAATTTAGACCCAGAAACTGAAGCAGTAGCCACAATGGGCAGCAAAGAGGGCTTTGTGCATCTTGCTCAAGCCGTGATAAACCCAGGCGATGTGGCTATCGTGCCTGATCCTGCATATCCGATACACACGCAAGCGTTTTTATTTGCTGGCGGAAGTGTCGCAAAGATGCCGCTTCACTACAATGATAAATTTGAGCTAGATGAGAATAAATTTTTTGAAAACTTAATCCAGACGATACACGCAAGCTCGCCAAAGCCAAAATATGTGGTCGTAAATTTCCCCCACAATCCAACGACCGTGACCGTGCAAAAGAGCTTTTACGAGCGCCTTGTAAGCATCGCAAAGCAAGAGAGATTTTACATCATCTCAGATATCGCCTACGCTGATCTTACCTTTGATGGCTACAAAACTCCAAGCATTTTTGAAGTAGATGGCGCAAAAGATGTCGCAGTCGAGTGCTACACTCTTTCAAAAAGCTACAACATGGCTGGCTGGAGAGTTGGCTTCATGTGCGGAAACAAGAGGCTTTGCGCCGCACTTAAAAAGATAAAATCATGGGTTGATTACGGCATGTTTACGCCTATTCAAGTCTCTGCCACAGTCGCACTTGACGGCGATCAAAGCTGCGTTGAAGAGATACGCCAAATTTATGAAAAAAGAAGAGATGTGATGATAGAGGCCTTTGCTCAGGCTGGTTGGGAGCTTAAAAAGCCAAATGCTAGCATGTTTATCTGGGCGAAACTTCCACCAAAGGTTAGCCACCTAGGCAGCCTTGAGTTTTCAAAGCAGCTTCTTACAAAGGCTTCAGTTGCTGTTAGTCCGGGCATTGGTTTTGGCGAGGGCGGAAACGACTATGTGCGCTTAGCTCTTATCGAAAACGAAAACAGGATAAGACAAGCAGCAAGAAATATAAAAAAATATTTGAAAGAATTTGAATGAATGTAGCGATATTAGGCGTTGGAACCGTTGGTGAGTCGGTTGCAAAAATTTTACTAAAAAACAAAAAGCTAATCGCAGCAAGATGTGGCGAAGAGATAGTGCCAGTCGTTGGAGTGGTCAGAAATTTAAATAAAAAAAGAGACGCTGGCATCCCTTTGACTGATGATATAAATAGCGTCATAAACCGCGATGATATCGACGTTTTTGTCGAGCTTATGGGCGGTGTTGAAGAGCCTTTTAGAGTGGTGAGCGAAATTTTAAAGCGTAAAAAAGCGGTCGTCACTGCAAACAAGGCGCTTCTTGCCTATCACAGATATGCTTTGCAAAATTTAGCCAAAAACACGCCATTTGGCTTTGAAGCAAGCGTGGCTGGTGGCATACCGATCATTAGAGCCTTAAGAGAAGGGCTTAGCGCCAACCACATCTTAAGCATAAATGGCATACTAAATGGCACCAGCAACTACATCCTAACCTCGATGATGAATGAGGGCTCAAATTTCAAAGACGCACTTAAAAAGGCGCAAGAGCTTGGATACGCTGAGGCCGATCCTACTTTTGACGTGGGCGGCTTTGATACGGCTCACAAGCTTCTCATCCTTGCTAGCATCGCATACGGCGTGCACGGCGATCCAGAAGACATCTTGATCGAGGGGATACAAGGCATCACGCCAGAGGATATATTTTTCGCAAAAGATTTTGAATACTCAATAAAACTTCTAGCCATCGCCAAAAAAAGCGAGGGCAAGGTCGAACTACGCGTGCATCCAGCGCTTGTACCACAAAATAAAATGATAGCAAAGGCAAGTGGCGTAACAAATGCGATCAGCGTCGTTGGCGAGGTCGTTGGCGAGACTATGTACTATGGCCCAGGAGCTGGCGGAGACGCGACAGCAAGTGCGGTAATTAGCGATCTCATCGATATCGCAAGAGATAGCAAGTCGCCGATGCTTGGATACAAAGCGCCATTTGAGCTAAACGCCTTAGAGCTACTAGACCGCGACAGGATAAAGACGAAATACTACTTTAGGCTAAAAGTCGAAGACAAAATGGGCGTGCTAGCAAAGATAACAAATTTAATGAGCGAAAACAACCTTTCAATCGACAGCTTGCTGCAAAAGCCAAAAGATGAGAGCGAGTATGCCGTGCTATTTTTCACGACGCACACGAGCTTGGAGGCCGATGCGAAGCGAACGATGGAGCTTTTAAAAGAGCAAGAGTATATAAAAGAAGAGCCATTTATGATGAGGATCGAGGAGTAGCTTGGGGCTAAAAGAATACCTCTTTGGTAAGAGCTCCGAAGATAGGGCTTGCGAGTTTTTGCGTAAGCTTGGTTTTGTCATTTTAGAGAGAAATTTTCACTCTAAATTTGGCGAGATCGACATCATCGCACTAAGTAGCGATAAAATTTTACATTTTATTGAAGTAAAAGCAACTAGCGGAGGGTACGAAGCGGAGTATAGGCTAAACAAGGCAAAATATATGAAAATTTTAAAAACAATAAATTTTTATATGATGAAAAATGAGCCAAACAGAGACTATCAGCTTGATCTGCTAGTTGTAAAAAATGAAAATTTTGAGCTGATAGAAAATATTAGTTTATAATAAAATTTATTATTTAGCTAAAATTTAAATTTGATTTTGTATAATTGCCACATCTTGAAAATAAGGAGAACAAATGGGAAAATACATCGAACTCACAAAAGAAAATTTTGATGTAACAAAAGAAGGCGTTGCTCTAGTAGATTTCTGGGCTCCATGGTGCGGACCTTGCCGTATGCTAGCTCCAGTGATCGAAGAGCTTGCTGAAGACTTTGAGGGCAAAGCGAAAATTTGCAAGGTAAATACTGATGAAGTACAAGATCTTGCGGTTGAGTTTGGCATCAGATCGATCCCAACATTGCTATTTTTCAAAAATGGCGAGCTAGTTGAGCAAATGGTCGGTGCGCAGTCAAAACAAGCCCTAACTGACAAACTAAATTCGCTTCTTTAATGAGCGAAAAAAGAAGAGGAAGTCTGCTTCCTCTTACCTATATATTTGGTTCATTTTTTGGTGCAGCTATGATAGCAGCTGCATTTGCGTATAGCAACTATCGTTTTTCACAATATAAATTTGTTGATTTTGAGAAGCTAGTTTTTTACGAAAAAAGCGAAATTTTCACTCCAAAAGAGCCAAAATACACGCTTTTAATCTTCAGTTCAAATCAATCAAAATTAGACGAAATTTTACCAACCAAAAATGAAACAGTTGTGGCGATCGATATCTTTCAAAAAAGATATGAGTCAAACTCAACACTAAAATACATAAGCTCAGATATAAATACAGTCCTAGAGCTTATGCGAAATTTAAGCATCACGAAGCTTCCTAGCAGTGTTGAGATAGTTCATCAAAGGGGCGAAATTTACAAACAAAATTCGTCCATAAATGTTTTAGAATAAAGGAAATTTATGCTTGATTTAGCGATCATCGGAGGCGGTCCAGCAGGACTAAGCGCCGGACTTTACGCCACTAGAGGCGGATTAAAAAATGTTGTAATGTTTGAAAAAGGCGAGCCTGGCGGTCAGATCACCTCTAGCTCAGAGATAGAAAACTACCCAGGTCAAAAAGCACCTGGCGAAAGCGGCTTTGACTTTATGAGCACTTGGTGGAAGCAGTGCAGTGCATTTGGATTAGTTCATAAGTGGGCAAATGTCGTTGGCGTTAGAAAAAATAGTGACGGCAGCTTTGAAATTTTACTTGAGGGCGGCAAGAGCGAGCAGGCAAAGGCTGTCATCGTAGCGACTGGCTCAACCCCAAGACGTGCTGGCTTTAAAGGCGAGGACGAGTTCTTTGGCAAAGGCGTTAGCACATGCGCAACATGCGATGGCTTCTTTTACAAAAACAAAGAAGTAGCCGTTCTTGGCGGTGGCGACACAGCTGTTGAAGAGGCACTTTATCTAGCAAATATCTGCTCAAAAGTTTATCTAGTGCATAGACGTGATGAATTTAGAGCGGCACCAACTACGGTTGAAAAAGCTAGAAAAAATGAGAAGATCGAGTTTATAACAAGTGCGACTGTAAAAGAGGCGCTTGGCGATAAAATGGGCCTAACAAAGATCGTGCTTGATACTAAAAATGGCGAGCGCGTGCTTGATGTGCCGGGCATTTTCACATTTGTCGGACTAAATGTAAATAACGAAATTTTAAAAGATGAAAACGGTAAATTTATCTGCGAAATGGCTGATGGCGGACAGGTAAAGACTAACCTTAAGATGCAAACTAGCCTAAAAGGGTTATTTGTAGCAGGCGACATCAGAGAGGACGCTCCAAAGCAAGTCATCGTAGCAGCAGGTGATGGCGCAGTGGCTGCACTTAGCGCTATGAGCTACATAGAAAGCTTGCATTAATACTCAAATTTAGCCAAATTTTTGGCTAAATTTCTCTTTCAAAATAAACCATTTTTAGCAAAATTTATTTTCAAAAATTGTATTAATAAAATAACTCTAAACATAGCGAGTCGTCTTTTTTGCACAAAATAGGCAAAGGTAGGTGCGTCTAATAATTAGCAAAATGATAATTTTTAATTAAATTCTAGCCACAAGCAGCTCTTTTCAAAAGCCGTTTCGTAATCTCTATATAATAAATTTTATGTTAAATTTCAACCAAAATTCAAAGGATAAATTTTGGTAAAAATAGGACTTTACGGCGCTAGCGGCAAGATGGCTCAAAGTATCATCTCTTGTTTAAAAGATGAGAAAAATGCGCTTTTAAGTGTTGCGTTTAGCCAAAAAAACGAGGTTGAAAATTTAAGTAGCGAGCTTTTAACAAATGACTTTGCTAAATTTTTTGAAGCGTGCGATGTCATCATCGACTTTAGCCAAAAAGAGGCGACGGTGGCGCTACTAAACTACGCTAGGACCAACCCAAAACCACTAGTTATCGGCACGACTGGGCTAAATGACGACGAGAAAAACTTGCTTCAACTTGCATCAGCAGCTATGCCAATACTCTACGCAACAAATATGAGCCTAGGCGTAGCAGTGTTAAACCGCATAGCAAGGATAGCTTCAAAAGTTTTAAGAGAATTTGACATAGAGATCGTCGAGCAACACCACAGACATAAAAAGGATGCTCCAAGCGGCACTGCGATGACTTTAGCAGGATGTGTGGCAGAAGCAAGGGATCTAAATTTAAAAGATGTCTTAGTAACTGGGCGAGCTGGCATGGTGGGTGCAAGAAGCAAAGACGAGATCGCAGTTATGGCACTTCGTGGTGGCGACGTGGTCGGTCGTCACACGGTTGGCTTTTACAATGACGGCGAATTTATCGAGCTAAACCACACCGCAACTAGCAGAGCAACCTTTTCAAAAGGTGCGATCAAGGCTGCCATCTGGCTAAAAGATCAAGGCAGCGGTCTTTACTCAATAGATGATAGTTTGGGGCTTGATGATTAAATTTAGTCTTGATGACGCGCAGAGCTACAAGCTAGAATTTGGCGATAAATTCTACCTGCCAAAGCGCGAAAAGCGCCAAAATTTAAGAGCTGACGAGTTTGATTTGAGATGATGAAATTTAGTTTTAGCGTATTTGGATTATTATAAATGGTGCAAATAACGGTGAATGTGCCAGCAATTAGACAACAAGTCACTTACAAAAAGTGCTTAGCGTTGGCTATGAAATGTAACTGCAAAGATGAAATTTAAAAGATGAAAAAGGATAAAAGATGTGTGCGATAGTTGGTATCATAAATTCTAAGGATGCGGCGAAAACGGCGTATTATGCGCTATTTTCTATGCAACACCGCGGTCAAGAGGCAAGTGGCATCAGCGTCTGTAACGACGGCGAGATCTCCACTCACAAGGGCAACGGCCTAGTCACTGAGGTATTTAACGAGGAGGTTTTGAGCTCTCTAAAAGGCGACATGGCGATCGGTCACAACCGCTACGCAACAGCTGGCAAAAACTCAGGCCGTGACGCCCAGCCAATAGCCGCCAACTACGCCCTAGGTCAAATCTCGATCGTTCACAACGGAAATTTGGTCAATAAAGACGAGGTTAGAGACGAGCTCATCAAAGATGGCGCGATATTTCAGACAAATATGGACACAGAAAACATCATCCACCTCATCGCAAGAAACCACGACGAACACCTACAAGATCGCATCATCGCAGCACTTGATAAGATAAAAGGCGCTTACTGCCTGCTCGTGCAGTCACGTCACAAGACCTTTGCCATAAGAGACCGCTGGGGCGTTAGGCCACTAAGCCTTGGTAGGCTAAAAGATGGCGGATACATCGTAGCTAGCGAGACTTGTGCGTTTGATCTTGTGGGAGCGACATTTATAAGAGATGTTAGACCTGGCGAGATGATAGTTTTTGAGCATGGCAAGAGCGAGTTTCAAAGCTTGCAAATCTTCGAGCCAGAGCCTAGAGTTTGCGCCTTTGAGTACATCTATTTTGCGCGCCCAGATAGCGTTATAGAGGGCAAAAGCGTCTATGAAGTGAGAAAAAAGATGGGCGAGGTGCTAGCTAGAAAGAGCAAGGTAAAGGCTGACTTTGTCGTGCCCGTGCCAGATAGTGGCGTGCCAGCAGCACTTGGATACGCAAACGAGAGCAAAATTCCATTTGAGCTAGCCATCACCAGAAACCACTATGTGGGCAGGACATTTATCGAGCCAAGCCAAGAGATGAGAAATTTAAAGGTCAAGCTAAAACTTAATCCAATGTCAAGCGTACTAGCTGGTAAAAGCATCGTCGTGATCGATGATAGCATCGTTCGAGGCACCACTTCTAAGAAGGTGGTCGATCTCTTAAGACACGCAGGGGCGAAAGAAATTCACTTCAGAGTTGCGTGCCCTGAGCTCAAGTATCCTGAGCGATACGGCATCGACACACCAAGCTTTGAGGAGCTAATAAGCGCCAAAAAAAGCGTCGAAGAGGTCAGAGAGTATATCGGAGCTGACAGTTTGGAGTTTTTGAGCATCGATGAGCTTAAAGAGAGTATCGGCAACGAGAGAAAATACTCGCTTGTAAGCTTTGATGGTGATTACTTCATAAAATGAGAAATTTAGTAGTTTTGCTGCTTGGGGTGCTCTTTTTTGCGGGCTGCTCGCAAAATACGCCTAGCAAAAAGGATGAAATTTCTATCATGGTGAGCTACTTTGAGCTAAATGGCAAAAAGCAGCAACTACTCATAAAAAGCATGCCAAGCTTAGCTGATAAAAATGCCAGCGTGCCATTTTTTGGTATGGTAAATTTTCTTGATCAAAACAAAACGACAAGTGCTTATTCTCTAGTAAATGGCGTTATAAACGTCATTGAAGCAGATAGTGCCTTTATAAATTTAAACAAAACTAGTGACGTTTTAGCTCTTAAAAAATCTAGCGAGATAAGGTTTTACGAGATAAGGCCTGATGTGATTGAGAGTGTTAAATTTAGATCACAAAATGGCGTTTGCGCTGAGTTTTTAGCTCAAAAGCCAGTTTTTGTAAATGCGAGCACCAACTACTACTTAAGAGATGATAGCTTTTTTGCAAGTTTAATTGATGCAAAATTTGTTTATAAAAAGGGCGCAAAGATACTAAAAAAGGAGTTTGCTTATAGCATCTTAGAGCCCAAAATCCTAGAAGAAGCTAAAGAATTTACACAAAAACCAAACCAGCTTTTCTTAAACGATATGCAAAAGCTTGGCAGACTGCTTGACATACTCTGCACATTTTAGCAGACACTTACACACTAAAATTTATACTTTTTCATGAGTCTGCACCCTTTTAAAATTTATTTTAAGTACGGGGGGGGGGGTAGAATGCCTTTTTAAATCAAAAAGGAGATATCAAGATGAAAAAGCAAATTTTAGCTTCAGTCTTAGCCAGCGTGTTGGCCACAAGTAGCGTATATGCTTGGGGCTTTGGAGGAAGTAGTAAAGAGAAACCAAATTATGATTATAGTGGGGAGAAAGAGCTAATGTCATTAAGTTCTTTCTCGGACAAAGATCTGCGAATTGATGATGCAAAATATTGGTGCCTTGATCAGGGCAATGATCTGGGTTGCATTTGGCTAGACAAACTAGAAGCTTTAGCTAGTAAAGACATTAAGAAAGTAACAAATTTTTATGAAAAAACAGTACCAGAATATTGTTATGACAAAAAATTCGCTCCAGCTTGCAATATACCAGCTCTTGATTTGATAAAATGGAAAATAGTTTATTTTGCAAAGAAAGATGGAGATACTAAATCTATTTATTCTGACTATGCAAAAGCACTTTCTGAGTCAAAAGCAGATGTAAAAATGCTTGAATATGGTTGCAATGAACTAAAAAGTGCCTATATATGTAGGGATCTACGTGACATGTATAAAAACTTAGGCGATAGAGAAAAGACTAAAGAATATAACGATAAAATGAAAAATGGTGATGAAAAGTGGAATTCTGTTCTTTATGACTATCAGCACATGAGATATATAAATAGTAATAACTCTGCATGGTGTCTTTTAGAAGATTAACTATTTAAATATGCGGGATAAATTCCTGCATATTTTTTTAAAAATATCTATTTTTAAGTTGGAATTTTCACTTTAGCTGACTTGTAAATTTAGTAAATTTCTCCATTTTCAAGTCAGCCACTCTAAATTTGACGCCAAAACAGACGCCAAATTTATCCTAAAGCATCTCTATAAATGCCTCGAGCCTTGTCTTGATCTGCCCAGCGTCACTCGTCGAAAAGTCCGTCTCAAGCGCCATATAAGGCGTATCTACGTCGTTACACGCCCTTTTTATATTGGCAGTTTCTACGTTGTAGGTGTGACAGGCTTGAAGCACAACGTCGATCACGCCGTCCGCCTTATACTCTTTTATCATCTCTTGTAGCACATTTTCTCTCTCTTTATTTGGCGACATGATCGAGCAAGGTATCGCCATGTAGCGCTTTGCTATGGCATTTATAGGATCGTCATTTTCATCGACAAGGTTGCTAAAATTTTTAGTCCCAGTGCAGTTTTCGTAAGCCACCACGACGCCGCCTACCTCTTCTATGGCTGGCACGATCTTATCATAGACCCCGCCACTTGGACAGCCTGTGATGATGATGCGTTTGGCATCCTTATGCACGGGTGAAATTTTATCCCTAACGCACTCTTTTAGCTTCTCAACGATGATCTCAAGGTCGCTTATCTGCTCCTTTTTATCAAATATAAAGCCATTTCCATATAGCAGTGCGTGTAGCTCTTTGCCATTCATTGGTGGTGGCGTTAGTTTCATGAAATTTTGAATTTCCCCCATTAGCTCGCGCTCTTTGTTAAATAGCCTGATAGAGTTTCTAAGCTCCTCATCGCTTACGCTCACGCCAAATTTATCCTCCAGACGCTTTTTTAGCTCCCTTACCTCATCTTGCCAAATTTCTAAGCTCTTTTGGCTCTTGAAATGTGGCAAATGCATGACATGCACATCTTTAAATTCGCCCATTAGCTCATACATCTTCTTCTTGCCGTCGCACGTCGTCTCGCCGATGACGATATCAGAGTTTCGCACAAATGGGCACTTGTTCGCTTTTGCAAAGCCGTAGCTTGCCTTTATGAGCGGACAGAGGTTTTTAGGCAGGTACTTTTCGCCCTCGATCACGGCATTATCGCCAGTTGCGCAGACACTCACACTATAAGCGTTTGCCGCGTGGATGACCTCCCTTGGTGTGTAGGTGCAAAAGATAGCCGCGAGCTTTTGACCGCTATTTTTGACTGCTTCGACGTTTTGGGCTAAATTTTTCTTAGCGCTATCATAGGTAGCGAAAATTTCGCTCAAACTCATACTCTCATTTATCGCCATTTTCTCTCCTTAAATTTCTTATTCCTGCAAGGCTAGCGCCTATCGCACCGCAGTAGATCGCATCTTCGTGCGTGCTGACGCTAGCTTGCAAGCAAACTTCTAAATTTTCTCTCACATACGAGCTCTTGCTAAAGCCACCACTTAAGAAATACCTCGTATTTGCCTGTTTTTTGACCAAATTTGAAATTTTATTTATAGCTGAGATGATCACCGCTTTTGCGATATTTTCTCGTGAGACGTTTTGAGCGATGAGGCTTATGATCTCAGACTCCGCAAAGACCGTGCACATCGAGCTTATGGATATATCTTTGTCGCTATTTTTAGCAAGGCGTGTAAGCTCATCAAACCTAACTCCTAGGCGGTTTGACATCACTTCAAGAAATTTACCAGTGCCGGCTGAGCATTTATCATTCATCGTAAAGTCCGTCACCGAGCCATTTTCAAGCTTGATAGCCTTCGTATCTTGTCCGCCCACGTCTATAACTGTGCAGTCACTTTTACAAAAGTAGTGCGCCCCTAGCGCGTGACAGGTGATCTCTGTAAGGGTTTTATCAGCGTATGGCACCGAGACTCTGCCGTAACCTGTCGCAGTAAAATATAGCTCGCCAAGGCCTAAGCCTAAAACTCGCTCTTTTATAAGCATGGCCGTATCTGCGCTGCTCCAGCCAGTTGGGAGTAAAAATAGCTCCTTTATCTCGCCACTACTTGCCTCTATGACGGCAACTTTTGCAGAAGTTGAGCCTATATCAATACCGATTGAGTGCATTTTGTATCCAAAAAAGGTCTTTCTAAAACTTAGAACTGGCGTGATTTTACTCACTTTAAGACAAATTTGTCAATAAATAAGACCCAAAAATTTATAGCCTTTTCACCTTTTAAAATTTATAATTTACCCACACTTTACAAAGGGGATGAAATTTGAAAAATTTGACAAACGAGCAGAGATTTTTCTCAAATGCCGACCTTGCAAGGCTATTTTTCCCTATCGCCGTAGAGCAGTTTTTAGAGTATAGCCTTGGCCTTGCAAACTCGCTAATGGCGGCAAGCGTTAGCGAAAGTGCGGTGAGTGCGGTAAGCCTTGTGGAGTTTGTCATGGCGCTATTTATTAGCATATTTACCGCCATAGCCACTGGTGGCTCGGTGGTCGCTAGCCAGTATCTAGGCAGCAAACAAAGCGGCAACGCCAGAAATACCGCCGATCAGCTAGTTTGGTTTAGCCTGATTTTTGCCATTTTTATAGCCCTTGCCATCATAGTTTTAAAAGATCTCATCTTAGATAAAGTCTTTGGCGATATCGGCGAGCAAGTAAGGAGCGATGCTAGCCACTACCTCGTTTTCTCAGCCATTTCAGCTCCCTTTCTAGCCGTCTATGCAGCAGCTGCGGCGATCTTTCGCACGATGTCAAACGCAAAGCTACCTATGTATATCATGGCGGCTGCAAATTTACTAAACGTGCTACTAACTGCCATTAGCATCTACACATTTCACACAGGAGTGCTTGGCATCGCCATTAGCACGCTCATAGCAAGAGCGATCGCTTGCTTTGTCATCGTCTATCTGCTACTTGATATAAAGCTAAAACTTCACATAAGAAAGAGCCTTATCTATAAATTT
This sequence comes from Campylobacter concisus, assembly GCF_050447505.1. Classification (GTDB taxonomy): domain Bacteria; phylum Campylobacterota; class Campylobacteria; order Campylobacterales; family Campylobacteraceae; genus Campylobacter_A; species Campylobacter_A concisus_BP. Next base: position 212,842 of record NZ_JALMFZ010000001.1, on the reverse strand, counting down.
GACTACGAGATCATCAAGAAAATTTTAAATATCGGCGTGCCTTATGGCTTTGAAAATTCGATGTTTTACGTGGGTCGCATCATTGTTTTGAGCCTTGTTTCGCTCTTTGGCACGGCAAGCATCGCTGCAAATGCCGTGGGCGGGACGATCGTGATGTTTCAGGTGCTCCCTGGCATGGCAATAGGCACAGGCCTAAGCGTAGTCGTAGCTAGATGCATCGGCGCAAATGACTTCAATCAGGCTAAATTTTACGTAAGAAAATCAATGATAAGCATCTACATCGTGCAGCTTTTTAGCACGGCTGTCGTGTTACTGCTTCTTGAGCCGCTACTTCGCGTTTATAATCTCTCAAACGAAGCCATAAATTTAACAAGGCAGATCGTCTGGTATCACGGCATCGCGATGTGCCTCATCTGGCCGCTTGCCTACACCTATCCGACCGTTTTTCGAGCTGCTGGGGACGCAAAATACCCGATGATAGTAAATTTAGCCTGCATGTTTGCTTGCAGGATCGTGCTAGCTTATATCTTTGCGCTCACCTTTGATCTTGGCATGATAGGCACTTGGTTTGCGATGTTTGCCGACTGGGCGGTAAAGGCGGTGCTCTTTGTGCGCAGATACGCAAATGGCACGTGGATGAAATTTCGAGCCATTTAAAAAAAAGTAGTAATATACACACGATTTTGTCACAAAGGATAAAGATGAAAAATGTTTTAAAATTTAGTGCAGCTCTAGTGATCGCAGCGCTTTTTGCAGGGTGCGCAAGCGAAAGCTCAAGAGTGGTAGAAACTCCAAAAGTAGCAAGCTACGGCTCAGTTTATAACGGCAAAAAGGTCTCAGTTTCTATTGGTCGCTTTAACAACCAATCAGCCTATCAAAATGGCGTTTTTGGTGACGGCGAGGATAGACTTGGCAACCAAGCTCAAAGCATATTGATCACAAATTTACAGCAAAGCGGTAGATTTTCAGTGCTTGATAGATCAAATATGAAGGTGATCAAACAAGAAAGCGAGCTAAGCAAAGAGGCTCAAAATTTAAAAGGCTCAAGATACGTCATAACTGGCGATGTAACCGAATTTGGCCGCAAAACAACAGGCGATCACCAGCTATTTGGCATACTTGGCAGAGGCAAGAAGCAAACCGCTTACTCAAAGGTAAATTTAAACGTTGTCGATACCAAAACCGCAGAGGTCGTCTACTCAGTTAGTGGCGCTGGCGAATACACCCTTTCAAACAGAGAGGTGATCGGCTTTGGCGGCACCGCAGGATACGACTCTACGTTAAATGGCAAGGTGCTAAGTCTAGCGATAATTGAAGCTGTAAATAACCTAGTAAACGGCATAGAGAGCGGAGCATGGCAAGTAAAATAAGGCTTGCCTGCCTTGGCGCTCTTGCGCTCGTGCTAGCAGGGTGCAGCAACGCAAGTGGCCCAAGGTCGCTTTACTACTGGGACGGCACATATAGTAGCTCGCTATATAGCTATCTAAGCGAAGATGGCGACGCAACCGAGCAAATTTCACGCTTAGAAAATTTAGTGCAAACCTCAACCCAAAGGGGCTACAAGGTTGCGCCAGGGCTTTATGCACACCTTGGACTTTTATACTTAAATAATGGAAATTTAGGCGCTGCAAATGCAAATTTTGACAAAGAGGTGCAAAATTTCCCAGAGTCAAAAGAATTTATAAATTTCATCAAGGGCTCTAAAAATTTAACCCCAAAAAAGCAGAGCAAAAAAGAGGGAGCGAAAGATGAAAAATAGCCTGAAATTTATAGCTGTGACGCTTCTTGCGATATTTTTTGCGGGTTGTTCTTTCAAAGAGCCTGAGCCATACGACTACTCAGCCTTTTTGCAAAAAAAGCCACGCTCCATCCTAGTACTCATGCCAACAAACGATAGCACCGAGGTTGCTGGCTCAGCAGCGGTTTTGGCTAACTCAGTAGCCCCACTTAGCGAGGCTGGATACTATGTATTTCCAGTGGCTCTTGTAAATGATACATTTAAGCAAAATGGCATCACTGAGCCAAGCGAGATCGCAGCCGTGCCACTAAATAAGCTTGATAAAATTTTTCACGCCGATAGCGTGCTTTACATCAACATCAAAGACTACGGCACGAGCTACGTCGTGGTCTCAAGTTCTACAAAGGTAGTGCTTGAAGCAAAGCTAGTCGATATAAAAAGTGGCGCGACGCTCTGGCATGGCGAGGCAGAAGCTGCAGAGGATAGCGGCAGCGGGCAAAACAGCCTGCTTGGCATGCTAGTCTCAGCCGTCATCACGCAGGTGGCAAACACCATCTCAGATAGATCATACGACCTAGCAGTAAGAGCCGATGCCTACCTCTTTTCTAGAAACTGCCGCGACTGCATACTTTATGGGCCATACTCGCCTCACTACGGCAAAGACGCTCAGCTACATAAAGATAGATAAATTTAATGTCCAGCCATCAACTTGGAGTGCTTCTTACGCTAGTTGGTGGCGTTCTTTGGGGATTTAGCGGAGTTTGCGGGCAGTATCTCTTCTTGCAAGGCATAAGCGCTGATTTTTTAGTGCCTTATAGGCTCTTGCTAGCTGGAGCTTTTATCGTGCTCTACTACGCTTTTAAGGCTCCAAAGGCCGTTTTTGCGCCACTTACTGACATAAAACTGCTAGCTGAGCTTCTCACATACGCTCTACTTGGACTTATGATGACGCAGTATGCCTACTTTTACTCGATCGAGCTCTCAAACGCCGCAGTTGCGACCGTCATTCAATACACAGCCCCAGTTCTCATCCTAGCCATCATCTGCCTAAAAGAGAAGCGAGCGCCAAGACCGCTTGAAATTTTAGCTCTGCTTTGCGCGATGCTTGGCGTCTTTTTTCTTGCTACGCACGCGCAAATTTCAGCCCTTGTTATCTCGCCAAAAGCGCTATTTTGGTGCTTGGTAAGTGCTGTTTGCGTCTGCGTTTATAACCTAGCTCCCGCAAGGCTAAATGCCAAATACTCAGTCGCGCTCACGCTTGGCACGATATTTGCATTTAGCTTTTATATGACTGGAGTTAAGCTCATAGGCGCCTCAAAGGCCAGCATGATAGCCTGCATAGAGCCACTAAGTGCCGCGTTTTTTGGCTACTTTTGGCTTGGGACGAAGTTCCTCTTTTGGGACTTTTTAGGCTTTGCTCTCATCATATCATGCATATTTTTACTTTCAAAGAAGAGAGATGATATACCTAGCGCAAACTGACACGACGGCTGGCTTTTTAAGCAAAGACTACAAGGAGATAAACCACGCCAAAATGCGAAGTGAGGGCAAACCTTGCCTAATCACGACGGCTAAATTTAGCGTTTTACGTGGGCTTGCTAGAGCGCCAAAAAAATATAAAAATTTCATCCGCCGCTCAAGAAAGACGACATTTTTATATCCAAATTTAAAAGCGATTAGGGTCGTAAAAGGGTGCGAACACGAGAAATTCTTAAGCAAATTTGACTGGCTTTACTCAAGTAGCGCAAACAAAAATGGCATGAAATTTGACGAAACTTGGGCTAGAGGCGTGGCTGATGAAGTTGTTGATGAACGATTTTTTGAAGATACGCCATCAAAAATTTATAAAATTTCAAAGTCAAAACTAAAAAAGATCCGCTAGTTAAATTTGCTCCCTGCACTTTTTATAAATTTAGGTAGCTTTGTTGTGGTTTGAGATGATAAATTTGCCAAATTTCACAGCTTGCAAGAGCGGTTTTAAAAGCTAGTTTTTTAGACAAGGTTTAAATTTAATCTACTAATTAGATAAATTTACAAATGTCCAAACTAAATTTAGCCTATCTCGTATTATAAGCCTCGCTCCAGACTATATTTTGAAATTTAAAGTCTGCCAGATGCTTTAGCCAAGCACTGGCTGATATAAATTTGCGCCAATATCTAAAGTTACCAGCTAAAACCAAATTTAAGTCATTCAGGCTCCGCCAACTCACATAAATTTACAAATTTAGAGCAAGAAAGGACTAAATTTCATTAAATTTAGCTCATTTGTGCGAACAAAGTAGCCATTCGACGCAACACCACTACAACCACGAAAGCAAAATCAGTCACGCCACAAATTTAAAATTTTAGCCACTATCAAAATTTGGGTGCTGAGATGCTCAAATAAGCAAATTTAACAGCTCTCAAAACCTAAATTTAACCCTTTTGCAAATTCAAAAAAGCAAATTCAATCACCACAGCTAGTTGCTTTTTCACGGGCAAAAATAGTCTTTGTAAAACACAAACTACTCTATAAATTTCTCATGACGGCATCAGATCAGACAAATTTACTTATCAAGAATAAATTTACAAATTTGAAGCGCCAGAACAAAAAACAAAAAGTAGCCTTTCTAAATTTACATCAGTTAAAACCAAAAATTCACCTAAATTTAGCCAGCTCCATTTGGCACAAACAGATAAATTTACAAACTAGATTATTAAATTTGGTTTTGGGGATTAAATTTCACTTGCTAGCCCTTTGGCTGGCACCAAAGGGAATTTGCTAGCAAATTTGGATTATAGTTTTGCTTTTCTTTTGCGCTCTGTTGGGTCTAAATAGCGCTTGCGAACGCGGATATTTATAGGTGTAACCTCGACTAGCTCGTCATCTTCTATCCACTCTAGCGCGCGCTCAAGGCTTAGCTTTCTAGGTGGGACAAGTTTGATCGCATCGTCGCTACCACTTGCACGCACGTTTGTTAGGTTTTTACCCTTGATAGGATTTACGTCAAGGTCGTTTGGACGGCTGTGCTCGCCGATGATCATGCCCACATAGACTTTTGCCTGCGGATCAAGAAATAGCACACCACGATCTTGCAAGTTAAATAGCGAATAAGCAAGCGTTACGCCGTTTTCCATAGAAACTAGCGCGCCGTTTGTTCTGTGCTCGACGGTGCCGCTAAGCGGTCTAAACTCCAAAAAGCTGTGGTTCATAACGCCCTCACCTTTTGTGTCAGTCAAAAACTGGCTTCTAAAGCCGATAAGGCCGCGAGCTGGGATCTCAAATTCTATCCTTGTTTGGCCGTCGCCTGTTGGGTTCATAGAGACCATTTCGGCCTTTCTTTTGCCAAGTTTTTCGATGACTGTGCCTGTCGTATCATCAGGCGCGTCGATCACTAAAAGCTCGTATGGCTCACATTTTACGCCGTTTATCTCTTTTACGATGACCTCAGGTCTGCCAAGTAAAAACTCATAGCCCTCGCGGCGCATATTTTCAGCCAAGATAGTGATCTGAAGCTCGCCACGGCCGCTTACTTTAAATTTGCCCTCGCCGATGTTTTCATACTTCATCGCGATATTAGTCTTCATCTCGTTTGCAAGGCGCTCATCGATCTTATTTGATGTGACGTGTTTGCCCTCAGTGCCTGCTAGTGGGCCGTCATTTACAGAAAATACAACGCTAAGTGTTGGCTCTTCGATATGGAGCGGATCAAGCGGATGTGGGTTATTTGGATCAACGACGCTATCGCCAACGTCAAGCGCGTCAAAGCCAGCGATCGCTACGATGTCGCCAGTGCCAGCCTCGTTTATATCGATCCTATCAAGTCCCATAAAGCCGATGAGTTTTGAAATTCTACCAGTTGTCTTTGTGCCATCAGCCTTTGCAAGCATGACGTTTTGGTTTTTAGCTATCTTGCCGTTAAAAATCCTCGCGATGCCGATCTTGCCGACATAGTTGTCATAATCAAGCGTGAAAACCTGAAGCTGAAGTGGGTTCTCGTCACTACCGCTTGGAGCTGGCACGTGAGCTAAGATAGTCTCGAAAAGTGGCTGCATATCTTTGTTTTCATCGCTTAGTTTTAGCTTTGCGTAGCCATTTTTTGCAGCTGCATAAACGACTGGAAATTCTAACTGCTCGTCATTTGCATCAAGCGCGACAAAAAGGTCAAAAATTTCATTTATAACGCGGTCTGGATCGCCTGCAGGTTTGTCTATCTTATTTACGACGACGATTGGGCGAAGTCCAAGTGAGAGCGCCTTTTTGACGACGAATTTAGTTTGTGGCATAACGCCTTCTTGCGCATCGACAAGTAGTAAAACGCCATCAACCATCTTAAGAACACGCTCTACCTCGCCACCAAAGTCGGCGTGGCCTGGGGTGTCGATGATGTTGATCTTTGTATCTTTGTAGCGAATGGCGGTGTTTTTAGAAAGGATCGTGATGCCACGCTCTCTTTCGATATCGTTGCTATCCATTACACGCTCGCCAAGGTTTTGATGCTCGTTAAATGTTCCTGACTGCTTCAAAAGCTCATCAACCATTGTTGTCTTACCGTGGTCGACGTGCGCGATAACGGCTATATTTCGTATCTTTTCCAAATTTTTCTCCGTTTATTAGTTTGATATTTTTCGCTTTATCAGTTTTAAAATAGGGGCAGATTATAGCCAAATTTTTATAAATTTTAAGCTGATATCAAGAAATTAATTTTTGGAATAGATTTTGCATGTAAGCGTTAAGTTTTTAAATTTAAAGGGATTAAATGCAAGCTTACACAGCGAAAAACAACGTAGATTTGCTAGCTCCTGCGGCTACCAAAAAGCCTGCAGCTGCGAAGAAGTCTCAAAACAACGGCGAGTTTTTGTCGATGGTTTTGGATGCGGCTGCGAGCAAGGCAAATAGCGGTCAAAAGATCACCGAAAAGGATGTCAAAGAGATAGTAAAAACTGTTGATATCCAAAAAGAGACGATAGAAAAGGCGCAAAACGAAAGCGTGGCAAAAATTTCGGCCGCACTTGAAGAAAATTTGGACGAAGATACAAAAAATGAGCTCTATGAAAATGCAAATTTCATGCAGCTTTTGCAAGTTTTAGAGATACTAAATGGCAATGAAAAGGTAAGTAAATTTCCAAATTTCAGCGACAAAATAGCAAATTTCTTAAGTGTGCCCCAAAACGTCGAAGAGCTTAGCAACGTTAAAAGCGTTAGCGATCTTATCGACCTTGCTAAGAAATTTGACCTTGGCCTTGAAAATATAGAAATTTCAAACGAAGATGTGCCAAAACTAAACGAGATGTTTAAAAATTTAGGCAAGCAGGAATTTTTCACGCCGATAAAGACCGAGGACAAGCCTTTTTACCTAAAAGAGCTAAAAAACGAGGTCGAACAAACTATCATCAAAAACGAGCCAAAAGAGGTCGTAAAGCTTGATACTTTGCTAAAAGAGGTGGTGGCAAATCCAGTCAGCGAAGTTAAAAATTTAGTCAAAGAAGAGCCTAAAAAGCTAGATGATAGCGAAGTAAAGCTTGATGATGAGATAGTGGATATTGAGCCAGATGAGCAGCCAAAAGAGCCAAAAGTAAAGGTAAATTTACACGAGCAAAAGGCGCAAAAAGCCCCAACTCTTGAGTCGCTACTCTTTCCAGAAAGAGAGCAGATGAGCGAGGCTGAGCCAAGCGAGGAGACCTTTAGCAGCGATAATAAATCAGAGCTAAATCAAATGGTAAAAGATATCGCAAACAGCGCTAAACACCAGCTTCAAACAAAAGCGGAGATAAAAGAGACGCTTAGCAACTTCTCTTCTACGCTAAAAGAGCAGGTGCAAAACTACAAAGCGCCGATCACTCGCTTTAACATCACGCTTAACCCGCTAAATTTAGGCGAGGTCGAGATCACGATGGTTAATCGCGGCAATAACTTACATGTAAATTTTAGCTCAACAACAGCCACGATGAACCTCTTTTTACAAAACCAAGCTGAGTTTAAAAACAGCCTTGTAAATATGGGATTTACCGAGCTTGAGATGAATTTCTCAGACCAAAACCAAAGACAAGAAAAAAGAGAACAAGCAAAGAACAAATATAGCTCAAATCAAAGCGACGAGAGCGAAAACGCTCAAGCGGAACAAAGCTTGCTTGAGCTAGTAATACCAAGATATATTTAGGAGAGATTATGGCTTCAGTTTCAGATATAACCACACAAACAACGCAACAAAAAAATGCCGAGAAAAAGGCTAACTCTAGAATAGATGCAGCAAAAGGCACAGGCACAAACCCAAATTCACAGCTTGACAAAGATGCATTTATGAAGCTACTTTTAACCGAGCTTCAGCACCAAGACCCAACAAGCCCTATGGATACTGAAAAGATGCTAACGCAAACTAGCCAGCTAGCATCAGTCGAGATGCAAGAAAATACAAACAAAGCGATGAAAGAGCTAGTAAATCAGCTAAAATCAAACGCAAATGCCTACGCTATCTCAGCCCTTGGAAAGATGGTCTCAACTGGCTCAAATGCAGTCACACTAACAGATGAGAAAAAAGATGCAAAATTTGCGCTTTACTTTAAGACAGATCTTGCAAATGGCAAAATCGAGGTCAAAAATGCAAATGGTCAAGTCGTAAGAACAACTGATCTAAACGAGACAAATGCAGGCGTTCATAACCTAGCTTGGGACGGCAAAGACGCGTCTGGCAACCAAGTGCCAAATGGCTCATACACCATTTCAGCGACTTACACTGGCAAAGATGGCAAAGAGTATAAAACACAAGTAGGCAACTACCCAGTCGAGGCGGTGAAATTTGTAGATGGCAAGGCTATGATGAAGGTAGCTGGCGAATACGTTTCAATGGATAAAGTATCTGAATATTACGAGGGCTAAAAGCCATGATGAGAGGTTTTTACAACGGGGTTAGCGGCATCAAGACGCAAAGCTTTGGTATGGATGTTTGGTCAAACAACATCTCAAACATAAACAATGTCGGTTTCAAAGCTTCAATCCCTGAGTTTAAAAATTTAATAAACCAAAACCTAGTCTCAGCAGGCAGTGGCCCAACTAGCGATCAAGTGGGACTTGGAGCTACTAAGCAAACGACTGCGCTTGACATGTCAAATGGTAGCTTTCAAAGCACCGATAACAACTTTGACCTTGCCATAGGCGGAGATGGCTTCTTTGGCGTTGTCGATAAAACAGGTAAAAACTACTACACAAGAACAGGCACTTTTGACATAGATGCGGCTGGAAATTTAGTAGATACTAGGGGAAATTTACTACTTGGCACGCTTGCAAATTTCACTCCGACCACGCCAAGCGCGAGCGCTCTTAAAAAATATGGTCAAACCTCAAGCGCGCCACAAGCTTTTACCGTCTCGCAAGAGGAGCTAAGTCTGGGCGATCCTGGCTCGCAAAAGGGCATAACGCTGCCTCATTTTTTATTTATGCCAGCTGAGGCTACTACAAACATCAGCCTAAAAGGCAACCTAAACTCAACCCGCATAACAGATAAAAAAACGACAGCGCTTGATGCTAGCCAATACGCCTACACGCTTGATAATACAAACAAGACGATCTCACTAAACGGACAGATCCCGCTAAGCACCACATCTCTTGGCGCAAAGGCTGGCGACAGCGTGGTCGTAAAAGTAAAAGACGGCGATGGTAAATTTAGCGAGTTTTCAACCACACTTGAGGGTGACGGCACTTGGCAGATAAACGACAAGAGCCTTAAATTTATGGATTTTGCAAATTTAGAGGTAAATGCTGAAGTCACATCGCTCGTTGAAGTGCCAAACAAAGAGAAACTAACCTCTGACATCTACAACGCAGACGGCACAAAGAGTTTGGTCACTATAAATTTAACCAAGCAGATCCCACAAACTGGCGACCAGACTATCTGGGACGCTGTGGCAACGATAACTGATGCTAGCGGAGCCGTGCAAAATACAGCGATGGGCTCGCTTACATTTAATGGCAGCGGCAGGCTTATCGCAAATACGCTAACAAGCGTTGGCGGCGTAAATTTAAACTTCGAGGGCGACGGCGATGCGGACGTTTATAACGGTATGACAAGCTCAGCAAACGCTAGAAAAGACTTCAACATAAAAAGAGATGGCTACGCTGAGGGGCTTTTATCAAAATATAGCGTCGATGATCGTGGCAACATCATGGCAAATTTCGACAACACTCGAGCATTCCCCGTGGCAAAAGTGGCGCTTTATCACTTCATAAATGACCAAGGCGTGGCAAAGGTTGGCGACAACCTCTATGAAGCCACAGCCAACTCTGGCGAGCCATTTTTTTACAAAAACAAAGCTGGTGAGACCGTTTATGGGGCGCAAATTTTAGCAAACAAGCTTGAGATGAGTAACGTCGATCTTGGTCAAGCACTAAGCGAGGTGATCGTCACGCAAAAGGCCTACGAAGCGAGTGCAAAAAGCATCACAACAAGCGACGAGATGATACAAACCGCTATCCAGATGAAGAAATAATCCTTAAAGTAAATTTGGGCGAGCAATCGCCCTATTTTTATAACTTTAAATTTACTTTAGACCTTTCAAATCCCCTAAAATACTTACTTTTCTCTAAATATAGCAATATAATTTTAAGCGTGCTGGTTATAAAATTCATTTAATTTCTTTTTTTAAGGATTGTCAAATGAAAATGCTATTTTTAGCCCCAGTGCTAGCTTGTAGTCTTGCCTTTGGTGCTGATGTGATCGCAAAAGATGCGAACATAACACTTGATGGCAAGATGATCGGTAAGATCGAGGTTTTAACGCCAGTTGAAGTCGTCGAAAAAGGCGATAAAACGAGCAAGATCAAGGTTAGTGGTGTAGTGTCGGCAAACTACTTGGCTCAGCTTCAAAGAAGCGTAGAAGATCCTGAAGTTTTTGTAGCTTTTGATGACGAGAGCGAGGCAAATTTCAAAAAAGTAAAAGACCTTGAAGATGACTATGGCGAGGTTTGGTACCAAGCTGATGGCGTTTATGAAGTGCCAAATGACGCGCTTGGTGGCAACCAAAAAGAGCTTTACGCAAAGGCAAAGAAAATTTACGAAGAGACCTGCTCGGCATGTCACAGACTGCACGAGCCAAACAGCTTTACAGCCGCTCAGTGGCCAGCAAATTTATCTGGTATGGTCGATGCGAAATTTGTTGCACTTGATGAAACTGATCTAAATTTAGTGCTTAAATACCTACAACACAATGCCAAAAAAGTAAAATAAATTTTCATAAGGGAGAAAATATGAAAAGACGAGATTTTATAAAATTTTCTGCACTTGCTGCCACAGCAGCGCAGGCAAACAAGATAGAGGGCGTGACAAAGACCATCTTTGATCAAAGCAAGACCTTTGGCGCAAATAGATTTGGTCTATTTTGGGCAAATACCAACTCAAACCAAATCGTCTCTGTCGATCCATTTGAGGGCGATAAATTTCCAAATACCATGAACAACAGCTTGCCAGACCTCATCCAAAACGAGAGCCGCGTGCTCTATCCATACGTGAGAAAGAGCTATCTAAAAGCAAAAGGCGCAGCAAAGAGCGAGCTTCGCGGCAAAGAGGAATTTGTGCGCGTTAGCTGGGATACCGCCCTTGATCTAGCAGCAAAAGCCTTAAAAGAAAATTTTGATAAGTATGGCCCTGAGAGCATCTACGGCGAGTGCTACTGGTGGGGCGGTAGCGGCAAGATCAGCTGGGGTAGGACTGTTGGTCACAGGATGCTAAAAGTGCTTGGCGGATACGTAGAAGAGAGCGGCGACTACTCAACGGGAGCTGGCCTTGTCATCATGCCTCACGTTTTAGGCAACAGCGCCGTTTATGATGCTCCGACAAAGTGGGAGGCTATCGCTAAAAACGCTAAAAACGTTGTATTTTGGGGTACTGACCCGCTTGTAACTGATCAAATTTCATGGCAGCCACCAACACATGATGGCTATCTTGGCATCAAAAAGATAAAAGAGGCAGGCATAAAAACTTATAGCGTTTGCGTCTTTAAAAACGACACCACAAGATACCTTGACTCTGAAGCTATCGTCGTTCGTCCAAATACCGACGTAGCAATGATGCTTGGCATGTGCCACTATCTATATGAAAACAAGCTTTACGACGAGGAATTTATCAAAAAATACACAGTTGGCTTTAATAAATTTAAAGACTACCTACTTGGCACAACCGACAAGGTGGTAAAAGATATCAACTGGGCGAGCAAAATTTGTGGCGTAAAAGCTGAGGATATCGCTAAATTTGCAACAGCACTTGCAAAAGAGCCAAGCGTCATCATCGCAGGCAGGTCACTTCAAAGACAAGATCACGGCGAGATGAGCTTTTGGGGCATAGTAACACTTAGTGCGATGCTAGGTCAGATAGGCAAAGAGGGTCTTGGTTTTGAGTTTAACCTCTACTACTCAAATGGCGCTACAGACAAGATCGCTCCGTCACTAAAAGGCATCAGCACTAGCATAAGCGAGAAGTACGACAACGTAGATGGCGCTCCTTGGAAGAAATTTAAAAACGTCACCATCCCATCTTCAAGATCGATCGAGGCTTTGCAAAACCCTGGCAAAGAGATAGACTATGACGGCTCAAAGATCAAGCTACCACACATGAGAGTGGCTTACATGGCGTCTGGATCGATGTTTACAAGACATCAGGATGTAAATAACGCCGTAAAAGCGTGGCGTAAATTTGACACCGTAATAACCGCTGAGCCATTTTGGACAAGCACAGCAAAACTAAGCGACATCGTCTTGCCAGTAGCCCTCGAAGTCGAGAGAAATGACATCAACCAAAGCGTGCCTACTAACGAGTACATCGTAGCTTATAAGCCTGTCGTAGAGCCTATGGGCGAGAGCAGGAGTGATTACTGGATCTGCTCACAAATCTGCAAACGCTGGGGCAGAGAAGAGGTCTTTACAGAGGGCAAAGATGAGCTTGGCTGGGCGAAAGAATTTTACGCAGACGCAGCCGAGCAAGCTAAAGGCATAAATGTCAAGATGCCAAGCTTTGATGAGTTTTGGAAAGAGGGGTATGTTAGATTTGAGCAAGATGACGAAGCGAGCAGATACTACACAAGGCTTAGCGCTTTTAGAGAAAATCCTCACAAAAACCGCCTAGGCACGCCATCTGGCAAGATAGAGCTCTACTCTCCAACTATCGCTAAATTTGGCTACAAAGACTTTGCGCCGCACGTTGCTTGGATAGAGCCGTTTGAGTGGCTTGGCAGCGAAAAAGCTAAAAAGTATCCATTTAGCGTCACAACCCCACACTCAAGATACCGCCTCCACTCACAGCTAAATAACTCAATAATCAGAAACTACGCTGAGGTGAGCGCTAGAGAGCCAATGCTAATAAACGTAAATGACGCTAAGGCAAAAGGCATAGCAACTGGCGACGTGGTGAGAGTATTTAACGACAGGGGCGAAATTTTGGTTGGTGCGCTAGTCACTGACATCATCCCAGAGCACGTCATCGCCATCTGCGAGGGTGCATGGTACGATCCTGAAGTGCTAGGCAAAAAGAGCCTTTGCAAGCATGGCTGCGTCAATGTCCTAACTCGCGACAAGGGCACATCTAGCATCGCTCAAAGCAACTGCGGACACACGATCCTTGTAAATTTAGAAAAATATAAAGGCGAGATCAAGCCGATCACTGCATTTTCTAAACCAAAAATTTTGCAATCTTTGTAGAATTTATATAAATTTAGCCCTCGCTTGGGGGCTAAATTTGATCATTTGCTAATTTTAATCAAAATATCTTGTGGCTTAAATTTGATCCATAGTTAGTCAATCAACCTGCCCTAAGGCGCTAAATATCACTTACCAGAAATAACAACTGGCGCTAGAATTTATCTATAAAACCAAAATGATCACTACTAAATTTATTTTTGCAAATTTAGGCACGCTTATCGCCTGATCAAAAGCTACAAAGCAAACAAATTTCTATGCCTTTAAAAAGGCAAACTGCTACCCTGAAGTGTTTTTAGATCAAGATGATTGCAGAGTAAATTTCAAAGTCAGTGTAAATTTGGCTAAAAATTTGCTAGTAAAATTTTAGATTTAAGTCTGAAATGACTAAATTTCGTCGTAAATTTTCGTGCTGCTAAGTTTTCTAGTCAAATTTAATGAGAGCAGAGCTATCATAGCTAGCTCCATTGTCGCTAGTTCTCAAAACACTGCTACCAACACAAGGCAACTATTTTAAATAGCCCAAATTCACAATCCACCCTATTTTTACTCTTAAATTTAGCTCAAGATATAAATTTATGAGTAGAATTTGGCTCCTGAGATGGTCAAATTTGGTCGTAAATTCTATGTTATTAAAAATTTTGATGAGAATACATCAACTATAATCAACTGCGTTGTCGATAGCCACAAGCAATGCCCCGCGCATAATATCAGCATTTTCTAGTAGTTCAAATTTATTACTTCTTTTTGTAAATTTACCCTATTTTATCTTTTTAAATTTAGCTCCAGAAATGTTTAAATTTAGGCGTAAATTTCTATTTATAGTTAAACTAGTAAGCGCACATCAGCCGTAACTATCCGCCTTATATCGCGATCTATCAAGGCATTGCCAGAACATAAACCATAAAAAAGCATCTTTTCTGGTAGCTCAAATTTAGCGCTTTCGTTGTAAATTTGGTCTCTTTTTTAAGTATCGTAGCTTCTAAAATTTAAACCATAGCAAACAAATTTAGCCATAAATTTCTATCTCATTTGGTTTTGTAGTTAAATTTAGTGGGCATATCAACCGCAACCAACTTTACGCTACATTTGATAAACCTTGCCTTCATACAACCTACAAAAGCCGTCTTTACCCGATAAATTTACCGCCCACCTTTCAAATTTGGCTTATTTTATTATTTGAAATCGAAGCGTCCAAATTTTTAAATTTAAGCCCAAAAAACTAGATTTAGCCCTAAAATTTTATGTTTTTATACTTTACGACTAATTGCCATAAACCGCACAAAAATATGCTTATCTAATAGTTCAAATTGACTGCCTCTGTTGTAATCGCGGACTTAACGTTTTAATTTACGCCCAAAATGACTAAATTTGACCCCTAGATTTGTAAAATTTGCGCTCAAATTTTAGAGTAGTGCTTCATCTGCAACCAGCCGATCTTTCTGCCCACGCTGATCGATCTGTTTAAGTCAAAAGCGCATTATCAAACTCATCAAAAATGGCTCAAAATAGCTCATCAAGCCAAACAGCGCGCGTCTTTAAGCATTACTAAAAGCGGCAGCCTAAACGTTACCGCACTTACCCTAGGTTTTTACTATCTCTTTGTTTCTAATGGCATAAGAATTTGATCTATAAATTTTATAAATTTAATGCAAATCGTTTGATAAGTGAAAATTTCTACTAAATTTTAAATAAACAAATTTGATAAAATCAAATAAAAATCGAGTTTTTTAGAAGTTTTAAAAATGGATTTTAAAAAGATGGTGCGGATGAGAGGACTTGAACCTCCACGCCGTGGGGCACCAGATCCTAAGTCTGGCGTGTCTGCCAATTTCACCACATCCGCACAACAATAATAAGTGGTACGCCCATCAGGATTCGAACCTGAGGCCTACGGCTTAGAAGGCCGTTGCTCTATCCAGCTGAGCTATGAGCGCATAAAGTCTTTCAAGTGGCGCGCCCGATAGGAGTCGAACCCATAACCTACAGATCCGAAGTCTGTCGCTCTATCCAATTGAGCTACGAGCGCCCAAAATGGGGTGAGTGATGGGAATCGAACCCACGACCCTCAGGACCACAATCTGATGCTCTAACCGACTGAGCTACACTCACCGTTTAACATGGTCGGGGTGAAAGGATTCGAACCTTCGGCCCTCTGGTCCCAAACCAGATGCGCTAACCAGACTGCGCTACACCCCGCCTGAGTCGTGTTTGTAAGTTTATGCCACTACCTCATTAAAAAGTCGCATTGTATCTAAAAATGTTATTGTTGTCAAGAAAAAATTAGTTTTGGACTTTATTTTTATAAAATTTCAAGAATTAAGTGTAAATTTCAGACTTTAAAGCTTTTTGAAAAAATATCTAGCTAAAAAACGATGCGAACAGCGCTAAAGCTGATATGAGCTGGCAATGCTCCTTGTGCTGGCTTTATCATGGTCTGACTAAAGCGCTTAAATTCTGGAGCTTCCCAAAGCTTTTTGCATAGGCCTTGCTCACTGATATCTACTCCTAAGCAGCTTTGATCTGCGGCAAAGAATTTTAATGAAATGCACCTTTCGTTTTTAGCAAAAAAGCCAAGATCACCAGAGCTATCCACAACCCCAGCATTTGTCATCTCTTTAAATTTAACTTTATTGTTTATAGTATCAAGGGCTAGTTTGCCTTGTGATATATAGTAGGCATTTATCTCTTCTATAGCGGTTCTAATCTCCGCCATAGTCTTTACTAAGACCGCATCATCTCTTGTAGCATTGATCCTTGGGATAGCGATCGCGACTAATACGCCGATGACAACTATAACGAGAATTAGTTCGATCATAGTAAAAGCTTTTTTCATTACTTCATCCTTGAAATTTGAAGTTATATGATTATAGCTAGAATTTTTATAAATGAAAAATAAATTTTTAAGGAAAATTTAAAGAGAGATGGCAAGGAAATTCCTTGCCAAAAAGTAGAAATTATTTATTCCAGTCAATACCTATGCCGCCAAATTTTAAAACCTTTTTATTATCAGTAGTAGTAGTTAGGCTGTCATTAACACTTTTTAAGCCAGGTAGTTGCCATATGTCATTACATAGACCTGCTGTTCCAACCACTACCTCTAAAGCACCACTTGTAGCTGAAGGGCCTTTGACTTCAAAACAATTATCTGCTTTTGCCTTAACAGGATTTGCAACGTTTGTCATCGCAGCTATATCAATATTACTACTAGTAGTGCCGCCACTACTAGTAGTTTTTGTAGCAAATTTACCTTGTGAAGTATAGTATGAACCTAGATCAGAAACAAGTGTTTGAATGTTTGTAGCAACTTTAGCTATCTCTGCATCATCCCTTGTTGCAGCTAGTCTTGGTATGGCGACTGCGGCTAATATGCCTAAAATCACGATCACGAAGATCAACTCGATCATTGTAAAACCTTTTTTCATGGTTCCTCCTTGAAATTTGTGTAATTCTTCGCGGATTATACAACATTTTTTTCAAAAGGCAAATAAAAACTAAATTTTTTACAATTTAGCCGATTTGGTAGTTATGAAAAAGAATTCCGCTATAATGACGCTCAAGAATATGGAGATTTTATGAAAAAAGTTTTATTTTGGATGGTAGTATCTTTTTGTATTTTGAGCGCAAATTCATCATTTGAGCCAGTGCTTTCATCAAAATATGACGAAAAACAAGCCTACATCGGCAAGAAACTCTTTTTTGACAAAAGACTAAGCACCACCGAAAACTACTCATGCGAAACTTGCCACAACTTATACTGGAATTTAAGCGGTACAAACTCATCTTACACCAGCCAAAAGGGCGTTATAAACCCACCTAGCGTGCTAAATTCGGCTTTAAATTTTCTATTTTTTACTGATGGCAGAGTAAGAAGCTTAAAAGATCAGGTAAAAGAGTCGATAAATTCTAGAAATGAGCTAAATTCAAACAAAGATGAGATAGTAAAAAAAGTAAAAAGCATAGGCGAGTATGGGATTTTATTTAATGATGCATATAGTGATGGCATAAACTATGAAAATATAGTAGGTGCTTTGGCAGAATTTGAAAAGGCTATTTTAAGCATAGATTCGCCATTTGATGAGTATCTAGCTGGTAATGACGACTCCATAAATGCTGAGGCAAAAAAGGGCTTTGAGCTCTTTAATAAAATAGGCTGTGTGGCATGCCACAATGGTAGAAATTTAGGTGGAAATTTGATGCAAAACGTGGGCTTAAAGGATGCAAGTGAGAGCAGGCGCCTTATGCGTGTGCCTTCGCTTAGAAATGTAGCAAGAACGGCTCCATATCTAAGCAGTGGCGAAATGAGCGATCTAAAAGAGGTCATAGGCTTTGTGAGCTATCATCAGCTGATCCACACACTAAGTAGCGAAGAGCTGGGGCAAATTTATAAATTTTTGCTAACACTAAATGGACGCAGACCTAGGATACTAAATGAATAAAAGACAAGCAAATATCATCTTAATCGTCCTAGCAATCGTCTTTTTCTTTAGCTCAGCTTACATCTATATGGCAAATAGAGCAGTTACTGCTGTTAGTAAATTTAACGATACGATCTTAAGTCTTATCTTACTAGATAATGAGCTAAGCTTTAACTTAGAAAATAACGTACTTCGTCTAAACTACGACGATGTAAATAAAAATTTAAGAAGCTTTGATCAAAATTTAACCAAGCTTGATGAGCTAAATGTCATCATACAGGTCTTTTACCAAGAGAAAAATGCTAAAACTTTAAAGACCATAAACGATGACTTTTTAAAAAAACAAAGACTTGTAGATAGGTCAAACTACGCTAGCTCGTCAATGGCTGCTTATATCTTATCAGGTGAGTTTGAAATAGCCTCAGAAAAGAAGCTAGATGCGCTTAATGTGATATTTCACGCGATAAAAAGCTCAGCCATAATCAGCCCCGAAACGCTAAATCAAACAAAAGAGCAGATAGAAAAGTATAAAGATACCTACAAAAATGACACAAAAGCGATCTTGGTGCTAAACAAGGCAACTTACGCGCTTGAATTTGCAAAAAACCTAAGTGCCGTAGCTCAAGACTCTGTTGATCTAAAACTTAGAGAAACACTAAGAAAATTTAGAGATGATACCCTAGCCTCTTACAGCATAATGATACGAAATATAGTGATAATGCAAGTGCTTTGTTTTATCAGCTTCGTGCTATTTTGCGCACTGGCCTTTTACCAAGCAAGGGTGCTAACTAAGCAGCAAAAACAGATAAAACTACTAAAAACGACAGTGGATGCAGGACACAGCTCGATAGTCTTTTGCGACAATGACAATAAAATTTTATATGTAAATAAAACCTTTGAGGCAAAAAGTGGCTATAAACTAAAAGATGTTGTCGGAAAAAGTCCTAAAATTTTAAAATCAAATATGCACCCAGAGAGCTTTTACGCTGAGATAAGAAATGCTATAAATAAGCACATCTCATGGGAGAGCGACGAGCTAATAAGCAGGACAAAAAGCGGCAAACTGCTCTATGAAAAGGTGCGTTTTGCGCCATTTTTCTTTGAGGGCAAGCTAGAGGGCTACATGGCTATAAAGCTTGATAGGACAAAAGAGCTTAGCATGCTTAAAGAGCTAACTCAAAAAAATGAGCAGATAAAAATTCAATCCTCAATCGACAAACTAACTGGCTTTGGCAACTACTTCGCTTTGACTGAGATGATAGAGGCGAAAAAAGATGGAATTTTGATCAGCATAAGCATCAAAAACTACAAGATGCTAAGATTTTTCTACCAAAACAAGGTCATCGAAGCCATGCTAAAAGCGGTGGCAAATACGCTAAAACTCTGCGTTGATACCTACTCTATAAATGCTGAGCTATTTAGGTTTCAAGATGATGCGTTTTACATCTGGTATCAAGGCGATGACATCGTTAGAGATATCGGCTTTATAAAAGAGTATTTTAACTTTAGTAGGATGAATATCGAGATAGATGGTAAATTTGAAAACCTACCTGGCATCAAGATAACTCTTGGCGTCTCTTTATCAAATGACACGCCGCAAACAAACCGCCTAATGCAGTCAATCCTAGCTAATCAACAAGCAAGCGATAGCGGCAACGAGATCTACTACTACCTAGAAAACGACGCGATCGAGATGAGATACTATAAAAACCAACTCATAACTGAACTCATCGAGTATGCCCTAGAAAACGACAAGGTGATAGTCGAGTGTCAGGGAATTTTTAACGTGCAAGAAAATGAGACAGAGGCAAAATACTACGAGGTTTTGGTGCGTATAGTCGATCAAAACGGCAAGATCCGCTACCCAGGCGAGTTCTTAGAAATCGCGATGAAAACGCAACTCTATCTTCAGATAACAAAAAAGGTGATCGCTCTAGCCTTTGATCTAGTGAAAAAATATCCAGACTATACATTTTCTATCAACCTTTCAAGCTCGGATCTAACAGATCCTGGTGTGAGAGAAATTTTAGATGAAAAGCTAGAGAGCTGCCCAGATCCAAGTAGAGTTTGCTTTGAGATGCTAGAGAGCGAAGAGCTTAGCGACTACGCCATGGCAAATGAATTTATAAAAAGAGCTAAAAAATATGGATGTAAAATCTCGATCGACGACTTTGGCTCTGGCTACTCTAACTACTACCGAATTTTAGAGCTTGATATAGATAACATCAAGATAGATGGCTCGATCATCAAAAAGCTACCAACTGATGAAAACGCAAGGGTTTTGGTTGAGACTATCGTGAGCTTTGCTAGAAGACAAGGCTATAAGATCGTGGCTGAGTTTGTGAGCAACGAAGAAATTTTAGAGTACATAAAGAAATTTGGAATTTCGTATGCGCAGGGATTTTTGCTAGGCAAGCCACATCAGATGTAAATTTTGCAGTTACTTTAAAGCCTATTAAAAGGCTAAATTTAACTGCTTTTTACTTTTATACTCGCGCAAAACCTCTTTTTTAAATTTTGCTAAACGTGAAATTTGATCTCTTTTACAACAATTAAATTTAAGAATTTGTCTTTAAAAAAGCTGAAAATTTGGATTAACTAGATTTTAAAGCTTATGTGGATAAGATTTTGTCTTTTAGAAGTGGTGACCCATACGAGACTCGAACTCGTGTTACCGCCGTGAAAGGGCGATGTCCTAACCGCTAGACGAATGGGCCACGGTCGGTTATGAAGTTGGGATTATATTACTTTTTAACTTAAATTTACATAAAAGGACAAATCTTTGAAGAAATTTTCACTTATTCTATTATTTGCTCTCATTTTTTCAGGCTGTGTTGCGACTAAAACGCCGCAAAGTTCGCAAGCTTTTCAGGTCACTTTATTTTCTCCGATGATAAAGATAAATGATGTTGGATTTTTTCACACATACAAAAATGATCTAAATTTGCAAATTTATAGCTCTGGCGTAAATACCGCAAATATCAACATAAAGGACAAAATTTGCGTAAATGGCGCTTGTTTTAAAAAGACCGAATTTAACGAGAAATTTTTCCTAGCACCGCATTATGAGAGCCTTTTTGAAGAGATTTTACAAAGGCAAAAAATTTATGATGGCAAAGGTCTAAGCACCACAGAGTGCGGCTTTAGACAAGATCTAAGTTCTTATTTTATAAAATACGAAGTTTGCGATAACTACGTCAAATTTATTGACAGCAAAAATAAAATAAAAGTGATAATAAAAGAGTTAAAATGAGATACATAGGAGCTCACGTAAGTGCGGCTGGAGGCGTATCTAACGCACCGATAAATGCTGCAAAAATAGGAGCAAATGCCTTTGCGCTTTTTACAAAAAACCAACGCCAGTGGAGCGCAAAAGAGCTAAGTGGTAGCGAGATAGAGCAGTTTAAAGCAAATTTAAAAAACTCTGGCATAAGCGCCGATCACGTCTTGCCACACGCAAGCTACCTCATAAATTTAGGCCATCCAGAAAAAGAGGCAAGGACTAAATCCCTTGAAGCATTTATCGATGAGATAGAGCGAGCAAGTAAGCTTGGACTAAAGCTTTTAAATTTCCACCCAGGCTCGCACCTAAAGCAAATAAGCCAAAATGAGTGCCTAGATAACATCGCAAGATGCATAAACGAAGCGCTAAAACGCACAAGTGGCGTAAAACTAGTCATCGAAAACACAGCCGCACAAGGCTCAAATTTAGGCTTTGACTTTGCGCAGCTGGCGTATTTGATCGAGCGAGCAGACGATGAAAGCAGAGTTGGCGTTTGCATCGACACTTGCCACGCATTTGCCGCTGGGTACGATCTAAGAAGCAAAGAGGCTTACGCTAAGACGATGGGCGAATTTGACGCGATCATCGGCTATAAATTTCTATCTGGTATGCACCTAAATGACGCTAAATTTGGGCTTGGCTCAAAAAAAGACAGGCACGAGAGCCTTGGCAAGGGCGAGCTTGGGCTTGGCGCTTTTGAAAATATAATAAATGATGATAAAATAGGCGAAATTCCCTTGATTTTAGAGACGATTGATGAGAGTATTTGGGAAGATGAGATCAAAATTTTAAGAAACCTAGAAAAGGAAAAGCTATGAAAAGAGTGCTTTTAAGCATTGTTGCGACGTGTTCTTTATTAAATGCTGGGGGTTATAAGGTCCCTGAGCAAAGTGCTGACTCTTTGGGGCTTGCTGCTAGTAACGTAGCCTTTAGTTTTGGGGCTGATGCAGCTTATTTTAACCCTGCAAATATGATGTTTTTAGACGGGCTTCACCATTTTGAAAGCACGCTTGGTTGGTTTCATATAAATTCCATCGACTTTAAAAGCGATGATGGCAAGAGCTACAGCTCAAAGAAATTTGACTCTCTTGCTGGCACATTTAGCTTTGTAACGCCAGAAATTTATGAAAACTGGAGATTTGGACTAGCCCTTGCTGTGCCTGCTGCTGTTGGCATCTCGTGGGAGGATCCAGAGACTGCTTTTACTGGCAAGAGGTTTAAACTACAAGTTGTCGAGCTAAATCCAACCGTAGCTTACCGCATAAATGACAAGCTTGCCGTTGCTCTGGGCGCTAGAGGCGTTTATAGCAAGGGCAAGATAGCAAGTGACTTTGGACGCTTTGGCTACAGAGAGATACAAGGCGATGGCATAAACTACGGCTACAACGTCGCTCTTACATATAGACCTATTGAAGAGCTTAGCTTTGCAGTGACTTACCGCTCGAAGGTAAATTTAGAGCTTAAAGGTAGCGCTAATGCTGATTTTAACGGGGCTCTAGCACCTATAAGCTATCATGGCAAAACAAGAGTTGAGATCCCTTTGCCTGCTCAGCTAGTGCTTGCAACTGGATATAAATTTAGCGACTTTACCCTTTTGCTAGCTTTCGAGAGGACTTACTGGTCTAAATTTAAAGATTATGACTTTGAATATGATGACAAGACAGCAGCTCATTCACACCCTATTCTAGGTAGATACTTTAAAGCATTTATGGACGATCCAGTCGTTAAAAATGCAAAAGATACAAACACATATAGGATAGGCCTTGCCTACGATGTAAATGAAAAACTTAGGCTAATGGCTGGCTTTTCATACGATGAGGATATCACTAGCAGCGAGCACACTGGCTTAGAGCTTCCAAACACCACTTCTCAGGCATATTCGTTTGGGGCAAACTATAAATTTACACCAAATTTAGAGCTAGGACTAGGCTATCTCTATCAGCACCGAGACAAAAAGCGTGCGACAGGTATAAAAAATGGTACTGGCAACGGCATTGGCTCGATGTCTGGCGAATTTGATACAAGTAGCATTCAGATAGCTGCAATGACATTTAAATACTCTTTCTAGGGCTAAAAATGCAATACTCTTATAATAATTTTTATGAAATTTTGACCAAAGTAGCAAAGCAGAGTCCAAACCAGATAGCGATCTTTGATGAAAAAGAGAAGCTAAAATACCACGAGCTCAAGCAAAACGTCGATAAAGTGGCGGCTTACTTGCAGCTTTGTGGGGTAAATTTTGGCGACAAAGTGGCTATGGCGGTGGCAAATTCGAAAGAATTTATCATCTCATACCTTGCCATCACGGCTATCGGTGCGGTTGCGGTGCCGATGAATACCTTTTTAAAGACAAATGAGTTTGAGTATATCTTAAACGACTGTGGCGCAAGGGTGCTCTTTGCCTCCAGCTCGCTTGCAAAGGAGCTAATCGCACTTAGCGAGCTTGAAATTTTAAGAAAAATAATCTGGATCGGTCAAACGCCAAAAAAACTTCAAAGCGCCTCAAAGGACGACTATGTAAGCGTTGATGAGGAGTATGGCGAGAGTGCCTATCTCACCTCAACGCCACAAATTTCAAAAGAGGATATGAGCAAGGGCTATGAAAATAACGGCGTTGTAAAAAATGTAAATTTCAGCGAAGCGCTAAATCACAAATACACCCTAAGCATCACAAAATACCCTAAAATAGACGATCTCATGCACATCATCTACACCTCAGGCACCACAGGCAAGCCAAAAGGCGCTATGATAAGCTATAAAAATATCTTCTCAAACGTTATCGGCGCTCATGAGCGTTTTAAGGTTAAAAAAAGCGATAGATTTATCGTATTTTTGCCGATGTTTCATAGCTTTACGCTAACGGCGATGGTGCTTTTGCCGATATTTTCAGGTGCTTCGATGGTGCTTGTAAGATCGGTCTTTCCATTTTCAAATGTGCTAAAGCAGACGCTGCTTAAAGGAGTCACTGTATTTTTGGGTATCCCAGCCATCTACACAGCCATCGGCAAGGCAAAAATTCCTTGGTATTTTAGATGGTTTAACCGCATAAGGCTATTTGTAAGTGGTGCTGCTCCGCTTGCTAAGCAAACGATCGATGATTTTAGAGTGAAATTCCCGCGTGCAACGCTCGTTGAAGGATACGGCCTTAGCGAATGCTCGCCAGTCGTAGCGGCAAATTTATTTGACAAGCAAAAGCTTCTAAGCGTGGGTCCTGCGCTAAATGGCTATGAGGTCAAGATCGTAGATGATGAGATGATGGAGCTTCCACTCGGCCAGATCGGCGAGATCATCGTAAAAGGCGACTGCGTCATGCAAGGCTACTACGGCATGCCAGGCGTAACTGATGAGACCATCATAAATGGCTGGCTAAAGACTGGGGACCTTGGCAAGATCGATGAAGAGGGCTTTATCTACATCGTTGATCGCAAAAAAGACCTCATCATATCAAAAGGCATAAACATCTATCCGCGCGAGATCGAAGAGGTCATCTATAAGCTAGAAGCCGTTGAAGCTGCAGCGGTCATCGGCGTAAAAGACGTGCACGCAGACGAAGAGGTCGTCGCCTTCATACAGGCAAAAGAGGGGATGGACCTGGACGAAAAAAAAGTAAGAGAACATCTAAAGAAAAACCTAGCAAATTTCAAAATTCCAAAAAGCATTTATTTTGCTGAGGAGCTGCCTAGAAACGCGACTGGCAAGGTGCTAAAACGTGTGCTAAAAGAGCAGATAAAGGATAAAATTTAGTGAAGTATTTGCTTGATTTTCTAAACCAAGACCTCAAAAAAAGTAAAATTTATGAGCTTATAAAGTGTGGCGATGAAGAGGGAGAAATTTTAAAATATCTAAGCAAAGCCTATGTGCAAGGCACAGCTAGCATGAGCGTTTTTGAGCTACTTGGAGCTGTCTTTGGCACGCAAAATGACAAGCAGCTTTTATACCTTAAATTTATAAAAAACTTGCTTGATAGTGGCTGGATAGTGCAAAACTACAGCCTCTTTAAAATGCCAGAGAACTCGCAAAAAAGCTCTAACCAAGGGCTACTCTCGCTACTTCACTCTGAAATTTCACTCTCAAGCACATTTTTAAAGATACTTGAAGATGGCAACGCTGATATAAATTTACCAGAGCTTGCACCTTATGAAGATCATTTGGAGTATTTAAAGGATCAGTTTTTAAAGATAGAGCTTTACTCAAAGGCTGCGATATTTGAAGGTGGCTCAAATGACGCTAAAAAGCGCATAAACGAGCAAATTTCTGAGCTTACAAAACGCATAAAAGAGCGAGTAAAACTAAGCAAGATCAGCCTAAAGATAGAGCAAATTTTTAAAGAAAACTCACTTGATGAAAAAGAACAGATCATATTTTTAGCCCTTTTAAAAGAGGAGTATGCGGGCGACTTTGAAAATGGCCGCGACCTAAACACACTAGTTGGGCTAATAAGCAAAGATGAGCTTGAACGCATCAAAAATCGCACTCTTTTAGAGGACGGCTCAAGGCTCATCGAGAGCGCACTAATCGACTACGACGAGGTTTTAAACGCTTATGGCAACGTTAGCAAGAGCTTTTTTATAAACGAAGAAATTTTGCAAAGCATAATGCACCCAAAAAATGACAAAAACAGCAAGAAAATCAAGATCGAAAGCCTGGTAAAAGAGCAAGAAATTTTTGAGCTAATAGAGCCAGTAACTAGCCTAGAAGACGTCGTGCTAAACGAAAAAACAAAGCAGCTTTTAAGCACTATACTAAAGCAAGTCGATAAAAAAGTGCTCGCTAGACTTAGCAGCTGGGGCATAAAAACTAGAAAAAATATAGACGCTAAGATCATCTTTTACGGCGAGCCTGGTACTGGCAAGACGATGAGCGCCGTTGGGCTTGCAAAGAGCCTAAAGAAACAAATTCTAAGCTTTGACTGCTCAAAAATTTTAAGCAAATATGTCGGCGAGAGCGAGCAAAATGTAAGGAAAATTTTTGATACTTACAAAGAAATTTGCAAAAAAAGTGGCAGCGAGCCAGTGCTTTTGCTAAACGAGGCCGATCAGTTTTTAAGCACGAGAGTGGAGAGCTCAAGCGGGGCTGAAAAGATGCATAATCAAATGCAAAATATCTTCTTAGAGCAGATCGAGCGCTTTGAAGGCGTGCTGATCGCCACGACAAATTTCTTACAAAGCCTTGATGTCGCTTTTTCTAGAAGGTTTGACTATAAGATCGAGTTTAAAAAGCCTGATTATAACGGCAGGCTTGCTATTTGGCGTAAAATTTTGCCTGAAAATGCGAGCTTTGAAGATGGCTTTAGCGTAGAAAGGCTGGCTGAGTTTAACCTAAGTGGCGCGCAGATCGTCCTTGCTCTAAAAAATACCGCATTAAAAGTGGCTATAAAAGATGATGGGATTTTTACCTTTGAGGACTTTAAAACCACGATAGAGCGCGAGCTAAATTCAAGCTTTGGCGAGGATAAAAAGATGGGATTTGGCTCTTAAGCCTTATCTTATTTTATAAATTTGACTTTGCGCTGCAAAAAAGCACTGACGTTTATAAGAAATTTGCTTTACTCAATAAATTTAGACAAATTTCGTTGCCAAAACCACGGAAGATGTGAGATAAATTTAATCTTTTACGATGAAAAGAGCTGGTGATTGCTAGTGTGAAATTTTGATTTTGCTTTTAATAACACCGAAAGTGTGAAAATAAACTCAAACTTTGGCGAGGATAAAAAGATGGGATTTGGCTCTTAGCCCTTATCTTATTTTATAAATTTGACTTTGCGCTACACAAAACCGCTGGTTTGATAATAAATTTGCTTTATCCAATAAAATTTAGACGAATTTCGCCGCTAAAATCACAGAAAACACGAGTTAAATTTAAACTTTGGCGATAGAAAATGCAGATAAGTGCCGAGAGTGTTAAATTTTATTTTTATACGGAGCATGCCCTTAAAAGTAATAGGGAAAGTGAGCTAAATTTGAGCTTTGATGAGAATGAAAAGATAAATTTTGCTCTTAGATTTTTAAAGTATATTGCAGGTTTTACACTATCACAAAGGCAAAATACAGATATCAAATTTGCTTTTTATCTATTAAATTTAAAAGAAGCCTACCATTAAAAGTTATAAAAAATGTGAAGCGAATTCGATCTTTGGCAAAGTAAAAAAAGGTTTTTCTCTTTGGCTTTTTTAAATATATGCTTTGCGTCACAAGACAAAGTCTAAAATATCAGTACTTGCCAAACTAAACGTGGAATTTTTTACAATTAAGTTTTGGCAAAAGCTACGATAGGATAGGCACTCGCCCATAGGCTTTTTGCATAAATTTAACTCGCTTGCCTTAAATTTATTACCACGTCCTTTGCAAACAATCATTTTTCAAAAATCCCAAATTTTGAAATTTATCCGCTCTGCAACTCCCGTTTAGGCAGATAATTTTTTACATAATATATTTCTTCACTTTTTCATTAAGGTAGATGACTGCGGGTCAAAGTGTAAAATTTTGCTTTTTTATTAAATTTGAGCAAAAAACTACAGCTTGGCAGATACCAACTTATAGGCACTAGCATAAATTTACTACCCTAACCTTTGCAAAATCCAAAAACCGCAAAATTTTGAAATTTATCCACTCTTCCTTAAACATCAAGCATGCAAAGTGCATATCTCTAGTTGTGTATGCTTTTGCATTAAATTTTTTATCTATGCAAATTTGCAAAAACCACAAGCATGATAAATACACTCACAATCGTCTAATGTAAATTTAGCTGACTGCTTCAAATTTACTACCGCATTTTTTATTAAAAAGCCAAAGAATTTTAAATTTTATCCGCCGTTTGAAGCGTGGGCGTGACTGCTTTTTTATAACTTTTTATCATTTTTCCTAATACAAAAGCCACCCACTTCATGAAATTTAACCCCAAAAACCCAGTAAATTTCAAACACACTTCCGCGACTTTTGCAACATCACTTTTTCGCACCAAAAAAAGCAAAATTTACCGATCTTTTTAATAAAAGGCTATGAAATTTTAGTAGTCAAATTTATAGAGAAATTTACTGATTGATCTTATCAAGCAGCTCTTCGACCTCTTCAAGTGCAAAGGCCTCTTCTGAGCTTTGTTTTAAGAAGCTCTCCATAAATTCTTTCTTCGAGATCGCAAGGTCAAGCTCCTTGTCGCTGCCCTTTTGATATGCGCCGATGCGAAGCAGAACCTCATTTTCTTTTAAAAGCGAGTAGAGGCGCTTAAATTTCATCGCATTTAGCTTGTGTTCTTTGCCGATCACGTCGCCCATGACACGCGAGGCTGAGTTTTGGATATTGATAGGTGGGTAGATGCCAAAGTCCGTTAGCTCGCGGCTTAGCACGATGTGACCGTCTAGGATAGAGCGGCTTTGGTCAGCTATCGGGTCGCTCATATCATCGCCCTCGACTAGCACGGTGAAAAACGCCGTGATACTGCCCTTGCCCTCCTCTTTGCCCGCGCGCTCCATTAGCTGTGGCAAGAGCGTGAGCGAGCTTGGCGGATAGCCCTTTGACGTCGGTGGCTCGCCAAGCGCAAGGCCGATCTCACGCTGCGCCATCGCAAAACGCGTGACGCTATCCATGATGAAAAGCACGTCGTTGCCCTGCTGTTTGAAGTATTCAGCCACGCTCATCGCACAAAATGCGCCGTATTTTCGCATGAGCGAGCTATCATCGCTGGTCGCTACGATGATGACCGTGCCCTCTAGGTCGCCGCCTAGGTTTTTTTCGATAAATTCAGGCACCTCACGGCCACGCTCGCCTATTAGCGCGACTACTTTTATTGGAGCTAACGTATTTTTTACGATCATGCCCATGAGGGTTGATTTGCCCACGCCTGAACCTGCGAAAATTCCCAGCTTTTGCCCTTTGCCACAAGTAAGCAGCCCATCTATCGTCTTTATGCCAACACTAAAAGGCTCGTTTATAAGCCCCCTTTTCATCGCATCTATCGGCGCTCTCATGATCGGCATATATTCAGTCGTATCGATCGCCCCTTTGCCGTCAATTGGCTTCATAAATGGATCGACCACGCGACCTAGTAAATTTGGCCCCACTGGTATGCTCATGCCCTGATCACTCTCATAGACAAAGTCGCCTATCCTAAAGCCCTCGACAAAGCCAAACGGGCTGATATAAGCGCCATCTGTCTTTATCTGCGTGACCATGCCAAGACCGTTTTTACTCTTGTCTTTTGCGACTATTCGCACGATGTCGCCGATACTTGGGCGAAGTCCGGTGATCTCTATCGTAGTAGCTGTGATCTTTGTGATGACACCGAAGGTATTTGAGAGCTTCACGCCCTCTTTAAGCCTTGAATTTATGCGCTCTAAACTCAAAAATGCGTTTCCCTAGGCGAATTTATCAGCGAGAAAAACTCTCGCCTTGTGTCTGCATTTTTGATAAAGCAGCCCCTAAGCGCCGAGGTCGTGGTAGTCGAGTTTATCTTCTCCACACCCCTCATCTCAACGCACATATGCCTTGCCTCGACGACTACTCCAACGCCTTTTGGAGCGATAACGTCCTCAAGCGCCTTTGCGATCTGCTCGGTCATCTGCTCTTGAATTTGCAAGCGTCTGGCGTAGATATTTACCATGCGTGGAATTTTACTAAGGCCAACAACCTTGCCATTTGGGATGTATGCCACATGCACACGGCCGATAATAGGCAGCAAATGGTGCTCACAAAGGCTGTAAAACTCGATGTTTCGCATTAAAACCATCTCATTATTTGAGCTAGTAAAAAGAGCGTCACCAAGCACCTCTTTTGGGTCTTGATCGTATCCGCTAGTTAGAAATTTAAAAGCTTTATAAACGCGCTCAGGGGTTTTGATAAGCCCCTCTCTGCTTGGATCTTCGCCGATGATAGTTAGTATATTTTTAACTGAATTTTCAAAACTCTCTTGCATAAATTTTTCTCCATAATTTTATCGCCAAATTCTACGTTAAAACGCCTTTTATATCTATAAAAATTTACAAATTTACAATGAAATAAGGAAAATTCTGCTATATTTTGGGCTAAAAATTTGTATTCATAAAGGAATTCGATGGAAATCAAAACAAAAGCTCTAGATAGCGTAAATACCCTAGCAAGCACAACAATAAGTGCAGATGCTATAAAGTCTAGCGTAGAAAAACTAGCAAAAAAAGCGGCAAAAACTATGAAAGTAGATGGCTTTAGGCAAGGCCATGTGCCAGTCGCTGTCGTGCTAAAACGCTACGAGAAAGAGCTAACAAACGACGCTGAGCAAGATGTCTTAAGAGATGTAGTCGAAGAGGCTATCAAAAAAGCAGGCAAGAAAAATGACGACCTTATCGGCGAGCCTATCGTTTCAAAATTTGACAAAAAAGATGGCAAGATCGACGTTGAGCTAACAGTTTCATTTAAGCCAAGCGTCGATGTGAGCGGCTATGAGAGCTTGTTACCTGAGTTTTCAAACCCACGCGTTTTGAAAAAAGATATTGATGAGAAGAAAACTGAACTTCTAAAAATGATAGCTCCGCTTGAAAAAATAGATGGCAAAAGAGGCCTAAAAGTGGGCGATTTTGCTAAATTTGACTTTGAGGGCTTTGTTGATGGCGTTGCATTTGAAGGTGGTAAGGCTGAAAACTACGTGCTTGAGATCGGCTCAAATCAATTTATCCCAGGCTTTGAAGATGGCATGGTAGGTATGAAAGCTGGCGGCGAAAAAGATATCGAGGTTAAATTCCCAGAGAACTACGGCGCTGCACATTTAGCTGGCAAAGACGCTGTTTTTAAAGTCAAACTTCATGAAATTCAAGAGAGAAAGATCCCTGAAAAACTAGATGAAGAGATGCTAAAAACTATCCTTCCAAACGAAGAAAAACCAACTGAAGAGCTACTTGAAGAGCGCATAAAAGAGCAAATTCGCCAAGAGAAAATTTATAAACTTATAAACGAAGAGCTAAAACCAAAATTTGCTGAAGCTGCGGTTGAGAAATTTAAATTTGATGTGCCAAAAAATATCGTCGAGCAAGAGATCGATATGCAGTTTAGAAACGCATGGAGCTCATTTACTCCAGATGATATGAAGAAATTTAGAGAGGACAAAGACGCTCTAGCTAAAAAACGTGACGAGTATAGAAAAGACGCTGAAAATAGCGTTCGTCTAACTTTCATCATAGATGAGCTAGCTCGCGTAAGAGGCGTGAAAGTGAGCGATCAAGAGGTCGTTCAAGCGATCTATTTTGAGGCGTATAGAAGTGGCCAAGATCCAAAAGCACACCTTGAGATGTACCGCAACCAAGGCATGCTCCCAGCTATAAAGATGTCGATGATCGAAGAGAAGCTATTTAGCGAGCTTTTCAACAAAGAAAAAGACGAGAAAAAAGCAAGCAAAAAAGAGAAGGCTGAGTAATGAGCTATTACGTTCCTGTCGTAGTTGAAAGAACTAGTAGAGGTGAGCGAAGCTATGATATATACTCCCGTCTTTTAAAAGACAGGATCGTTATGCTAAGTGGCGAGATAGAGGACGGCATGGCTGCTTCTATCGTTGCTCAGCTGCTATTTTTAGAGGCTGAAGATCCAGATAAAGATATCTACCTTTACATAAACTCACCAGGCGGCGTGATAACAAGTGGCTTTAGCATCTATGACACGATGAACTACATCAAGCCAGATGTTTGCACTATCTGCATCGGTCAGGCCGCTAGTATGGGTGCATTTTTACTAAGCTGTGGCGCACCTGGCAAGAGATATGCACTGCCAAATTCTCGTATCATGATACACCAACCACTCGGCGGTGCTAGAGGACAAGCGACTGATATCGAGATACAAGCTCGCGAAATTTTACGTTTGAAAGAAATTTTAAATGGAATTTTGGCAAAAAATACAGGTCAAAAACTAAGCAAGATCGTAAAAGATACTGAGCGCGACTTCTTTATGAGCTCAGCTGAAGCTAAAGAATACGGACTTGTCGATAAAATTTTGGAGAAAAGTTTTAAATAAGGCCCAAAGTGATAAAGATAGATAACGCACCAGATCCAAAAAGAAAAGCAGCTGAAGCAAAGCCAGCTGTCAAAAAAGAAAAGGTAAATATCTATAAATTTTCAGAGGACGTTTTGCACGAGCTAAGCGACGACAACGTCCCATCTACGCCGACAAACTACTCTATCTACTTTGAAAAGATGCTTGATGGGCAGTCAGATGAGTTTAGAAAAGAGATCGGCGATATCATTGTGGCAAATTCTGAAAGCTCGGTGCCGACAAATGGCAATATCTCTATCGAAAAAGAGGTAAAACAAGGCTTTATCCAGATAAAGAGCATGCTTCAAGCAGTCGTGCTCATCTATAAAAATTTAGGCGTTATGAGAGGCCTAGTGCAAAAGCGTATGGATGGGCTTAAAAACAACACAAACGTCCTTGCACTTCAAAACGTTTTAAGCGCCTTTAACCAAGACCTCATCAAGCTAAACGACCTCATGGACAAGCATCTTGACGTCATCAAGATGAGCTACGAAGAGGTCGGCAAGATGTTTAAGGCGATCGAAGAGCAGTCGATCTACGACACAACATACGAGGTCTATAACAAGAAATTTCTAGTAGCGACCATAAGCAGCGAGATCGAATCTGTTAGGCGCTACGGCTATAATGCCTCATTTTTGCTAGTCAAAATAAAAGACAAATTTGCAAACCGAGTTAAAAATTTAAAAGAGCGAAACAATATGTTTAAAAGCATGTCGCAGCTTCTTTTAAGAACTTCACGTAGAAGCGATATAGTCGCTCACTACGGCGATGGCTGCTTTGCTATGGTGATGAAATACACCGACGAAAACGGCACAAAGCAAGCGTGTGCGAGAATTTTAAACATGCTCTCATCTATGCCTTGGAAGATCGACAACGAAGAGTGCAAGCTCGAAGTGCAGATAGTCTCAAGCATGATCTCAAAGACAAAAAGCACCGAAGAGCTGCTATCTCATGCGCTTGACAAGCTAGAGACCAACCAAGACCTAAATGAGCCACTATTTTTAGACGAGAAAGCAGAGAATTAGTTTGATCCTAGAAGTTCTATCCTACCCAAACAAAAAACTTTATGAAATTTCAAAAGAGGTTGAGATTTTCGATGAGAAGCTTCACAAACTTCTTGATGATATGTATGAGACGATGATCGCAAAAGAAGGCATCGGTCTTGCAGCCATACAAATAGGCGTTGCAAAGAGAATTTTCATCATAAATTTAGCCAACGAAGAGGGTGTGCAAGATAGAGAAAATTTAATCGAGATCATAAACCCAAAATTTGAGCTACGTGAGGGCGAGTGCATCTATCAAGAGGGTTGCCTTAGCGTGCCTGGCTACTATGAGGACGTAAAAAGAAGTGAGGTAGTTGCTATCAAATTTCAAGACCGCTTTGGCAAGGAGCAGACCTTAAAAACTGATGGGCTACTAGCGATCGCTATCCAGCATGAAAATGACCACTTAGACGGACATCTTTTTATAGAAAAAATAGGCTTTAACAAACGCAAGAAATTCGACAAGGAATACAAAAAGCAGAAAAAAGAAAAGACATCATGAAGTCCCTAAAATGTGCTGCTTACGGCGACGGGCTAAAGATCATTGATGTTGAGTCGATCTTTTCGCGTGGGCTTCCTGGCTTTAGTATCGTGGGTCTTGCAAGCACCAGCATCAAAGAGAGTACAGAGCGTGTAAAGGCGGCACTTTTAGCGCTTGATTTTGCCTTTCCAGCGCAAAAAATAACCATAAATTTATCCCCCTCAGACCTGCCAAAAAGTGGCTCGCATTTTGACTTAAGTATCGCCCTTTTAATCGCTCTTCAAAAGGCAAAAAGCTTGGAGAAAATTTTTGTTTTTGGAGAGCTTGGGCTTGACGGCAGTGTAAAAAGCACGGCAAATTTATTTTCGATCCTACTTTTTTTAAGCACGCAGGTGCAAAATGCAAAAATTTTAGTGCCAAGTGAGATAGCTGCAAAAGCTTCGATGATACCAAATTTAGAGGTTTATGGCGTTAGCACACTAGAAGAGGCGATAAAGTTTTTTAGCGACACAGAATTTGCTAAAAGTACGCATTTTAGCGCCACACACGAGCTATTTTCAAATGTGATAGAAATTTCTGGCAAAAGATATGTTCCAAATTTAAATTTCGAGCTTGATTTTAAGGACGTTTTGGGTCAAGAAAGAGCCAAAAGAGCCTGCGTCATCGCAGCCGTTGGCATGCACAATATCCTATTTGAAGGCAGCCCAGGCAGCGGCAAGAGCATGTGCGCAAAACGCCTCGTCTATATCATGGCGCCACAAAGCCTAGAAGAGGTGCTAAAGTCCGCCGCCTACCGCTCGCTAAATTTGCAAGATAGCGAATTTACAAGCACTAGAGCCTTTCGCTCGCCGCACCACACCTCGACAAAAAGCTCGATCTTTGGCGGAGGCTCAAACGTCGCAAAGATCGGTGAGATCGCACTTGCAAATGGCGGAGTGCTATTTTTTGACGAGTTCCCACACTTTCCTAAACAGGTGATAGAAAGCCTCAGAGAGCCGCTTGAAGACAATCAAATCCACATCGCAAGGGTAAATTCAAAAGTGACTTACGAGACTAAATTTATCTTCGTAGCCGCTCAAAATCCCTGCCCTTGCGGAAATTTATTCTCCCGCAACCTAAACTGCAAATGCAGCGAAAATGAGATAAAAAACTATAAAGCCAGAATTTCAGCCCCAGTGCTTGACCGCATAGACCTAAAGGTCGCGATGGACGAGAGCTCGCCAGATGATAAGGCAAGTTTAAGCTCACAGCAGATGAGCGAGATGGTCTTAAAAGCCTTTATCTTTCAAAAAAAGCGCGCTCAAGATGAGCTAAATGGCAAGCTTAGTGACGCGCAGGTGGCTAAATTTTGCACGTTAAACGCCGAGGCAAGTGAAATTTTACAAAAGGCTGCCACGAAATACAACCTCTCACAAAGGGGCATAAAAAGGACGCTTAGAGTAGCTAGAAGCATCGCTGATCTTGATGAGAGCGAGCAAATTTTAAAGCCCCACATCTTAGAGGCACTTAGTTTTAGGGCGTAAAATGAAAAATTTATATTTAGATACGAGAGTTTTAGACGAGAGAGCAGGCGAGAAATTTGACCTTAGCGAAGAGCTTTTAATGGAAAATGCAGCCACGTTCATAGCAAATTTCATACGTAAGAAATTTAAAAAAGGCGAGAGAGTGCTTGGCGTTTGCGGTGTCGGAAACAACGGTGCTGACGTGCTTTGCGCTTTAAGGATGCTAGAGGGTGAGTTTGAGTGTGAATTTATCCTGTCTAGCCAAAATTTAAAGCCACTAGCCACCAAACAGCTTGAAAGGGCTAAATTTGCTGGTGTGCGTGAGAGCAAAGATGTAGAAAATAGCCTAAATAGCGCAAAATGCCTCATAGACGGGCTCTTTGGCTCAGGGCTAAATAGAAATTTAGACGAAAAGTACATAGAATTAATCTCAAAAATAAACGCTAGCTCTGCCTATATCATCGCTTGCGACGTGCCAAGCGGGCTAAGTAGCGAGGGCAAGGTACTTGGCGCTTGTGTAAAAGCAGACGTGACTGTCACGATGGGAGCTAGAAAGCTAGCTCTTTATAGTGACGCAGCAAAGGACTACGTGGGCAAAATAAAGGTTGCCACACTTGGCATAAGCGCTCAAAACTACGAGTGCGAGAGCGACTATCATTTGCTTGAAAAATGCGACCTCATGCTTCCAAATAGAAAAAATCAGTGCGTAAATAAGGGCGACTTTGGCCACGCATTTATCATATCTGGCGAGCACATAGGGGCTAGCAAGCTTTGTGCAAAGGCGGCATTTGCCTTTGGGGCTGGGCTAGTTAGCGTGATAGGCGAGCAAGGTTTAAATTTACCAACGCACATCATGCAAGCTAGCAAGATAAGTGAGAAAATGAACGCTGGAGCCCTTGGCATGGGGCTTGGCAAAAAGGGCGTAGAAGAGCTTGAGGTGCAAATTTTAAAAGGCAAAAAGCTTGTTCTTGACGCTGATATCTTTTACAGCCCAAAAGTGCTTGACTTGCTAAGCGAAAACTGCGTCTTGACACCTCATCCAAAGGAGTTTTGCTCGCTTTTAAAAATTTGCAAAATGGCCGATATAGATGTGCAAACTTTGCAAGAAAACAGATACGCTTACGCGAGAGCTTGGAGCGAGAAATTTAATGCCGTTCTTGTGCTAAAAGGGGCAAACACCATAATCGCCAAAGATGGACAAATTTACGTCATGCCTTATGGTAAAAACACGCTTGCAAAAGGCGGTAGTGGCGACGTGCTAAGCGGCCTTGTGCTAGCACTTTTGGCTCAAGGCTACGAGCCACTAAATGCTGCCATCTCAGCCACTTTAGCTCATGCGCTTAGCCTTAGAAATTTTGACAAAAACAGCTACGCGCTGGAGCCAACAGACATCATCAAAGGAGTAAAATGCTTACGAAAAAGATAGCCGTGCTTTTTAGCGGCAGTGGCTCAAATTTAGAAGCGATACTTAAAAAAGTTCATAATCAAATTTTTAACGGCGTAAAGATCGAAGTTTGCCTTTGTATCTGCAACAAGCCTGGTGCATTTGGCATCGAGCGAGCTAAGAAATTTGGACTTGAAACGCTCGTCATAGAGAGCGCTAAATTTAAAAACCGTGAGGAATTTGATGCTGTTTTGGTGGAGCAAATTTTAAAAAGCGGGGCTGATCTAACAGTGCTTGCAGGCTTTATGAGGATACTAACGCCAGTTTTTACGGCACAGATCAAAGCCATAAACCTTCACCCATCTATCCTGCCGCTTTTTAAGGGCGCGCATGCGATAAAGGAGAGCTTTGAGAGCGATATGATGATAGGCGGTGTCAGTGTGCACTACGTGAGCGAGGAGCTTGACGGGGGCAAACTGATCGCGCAAAGGGCGTTTGAGCGTGAAGACGGCATGAGTTTAGATGAGTGGGAGGCTAAAATTCACGCCATAGAGCATGAAATTTTGCCTGAGAGCATAATAAAAATTTTAACAAAGGAAGCAAATGTTTGAATGGTTGAGTTCGCCAGAGGCGTGGATATCGCTACTTACGCTAACTGGCTTGGAGATAGTTTTAGGCATAGATAACATCATATTTATCGCTATTTTAGTAGGCAAACTGCCACCAGAGCAAAGGGGCAAAGGCCGCATTTTAGGGCTTGGCTTTGCGATGATCACTAGGATCATCCTGCTACTTTCGCTATTTTGGATCATGAAGCTTACAAAGCCGCTCTTTAGCATAGGCGAGCTTAGCATCACTGGACGCGATCTAGTGCTCATAATAGGCGGTCTATTTTTGATAGTAAAATCATCAATGGAGATCCACGTAAACGTCACTGGCAAGCATGAAGAGGCTCACGAGAGCAAGTCTCATCCAGGATTTTTTGCAACTATCCTAGAAATAGGCATTTTAGACATAGTCTTTTCGCTTGATAGCGTTATCACCGCAGTTGGCATGGCTCAGCACATCGATATCATGATACTTGCCGTCATCATCGCAGTTGGCGTGATGATGTTTGCCTCAAAGGCGATCTCAGAATTTGTCGATAACAACCCAACCATAAAAATGCTCGCACTTGCATTTTTGGTGCTTGTTGGCTTTGCGCTCGTGCTTGATGGCTTTGGTGTGCATGTGCCAAAAGGCTACATCTACTTTGCGATGGGCTTCTCGCTAGCGGTTGAGTGCCTAAATATCTACACTAGAAAAAGGGCATTAAGAGACCAAAAATAAAAATGTGAGCCAAAATGCAGATAAAAAATTTAGATCACATCGTGATAGTCGTAAGCGACGTTCAAGAGGCACTTAAATTTTACTGCGACATTTTAGGCATGCGACCAGCCCAAAAAGACGGTCACATTAGCCTAAATTTTGGCTCACAAAAGATAAATTTACATAGGTTTGAGGGTGAGTTTTTACCTGCGGCAAAGCATCCAACAAAGGGTAGCGCTGATATATGTTTGATAGTCGAAGATGACATAGAGGACGTGCACTTGGAGCTACTTTCAAAAGGCATAAAGCCAGAGCTTGGCGTCGTTGAGCGAAACGGAGCACTTGGGGCAATGAAGAGTTTATATATTTACGACTTTGATGGAAATTTGATAGAACTTAGCTCATATGAAATTTAACAAGAAGACAGCTTGGACCTACTAAAAGACCCGCTAAATAAACTAATCATCTCGCTCTCGCTGCCAGCTGGCGTGGGCATGATGTTTAACACACTTTACAACGTCACTGGCACATTTTTCGCCGCTAAAATTTCTACCCTTGCAGTTGCTGGCATGGCGATGAGCTTTTTACTCTACCTAAGTGTCGTTGGTATCGGGCTTGGCTTTGGCTCGGCACTCACCGCGCTAATAGGCAACAGCCTAGGTGCAAACAAACCAAAAATGGCTAAGCTTTATGCGGCAAATGGCATCGTTTTTGTGCTTCTTTTTGCCCTATTTATGGGGCTATGTGGCTACTTACTAGCGCCAAATTTACTAGTCATTTTAGGCGCTGATCATCACTACATCAAAGAGGCACTTGACTACGCTGGCGTCATCTTTCTTGCAGCTCCATTTTTCCTACTTATAAAATCGCTTAATGGCATACTTGTCGCACTTGGCGATACTAAAAGCTACCGCAACTGGCTATTTTGTGGCCTTTTTATCAACGCATTTTTTTGCTATCTTTTTGCTTTTATCTTTGCGCTTGGAGTAAAAGGTCTTGCACTAGCAACGGCTAGCGTGCAGTTTTTAGGCATGATCTATCTCTTTTTTAAAGTAAGAAAAAGCAAGATGATAGAGCCTAGAAATTTAGGTTACTTCGTGCCAAATTTCGCCGTCTGGGCAAAGATACTAAAGCAAGCCTTGCCAGCTTGTCTAAACTACCTCTCAATGTCGCTTGGCTCGCTAGTGCTTTTAAAATTTGTAAGCTTTTACGGCGTCAATACAGTGGCAGGTTATGGCATAGCCTTAAGGATCGAGCAAATTTTAGTGCTTCCGACCATCGGCATGGCAGCAGGGGTGCTTAGCATCATCTCAAGAAACTACGGCGCTAATAGCTTTCAAAGAGCATTGCAGTGCTACAAACTATCGCTTCTTTTTTTGCTCATCTACTGCGCCTTTGCCTACATCTTTATAAGGCTTTTTGGCGAGAGCGCGATCAAGCTCTTTGACAGCACGCCAGCCGTGCTAGAAGTGGCAAAGCTCTACCTTGGCATCAACTCACTTGCCTACATGGCTTACGGCACGATAAACATCTCAGGCAGCACGCTACAAGCGATAAAACGCCCAGTGGCGATCTTTTTACTAAATGGCTTTAGACAGCTCGTGCTTCAATGCTCGCTCTTTTACGTGGTAGTCTTTTGGCTAAGACTTGAGATCAAATTTATGTGGCTAGCGCTCTTTTTTAGCGTCTATTTTACGGCGATTTGCTTTTTAGTTTGGACGCTTTTTAGGTTAAAAAGAGCTACGAGCGCAAGCTTTTAAATTTAAAACTAAACGCGAAAAAGCAAAGCGAGGCGACTAAGATGATGCTAGCTCCGCCTGTGAGGTTGAAATAAAAGCTAATCACAAGGCCGATAAAGCAAAAAATGATAGAAAAAATAGTTGAGATTAGCATCATTAGCCCAAGTCTTTTGGCAAAAATTTGAGCAATATATGGCGGTATAGTAAGTAGCGCGATGACAAGTATTAGCCCTACGACGCGTATCGTAGCCACCACGCAAAGCGCCATCATGCAAACTAGCAGATAGTGAAAAAATGTCGTATTGACCCCGCGAAGTTTTGCAAACTCCGCATCAAAACTGATCGCCACAAACTGGCGGTAAAAAAGTGCGATAAGAGCCAAAAACAAGAGGTCTAAAACGCTCATAAAAATAATATCTGTGCCGCTAACTGCAAGGATCGAGCCAAAAAGATAACTCATAAGATCAGCGTTATAGCCAGGCGTTAGATCGATGAAAATGATACCAATCGCCATGCCAATCGCCCAAATAGCGCCTATTACAGAGTCGATGTTTGTCTTATCTTTTAGCGTGATCGTGGCGATGATGAGCGCTAAAAATAGCGAAAATATGCTAGCTCCAAAAAGTGGCTCAAGCGAGAAGAAAAATGCAAGTCCTATGCCGCCATACGCGCCGTGTGCGATGCCTCCAGCGATGAAAGTCATCTTATTTATCACGACAAGCGAGCCTATCATGCCGCATATTATGCTTACTAAAATGCCCGCAATAAAGGCATTTTGCATAAAATTTAACTCTAAAATTTCACTCATTTTCTCTCTTTAAAATTTAAAAACATTGCTCTTTGTTTTTTCGCAGCCGCACTCGCCAAGTGCGATCTCGACATCACAAAAATGGCTGTGCGTTCTAGCTAGATGCTCGATAAATTCTCTCTTTGCAAGGTTTTCATGTGTTTTGTGAATGTGTAAATTTTTACTCACGTAAGCGATCTTTGTAGCATAATTTAGCACGATATTTAGGTCGTGACTTACCAAAACCACGCCCACGCCATTTGTGTTTATGCCCTTTAAAATTTCATAAATTTCAGCCTGCCCTTTTGTGTCGATGCTTGCCGTTGGCTCATCTAAGATGAGCACTTTTGCGTTTGCACAAAGCGCTCTAGCGATATAGACGCGCTGCCTTTGACCACCACTTAGCTCGCCGATCCTTGCGTTTGCAAACTCCCTCATACCAACCTTCTCAAGGGCACTTAGTGCTAGAGCCTTTTCATCTTTTGAGTAAAAACCAAAGATTTTTTTATCGATTAGCCCCATTAAAACGACTTCTAAAACCATCATCGGAAAGCTTTGATTTGAGAGGAAATTTTGCGGCACATAGCCTATAAATTTACTAACCTCGCTTGGCTCTTTACTAAAGAGCTTTATCTCGCCACTTTGAGGCTTAAGAAGCCCTAAAATGAGCTTTAAAAGCGTGCTTTTGCCCCCGCCATTTGGACCAATTATCGCTAAAAACTCGTCGCTACTATAGTCTAAATTTATGTCCTCTAAAACGACTTGTTTATCGTAGCTAAAGTTTAAATTTCTAATTTTTATAACATCTTTCAAAACAGACTCTTTTGCGTAAATGTCGTGACAAAAATGAAAAGTCCAAGCCAAAGCATGATGCCAAGGGCTGCAAATTCTGCGTAGATTTTAAACTTTTTTAGCTTAATGTTCGTGCTGATCTTTGAGCCAAAAACTGCCGCTACAAATATCACCACACTCATGCCAAGCGCCATAAATACGCCACTTATCACGCCTGCAAGGTAGCTGCCTATCTCATTTGCCAGCACAAAGACTAGTATCGTGCCTGGACAGGGCACAAGAGCCGCAGCGGCCGCTACTAGCCACTCCTCTTTGCTCTTTGGCTTTTTAGCTGAGCAAATTTGACAGCCGCATTCGCTTTTAAATTTTGTATTTTTACTCAAATTTTGGCTTAAATTTGATCTAAAAATATAAAATTTAGTCTCATTTTTGCTTGAGAGATAAAATTTGATCTTTTTAACGAGCATAAAAATCGCCACAAAAAAGATCACAACCCCAGAAAACGCGGTCGTTATGCTAGCTGTGTCCTTTGTGAGGTCGCTGCTTACTTCACGAAGTAGCAAAAAGCTAGCAAAGACAAAGACAAATGCGCCCACAACGTGCAAAAAGCCGATCTTTAGCGCAAATAAAAACGCCCTTTTGTAGCTGCCACCAGTTGCGGCAAAATATGAGCTTGTTAGCACCTTGCCATGCCCTGCTCCAGCAGCGTGCAAGAAACCATAGCCAAATGAGATAAATGCTAAAAATAGCAGCGCAAGCGGACTTTTGTAATCCACGCTTCTTAAAATTTGCTTTAGCCTATCAAGCAAGCTTAAGCTAGTTTTTGAGACGATGTCAAATTTAGCCTCATCGATCTTGTCTATCTGGCTTAAATTCTCATCGCTCACGCCCGCTACTGGCTCTTTTAGCAGCTCTTTAAGCGCTGGCTTTTCATTGTGAGCTTTGGCTGCAGCCTTGCTTGAAAATGTAAAAAATATCAAATTTGAGTTTGAATTTGGTATCGCCCAGAAGCTTTCACCCACCAAAAATGCGTTATTTTGCGTAAATTTGAAGTTAAAATAGCCCTCCTTGTCCTCCATATCAACCGACACGACAAGCCCCTCAGCTACCACTAAATTTGTCTTAAAACTCACGTCAAATTTAAGCCTGCCCTCGTCAAAATAGAGTTTGTATTCATTTAAATTTGGCTCTATTTTAGTGGCGTTTTCGTCCTTGTAATAATACTCAATGTCCGTTAGATAGTGCCTTGGCACAAGGTAGTCTAGTAAATTTAAGCGGATCTTTCTAAGCTCTTTTTCATCTATCTTTTCATCTTGATTTAGGTCAAAATTTTGCTTCATAAGATCTGAGAAATTTTGCGAAAAGGTCCAAGTAAAGGCTATCTGCGTGATGTTATTTTCGTGTGCGACAAATTTTGCGCTAACGTGAGCTGTTGGGCTATAAAGCGAGCATAGAGCACACCCGAAAGCATTTATGGTTAGTAGGCAAATGACGATCAGGCGTGCTAACATTTTTATAGACTTTTAGCGAAAATTTCAGCCGTTTTTTTCATCTCGGCTAGCCAGTTTTCAGGCAGTTGGTCTATCATGACGACCTTTGAGCTAGTCTCTTTTGCGATCAAATTTGCAGCCTTTGTTGGAAACTGTGGAGCCACGAAAATGACCTTTACACCGTGCTCTTTGGCTTCTTCTATAAGCTCTTTTAGCTCAGCTGGCTTTGGCTCTTTGCCCTCTATCTCGATGGCGATTTGCTCTAAGTTATAGCGTTTTGCAAAGTAGCCCCAAGATGGGTGATATACGATAAATTCGCGAGTTTTGACATCTTTTAGCTCATTTTTGATAAAGCTATCAAGCTCGTCAAGACTAGCTTTAAATTTAGCCAAATTCTCCTCATAAAGCTTTGCATTTTGCGGGAATTTCTCTATTAACGCCTTTGCGATGTTATCAGCTTGAGTTTTTACTAAGATAGGGTCAAGCCAGATGTGTGGGTCAAGGCCGTCATGGTGGTGATGATGGTGCTCGCCCTCGTGGTCATGATGCTCGTGCTTATGCTCGCCCTCGTGCTTATGCTCGTGGTGCTCTTCATGTTCGTGCTCGTCACTCATAGCGATCTTTTCGATGCCCTCTTGCGTCTTTACGATGCGTAAATTTTTAAACGTCTTTGAGAAGCGATCCAGCCACGCATCTTCAAACTCGATGCCAATAGCAAAGTAAAGCTCGCTCTTTTCAAGCTCCTTCATCTGCTTTGGCTTTGGCTCATAGGTGTGCGGATCAGCGCCTTTGCCAACCATCGCATTTACATCTAACGTATCTCCAGCGATCTGCTCGACAAAAAATTTCGTTGGCAGTATGCTAGTAGTCACAACCGGCTTTGCAAAAAGAGACAAAGCACAAACAGCTAAAAAAACGATAATTTTTCTCATTATCTCTCCTTTAAAAAATAATTGCGAAGTTTAGCAAAATGCAACTTGGTTGCAACTTAAAAAGCAAATGCCTAAATTTAGCCTTTTCTTTTAAATATAGTTTAAATCTTTTAGCGTTAATATACGAAAAATAAAAAGGGCAAAGATGAACGCGAGAAATTTCTTAGAAGAGCACAATATCAAAGCCACGACGCTTCGCATAAAGCTTGTTGAAATTTTACAAAACGCCAAGACGCCTCTAAGCTACGATGAAATTTTGCAAATTCTTGACGCAAACAAGACGACCTTTTATAGAAGTATGGAAATTTTTGAAAAAGAAAATCTCGTGATAAAAACTGAAAACAACCACAAGAGCTACTACGAGCTGGCAAATGAGGCCAAAGCCTACTTCATCTGCGACGTCTGCCACAAGGTGACAAACATCGACATGCCACATCTAAGCGTCGCTAAAAATATAAAAAGCGCCGTCATAAAGGGCGTTTGCGACGAGTGCGGTCACGAGTAAAGCGCGATGATCTGCGCTGGGATAGCTTTTGGGCGGTTTGTCTTTAGATCGATATAGACAAATTCCGTCTTGCCAGTTGCTATTAGCTCGCCATCTTTTTTAAACTCAAAATATCTGCATGATGTCGCCTTGCCCTCAGTCTGCGTGTAGGTGTAAATTTCTATCTCATCCATCAGCTTTGCGCTTTTTATATATTTTGCTTCATTTTTTCTAATGAGCCAAATTTCACCCCTTTTATACTGCGCCTCGACCGTGTCGCCAACAGCGGCGGAGTGGGCAAATGCGGCCTCTTGCATAAGCGTGAAATAATAGACATTATTCATGTGACCGTGCATGTCGATGGCTTGTGGCGGGATGGTGACGTGATATATAAAATCTCTCATTTTTGACCTTTTTTGCTAAAATTATAACCAAAAATGAGGAGCTAAAATGCAAAATTTATGGGATAAAAAGGCGTCAAACTACCAAAGATTTGACGGCAAGATCAGCACTATACAGCAGCAAATTTTTGGTAAAGCCTTGGCTTGGGG
Source organism: Campylobacter concisus (assembly GCF_050447505.1). Taxonomy (GTDB): domain Bacteria; phylum Campylobacterota; class Campylobacteria; order Campylobacterales; family Campylobacteraceae; genus Campylobacter_A; species Campylobacter_A concisus_BP. The sequence goes on along the minus strand of NZ_JALMFZ010000001.1, from coordinate 168,267 downwards.
AGTTGATTTTAGTGGCAAAGATATCCTTGATATTGGCTGTGGTACGGGCGTTTGGAGCATATTTTTATCAAAAACGGCTAAGCATATAACTGGCATCGATAGCTCAGAAAAGATGATAGAAATTTTAAACGAGGACGCAAAGAGATTTGGCGTGACAAATTTAACCAGCGAGGTTTGCTCGTGGAGAGAATTTAAGCCAGCAAGGCTCTTTGATATCGCCATTTGCACGATGAGCCCAGCCATTGCAAGCGATGAAGATTTTTTGAAATTTCAAAACTGCGCCAAGCAAAAGCTCTATCTTGGCTGGGACAAGCCTAGAAGCTCTGATCTGCTTGAGCCATTTTTTGAAAAATTTGGCCGCACACTCTCGCAAAAAAACGTAGTAGATAGGCTTGAAGTGTGGCTAAACGAGCAAGGCATCGCCTATAAGAGTGAAATTTTAAATGAAACTAGGATCGCTAAACGAAGCGTGCAAGAAGCAGCTGAGAATATCTGCTGGCACCTTGAGATAAACGGGGCTAAAAACTACGATGAAAAGACGGTTTTAGCAATGTTAAAAGAGAGATTTGAGGGCGAGTTTATAGATGAGAAAATAGACTCGCAAATGAAGCTTTTTGTCTTTTAGAGCTTAAATTTAGAGCAAATTTGCTTGCCAAATTCGCTAAAAATGACGCCAAAGATGATGAGTGCTGCTCCAAAAATTTGCCAGATGCTAAGTATCTCGCCAGCAAAAAAGTAGCCAATTAGTCCAGCTGAGACTGGCTCTAGGCAGAAAAACAAAGCCGCCTTGCTAGCGGTCGTGTATCTTTGGGCGATAGTTTGCACAAAGTAGCAAAATATGGTGCCTATCACCGTCGTGATAAATATCGCTATGAAAAATTCCCTATCAAAATTTGGCACGATAGTGCCCTGAAAAAGCGCAAAAACAAGTGAAAGCAGGGCATTTGTGAGAAATACTACAAAGACAAGCAAATAAAGCTCGCTTTTTCTTACAAAGTGGCCATTTAGCGTAGTATAAAGTGCGTAAAATATCGCGCAAACAAGTGCTAATGCCTCGCCAGCCCCAAGTGCGAGCGTGGCGCCACTTAAGAGCCAAAGCCCAAAAACTGCGATGATAGCGCCTAAAATGGCAAAAATGGTTATCTTATTTTTAAAAATAAAAGCCGCCATAAAAGGCACTATCACGCACTCAAGCCCCGTGATAAAGGCGACGCTCGAGCTAAATGTGAGCTTTAGAGCATAAGTTTGCGTTGTAAATGACAAAAAGAGCACCACTCCAAGGATAACGCCGTAGATGACGCTCTTTTTATCAAATTTCTTAGTAAATTTAAGCGCGACAAAGCACATAAAGATAGCCGAGAGAAAAAACCGGCAAAAGAGCATGACAAAGACGCCATTTGTCTTTAGCGCATTTGCCATGGGTAAAAACGTAGCGCCCCAAACAACGGCAACTACGATAAGAGCGATGTCAGCTTTGTTTTGAGCGCTTAAATTTCTCATTTAAAGATCGAGTCAAGCACCTTTTTGCCGCTATCTAGGCTAAAGCCGCTTCTTAGCCCCTTTTCTTTCTCGCTCATCACGTTAAATAGCCCATCTAGCGTCTTTCTCGTTATATAAGCGTTTAGATCTTCGCCATCATCCGGCACATATTCGCTTGCGCCTAAATTTTTAGCTAGGCTTTTGACTGATTTTATAGTTTCGTTGTTTTTAGCTGAGCCACCGATGAAAGAATTTAGCCCATTATAGGCTGTTGCAAAGCTATTATCGCTCATCATTTTCTCAATTATCGGCGTAAATGCCGCCTTTAGCTTTTGGCTAGAGCTTTGTTGTAAATACTTCGTAACGCTGTCACTGCCGCCATTAAAGAGCTTTTTGACATCAGCCTCGCTCATATTTTTTATGCTCTCGCTAAAAATTTCAGCAGCCTTTGGCACAGCCGTGGTCGCAGCGTTGTTTATCGACTTGCTAAGGTCCTGCGCCCACTTCTCGCCGCCCACTTTTTTGGCTAAATTTGACGCCATTTCAAGGCTTTTTGGAAGTGGGATTTTAGCTGTGGCGTTGTTTATAAAGCCCTCTTTTGAAAGCTCGCTCACAGCAGCATTTAGCGCCTCACTAACTAAGCTTTTATAGTCGCCACTTGATGCGTGAGTGGCGATTTTGACGCCTTTATTTATCATATCATCCATGCTTGCGGCTTGTAAATTTAAAGCAAGCGCGCCACAAAGAATAACAAGAGATTTTTTCATCTTCTCTCCTTTTTTAAATTTAAAGCAAAATCATACAAAAAATATCTAAACGCTTAAAATAAATTTAATATTTTTGCACTAAAATTCACCCTTTTTTGAGGGGAATTTATGCAGCTTTTACTTCTTAGCTTCGCTCTTAGCATGGATAGCGCAGCGCTAAATATGGCAAACGGCGCAAGGTATAAAAGCCTTGGCTTTGGCAAAATTTTATTTATAGCTTTTATGCTTGGCTTTTTTCAGTTTCTCATGCCGCTTCTTGGCTATTTTCTAGGCATTAGCTTTGCTAAATTTATAAGCTCTATCGATCACTTCATCGCATTTTTTATACTTTGTTTTCTTGGCTTTAAAATGCTAAAAGAGGCCTGTAGCAGCGGGGCGGGCGAGTCATTAAGTATGGATATTAAGACCATTTTTGTAGGTGCATTTGCCACGAGCATCGACGCGCTTGCCATTGGTGTCACGCTTAGCTTTGAAGCGGTTAGTATATTTGAAAGTGCGCTCATCATCGGCGTAGTCTGCTTTGTGCTAAGCCTAGCCGCCTTTTACATCGGTAAATTTATGGGCAAAATTTTAGAGAAAAAGGCGCTTTTTTTAGGCGGAGCGATACTTATATTTCTAGGCTTTAAAATCCTAATCACCCACCTGATAGAAGAGGGAGTACTCTAAATTTCTATCTCTATGCCAACTGGGCAGTGGTCGCTACCAATGATCTCTGGCAGGATGAAGGCGTCTTTTAGCCTATCTTTTAACCCCTGCGAGATAAAGAAATAATCAATCCTCCAGCCAACATTTTTCGCCCTTGCGTTAAAGCGGTAGCTCCACCACGAGTAAGCGTCCGCAACGTCTCCATTTACGGCTCTAAAGGTATCTATAAAGCCACTTTTTAGCACCTCATCTATCCACGCTCGCTCGATAGGCAAAAAGCCTGAAGTTTTGGCATTTGCCTTTGGATTTTTAAGGTCTATCTCGCGGTGAGCGGTATTTACGTCGCCACAAAATATCACCTCTTTGCCGCTTTTTATAAGCTCTTTGCAATAAGCTAAAAATTTCTCGTAAAAGTCCATCTTAAATGCCAGACGCTCGTCGTCCTTTTGTCCGTTTGGAAAGTAGATGTTAAAAAGCACGATATCATCAAATCTATGCTCCAAAACTCGCCCCTCCGTGTCGTCAAAAAAGGCTGCTTTTTGCGTTTGCACGTCAAATTTAGCAAGGCTCATCACGCCAGAGTAGCCAGCTCTCGCGCCTGAGTTTACACTGATATCTTTAAAGCCAAGGTTGTAAATTTCTTTTGGTACGTCATCTTCTTTGACCTTGATCTCTTGCAGTCCTAAAAAATCAGGCTTAACCTCATCAAGCCAGCCAAAGCCATCTTTTGCCACGACTGCGCGCAGCCCATTTACATTCCAGCTAATAAGTTTCAAATTTCATCCTTTTTTTAATTATAATTATGCCAAAAATCGCAAAAAGGAAAGTTATGAGAAACCAGCCAACGTATAAATTTTTTAAAAATTTTGGCTACGCAAGAGAGGGTTTGGCTGAAATTTTTAAAAACGAAAAGAGCTTTCGCATAGAAATTTGCATATTTTTGATAGCTGCGATCTCGCTATTTTTTTGGAAATTTGACCTTATTTTTAACATATTTTTGATCTTTAGCATGGCGCTTGTGCTAGTTTGCGAGTGCCTAAACTCGAGCCTAGAGCGAGTGACTGATCTTGCAAGCCCAGACTATCATGCCCTAGCAAAGGCAGCAAAGGACGCTGGAAGTGCGGCTGTGATGATCGCAAATTTCTTATGTGGCGCGCTTTGGTGCGTAGCGATAGGATATAAAATTTGGGGCTAGACAAAGAAATTTACAAGGCGCTTCTTGGCGAGAAAAAGGTAGAGATCATAAATTTACTTTGCGAGCTAAGCGATGAAAATGGCTTTATCGTGCTTAAAATTTCAGAAATTTGCGAAAGGCTAAATGTAAGCAAACCAACCGTGATAAGCACGTTTAAGCTACTTGAAGAGAAGAAAATTTTTGAGCGAGTAAAAAACGGGGTTTATAGATTTAAAAATTTATAGTGGCAAGCAAATGCCTGCCACCTCTTTCTAGCCGATAGTCTCAGCAGCGATCATGCCAAATGTTAAGCAGTCAGTTATAGCCACTGATCCCAGACGGCTGGCTCCGTGAACGCCACCAGTGATCTCGCCAGCTGCATATAAATTTGGTATAGGCATAGCTGTTTGAGAGTTCATGACTTGGGCTTTTGTGTTGATATTTAGGCCGCCCATTGTGTGGTGAACTTTTGGCGTGCCACGCTCTGCGTAGAACGGCGGAACTGAGATATCAATGCCCTTTGTCGTAGTCTCAACAACTGGCTTGCCAAAGTCCTCATCAACGCCTTTTTTGACAAATTCATTGTATCTTGCGACTGTTTTTTTGAGCTCATCAACTGGGATCTTATACTCAGCTGCCAAAGCATCAAGTGTGTCAAATTTCTTGCAAATTCCCGCTGCGATAGCCTTTTCATAGTGGGCTGGAAGCATGTGAGGAAGGGCTCTTGAGTCGCAGAAGTTGATAGGGAAGTTTTTATCGTCTTCACCTTTTTCATGAATGACTTTAAACATAGCTTCAGTTCTTGTCCTGCGGTCAGCTAGCTCGTTCATGTAGCGTTTGCCAGTTCTTGGATTGACTGAAATTCCAAACGGAAAAGAGCCATTTACGTTAAACATCGATCCCACGCCAAAGCCTGTCTCATCGGCACATCCCCAAGGGCCGTATTGTATCCAGCTTGGCTGAACTGGATAAGCGCCCGCTCTAAATGCCGCTAAAAGTGCGCCCGCTGTTGAGCCTGGTTGGTTTGTTGAGTCTGTCTCAGGTGTGATCCTTGGATCTTGAAGGCGTCTAAAAATTTTATCCCTACAAAAGCCGCCAGCTGCTAGCACAACGCCTTTTTTAGCTTTTATATATTTTGTATCGCCGCCTTTGTTTTCGACATCATCACTCATCAAGTTGCCATCAAATTTGTAGTTTTCTCTGACGATGACACCCACAACTGCGCCCTTGTCGTCAAAGACAAAATCATCAAATTTTGTCCTTTTTTTGATCGATGCGCCTTCTAACTTTTCAAATGTCGCAGTCATAGGAAGCACGATGCCAGCGCCGCTGCCGACCTCTGTTTGAAGGCTTCTTGGCACTGAGTGACCGCCTGCGTGAGTGATCTGGTCGATGTATTTTGCACCACAATCAAGTGTGAGTTTGTATGCATCTTGCGCTCTCTCGCCGATCTTTGCCAAAAGATCAACGTGGTTGATGCCGCGACCTGCTTTCAAGCAGTCTTTGATAAATAGTTCGGTGCTATCTTTGATGCCAGCTTTCTTTTGCATGTCGCTATTTGGAACGGCAAAAATTCCGCCGTTGATGACAGAGTTGCCTCCTGTGCGGCCCATCTTTTCGATCAAAACGACTTTGTTGCCTTTTTTAGCCGATGTCACACCAGCAGCAAGAGCCGCAAAGCCTGAGCCGATGATGACTACGTCATACTCTTCGTCCCACTTGACATCTTTTTCGTTCATTGAGCTTGCCATTAAATTTGTTGCGCCCATGCCAAGTGCTGTGGCTCCGATAGCGCTAAATTTCACAAAATCTCTTCTAGATAAACCTGAATTTTTCATGCTCTCTCCTTTGAAGTAAGATAATTGCTATTAAGCATTATAGAGTAATTTATTAAAATTTGCAATTTAATTTTTATAATTAAATTTTATTAAAGATTATACCGAATAGGACGTAGTTTGGTAATATTTAATAAAATTAAATTCATTTAAATTTGACTTTATATTTACGCTATATAGGCTTTTAAAGTAAATTTAGTATAAAGTTTAGAGATTTTATCATTTAAATTTACAAAAAAATAAATATTAATTAAATTTTGTATTTTGAAAAATTTATGAGAAATTTTTAGATTTAGTTTTGGATATTTACTTAAATTTATAAATTAGTTTAAAAGGAGAGTGTCGGAGCAAATTTGCTCCGAAAAATTATTTAACACCAACTATGATTTGAGTTGCTTTGATGATAGCAGTTACTTTGTCGCCTGCTTTTAAAGCTAAGTTATGAACTGACTCTCTTGTGATGATAGCTGAAATTTTGCTGCCATTTGCGTCGATGATAATCTCAGCATTTACAGCGCCGTCTTTTATCTCGCTAACAACGCCTTTAATTTGATTTGTTGCGCTAAGCTTGATGCTATCATCTTTTGAAACGATAACGCTTGAAGCTTTGAATAAAAATATAGCTTTTTTACCAACTTTAAGATCAAGAGCTTTCTCACTATCAACTGTAATAGTTGCTTTTAGCACCTCGCCACCTGCTAGCTTGCCAGCTATTAGCGAATTTACCGCACCTGTTCTTACTTCTGATATCTCAACATTTAGTTGATTTCTTGCACTTAGTGACATATTTTCTCCTTGTTTTGATTTAATGTTTGGGTATTATAGAGTATTATTATTAATGCGAACTTATGATCAATTAATAAAATTTTTTAATATCACAAGTAAAGGTTTATAATTTACCAAAGCCTAAAATATCGCGCTAAATGAACTAAAATCTAAAAATTTAATTTAAATTATTTTTGAAAAAATATATAAATAAATATTATTTTTTATTATAAAACAGACAAACTAAGATCGTTTCAAGACCAAATGACTTTAGATCTTAGTTTGTAGATTTTTGATTTTTAATGACTTAGTGAGAATTTATAAATTTTAGACTTAGATGCCAGCCTCAAGCATAGCTTCTGCTTGATAGTGAGTGATAAGCGGCTCGATGATCTCGTCAAATAGCCCTGCAGCCATGATCGCATCAAGGCGGTAAAGTGTTAAATTTATTCGGTGATCGCTTATGCGGTTTTGTGGGTAGTTATAAGTTCTTATCCTGCCTGAGCGGTCTCCAGTGCCGACTTGACTCTTGCGCTCGCTAGTCTCTTTAGCAAGCCTCTCTTGCTCTTGCATCTCGTAAAGTCTAGCTTTTAGCACCTTCATCGCAGCTTCTTTGTTTTTGTGCTGACTCTTGCCATCTTGGTTTGTGACAACAAGTCCTGTTGGTATGTGGGTGATCCTAACGGCACTATCAGTTGTATTGACCGACTGGCCGCCGTGGCCCGAGCTTCTCATAACATCAACTCTTATATCATTTGGGTTGATCTCGATCTCGCTATCTTCAACCTCTGGCATGATAGCCACAGTCACAGCCGAGGTATGCACCCTGCCCTGGCTCTCAGTCTCTGGCACACGCTGAACCCTATGTGTGCCACCTTCAAATTTTAGCCTAGAGTAAGCACCTTTACCCTTTATAAGCACGATGATCTCTTTAAAGCCGCCAGTGTTGCCCTCGCTTTGGCTAACGATCTCAAATTTATATCCACGAAGCTCTGCATATCTGATGTAAGCGTTAAAAAGGTCCCCAACAAATAGTGCAGCCTCGTCACCACCGGTGCCTGCGCGAATTTCTAAAAATATATTTTTATCATCGTTTGGATCTTTTGGAAGAAGTAAAATTTTGATCTCTTCTTCAAGCTTCTCTCTTGAAATTTCTAAATTTTTAAGCTCATCTTTTGCAAGCTCGCCAAGCTCAGAGTCCTCAAGTAAAGCTTTATTCTCTTCGATGTCGTTTAGAATTTGTAGATATTTTTTTGCAGCAGTTGCGACTGGTTCGATAGATGATTGCTCTTTTGAGAGCTTTGTCATCTTTTCGATATCGTTTGCTATATTTGGATCGCTTAGAAGCGTAGAAATTTCATCATAGCGATCCAAAAATGGATGAAGTTTATCAGCAAACATTAAAATTTAATAGATTAAGCAGCTTTTAGAGTATTTACTAATTGAGCAAGGCGACTAACGCGACGAGCAGCAGTTTGTTTCTTCAAAAAGCCTCTACTTACGAAGCTGTGGATGCTTTTGTTAGCAACTTTTAAAGCTTCATTTGCAGCATTTAGATCTTTAGCTTCTACAGCTACACGCACTGCTTTTGTGATATTTTTAAGTCTAGTGCGGTAAAATCTGTTTCTTTCTGTTCTTTTTATAGTTTGTCTAGCTCTTTTTTCAGCAGATTTATGGTTTGCCATAATATACCTTTTTTGATAATTTTAGTCCGTGATTATATGAAAAATATATTTAATTGTAACTGAATTTAAGTCAGCTTTAAAACAAATAAAATTTTAGATTTTAAATTTGATAATTTCTGATAAAATAGCACCATTTTATAATAAAAAGGATAAATTTATGAAACTTTTTGGAACAGACGGAGTTCGTGGTAAGGCTGGCGAAAAGCTTTCAGCTCAAACATCTATGCGCCTTGCAATGGCTGCTGGAATTTACTTTAGAAAGACCTCAGCGACAAATGTGATTTTAGTTGGAAAAGATACTAGAAAAAGTGGCTATATGATCGAAACTGCCATCGTTGCAGGACTAACTGCAGTTGGTTACAACGTCCTTCAAATAGGCCCTATGCCAACGCCTGCGATCGCATTTTTAACAGAAAATATGCGCTGTGACGCTGGCATAATGATAAGCGCCTCACACAACCCATACTACGATAACGGCATCAAATTTTTTGATAGCTTTGGCAACAAGCTTGATGAGACGATAGAGGCCGAGATAGAAAAAATCTTCTACGACGATGAGCTCATCGCAAACGCTCAAAAAACGATGACAGAGATCGGTGCAAACAAGAGGATCGACGATGTTATCGGCAGATATATCGTCCAGATCAAAAATTCATTCCCAAAAGAGCTAAATTTAAAGAATTTACGAGTAGTTTTGGACGTGGCAAACGGAGCTGCTTACAAGGTTGCGCCAACTGTATTTAGCGAGCTTGGAGCTGATGTCATCGTCATAAATGACGAGCCAAATGGTAGCAACATCAACCAAAACTGCGGCGCACTTCACCCAGAAGATCTAGCAAGCGAGGTAAAAAGGCTTCGTGCTGACATCGGCTTTGCATTTGACGGCGATGCTGACAGGCTTGTCGTTGTCGATGAAAACGGCGAAGTTGTGCATGGCGACGCGATACTTGGCTCACTAGCTGCATTTTTACACGAGCAAAAGGCGCTAAAAGGTGGAGCTATCGTGGCTACGGTTATGAGTAATGCCGCGCTTGATGACTATCTAAAAGCTCATAAGATCAAGCTACTTCGCTCAAACGTAGGCGATAAATACGTGCTTGAGATGATGAAAGAAAATGGCATAAATTTTGGCGGCGAGCAAAGCGGCCACGTCATATTTAACGACTACGCTAAGACTGGCGACGGCCTTGTTACTTCGATGCAAGTTGTTGCGATGATGCTTAAAAAAGGCAAAAAAGCTAGTGAAATTTTTGGCGAGCTAAAGCCGTATCCGCAAATTTTGCTAAATTTAAAGATCACAGAGAAAAAGCCGCTTGATAAGATAGAGGGACTAAAAGAGCTTGAGGCTAGCCTTGCAAAAGAGGGCATAAGATCGCTCTTTAGATACTCTGGCACTGAAAATTTGATCAGACTTTTGCTTGAAGGTAAAAATCAAACTTTAGTTGAAAAACGCATGGATGAAGTTGAGAAATTTTTTGTAAAAGCCCTAAATGCGTAAAAGCTTAGTTAAATTTTTCATCGCGTTTTTTCTCATTTTTATCGTTGATCAAGCGATAAAAATGATATTTATAGATGGTTTTTCGTGGGAGGGCGAGTTTTTCTCGCTAGTTCTTACATATAATAAGGGCGTTGCATTTTCGATGTTTGCCTTTTTAGATGAGTGGCTTAAATTTATCCAGATAGCTCTCATTTTAGGCGTTTTTGTCTATCTAGTCGTTGAAAAAAAACTGCTTTGCTCGCATGCCATTTGGCTTGGAGCTTTGTTAGGAGCTGGCAGCTCAAACATCACAGATAGATTTATCCATGGCGGCGTCGTGGATTATGTCTTTTGGCACAAGTGGTTTAACTTTGCAGTCTTTAACTTTGCTGATGTGATGATCGATCTTTGCGTCGTGATGATACTTTGGCAAAGTTTTAGAAAAAGGAGAGAGAGTGGGAAATAATATCTACGTCGCATACGCGCTTTGGCTACTTACTGGCTGGCTTGGAGCGCATAGAATTTACCTTGGTAAATTTATCACTGGCTTTTTGATGATGGGACTATTTTTTATCGGTTACTCTTTGCAAATCATCCTCATTGGTTACTTATTTTTGGCTATTTGGGGCATTTGGTGGATCATCGATGCATTTTTGGTTGGCGCTTATGTCGAGAAAAATTTACAAAAGGCCGAGCTAAAAGAGAGAGTAAAACTAAAAGATAAAGAGGACGACTTAAAAAGGCTTTACGAGCTTTTTGAGAGTGGTGCGATCAGCAAGGCTGAATTTGAAGCTAGAAAAGAGATACTTTTTAGATAAGGAGACGTTATGGCAGAATATTATCTTTACTTAAAATACCTCCACTATTTGTTTTTCATCTCGTGGATGGCAGTGCTGTTTTATCAGCCAAGGCTCTACGTTTATCACGTAGAAAACATGGACAAACCTGACTTTGTAAAAGTGGTCGAAGTGATGGAGTATAAGATGTATCACTACATCGGCTGGGTCGCACTCATAGGCTCATTTGTCACTGGCATTTTGATACTTATCGCGATGCCTGATCTTATAAAAACTGGTCACATCCATGTCAAAATTTTAGTTGTCATCTTGATGGCTATCTATCACCTAGACCTTGGACGCTACATGAAGCAGCTCAAAGAGAAACGCTGTAACAAAAGTGGCATCTTCTTTAGAGCTTACAACGAAGTGCCAACTATCGCGATGCTCATCATCATCTGGGTAATGATAGTAAATCCATTTTAAAGGAATTTGATGAAGAAATTTTTAGCATTTATCGCTTTGCCAGCGCTCTTGCTCGCAGCTACTCAGTATTTTGAACCGATGCAGATAAAATTTGACAACAGACTCTACTCGCTAGCAGGCTCAGCCAAGCCTGTGCCAAATTTATTCACGCAGGAGTACTTGCTCCCTGGTGAGAAGATAGATAGTTTTAGCTACATGCTCTCGCTAAATACCCTTAAATTTGACGCTACACCAGAGCAAGCGGTCGAGCAAAAGATAAATGATCTAAAAGAGCTAAAAGCAAAAGGGCTAAAAGTGGCCTATAAAAAGGGCTCGCTGGCAAATGAAATTTATCTTGATATCACGATATTTTCAAATTTAAATGGCACTCCAACAGCCGAGCACTCGATATACCGCTACACCAAACAAGGCGGAAATTTAGTCCTTTTCACCATCCAAAGGCGTGCGTATAAAAAAGAGGGCATACAAAAATTTGCTACAAATTTCACCATCGAAGCGGCTGATTTTAGCAAAAAAGCCCTAGCCACGCCTTTTCCACAGATCATCCAAAGATGACTAAATTTGAGTGTAAATTTAGCCTTTGCACTCAAATTTTAAAAATACTCTTAATAAATTTATCTAAAAATAAATCGAATAGTTATATGATAAGAAAAACCTAAAAAAGGATAGCCTATGATACGTAAAATTCTTATCGCAAACCGTGGCGAGATCGCAGTTAGGATAGTCAGAGCTTGTAGGGATTTATACATCCAAAGTGTGGGAATTTATACAGCGCCAGACAGCGAGTGCTTGCACGTCAGGATCGCTGACGAGGCCTATCAAGTGGGCGACGACCCAATAAAGGGCTATCTTGACGCCAAAGCGATCGTAAAGCTCGCCAAAGAGTGCGGGGCCGACGCGATACACCCAGGATACGGCTTTTTAAGTGAAAACTACGAATTTGCAAAGGCAGTCGAGGACGCTGGGCTTATATTCATCGGTCCAAAAGCCGAAGTGATCAAGAAAATGGGCGATAAAAACGTCGCAAGATATCTTATGAAGAAAAACGGCATACCAATAGTACCAGGCACAGAGAAGCTAAACGACGAGAGCATGGACGCCATAAAAGAGCACGCCAGACGCATAGGCTACCCAGTCATCTTAAAAGCAAGCGGCGGCGGAGGCGGCCGTGGCATTAGAGAGGTTTGGCAAGAAGAAGATATGCAAAACGCCTTTGAGTCGTGCACCAGAGAGGCAAAGGCATACTTTAACAACGATGAAGTTTTCATGGAAAAACTAGTCGTAAACCCTCGCCACATCGAGTTTCAAATTTTAGGCGACAACTATGGCAACATCATCCACCTTTGCGAGCGTGACTGCTCTATCCAAAGGCGCCACCAAAAGATCATCGAGATCGCACCTTGTCCTTCGATCAGTGAAAATTTAAGAAAGATCATGGGCGTGACCGCAGTGGCCGCTGCAAAGGCTGTGGGCTACTCAAACGTAGGAACGATCGAGTTTTTGCTAGATGACTACAACAACTTTTACTTCATGGAGATGAATACTCGTATCCAGGTGGAGCACGGCATCACCGAAGAGATCACAGGCCATGACCTAGTCGTTAGGCAGATAAGGATCGCAGCTGGTGAAATTTTAGAGATCGAGCAAAGCGACATCAAACCACGCGGCTACGCGATAGAAGCAAGGATCACGGCTGAGAATGTCTGGGAGAATTTCATCCCAGCACCAGGCACGATCGAGGGCTACTATCCAGCTCTTGGCCCATCTGTGCGTGTCGATAGCCACGTCTATAAAGACTACACCATACCGCCATTTTATGACTCACTAATCGCAAAGCTGATCGTAAAAGCCACCGACTACGACCTCGCGGTAAATAAGCTTGAAAGAGCACTTGAAGAATTTACCATCGAGGGCGTGCGAACGATCATTCCATTTTTGCTAACGATCAGCAAGAGTAAGGAATTTAGAAGGGGATTTTTCGATACTAGCTACGTTGAGAAAAACTTAAAAACTATCCTTGAAAACACCTACGACGATATGAACAAAGAGCCAAATGACGACCTAGAAGAGGTCATCGTAGAGGCGATAAAAAGATATAAAAAGAAGAGATAAATTTATCTTATTGCGGCTTTGGCGATAAATTTCGCCAAGGCTAAATTTCCGTGCAAACTGCGTAAATTTTAGCTCCGTCATTTGCCACAGCATAGAGCCTGCCACCGCTTACTAGCATGATCTGATCTGCGCTAAGGCTAAATTTCTCAAACTCTATCTCTTTTAATAGCAAGCCATCTTTGGCGCTTATCAAAACTGGCTTATTTTTGCTGTTTGCGAGTAAAATTTGACCATCGACCCAAACAAAATGCTCCGTGCCACTGGTTTTAAACTTAAACACCACCTCGCCACTTTTTGCATCCACGGCGTATAGATCTCCGCCCTTGCCAGCGGTGCCAAAGTAAAGCACTCCCTCACGCAGGCAAACTGGCGTGTAGAGATATGCGCCAAGCTTTAGACGCCAGATGGTCTTGCCTATCCTTGCGCCCTGCTCTTTGGGCGGCAAATTAGCGTTTAAATTTTCATCTTTTGCTTCGCAATTAAGCGCTGCACCGCCCAAAATTTCTTTACACTCCATCATAAATGGCGAGCTCATTCGCACGTAAAAACCATCAAATTCATACGTTTTAGCGTCGTTATATATCTCTTTTATAGGCTCCTTAGCAACGCCGAGCTCGCTCATCTGCCCGTTATCTATCTTTATGAGCTTTGCTGGGGAGTTTATGTAGCCCTTGTAGTATCTAGTATTTAGCACGAAGTAGCCATTTTCTGGGTAGCAAAGTGCGTCGCTGGCTATGAAAATTTCGCTTTGCTTATAGGTAAGCATTGATCTTTTATGCTCGCTAAAGTCGCGTGAAAATGTATCTAGTAGCACGTAGTTTGGCGTTAGTTTTTGAGCTATCTCTAGCTCACTAGGCACCCCAAAAGCAAAATGCACAAATGCAATGCGCTCACCCATCTCATAAATGCCAGTTACACCGTGCCCGCGAAACTCCACGCCAGGCATATCAAGAGGATATGATCTAACCACGCTAGCTCCTTAAATTTATGGCGATTATAACCCAAATTTAAAAGCACACTGGGTTAAATTTGATAAAATTTGCCAAAATTTATCAAATTTAAGGAGCGATATGTTTTTAAAATTAGATGAGATCGCTGGGAAGCTAGATCAAATTTTCTTGCCGCTAGAGCAAGAGGGTATGACTGGTATGAGACTTTTGCCGCAAAAGGACGCTTCGGCGTTTATGCAAGCGCAAAAGAGCCTTGTCGTAAATTTCCCAGCTAAATTTACAGAGCTTTTAAGCAAATTTGACCTTGGTAACTTTGAAATTTGCAATATCAGCTTTGGCTCTAGAGGTGACTACACAAGCGAGCTAGTGCGCCTAAACAGCGTAGATGAGTTTGGTGGAAAATGGTGGAGTGGCGAGGAGAGGCCAGCAAATTTGATAGTTTTTGCCGTGGGTGATCCTTGGATATTTTTGCTTGATTGCGCGAGTGGTGCGGTCTATGCGTGGTTACTTGGAGATGAGGAGCTTTGCAGTAGGCGCGTTGCGAGTGACTTTGAAAAATTTTTCATAGCGCTTGCCAGCACCTATATAGCAAGACTAAATGGCAAAACCATGCCATCATCCGAGCAAATCCTAAATTTTGTCCAAGTAGACGACGCGGCACTACCTTTTTGGCAAGAGATGGCGCAAATTTAGTAAATTTAGGCTCACTCTAACCAAATCCTCTTTTATAAATTTATCCCAACAAATGATGCAAAAACCACTTTTTATAAATTTAGTTTCGATATGTAACACTCATTGCCCAAAATAAAAATATTAAAATATCTTTAAATAAAAATTTTTTCTAGCCGAGTTAATATTTAACTACAAAAAAAGGAAAAAGGAGCAAAAATGAGCGAGTACATCGAACAAACGATGGAGTGGATAAAGAAGACCAACCCAGGTCAAGGCGTCTTTGTCCAAGCTGCGACTGAGGTTTTAAACAGCCTAGAGCCGCTTATCAAAAGAGAGAGCAAGTACCAAAAACACGCGATCCTAGAGCGCATCGTCATCCCTGAGCGCACGGTGATCTTTCGCGTGACATACACAGGCGACGATGGCAGACCGAAGGTAAATAACGGCTACCGCGTGCAGTTTAACTCAGCCGTTGGCCCATACAAAGGCGGTCTAAGACTCCACCCAAGCGTCGATCTTGGCGTGCTAAAATTTCTTGGATTTGAGCAAATTTTCAAAAACTCGCTCACTGGCGTAAATATCGGTGGCGCAAAAGGCGGCAGCACCTTTGATCCAAAGGGCAAGAGCGAGGGCGAGATAATGCGCTTTTGTCAGGCATTTATGAGTGAGCTTTACCGCCACATCGGCAACACCGTAGATGTGCCAGCAGGTGACATCGGCGTGGGCGCTAGAGAGATCGGCTATATGTTTGGCCAGTATAAAAAGCTAACTGGCAGGTTTGATGGCATCCTAACTGGCAAGGGGCTAAACTGGGGCGGCAGCCTAGCGCGCACAGAGGCTACTGGATACGGACTAGTATATTTCACTCAAAACATGCTAAAAAAAGCTGGACTTGATCTAGAGGGCAAAAAATGCAGCGTCAGCGGTAGCGGAAATGTCGCCATCTACACAGTCGAAAAGCTCTATCAAGCAGGCGCACTGCCTATCACCGTCTCTGACTCAAACGGATATGTCTATGACGCTGAGGGCATCGATCTAGCGGTGCTTAAAGAGCTAAAAGAAGTGAGACGCACTCGCCTTAGCGAATACACCAAATTTAGACCAAACGCAAAATATGTAAGCGTGAGCGAATACAAAGAGGGCAGAAACGGCGTCTGGGACGTGCCATGCGACGGAGCCTTCCCGTGTGCGACACAAAACGAGCTTCACCTAGCTGACATAAAAGTGCTTTACGCAAATGGCTGCCGCTTCGTGGCTGAGGGCGCAAACATGCCAAGCACGCTTGATGCGATAAATTTCATGCTTGCGCAAAAAGACTTTCACTTTGCTCCAGCAAAAGCAGCAAACGCTGGCGGCGTGGGCACAAGCGGACTTGAGATGATGCAAAATGCTGGCATGACTTCGTGGAGCTTTGAGGAGGTCGATCGCAGACTTCATGGCATCATGAACCACATCTTTGAACTAAGCTACGAAACAAGCAAAGAGTTTGGCGATGAGGGTAACCTAGTGCTTGGCTCAAATATCGCTGGCTTTAGAAAAGTGGCTGATGCGATGATAGATCAAGGATATGTGTAGGCCAATTTGGCTCTGTAAATTTACGTCCAAGTTAAATTTGGGCGTAAATCGATACGAGGCAGGCTATGATTTTTAGCCAAAATAGAATTTGCCTTTTATATAGCAAATTTTACTAGCAAGCTATCAAATTTACGCTAGTTTGAAGTATTTTATGCGGCGTTCGTTTTAACAAATTTTTACTGGCGTGGCAGATGTGGATTTGAAGCTTGGGTAAATTTCATTAGGGTGGC
Organism: Campylobacter concisus; assembly: GCF_050447505.1. Taxonomy (GTDB): domain Bacteria; phylum Campylobacterota; class Campylobacteria; order Campylobacterales; family Campylobacteraceae; genus Campylobacter_A; species Campylobacter_A concisus_BP. Next base: position 151,639 of record NZ_JALMFZ010000001.1, on the reverse strand, counting down.
TAGCAGATCACATTTTTTAGAGTTTTTGGTATAAATTTTTGTCAAAAGAGCCGATATGGCGGCAAATAGTGGTGTGGCAAGGCTCATCCAGTAAAATTGAAAGTTTTTGCCATGGGTGATATTTTGCTTGATCGCACGAGTGGTGCGTTCTATGCGTGGCTACTTGGCGATAAGAAGCTTTGTAGCAGATGCATTTCTAGCGACTTTAAGGATTTTTAATAGCGCTTGCAACTTCGGCATAGAAAGACTAAATAATGAAGTCCTACCATCAGCCGAACAACTCCTAAATTTCTCTTATTAAATTTTGCTACTGCATAAACAAAAATAGTCAATACCTTTATAAAAAGAATTTTAAAGCGATAAAAAATCGAACAAATTCCAGCAAGCAAAAATTAAAATTTTATAAATTTAAGCTATAAACAAAGAAATTTCTTGCCAAATTTAGCTGCAAATAAAATAAAAGCGGCCAAAAGATTTGCAAAGGGCACTTATTAAAGCTATATTTCTCTCGTCAAGTTTAGCAACCTATTAGATGAAATTTAGCTCATGACACTCACAAAAGCACCATAAATTCACAAATCGCAAGATGATTATCAAATTTACTCTATCAGGCGAGCTTTTGCCTACTCAAATTTCAGTAAAACAATCCACGCTAGCGATAGCAAAATGATTAAATTCTGCTAAGCAAAGATTAAAATTTGATAAATTTAATCTACAAACAATCAAGTTTCTTACCAAATTTAGCCTGCAATTAGACAAAATTTGGTTTAAAACACCCATGCAAACACTCAAATTTACAAACTCGCAAGCCACATCAGCCACGCAAACACCCTTGCGTAAATTTAGCAGATATAAAATGATAGGATTTTTGAAAAATAGTTATTTGTGAGTTTTTGTATTAAAAATTTAATGAAAAAGAGCAAGCCCTAGCCTGCTCTTTGTGAGAATTTAACCCTTTTTTGGAGTTACAAGCATATTTACATAACGACCTTCTATTATAGGCTCTTTGTCGCGGTCGGCCTCATCTTTGATCATCTCCCAGACCTTCTCAAGCATGGCTACGCCAGCCTCTGGGGTGCTCATCTCGCGACCCTTTAAAAATACACGAAATTTAACGTGTTTGCCATCTTGCAAAAACTCGCTTGCGTGTTTAACCTTGTAGTTTATATCGTTTTGGGCGATCTTGACAGAGAGTTTTATCTCTTTTATCTCGATGGTTTTTTGCTTTTTCTTGGCCTCTTTTTGCTTTTTCTCTTGCTGATAGCGGAATTTACCATAGTCCATTATCTTGCAAACTGGCGGCTTCGCATCTGGCGCTATAAGCACTAGATCAAGCCCAAGCTTGTTTGAGATCTCCAAAGCCTCATCTCTTGAGATGACACCGTATGCCGTGCCATCATCCCCTACACATCTTACCTCTCTCGCCCTTATGTCCTCATTGAGCAATACTTCATTTTCCTTACTCAAAAATGTACCTCACTAAGTTTCTCCTTCGTTAAATTTATAAATTCCGCCAAGCTCATATCGCTCTGCGTCCTAGCCTGTCTGTCGCGCAACGCAACGCTTTTGTTCGCTACTTCGTTGTCTCCTAGCACGACTATCATAGGCACCCTTTGTTTTTCTGCCGTTCTTATTCTCTTATTTAAACTCTCATTTTTACTTGCGATCTCGCTATCGACGTTGATCTTTCTTAGCTCGCGTGAAATTTCTTTTGCGTAGTCTAAATGCGCGTCGCTAATAGGCACGATGACGACTTGCGTAGGAGCTATGAAAAATGGTAGCTCGCCAGCAGTGTGCTCAAGTAAAATTCCTATAAATCTCTCAAAACTGCCAAGCAAGGCTCTGTGAAGCATTACTGGGCGCTGTCTTTCGTTGTTTGCATCGATGTAGCCTAGATCAAAGCGCTCTGGCAGGTTAAAATCGACTTGTATCGTGCCGCACTGCCATTTTCTCTTAAGCGCGTCAGTTATCTTAATGTCAATCTTCGGTCCATAAAATGCGCCGCCACCCTCGTCGATGCCGTATTTAAAGCCGTTTTCATCAAGAGCTTCTTTTAGCGCTTTTGTAGCAGTTTCCCAAATTTCATCGCCACCGATAGCTTTGGCTGGCTTGGTTGAAATCTCCATCTCGTAGTGGAAACCAAAATTTTCCATTATCGTGCCAGCAAATTTTAAAATTTCTAAGATATTTTCTTTGATCTGGCTTGGCATACAAAAGATATGTGAGTCATCTTGTGCAAATTCGCGAACTCTGAAAAGTCCGTGAAGCACGCCGCTTTTCTCATGGCGATGTACGACGCCATACTCGAAAAATTTAAGCGGCAAGTCGCGGTAAGAGCGGATGTCACTTTGATAGACTTTGATGTGACCAACGCAGTTCATCGGTTTGATGCCATACTCTGTCTCATCGATCGTTGTAAAGTACATATTTTCTTTATAGTTTGCGTAATGGCCGCTTCTTCTCCACACGTCAGCCTTTAAAAGCTCAGGACCTCGCACTGGCTCGTAGCCGCGGTCGCGGTGAGCTTTGTATAGAAGTTGCTCTAGTTTTGATCTTAAGCGTCCGCCATTTGGTAGCCAGATAGGCAAACCGCCGCCCACTTCTTCATCAAATGTAAATAGCTTCATCTCGACGCCAAGCTTTCTGTGATCGCGCTTTTTAGCCTCTTCGATGATGCGGATGTGCTCTTTTAGGCTCTCTTTGTCTGCGTAAGCTGTGCCGTAAATTCTAGTTAGCATCTCACGGCTCTCATCGCCGCCAAGATATGCGCCAGCCACGCGTGTAAGCTTGAAGAATTTTAAAAATTTAGTATTTGGCACGTGTGGTCCGCGGCAAAGGTCTTCAAAATCGCCTTGTGCGTAGCTACTCACTTCGCCATCTGGAATTCTTTTTAAGACCTCTTGTTTTAGGTCGTCGTTTTTAAATTTCTCACTCATATTAGCTTTAGTTGAGCAGGTTTTAACGATGTCAAATTTCTTCTCAGCAAGCTCTTTCATCTTATCTTCGATCGCTGCTAGATCGCTCTCGCCTAGCTTCGTGCCCTCATCATCAACTCTAAAATCATAATAAAATCCATCTTCTACGTTTGGTCCGACAAAGAATTTCGCCTTTGGATAGAGTGATTTGATAGCTTGTGCCATGAGGTGTGCACAGGAGTGTCTGATAACGTGTAGTGCCTCTTTTGAGTTGTCAAAATAGATAGGCTCAGCACTACTCTCACGCCCTGCGATACTTTGAGTATCGACTATTTCGCCATTTAGTTTGTATGCGATGATATCGCTCATTGTTTTTCCTTATATCAAATTGTCTTTTTTACGATAAAAGAACGATTAAGGATTTTATCGAAATGGGCTTTAAGCTAAACTTAATAATTGCTAAGCAAATTTTTATAAATTCTTTTTAAATTTAGTAAAATTTGAGCCAAAATTTTTGCTTTTTAAAATATATTTTTTTATATATAAAGATAAATATCCCTAAAATATGCATATTTTATCAATATAATTTATTATATTTTAAGATTATCCTTGATAATATTTGCTCTTGAAATGAATTTAGCAATTTCTCGTCTTTGCATTACTTAAATTCATTTTTCTCCCGACAAATTTAGTGCTAGGAAGTGGTTAGCCTAGCACTTTTCTTTTGCAAATTTAACAAACACCGGCTTTACTATCCTAACGTAGTCTTTTGCGTTTAAAACGACTGATCTATCAAGAAGCCCTGCATTAAAGGCGATCTCCTCGTTTTGCTCTAGCAAACTCTCGTCCACAACAAGGTGCAAATTTTTATGAAAACTAAATGGCGGAACCGAGCCAAATACGCAATCAGCCAAGGCCGTAACCTCCTCTGGACTAGCAAGGCTCGCTCTTTTACCATCAAATTTTTGTGCAAGCGCGTTAAGATCAGCCTGCTCGTCCGCTGGCAAAACCGCTAGCAAGTAAATTTTACCAGCCTTCATCGCTGGCTTTTCATCATCTAGCAAGTAGCCATCTAGCACATTTTCATCTTTAAAAATTTGCCTAAATTTCTCCTCATCTACGCCCTTTATAGAGCACACCAGCGCCTTTGCGCCCTGACTCATCTTCGTGCCCCTTATCTTAGCGACCTCCTCTGAAGTCCTAGCACTCTCATGCTCTATCACTCTAAATTTAGCCCCATTTTTGCTAAGTAGATCGTGGATTTTATTAAAAATTTGCTCAGACACAGCTCTTTCCTTTGGATAAATTTAGTTAAAATTATAGCGCTAAAAACCAAAAAAGGGCAGGAAAATGCAGATAAATTTAGATGACGTAAAGATCGAGCCAAGCTGGAAAGAGGTGCTAAAAGATGAGTTTTTGAGTGAAAATTTCGCACGCATCAAAGAGAATTTCTTAAAAGCAAAGAGCGCTGGCGTCGTCTATCCACCAAGCGGACTTATATTTAACGCATTTAACTTAACGCCATTTCACGATGTCAAGGTAGTTATCCTTGGTCAAGACCCATATCACGGCGCAAATCAAGCCATGGGACTAAGCTTTTCAGTGCCAAGTGGCGTGAGAGTACCGCCAAGCCTTGTGAATATTTACAAAGAAATTTACGCCGATCTTGGCATAAAAGAGCCAAATAGCGGCGATCTTACAAAGTGGGCAAAGCAAGGCGTGCTGCTTCTAAACTCTACCCTTAGCGTTAGTGCTGGGCTTGCAAATTCTCACGCTAGCTTTGGCTGGCAGGGCTTTACAGACGCCGTCATAAGAAAGATTAGCCAAAATTTACAAAACGTAGTTTTTATGCTCTGGGGCAACCCAGCCAAGGCAAAAGCACCGCTAATAGACGCCAGCAAGCACCTCATCTTAGAAGCAGCGCACCCAAGTCCGCTAGCTCGTGGGGCGTTTTTTGGCTGCAGGCACTTTTCAAAGGCAAATATCTACCTAGCAAACCACGGCAAAATGCCCATCGAGTGGGACTTAAACGCTAAAATTTGAGCTATTTTTTAAGCTCACTAAGAAGCTTATTTACCTTTTTAAGCTCGCTTTTGCAAAATTTCTCATCGTTATTTTGCATTATCATCGCCTCTTGGCCGATTTGCCTTTGCTTAAACTCGTCAAATTTAAGCTCAAAAAGCCTTAGCGCCTTCTCATCACCTGCAAGCTTCTTGCTCTCTTTTGCGTAAAGCTCATCAAGATAGAGCCTGCTTTGCTTTACATACTCCTTGCAAACTTCATTTGCACCAAATAAATTTACGCCCAGCAAAAGGGCAAAAATGGCAAATTTTTTCATATTTTTCCTTGAAATTTTTGCGTTATACTAGCCTTTAAGCACTTAAATTTTAAAATATTTTGCAAAAAAAGGATGAAAAATGAGGCGAAAAGATAGAGAGCTTAGCCAAGACGAGGCGCTTGAGATTATCGATGATTGCGAATACGCGGTGATCTCATGCGTAGATGATGAGGGAGAAATTTTTAGCGTGCCGATCTCGCCTGTTAGAGTTGGTGAGAGCATTTTTATCCACGGAGCGATCGCTGGTTGTAAGGCAAAACTGCTTCAAAATGGGCGAAAAGTGGAGTTTGTCTGCGTAAGCTTCAACAAGGTCCCACATCTAAATGATAGCGAGCTAGAAATGATAAAAGACGATGGCAAGGCGCTTGGCGGCAAGGTCTTTACGACTGAGTATAAAAGCGCCATCGCAAAAACAATAGCCTACGAAGTGACAGATGATGCCAAAAGATATGAAATTTTAAAAATTCTAAGCCTTAAATACACCGCCTACGCGATGAGCACCTTTGACGTGGCTGCGGAATATGGGCTAAAAAATATGAAAATTTACGAGCTAAAGATAGAGAGCCTTAGCGCAAAGGCTAAAATTTTGCCAAAAGCGGTAAAGGGGTAAATTTGAGCTCACTTGCACTGATGTTTAGACCAAAAAATTTGGATGAAATTTGCGGTCAAAAGGCGGTTAAAGCGGCATTTTTAAAATTTATAGCCACAAGCAAGATACCGCACTCCATATTTTATGGTCCAGCAGGCTGTGGCAAGACGAGCTTTGCAAGGGCAGTCGCAAGCGGGGCAAACTACGACTTTTACGAGTTTGACGGCGGAAATTTAAAGATAGATGACTTTCGCAAAATTTTAAAAAACTACGAAAACGCCCTAAACAAGCCACTCTTTTTCATAGACGAGATCCACAGGCTTAGCAAAACCCAGCAAGAAGCACTACTCATCCCCATGGAAAACTACAAAGCCCTAGTCATCGGCGCTAGCACGGAAAATCCCTTTTTCACGCTAAGCTCAGGCATCAGGAGCCGCTCGATGCTCTTTGAGTTTAGACCGCTTAGCAGTGGCGATTTCGAGGAGCTTCTTGGCAAGATAAGAGAGCAAATTTCATTTAGTATTGATGAGGAGGCGAAGGAGTATCTCTTTAAAAGTAGCGGCGGCGACGCAAGAGCTATGCTAAATTTACTCGAATTTGCCATCACGCTTGATGAAAATGTGAGCCTAGAAAATTTAAAAACACTTCGCCAAAATGCCCTAAAAGAGGGGGCAAAAGAGGATGATACGCACTACGAGCTAGCAAGTGCTTTTATAAAAAGTCTGCGTGGAAGCGACGAAAACGCCGTCATCTACTACCTTGCAAGGCTCATAGACTCTGGCGAGAGTGCGGACTTCATCGCTAGAAGGATGGCGATATTTGCCAGCGAAGACATCGGCAACGCAAACCCAAATGCGCTAAATTTAGCCGCAAGCACGCTAAGCGTTGTAAAAGAGATAGGCTTCCCAGAGGCTAGGATCATACTGGCTCAGTGCGCCGTCTATCTAGCTAGCTCGCCAAAGTCAAACTCCAGCTACAACGCGATAAATGCCGCCATAAGATACGTGCAAAGCGAAGAAATTTTAAAAATTCCGCCATATCTAAAAAATCACACAAAAGAGAGCAAAGACTACCTTTATCCGCATGATTTTGGCGGCTGGGTCGAGCAAAAATACCTAGAAAAACCGCTCGTTTTTTACAAAAGCAAGGGCATAGGCTTTGAAAAAACGCTAAATGAGTGGTTAGAAAAGATAAGATCAAAGGGCTAAATTTAGGCTTTACTCTTTTAAATTTAAAAAGGTACGCGCATGAACGAGCAAAATTTAACATATATCGCAAATTTAAAGATAAAAGACGTGCCATGGGATAGACTAAGCTGTAGTTACGGCATGGCGGAGCTTTTTGCACAAATTTTAAACACACTTACAAAGGCTGTGAAAAAGTCTAAATTTGATGAAAAAGAGCTTAGCGAGCTGCTTGATGAAATCTTTGGTGAGTGTGAATATCAAGAGACATTTTGGCACGCAACGCCATTTGCGCTCGTTTTTTTGGTGCGAATTTATAAAAGTGCGCTAAGTGAAAAAAGTGAGGCGGCTAAATTTATCTCGCGTAAGCTTGAACTCTTTTTTAAATTTATGCTTGAAATTTGCGAAAAAATAGAACAGATGGATCATGCAAAGCCGCTTGTAAAGATGGAGCAAATGCTAGAGTCAAAGTATCTTGATATCGTGGATCAAGACGAGCTAAGCTATGACGATAGGCTATTTTACAGCTTTTACTACTACTCAAGCATGGTTTTACAGGGCGCTTTTGTAAAAATTTAGTTTGGGTATGATTTTTTAGCTATTAATTTAAATTTTATATTTATTCAAATATACTTCTCAAATCCAAATCAATCACGAAAGTTAAAAAATGCCTACAAATTTTGCTGAAATTTTAAATAACTGCGTTGAAAGTATAAATTCATTTCTTTGGGGTCCATACTTCCTCATCGCCCTACTTTGCGGCACTGGACTATTTTTCACCATTAGACTTGGCTTTGTTCAGATTTTTAAATTTAAAATGGGTTTAGGCGAACTTTTTGGAAATTTCTCACTTCACGGCGAGGCTGCTGGCAAGGCTGGTATGAGCTCGTTTCAAGCAGTAGCAACCGCGATCGCGGCGCAAGTTGGCACGGGTAACCTCGTGGGTGCGACCACAGCGCTTATCATGGGCGGTCCTGGAGCCATTTTTTGGATGTGGTGCGCGGCCTTTTTGGGCATGGCTACAAATTTCGCTGAAATTTGCCTCGCTCAAATTTACCGCACAAAAGACGACAGCGGCCACACGATAGGCGGTCCAGCATTTTATATAAGCCGTGGTTTAAGGGGCAAATGGGCGAAATTTCTAGCTGGATTTTTCGCTATCGCTATCATCATCGCACTTGGCTTTATAGGCAACATGGTTCAGGCAAACTCGATCTCAGACGGCTTTAGCGGCGCTTTTGGCATACCGCAGTGGCTAACAGGGGCGTTTTTGGCTCTCATTTGCGCGTTAATTTTCATAGGTGGCGTAAAGGCGATCGCAAGGGTCGCTGAAAAGATCGTGCCGCTAATGGCGCTACTTTACATCGTTGTTGGCGTAGCTATCATCGCTTTAAATTTTCACCAAATCCCAGAGGCGATCTCGCTAATATTTAAAGCCGCATTTGATCCTTCGGCTGCTTGGGGCGGGGCAACTGGAGCTAGCATCGCAGCTGCTATGAGATACGGCATCGCAAGGGGACTTTTTAGCAACGAAGCTGGCATGGGCTCGACTCCGCACGCACACGCTGCTGCAAATGTCAAACACCCAGTCGATCAAGCCGTCCTTGGCATAATGAGCGTCTTTATAGACACCTTTGTCATCCTAAATATAACCGTTTTTGTGGTGCTAACCGCAAATGTCATCAGCTTTGAAAACGGCAAGGCAGTCTTTACTGGCATCACCTTGGTGCAAGAGGCGTTTTCGTCACATATATTTGGCAAAACTGGCGGCTATAGCTTTGTGGCGATCTGCCTATTTTTCTTCGCATTTACGACGATCATTGGCTGGTATTACTTTGCTGAGATCAATGTGCGCTACCTTTTTGGCGCAAAAGCGGTTAAAATTTTTAAAATTTTAGTTGTTGTTTTTGTCTTTTTAGGCAGCTTGCAAAAGGTCGATTTTGTCTGGAGTTTAGCTGATATGTTTAACGGTCTTATGGTCGTGCCAAATTTAATCGCCATTATCCTTCTAAGCCCAGTTGTGGCTAAACTTTTAAAAGATCACGACGCTGGCAAAGAGTACGACGTAAAAGAGTATTTGAAGTAAATTTAAAAGTGCGTGGAGAGATTTCTCCACATTAAATTTATGATTATAGATGGTCAGTTGGAGCAACAGTTATAGGCTCAAGTGGCATATAAAATGTCGTTGCTTGTGGCTCAGAGTATTTGTTGCCAGCCTCATCTACTGATGAAGCTTGAACTGTGTATTCATTAGTGTCAAGAGTATCCAACACACTACTCTCGACTTTCCAGTTACCATCAGCATCAGCCTTAGCGCTTAGTTTCTCAACCACATGAGCTTCGTTGCCTTTCTCTACCCAAGAGTTACCTAAGCCATCATTGTAAACAACTTCAGCTTTTGTGATGACTAAATTTATATCAGCAAACGCCTCTGCCTTGCCCTCGATAGTCGGTGAAAAGTCATATTGTTTATTGCTATCATACATTGTGTTATAGTGTGACAGATCGGAAAAGTCATCAGTAGATATTTTTGTGATAGACAAGGTGTTATTGTCTGTATCAACAGTTATCTCTTGCGTGCTTGTAGCTTTTAGCTCTTCGCCATTTGCAACTACTTTGCTAGCTTCAATTGTAAATTTATGGTCTCCATCAGCTAAAGGCGAAGTTGGAGTATATGACCAGTTGCCATCATTATCAGCAGTTGTCGTGCCAAGTAGTGGTGCATTTTCACCTTCGCCATCAAATATACTTATAGTAGCGTTTGAAGTAGCCTTGCCAACTAAAGTTGGAGTGTTATCATTTGTGATATGCAGACCTGTTCTTTGTGAATTTTCATGCTCTAAGATATTGCCCTCGATGTCAAGGTTGCTGCTTACTGCCTGATCTGTATTACCAGTAACTACGTTATCATCCACTGCTGTGACAGATACTTCTAGTGGCTGCGACAATATATTGTTATATGCATTATCTATCGCAGCTGCAAGTGTATCAAGACTAAAGCCCTCCTCGCTTGCGCTACCGCCTACATTTGTAAAAGCCTCTGCGCTAGCATTTGCTTGAGAGCTTAGATCGCCAAAATTTGCATTTACGTTTGAGTAGTGACCGCCATTTGCAAAGCCAGCAGCGCCAAGGCTCACGCCATTCGAGCTTACTCCGCCTGCTGATTGAGTGCCTCCAGCTGCAGTCTCTTCAAGATCAGAGATATTTTTACCATTTAATAATTGCTCTTGTAGCGATGCTATCTCTTTGCCAGTCTCATCGCTAGCATTTTCATTTTGAGTTTGTGCAGCTTGCACCTCAACCTTTACGCCGTCTTGCTCTTTTATGACCTCATTGTCATAGATCACGTCGCCTGCTTTTAGAGTTCTTTGATTTCCATTAGCATCAACTGCGACGATGGCATCCGTGCCGATTATTGATTTGATTAGTCCTTTAACTTTACTCATAACATTTCCTTTTTATGTTTTTGGATTTTATGCTGGAATTATAAGTAAATATTTTAGTTCTTTACTATTGTACTTTGGTACAGTTGTGACATTTTAGAAATATGAAGTTGTAAATTTTTGAGTTAAATTTAGTAAAAATTTGCCATATTTTAGGAGTTTTGCACAAAATTTAAAAATGACAGAGTTACAAAAAATATTTTTAAATTTTATTTTTTGGATTTTTGTGTTTTTGGAGAATTTGATATAAAAATGGTGGCCCCGAATGGACTCGAACCATCGACCACTACCATGTCAAGGTAGTGCTCTACCAACTGAGCTACGGGACCAAAGATTTGGGATTATATTTTATTTTCCTTTTTATTTAGCTTAATTGCCATTTTCTTTAAAATTCAACTTCATAAAACTAGCCTATATTTTAATACTCTAAAATATTATTAATGCAGATTTAATCAAGCAAGGACTATAATTTAATAAAAATAAGTTTAAGCAAAAATATTAGTTTTCCGTTGAAATTTGATGTTTATAAAATCTTAATAGAAAGGAAAAGGGTATGAATAAGCTTAAATTCATCGCTATTTTTGCCTGTTTATTTTCGCTTCATCTCTTTGGTGCTGATATGCCAAAGGGCGATCTAAACGTCACAAAAGTAGCAGTCTCTGATGAGCTAAGAGCTAAGTATAAGATCAAATCTCATCACGAACATCTAAGCTTTGACTGCGTTGATTGTCACCAAAACCAAGGCGATGATCCTAGCAAATTTAAAGCGATCGGCGACGCTGGCTGCCTATCCTGTCATAAGAGTAAAAAGCTCTTAGCTCAAAGGCTAAAATTTATGGATACTCTAAAGGCAAATCCTCACAACTCTGTTCACGATGGTCCGACTTTGTACTGCGACGAGTGCCACAACGAGCACAAACCATCTACAAACATGTGCTCTGAGTGCCATGAACACGAGGTGCCACAATGGATGAATGGAGTAACACCATGAAAATTTCAAAAAAATTACTAGCGCTTATAATCTTCATAAGCGGAATTGTTGGATTTTTAGTCGTTTTGCCAGTTCATTACGCGCTTGATGAGACGAGTGGGGATAAATTCTGCATCGTTTGCCATGAGATGGATCCTATGGTCATCGCCTACAATGACGACATCCACAGCGGCAATGGCAAAACTGGTATCAAAGCAAGATGTGTGGATTGTCACATACCGCATGACAACATCGCAAAATACGCCCTAACAAAGGCGAAAAACGGCATTTTAGAGGGCTGGGTGCATTTCTTTGGCGATCCTAATGCTATTGATTGGCACAAAAACCTCAAAAACCGCGAGCATTTCGTCTTTGACAACGGCTGCACAAGCTGCCACACAAACGTGATAGATAGCAACAACACTTCAGCGCAAGCTCAAAAGATGCACGCTCACTACAAAAAGCTTCTTGGCAGCGATAAAGAGCTAAAATGTGTAAGCTGCCACTATGACGCAGGTCACGGCGCTGACTTTAGAAACTATCTTGAGTACTGGAAGCCGTCATATAAAATTTATGATAAGAAGATGCTTGAAAAGAGGATCGAAACTAAGCAAAAATTCTTCAAGGATGAGTACAAACCTACAAAAGACGAAGAGGAATTTTTAAAGCAAAAAGCTGAAAAAGACGCCAAAAAACCAGCTGGTGGTTTAGCTGGCTGATGAAGAAGATCTTGCTGCTCTCAAGCGACTTTGAGCAAAATGTCATCCTAAATGCATCGCTTTACCGCTTTGGGTTTAGGATGATGCAGCTAAAAAGCGCCAGCGAAGTCATCAAGGACTTTGAGCGCGGCAACAGATATGATCTGTATGTTTTTGACGTAAAGGCTAGAAATTTAAACCTTGATCTGGTTAAATTTATAAGAGATAGCCAAAACATCACTCCCATTATGCTTTTGCTAGACGTTAGCGTCCCTAGCGTTTTTAAGAGGATTTACTACGCTAGGGTTAATGATTTTATCATTAAGCCATTTTGGTCCTGAAGAGTTTTTATTTCACGTTTTTAGGCTTTGCAAGGTGCTTTTAGGCTCTAAATTTGAGCTAAAAAATGGCCTAGTCTTTGACAAAGACTCCCAGTGTATAAGAAAGGATGACGAGGTCATCTACCTTGGCAAAAAAGAGAGCCAGCTGCTTGAAATTTTATGCAAAAACTCGCCCCACGTCGTCACCTACGACGAGATAGATCACCACCTATATAAAAACGAAACCTTATCACAAGACTGTATAAGATCACTCGTACGTGAGATAAGAGCTAAGATGCCAACTATTTGCCTAAAAACCGTGAGAGGCACTGGATATAAGGTGGAGTGAGGGGGTTTAGTTAAAATTTAGATCTTATTTGAGGGCTAAATTTCTATACTTTTGGATCAAATTTGCTTAAATTTGTAAAAACTCTTGCCTTGTTTGGCTATTTTGACTTCAAAGATTTTCACAGCACCTTTGATAAATTTACCTTGCCAAAGCAGCGCCTTTTTTCTCTTAGCAGTTTGCCGTATTCGTATATCTCGTCAAATTTCTTACATAAAGCAACATCTTTTTTGCTATAGCAACTTTTTGAAAATCGCCAAGCAGTAGCTAACCGACATTTAAAACAGCTTGTAATCGCTAATGATAACGACTATTCTTTGTGGATTTGTGGTGCCATTGCGCTATCAAAAAAGAATTTGTATAAATTTATAGCAAGAGCTGGCGTTACACCAACTCTCTTATGCTTTTTGTTAGTTCAAGGCTCGCTTCGATCTCGGCGCGTTTTGCCATGACGCTTTCTATATTTATGCTTAAATTTAGCCCATTTTCATCGCCAAATTTCTTTAGCTCGCACCAAATTTCTTTGATGATCTCGCAGCTACTGGCTAGGTAGTCAGAGCTTAAATTTAGCCTCTTCTCAACCAAGCTTGGCACGCTCACTCCGAGCCATTTGATAAATTCAAGCGTTTTTGCATTACCCGCTGTGCTAAATGTAAGAAATATCGGCTCGCTTATCTTTGCAGCCGCACAATCCTCTAAAAATTTACGCGCTAGCTGTGCGTCAAATATCGCTTGCGATATGAAAAATTTAGCTCCAGCTGCGATCTTTTCACGCATCCTTTGTGGCTCATCACCCTTTTTGCCGTGACGCTCTGCGATACAAACGCCGCCCACTGCTAACTCTTTAAATTCGCTAGCGATCTCATAGGCGCGAGCTAAATTTAGCCTCACTTTTTGCGTGCTTGAAGTTGCCCCCACTAGCACGTTTAAATTTGAGCTTTGAGCCTTAAGTGCTGCGCGAAATTCATCCTCGCCGTATCCGCTAGCCACGCGATAAAATATGCTAGGAGTAGCGACGTCTAGGTACTTTTTGTAGTAAATTTCTGGGCTTAGCGTCCCACTAAACTCAAATGTCCTCTCGCTATCATTTCGCTCGCTCTCATCTTGCACCTCGTAAAGCACGAGCCCATCAGCCTTGATATCATTTATCCGCCCGCTCCAGCGCTCTGATATCTCACGCAGCTTTGCCTCGTCAAATTCAGCCTTTGGCGGCGTGAGGCCATAGAGCACGAGCCCTTTTTCTTTGTTTAAAATTTTTTCTTTTAGCATTTTCTCACTTTTGAACTAGATCAGCCCTCATCACCACACCAACAGAATTTCTTGACGACATGCAGACAAACTCGTCTTTTAGATATTTCGCGTCGGCTCGCCAAAAGCTCACGATATTTGCCACGTCGGCATTTTGCTTTTTAGCAGCTATCATATATCTTTTTATAACAGCGACAAAAGCCTCTTGGCAATACCCCTTTATATCTCCGCTATCAGTGATAAATCTTTGAACCTTTACATTTGCCTTGATGACGCTTTTATTTTGGTCGTTTGAGCCAAACTCAAGCCTCACATTTTCAAAGCCCGCTAGCTCTTTTTTGGCAGCTTCCAAATTTAAAGTCTCGCTGATACTATAGATATTTGTTTGCTTGTACGCACCTTTGTTGAGTGGTATAGAGTGGCGTCCAGAACTACATCCGGACGCAAAGATAACTAATATTACAAATAGAAAAATCCTTTTCATTTTTCAAATCCTTTTTAATTAAATTTTATAGACCTCTTACGATCTTGACAGCTTCTACCATGTTTTTAAGGCTTGGCTCGACCTCTTCCCATTTTCTTGTTTTTAGGCCACAATCTGGGTTGATCCAGAGTTGCTCTTTTGGCAAGACTTCAAGTAGAGCTTTGATCTGAGCGACGATCTCCTCGACACTTGGCACGCGTGGGCTGTGGATGTCGTAAACGCCAGGTCCGACCTCTTGTTTGTAGCCAACGGCTTTGAAAATTTTAAGTAGCTCGTTGCCACTTCTTGCAGTCTCGATACTGATAACATCAGCGTCCATAGCCTCAATGGTCTTAATAATATCGTTAAATTCAGAGTAGCACATATGCGTGTGGATCTGAGTTTTTGCCTCTGCTGAGCTTACTGAAAGCTTGAAACAATCAACCGCAAATTTCTCATAAGCTGGGATATTTTCAGCTCTTAGCGGATAGCCCTCTTTAAACGCTGCCTCATCGACTTGGATCACTCTGATGCCCGCATTTTGAAGGTCTGCGATCTCGTCATAGATACAAAGTGCGAGCTGTTTTGCTACCTCGCTTCTTGGCAGATCATCACGCACAAAACTCCAGTTTAGCATAGTCACAGGACCTGTTAGCATGCCCTTCATTACGTGTTTTGTGATGCTTTGAGCGTATTTCATCCACTTAACAGTCATCGGCTCTGGGCGGCTTACGTCACCAAAGAGGAGTGGTGGCTTGACGCAGCGGCTGCCGTAGCTTTGTACCCAGCCATTTTGGCTAAATGCGTATCCGCTGATCTGCTCGCCAAAGTACTCGACCATGTCGTTTCTCTCTGGCTCGCCATGTACTAGCACGTCTAAGCCGATATCTTCTTGGAATTTCACGCAGTGATCGATATATTTTTTGATACCAGCTTCATAAGCGGCCGCGTCGATCTCGCCTTTTTTGAAATTTTGGCGAAGTACGCGAAGATCAACCGTTTGAGGGAAGCTACCTATCGTTGTTGTAGGCAATATGCCGTATTTTAGCGTTTCACGTTGGATTTTGATGCGGTCTTCAAATTTCTCGTCACGCTCAAATTTGCTTAAATTTTTAACGCGATTTTGAACGCTTTCAGAGTGGATGAGCTTTGAAGTGGCGCGAGTTTTAACAGCATTTTTATTCTCTTCATAGATTTTAGCCTCAGCCTCATCAAGCTTCTCACCGTTTGCTAGTTTTGTGATGATCTTGATCTCATCAAGCTTCTCAACCGCAAAGCTTAGCCAGCTTTTGATCTCAGGGTTTAAATTCTCTTCATATTTTAGCGTGTATGGCACGTGAAGAAGCGAGCATGAAGTACCGATATAAAGGTCTTTTCCGCCTATTTTCTCTGAAATTTCACGAACAAGTTTTACTTTTTCATCGATGTTGCTTTTCCAGATATTTCTGCCGTCGATCACGCCAGCAAATAGCGTTAAATGGCTATTTTTGATAGTCTCAAGTGCTTCGAAATTTCTCTTGCCGTGGATGAAGTCAAGTGCGATGCCGTAAATTTTAGTTTTAGCCACTTCGCTAACTGCCTTGATCGCATGCTCAAAATATGTCGCAAACACGATTTTTATGTTATTTGCAACGCCTGTTAGCTCGTTATAAACCTTAGTTATAAGTGGCAAAAGGTCGCTTTCGTTTTTGTCAGTTACAAAGATCGGCTCGTCAAACTGCACTAAAATTTCATCATCAAGTTTAGAAATTTCCTCAAGTAGCTTTTTATACTCGCCTACAAGTGCGTCAAGGTGCTTAAATGGGCAGCTGCCGTCAGTCGTCTTTGAAAGAGCCAAAAACGTGATAGGACCGATCAAATTTACCTTGCCTTTTACGCCGTTAGCCTTCGCCTCTTTGTACTCATTTAAAATTTTGTCCGCTTTTAGGCTAAATTTACTCTCGCTGCTAAGCTCTGGCACGATGTAGTGGTAGTTTGTGTTAAACCACTTTGTCATCTCCATCGCAACGCCATTTTTATTGCCTCTTGAGCAAGCAAAATATTGCTCCAAGCCGCTTAAATTTGCAAATCTTGGAGGTGTAGCGCCAAAAGCGATGATGTTATCAAGCATTAGGTCGTAAAATGAAAAATCATTAACGCTAATGGCCGAAATGCCAGCGTCTTGTTGATATTTCCAGTGTCTTTGGCGAAGCGTCTTTGCAGTCTCTTGCAAATTCTCTTCACTAAAGCCCTCTTTACCAGCCCAAAAGCCCTCTAATGCGCGCTTTAACTCTCTTTTCTCTCCGATTCTTGGAAAACCTAAAACATAACTTTTTATCATTTTTATCCTTTATAAATTTCTATTTTTTAATTAAATCTGTGCAAGGCACAGCAACCTTGAATATTTTTATGCAGGTACAAGGGGGCTAGAATTACGAAACCGCCACCTTATCCCTACAACCCAATCCCCCAGCACGTTCAATGTTGTTGTGCTGCGCACAAGTCTGGTTCACCCAAAATGCGGTGGATGGCACCCGCTTCTTCTTAAACTAAAGTAAAATTTATAAAAAACCCTACTAAAAAGATCCTTGCCAAATTTCAGGCATTGTTTAGCTTTGCTGTTAAAAATGCAATTACAATGCAGCGGACCTGCTAGCAAAAATGGATTTATCTCAATGTGAAAAAATGTAAAATCATTTAAAAATTTGCGTGTTTTTTGAAAATCGCTGATATGTTTTTTGCCGAGATTAATGAGCTTTACGCATGGGACAAGGCATCAGCGTTTTTCCTTTGTAGTGAATTTTTGCCGCATTATAAACGCTCTTTGCCAAATTTTTGTTTAAAGATTGGGCGCTACTAAATTTCGCGCCCAGAATATTTAGTCTTTTTTGCCTTTATTTAGAGATTTTAGCTTAGCATCCATATCGGCTGTAAGCATAGTAAAGACTTTGTTTGTAAGCTCCTGTGTTAGATCCTTTGCCTCTTGCATAGTCTTTTTACTAAATTCATTTAAAAGTTTGTCCGCTTTTTTCTTATCTTTTTTATAAAGCTTTACGTACTCATCTTCAAATTTAGCCTGTTTTACCGCCAACTCTTTTTCAAATTTAGCATAAGCCTCTTTTACCACTGGCGAATACTTCTCGTAGTCAGTCATCACAAGGGTTTGAAGCTTTCTATAAACCCAGTATATCGAAGTATCATCAGCCTCGTACGAGCCATCTGAGTAGCCTTTTATAAAGCCATCAAGCCCCTCGTAATACGGCAAATAAACGCTAAGATCAGCCATGCCAAGAGCGACGTAGGTCACACGGCCGATCTCTTTTGGTAACCATGGGCGCACCTGCATGACGTGAGACTCATACGTTCTAAAGACGCTTATAGCGCGGTAGATGTTTTTCTTATCTTCATCTTTGCTAGCGTAGTTATCAAACGGGGTGCCGTCGTAGTGGGCTCTCATCGCAGCTTTTAGATCTTCAACACTTAGTTTTTTCTCTGGTTTTAAAAATACTGGAAATTTCTGACCGTCAGCGAAGTCTTGTTTTAAGCTTGGGTTAAACATGCTTTGAACCCAGCAAACACGTGGGTAGTTGTAAGTTACATCTCTATCATCGTCCCTTGTATAGGCCTTTGTAAAGTTAAATTCACCATCTTTTGCAGGGTCATAAGTCTTGTTATCGATCGCAAATTTGATGACATCTTTTGCGCCCATGAAATTTGGATCGTTTTCTTTGTAAGCGTGAAGTCTGCCTTGGTTTGCAGTGACGAAGTATTCATCTTGTGGAATCTTTGAAGCGATCCATTTATGGCCTGTGCCTGTTTCAAAGTACCAAAGCTCGTTTGCATCTACAAATACCACGCCAAAGCCCTCGCCAGCGCCTTTTGTCTCAACTATCTCGCCAAGAAGCTTAACGCCCTCTTTTGCGCTTTTGATGCGTGGCAAAAGCACGTCTGGGATGTCATCTTCTGTGATGCCGGTCTCTTCGTTGTATGGATCAACTTTTAAAAGCTCATCTTTTGCGTAGATGGTCTCAGTGCCACTTAGTCCAACGCCAGCCTCGTTGTAGCCGACTGCTCCGTGAAGTTTTGTGTGTGAGTTTGCGATAGTTGTGTATCTCATACCATCTTTTGGAAGCGGATATGTAAAGTCATTTGCGCCGTCATGGGCCTTTGAGCTGTGCATGCCAGTTTGGTTTTTCGTAGCTGGATGGATCAAAAAGACTTGAGCTTTTATAGCCTTGCTATCAGCGCTTCTAGCCACTAGCATAGAGCCGTCGTTTGAAGCTTTATCTCCTACTAAAATGGTAGTGCATGCCAAGCTACTTGTGCCTAAAATCGCACTCATAGCGACGATTGATGCAAGAATTTTCCCTTTCATTTTTACTCCTTTAGTAAAATAAATTTCTTATATGTGATTATATTTCAAATTTAATAATTTAGTTCTAAATTTTAAAAATTTTTTAAGTTAAATGTAAATTTATCGCAAATTTTGTCTAAGTGAAATTTAAATTTTCTAAAGGATTTTTCGCTATAATCCAAATCTTACGCATTTGCGTATAAAATTTCAAAAAGGATTAGCATGCCAAAGATGAAAACCGTTCGCGGTGCTGCTAAGCGCTTTAAAGTAGGTAAAAATAAGATAAAAAGAGGCTCTGCTTTTAGAAGCCATATCTTAACAAAAAAACCTAGTAAGCGTATGAGAGATTTGCGTGGCCCACAATACGTGGACAGCACAAATGTCCCAGCCGTTCGCAAAATGCTCGGCGTATAAGCAGCTGTAGATTTAAGTTTTTGACAAAAAAGTCATTCAAACTCCCCCAAATTTAGGGGCAAGACTCACTTCGTGAGCGCCAATTTGTAAAAGGATAAATATGGCAAGAGTAAAAACAGGCGTAGTTAGAAGAAGACGCCATAAGAAAGTTTTAAAGCTAGCACGTGGCTTTTTCAGTGCTAGACATAAACACTTTAGAAAAGCTAAAGAGCAACTAGAGAGAAGTTTAGTTTATGCATATCGCGACAGACGCCAGAAAAAACGTGATTTCAGACGTTTATGGATCGTTCGTATCAATGCAGCTTGCAGACTAAACGACATTAGCTATTCAAGATTTATCAACGGCTTAAATAAAGCTAAGATCGAACTTGATAGAAAAATTTTAGCTGATCTAGCTATGAATGACGCGAAGGCATTTGCGGCACTTGCAAAACAAGCAAAAGATGCTTTGAAATAACACCTTTTCTCCGCTTCGGCGGAGATCTTCTTTTTTATACACTTTAAAATTTAATAACAAAAACTCTATAAACTCTTTGTTTTAATTTGCTACCCGCGACTTTTACAAACTACTAGCCAAATTTAACTACCAGCAGTCAAAATAGCCTAAATTTCGATACTCGTATCAAAGCAGTGTTTCACCGCTCCGCTAAATAAGATTTTGCCATTTTCTAGCCTAAGACCAAGCTCTTCGCCGCTTTTTGGATAGACTTTTAGGCTTTGCGCTGCGTTTAAATTTAAAGTAGCACCGTAAAAGCAAGCCGCCATGCCAGTGCCACAAGCTAGCGTCTCGTCCTCCACGCCCCTTTCATAGGTTCTCACCTTTAAAACGCCGCCATCAAATTTGGCTAAATTTACATTTGCGTTGTACTTTTGACGAAGCGCCCTGCACTCTTTGATGTCAAATTCATCTAAATTTTGTGTGAAATTTACAAGATGAGGCACGCCTGTGTCGTAAAAATACCAAGTTTTGCCGTTTTCATTTAGCGGTTCGCTTAAAATTTTTGGACTTGTTAGCACGACCTCAACGCACTCATCTTTCACACTTGCCATCACCTCGCCACTACCAGTTAGCAAGGCAAATTCGCTTGAACTAACAAGGCCGTTTAGATAGGCATATCTAGCAGCCGCACGCGAGCCGTTGCCACACATCGCAGCGTAGCTTCCGTCGCTGTTGTAAAACTCCCATTTTACGCCCTTTTCGTAAGGCAAAAGCACGATGAGCCCATCAGCTCCCACGCCGTTTGTTCGGCTGCAAATCTGCCTTGCAAGCTCGCTTCTATCTTTGCTCAAAAATGTGTGAAATATGACAAAATCGTTGCCGCTAGCGTTATATTTTGAGACTTGCATGAGTCATCCTTTTATTTTTTGCTTGATTTTACTAAAATTTAGATAAGAGTTATTAGTGATTTTAAAGGAGCCACTTTGAAGAGCTACATCTTAAATTTAGAAAAAGAGTTTTCTTTGATAGAAAATGGCTTTAAAGAGCAAGAAAGTAGGGCTTTGGCTGACTATAAAGAAAAGGGAGCAGAGCGCTGCAAAAAGCTTGCGCGTCTAGCATACGGCTCGAAGCTCTATCAAGTGCGGATGTATGCGGTTTTTCTCTTTGGGCACCTATCAGATAGTGAAGAAATTTTGGCGTTTATGAGGGATGAAGTCTCAAAAGATGAAAACTGGCGAGTTCAAGAGGTGCTAGCAAAGGCGTTTGACGAGTTTTGTAAAAAAGTTGGCTACGAGCAGGCGCTTTTAACGATCGATGAGTGGCTAAAAAATGGCAACGCAAATGCAAAAAGAGCCGTAAGTGAGGGGCTTAGGATATGGACAAATAGACCCTATTTTAAAGATAATCCAGATGAGGCCATTAGGCGGCTAGCCAGCCTAAAAGAAGACGAGAGTGAGTATCTTAGAAAGTCGGTTGGCAACGCTCTAAAAGATATAAGCAAGAAATTTCCAAATTTAGTAAAAACCGAGCTTGATAGCTGGAATTTGAGTAGTAAAGAGAGCTTGCAAACATATAAATTTGCTAGTAAATTTATCAAGAAATAGCACAAATTTGCTTTAGAAATTTCTCTATCTCTAGCTTTAAATTCTCCATGTCGCTGCTATTATCGATAACAAATTTTGCCATTTTTCGCTTTTGCTCGATGTCCATCTGAAGCCCTACTCTAGCTTTTGCATCCTCTAAGCTTAGCCCATTTCGGCTTATTAGTCGGCTTAGCAAAAGCTCTTTTGGCGCGTAGATCACGGCTACATTTTTAAACTCAGCGTAACACTCCTTTTTTTCAAAAAACAAAGGGATATCGACAAAATAAACTTGCCCCAAGCACTCAAGCTGCGAAGCTTTGAAAAAAATTTCAGCTTTTATCTTTGGATGTAAAATCTGTTCTAAATTTTTAAGCTTTTTTGGCTCGTTAAAGACGATAGCACCCAGTTTTTTGCGATCTATCCTGCCAGTCTCATCTAAAATTTGCTCGCCAAAAACTTCTACTATCTCGCATTTACAAATTTCAAGCTGTTCGTGCGCGATGAGGTCCGCATCTATCACGCTAAAACCTCGCTCTTTTAGTAAATTTACAACCGTGCTTTTGCCACTAGCTATCGAGCCTGTGATGACGTAGGCGTTTGGAAAATTCTGCAAACTCGCTCCATTTTTGAAAATTGATAACAATTTTAGCAACTTTTGGCTAAAGTTTTAAAAAATAATCAAAAGGGTGAAAATGATAAGTTATAAAGATGCCGGAGTTGATATAGATGCTGGAAACAGCTTTGTTGAGGCGATCAAGCCTTTCGTAAAATCTACGCAAACACCAAACGTCATAGGCGGCATCGGATCATTTTCAGGTGCGGTCAGACTGCCAAGCGGATATAAAAATCCAGCCATTTTGGGAGCGACAGATGGTGTCGGCACGAAGCTTCGCCTAGCTATCGACGCTAAGAAATTTGATGGCGTTGGCGAGGATCTAGTCGCTATGTGCGTAAATGACCTCATCTGCAACTTCGCCATACCACTCTTTTTCCTCGATTACTACGCGACTGCAAAGCTTGAGATAGAGAGCGCCAAAGAGGTGGTAAAAAGTATCGCAAACGGCTGCAAAAAGGCGCAATGCGCGCTGATCGGCGGTGAGACAGCCGAGATGCCGTCGATGTATGAAAAGGGCGACTTTGACCTTGCTGGATTTGCCGTGGGTATCGCTGAGGCTGACGAGATCGATAGGAGCAAATTTGTAAAATCTGGTGACGTTTTAGTCGCACTTCCAAGTAGCGGCCTGCACTCAAATGGCTTTTCGCTTGCAAGAAAAGTGGTAAGCGAACTCGGGCTAAAATTTGATGAAAAAGTGAGTGAGCGCAAGCTCATCGACGTGCTTCTTGAGCCAACTAGAATTTACGTGAGCGACTTTTTAAGATTAAAAGATAAGATCACAGCGATGGCGCATATAACGGGTGGTGGCATAGTTGAAAACTTGCCTCGCGTCTTCCCTGCTGGACTTGGCGCGAAGGTACAAAAAAGCGCTATAAAAACGCCTGAAATTTTTAAAATCTTAGCTCAAAAAGTAGAAGATAGCGAGATGATGAGGACATTTAACATGGGCGTTGGTATGATCCTTGTTGTACCTAAAGAAAACGTTGATCCTGTGCTAGCAAATAGCGATGGCTACGTGATCGGCGAAGTGGTAAGTGGCAAAGGCGTTGAGCTAGTTTGATGCAAGAATTTAGCAAAAAACGCCTGCTAAGATCAAAAATCTTAGCGTTTTTATAGGTTGTTTTGGCGTGCTAAAAAGCGAGATAAAAAAGCTTGATATTTATACGAAGTCTCGCGCACCTCTACTATGCTTTGCGTCACGCATGATAACGGCTAGAAATTTAGCCAAATTTTTATAAATACAGGAAAGTAACTTGGCAAAACAAAAGGCAAAAATCGCACCTATTTGGGCTAGAGTGAAGGCCTTTATCATCGATCTTTTTATCATCGGTATGCCAATATTTTATGCGACAACATATCTTGTACTTGATGGCAAAGAGGCATTTTTGCATAACCAGCTTGCGATCTTTGGCGTAAATAGCCTCATCTCATTTATAATGTGTCTATTTTTTAGCATAAAGGCACAAACTCCAGGCTACAAAGCGCAAGAAATTTATCTCATAAATTTACAAACCGGCAAAAAGATAAGCCTTCTTCACGCGATCTTGCGTCAAATTTGCTTTGCATTTGCTGGCTTTAGTGTCATCGGACTTTGCCTTTGCTTCTTTAGAAAAGACAAACTAAATTTACACGACATCATAACCCATTCAGCCGCCGTGCAAAAAGCAGCTTAAATTTACTTCGCTCCGTGCCAAAGTAGGCGGTTTTTGCCTAGCATTGTGTCGATACTCTCTTTTATAATGGAGCAGATATACTCTTTTGAAAGCCCTTTGTATTATCCTTTGCAGGATAGCAAGCAAGCGACGCCAAGAGAAAGTGTAACCAGTCCCACTAATTACAAGCGAGCTAATCTATACGCTTATTTTTTATCTTGGCAACAAGCTTTATCACAAAATAACGCACATTTATCAATGTAAATTTTTGTGATAGGTATTGTTTCGAATTTTAGTCATAAATCGCCTAATCTAGCGAGATAAATAGAGAAAATCAAGGCTAAAAACGAGAAAATTTAGCTACAAGCTACAAGAAATTTTTGATTAAATTTGAGTGAAATTTAAGCGCTTTGCGAGTAGAGTTTGACCTCGTTTATCAAAAACTCATAGACCCTTTGCTGCACTAAAATTTCCTCCTCGCAGCCACTCATCAAGCGGCGAAGGTGTGAAAAGTCTATTTTTTTAGCATACCTTTTGTGATCTTTCATATCTTTATCTATGCTTAAAAGAAGTGTGTCAAGTGTGATCCTATCGTTTCTTTTGACCCTTGCCACATACTCTCTAACGGTTTGAATTAAGAAGTCTTTTCTGGTCTGATCGTTTTCATAAATTTCATTTACGATGTCGTTTAAAACGTCAAAATCATCCTCGTCTGGGTCAAATTTGGCCGAGATAATCGCAGCAAAAATTTTGGCACGAAACTCTAAAGACTTGTGATGATAGACAAAAAAATCTCTAAAGGCCGATAAAAAACGAAGTTTGATCTTTCCTGACATTGCCCTACTTTTGGTGAAATTTATGTGAGATTATATACTCTTAAAGCTAAATTTTTAAAAATGTAACTATAAAACTAAATTTAAGTATAGTTTTTGTATGATTGCGAAGCTCCTTCTTAGACCTGTGCAATGCTTTTTATGAGCACCGCTTCAGGGTGGGAACACAGCAGAGCACTTGTATTAAGTGTGTGCCGCAGTCATCTGAGAGGGGGTCTTTCTAAACCAAAATGCTCATTAAAATCATCGCAAATTTCTAAAAAATCCACTCCATCGATCTTAGGTTTTTCGCTAAAAAATTTATACATATTATTAAAACCATCGGTTAGCTCTTTTGACTTGACGCCATAGCTTATGGAAATTCCAGCTTCGATGTAGGCTGAGAGCTTGTCACAGTATTTTAACGCTTTGCCGTCTATTGGGTTAAATTTATCCTCATTTACGTTCTCCATAGTCCCTTCGTGGCAGATGATCTTGCGCTCGAATGTTCTATTTTCAAACTCATCTTTTATAAATTTCTCGCCATCTTTTCTGATACCAAGGATGTAGCTAAACTCATCTCTGATCTTTTCTGGCACAAATGGCAAAATCCTCTCATCAATAAGCCTCATCTCATACTCGCTGATGATCTCATTTAGCCCCTTTACGCCGTATTTTACAGGGCTTATGATATCCCTTGTAAGGCTCTCTGGTAGGTCGTGAAATAGTGCGCAAAAGAAGTTATTTTCTAGCCGTTTTTTGCAAGCTTTTGCTTTTAGTGAGTAAAAGTAGCTAAGTATCGCAACAACTAGCATATGTCCTAAGACCGCAGTTTCAGGGATGCGAGGCGTTTGTGCCCAGCGCTTTTGAAACCTTAGCCTACCACTAAGATCAACAAGACGGGCTAATTTTTGATTCATAGCGATCTTTCTAACGCCAATTAACTCGTAATAATCCTCCATCTCCTCCTCAACCTTCGCCTTAAGCTCGTCGATATCGCTTAAAAACTGGCTCGTTTGATAGACGATAGAAAATTCCCACCTCGTGGCAAGATAGCTCGCCGCTTTTAGTATAAGGCGCTCTTTTTCGTGACTTTTGTCGTTTTTATAGTGGTTTTTAAATCTCTCTAAAAATTTGCCATCTTCGATTTCTGAAATCAGCCCATCTAGTTTGCTTAAAACCCAACTATTTATTTGATCTTTTTTGGTATTTTGTATGTGATGAAAGACGTCTGGTCGTATATCTGTAACTACGACCCTGCTTAAAAACTCAAAAATTCCAGCCTCGATGATGTAATTCATATCGGCATTTTGCTCTTGTTTTGCTATGAAATAAGCGATGATAAATTTATGAGCCTGCTTGTCAAGCTCGACTAAATTTGTCATCTTTGGATAGTCGTTCCAACGTGATATAGATGCTGCTTTAAAGATATGTTCTATAAGCTTAGCACTTATCATTATTTATCCTTTTTGACTACTTTTGGCTTTTTATCATCGGCGTAGCTTATCTTTCTAAAGCCCTCTTTGTTTGAGCTTCTTCTTGGTTTGTCATCTTTTTTAAATTTGTCATCTCTGCTGCCTCTACTACTGCCGCGATCGCTTGTGCTACGTCTCTCACGCGGCTTGTCGCTAAAGCTTCTCTCTCTACTTCTTGGAGCGTATTCTTTCTCTTCAGCTGGCTTTTTTACCACTAGATCAGAGCTGATCTCGATAACTGTATGGACGTTTCCACGTGGATTAAAGTCGCCAACTATCTTCATAAATTTAGGCTCAAGCTTTTTTTCTAAAACAGAGTAAATTTCATTTATGCTATCTTCGTGGCTGATGTTGCGGTTCATAAAGCTATTTATATAAAGCTTTATCGCTTTTAGCTCGACAACTAGCTTATTTGGTATGTACTCAAGGTATATGGTCGCAAAGTCAGGATAACCAGAGCGAGGGCAAAGGCAGCAAAACTCAGGCAGAGTGATCTTTATGACATAGTCCCTTGTTTGCTTATTTTCCCAGACCTCAAGGTCACTCTCTACGTCAAATTCTTTTAAAATTTTCTCGCCATACTTCATCTCTTCGCTCATTCTTTATCCTTTATATTTTTGCTAACCAGGTCAAATTTAAATTTGATCACCTTTTATATATCCAAGTGTTTAACGTCTTTTGCGTGGTCTTGGATGTAGTTTCTTCTTGGCTCGACCTCATCGCCCATGAAGAGATTAAACGTATCAGAAGCACTTATAGCGTCGTTTATATCGATCTTTAAAAGTCTTCTGTTCTCAGGGTTCATTGTAGTCTCCCAAAGCTGCTCAGGGTTCATCTCACCAAGACCTTTGTAGCGCTGGATATATGCACCTTTTTTCGCATTTTTCTCTACTTCATCAAGCACGTCTATAACGTCACTATGCAAATCTAAGCCACGCTCTTTTATCTTTTGGCTGATGTAAAGCGCCTCTTCGTAAAGTGGATTTGTGAATAAATTTTCATTTACCACAAGCTCTTCTAGGCCACTTTCAGTTTGGACATAAATTCTAACCTCATCTTCGCTAACGTAGTGGTTTAGGATGTTGTGACCCTCAGCTTTTAAGAAGTCTCTTAAAATTTCAAAAATTTCATTGTAGCTTTTTGAGACGATGTCTGGATTTTCTATCATATAGCGGATCGCCGAAAGGACGTTAAAGCGTTTTTCTAGCTCTTTTAAGACGCTTCTATAAGCTGCAACGATCTTTAAAAAGTCAATCAAATCCGCACTGCCAATGCCCTCTATATCAACGCCCTCAATGCCAGTTTCGATAAGAAATTCGTTTAGCGCTTTTTCATCTTTTAGATAAATTTCTTTCTTACCTTTTTTATAGCGGTAAAGTGGCGGCTGAGCTAGATAGATGTGGCCGTTTTCTACAACTTTATTTAAAAATCTAAAGAAGAAAGTTAAAAGCAGCGTCTGGATGTGGCTACCATCGACGTCAGCATCGGTCATGATGATGATCTTATGATATCTAAGCTTTTCAGCGTCAAATTCATCTCCGATGCCGCATCCTAGAGCTGTTATCATATTTTTTATCTCATCAGATTTTAAAATTTTATCCAGTCTTGCCTTTTCAACGTTTAGAATTTTACCCTTAAGCGGCAATATCGCTTGAAAAACTCTATCACGTCCTTGCTTTGCAGAACCGCCCGCAGAGTCGCCCTCCACTAGATATAGCTCGCTAATTACTGGGTCTTTACTCTGGCAATCAGCTAATTTGCCAGGGAGTGTGCCTACGCTCATGCTCTCTTTTTTACGAGTTAGATCCCTTGCTTTTTTAGCAGCTTCCCTACCACGAGCTGCCATTAGGGCTTTATCCATTATCGCTCTTGCTTCGATAGGATTTTCTTCAAAATACTTTGTAAGCACGTCAAAAACCATCTTTTGAACGATAGGTTTTACGTAGCTTGAGCCTAGTTTGCCCTTTGTTTGTCCCTCAAACTGCGGCTCTGGCACCTTTACGCTCACAACTGCAATAAGTCCCTCGCGGATATCTTCGCCAGTTATCTTTGTATCTTTTTCACGTGCAGCAGCGTTTGCTTGAACGTAATTTGTGATAACTCTTGTAAGGCCAGCTCTAAAGCCAGCCTCGTGCGTACCACCATCTGGAGTTTTGATGTTATTTACAAAGCTTAGTAAATTTTCACTATAAGTGTCGTTGTAAAGCAGGGCAAAATCAACCATAACATCATCTTCGCCGCCGCTAAATGAGACTGCTTTGCTGACAGCATTTGCCTTGTTCATATCAGTTACAAAGCTCTCAAGTCCGCCCTCAAAATGAAAGCTCTCGCTTCTGCCGTTTCTTTGATCTTTAAAATTTATAGTTATCTTTGGGTTTAGATAAGCTAGCTCGCGAAATCTTTTTACTAAAATTTCATCGTCAAATTCAGTCACTTCAAATATGCTATCATCTGGCCAAAACTCGACTTGCGTGCCTGTGCGGTTTGTAGTTTTTATCACTTCAAGATCGCTTTGAGGGATACCTTTTGCAAATTCTTGTCTGTGAAGCTTACCATCGCGTTTGATATTTACGACTAGCTTTTTAGAAAGGGCAT
Source organism: Campylobacter concisus (assembly GCF_050447505.1). Classification (GTDB taxonomy): domain Bacteria; phylum Campylobacterota; class Campylobacteria; order Campylobacterales; family Campylobacteraceae; genus Campylobacter_A; species Campylobacter_A concisus_BP. Next base: position 123,206 of record NZ_JALMFZ010000001.1, on the reverse strand, counting down.
TTACGACAGATACACCAACGCCGTGAAGACCGCCTGAGACCTTATAAGTGTCCTTGTCAAATTTACCACCAGCGTGAAGCACAGTTAGAACAACAGTCGCAGCTGAAATTTTCTCAGTCGGGTGCATATCTACTGGGATACCACGGCCATTATCGCTAATGATCGCTGAGCCCTCACGTGTAAGCTCAACATCTATCGTATCGCAGTATCCTGCCATCGCTTCGTCGATAGAGTTATCAACGACTTCGTAGATCATATGGTGAAGACCGCTTATGTTAGTATCGCCTATATACATGCCTGGGCGCTTCCTAACCGCCTCAAGCCCTTTTAGTACTTTAATATTTTCTGCGCCGTAATTATTTTCCATCATAAACCTTTTTTAACTTATATATTTAATGGACTTATAACCGTTAAAAGCTCTTTTGAGCTAACAACGAAAGGTAAATTTTTATCTTTAAATCCAAACTCAAATTTCTCATCTTCTATGCTTTGTAAGAAGTCTATTAAATTTCTATTTTTTACATTTATGCTGATATCTTCTTCAAGTCCTGTTTGAAACTCTATCATCGTTTTTGCTTCAGAGTTATCCTCTATGATGCTCTCAAATGTTATGCTCTCTTTTGAAAAAGTTATCTTCATCTGATCGCTTAGCATAGAAATAGTCTTGATACCCTCAACCATCTTATCTCTGCTTAGCTCAAATCTTATAGCAATATCTTTTGGTATAACGCGCTCATAGTCAGGGAATTTGCCATTTATTAGCTTTGTGAAAAACTCAAAATTTTGACTTTGAGCGATGAGGACGTTTTCATCATAGTAAATTTCTATCTTGTCAAAAAATAGCTTTTGAATTTCATTTATCGCTTTTTTAGGGATGATCAGTGAAAACTCATTGCTAGCTTCATTTGCAAATTTAAATACAGCTAGCCTTTTTGTATCGGTGCCTACTATATTTATATAGTTTTGTTTTATGTCTAGTAAAGCGCCATTTAGCTCAAATTTAGGGTTATTGCTATCAATGCATGGCAAAATTTTCTTTAAGCTTCTGCCTAGCATTATGGCGTCTATGTCAAATTTAGCCTTGCCTTCTATCGTTGGAAACTCTGGGAAGTCTTCAAATTTATACATTGGAAGTTTGTATTTTGAGTTTTTTTGCTTGATGTAAAGATAGTTATTAACAGTTTCAAGCGTTACCTCTTCATCTTTTAGGCTTTTGATGATGTCAAGTAGCTTTTTACCATTTGCAGTCGCATAGCCCTCATCAACTATCTTTGCGTTGCTTAGTTTATATGCTAGTCCTATCTCGTGATCAGTCGCTTTTATGTTTAAAACTCCATCTTTTGCAGAGATATAGATGTGAGAAGTGATAGCACTAAGATCTCTTTTTTCGAGATATGGATTAGTGTTTGTTACTATGCTCTCAAGCATGTTTTTGTTTATTAGAACCTTCATTAAATACTCCCTCTTATTTTTAATTTTCTTTTTGTTGTATTAGTTGGTAGCGTGAAAGTGTGAAAAGCATCTTTTCTCACGCCAGCATCGTTATTTAAAATGTGAAAAGAATTTTTCATTTCTTCACATTTATTCACGAATTTCATTCTGTTTTTATCCTTTTGTTAAAATTTTGTTCTTTATCTCAGTCACTCTGAGGTTGAAAATTTCGTTGCTCTCCATGAGCTCGTTTATCTTTTTTATATTGTGACTAACGGCGCTATGGTCTTTCATACCAAAATAGTTTGCAATTTGTGGCATTGAATTTGTAGTGAGCATCTTTGCAAGGTAGATGATGATGCGTCTAGCTTCGACGATGTTTTGCACTCTTGACTTGCTTTTTATGTCACTTGGCTTGATATTTAGCTCTTTGCTCACGATCTCTATAATGGTCTCTAAATTTATATTTTCATGCTTCTCTTTGATGAGATCTTTTAGCGTGTTTTTAGCAAATTCAAGCGTTATATCAACTCTCATCAAGCTTGCGTAGGCGTTTAAATTTATAATAGCGCCCTCGATCTCACGGATATTATCGCCCATATTTGTAGCGATGTAGTCAATCACCTCTTTGTTTAGATAAATTTTGTCAAATTCACATTTTTTGATGATGATAGCTATCTTTGTATCAAGCTCAGGCGGCGTGATATCAGCCATTATGCTTTGCTCAAACCTAGACTTTAGCCTCTCATCAAAGCCTTTTAGTATCTTTGCTGGGCGGTCTGAGGTCATGACGATCTGACCTTTTTTGGCGATGAGTTCGTTAAAGGTGTTAAAAAACTCCTCTTGAATTTTATCGGTCTTGCCAAGAAACTGCACATCATCAATTAGTAAAACGTCGCAGTTTCGGTACTTTTCACGAAATTTAGTCATTGAGTGGCTATTTAGATGTGTGGTAAAATCGATCATAAACTGATCGCTCGTCACGCAGATGACGACCTTGCCTTGATCTAGGCAGTAGTTGCCAACTGATTGAAGCAGGTGCGTCTTGCCAAGACCAGTTGTGCCATATATAAAAAGTGGGTTGTAAAGCACGCCAGGCTTGTCTGCAACTGCTTTTGCGTTTAGAAATGCAAACTGATTTGAGTCACCACAGACAAAATTTTCAAATGTATATCCAGGGTTTAAAATGCTACTTTGCGCCTTGATCTGCTTTACATTTACTTGGTTTTGCTTTATGTTTTTTAGCTTTGTTTGGCTAGTTATCTCGACCTCTGGCTTTTTGCCGGTTTTTACTTCGTAAAGGTAGGCGATCTTTTCAGCGTATCTAGTTTTTATAAATTTAGCCATCAATTCACTCGTGGCGTTAAAAACTATAAAATCTTCGTTTGAAGCCTTTTCGTTAAATTTTAATTGTTTGATGTAGCAGTCAAATTCATTAGCGGATATTTTTGTCTGTAAAAGCTCTAAAATCTCGTCTGCTAGCAAATTTAAACCCTTTTGAAGTAATTAATTTTATTAGCGATTTTATCTTAAATTTAATAAAACCTTTGTTAAACTCCGACAAACTTTTTCACGCCGTGAAAAAGTCGTGAAAAAGTATTGAAAAGATTGTGATGAAAATTTTAGGAATCGATCCAGGCACGAAAAATTGCGGTTACGCGATACTTGAAAAGAGCAAATTTAAAACTACTCTTCTTGAAGCTGGGCTTATAAAGATAAAGCCAAACACGCTTCAATACCAAATAACAGAGCTTTGCGAGGGACTTGATCTTATCTTTAAAAACCATAAATTTGATGAGGTTGCGATAGAGGACATCTTCTTTGCCTACAACCCAAAAACGGTCTTAAAGCTCGCTCAGTTTCGCGGGGCACTTAGTCTTAAAATTTTGCAGCTTCATGGGGACTTTGCCGAATACACGCCGCTTCAAGTGAAAAAAACTGTCACTGGCAAGGCAAAGGCTGACAAAGAGCAGGTGGCATTTATGGTGAAGAAAATTTTAGGCATAAATAAAGAGATAAAACCGCTTGATATCACCGATGCTATCGCGATCGCACTAACTCACGCGAATAATTTAAGAATAAACTAAATTTGATAGGAAAAATATGGCAACACTAAAAGCTTTACTAATCGGCGATGTGAAAAACTACGGCTCGCAAAATGCGACTGATAAGCTAAATTTACCTTGGAGCTCAGCTATTTTTAAAGTAGCTCAAAATGGCGAAATTTTCGCAAATGAGCTTGGCTTTGAGGGCGATAGCGTCGCTGATACGAAGCATCACGGCGGCCCTGAAAAAGCAGTCTTTGCAAATTCATTTGCAAACTATGCCGAGTGGGAGAAATTTTTAGGATTAAAAAATATGGCTTATGGGGCGATGGGGGAGAATTTATGCGTTGATGGGCTTGATGAGAGCTGCGTTTATGTGGGCGATATCCATAAGGTGGGCTCGCTTGTGCTTCAAGTCTCGCAGCCTAGAAAGCCATGCTTTAAGCTCTCAAAAAGATGGGGCAATGAAAATATGGCAACTCACATCTTTGAAACAGGCCTTACTGGCTGGTACTACCGCGTTCTTACGCCAGGCTCGTGCAAAGCAGGCGACGCGATAGAGGTTATAGAAAGTGATCCAGTTCATATGAGCATTTTAGAGATAAATAGGCTCTTTTACGCGCCAAGTAAAAATTTAAATTTACTAGAGAAATTTAATGCCCTTACCACTCTTACAAATGGCTGGCATGATGATATGAAAAGACGCATCGAAGGAATTTACAGCACCGAATTTATGAGAACACTATAAACATTTATACTTTTGCTCCGATTTTGTTTTACAAATGAATTTCAAACAAAATTTAAAGGAGCAGAGGTGTTTCGTTCTATCACAAATAAGATAGCACTCGCCTTGATGATCTTACTCATCATCTCGTTTTGCGCTATCTCGGCGGTTAGTTATTTTACTTCAAAGGACAAGATCGTTGAGCTTGTCAGTGGCAAAGAGGATCAAGTCCTTAAAGATATAAAGAGTGTTGCAAATACTTTTTTTGATGAAAATTTAGAGCATATCAAGAAAATTTCATCAGTCGTTGAAGGCGCTCAAAGTGGCGATGAGATAATGAACTTTGTCTTATCAGAAAAAAAGGTCGCAAACTCTGCGGTGAAATATGTCTATTACGGCGATGAGGACGGACACTTCTTTCAGTCAGACGGTAAAAGAACAACCGTAGCTGATAACTACGACCCAAGAACTAGAGGCTGGTATAAGAGCACAAAAGAGAAAAATAAAGAAATTTATACCGAGCCAAGGGTCACTTCTACAAATGATCTTGTTATGAGTTTTACTGCTCCTGTTACTAAAAATGGTAAATTTGTTGGCGTTGTTGGTATAGATATAGATGTAAAAAAAGTTAGTGACAAGATCATCGAGATAGGCAACACTGGCGATGGCGGATATGCCTATATAATGAAAAAAGATGGCACTATGCTCTTTTCAGACGTAGCTTCAGAAGTTGGCACTATCTTGCCAGCTACAAAGGTCGTCTCAGAAAAATATGCTAATAAAGAATTTGACGAAAATGGTCTGATCTCATATAAAAACTCTAAAGACCAAGATGTGACGGCTAAAATTTTACCTATCAACGATGATGGCTGGCTTGCAACCGTCGCCATAGGTGCGGATACCTTTTCAAACCACACTATGCCTATCTTAAAAGCTCAACTAATGCTTGCAGTGCTCTTTATAGTCATACTCTCAGCCATTGTTTTCGTGCTACTAAAACGCTCGCTTAAGCCTATCAGCATTATCCAAGAGAAGCTTTCTGATACATTTAAATTTATCACTTATGAGAGTAGCACCGCCCCAAACAAGCTAGATATCCACACGACTGATGAATTTGGCGTGATGAGTGAAGAGATAAATAAAAACATAGACAAAGTCATAGCTGGCATCAAGAAAGATAACACCATGCTTGAAGAGCTAAACGTAGCTGCAAATAACATGATAAGAGGAAATTTAGGCGTCAAACTAAGTGAGAATCCAAATAACCCATCTCTTATTAAACTAAAAGATCTGCTAAATACCTTCTTTAGCTCTATCAGTCAAAATTTAGGCAGCGTCATAAATATCTTAAAAGCCTACTCAAATAACGACTACACCGCTAAGATCGAACTAAGAGATGACATAGAGGCTGATCTAAAGGCCATGATAGTTGGCATAAATAATGCAGGTGATGCTATAAGCGCTATGCTAAATAGCAACCTAAATCAAGCTCAAATCTTAGAAGAAAAAGCAACGATGCTTGCTGAGTCTATGAGAAATTTAACTGATGGTGCTAGCAAACAAGCTGACTCTATCCAAGAGAGCGCGGCTGCGGTTGAGCAGATGTCAAGCTCTATGAATGCTATCTCACAAAAGACAGGGGACGTCATAAGACAAAGTGAAGAGATCAAAAATATCATCGTCATCATCCGTGACATCGCTGATCAGACAAATCTGCTAGCCCTTAATGCCGCCATAGAAGCGGCTCGCGCAGGTGAGCATGGACGTGGCTTTGCAGTCGTGGCTGATGAGGTTAGAAAGCTAGCTGAACGCACACAAAAATCTCTAGGCGAGATCGAGGCAAATACAAATGTCCTTGCTCAGTCAATCAATGAGATGAGCGAATCTATAAAAGAGCAAGCTGAGGGCATAAATATGATAAATAGAAGTGTCGCTCAGATAGATAACGTCACAAAAGAAAATAGAAGCGTTGTTAGTAACACAAACGACGTAACTAGCGAGATAGACGGCATGGCGAAGGTCATACTAACAGACGTTAGAAAAAATAAATTTTAATATCTCAAACTATTAAAATATTACTAGGCTCATGTAAATTTACGTGGGCCTTTAAATTTTTAAATCTTTTTTACGCTAAAATTACCAAAAATTTAAAGGAGAATATATGCCACTACTTGATAGTTTTTGCGTAGATCATGTGAAGATGAAAGCCCCAGGAGTTAGACTAGCAAAAAGTATGAAAACGCCAAAGGGTGATGATATCAGCGTTTTTGACTTGAGATTTTGCAAGCCAAACGAGGAAATTTTGCCAGAAAAGGGCACTCACACTTTAGAGCACCTATTTGCTGGCTTTATGAGAAATCACCTAAATGGCAACGGCGTGGAGATCATAGACATCTCGCCGATGGGTTGCAGGACTGGCTTTTATATGAGCGTGATAGGCACACCTAGCGAAGAAGCTGTAAAAAAGGCATGGCTTGCTTCTATGAAAGATATCTTAGAGGTCAAAGATCAAGATAAAATCCCAGAGCTAAATAAATTTCAATGCGGCACTTACAAGATGCACTCACTTGATGAAGCGCACGCCATAGCAAGCAAAATTTTAGCACAAGGTCTAGTCATCATAAATAACGATGAGATCAAGCTTGACGTTGATGCTATGGGACTAAAAAAGCACTGATTTGAAACCAGTTAAACAAGAAAATCAAGCCTATCTAAAAGAGCAAATTTTAACCTATCTTGGTAACAAACGCTCTCTTTTAGGCTTTATCGAGCGAGGCGTAAAATACGCAAAAGACGAGCTTAAAAAAGAGAAGCTTAGCTGCTGCGACCTCTTTAGTGGAAGCGGCGTGGTGGCTAGGTTTTTAAAACAAAATAGCGAATTTCTAGTCGCAAACGACTTGGAACTTTACAGTTTCATCACAAACTCATGCTATCTGCAAAACGCCACAAATGAGCTAAGAGATGAGATAAATTTCTGGCAAAAAAAGCTTGAAAAAGAGATAAAAGATAATCTTTCTGAGGGCTTTATAACAAGGCTTTATGCCCCGCAAGATGATGAAAATATCGCTTTTGGCGAGCGGGTCTTTTATACAAGAAAAAATGCCAAATTCATTGACACCGCAAGAAGACTCATAGATGAGGTGTTGCCAGAGGAGATGAGAAAATTTTTCATAGCTCCACTACTTTATAATGCAAGCGTTCATGCAAATACGAGTGGAATTTTTAAAGGTTTTCATAAAAATAAAGAGGGCATCGGTCAGTTTGGTGGCAGGGGGCAAAATGCCATCTCAAGGATCACTTCTGATATAAATTTGACTAAGCCAATTTTCTCAAATTTCAGCGTGCCATTTGAGGTCTATCAAAAGGACGCAAATTTACTGGCAAAAGAGCTTGATGGGCTTGATCTAGTCTATCTTGATCCGCCTTATAACCAGCATCCATACGGCTCAAACTACTTCATGCTAAATCTCATCGCAAGCTATGAAGAGCCAAGTAAAATTTCAAAAGTCTCAGGCATCGCAAAGGACTGGAACAGATCAGTTTTTAATAAAAAATCATCAGCGAGCGAGGCATTTTTCGAGCTGATAGCAAATTTAAAGGCTAAATTTGTGCTTATCTCGTTTAACTCAGAGGGCTTTATCAACCAAGATGAATTTGATAAAAACCTAAATAAAATGGGAAAAGTTCATCTACTTCGCCAAAAGTATAATGCCTACCGCGGCAGCAGAAATTTAAAAGCTAGAAACATCCACGTAGACGAACTTCTTTACGTTTTACAAAAGTAAATTTAAGGCTTAACCCTCATCCTCTGGCAAGCACTTCTCAAATATAAATTTATGCTCTTCAGGCAAGGTGTCGTAGATAGCATTTGCTAAATTTCTTATCTCCCAAAGGGCTGACTTTGAGCTTCTTAGTGAGATGAAATTTTGCAAGCTTCTAGCGTTTATGCTCCATGTAAGCTCGGTTTTATAGCACTCTGGCAAGCAGTATTTGACGATGTCTAGACTCTTTGTAGTTGAGGCTAAAATTTCACGTAAATTTTCAAGCGCTTTTATGCTCGCGTTATCGACCACTTCGTCATTTGTTAGCACGATAAATTTAGCCGCACGCTCAAACTGCCCTACTTCAAATTTCTCCTCTTTTTTTAGCTCTTTTAGCGTGTAGCGGGTTGATTTGACGCTTAGGCTTGCTAATCGGTGGCGGGCTAGCTCTTGAAGTAGTGCGCGCGAGATGCCTTGGATGTAGAAGTTGTAGTAAAGATGCTCCAGCGTTGAAGCGTGTTTAAATTTATTACCCACCCTATCTATCAGCTCGACATCTTTTTCGCCGCCATTATCGCCTTTTTCAAAGCTTTGCCAGCATGTGCGGATAGCGTGAGAGCAGATATTTAGTGGGGTGTGATTTAGTAGTGTTACTTGCATATTTTCTCTTTTTGTGAAATTTTTTAGCATTTTACAAAAAGAAGGCTGATTTTATTTGTAAATTTAAAAGGGAGCGAGCGCCCCCTTTATGATTATTGTTTTAGTTGAAGAAGTGTGTTTAGCATCTCATCGCTTGTTGTGATCGTTTTTGAGTTTGCTTGAAAGCCTCTTTGGATGACGATAAGATCTGTTAGCGCACGGCTTAGATCGACGTTACTAGCTTCTAGTTTTGAAGCTGCGATCGTTCCTTTATCGCCAGTGCCTGCTGCGCCGATGACTGCTTCGCCTGAGTTTGCAGTTTGTGAAAAGACGTTTCCGCCCTCACTTTGAAGACCCTCGTTGTTTGTAAAGCTAGCAAGTGCCACTTGAGCTAGACCAAAGCTTTGTCCGTTTGTAAAAGCACCGATGATAGTGCCAGTTTCGTCGATCTTTAGGTCATTTAGTGTGCCACCTGTGTAGCCATCTTGTGAGATAGACTCAGTTGAAGAGTCTTTATCAAAGCTTGTTAGTCCGTTAAAATCAGTTCCCAAACCAAAATTTAAACTAACATTTTGACCACTTTGTGAGCCGTTGTTAGCTGAAAATGTTATCGTAGCTGGGTGAAAGCTAGCGAGTGAGCCGTTTGAGTTAAATCTCAATGAGCCAGTCACGACGTTATCTGGACCCTCGCCTGTGTAGTTTATCTTAGCAGGCTCTGGCACTTGGATGATCATATTCCACTCTGTACCACCATCTGTTGTAGTACCTGTCTTTGCCCATCTGATACTAACTGTGTGTTTTGAGCCAAGTGAGTCAAAAATTTCAGCTGTTGAGCCGTGGCTTGACATCATCATCTTACCGCTCGCTCTTAGTGCTTGACCTGGGCTTAGTGCGCCATCAAGTGCTTTCATGATATTTGTAAAGCGAACGTTTTCATTTACTGCTGCGTTGTTTGTGCCTTGAGCTGGTTTTGTAAGACCAGTTGTAGTCATATAAAGTGCTTGATCAGCCATTTCGTTTGTAGGGTTTTCTAGTTGAAATTGACCTAGTTTATTTACAGTGATCTTTACGCCGTCGTTTGTATCATCTCCAGCAATTGCCTGAAGTGCTGCGATACCGGCTGCGTGTTTTTGATCAGGTGTGCCTGCTGCTGCCGCATAAGCGTTGTTATATGCTAGTGCATAAGCTGGATTTGTTATAGCTGCGCCACCTGTGCCTGGAGCTACCTTGTGAGCAGCAGTTGCAAGTTTTGCTGCATCAAGTGCGTCAGAATTTGCATTGATCTGACCATCGCCGTTATAATCAACGTGGTTTCTAGCATCCTCTTGCATAGCTGCACGAAGATCTTCTGTTGTAGTGATCTGTCTTGCGATTTTGTCGTTATTTGGGTGAACAGCTGTTGTTTGTGAGCTTGTATAGACATATTGATAAGCTGTGATGATATCTTTGCTAGCTAGACCGCCAACTGTGTTTCCAGCATTTACTGTTAGGTGGATGTTTTTTGTCTCTTCGGTTGTGCCTGAGTTGTTTCTATTTATAAGCGTTAGTTTGTTACCCTCTGAAATTTCAGCTCTAACGCCAGTTTTATTATACTGAGCGTTGATAGCAGCGGCAACGTCACTGATGCTTGTCATCGTGCCAGCTTGAGTTTTGATATTTTGTCCATTTAGTGTTATATCAAGTGTAGCTGGTGGGTTGATCTGACCGATATTTTGTGCTAGAGCGCTACCTACGCTAAATTTTTCAGTCTTAGCATTTGCGTAGCTTACCCAGATACCTTGTCCATCTCTTAGTGCAAGTCCGTTTCCAAGCTCGTCAAATGTAACACCAAGATCGACGCCACGCTCTGTTAAGATTTGCTCGTTTCTTGAGTTTGTATAAAATTCGTCGTTGTTTGTATCGTTTTCGTTATGAACTTCGTTTGCATTTAAAATTCCATCGTTATTGTAGTCACGTCCGCCTGCAACTGAATCAAGTGCATATATAGGCGTGCTTCTTTGGCCGATGGTGTTACCTGAGTCAAGGTTGCCTTTTATTTTAACTTCTGTTGTCGCTCTTGCTGGAGTTGTAAGACCTTCTTTGATGACGATGTTGCTTATAGGACCTGTTGAGTCGATAGTGCCAGTCTCGTCATCTCTAGTCCAGCCTTGAACGATGTAGCCGCTATTATTTACAAAGTTACCAGCCTTATCACGGACAAAGTCGCCGTTTCTTGTATAGTATCTTGTCGTTCCGCCATCTGGAGAGACGACAAAGAAGCCATTTCCTTGAAGAGCAAGGTCGGTTTGCTTGTCAGTGGCTGTTAGTGTGCCTTGTGAGAAAATTCTTGTAGTTGAGTTTATAGTCGTTCCTAGACCTATTTGCATAGCGTTTTGACCGCCTAGCTGACCTTGTGGAGCGGTAGCAACTCTTGGAGTTTGGCTTAGTATATCAGCAAAATTTGCGCGGTTGTATTTAAAACCATAAGTATTGACGTTTGCGATATTGTTGCCTTCTACGTCCATGGCTATCTGGTGGGCTTGTAGGCCTGAAACACCAGACCAAAGTGATCTCATCATGAGCTTATCCTTTTTCTCGTTTTAAAATTTTTTATGATCTTTCTAAAGCAAAAGATGTTCCAAAATTTATATCGGCAAAAAGAGAAAAAATTGAAAATTTTTATAGATTGTGTTTTTAATATGCTTTTTCTCGTGATGAGATTTCTATTATCTCAATAGTTAAAATTTCATCTTGCTTAAGCCCTATTATGCGGTAATGTATACCAACTCTCCAACGCCAGCGATCATCATAACCTTGCATCTTTTCTGCGTTATTTGTTGCAAAAGGATTTTCTACTTTTTCGAGCTCTTTTAGAAAGGTGCGTATTTTTAGAGCCGCTCTTAGATCGCCTTTTGAAATTTTATCTAGTTGCTTGTCGGCAGAGCGCTTAATGGCTATTTTATACACTAAACACCCATTTCAGTTTTAACTTCGGCTATTAGTGCTTCTTGCTCCGCTTTTGAGAGTTTTTTAAATTCTATATCGAGTTTTTTTATGCTTGGAGACTTTAAAAGTTCATAATCTTTTGGCTCATCAAGTTTGCTTTTTATCTTTTTTTTAAGATAAAGGATCAGTTCTGATTGTTTTTTTAAAGTATCTTGCAATGAATTTAGTTTTTTTTCTTCTTTTTCAAGAGAATTAAACAATGCTTTACGTGTCATAGTCTCATATTTTGCATAATCAATATTTGTTTGCATCGCATTTTCCTTTAAATTTTTTAATGATTTTAACACATTTATCCAAGTATCAACGCACCTACGATGCCACCGATGATAAGTGGGATGTTAAAAAATACAAATGTAGGCACGCAAGTATCATATATGTGGTTGTGCTCACCATCAGCGTTTAGACCGCTCGTTGGTCCAAGTGTGCTGTCGCTTGCTGGGCTTCCAGCGTCGCCTAGAGCTGCTGCTATACCAACTAGCAAGATGATAGCTGGCACGCCAAAGCCAAGGCTAAGACAAAGTGGCACGTAGATAGAGGCTAAGATAGGGATAGTACCAAAGCTAGTGCCTATGCCCATCGTGACTAAAAGTCCGATAAGTAACATCAAAAATGCTCCGCCTATCTTGCCGCCAGATACCAAACTAGCGTATTTTACAAGCTCGTCTATACCGCCACTCTCTCTTAAAATGGTGCCATACCCTGCAGCAACAAGCATAATAAATGCGATAAAGCCCATCATAGCAAGGCCATTATCCATGATCTTATCTACTTTTTTGTATTCGATGCCTCCAAAAACGACCATGACTAAAAGTCCAAGTAACGCGCCAAGTGGCAAGAGTGAAGTGTAAATTTGCACGACAAAGGCGACAACTGCACCAGCTAAGACCGCCCACTCTTTTTTAGTCATCTCAAGGCTTTTTGCGCGCTCGATCTCATCAAGTTCAGCCTTTTCAAATTTAGAAGTTTTATAAATCCTTTTTTTACTATAAAAAAGTATGGCTAAGATGAGCCCCACAAACATCGAAGCCCCACCTATCCACATGACTGATGAGATGTCTGAGATGGTTGTATTTATGCCGTTGTTTGCTAGCTCTTTTTTAAGGATATTGTGAAAAAGCAGACCAAAGCCAACGCTAATGCTCACATAAGGCGCTTGCAGTCCAAATGTAAGAGCGCAAGCCACCGCACGTCTATCTATGCCCATTTTGTTCATAAGAGCAAGAAGTGGCGGGATCAAGATAGGTATGAAGGCTATATGAACTGGGATCAAGTTTTGAGACAAACAAGCGATAAACGCGATAGTTAGCGTAAAAATGACCTTATTTGAGCTAAGAAATTTACTCATTGCATTTATCAAAATGGCTGTTAAATTTGTATTTGCGATGGCAGCTGCAAGAGCACCTAGCAAGATGTAACTAAGCGATGTCTCAAGGTTGCCTTGCATGCCGCTTATAAGGCTTTGCGTGGTCTCTTTTAAGGCCGTAAAAAAGCTCTCAAAACCGCTTGCCAAACCACTTTCAAATCCACTAAAACCATGCTTATACATGACACCAGCAACAAGGGCTGAGATAAGGATAGAAAGCAGGATGTTAAAGCGCAGCAAACATAGCACCGTCATCACCAAAATGCTAAAAACAACAGGGTTAAAGAGAAGCATGAGTGTCCTTTTTGTATGAGTGCAAGAATTATACAAGGGCGGGGCTTATTAAATTTTAAAAAGAGTGGCTTAAGTGGGTATGTGTTAAGATTTTTGGCAAATTTTAAAAGGAAAAAGCGATGGATTTAGAGAAAATTTATAAGGATGCTGGGGCGTATTTAGAGGGGCACTTTTTGCTAAGTAGTGGCAACCACTCGCAGTTTTATCTGCAAAGTGCAAAGGTGCTTGAAGATCCTGCTCTTGCAGCAAAGCTAGCAGATGAGCTAGCGCGTGTGATAGAGAAATTTGGCATTAAATTTGATAGTGTTTGTTCTCCTGCACTTGGTGGAATTTTAGCTGGATATGAGCTAGCTCGTGCGGCAAAAAAGCGTTTTATATTTACCGAGCGCGTTGATAGAGTGATGAGCTTAAGGCGCGGCTTTGAAGTGAAAAAAAGCGAGAAATTTATAGTTTGTGAAGATATCATCACAACTGGTGGCTCGGCACTTGAAGCAGCTCGTGTCATAGAGAGCCTTGGGGGCGAGGTGGTTGGCTTTGCGGCACTTGCGAACCGCGGCTTTTGCAAGGTTGCAAATTTAGGAAATGAAGCTAAGGCAAATGCAAAACTGCCAAGTGACAAGCCATTTTTCGCTTTGGGGAATTTTGAATTTGAAATTTACGAGCCAGAGCACTGTCCGCTTTGTAAGAGTGGTAGCAAGGCGATTAAGCCTGGAAGCAGAGGCAACTAAATTTTATAAAATTTATCGCTCAAAGCTTAAAATAATAATATTTGTAACTTATTCGTTATTTTGGGCTTTGAGTAAATTTTCTCATCAAAATTTCTTTTTTTCCTTAAATTTTAAAAGTTAATTTATAATTAAGATTTTAATATATAAAATGGCACGCAATTTTTAGGAAATCCCAAAATGCAAGGACGTGTGCTATGAAAATATCTACAAAGATAATTCTCGCTTTTGTATTCTCAGTTTTACTTGTCAGCTGTTTGCTCATCTTTTTAAATAGCAAATTTTCAAGCGATCTCACGCAGTTTTTCACCAACAAGTCATACGACGAGCTGGTAAATGCCAGAAAAGAAAATTTAAAAGATGACGTCGAGACGATCAATCAAATGATGCGTGAAATTTACAATGGCGGCAAAGAAAAAGGGCTAAGCGACGATGAGATAAAAAAAGAAATTTTTAGAGTCGTCTCAAAGCTAAAATTCTTTAGCGATAAAACTGGCTATATCTTCATTTATGACTACGACGGCGTTGTTTTGATGCACCCTGAAAAGCCATCACTTGTGGGTAAAAATTTAATCGGACTAAAAGATCCAAAAGGGCTACTTCTTATAAAGGAGCTCATCCAAAAGGCTAAACAAGGCGGCGGATTTGTCACATTTGGCTGGGCGAAAAAAGAGGGCGAGGAGCCAGTGGAGAAGCTTGGCTATGCTGCAAATTTTGAGCCATATAAGTGGATGCTAGGAAGTGGCGTATATGTCGATGACTTGGCTGATGAGATAGAAAAGACAAAGGTCGTGTTAAACGAGCAAAACAGCCAAAATACAAAAACATTTATCATCGCTTGTGCCCTGATCACGGTTGTTTTGATAGCTGTCGTGCTATTTATCTTAAGTAGGGCGATCATCAAACCTATAAAAAATATCGTTGCAAATTTAACCGAGATGTCAGATGAGATAAAAAGTGGCAAGGGCGATCTTACTAAAAAGCTTGAAGTTAGTGGCAAAGATGAAATTTCAAACATCAAAAGCTCGATAAATGACCTAACAAGCGAGCTAAGATCAGTGATAGAGAGTGTTAAAGGCCTAGCGCATGAGAACTCTTCTATCGCCGAGCAGCTCTCCTCAACCTCAGCTCAAACCACAAATTTAACCAACAAATCTTCTCTAATCGTCACAGATACGACAAATATGGCAAAAACCATGTCAGAAGAGATAAAAAGCTCATTTGAAGAGGCTAAGAAGAGCAAAGAAAATCTTGAAAGAACCTGTCTATACATAAATGAAGTCTCAAACGATGTTTTGGGACTTAGTAAAAATGTAGATGAGGCTGCAAATAGCGAAATTTCACTTGCTAGCTCGATGAAGAGCCTAGCTGATCAAGCTAAAAATGTAAAAGATGTCTTAAATATCATTGATGACATCGCTGATCAGACAAATTTACTTGCTCTAAATGCCGCCATAGAAGCAGCGCGTGCAGGAGAGCATGGACGCGGCTTTGCAGTCGTGGCTGATGAGGTTAGACAACTAGCTGAGCGCACGCAAAATAGCCTAAGCGAGATAAATGCAACTATAAATTTAATCGTTGAAGCGATCTCAAACTCAAGCCATACCATCGGCGATAATGCCAAAAAAGCTGGTGAGCTTTGCAAAAAATCAGCCCAGATAAATGAAAAAATAGAAAATATGAACCAGCTAATGAACGAGACTGTTAGCTTAAATGAGACCTCTACGAGGGACTATCTAGAGACTGGAAATAAGGTCGAAGAGCTGATAAAAGGCATCGTAAATATCGATGAAATTTCAAAACAAAACTCAAAAAGCATGGATGAAATTTCGCTTGCAGCCGCTCATCTTTCAAAGATGACTGATAATCTAAACACCAGCCTTTCAAAATTTAGAACCTGATAAATTTAGCCAAATCTTTGGCTAAATTTAACTTTATCTTTTAAATTTATCGCTTAAGTAGCGAGCCGATTTTTTACTTTAAGCTTACGATCATGATGTAAATTTATGAAATAATTTTTATTTTGTGTTATTTAAGTCGGCATTTTGACTTAAGAGATGAGATGACGTATGCAAGAGTATGATATTTTAGATGTTTTATCAAACAAAAAGGTCCTTTGCTTAGAGGATGAAGAGGCGATATTAAAAAACATTTGCGCCTCGCTGGAGCTATTTTTCGCAGAGGTTAAAGGCGTAACAGATGGCTTTGATGCGCTTGAGCTTGCTATGAGCGGGGCGTATGACGCTTTAGTGCTTGATATCAGCGTGCCAAATATCGATGGTCTTGAGATCGCTAAAAAAGTAAGAGCTATCAATCAAAAAATCCCTATCGTGATCTTATCAAGCCACGTCGAGCAAGAGTATCTGTGGCGCGCGGTTGAGCTAAAGATCACAAGATATCTTGCAAAACCATACGATAAAAAATCTTTTGTTAAAGCGCTTGAAGATGTGGCGTTTGAGCTAGTTGGGCGCACGCCAACCATCAGGCTAAATGACGAGCTTGAATATGACTTTGGCAAAAAAGCTCTTTATGTAAATGGTCAAATTTCTCATCTAAGCAAGAGCGAGAGCAAGCTTTTGGAGTACTTTTTAAACAATAAAAACCAAACTATCACTTATGAGCAAATTTTTGACTACATCTGGGACTACGAGCAGCCTACAAAAGAGGCGATAAAGACCATCGTAAAAGAGCTTAGAAGAAAGCTTGGCAAAGATGTGATCAAAAATTTATACGGCGTGGGCTACCTTTGTGAGATATAAATTTCAGCTAATAGTCGGTGCTTTTATCTTTGTCTATCTGCTAGTCTCAGCACTTGTTTTAAATTTCTACAACGATCTTGCGATGAAAGACGCTAAAAAAGAGGCGTATTATGTTTTAGAGGGCATAAATTCTGTAAGAGAGTACATCGCTGGAGTTCAGCGCCCGCTAATCGAGCAGTTAAAAGAGCAGGGCGTCTTAAAAGAGGACTTTTTTGACGAGAGACTTCTGTCATCTTCATATATAAGCCGTGAAATTTACAACATCCAAAAGAAAAAATACAACCTTGAATTTGACTACAAGCTAGTTGCCATCTCTCCGATAAATAAAGCTCACCAGCCAAATGAATTTGAAGCTGGCGTCTTGCATGGCTTTAAAGAGAATAAATTTCAAGAATTTGTAAAGATAATAAAAGATGAAAATGGCTCACAGCTCTTTGTAGGTCTGCCTATAAAAAACCAAAGTCCAAGCTGTCTAGCCTGTCATAGCAGCGCAAATGCCCCACAACAAATGCTAGAAAAATATGGCATGGATGGCATAGAGATCCCAGACGTGAACGAAACAGTCGCGATGATCTCGTTTAAGATACCAATCCGCGCCATTTTTACCTACCACTTGCAAGAGGTCATCGTCATAATGAGCGCTATAACGCTTATCTTTGGGCTATTTTTGCTACTTGTTTATAAGATGCACAGGCGAGGTGAGGAGAGCAAAAGGCAGACCGAGCAGCTAATGATTCATCAAAGCCGCCTAGCCTCTATGGGCGAGATGATAGGCAATATCTCGCACCAGTGGAAGCAGCCACTAGCACAGATAAGCTCAGCTTTGATAAATTTAGAGCTTTACCAGGAGAGAAAAAAGCTTGATGAAGCGAAAATTTATGAGTTTATAGAAGAGACAAGCAAGCAGATAAATTTCATGTCAGAAACCGTTGATGACTTTAAAAATTTCTTTAGTCCAAATACCTTGAGAAAAGAATTTAAGGTGCTTGAAGTGATAAATCAAACGATAAAAATTTTAAACGCAACGCTTAAAAAGTATCAGATCGAAGTGCAGTTAGACGTGAGAGAAAATTTTGAACTGTTTGCAAATTTCAATGAGATAATCCAAATTCTAATAAATATCATAAACAACGCCAAAGACGCATTTAAGCAAAGCTACACAAAGCCAAGAGTGATAAAGATAAGCGCCTTTTTAAAAGATAATCGCAAGAATTTGTGCGTGCAAAATAACGCAGGAGCGATAAAAAATTCATTTTTAAAGGTCATCTTTGAGCCACACTTTAGCACAAAAGAGAGCGGTAGTGGGCTTGGGCTATATATGAGCCAGCTAATCGCTCGCAAAAATAACGCCATAATCTTTGCTAAAAATGTAGATGAAAACCACGTTGCATTTACAATTAGTTTCGAAAATTTATAATTTGTTAATTTTCCCCCTTTTCTACCCTTTTTTGGTGTTAAGATTATCAGTATGAAATCATTTTGATTTTAGGATAAAAATTCAAAGGAGGAGACGTGAGAAACTTACACAAAGCCTTAGCAGGCTTACTCATGGGTGTTAGTATCTTTGCTTCACAAGCCTGTTGCGAAGAGCATAATATGCAGATGTCCGATAAAGCACGTGATGTTATCGCAAATCCTAAAGGCACACTGCAAAGTAGAGGTGTTGTCTCCTTGCAAGACTACGTCGTAGAAGAGCAAGAGATGTATAACTGGCTATTTAAAAACCACCCTATTTTTACAAAGTATGGTGGCAAAACCGTCGGCAAAATGGTCGTTCACGACCGTGGCTTAGAGTGGCTTGCCGAGGGACATGGCTTTGATATGTCAAAGCTTAGTAAAAGAGATGGTGGTAAGGGCTATAGCTCTATGATGTATAGAATTCCAGCCACCTCATCACTTCAATTTCCTAATAAATTTGTAGGACCAGAAAAGTGCGGTGAGTGTCACCCAGCTCAGTATGAGGTCTGGAGTAGATCTCGCCACGCAACTACTATGCGCTTCCCTGGCGAGCACCCAGAGGTTAATAACAACCTAACTGAGCCAGTATTTGACAAAGATACCGCTTCTATCCTTCCAAAAGGTATCACTCCGGATGTCATCTACGCAACCGTTGGTCACTTAAGAACTAAGATGGGCTACGTCGATGCATGGCTACTTCGTGGTACTTACTACGTTGAGGGCGGTTTGCTAAGAGATGGCACAGGTCAGATCGTAGCTGGATCAAACCAATGGCAAAGAACATGGGCGTTAAATTTAGACGACGCAACTGTTAAAAAGATAAAAGAGCTTGTCCCAGAATTTCCTGGCACGCTTGAAGAGTATGGCGATAATGGCGGATATGTTAGAGGTCTTGCCTCATACGCCGCAAAACATAAAAAGTCGATGTTTTTCCAAGCAAACTCATCATATTGTGAGGTTTGCCACCCAGTTAAATTTGACTTTAAGTCAAAAGCAGAATTTTACGCAGCACTTGGTAATGCCAAAGAGCTTCAAAAACACACTATCTCAAAAGGCGTAAGCTGTGAGGAGTGCCACGGAGCTGGCGGTCACCTTGATGGAGCTACAAATTTTAGAACATCAAACTGCGAACGCTGTCACCAAAGATTTAACTTTAGCCCAGATCTAATGCGAGCCAACCCACTCAATAACGGCAAGCTTGATCTCTCACTTAGCTCTAAATTTAAATCAATGGGACCAGGATGCGGTTCTGAGGGCTCACAATCATACTTTACCGCTCACTACGATAAAGGCATGAGATGCGTCACTTGCCACGATCCACACGACAACACAGGTAACGTTGTAGGCGATAAAAGCGTAACTGGTATGAATTACAACCCAGATCAAGGTTATCTAAGTGCGTTCTACACTAAACCAAAGATCAAAAAAGATTGTAAAGATTGTCACGAGACTCAAGCATATATCGCATCAAAAGCAGATACTCATAAAAACAACACTTGTGCATCTTGCCACATGCCATTTATGATGAGCTGCGAGAATTTCTACGCTGTTCAGTTCCAAGACAACGCTGGCTTTGATACTCAAAGACGCTCTCACATCTGGAAGATCATGGTCGATCCAAAAGAGAAATCTCTTGTCCCAGGCGACGCAGCTAAAGGTCCAAGAGATGCTAAAGATTGGCACTTCGAGAGAGATAAAAATGGCCACAACTATGTTGATTTGATGTGGGCATGCGCTAGAACATCTTGGGCTGATAAAGATATGAAAGATAATAAAGGCTGCCATAGCCCAGTGCTATCTGAGCTAAAACCAACACTTCACTTCAAAAACCAAAAACAAGTTTATGATGAGGTTATGGGATGGCAAACTCCAGTTAAAAATGAATTCTCAGAGGTCAAAATAGGCATCGAGGGAATTTACTCACTACTAGAGACTAAAAAGCTAGATCCAAGTGATAAAGCAAGAGTTTATGAGCTTGTCCAAAACGCTCAAGAGATCATCGATATGGTCGAAAAAGATGGTTCGTGGGGTATGCACGGATTTAAATTTACTAAACAAAGACTAGATGCATCTAAAGAGTATATAAAAGAAGCTCAGAGAATTCTAAACAAAAATTTATAGCATTTAGGGGCTAGTTTTAGCCCCTTTAATCTTAAGGGTTTGAAATGAAAAATGCGTTTTTAAAATGTTCGCTACTTCTTAGCCTAAGCATGGCTAGCCTCTTAGCAAATGTCGATACAAACGACTCTTATGCCATAGGCGCAACAAGTGGTGGATATGTTTTAAAAGGACTGCTAGATCAAAAGCAACTAGGTGTTGGCTATGACGCTGATGCAGTGATAAAAGGCTTTAGCGACGCGCTAAAGAGCGAGCTAAAACTAAGTGATGATGAGATAGCAAAGCTACTAAACAAAAGGGCTGAAAGCTTAGATAAGATAGTAAAAGAAAAAGAGGCTGCCAAGCTAAAAGAGAATTTAGCCCAAGGCAAAGCCTATATGGAAAAAAATGCAAAAAACAAAAATGTAAAAACAACAAAATCAAATTTACAATATGAGATCATAAAAGGTGGCTCAAAAGGGGCTACTCCAAAGCCTGAGAGCATCATCATAGTAAATTATAAAGCAAGCTTTGCTGGTGGCAAGGTCTTTGACGAGACAAAAGAGGCTCCAGCTCATCTTTCGATGCTAAATTTGATCCCTGGACTTGAAGAGGGACTTATGCTTATGAAAGAGGGCGAGAAGTTTAAATTTGTCATCCCGCCTGAGCTTGCATACGGCGATAGCGGCATGGAGGGGATACCTGGAGGCGAGACTATCGTTTTTGAGATAGAGCTTATTAAGGTCTTAAAGCCTGGCGAACTAGCTGAGGCGGCAAGAAAAATTCATGAAAAAGAGCAAAATGAGGGCATTAAAAAGCCTCATTAAGGCATAAATGGAGTTAAAAATGCAAAATCAAAATAGCAGAAGAGCCTTCTTTAAACGCATGGCAGTTGTGGCTGCTGGTGCTAGCGCGGCAAGTAGTGGTTTTGCTTTTAAGAGTGAAGAGAGTGCGAAAAAACCACATTTTGGCATGATATTTGACCAAAACAAATGCGTTGGCTGCACGGACTGCGAAGTGGCATGTAGAAAGGTAAATTTAGTCCCAAAAGGGCAGATGAGACTTTTTGTAGAGGATAAGACTGATCCAAAGAATTTGCTTGATAAAAGATATGTAAGAGTATCTTGTCAGCAGTGTGAGGATGCACCTTGTGTGGCTGTTTGTCCAACAAAAGCCTGTCACAAGGACATAAAAACTGGCATCCAAACTACAAACATAGATGACTGCATCGCCTGCAAATACTGCATCGTAGCCTGTCCTTACGACGTGAGATATATCGATAAGTTTAGTCACTCAGCCCAAAGCTGCAACTTCTGCATAGATACAAATTTAAAGGATAAAAAAGATCCAGCCTGCGTTGAGGCGTGCAGATATGAGGCTTTGGTATTTGGCGATTTAAACGATGAGAGCTCGCACATTAGCCAGTTACTAGCTGTCAAAGATAGCATAAGGCTAAGAGCAGAACTTGGCACAAAACCAAGCCTTAGATATATTCCTAAAGTAAAAGCGGGGGTGTAAGATGGATGGTGCATTAAATTTCACTGCGACATTTTCGCACGCAGTTGAGTGGGGCTGGCCGATCGCTGTTTATCTTTTGCTAGCTGGTATGAGCGGCGGAGCGCTAATAGCTGCCATAGTTCTAAAGCGCTATAAAAGGCAAGATGGCTTTAGTCCATTTTTTAAGGCTGCTTCGCTTCTAGCCTTTGTTAGCATCATGCTTGGTATGGTTTGCTTGATAGCTGACCTTGAAAAGCCACTTTTGTTTTGGAAAATTTTGATTAATTACAACTTCACATCGGTTATGTCTATCGGTGTAGCCGCGCTTTGCGTATTTATACCGCTTAGCTTTTTGATGTGTCTATACGCCTTTAATGCGGAGTTAAAGTCATTTTGTGGCTTTTTTGATGGCGTGATGAAAATTTTATCGCCACTTTATCCGCTCTTAAGCGCGCTTTGCCTGCTTTTTGCGGTTATCATTTGCGCATATACAGGCTTTTTGATCTCAGTGCTCATTAGATTTCCACTTTTAAACACCGCCGTTTTACCAGCGCTTTTCATAGCTTCAGGGCTTAGTGCTGGCATAAGTGGTAGCAGCTTGATAGCGGCACTATTTTTCAAAGAAGATCCACACTCAAGCGACCTTAGCTCGCTTCATGGCGTGGAGTTTTACGTCTTATGCGCTGAAATTTTACTCATTTTAATGCTTTTTGTATCGCTTTTGCTTGGCTCAAGCTATCAACAAGGCGCAGCAGTTGCATTTTATAGTGGCGTTTGGGCTAAATTCTTTTGGCTTGGGGTTGTTTTAGTTGGCTTTGTCTTGCCTCTTGTTTTAAATTTCGCACTTGGCAAGATGAAATTTAGCTTCTACCTTGGCTCGTTTGCGGCAGTCGTTGGCGTTTTACTGCTTAGGGTTTTTATACTTTATGCAGGACAGACTTATAGCATTTAAGGCTTAAGGGCAGGTGATGAAAATTTTAAACATTTATCGCTTGTCTTTAATATTATTATTTATCCTTGCTTTTGGTGCAGGGGTGGCGACCTTTTTGGAAAATTTTTATGACACACAGACGGCTAGAGTGCTTGTTTATGAAGCGCTCTGGTACGAGTGCGTCATGGCAGCTTGTGCTATTTGTTTAGCCATTAGCATCGTAAAAACCAAGATGTATAAGAAATTTGGCGCATTTTTGATACATCTTGCTTTTATCGTTATATTTATCGGTGCTGCGCTTACAAGATACTTTGGCGAAGAGGGCGTATTGCACTTAAGAGTGGGCGAGAGTGGCAACTCTATGCAAAGCACAAAGCCCTATTTAAGAGTGCAAATTTCAAATGAAAGTTTTGAATATCCACTAAAACTTAGCCTGCTTGGCAAAAACGACTTTGGCTTCAAAAAAGATATAAACGGCAAAGAATTTAAGATAAATATAATTGGCTACAAAAAAGATGAGAAAAACGCTCCAGCCACGCTTAGCATAGAGGCTGGCTTTGCTGGGCAAAAGAGCAAAACCGCCAAGCTAAAAGGTGGCGCTGGATATGATCTTGAGCCAAGCATTTTGAGCTTTGACGGACAGGAGGCGAAATTTTACTTTAGCTCAAGGGCGATAAATTTACCATTTTCACTAAGACTTGATAAATTTATCCTAGAGCGCTACGCAGGGCTAAATAGCCCATCATCTTACACGAGCAAAGTAAGCATCGCAGATGCCGAGCATGAAATTTCGCTAAATCACCCACTAAGCATCATGGGCTATAAAATTTTTCAGTCATCATACGACGCTGACGAGCTTGGAAGTGCCTTTGAGATCAGCTTTGATCCTGGCAAAGTGCCAACTTACATCGGATATTTTCTGCTTTGCCTTGGCTTTGTGGGAAATTTATTTAGCAAAAAGAGCCGATTTTTTAGACTTTGTAACTTCATAAAAGGCACGCAGTTTGCGTTTTTAGCCCTGCTTTTACTAAATGCCACGCCAAATTTTGCAAGCGATGAGGCTACAAATTTTAAAGCCCACGCAGATAAATTTGCCAAAATTTTAGTTCAAACTGATAGCAGGATCGCACCAGCTGGCTCTTACACAAGGGCAGTTCTTAGCAAAATTTCAACCAAAACCACACTCTTTGGGCTTAGTAGCGATGAGCTGATGCTCTCTTTTGCCATCTCGCCACAAGAGTGGATGGATAAAAGGATGGTAAAGATCACGAGCGAGCGTGTGGGCGAGCTTCTTGGCGTTAGTGAGAAATTTGCTAGCTTTAATGACGTCTTTAACGAAAATGGCGAGTATAAGCTGGCTAAATTTGTAGAAGCTGCAAATGAAAAATCCGCCTCAAAAAGAGATAAATTTGATAACGACATCATTAAATTTGATGAGAGGCTAAATGTCTTATACCTTGCGCTAAAGGGCGAAATTTTAAAATTTATCCCAGCTAAAAATGGTGATACTATCACGTGGTTAAGTGTAAATGAAACATTTGGCTCAAATGAAATTTCAAACGAGTTTAAGAGCGTTTTAGGAGCTTATATAGAAAATTTAAGCCTTTGCGTAAAAAGTGGCGAGTGTGCTGGGGCTGATAAGAGCTTGGAGCAAATTTCAAACTATCAAAGAAACGCTCTAGGCTCTCTTGCACCAAGCGAGGCAAAAGTCAGCCTTGAAGTGCTTTACAATCAAATGGAGATATTTAAATTTCTTATCTATTTTTACATGATCCTAGCTCTTGCTTCGCTCGCTCTTGGCTTTTATAGGCTTTTTTTTGGGAGGAAATTTAGATTTGAAAGAGCGCTTAGCCTTGCGTTTTTTACCGCATTTATAGTGCATGCTCTAAATTTAGCCCTACGTGCCTACATCTCAGGTCACGCACCTTGGAGCGATGCTTATGAGAGTTTAGTCTATATCTCGCTTATAAGCGTGCTAGCTGGAGTGCTATTTTTCAAGCATCAAAGCTTCGCTCTTGGCGCTGCTTCGCTCTTTGCAAGTGTTAGCTTGCTGGTAGCTCATCTAAATTTTATAAACCCACAGATAACAAATTTAGTCCCAGTTTTAAAGTCATTTTGGCTTAGCGTGCATGTAAGCGTCATCACGGCAAGCTACGGCTTTTTGGGCTTTGGTTTTGTGCTAGGGCTTGTGGGACTTATATTAATGGCTCTAAAAAATAACAAAAATGAGCAAAAACTTAGCGAACAGATAAGATACCTCGCCGCCACCGACGAGCTAAGCCTCATCATAGGACTTAGCTTGCTAACTGTAGGGAATTTCTTAGGCGGCGTCTGGGCAAACGAGAGCTGGGGCAGATACTGGGGCTGGGACAGCAAAGAGAGCTGGTCATACATCACGATCATCGTCTATGCCATAGTGCTTCACTTAAGGTTTATACCAAAGCTTAGGGGCGTTTTTGCCTTTTTAACAGCTAGCGTGCTATCATTTGCTTCGGTGCTTTTTACATATTTTGGAGTAAATTTCTACCTTAGCGGACTTCACTCATACGCAAATGGCGAGAGCTTTGGCATCTCAGGGCTAATATACTTGATCTTAGCGGCTCTTGCCTTGCTGATCGCCATAGCCTACCGCAGCAGAGATATAAAAGTAGTTTAGGAGATATGATGAAGAGTTTGGTTTTACTGGCTGCTAGTTTGTGCGTTTTAAATGCTGGCTACATCAAAGAGGCTTTAAACGCAAAAGATGATCACAACAAACTAGCGCAAATTTATGAAGATGCTTGCGACAAAGAGAAAAAGGCATCAGGCTGCTACAACCTAGCTGTGCTTTACAGCAGAGGGGACGGCAACGTTAAAAAGGATGAGGCAAAGGCGGCTATGCTTTATGAAAAGGCTTGCGATCAAAATTTCTCTATGGCTTGCAGCAACCTTGGCTATGTCTATGAAAATGGCAAAGGCGTAGAAAAAGACCTTGAAAAAGCAGTTAAATTTTATGAAAAAGCATGTAGCGATAACGAGGGCTGCACCGAGCTTGGCCTACTTTATGCAAATGGCACTGGCGTGAGAAAAGATCTAAAAAAGGCAAAAGAGCTCTATGAAAAGGCTTGCAAAGCAGGTGATGGCATGGGATGTAGCAATCTTGGTTACCTATACGCTCATGGCGAAGGCGTCGAGAAAGACTACGCAAAAGCCAAAGCAAACTATGAGATGGCTTGCGCAAACAAAGCTGGCATAGGGTGTGATAATCTTGGCTTTTTATATGTTTATGCTCAAGGGGTTGATCAAAATTTAACAAAAGCGACAAAGCTTTACGAGCAAGCGTGCATATACGCCTATGAAAAGGGCTGCAACAACTACGCTATCATGCTAGCTGAAGGCAAAGGCGTGAAAGAAGACGTGGAAAAAGCACGTGAAATTTTCACTAAAAGCTGCAAAAATGGCTTAAAAGAGGCGTGCGAGAATTTAGAAATTTTAGGAAAGAATTGATGAGTTTTAAAAACTGGGGCAATAAAGAGGCAAGCCTTGAGGCACTATATGCGCTTGATAGTGCTTTTTTAGAGCCAAGAGAAGAGTATCTAAGGCTCATTTCTAAAAAAGAGGATGAAAATAGCCTAAGATACGTGGTGGATAACGGGCAGGGCGATCTACTCGACGTGATATTTACGCGAGAGGCGGTACTGGTTAGAGGGTTTGATCACGAAAATGAGCTAAATGCGCTTAGCACAGCAGACAAAAGCGTGATAGAGCAAATTTATAGTGGCGAGGCTGCTAAATTTCGCTCTTACTTCTTGCCAGATGAGATAGAGCAGACGACCTTTTTTATCTGGTATGACGGGGCGGAGCATCAAAATTTAGTCGGTGGCAATAACGGCGGACGCTGGCTGCTTGGCTATGCCTTTGATGAGTTTGATAAATTTAGCGAGTTTGTAAAGGACTATTACGAGATAGAATTTGATGATGAGATGTTAAAAAAGCTCTATGAAAAGGGCGAGTTAGAAAAAGAGAAACTAAAGGAGATAAGATGAAATTTATAACTTTGTTACTTAGTGCGGTTTTTGCCTTGTGGGCTGGAAATTTGACGAGTGAGGCAAACATAAACGCCTATAAAGGGGCAAAAGAGCGCATCGAGCTACCAAAGGATGCAAGATGTGCAGTGTGTGGCATGCCTATAAAAAACAAGCAGTGGGCGACACTTATCAAAGCTGGTGGCAAGGATTATTACTTTGATGGCGTAAAAGATATGGCGCACTTTTACTTTGCAGATGAGGTGGCGAAAG
The DNA here is from genome assembly GCF_050447505.1 of Campylobacter concisus. Classification (GTDB taxonomy): domain Bacteria; phylum Campylobacterota; class Campylobacteria; order Campylobacterales; family Campylobacteraceae; genus Campylobacter_A; species Campylobacter_A concisus_BP. Next base: position 96,220 of record NZ_JALMFZ010000001.1, on the reverse strand, counting down.
AGGCTTATGTGAGTGATTATTACACGCTTGAAAAGCTTGATGCAAAAGAGGCGTTTTATGTTCATGGTTCAAACGTTTTTGGACCGATGGGCGAGGAGTTTATCCCTTTTAAAGACGAAGCAAAGGCAAATAGCTTTATGAAAGATCACGCTGGCAAAGGTGTCATAAAATTTGACGAGATAAAGACATTTATCGGTAAGTAAAGTGAAATTTCTAGCATTTTTGGCGTTATTTTTTGGACTCTCTTACACGCTTTTAGCGGCGCACTACCTTAGCTTTGACCGCAAAGCAAAGCAAGATGAGCTAAGAGAAATTTCAAAGATAACAAGGGCAAATTTAGCTTCTAGCTTTAGCCTAAAAGAGCAAAAAGGCTTTGTCTATGATAAGTAGAAATTTCATAAACTACGCTGTGGTCCTGCTCTTTAAAGACAAAAAGGACCACCTTTTTAGCTTTTGTCTATTTGCGCTCATTATCTTTGTGCTAAGCTCGGTGCTTTTCATCTCTGGCTCGATCCAGCATGATCTTATAAGCTTGGTAAAAGATCGCTCAAGCATCGTTGTTAGCGCATTTCGTGCTGGCAAAAACGATCTCATGCACCCTGGCTATATCTACGACATCTCAAAGATCGATGGCGTGGCTGACGTTAGAGGCGTGGCTGATGGGGAGTACTACTTCGTGCAAAAGCGCGTTTGGTTTCATCTATATGAGGATGATAGCCTAAAAGAGGACGAGATGATCGTTGGTGAGGGCGTAAAGGCGGTTATGAACGAGCTTTACTACGATGAGAGCTTTAACTTTTTAACCGAAGAGCGCATGATACCAGTAAAGATACTAAAAACCATGCCAAAACAAAGCGGACTTATCACAAATAACGCGATATTTTTGCACCCAAAAACGCTAAGGGCTATCTTAAATTTAAAAGATGAAGAATACACAAAGCTCTATGTAGAGGTGCCAAATAGCGAAGAGATCAGCCAAGTGGCTTTGAAGATAGAGAATTTATATCCAAATTCATTTGCCATTAGCATAGAAGACGAGGTGGCAAACATTAGACATCTTTACTACTATAAGGGTGGAATTTTTATGAGCATTTATGTTAGCGTTATGCTAATATTTTTCGTGCTACTTAAAAATCAAATTTCACTTGCTTATGGCAGCAAAAAGCGTGAGATAGCCATTTTGCGAAGTATCGGCTTTAGTATAAAAGAGATCATTTTTTTAAAATTTATACAAAATTTTATCGTTAGCGTTAGCGCCTTTTTGCTTGGCGTTATGTTAGCTTATCTCTTTGTATTTGTGCTAAATGCTCCATTTTTAAAGGGGATATTTTTAGGCGATGAGCTTTTAAATTTTACAAATTTCACGCCTATTTTGGAGTTTGATAAGCTCTTTTTGATCTTTGTCTTTGGCGTCATACCATTTTTGGCATTTGTGCTTATCCCATCGTGGCGTGTGGCGTGTGGCGACATAAATGAGGGGCTAAAATGATAAATATAAGAGGCGTTAGCCTAGTCTATAACCAAGGCAAACAAAATGAGTTTTGCGCTCTAAAAAATATAAATTTAGATGTTAGTAACGGCGAGTTAGTGATACTAAAAGGCGTTAGCGGAAGTGGCAAAAGCACCCTACTCTCGCTCATAGCCCTACTTCAAAAGCCAACTAGCGGAGAGATTTTGATAGACGGCACTAACATCGCAAAGCTGCCTGACGCATTTTGCTCAGAGTTTAGACACAAAAGGCTTGGGCTTGTCTTTCAAAATTTTAACCTCATCGAGGGCTTAAGCGTCTATGAAAATTTGTTAGCTCCGTTTGCTCTAACAAATTTCAAGGCAAATGTGCGTGAAGAGATGATAAAAAAGGCTCTAAGCCTTGCAAATATCTCACACAAAAGAGATGAAAACGTATCAAATTTAAGTGGCGGCGAACGCCAAAGATGTGCGGTGGCTAGGGCTTTGTCAATGGATGCGGATATCATTTTGGCTGATGAGCCAACGGCAAATTTAGATAGGCAAAATGCGCGTGCATTTTTAGGATTGCTAGAGTCATTTAAAGCGCTTAAAAAAAGCGTTATAGTTGCCACTCACGATAGCATTTTTAACGAGCTGGGCGCTACAGATAGAGTTGTAAGCTTGCAAAACGGAGAGATAGTATGAGCGTATTTTTATCAAACGCCGTTATCGCCTTTTTGTTAGCGGAGTTTGTGCTGTTAGTCTTGATGGGCATTTCGCTATTTTACGTCGTCAGGATCATGAAGTCGTGGGACTATAACGCGCTAACATCACTTCAATACTCACTTGAAAAGCAAAACTACCTTGTAAATACGATCTTGCTCTTTAGCGTCTGCACAAAGATCGTTTTGTTTATATTTTTCGCACTTTGTCTAAACGAGCTCTCTGACATCGTGCCAGGGGCTATGTGCTCAGCTGGCGTGATCGGCTCAAATAAATTTGGCGGCATCTTGATGCTCACTAAAATTTTGCTGATATTTGGGCTTGGCATCTGGCTGATTATAAATAAACTTGACTTGCAGGCTCTAAATTTCCCATATCTAAAGAAAAAATATGCCATTTTCATCTGCCTTTTTGTGATGATACTAATAGAGCTTGGCATAGAAATTTCATTTTTTTATAACATCCCACTAAAAGTGCCAGTCTTTTGCTGCTCTGTCACTTTTCAAGCTCCAAAGCTACCATTTGGCTATACAAATTTTGGCTTAGTAAGTGCCTTTTTCGTGCTATTTTTTGTCATTTTGGTTCTAAATTTCTTAAAGCAAAGCATGGCAAGCTTTGTGGCAAATTTGCTATTTTTGGTGCTTAGCTACTACGCTATCACCTACTTTTTTGGGCTTTACGTTTACGAGCAGCCAAATCACAAGTGCCCATACTGCATGCTAAGAAGCGACTATTTTTACATTGGCTACCTTATCTGGGGCACTTTGTTTTTGGGCATTTTTTACGGCCTTATGCCATATCTTGTGGAGATCATCACAAAGACAAACTACTCGCACAAGCTTAAATTTTCATCGATTTGGCTGAGTGTTTGCGTGCTGATCTGCTCGCTTTACGTGCTCAAATACTATTTATTAAGAGGATTTTTATTTTGATAAAGCAAATTTTTTCTCTTTGTTTGTTGGCTCTAGTCTTAGCTGTGCTAGCCTATAATGCCGACATAAGCGATGATAAAATTTTAGTCCTAAATAACGGCAAGTCTGAGCCCATAGAGCAGCTTACGCCAAATAAATTTATATGTTATGAGAGTAGAACGCTCATCGCTGATAACAACGACACAGCTCAGGCGATCATGTCAAATGGCGACATCTACTTTTTTAACGACGTCACAAATTCTTTCATCTGGTATATGGCGCAAAAGAGCAAAGATAAGATCAAACTATATGTCTATTCAAGAGATACAAACCGCTACATCCCAGCGCAAGATGCTTGGTACTCGAGGGTCGATATCACGCCGATGGGATACGGCATAGGAGCGTATGAGTTTCACACGTATGGTATAAACGACAACTATTTTAAAGAGGTTTTGCTCTACGCAGCACGCGGCGAGACGCTGCTAAATCCATACATAAACATCCTACTTTCAGAAAATAAGATATAAATTTACGAAGTTAGTCGATTTGTTTTAGATGATTGATCGTTTTAACCATAGTTTTAAATATGATCTCAATCTTTTCATCATTATCATCTGTGGCAATCATTTTATTAAGATAGTCGCACCCATCTTGGAAGCCTAGAGCGCAAGCTTTAAAAACGTATCTTTTTGCCGAGGTATAGTCCTGCTTTACGCCTTTACCTAGCGCATATAAAACGCCTAAGTTATGGCAAGCTTCGGCGATGTTGCCGTCACAAGCCTTTTTGTATAGATTGATAGCCTTGCTATAGTCTTGTTCTACCCCTTGATCTTTTATATATAAAACACCCAAATTTAGGCAACTACCAACAAATCCACCATCGCATGATCGTTTATATAGCTTGGCTGCTTTGTGATAGTCTTGTTTTACGCCTTGAGCATCCTCGTATAAAACTCCTAAGTTATGACAAGCTCGAGCAACATTATCATCGCAAGCTTTTTGCCATTGCTTGGCGGCTTTATCAAACTCGCCTTTATTATAAGCTTCAAACCCAAGCTCAAAAAGATCCTTAGAGAAGCCAGTAGTAAGTAAGATCACAGATAAAAGAACAATCTTTTTCATCTCTTCTTCATTTTTATAAATTTAATTTGCGAAACAAGCCAAAATGTTAGTATCTAACGTTATTAACTTTTAAAAAGTCTCTTAGATCCTCGTATTCGCTGTTTTCAAAGTAGCGCCATTTGCCAGGCTTTAGCATATCAAGGCTAACACGCCCAAAACTAACACGTTTTAGGTCCATCACTTCAAGGTCAAAGTAGCCAAAGAAGCGGCGTAGCTCTCTGTTTTGACCCTCGTTGATGATGACCTTTAGTTTTGTGTAGCCACCGCTTGAGCCAAAGACTTTGTAGGCTAGAAATGGCTTAAATTCCATTGATTTTATAGTGGTTTTTGCGTGCGCGCCTTTGGTGGCGTCCTTGGCAAAAAAGCCATTTGTCATCGCCTCTATCACCTCTTTTGAAATTTCGCCCTTTACCTTTAGGTAGTATTCGCGCTCTAAGTCGCTATTCATTAGCGCTGTGGCGATAGCTGGGGCATCAGTTAGTAAAAGCAGCCCCTCGCTTGCGTAGTCTAAGCGCCCTACGCTAACAAATTTGGTAAATTTCTTATCTAACGTGTCATATATCGTCTTTCGTCCGCGGTCATCTTTCTTGCTAACTAGCTCACCCTTTTGTTTGTGATAAACGATAACGGTAAATTCTTTTTTTAGCTTTATCAAACGGCCATTTATACGCACTTTGTCATCTTCATCCACGCTTGTGGCAAGGTCGATAACCACACGCCCTGCTATGCTAACCTTGCCAGCTTTTATCAGCTCATCTGCCTCACGGCGTGAGTAGTTTGTGTTATGTGAGATAAATTTGTTTAGTCTTGTTTTTTTCATTTTATAGTCCTAAATTTGCAAGGTCGTGGATGTGTAAAACACCCACGGGAACGCCATTTTCTACGACGGCTAGAAGCTGAATTTTATACTTTTCTATGAGGGCTAACGCATCTACTGCTAACATCTCTTTGTTATTTATCTCTTTTGGATGCAGTGTTGCAAATTTCATCGCTGGCTCGTCTAGGTCAAAGTCCTCTCTCATAAGCGCACGCCTAAGATCGCCGTCACTTAAAAGTGCGTTTAGCACGCCATCTTTATCAACGATAAGAACCGTGCCAAGCTTGCCATGCGTCATCGTATCGATCGCGCTTTTTAGGGTTGCATTCCAGCGGACTATCGGTAAATTTTCGCTTCTCATCACATCTTTGACCTTTAAAAATAGCCTTTTGCCAAGGCTGCCACCTGGATGAAAATTTGCAAAGTCCTCTTTTTTAAAGCCGCGCTTTTGCATCAAACAAACAGCTAACGCATCGCCAAGAGCTAACGTTAGCGTGGTTGATGCTGTTGGGGCGGCATTTAGCGGGCAGGCCTCTTTCTCTACGTCGGTAGTGATAAATGCGTCGCTAAATTTACCAAGCGAGCTTGTTTTGCTTCTCGCCATGGCGATGATTTTCACGCCAAAACGCTTTACGTGAGGCAAAATTTTGATAAGCTCATCGCTCTCGCCACTAAAACTAATGGCTAACAAGACATCGTCTTTTTCTATCATGCCAAGGTCACCATGCATGGCCTCTGTCGGATGTAAGAAAAAGCTTGGCGTGCCAGTGCTTGCAAGCGTAGCAGCGATCTTTGCGCCCACATGACCGCTCTTGCCCACGCCTGTTACTATGACTTTGCCTTTTGCATTAAATATCAAATTTACGGCATCTTCTATCTCTACGCTTTTAGCGTGTCTTAAAAGCTCGTTTGCTTCTATCTCTAAGACTTCAGCAGCGATTTGGTTGGCTTTTTGCATAAATTTTCCTTACATTAGATAGATGATCGGCACGATAGTTGGGTACTTTTTGACCTTTCTAAATATGTGCTTTCTGATAACTTGACGCACTTGTGACTCGAGTAGTCTGCTATCTTTTAAAAGCTCCTCTTTGACGTTGCTTAGGTACTGCTCTAGCACGCCTTCCATCTCTTTTCTAAACTCAGCGTCTTGCTTATCGCCCACAAGGCCGTAGCTGATGACGCGAGGTTTATTGATGAGTTTTGCACCGTGACGTGAAATTTGAGCGATTATCATGACGACGCCTGCTTCAGCGAGGTTTTGTCTGTCGATGACGACGTCGTCTGCGATTTGTTTATTTATTTGATTATCTATGAAAACTTTGCCAGTTTTTACAGTTTTTACACGTTTTAGGTATTTTTGACAAACCTCCATCTGATCGCCGTCGCTCATTAGATAGATATTTCGCTCATCCACACCACAGCTAATGGCTGTCTCTTTGTGCTTTGCGATGTGGTTGTACTCGCCATGCACTGGCAAGAAAAATTTTGGCTTTATGAGGCGAAGCATCAGCTTTTGCTCTTCTTGTGCTGCGTGGCCGCTGACGTGGATCTCGCTAAAGTCTTGGTAAGCGACGCTCGCACCTGATTTTAGTAAGAAATTTAGTACCGTTGAGACGCTGTTTTCGTTGCCTGGGATCGCTTTTGAGCTGATTATGATCTGATCGGTCGGCTTTATCTTTATATATTTGTGCTCATCTGTCGCCATGCGGTAAAGCGCGCTCATGGTCTCGCCCTGGCTGCCTGTGGTGACGATAAGTACCTCATCATCTTTAAATTTACCAACCTCGTTTGCGTCGATAAAAATTTTCTTATCAAGCTTGATGTAGCCAAGCTCCATCGCGGTGTATAAATTTCGCTCCATTGATCTGCCGATGACACAGACTTTGCGGTTGTATTTTAAACCCCATTCGATCGCTTGATAGACGCGGTGGATGTTTGAGCTAAATGTGCTCATGATGACGCGGCCTTTTGCTTTTGAAAATATCGCATCAAAGGTCTTGCCAACGCTACTTTCACTCTTTGTAAAGCCCTCTTTGTAGCTATTTGTGCTATCGCTCATCAGACAAAGCACGCCACGCTCGCCATAATACGCTAGTCTGCCAAGGTCTGTTGGGTAGCCATCTATCGGCGTGTGGTCGATTTTAAAGTCGCCTGTGTGGATGATCGTGCCAGCCTTTGTCGTGATGGCAAGTGCAGAAGCATCGATGATAGAGTGCGTTATATGTATCCACTCGACTTCAAAGTCGCCTATGAGATATGGCTTTCTCTTTTCAACTGAGCGAAAGAGTGAGCGCTCTTGCTTTAGGCCGTGCTCTTCAAATTTATTATTTATCATGCCAAGCGGTAACGGTGTGGCGTAGATAGGAAATTTAAACTCTTTGTAAAAATAAGGCACCGCACCGATGTGATCCTCGTGTGCGTGAGTGATGATGACGCCTTTTATCTTATCTTTTATCTTTCTAACGTAGTCGAAGTCTGGGATGAGGATATCCACGCCGTGCATGCTCTCGCTTGGAAAGCTCATGCCGATATCAACGATGATAGCGCTAGTTTCAGTCTCAAAGACAGTCATATTGCCGCCGATCTCGCCAAGACCGCCAAGTGGTGTTATACGAATTTTATGTTCGCTTGAGTTTAGATATTTTAGTGGCTCAAGTCTTAGCTCGTGAGTGGCTTTATTTGCCTCCATCGCGCTTGCGATATCTTGCTGCCACTGCTCGTTGCCATTTAGCTTTGCTGGTAAATTTTTCTTTGGTTTTTTAGCCTTTTTTGGCTTTTCTTTTGGCTCTTTTGTCTCGTTTTTAGCTGAAGCTTTTGGCTCTTGCTTTGGCTTTTCTTTTTGCTGTTTTTGCTCTTTTGGCTTATTGTTTTCGCCAGTTTTGTTTTGATTTTTGTTATTTCTTTGCTTTTTTGGGCGAGGATTTTGACTTTTTGGCTCGGCATGCGTTTTGGCTTCAGCCTGCTCTGCTGCAAAGAAGTTATCTATCACGCTTTTGCTTGCTAGTGATGTTTGCTCGGTAGTTTCGCCCTCTTGTTTTGGCTTGTTTTTTGGTCTAAATCTTCGTCTTTTGTTGTTTTTACTTTGATTAGTTACAACTTTCTCTTCGTTTTTGTCGTTCATTATCTTCCTTTAATCTTTCAAATACTTTTAGATAAGAATCGACATCTAGTTCGTGTGGACGTAAATTTTGAGCTAAGTCTAGGTCTTCAAAAATTTCTTCTAACGCCTTTTTGTCAAAATTTGTGGATAAATTTTTCAAAAGCGTCTTTCTTGGCGAAGCAAACGCAGCTCTTAAAAATGCTTTAAAAGCCTCGTATTGTTTTGCATCTTTGAAAATCCCGTCTTTGCCAAAAATCTTTTTTGTTTTTTGTAGTTTGATGACTGATGATGTGACCTTTGGAGGTGGATTAAAAAGCTTTGCATCCACGTCAAACAAAAGCTCGCACCTGCCTTGAAGTGAAGCGAGGATCGATAAAGCGCTAAATTCTTTATCCTTGCTCTTTGCACTAAATTTAAGAGCAACCTCTTTTTGTATCATCACAATAAGCCCAAGGCATTTTTCGTCATCTATCGCATTTAGTATCATCTTCGTAGCAACGTAATAGGGCAAATTTGCGACTAAAAAGTAGTTCTGGCTACTTAGTCCGCCCTCTTCTTGCCACTGCTCTAAAGCATCTTTACAAAAAAGTTTTAATTGTCCATTTTGGATCTCATTTGCAAATTTGACCTTTAAAATTTGAAACAGCTCACAATCTATCTCAAAAGAGGTCGTCTTATAAATTTGCAAAAGTCTAAATGTCAAATCACCTAAGCCAGGCCCAATCTCAACGACGTTTTCTACGTCATTGGGTATCGCTTGGATGATCTTATCTAGTGTCGCTTTGTCTTGTAAAAAATTCTGTCCAAAGTGCTTTTTTGCCTTTATCATAGCCGCGATATTAGCCAAAAATTACTTATACAATGATTACAAGTTTAGTTTAATCATATATAAAATGGACTATAATCACTAAATAACAACAAAATAAGGCGCAAATTTGAGTAGGGCAAACACCTTAAAATACTTTTTATTATCACAATATTTAGAGCCAAAAACCTTAGACGAGCCAAAAAAGACAAATAGTAAATTTAAAAAATCAATGGACCTTGAGATCGCAAATTTCGATGAGAAATTTATGCAAATTTTAAGAGCATTTGACAGGTCGCTTTTAAAAAATGGTATAGAAATTTCAATTTATGGCGGCATATTTGAGACTGACTTGCTCGCCCTTGCGATATCAAAGCTAGCAAAGGTGAAATTTGAAAAAGAGCAAATTTTAGATGAGCTACGCTCTGAGCAAACTAGCTTTGAAAAGGCATTTTGTTATAGGCTTAAGCTCTCTGGCGATCTAGCGTTTTGCAAAAATGAGCAAAGTTTTGCTTTGAAAGATGCAAATTTAGATGATGAGCTAAGCCCATTTTTCACGCCAAACTCATCAAATGAGCTCTTTATCCCAACGGCTCCTTGGGCGATGGTGCGCCTAAACCGCCTAAAAGAGATCAGCCAAAACGACTTTAACAAAGAGTGCGAGCACATCAAGGATAAAATTTCTATCCATAAAGAGAAAATGAAGCTTAGCGACTATGTAAAAGCGGTGCATGAGGAGCTAAAAAGCTCGCTAAAGACGCCATTTTGTAAAGATGTGATCAGGCTTGAAGTAAGGATCGCTGATCCAAATTTTAAGGAGAACGACGCCCTTTTAAATAGCTTTTTTATAGATGATATAAATTTGCTTATCAAATTTTACGAGTCAGGCAGGACGCACGAGCTGACGGACCAGTTTTTAGACGAGGGCAGTGAGAATAAATTTGAGAGGCTTGACGTTAGAGATGAGCTAAATCAAAGGGCGGTGAGGGACTTTTTTAAGGCTGAGCGCTACCCAAGATCGGCTTTTGCGAGTGATTTTGCCTTAAATTTCTCACAGCAAATGGCACTAAATAACATCATAGAGAAATTTAAAGAAGGTAACGGCGGGATTTATAGCGTAAATGGCGCTCCAGGTACGGGCAAAACGACACTTTTAAAGGACGTGATGGCTGAGGTTGTCACACTTAGGGCGATGAAGCTCGCGCAAATGAGCAGGCATGATATCTTTGAGCCAGTTTATGACAGCGACGAAAAGGCGCTTTATTTTAGGCTAAATGACGAGCTGCAAGGCTACGAGATGGTCGTTAGCTCTTGCAACAATGGCGCGGTTGAGATTTTGAGCAAGGAGCTAAGTCAGTTAAAGAGCATAGGGGATTATGCGGGCGAGATTGATTATTTTAAATTTATAGCCACAAGGCTGCTCTCGGCTGATGAAAAGAGTAAATTTGGCGAGAAGTCCTTTATCTCAAAGCCAGCTTGGGGGCTTTTTTGCGTGGCGCTTGGCTCAAAGCAAAACAAGTCAAATTTTGTTTTTAATGCAATTAATGGCGTAAAGATCGAGGCTACTCATAGCCAGTATGATGAGATCTCAAAAGAGTATGGCGAGTTTTTGGAGCAAGATGGCTTTTTGATGGGGCTTGGCAAATATCTGGCAGTGGGCGAAAGGACTGATGATTTTGACGAGGCGAAGGAGAAATTTAACCTTGCGCTTCACGAGGTAAATTTACTTTTTAGTGAGATCAGGATCAAAGAAGAGGAGCTAAAGAGCCTAAAAAGTGAGCTGGCTGATGTCGATAGGAGGCTAGAGAGCTATAACTCAGCCAAGCAGATAGAGGAGCTTTTATCTCCGCTTGAGAGTGAATTTACTAGCGTTAGTGGCGAGCTTGAAGATAAAAAGGCTGAATTTAGCGAGCTAACAAGAGTTGTTAGTCAAAATGAAGCTTTGCAGGAGTATCTAAGCACACCAGAAAAGCCGCCATTTTTTCTCTTTCAGCAAATTTTTAAGACAGAGGCCTTTGAAAAGTATAATGACGAGGCGTTAAAGGTTGGCGAGATAAACCGCCAGATAGCTGAGCAAAATTTAAAAGCAAGCAAGCAAAATGGCGAGAGCAAAGAGAAAAACGAAGCAAGGCTAAATGAGTTAAAAGACGAGATAGCAGGGCTTGAGAGCAGGGTAGCAGAGCTAAATACTAAGATAAATCTTTACAAAAGGCTACAAAGCGACTTTGCTAGACGTCAAAAGATACTTGGCAGGAGCGAGGAGCTAGATATCTTTCTAAACGGCAGCTTCAGCGAGAGTAATGACGAAATGCAAAAGAGTATGCCATTTATGATGGAATTTGGCATAGACAAAAAATTTCACAAGACAAAGCTTTTTAAGGCTAGGATAGAGCTTTTTAAAGAGGCGTTAAATTTGCACAAAGCTGCCATTTTTGCTTGCAAAGAGGCTGTTAGGACAAATTTACGTGCCCTTAGCGTTATCTTTAACGATGAAAAGATGGCTGAGAAAAACGGCTTAGAGGCAAAGCATAGACGTGAGGTCATCAGAGGGCTCTTCTTGCTAACGCCAGTTGTTAGCTCGACTTTTGCCTCGTTTAATAACACCTTTAAAGACCTTTTAAATGGCGATATAGGCATGCTTTTGATAGACGAAGCAGGGCAGGCAAATTTAACTAACGCGTTAGGCGCCTTGCTTCGCTCAAAGATGGCTGTGGTAGTAGGCGATCCACTCCAGCTTGAACCGGTCGTAACGCTGCCAGTTAGTTTAAATAACGCGATACTTAGCTACTGCGAGGCAAAAGAGGAATTTAACCTGCTTAAGTCCTCACTTCAACTAAGAGCCGACAAAGCGCAGAATATCGGCACATATATAAAAGGTAGCGGCGAGAGTATCTGGGTCGGCTCGCCATTGATCGTGCATAGAAGGTGCGCTAACCCTATGTTTGAGATTTCAAATGAGACTACATATGACGATATGATGATACTTGGCAGAAGCGCGGCTAGTAAATTTGCAAACACTAACGTGCAAACAAAGTGGATAGACGTTAGAAGTGAGGAGTGGATAGGCAACTACAACAAAGTCGAGGGCGAGGTGGTTAAAGAGCTCTTGGCAGGCGAGCTAGCTAGCCAGAAAAATAACATCAGGATAATAACGCCATTTAAAGATGTTTGTAGAAATTTAAAAGGTGCTGGCACTATCCACACTATGCAGGGCAAAGAGGCTGACATTATCGTATTTGTGTTAGGGGGAGCTACAAAGGGCGCTAGAGCATGGGCTGCTAGCAAGCCAAATCTGCTAAACGTGGCGCTAACAAGAGCAAAAGAGGTTATTTATATAGTTGGAAACCGAGAAAATTGGGCTAGTTTGCCATATTTTGAGGTGGCAGCTAGAAAGATAGACAAAGGATAAATTTGAATCATTTTGCAAAACGCATAATCCCATGCCTCGACGTAAAAGATGGCAGGGTCGTAAAAGGTGTAAATTTTGTTGGACTTGTCGATGCTGGAGACCCAGTCGAGATAGCTAAAAGATACAACGACGAGGGTGCTGACGAGCTTTGCTTTTTGGATATCACAGCCTCTCACCTTGGCCGTGATACGATAGTTGATGTGGTAAAAAAGGTCGCAAGCAAGCTTTTTATACCCCTAACCGTTGGCGGTGGCATACGCACGATAGATGATATCTCTCGCCTTTTAAATGCGGGCTGTGACAAGGTGAGCCTAAACTCATCGGCGATAAAAGATCCAAATTTGATCGACGAAGCGGCTAAGAAATTTGGCTCGCAATGTGTCGTCGTAGCGATCGACGCTAAAAAGATCGAAAATGGTTATAGCGTTTTTATAAATGGCGGCAGGATCGATACCAAAAAAGATGCCTTTTCTTGGGCAAAAGAGGTCGAGTCGCGCGGAGCAGGGGAGATATTGCTAACGTCTATGGATAACGACGGCGTCAAGCAGGGCTTTAGTCTGGAGCTAACAAAGATCTTTAGCGCGCTTTCTATACCGACTATCGCAAGCGGTGGCGCTGGCAAGATGGAGCATTTTAAAGAGGCTTTTGAAGCTGGAGCTGATGCGTGTCTTGCTGCTTCGATATTTCACTTTGGCGAGATCGAGATAAAAAAGCTAAAAGAGTATCTCAAGGCAAATGGCATTGAGGTCAGGCTTTGATGTTAGTTATCTCAGCTGGAAAAAACGAAATTTTTGACTTTGCCTTGCCGATGGGTGTGGGGCTAGTCGATATGGCGATAAATTTGACAAAGTTTTTGCAAAAAAGATCATGCGTGGGAGTAGATGAAAAGAGTATAAATTTAAAAAACATCGATCCACACTATCTCGCAAAGATCGAGGCTAAATTTGCAAACTCATCAAACCCAGAGCTGCAAAATCTAAGCCAAAATTTGTCAAAAAATCCTGAGCGAAATTTATATCAAATGCCAGAAAAGATAGTTTTTGTTGGCTCGGCAGGTCTATATAAAGATGGTGAAATTTTGCAAATTTATGAAAGCTCGGTTGGGGCAAATATTGAAATTTCTAGCATAGAAAATAGATCTTACTCGCCCATCGAGTGTGAAATTTTTTCTATTGTTTCACGTGGAACTATCAAAACAAATTCGTCAAATTTCATAACGAAAGACAAAATTTTGGCTCATAAGATGTTTGAAAAGGGATATTTTTTAGAAAATATGGAGTTTTTTTCTGTTCTAAAAGTGGCTCAAATTTTTAAAATTCCAGCTTACGGAATTTTTATAGCGACAAATTTTTGTGATGAAAATGCGCATGCTGATTTTATAAAAAATCACTCTGCGGCCAAAGAGCTACTAACAAAATATGTAAAGGAAAATATGTGAAAAATTTGCTTGATCTTAGCATCGAAGAGTTAAAAGAGCTAGTCTCTCCCTCTTTTAGAGCGACGCAAATTTATGAGTGGATATACAAAAAAAATGCGACTGAATTTAGCCAAATGCTTAATTTACCAAAGGATATGCGCCAGGATCTGGCTGAGAAATTTTATCTCGATCCTCTAAAATGTGTGAAATTTGAGCAAAGTAGCGACGGCTCTATCAAGTATCTTTTTGAGCTAAAAGATGGTCTAAAGATAGAGAGCGTTTTGCTACCAATGAAAGATGAGATTAGCGACGAAGATGGCAAGGTTAGTCGCCATGCTCGTTATACTGTTTGTGTTAGTTCGCAGGTTGGCTGCAAAATGGGCTGTGCTTTTTGTCTAACAGCAAAGGGCGGGCTTGTTAGAAATTTGACTGCTGGTGAGATCGTAGGACAAATTTTATGGATAAAAAGAGAGAATAACATACCATACGAGAGGCGCATAAACGTTGTCTATATGGGTATGGGCGAACCGCTTGATAACCTTGCTAACGTTAGTAAAGCGATCAAAATTTTAGCTCTTAATGAGGGTCTAGCCATATCGCCACGCCGCCAAACTGTTTCAACTAGCGGCCTTGGTAGTCAGATAAAAAAGCTTGGCGAGATGGATCTTGGTGTCTTGCTGGCCATATCACTACATGCTGTTACTAACGAGCTTAGAAGCCGCTTGATGCCGATAAATAAGGCTTATAATATCGAGGCAGTTATGGATGCTGTTAGGGGATTTCCTATCGATATGCGAAAGCGTGTGATGTTTGAATATCTTGTTATCAAAGACTTAAACGACAGCGTTAGTGATGCGAAAAAGCTGGTTAAACTGCTGCATGGTATCAAGGCAAAGGTAAATTTGATCTACTTTAACCAGCATGAAGGTAGTGAATTTGGACGACCTGAGCTTACTAGCATGCTAAAATTTCAAGAATATCTAAGGGATCATGGCGTCACTTGCACGATCAGACAGAGCAAAGGACTTGATATAAGTGCAGCTTGCGGACAGCTAAAACAGCGAAATGAAAATCCAAAATTCAGAGCTAACGTTAGCGATAAGAGTACAGCTAAAGCAGAAGAAAAACCAACTAACGATAAAACTAACGTGAGTAAAAAATGACAGCTCTTGATATCGCTGAGATCATTTTTATAGTAATAGTTGCTGGTGTTGGACTTGGGCTGATCCTAAAAGTTTTAAAAGAGGAAAGATAAAATTTATAGATTTTTTACTCGAAAATTAAATATGCTTGTTGGATTTTACAAGATATGTTGGTGAAGTAAAATTTATCTTATTTATGCAAAAAAAGATTAAAATACTTCACCTTTTAAAATTATTTTTTAAAATAATCCTATTATTTTAGCAGCTATAACAGGTATTGGTGCATTGTTTGTTTCAAAGGCATTATTTGAGTTACCATATTTAGGTTTTGCCTTACCTCCAGAAATCACCCATGCATCATTTGAACTACCATATTTTGGCTTTAATTCTTTACCATCAAATGTCCAAGCTGCATTTGAATTGCCATATTTTGGTTTAAACTCCTTGCCATCCCAAATCCAAGCTGCATTTGAATTGCCGTGTTTAGGTTTTAATTCTTTGCCATCCCAGACCCATCCATCACATTCTTTGCCATTCCAATTTAGCTTTAACATATTCTCTCCTTTGTGAAAAATGATAAAGAAATGTTACTTGTTAACATCTTAATATAATATAAAAATAGTCAAAATGTTTTTGTTTTTACCTATGTTATTTTGTAATAATAATGAGCAAAATTCATTGATATAAAAAATATAAAATCAGACTACAATAAAGCCCTCTTTTGCAAATTTATAAAACTCACTTTCGGCGTCAAAATTGCTTTTTATGGTGTAAAAAATTTCATCAAATTTAAATGAAATTTCGTCTGAGTGAAGTAAGAGCCTTTTTGCTCCAGTTAAATTTATCCGTTCATGCTCGCTCATCTCTTTGTCTAAAATTTTCTCGATCTGCGGACGTGACAAACCATAAAGTGGTTCGCCAAGTATCTTGTGTTTCACATGAAACAAATGTAAGCGAATTTGATGCTGCCTGCCAGTGAGCGGGATAGCTCGCACCAAAGTCGTATCGATATCGTCAAAATACTTTATAGGCAAAATTTTAGTCACCGCACTTTTTCCATTTTCACAAATTTGCATTCGCATTTTCACATCGTCATAGTTGTTTGCCAGATCCATCTTAGCATCGATCATAAATTCTCGCTCGATCTTGCCTTGCACCATTGCGACGTAGCATTTAGAAACCTCTCTGTTTTCAAAGATTTTCTTTAGCTTTATCGTAGAATTTCTATCTTTTCCAACGACTATCACGCCACTTGTTTCGCAGTCTAGCCTATGTGCTACGCTCGCTTCTCGTCCAAAAAGTGTGTAAATTTCATCATTTAGCGAGTAGTCGCAGTGCCTACCATTTGGGTGGCTCAGCACCCCGCTTGGCTTGTCAAATACCGCAAAGCTCTCGCACTCAAAGATCGGCTTTAGTCCCTTTGGTTTGGCCTCATAGTCGATCAAAAAGACATCGCCACACAAAACGGCATTTTTCTCACTCACGACACTGCCGCTACAGATCAGCCTGCCTTTATCGATGAGGCGCTGGGTTTGGCTCATGTTAAAGCCATTTTGCAACAAAATTTCGTAAGCTTTTTGATGATCTGCAGTAATGATAAATTTATTTACATAGGGCAAAAATGATCCTTTGAAAAACGAGCGAGCTATCTTAAGCCCAAATTTATAAGCGTATAACCGACATTTCAGCCCGGATTTTATATAATCAAAACTTAAATTTAGAGAAATTGCACGACGTGATTTCTGGCTCAAAAAAGCCAAATTTATACTTTCAGGACAAAAGCAAACTAACACAAAAGGTTCAACAATGGTCGAAAGATACTCACGCAAAGAGATGGCTGAAAAGTGGAGCATACAAGCAAAATACGACGCTTGGCTCAAGGTAGAAAAAGCTGCCGTTAAAGCTTGGAATAAGCTTGGCTTCATAAGCGACAGCGACTGCGAGAAAATTTGCAAAAACGCTAAATTTGAAGTGGCTCGCATCGACGAGATAGAAAAGACGACAAAGCACGATGTCATCGCATTTTTAACAAGCGTCAGCGAGAGCCTTGGAGAGGAGAGCAGGTTCGTACACTACGGCATGACCTCGAGCGACTGCATCGACACAGCCGTCGCGCTTCAGATGAAAGAGAGCTTAGAGCTCATCATCAGCGACGTAGAGGAGTTCATGCAGGCGGTCAAAAACAGAGCGAACGAGCACAAGCACACGCTCATGGTCGGCAGAAGCCACGGCATCCACGGCGAGCCGATAACTTTTGGCCTTGTGCTTGCCATCTGGTATGACGAGATCGCAAGGGCGCTAAAGCTCATCAAAGACGCAAAAGATACGATCAGCTACGGCAAACTCTCAGGCGCTATGGGAAATTTAGCCCACGCTCCGATGGAATTTGAAGAGCTAACATGTGAGGAGCTAGGTTTGAAAGCCGCTCCAGCGTCAAATCAAGTGATCCAGCGCGACCGCTACGCCCACGTGGTGAGTGCTATGGCTATCTTGGCTTCTACTTGCGAGAAGATCGCAGTTGCCATTAGGCACTATCAAAGGACTGAAGTTTATGAGGCGGAGGAGTACTTTAGCCCAGGACAAAAGGGCTCAAGCGCTATGCCACACAAACGCAACCCAGTCCTTAGCGAAAACATCACCGGTCTTTGCAGGGTGCTACGCTCATACGTCACGCCTTCTCTTGAAAATGTCGCACTTTGGCACGAGCGTGACATCAGCCACAGCTCGGTTGAGAGATTTATCCTGCCAGATATGTTTATCACGGCTGATTTTATGCTAGTTCGTATCAAAAATTTGATAGCAAATTTGGTTGTCTATCCAGAAAATATGATGAAAAATTTAAATTTAACAGGCGGATTAGTCTTTTCGCAGCGCGTGCTTTTACAGTTGCCGCAGCGTGGAATTTCTAGAGAGGACGCCTATAAGATCGTTCAGCGCAACGCCATGAAAGTCTGGGCGGACCTGCAAGAGGGCAAAAAAGCGATCGACGAGCAAGGTCACAGCCTATTTTTGCAAAATTTGCTAAACGATGAGGATCTAACTAAGAGCCTTAGCAAAGATGAGATCAAAGAGTGCTTTGACTACAACTACTACACCAAAAATGTAGATAAAATTTTCGCCAGAGTTTTTGGCAAATAAATTTAAACGCAAGGGGTAAATTTAGCCCCTTGTAACTACTCTAACACAAAATCCAAATTTATCAGCTAGGAGCTAGCATTTTTCAAGCAGCATTTGCAAGCACCAGCAAAATTTAGTGGCAATGTTGGCGCATTTAACTTTTGGTCGCCAAAGCTAACCCAAAAGCTCGCCACGTTTAACGTTTTTTATCACCCTCGCGCTAGAAAAATAAGAGTTTTTGGCAAGCCTTTCTCTTTCTCATTTTGGTGGTAAATTTTATATTTAATGAGTAGTTTTTGGCAAAGAGAGTTTTTATATCTTTTTGGATAAAATCTCAAATTAAAATTTAACACGGAGAGATATTTTTGAAAGTTATAAAACGTAATGGCAGAACAGAAGAGCTTGATATCAGCAAGATCAAAAAATACACAAACGAAGCGGTCCTAGGCCTTAGCAACGTAAGTCTTAGCGAGCTTGAAGTAGATGCGAAAATTCAGTTTAGAGATATGATAACGACTGAGGAAATTCAGCAAACTCTTATAAAAACAGCAGTTGATAAGATCGACATCGACCGCCCAAACTGGACATTTGTCGCTGCAAGGCTATTTTTGTTTGACCTTTATCACAAAGTGACTGGCTTTAACGGCTACAACCACCTAAAAGACTACCTCGCAAAGGGCGAAAAAGTAGGCCGCATCATCCCTGGGCTAAAAGAGAAGTACGATCTTGAGGACCTAAACGCCTACATAAAGCCTGAGCGCGACCTTCAGTTTGCATACCTTGGTATCAAGACGCTTTATGATCGCTACCTTATCAAAGACAAGAGCGGTATGCCCATCGAGCTTCCACAGCATATGTTTATGGCGATCGCTATGTTTCTTGCGCAAAACGAGCTAGATAGCCAAGGCTGGGCAAAGAAATTTTACGACCTCATCTCTAAATTTGAAGTGATGCTAGCCACCCCAACGCTCTCAAACGCAAGGACTACACGCCACCAGCTAAGCAGCTGTTACGTAGGCAGCACGCCTGATAATATCGAGGGCATTTTTGATAGCTACAAAGAGATGGCGCTACTTTCAAAATTTGGTGGCGGTATCGGCTGGGACTGGAGCAAGGTGCGTGCGATGGGCGGTAGTATCGACGGACACAAAAACGCAGCTGGCGGTATCATACCATTTTTAAAAGTGACAAACGACATCGCAGTAGCAGTCGATCAGCTAGGCACTAGAAAGGGCGCGATCGCTGTTTATATTGAGCCTTGGCACATGGACGTGAGCGATTTTCTCGATCTTCGTAAAAACTCAGGCGAGGAGAGACGCCGTGCACACGAGCTTTTCCCTGCACTTTGGATAAACGACCTATTTATGAAGCGTGTCAAAGAAAATGGCCGCTGGAGCCTTTTTGACCCAGCTCAAGTGAGCGACCTTTGCGACCTTTACGGCGAGGAGTTTGAGAAGAGATATTTAGAGTATGAAAATGACGAAAATATCCAGAAAAACACCATCCTTGCAAAAGAGCTTTGGAAGAAAATTTTAACTAGCTATTTTGAAACGGGCATGCCATTTTTATGCTTTAAAGACAATGCCAACAAAGCAAATCCAAACGACCACGAGGGCATCATCAGAAGCTCAAATTTATGCACCGAAATTTTCCAAAACACAGCGCCAAACTACTATAAGATCAAGATCACTTATGAAGATGGCGGCGAGGAGCTATTTGACGAAGAAGAAGACATCACGGTCGATAGCGGCATAACTAAAAAGGCCAAAAAGCTTAGCGCGCTTGATAGCCTAAAAGGCAAGCAAATTTTCATCGTAGAAAAAGAGAGCATCGAGGGCAAAACGGCAGTTTGCAACCTTGCAAGTATAAATTTAAGCAAGATAAACAGCAAAGAGGACATCGAGCGTGTCGTGCCGATAGCTATCAGGATGCTTGATAATGTTATAGATCTAAATTTCTACCCACATAAAAAGGTAAAACACACAAACCTTGCTTCTCGCTCGATCGGCCTTGGCGTCATGGGCGAGGCGCAAATGCTAGCTGAGAAAAACGTAAAATGGGGCAGTTATGAGCACTTGGCGCTGATTGATAGCATAATGGAAAACATAAGCTACAACGCGATCTACGCTAGCTCAAATTTAGCCGTAGAAAAGGGCATCTATCCAAAATTTGAAGGCTCAAAATGGAGTAAAGGTATCATGCCGATAGACACCGCAAACGAAAATGCAAAGGCGCTTTTAAACGACAAAGGCGGGCTATTTGATGAAAATGTCTGCGACTGGGACAAGCTAAGAGAGAAGGTCAAGCGTGATGGCATGAGAAATGGCTACCTAATGGCGATCGCTCCAACTAGCTCGATCTCGATCCTTGTTGGCACCACTCAGACCATCGAGCCAGTCTATAAACGCAAGTGGTTTGAGCACAATCTAAGCGGTATGATCCCAAATGTCGTGCCAAATTTAAGCCCAGATACTTGGCAGTTTTACACGCCAGCTTATGAGCTTGATCAAAGAATTCTTATAAAAGCAGGCGCTATCCGCCAAAAGTGGATCGACCAAGGACAAAGTCTAAATATCTTTATGAGCTTAGACAAAGCAAGTGGCGGATATCTAAGTGAAATTTACACGCTTGCATGGGAGCTTGGACTAAAATCAACCTACTATCTACGCTCTGAGTCACCAGATAGCGAAAAACTAAACGACGTAGCTGACCGCTCGATCGAGTGTGAGGGATGTCAGTAAAACAAAAAAATCAATTTTTAAAAAAGGAGATGTAAGATGGCCAGGGAAATAGATGCAAATGTAAAAAGTGTTTTGGAGCTTTTGCAAGGAAATATAAAATTTATTATTCCAACATATCAAAGGCCGTATATGTGGGAAGCAAAAACTCAATGCGAACAACTTTGGAGCGATATAATTGACTTTATAGAAACATATAGAGACAAAAATAGTGGAGAAGTAAATTTTGGATTTGATGAATATTTTTTGGGCTCAATAGTAGTTTTTCAAAATGAAAACAGAGAGTTTGAAGTCATAGATGGTCAGCAACGATTAACCACGCTAACGCTTTTTTATAGGGCTTTATATGAGAAAACCAAGGACAGATCAAAAGGCTGGGCTAAAAATTTCGGCAAATGCATTTGGGCATTTGATGAAGGTAGTGAAGAATTTGACTTCTCAAAAAGAAAACTAAAAAGTGAGGTGTCAACACAAGTAGATAATGAGATTTTGGATAAAATTTTAGATCAAGAATGCTTTAATGATACAAAATCAAGAAGCAAATACGCAGAAAATTTTAACTTCTTTTTAGATAAGATTGGCGGTATGCCACTCGATCTATTTGACCCTTTGTGTAAAATGCTAATAGATGATAAAGGGCGTTTAAAAATTTTGTTTATAAAATGCGATGAGCAAGAAAATGCTTTAAGAATTTTTAATACCTTAAATAATCGCGGGTTGCCACTAAGCGATGCCGATATTTTTAAAGGTGTAATCTACGGCTATCAAAAAGACAAAGAAAGCAAAAAT
Source organism: Campylobacter concisus (assembly GCF_050447505.1). Lineage (GTDB taxonomy): Bacteria > Campylobacterota > Campylobacteria > Campylobacterales > Campylobacteraceae > Campylobacter_A > Campylobacter_A concisus_BP. The sequence continues at coordinate 74,681 of NZ_JALMFZ010000001.1, read as the reverse complement.
AAATTTGCTAAAGAATGGCGTGAACTGGAAGAAAAATTAAAAGAAAATAACCTTAATATAGATACTATTTTTACGTATTATTCTCATGCAATTAGGGCTAGAAGTAAAGATAAAAGCAAGGAAATTGCTGCTAGGAAATTTTATAGCAAAGAGCGCTTGAAAGATGAAAAACTATTTTCCGAAATTCAAGAGTTGTCAGATTTCTGGTGTGGAGATTTTGATGATAAGATTAAATTGCGTGCTTCACAATTTTTTGATGTGATTAATCTCTTTCCTAATCAATATCCAAAGTCATTGATTTCTGCATTTTATTTTTATTGTAAAGACAAAAATTTGGATTTTTTTGATGATAAAAATTTATTGCCATTTTTATCCAAAATGATAGCTAATTTACTTACGATTTATATAAATAATTCTACTGTAAATGCAATAAAAGACCCTGTTTTTAACGCTTATGTAAACCTTTACGAAAACGGAAATTTAGATTTTAAAATTAGAACTCAAGATATCTTAAATGATAAAGATAGATTTAAAGAAGATTTTTTTAGAAGCTCAGGATTAATAAAAACCCTAACACTTTTAAATCTTTATTTGAAATATGAAACACAAGAAATTATCTATGGCGAGGTAGAGCATATCTTACCTAGAAACTGGCAAGATACTTGCTATCAAAATTTAAATAAAGACGAAGCTGGCAGATATATCGAAAGTATCGGTAATAAAATGTGGTTAGAAAAATCTTTAAATATAAAAGCTAGTAATCATTATTTTAAATCTAAAAAGGAAAAATATAAAGACTCAAAATTTCAAGAAGCTGTAGGGTTGTCAGAACTACCGCAAGATGAGTGGGGAAAGGATGATATTATAAAGAGAGAAAAAGAAATCTTTGAGACGATTAATAAATTTCTTCAAGATAACATCTAAATTTTAGAGACCTAAAAAAGGTCTCTAAAATCACATACATCAGTAGCCTCAACATTTGCTTGATTTTATCGCATCAAATACCGCGTCGTAGTTTGCCTCATTTACGATTTCGATAACGATTTATTTTTAAAAGTAGTAGGCTGTTATTGTTTATGGTTATTTTATGAAGTTTTTAAATTTTTAAGACTTTTCCTAAATAAGCTTGATTGACCTGTAAAATTTCAAATCTACTATTTTAAAAACTAAAATTAAAATAATTATTTAAGTAAAAATAATCAAATTTTAGTTTAAAATTCATAATAAACACAAAAATATACTTAAGAAAACTCTATAAAATTTTATATTTTTTGATAAATATTATTAAACAAAAGAAAATAGTTATCTATCTTTTAAGCTTTCTTGTCCTATACTTTTAAACTCCATATCAAAAAAACAATCAGAAAAGAGCGAGCGATGCGTGAAATTTTAAAACGAGATGGCACAAGGCAAGAATTTGTAGCATACAAGATAGTAGATGCTATAAAAAAGGCATTTGCCAGCGAAAATAAAGCTTATGACGAGCAAGTTTTTACAAATGTAGTCCAAGATATCTTTCAAAAATCAAGTGCGATAACAGTCGAAGACATCCAAGATGCGATAGAAAAAGAGCTATTTGACGGCGGACATTTTGAAGTGCTAAAGAGCTTCATGCTCTACCGCCACACTCACAAGCTCCAACGCGAGCAAATTTTAGGTCTAAACGAAGATACAACCTATATAAACTCAACCCAAACTATAAATGAGTACATAAACGGCACAGACTGGAGAATTTCTGCAAATTCAAACACCAGCTACTCAAACGCAGGCCTTATAAATAACACAGCTGGCAAAGTCATAGCAAACTACTGGCTAGACGCTGTTTATAGCAAAGAAGAAGGCCTAGCTCACAGAAACGGCGACTACCATATCCACGACCTTGACTGCCTCACAGGATACTGCGCTGGCTGGAGCTTAAGGGCTTTACTAAATGAGGGCTTTAACGGCGTTCGTGGCAGGGTCGAGAGCAAAGCGCCAAAGCACTTTAGAGAGGCGCTTTATCAGATGGCAAATTTCTTAGGAATTTTGCAAAGCGAGTGGGCGGGTGCTCAGGCGTTTTCTAGCTTTGACACCTACCTTGCGCCTTACGTCTTCAAAGACGATCTAAGCGACGCCGAGATCAAAAAGGCGATAACTAGCTTCATTTTCAACCTAAACGTCCCTGCGCGCTGGGGACAAAGCCCATTTACAAACGTAACCATAGACATCACCTGCCCAAGCGACCTAAGAGATCAGATCCCAACGAGCGATGACATACACCTTTTTACAAACGTAAAAGATGAGAAAATTTTAAAAAAAGCAAACGAGCGCGGCAGGAAAAATTTGATCGATATGACCTACAAGGACTTCGAGCCTGAGATGGCACGCATAGATAAGGCTTTTTACGAGGTCTTGACAGCTGGCGACAAGTGCTCACAGCCTTTTACATTTCCTATACCAACGGTAAATATCACAGAGGATTTTAACTGGGATAGCGAAGTAGCAGACGTGCTCTTTGAAAATACCGCAAAAATGGGCTCAAGCTACTTTCAAAATTTCATCGGCTCGCAATACACTTATGACGAAAATGGCAACAAGATAGAAAATGAAAACGCCTACAAGCCAGGCCACGTGCGCTCTATGTGCTGCCGCTTGCAACTTGATCTAAGAGAGCTTTTGAAGCGTGGCGGCGGTCTTTTTGGAAGCGCTGAGATGACTGGCTCGATCGGAGTTGTCACTATAAATTTAGCCCGCCTAGGCTATAACTACAAAGGCGATAAGGTCGCACTTTATAATAGACTAAGCTATCTTTTAGACCTAGCTAAATCAACCCTAGAGAAAAAGCGTAAATTTATCCAAGAGATGTATGACAGAGGGCTTTATCCTTACACGGCTAGGTATCTAAAGCACTTTAACAACCACTTTAGCACGATCGGTATAAATGGCATGAACGAGCTACTTAGAAATTTCACTAATGATAAAGAGAACATTTCTACCAAATTTGGACGAGAATTTGCCCTTGAGATGGTTGGCTTTTTGCGCGATAAGATAAGGACATTTCAAGAAGAGAGTGGAAATTTATACAACCTTGAGGCAACTCCAGCTGAGGGCACGACCTACCGCTTTGCCAAAGAGGATAAGAAGCGCTACCCAGACATCATCCAAGCAGGCGAGGGGGATAATATCTACTACACAAACTCAACCCAGCTACCTGCAAATTTCACAGACGACGCTTACGAAGCGCTTGATCTGCAAGATGAACTACAAAGCGCCTACACTGGCGGCACCGTCTTTCACCTATATATGAAAGAGCGCATAAGCTCGGCTAAAGCTTGCAAAGAGCTTGTAAAGAGTATAATCTCAAACTACAAACTCCCATACATCACGATAACGCCAGTCTTTAGCGTCTGCGCAAAGCATGGCTACATAGCTGGCGAGCATGAGTTTTGCCCACTTTGTGATGCAGAGCTTATAGAAAATGAGAAGAAAAAATCCAAATAAGGAGAGAAAATGACAGAAAAAGAAATTTTAGAAAAAGTGCAAGATAAACGCACAAGATGCGTGGTTTATACTCGTGTTATGGGTTATCACAGACCAGTTGAGAGCTTTAATCTCGGTAAAAAAGGCGAGCACAAAGAGCGTGTTAAATTTGACGAATACGCAAGTTGCTGCAAGAGATAAATTTCTTGCCTAAAAACAATAATAAATTTAAAAAAATAAATTAAAATGCGAACCAAAGGCACGCCATTGTGCCTTTTAGTTTAAAAAGGGTCAAATTAGTTTAAAAAGGGTCAAAAACTTGCAAAAAGTCTTTAGTATAACGCCATTTACGACGCTTGACTACCCAGACAAAGTGGCAGCTGTCATTTGGTTTGCTGGGTGCAATATGCGCTGCGGATACTGCTACAACATCGAGGTCGTAAGGTCAAATGGCACTATAAGCTTTAGTGAAGTTTGCGACTTTTTAGACCGCAGGGTCGGCAAGCTAAATGGCATAGTCTTTAGCGGTGGCGAATGCACGGCAAACCCTCTCTTTTTAAGGCTGGCACGCGAGGTAAAGGCGCGCGGTTTTAGCTTAAAGGTCGATACTAACGGCTCGTATCGTGACGTCTTAAAAGAGGCGATAGATGAGGGGCTGATTGATTACATCGCGCTTGATTTTAAAGCTCCAAAAGAGAAATTTATCGGCATCACTGGTTCAAATTTATATGAAAAATTTGCCACAACACTAAAATATCTCATAGAGATAAATTTTAAATTTGAAGTGAGAACGACCGTGCATGCGGACTTGCTAAGCGAAAAGGATATTAGCGAAATGTCTGAGCTACTTTACGAGCTTGGATACAGAGGCAACTACTTTTTACAAAAATTCTTTAACACTGGCGAAAATTTTGGAGGCTTAGGCGATCCAAAAAACAGCTTCGATCCAGATAAGATCACATCAAAACTACCTATCAGACTAAGAAATTTCTAAATTTAGCGCTGATAAAAATAGCTAAAATAAGAAAATTTAACTAAAATTTATACCAAACCACAAAAACAAACAAGGAGAAAAATATGCAAAATTTTAGCTTTTTAAACCCAACGAGAATAGAATTTGGCAAAGACAAAGAGCAAAACATCGGCAAATACATGAAAGAATTTGGCGTAAAAAAGACGCTTATCATCTATGGCAGCGACAGGATCATACAAAACGGACTTTTTGACGTTGCCACAAAGAGCCTAAGCGCAAATGGCATCGAGTTTTGCAAGATAGGTGGCGTGAAGTCAAACCCAGTGCTAAGCAAGGTAAATGAGGCTATAAATTTAGCTAAAAAGCAAGGCGTCGATAGCGTGCTAGCCATAGGCGGTGGCTCTGTGCTTGATAGTGCCAAAGCCGTAGCCGCAGGAGTTAAATATAACGGCGATGTTTGGGACTTTTTTACCGGCAAATGCCCAAAAGAGGCGCTTATGATCTTTGACATCATAACACTAGCTGCAACTGGCTCAGAGATGAACGGCGGAGCAGTCGTCACAAATGAAGCCACAAAAGAGAAATTTGCCATGCACGGCGCTTGTCTCTACCCAAAAGTCTCGGTGGTAAATCCGCTTCTTCAAGCAAGCGTTAGCAAGGAGTATTTGGTCTATTCAGCCTCTGACATCATCGCTCACAGCATCGAGGGCTACTTTACGGCGAGCGTTCAGCCTGAGATCATAAATTTATATATCGAAGCAAACATCAAAACGGTCATGAAAACGACTGAAATTTTACTAAAAGAGCCAGATGATTACGCCGCTAGAGGCGAGTTTGCATGGGCTGCGACGATGGCGCTAAATGGCTTAACTTACGTTGGCACGGCTGGCTACTCATATCCAAACCACATGATCGAGCACGCCATAGGTGCGGTGGTTGATTGCGCACACGGGGCTGGGCTAAGTGTAGTGATGCCAGCTTGGATGAAGTGGTATAAGAGTAGAAATTTAAAGGCATTTAAGCGCTTTGGCAAAGAAATTTTTGGCGTGGATGACGCAGACGAGGCTATTAAAAAGCTAAAAGAGTGGTTTAGCAAGATCGGCACGCCAACAAGCCTCATAGAAATTGGTGTCGATGAGTCAAATTTAGACGAGATCATGGCGCTAGTTTATGACTACGCCAAGGGCAGGGGTTTGGAGCAAATTTATACAAAAGAGGCCATAAGCGAAATTTTTGCCTTAGCGAGATAGAATTTATCCAAAATTTACAAAGGATAAACATGAAAAAAGTCGCCCTTATAGCAGGAGCCAGCGGCGCTGTGGGAAGTGAAATTTTAAAAGATTTATGTGGGAGTGAGCACTATAACAAGGTGGTCGCCCTTGTTAGGCATGAGCTAGAATTTACCCATGAAAAGCTTGAAGTAAAGATAGTAAATTTTGATGATTTTAAAGATGAGGTGCCATTTATCGCTGATGACGTATTTTGCGCGCTTGGCACGACGATGAAAGCCGCAAAGCACAAAGAGCAGTTTTACAAAGTCGATGTGACCTATCCGATAAATTTTGCCAAATTTGGCTTGGAGTGCGGTGCAAAACGCTTTGTCTTGCTCTCAGCTGCAGGGGCAAACAGAAAGTCAGGCTCGTTCTACCTAAAGGCAAAAGGTCAAGCAGAAGCAAAGATAAAAGAGCTTGGATATGGCTCATTTCATATCGCTAGGCTGCCACTTATAGAGGCTGAGAGAAAGGACTTTAGACTTGGCGAGTATCTAGCGATAAAGGCGTTTAAATTTATCCCAAAAGGCTTTTTTGACGAGTATCGTCCGATGAGAGCGGCTGATATCGCTAAAGTGATCGTGCAAGTAGCACAAGATGACCACAGCGACGGTGTGAAAATTTATAATCCGGAGGAATTTACAAAATGAAAAAATATATAGTGATCACTGGGGCAAGCTCAGGCATAGGAGCGGCCGTGGCAAAGGCATTTGCAAGGCGCGGGGAGAATTTGATCCTTGTTGCAAGGCGCGTGGAGCTTTTAGAAGAGTTAAAAAGCGAGATAGCTAAATTTGCAGATGTTGATGTCGTGATAGAAATTTGCGATCTCTCAAAGCAAGAAAATGCCCTAGCTCTTTGGCAAAATTTAGAAAAATTTGAGCTAAAAGCGCTTATAAACAATGCTGGCTTTGGCGACTACGGCAAGGTCGGCGAGCAAAATTTAGAGAAAGTGACGCAGATGATAAATTTAAACATCATCTCTCTTGTGACGCTCTCAACGCTATTTGTAAAAAAATATAGAGAAAAAGAGACAAAACTAATAAATATATCATCAATAGGAGGCTACAAGATCGTGCCAAACGTCGTGACCTACTGCGCTAGCAAATTTTTCGTCAGCGCATTTAGTGAGGGGCTTTACCACGAGCTAGCACAAGACAAGCAGGCGAAGTTGCAGGCTAAAGTGCTGGCCCCAGCCGCTACAAAAACAGAATTTGGTATGGTGGCGACTGATAAAGAGGGCTACGACTACGACAGATCATTTAAGAAGTATCATACGAGTGAAGAGATGGCGGAGTTTTTGCTGCGCCTTTATGATAGTGAGTATTGCGTTGGCTCGGTGGATAGAGATAGCTTTGAGTTTTCACTACACCAGCCCAAATTTGACTATGCGGTCAAGTATTAACAAAAAGGAAAGACAATGAAAAAACTTATGATTATAGCAGTGGCTGGCTTATTAGCCTTTAGCGGATGTGCGAAAAAACAAGCAGAGCCAGCTCCACAAAGCGCGCCAGAGCCAAAGATCGAAAGTAGCGTAGATAGCCACGGCTGCATGCCTTCAGCAGGACAGAGCTACTCTGAGTTTAAAAATGGCTGCGTACAGGTATTTAACGTAGCTGACGTTCGCTTGGACGACCCAGACAACAAGACTTTGGCAGTTTATGGCATATTTAACAAAAAGAAAAATAAAGTAGAAATTTTCTGGGCTAGCCTAGGTAATGAGAGCCAAATTTTAAGCAAAAAGGGCAAGAAATTTGTATCTGAAGATGGCAGCATACAGCTAGAAAAAGCAGGCAAAAAATATAAAATTTCTAAAAAATAAACAAAATGGCACTACAAAAAGTTGATCTAGAAAAGGCCTACCGCCTCATCAACCACGGCCCAACGCTCATCATCTGCGCAAGCCACGACGATGTAGTGGACGCGATGAGCGCCTCTTGGGTCTGCCCGCTAGACTACGACAAGGTAACAGCAGTCGTAGCCTCTGGCTCATTTACACGCACGCTTTTTGAAAAGAGCGGTAAATTTGGCCTTTGTGTGCCATTTTTCAAGGATACCGCCCTTGTCGCAAGACTTGGCACGACCAGCATGCACAGCGACAAAGAGAAGCTTGCTGGCGTGGAGATGTTTTACGAAAATGGCGTGCCTTTGCTAAAAGAGTGCGCAGCCTACATGGTTTGCGAGATCATAAAAGACGCCAAAAACGAGAGCGAGTTTGACCTTTTTAAGGCCAAAGTCGTGGCAGCCTACGCTGATACGCGCGTTTTTGAGGGCGGCCACTGGAAATTTGAAAATTTAGATGACGAGCTAAAGACGCCTCACTACATAGCTGGCGGGCAGTTTTATGCTGACGGAGCGGCGAAATTTGAGGAAAGGGCAGCCATTATTGGTTAAAGGACGAAGTATGAAAAGCGCAAAATACCTAGTTTTGGCGGTTTGCTTGGCTGGGGCGTGCTTTGGAAATGAGCTTAAATTCGATAAGAGTAAATTTGAGCTAAAAAGCGTGCAAGTTGGCGAGAGAACGCTTAAATTTAGAGCTTACGAGGGCATAGTCTATGTGGCAAAGCCAACGAGCGACTATGAGGTGCTAAATTTTTATGTGCCAGAGGGTAAATTTGACGATAAAACTACGGCTATTTTTATGCCAAATGGCATAGGCGGCTACATGCCAGCTAAACCGCAAAGGCCAGAAACCAAAAACGAAAAGCCAAATGCCACTCTCGAAGCGCTTCTTAGAGGCTACGTCGTGGCAAGCGTTGGCGCTAGGGGCAGGACGCTAAAAGATGGTGAGAAATTTATCGGCAAAGCACCAGCTGCGATAGTCGATCTAAAAGCGGCCGTTAGATATCTTAAATTTAACGACAAATTTATGCCAGGCGACGCAAATAAGATCATCTCAAATGGCACGAGCGCAGGCGGCGCGATGTCAGCACTTCTAGGCGTTAGCGCAAATGCAAAAGAGTATGAGCCATATCTTAAAGAGCTAGGCGCTGCAAAGGCGGACGATCAAATTTATGCCGTCTCAGCCTACTGCCCTGTTACAAATTTAGAGCATGAGGACGAGGCGTATGAGTGGATGTTTGGGGATTTGGATAAATTTGAAAGGATTGATTTTGCAAGTCTTGATGCGAGCACTTTTAACGACAGAAGCAAAAAGCCAAAGATGATCACAGGCGAGCTAAACGCCACGCAAAAAGAGCTTTCACGTGAGTTAAAGAGTAAATTCCCAGCCTATCTAAACTCGCTAAATTTAAAAGACGCCAAAGGCCACGCACTAAGCCTTGATGAAAATGGCGAGGGCAGCTTCAAGGAGTATATAAACGCCCTCATCTCAAAGGCATTTACCGCTACAAAAAACAGCGATAAAAGCACGCTTACGCCTAAATTTATAACTCTTGACACGCAGGGCTGCGAGCTTGGATATACGTTTAAGCTAGAAGACTTTATCGCTTCGCTAAAACGTGCCAAAGCACCAGTTGCCTTTGACGGCCTAGCTCTTGAAACGCCTGAAAACGACCTTTTTGGTGATAGCAAAACGCCTGCAAAGCACTTTACTAAATTTGCAAAAGAGCGAAGCGAGGGCGAGATGGCGGATGCTAGCGTCATAAAGATGATGAATGCGATGAACTACACCGCAAACAAAAACGGAGCGAAATTTTACCGCATAAGGCAGGGCACAAACGACACCGACCTAGCCCTTGCAGTGCCTGCTATGCTCGCACTCTCGCTTAAAAATGCTGGCAAAGAGGTTGATTTCGAAGCGGTCTGGGGACAAGGACACGGCGGAGACTACGACTTAGACGAGCTTTTTGCTTGGATAAAAAGAGTTTTAGAAAAATAAAATTAAGGAGAAAGTATGAGAAATTTTAAAATTTTCAAGGAGAATGAGAATGAGAAATAAAGCATTAATTGCAGCATTTGTTGTAGGATTTGTTGGTTGCATAAATTTAAATGCCTACTATGGATCTGATGTTTTTAATAAACATTTAAGAGGAGAAGCTAAAGAAGAAGTAGTTGATTGTGATGATCCAAAAAATATACCTAATTATATTGGTGGTTCAATGGTAAGTGGCAAGGAAGAGTGTGATGTCAATCGCGGTACCGCTGCTAGAGCTAAACAAGAACTAGATAGGACTATCGGTAGAAACCCAGTCACTGGTAAGGTCACATCAAAGGCTGAACTACTAGGTGGTAATAAAGCTACAAATAACCTTGAAAAAGCACAAAAGAACTATGGTAAAAGGGAATTTGAGCTTGAAGAGGCAGAAAAAGCCTATGCTGATAACCCAAGTGTCAAAAACTCTAACTGCAACTCTAACTGCTTAGAAAAAGCACGTAAAGCCTTTAAAAAAGCACAGCTTGACCTTGAGGCAGCAGAAGAGATAAAAGCTAAGGCTGATATGAAAAAGGCGAAATGATAAGGGGAATTTGATGTTTAAAAAGCTATTTTTACTAGCAGTTTTGGCGGCTTTTGCCTTTGGGGCGGAGGCGAAAGTGAGCTTATATGAGCTATTTTCAACGCCAAATAATAAGAGTTTGCTAAAGCAGCTTGGCAGGGAAAAAATACTAAGCTCAAAGAGCGAGCCAGGCACGCAGGCGATCTTTTTTGCGAGCGCAAAGAGCAAGCCAGAGCTATTTTACGTGCTTGAGTTTTACAAGGACGAGACGGCTTATAAAAAGCATCTAAGCTCGGCGCACTATAAGAAATTTGCAAGCGCAAGCGCTGAAATTTTAGCTAGCAAAAAGGCTATCAGCGTGAAAAAACGGGCCGCGTTTTCAAAAAATTTAACGCCAGAGCGCCTAAAAGATGCCTACTTTCACATCACAAACTTAAGCCTAAAGGCAAAGAGCGATGCGAAATTTGAAAAGATCATCAAAAAATATATGCAAAAAAGCATAGATGAGGGTGCTTACGCGCAGTTTGCCTTTAGTCAAAAGGATGCACCAAACAAATGGGTGCTGGTTGAAATTTACAAAGACGAAGCTAGCTTTGAGAGCTACCGCCACAGCGAAAACTACAAGGCTTACGCCAAAGAGCGAGCTGGGCTGATAGAGGAATTTGACGGCTTTGGCCTAAAAAACGAGACCTCATTTAGCAAGGTAAAATTTTAGGAGATGTTATGAATAAAATTTCACTTTTTTGCGCACTAGCGCTCATTGGCAGCACGGCTTTTGCCCTTGATAAGGCAGGATGTGTGAGTTTAAAAGATGTGAAAATTTTAAATAACGAGATGAAAGATGGGGGAGTGAGAGCGGCAACGGCATAGATGACGTGGACCCGCTTGGTGCGCTTGAAGCGTGGCACGAAAAGGGCGAAGCGCCAAAGAGTATGCTAGCAAAAAGCAAGACCTATGCTGACAAGGAATTTTTAGTGTGTGCCTATCCAAAGGTGGCTACATACGTAGGCGGTGACGCAAGCAAGGCATGTAGCTTTGTTTGTAAATAAATTTAGGTGGAAATTTGATACCAGTAAAATTTTATAGATATGTTTTTGCGTTTATAATGTCAGCATTTATGGCATTTTTTATGTCATTTGTGCTCACGTATCTAAATCTTGGCTTTGTTGATGGCTTTGTGAAAATTTGGCTAACTGCTTATGTAAAAGCCTTTGTGGTGGCGTATCCTGTGCTTTGCTAGTTTCGCCGTCTGTTGCAAAGATCACGCAAAATTTATGTAAAAAAGAGAGTTAAATTTGAAGAGTGGCTAGAGAGCCTAGCCACGTGAAGGTTTATTTTAAAAGACCTTGTTTTTTCATTTGGTCCATTACTTGAGCAAACATCTCTTTAGCTTGTTTGCAAGTAGCGTCTTGTTGCTCTTTTGGTAAAGAAGCTAGTTGATCCATTGATTGTTTCTTTTGATCTTCATACATTTTTACTTGTTGCTCTTGACCAGCTTGTTTGTAAGCTTCAACCATCTTATCGATGTCTGAGAAGTAAGACTTGCAAGTATCTGTAAGATCTGCAGCGTTTAGGCTTAGTGCAAAGCCAAGAGTAGCTAAAACTAAAAGTGATTTTTTCATTTTTTCTCCTTGTGAAAAAGTATGTGAAAGTATAACATTTTTGATAGTGGTTGTGTGCTTAAAAAATTATAAATTTAGCCAAGACAAGCGCCTTGGCTATTTTGGCTATTTTTAGCCTAGAAATTCGCGTTTAAAATACTCTTTTGGAGCTTTGCAAAGTGGGCAAGCGCCTGGAGCTTTTTTACCTCTGTGAACGTGTCCGCATACTTCACAAACCCAGATATCTTCTTCGTCGCTCTCAAAAAAGCCCTCTTCATCAAGCATCTTTTTAAGCTCTAAATACTCTCTTTCGTGCTCAACTTCAACCTTGCCGATCGCGTTAAATAGCCTCTCAATATCTCTTAGCTCTTCTTCTTTTGCGATCTTTGCAAAGTCTGGATACATCGTCGTATGCTCGTAGTTTTCGCCAGCTGCAGCGTCAAGTAAGTTTTTATCCATCTTATCGATCGGATCGTTCATCATCTCATGATATTTCTTAAATTCAGCCCTTGCGTGCCATTTCTCGTTTTCAGCTGCCTCGTAAAAGTGTCTAGCTATCGCGTGATAGCCTGCTTCTTTAGCTAGGTCGCCGTAAAGCTCGTATTTGTTTCTAGCTTGTGACTCGCCAGCAAATGCCTTCATCAAATTTACCGCTGTTAAATTTTCAGTCACACATTTCATCTCTTCGCCGCAACAGGTTAGTGTGCCGCCGCCAACTTTTTGAACTTCGATCTCGTTGCCGCATTTTTCGCATTTGTATGTTTCGTACTGTCTCATTTTGACTCCTATTTTGATAAAATTTGGGGCGATTATAACTCAATAAATAAAATATGTAAATAATAATTTTTATTGATAACGTATATTATTTTTATAAATTTAACAAAAAACAAAAAACCAAATCCATCATCATAAATTTAAAATAGACAAATTTCAGCCAAAATTTATTCTAGCGTTAAAAGTGCGGTTGAGCTTGGTTGTAGAATAACTCAAAATAAATCATCCAAAGGAGAATATTATGAGTTTTCTATCTAAATTTAGTAAGGCTATCTTTGCTGTTGCGGTAGCTGGAGCGATTAGTGCAAACGCATTTAGTGAGGGCGAGGACTACGTCAATCTTGAAAAGCCACTAAGTGTGGGACAAAATACGCTAGTTAAGGTTTTTAGCTATGCTTGCCCATTTTGCTACAAGTACGACAAGAGCGTCACTCCAAAGGTAGTTGAGAAAATTCCTGGCCTAAAATACGAGCCATTTCACCTAAAGACAAAGGGCGATTATGGCGAGGTTGCGAGCAAGGTTTTTGCCGTGCTTATCACTATGGACGAGGCAAAGGGAGTGAGCTTGTTTGATGAAAATTCGCTATTTAAAAAGGCTAAATTTGCCTACTACAAGGCTTATCACGACAAAAAAGAGCGCTGGGGCGATGGCAAAGATGTTGAGGGCTTTTTAAAGACTGGACTTGATGCAGCTGGCGTTAGCAAAGCAGACTACGAAAAAGAGCTGGCTAATCCAAAAGTGACTGAGCTACTTAAAAAGTGGGATGAGAGCTATGATGTGGCTAAAATTCAAGGCGTGCCAGCATTTGTCGTAAATGGCAAATATCTCATCATGACAAAATCAATCAGCTCACTTGACGGCATGGCAGCACTCATCGAAGAGCTTCTTAAAAAATAAGGCGCCACATGAGCTTTTTTAAAAAAATGGCTAAATTTCAAGACTCACGCATCTCTTGGGCGATCCTGGTCTTTGTGAGCGTTGCGCTTGTTGTCATCGCGCACTCGCTCTTTCAAAACTACGCCTATATGCCACCTTGCGAGCAGTGCGTCTATATACGTTTTGCCTTTTTATGTATGGCACTTGGCGGCGTGATCGCTATCATAAACCCTAAAAATTTGCTCTTTGCCTTAGTTGGCTACGTCTTTGCCTTTTGGGGAGCGGTGCAGGGCATAATGTATAGCGTGAAGCTAGCCAAAATCCACGATGCGGTGCATGGCGATGATCCTTTTGGCGTGCAGGGCTGCTCGACTGAGCCACACTATCCATTTGGCTTGCCACTTGAGAAGTGGGCGCCTGACTGGTTTATGCCTACAGGCGACTGCGGCTATGACAGCCCTATGGTGCCTGATGGCGTGGTGCTAAGCGATCTGCAAAAGAGCATAGTTGATCTTTACGCAGATGGCTGGTATCTTGTGCCGTCTTCTAAATTTATGTCGATGGCGGATTGCACGCTACTTGGCTTTAGTATTTGCTTTGTTGTGCTTGCACTTATGCTTGTTTCAAAGCTCTTATCTTTTAAAAATTAAATTTTAGTTAGCCCTATTTTTGGGCTAACTTAGGATATACTGCGCGCATGGGTATTAATTTAAAATCACAAAATATTAAAATTTATGCGATCATCTTGCTAGCAAGCCTCTTTGTCGTGCTTCTTGGGCTAAATAGCTACAACAATGCGAAAGAAAAGATCATCGAGCTATCTGATAAAAACAACATCGCAGTTAGTAAAAACATCGTTAGCAACTTTCAAATTTGGCTTGATGAGCGCTTAAATTCACTCATTCGTGCGTCAAAATTTATCCAAAACTCTGGCATCATTGATGACGATACTAGAGTGGCAAATTTCATAAAGCTCTTTAAAGAAAATGCGAAAGAATTTGATCTCATGCAGCTTCTAAGAGAGGATGGCGAGATCTTTGTAGATGGGCAAAAGATCTCAGAAGAGGTGATGTCAAAGCGCGAGCGAGCGGGGCTTATCTGGTATGTCGAGACAAAAAATACAAATGCTCCAAGCGTAAATTTCATGCAAAATCACAAAATTTTAAAAGACTCAACTTTAAATTTATGCGTGCCAGTTGAAAAAGACGCGAAATTTGAGGCGGCACTTTGCGGTGTCGTGCGCATAGGCACTATCTTTGATAGCATCAAAAACTTTAGCCTTGCGCCAAATTCTTACTCATTTTTAGTAACTCACAGCGGCGAGATCCTCACATCAATGGCTGATGCGACGCTAAAAAGAGAGATCGAGGAGAAATTTAAGGAGCTATTTTTAAAAGATGAAGACATCACTAGCCTAAAGATAGGGCAAAATTTGATCCAAGTAGCCAAGATACCGATGATGAACTGGTTTATCGGAGCTGGCACAAACAACGAAGAAGAAATTTTAGCCATGACAAGAGAGGCGCTAAAAAACGCCCTAAATTTACTCTTTGCCTTCGTCGCACTTGCGTTTTTGGCAAACAGCCTGCACAACTTCATGTATAACAAGATAAAAAAGGTGCAAGATGAGTACGAGACCTTGCTAGCGCACAGAGCCAAGATGAGCGAGGCTGGAGAGCTCATAAGCGGCATAAGTCATCAGTTCATCCAGCCAGTAAATTCGCTAAAACTGATGTTAAGCTCGGCGATAATGCTAAAAAAAGAGGGCAAGCTAAGCGATGAGGAGCTTGTAAATTTACTAAAAAAAGGGCAAAGCTCGATCGAGCTTCTTTCAAAAACAATCGAAATTTTTAGAAATTTTTACAAAAGCGCTGAAAATGTGAGCGAATTTGAGATCCAAACAAGCGTTAGAAATTTAATAACACTTATGCACACAGAGCTTAGCCGTGCAAATGTGAGCGTGAAATTTAGCGGATTTGAAGAGATGAAGGTCTGTCAGATAGAAAACATCATCCAGCAAATTTTGCTAATCCTAATCCACAACGCAAAGGACTCACTAGTTGAGAGCTACAAAGATGAGCCGCTAAAACGCGTGATAGAGCTTAAATTTAGAAGCTTTGAAGATAAGTGCTACATCGGCGTTTATGATAATGGCGGCGGCGTGAGCTACGAGATGAGTAAGAAAATTTTTACCTGGCTAAACACGACTAAAAAACAAGGAAATGGCATAGGACTTTACTTTGCTAAAAAGCTCGCGCGCGAGAAGCTAAATGGTGACATCACGCTTGCGCACAACCTAAAGCCTACGATTTTTGAGCTAAGCTTTGATAAGAATTTAAAGGGTTAAAAGATGCAAGAGGCACTAGAAATTTTAAAAAAAGTATCTATCTTAGTAGCCGAAGATGACGAGATGGCAAGGGAGCTCATCATCACTGGACTTAAGCCATACTGTGGTCAGGTCGTAGGCGCAAAAGATGGGCAAGATGGGCTGGAGAAATTTAAAAAACAGGGTTTTGACATCGTGATGAGTGACATTCACATGCCGGTGCTAAATGGCTTTGAGATGATGAATGAGATAAAAAAGCTAAAACCTCATCAGAAATTTATCGTCTTTACCTCGTATGATAGCGATGAAAATTTGATCAAGAGCTATGAGCAGGGGGCGACCTTGTTTTTGAAAAAGCCTATCGATATAAAAGATCTTAGATCGATGTTAATAAGCCTAAGCTTCGAGCGAGATGAGAAGCTAGTGCGCCTAAGTGATGAGGTGAGCATAAATTTAAAAAGAGAGAAAATTTATAAAAACGGCAGTGAGCTATACCTTAGCTTCTTGCAAAATAAGATATTTTGGCTATTTGCCTACAACCTAAACAAGCTTGTCACCTACGAGATGATAGAGGAATTTGTCTATGAGAGCACCGAGGTGAGCAAGGCTGCTATACAAAATGTCGTTTTGCGCCTAAAACGCGAGCTTGGCGTGAAATTTAAAAACATCAGCGAGAGTGGGTATATCTTAGTCTCCAAGAGCTAAAAAGTATAAATTCAAAATAACAAAACTAATATATTTATATAAGAAAATCTTAAAAGTAGTGATAAATTTATGTTACTCTAGGCTAAAATTTATAGAAAAAGAGATGAAAATTTGCAAAATTTGATAGATAAACTTAAGAAAATTTATGTCACAAGTGGGTATAAATTTATGATAGTTATAAATAAAAAACATTTTGATATAAAAAGGCTAAATTTGGTGATAATAAGGCTAGATAAAGGCTTTTTTGATTAAGAATTTATGCGTTTAAAATGAAAAAAATTTTGTGACATTTTTGGGTTATTTTATCAACTACTATGCTATTTTGATGAACAAAAACTTAAAATTTTAAAATTTATATAGATAAATATAAAAATTTTCACACATTTATAAAAAATTTACACATTATTAACCCCTAAACTTAGGCTTTTCTTAAGGGTATTGTACCAAAGTACAATATAACTAAATTTTTTTCTTGGCTAAAATCTTGATATAGATCAATAAAATCCAAAGGGAGGCACTAAGATGCAAAAGTTAGGCGTTATCAAAAATATCCTAGGCGGTGAAATCGTAGCTGTTGATAAAAGCGGCAACGAAAGAGTCTTGAAGGTGGGCGATAGCATTTTTGAAGGCGAAACGATAAAGGCTAATGGCTCTGCAAAAGCAGTGATCGCAGCAAACGACGGCAAAGAGGTCAGCTTGCAAAATGGCGAAAGTCTGAGCCTAGACAAAGAGGCAAATGCACTTAGTGACAACCCAGAGATAGCCTCTATCCAAAAAGCCTTACTAAACGGCGCAAACATCACAGACCTTGAAGAGACTGCAGCTGGTGGCAACCAAGGCGGTGGCAATGCTACTGGAGATGGCGTGAGTTTAGGCGCTGCAAGCTTTGCTGAGGGTGGCCACTACTCAAATATCAATGAAAACTATAGAAATTTAACCGACGCAAATAGAGCTTTTCAAACCCCAGAAAACTCAATAGGCGGCTATAATGATGCAGGCACAGATGCAGATACGACAACTCCTATCTCACCAGCTACGCCTGTCACCCCAAGCACCCCAGTAACACCACCAACTCCGAGTACGCCAAGCACTCCTGGCGTCACCGTAACTCCAGGCACCCCTTCACCTGCTAATCCTCCAGTCATCACGCCTCGCCCTGGTGCAGTAGAGATCACTACTAGCTTGGATCCTGCTGCTAGCGAGGTAAGAGAGAGCGACGCAGGGGCAAACGGCGAGGGCGGACGCTATCTTGTTTATAAACTAGGTCTATCAGGCACACCAGTAAGCCCAAGTGGTGAGACTACAGATCTAGGTTTAAATTTCCTTGGCGGCACTAGAGGAGAGGATTATTCAAGTGTGGTTGAGTACTCGACTGACAATGGAGCGACATTTCAGCCACTATCAGGCTACACGATAACTGGCGTAAATATAGAAGACATCTCAAAAGTGCAAGTAAGGATAAAGGTGCTTGACGATAACGGCCAAGACACCACAAAAGGTCCTTTGCATCACAACCAAAACGAGGGCGAGAACACTGGCCCTCAAGGCATGACTATCGACAACGTACAAAAAACTGATATGGTGGATAACTTTGCTGTATTTAAAGAGGGTGTAAAACTAAGTGTAACGCCAAGCAGTAGTTATCTGCTACCAACAACTAATGCAAATATGGCTGAAGGCAAGATCATAGACAATGACGACAACATCGAGCTAAATAAAGATATCAAAGGAAATATCGCAAACCACACAAATTTAAACACAAATGATGGCGATGATACGGTTAGTATAAAAGCAAATTTAGAAAATTTACACTTAGATACTGGCTCTGGCAACGATGTGGTGAATTTTGATAAAGAGGTTACTATTAGCGGTACTAAAAATAGCCCTAGCGTAGGTGGTGTTCTTGGACATTATAATAGCACTACTATAAACCTTGGTAGAGGCGATGACGTAGTAAATATAAATGCTGATCTTAGTATATTTAAAGCCAATATTAACCTTGGCGCATATACTCCTAGCTCAAGCGATAGCGCTCGCGTCGAAGCAGGAAATAACACTTTAAATATCAATGCAAATATCCTTGGCAAAGAAACATTTAAAGTTATAGATCCTAATATCCATAATAGCTGGTACAACGATAACCAGATCCACACAGGTGACGGCGATGATGTGGTAAATGTAAAAGATGGTGTGAGGATAGAAAGAGTAAATATCCGGATGGATACTGGTAGCAATACCTTTAAAGCAAACAATATAACTATGACAGATGCGTGGGTGGATACTAGCGATAGATACTCTGAGGCAAGAGATGTAAATACTATGGAGATATCAAACTCTACGCTAACAAATGTAAATTTAAATAGAGAGTCACAAGATGCAGTGCTGGGATATCAAAGTCTAAAACTAGATAATAACAAAGGCGAAAGCGTTACAGCTTATGCAAAAGACCTACTTGAAGTAAAAGGCAATAATGATGGCAATAGTCACTATGAAACTGGATCATTTAGCTCAGCCCACGTTATAGCAGACGGCATAAGCATAGGTCAAGCGGGCTTTAGTAATAAAACAGGTGTTGATTTTACAGCTGATATATCAAATTTAACAGCTAAAACTCGTGTGTGGGTAACTAGCTATGGCGAAAGTAATGATACGATAAATTTTAAAGGTAACAACATCTTAAATAACCTTGAGGATTCAAGTAGTGCTGATATAGATACAAGAGGTGGCAACGATACTATAAATTTTGAAGGCAAAAACGTAGCTGGCGCCATCAATATAAATACTGACGCTGGCAATGACACCATAAATATCGGCGGCGAAACTAAATTTGGCGGAACACATGAAAAATATGTATATAAAAGCGTTCAGTTCTCTAGCATAAACATGGGCGATGGCGACGATACGATAAATATCGACAAAGGCGCTGAGCTAAAAAGCACTACCATAAGAATGGGCGATGGCGACGACGTTGTAAATTTAAATGGTAGTTTAAAACATGCTGGTGGTACATACTGGGATGGCTCAAGTACTATTGATCTAGGTAGTGGCAACGATATCATACATATCGGCAAGGACGCAGAGATAAATGCAGATGGCTGGACTACTTCTGGTGGTATTGGGCATAAAGAGCATAATGGTATCGTTATCCAAGGTGGAGCAGGCACTGATACGCTAGATCTTGCTGGAAATATCGACTTTAGCAAGGTAGCTGGCTTTGAGAAAATTACCCTTGGTGGAAACGCAAACAACGTAACACTAAATTTAACACTAGATGACGTGCTAAATATCACTCGTGGAAATGTGAGCAACACTCTTAGGATAGATGGCGAAAATGGCGATCAAGTAGATATGTCAGCCTTTAGCAAAGGTGGGGTAAATTCTGAAGGGTATACAGAGTACTCAGCAACGTCTAATGGCACGACATTTACCATCGAGATAAAAGACGAAATAGTCTTACACTCTTAAATTTCATGCCCTAGTCTCCCAAAACTAGGGCAAATTCTTACAAAATTTCAAATTTTAGTACCATAGTACAATTTACAAAGCTTTTTTAAGATATTAAAATACGTTCAAAATTTTTTAGATAAGGAAGTAAAATGGCAACAAGGATAGGCGTAATCAAAAGCATCTCACAAGGATCAAGCGTAATCGCAACTGCAAAGGATGGCACACAAAGAGTGTTAAAAGTAGGCGATGAAATTTTTCTTGGTGAGACTATACAAACAACTGATTTTGACTCAAAAGTAGTCATAACTGCAAACGATGGTAAAGATATCGCGATCATCGGAAAAGATACCCTAAATTTAGACAAGAGCGTAGCTCACAACGATAGCTTTGGCGACGATAGCGTAGCTGATGTAAGTGCTATACAAAAAGCACTTCTTGATGGTGCAAACATCACTGATCTTGAAGAGACTGCAGCTGGCGGTAACCAAGGTGGCAACGCTGGTGGAGACGGCGTAAGCTTAGGTGCAGCAAGCTTTGAAGAGGGCGGTCACTACTCAAACATTACTGATGATTATAGAAATTTACCTGACTCAAATAGAGTCTTTCAAACTCCAGAGAACTCAATCGGTGGCTACAATGACGGCAATGACGCAGGTGATGTAACTCCTGTTGCACCAGTCATACCTCCAATCAGCGTTGATATCAAAACTTTAACTGATGATTTTGGAACTATAAAAGGCGATTACAGCTTAGACGCGCCAAGCGTACCTCGCACAAATGACGCTACTCCAACTATAAGTGGCACAGTTGAGCCTACTGCTGTAAGAGCGGTTGTTAGCGTACTTGATAAGAACGGACACGAAGTCTTTTCAAAAACTCTAAATCCAAGCGACTATACTGATGGTACATTTAAATTTACAACCAACCAGCTTGTAGTTGACGGCGACTATAAAGTAGAGATAACAGCTACAGGAAGAGACGGCAAGACTGCAACCGATAGTGGTAGCTTTGTACTTGATACAGTTGCAAAAATAACTATAAACGTTGAAACTGAGATGAGCCTTGTAAAAGAGTCTGAGATGAGTAGCGGACTAAAAGGAAATTTCTGGTTTAACCACATCTATGAGCCAGGCGTAAGCGGTACTGAGCTAAGACCTTATGCCTTTAATAATACAACATACGCTCATGATGGTATGAAGCAAAATGACTTTATCGAATACTATATGAACAACACCAAACCTTGGGCAAGCTTTAAAGCAAAAGAGTTAAATTTCCAACAAGGTAAAGGTGGAGATAGGGATAACACTGATAACGACGCAGGAACAGTCTCAGGACTTGACGGCGCTCACAATATGATAGGCAAGATCGATCTTGACGGTAACAAAGTAACTCCAAATGGCGAGTGGGTAGCTCCAAATTTAAAAGCACTTGAGTATTTTATCGACAATGCAAAAGGTAGCGATATTCATCCCCTAAGAGATGCTCCTAATGGCAAAAACACAACAGCTGGGGCGATGGTAAATTTAAAAGGCACTATGTATCTTGAGCCAGGGGACTATAAATTTGACGCAAAAGGCACTGACGATAGCGTGAGATTTAAGGTTGATGGCGTTACTATGGTCGATTATGACACTATCCACTCAGAAAATAGAGCCACAGTTACAACTTTACACGTTGATAAAGCAGGATACTACGACTTTGATATGAGCTATGCAAACTACATCTATTGGGGCAAGCTAAAACTAACAGTTTCAAAAGATGGCGGACCTGAGAGCATACTTGGCTCAGAGGCAAGTGGCATAAAACTAAATTCAACCGACTTTGACAGTTACGTAGATACAGTAACAAGAAATGTCTATAAAGTAACTCAAAAGATCACAGGAACTGTGGATAATGTAGAAGATGGACAGATCGTAACTGTCACATCAAGCACCGGCGAAAGCCATACAGCAGTTGTAAAAGACGGTAAATACGAAGTTGAGTTTAAAACTAGCGATCCAAAAGCGACATACACAGCTAAAGTTAGCGACCTTGTAGGCAACGAGGCGCAGGCAGAATCAACTAAACTAAATAATGTCGCTACAGACCTAATAGATGCGACCGATGATGATGCAAGCAGTGTAAGTGCAAATACAAATACAGGTATAAATGACGCAACTAAATATTATAAATATACAACTGACGACATCGCTCAAACTGATAAATTTTCAACTAATGCACCACTACCAGTACTAAGCGATAAGACTCCGACATTTACGGGCAGCATAGATAGCAGCGCAACTAAAGCTATCATCACTGTTCTTGATAAAAATGGACATGAAGTCTTTACAAAAGAGCTTAGCCAAAGCGAATTTGCAAATGGTAAATTTGAAGTCACATCTAATGAACTAAATGACGGCAAATATAACATCAAAGCAACTGCTGTCTTTTCAAATGGCGACAAGAGCACGATAGTTAGCGAATTTGTAGTTGATAAGACTCCAGTTACTATAGAAAACATCAAGATCATCGAAAATGATGGCGAGGGACTACACCATACGCTTAAATTTAACCTCAAAAACTATGAGGATGGCGATAAGATCGAGAGTATAAAAATCGTAACTGCTGACGGAACTACTAACGTAATCTCTGTTGGCACTACTAAGCCAACTAATGGCGTGCTAAGCTTTTATTACGATCACAAGATAAAGCTAGGCGATAAGATCGAAGTTGAGATGACTGATAAGGCTGGTACAAAATATACTCACGTAAATGAAATTTTAGTTCCAACTATGACGCAGTTTGAAAACGGCAACGACACAACTACAAATGCAAACAACCGTTCAGCTGAGAAGTTGTGGGGCACTATGGAGATGAGTGAGAGTGGCTTTAGGGCTGATGGCTCAAGGATCGTTTCAAACGACGCTGTGCCATACCTAAGAGCTGTGATCCCAGAAGATGCAACAGCTGGTAATGCTAGCGACAATCAAACTGTAAGCGAGTTTTTAAATAGTGGTAGAGGCATAACATGGGGCACTGGCGATGTTAGATTTGTAGCAACTAACGTTGATAGAGGTGTTTCAAAAGAGCTATTATCTCAATCGATAGAAAAACCAATAGGCAATGTAACGCCTGATCACTACAATAGACTTACAGGCTATAACAACAGACTTGATGCCGCTGGCAAGATGGCTGATGGCGTTTATAAAATTTCTATCGATGGTAAATATCAAGGTGGAGATGAGCTACTTTACAACTCTATCAAATTTACGATCGATGCAACAGCTGCAACTATAAGTAACTCAAATTTAAGCTATGACGCAGCGACTGGTAAAACAACATGGAGTGGAATTTTAAGTGAAAATGGAGTTGGCGCAAGCTATACGCTAAAAGAGCACTTTGAAGAGGCGGTAAAAGGTATAGCTCTAAAAGATAGTATCACACTAAGAGGTGCTGATGGACACATCATAGCTGCAAATTCTGTAACGCTTGATGAAAATGGAAATTTCGAAGCAGTGTTTAACGGCGATGTAAAAGCAAGCGATGTCTATCTACAAATTTCTGATATCGCTAAAAATACAAGAGTAGTTGCAGACAATGACAATGATAACGTGATCACAACTACTGAAGGTAATGACATCATCAATGTTGGAAATGGCGATAACATCATACACGCAGGACGCGGTGAAAATGAAATTCGCACAGGCAATGGCAACAATGTAATCATAACTGGCGATAACAACGACGTCATAACCACAGGAAGTGGTAACGACTACATCGACGCTGGCAGAAGTGGCTATACTGGCGCAAACAAAGGCGATCTAGTAAATGCTGGCGCTGGCAATGATAAGGTTGTATTTACTTTTGATAATCCAAGAGCAGCTCTATCTCAAAGTCTAGATGGCGGAGAGGGCACAGATACGCTTATCATGCGTCCAGTGGCAAAGGATGGCACTATCGACTTTGATAAGATAGATAATAAGTCTTTAACTAATGCTATCAAGAATTTTGAAGAGATCCAGCTTGGCATGGATGAGCATGGCAATGACAACCAAGATGTTAAGCTACTAAATTTAAAAGCAGATAATGTATTTAGCATCACTGATGATGTAAATACTATCTTAAAAATAAGCGGCGACAACAAAGATAGCGTTTCATTAAAAGGATTTACTGAGGCTACAAATCAAAGTGGTGTTGAGCATGGATATACAAGATATGAGGGTCAAACAAGCTCAGACACTCCAAAAACTATCTATATAGATGTCGATAACGATATAAACAAACAACTTGTATAAAATTTGGGCTTTTTAGCCCAAATTCTTCTTTTAAATTCCTATTTTTACTCCTAAAAAACGCCTTTAAAACCATCTTTGTACCAAAGTACAATATACAAATTTAATAAAAAATATTAGAATAAATCAAAAAATAAAAGTAAGGAATAAAGATGGCAGCTGTAGCCGGCAAGGTAAAAAGCGTCACATCTGATGTTGTAGCGATAGATAAAAACGACCGTGTAAGAGTTCTAAACGTAGATGATGAGGTTTATATCGGAGAGAGTATAAAGGGCGAGAGCCAAAGTGCAAGCGTGACTATCACTGCAACGGATGGCAGCGATATATCGCTAAATGGATATGACACGATATGGCTTGATAGTAGTGTGGTAAGTGCTGATACTAGCGCTGAAAATAGCATCGATACTGACGCACTTTTTAGAGCGCTTCTTGGAGAAAACTACGCTGAGATACTTGATCAGATGAATGAAAAAGTAGAAGATATGTTTGCAAAAACGCAGCCAAATGAGGCTGAAAATAGCTCAAATAGCCTTGAGGACAGTGAAAATTTAGCAGACAAACATAGCGCAAATGATGAGATTTTATCTGACTCAAATGAGCTAAAAGTAGATAACTCTTACGAGCATGCAAATTTTGACGCAACTACGATATATATCGAGATCGATAACGATCTAAATAAACTTTCATAAAATTTGAGCCTCTTGGCTCAAATTTCTTATCCTAAAAATTAACTAATATCTCTTATAATAAGCCAAAATTTACAAAAGGAAAACGATGAAGAAAATTTTAATCATCGCAGGCTCATGCAATAGCGGCACGGCAGGACTTCAGGCTGATATAAAGACATGTGCTAGGCTAAACTGCTATAGCGCAACGGCGGTCACTTCGCTAGTTGCTGAGACCACAGACGCGATAAAAAGCGTAGTTTGTCTTGAATCTAGCTTTGTTAAAGACCAGCTTAGCACGCTGGCGGAGGAATTTAGCTTTGATGCCATAAAGATCGGTATGCTCTTTAGCGAGGAGATAATGGACGTGGTGCATGAGTTTTTACTCACTCAAAAAGCAAAAGTCGTGCTTGATCCGGTCTGCGTTTCAAAGAGCGGCCACAAGCTCATAAAAGATAGCGCAGTAGAGAAGCTAAAAGAGCTAATGGCGCTTGCCACCGTCGCCACGCCAAATTTAGACGAGGCAAATGTCCTTTTTGGTGGAAATTTTAAAGATCTGCCTTGCGATATCATAGTGAAAAAGCGAGTGAGCGAGGGAAATAGCATAGATACGCTTTATAGAAAAGATGGCTTACTGCAAAATTTCAAAACGCCACTTGCTAGCCCGCTTGTGATGAGTGGGACTGGTTGCACTTTCTCAACAGCGCTTGCTTGCTACCTTGCAAAGGGCAAGAGCCTAGAGGAGGCCATAGGGCTTTCAAAAGAGTATATCTGCTCCATTATAAAAGAGAGTATCGACACAAAGTTAGGCAAAAACCGCCTTCTTTGGCACGGAGCAAAGTAAATTTAAGCCTAAAATTTAGGCTTAAATTTGATAGTTTTAGCTTACGCCTCTAGTATCGCGCCGTTGCTTGCGTTTGTGACTAGTTTTTGATACTGCCTTAGCCAGCGAGAAGTTAGTGCCTTATCGACTGGTTTAAATTTAGCCCTGCGCTCAGCGATCTCGACTTCGCTTAGGCGAACGTTGATCTCGTATTTATCGACGTCTATATCGATGATGTCGCCATCTCGTAGCAAGCCTATCATGCCGCCTTCAGCTGCTTCTGGGCTTACGTGGCCGATACTTAGACCTCTTGTCGCCCCGCTAAAGCGACCATCTGTGATGAGCGCTACGTCTGCGCCAAGTCCTCGCCCCATGATGAGCGAAGTAGGGCTTAGCATCTCTTGCATGCCTGGTCCCCCGCGTGGGCCTTCGTAGCGTATGACGACGACGTCACCTTTATCGACTTTGCCGCTAGAGATGCCAGCTATGGCTTCATCTTGTGAGTTAAAGCAGACCGCTTTGCCGCTAAATTTACGCTCGCCAACGATGCCAGCTGTCTTGATGACACAGCCTTGCTCAGCTAAATTTCCAAACAAAATGGCAAGTCCGCCAACCTGCGAGTAGGCATTTTCCACCTTGTGGATGACGCTTTCGTCTTTGATGTCGCTAGATTTTACGCGCTCGCCCAAAGTTTCGCCACTAACTGTTAGGTTGTCTAAATTTAGCATGCCGTTATCTCTGCGTGAAATTTCTTTTATCACCGCATTCATACCGCCAGCTCTGCCGACATCCTCCATGTGCACGTTTGGCAAGCTTGGGCTGATCTTAGCGATGTGAGCGATGTTTTGGCTGATTTTATTTAGCTCTTTTATCTCTAAATTTATGCCAGCTTCTCTTGAGATAGCTAGCATGTGAAGGACGGTGTTGCTGCTGCCACCCATCGCCATATCAACGACAAGTGCGTTGCGGATCGCCTTTTCATTTAGTATGTTTCTTATCTTAAATTTCTCATCAAGGGCGATCTGGCAAATTCTGCGAGCAGCCTGTCTGATGAGCTCTTCGCGCTCTGGAGTAAGTGCCAAGATAGTGCCGTTGCCAGGGAGAGCTATACCCATCGCTTCGCAAAGCGTGTTCATAGAATTTGCCGTAAACATACCGCTACAGCTGCCACCACTTGGACATGCGTTGCACTCGATATCTCTTAGCTCGGCCTCGTCTATCTCTTTGGTCTCAAATTTACCAACCGCCTCAAACGCAGTCGCAAGATCGATCGGTCTGCCATCTTTTGTGTGGCCTTTTCTCATAGGGCCGCCGCTTACAAAAATGGTTGGGACATTGACTCTTAAAGCGCCCATAACCATGCCAGGGACGATCTTGTCGCAGTTTGGCATACAAACAAGCGCGTCAAGGGCGTGAGCGTTCATCACTGTCTCAATAGAGTTTGCGATGATCTCACGGCTAGGCAAGCTATATAGCATGCCCTTATGCCCCATCGCGATGCCGTCATCGACGCCGATGCAGTTAAACTCAAACGGCACACAGCCATTTTTGCGAATTTCATCTTTTAAAATTTGTGCGTATTTGTTTAAGAAAAAGTGACCAGGGATAATCTCTATAAAGCTGTTTGCAACGCCGATAAATGGCTTATTAAAGTCCTCGTCTTTTAGCCCAGTCGCACGTAAAAGTGAGCGGTGTGGGGCTCTTGTGTAGCCTTTTTTGATAATATCGCTTCTCAAATTTGATCCTTTTTTTGAAATTTGAGAGGATTTTATCACATCTAAAGTATCAAAAATTTTAAAGCTTGACCGCGCATGGCAGCCAAGTAAAATTTAGTATTCATCAAAGAATTTTTGAATTTCTTTTGACCAAAAATTTTTGCTCTACTTTTAGAATTTTCTTAAAATGCCTATATATCGATGTTTTTTATTTGCAACTAATATAATTTATATTTCAATGTGATTTAAAAACGCTTATTAAAATCCAAAAGTCAATTTTTTTAAGAAAGGATTAATATGAGCGTAGAAGTAGCCGACAAAGAGGGGTTAAATTTAAGCGGTGGTGTGAGCCAAAATGACCCTCACGTGAGAATCATAGAGGAGATAAAGTCGCTTGAGATACTTGAGCCCAAGAATTTTCTTGCTGAGCTATACGGACGAAGGGTGGCAGATGCAAGGCCAAAAGCGCAGGATCAAATTTTAAACATCGCAGACGCAACCACGAGCGCAAACGATGTGCGTTTTGACAATGGCAACGACATAGTCGATATGACAAGATCTATCGTAAATGATGCCAAGATAGATGCAGGAGATGGCGACAACAAGCTAAGAATTCACGATAATATCGAGGTTAGAGGGCTGAGATTTGACGCTGGGGCTGGCAATGACGAGATAGAGATAAGAAACAACGTCGGCATAAAAGATCATACGCTTTTATACACAAATGACGGCGATGATAGCGTAAAAATTTATGGTGCGACGATGGAAAATGCTGCCATTCATACAGGTCTAGATAACGATGTCATAGATATCCAAAGATCTGAGATCAAAAATGGCGCTGATATAAGGCTTGGCGGAGGAAATGACACTATAAATACCGACTGGGTGGGCTTTTTTGGTGATACGAAAATTTCTCTTTCTAGCTTTACTAATCCAAACGAAGTAGATACGCTAAATATGGACAACACTATCTTTAACGGACACACTACTATCGAAGCGAATGATGGCGAAAAGACCACTATGAATATAAAAGTGTGCGGTGGAGACGGCGAGATAGATATAAAAGGCTCACACGCAAATTTGGACCACACGCCGCTTTTTGATATGAATTTTCTTGGGCCAAAATTTATGGGTGACGTTAAATTTGACGGCAGAAATAACAAGGTCAATATGCATATAGACGACTCAGAATTTCATGGTAAAAATAACGAATTTTACTTCTCAGATAATCAAAATGATACTTTAAATGTGACATCAGCTATCATAAAAAATTCTAAATTTTATCTAGGTGGCGGAGACGATACAGTTAGTTTAACTATGACAAGAACAGATATAGATAATAATACTCAAATATTTGGTGGCAAGGGCTATGATACTCTTGTACTTGATAATAATATCGACTTCTCAAAGGTCTCTGGCTTTGAAGAATTAAAAGTAACGAGCGGTGCTTATGTGACATTAAACGGCAATGATGTGGCTCATTTGAGTGACATTTTAGACAATGGCTCTAATGTAGTTAAATTTAGTGAAGCACATGGTACTGTAAAACTTAATGGCTTTAGCGAAACTAGCGGAGCAGAAAATGGCTACCATAGATATGAAAGTACTTATAATACGCACTTAGCAGACGGTAGTGATCGTCAAGGCACAGTCTATATAGATATAAAAGAAGACATTC
The DNA here is from genome assembly GCF_050447505.1 of Campylobacter concisus. GTDB lineage: Bacteria > Campylobacterota > Campylobacteria > Campylobacterales > Campylobacteraceae > Campylobacter_A > Campylobacter_A concisus_BP. The sequence continues at coordinate 45,702 of NZ_JALMFZ010000001.1, read as the reverse complement.
ACGTCGATCTTTAAATTTAGATCCCTTTTGGGATCTTGCTTACATTTATCAAAAATTTAATTTTTAAAACCCACTGCAGCAGCGTAATCTTAAGAATTAACATCATATTTACATTACTTTATATTTAAAAGAAATATTTATAATGTGTCAAATTGATTTTAAAGGAGGCAGCGATGGCTGTTAAAGTAGGTGTTATTAAAAACATTCTTGGCTCCAAGGAAGTAGTAGTTATAGACAAAAATGGCAACGAAAGAGTTGTTGTCGCGGGAGATAGTTTATACGAGGGCGACGTTGTTAAAGCAAATGGCGCAAAGGTAACTATCGCATCAAACGACGGCAAAGAGTTCGAGCTAAAAGATGGCGAAACTCTAAATTTAAATAACGACCTTAGCTCAGACAAAGAGGTAGCAGCTATACAAAAAGCCCTTTTAAAAGGTGAAAATTTAGCAAATCTCGAAGAGAGTGCCGCTGGAGGCAATAGCGGTGGCAGAGGCGGAGATGGCGTGAGCCTTGGCGAGACGAGGTTTGAGCATGGTGGTCATGAAAGCTCTGATGTATCAGCTAGCTTTAGATCACTTTCAGATACTTTTGGCGCTGTAAAACTAACTAACCAAGAGGTAAAAGGTGGCGGTAGTGATGTTTTTGATGGTTCAGATAGTGATATAAATTCTGCCATTGCACCTGTAGCCCCAGTTGAGCCATCACAACCAGAAAATCCAGCTCCAACTCCGCAGCCTAAACCAGAACCAAAGCCAGAGCCAAAACCTGAACCAACTCCGGAGCCACAGCCAGAGCCAAAACCTGAACCAAAGCCAGAACCAAAACCTGACGAGAGCAAAGATATAGTTAAAAACATCTCAGTTGAAAACAAGTCAGAATTTGGCTATGAAAAGAGCTCAGACGACAAATCATACCTAGAGTACAACCTAAAAGGCGAAGTAGCGGAGGCTGACGCTGATAAAAAGGTAGATGTGACGCTTAAATTTGGTGGAGAGGCAACTACTGGCAAAGACTATGAAAATGCAGAGTACTCACTAGATGGCGGTACAACTTGGCAAAAGCTAGATGATAGCTGCGTGATAAAAGATGTAAGAGCTGGCGATATAAATAAAGTAAGCGTTCGTGTTGAAGTAGCAAACGACCACGACCAAAATGAAGGCACACTTGATCCATCGGAGAAAATTTTCACAGATGCAGATAAGGGCGTAGAAAATAATGGCTACTTTAAAGAGAGCGTTTCATTAGAAGTTAGCATAGGAGATAACAAAGCCACAAAAAATAGCTATATTGTTGATAATGATCATAACATTACTATCACAAGCGAATTTCACAATGATAAATTCTTTGATGCTACGTTTAAAAATAATGGCAATAACACTTTAAATTTTGAAAATGCAACTATAAGCCGTGATGAGAATAAAAAGATACCTAGTGACATAGTTTTTGGTGATGGTGAGAAAAATAATGGAGTAGATATTATAAACTCAAATAACTCAAATTTAAACTGGCTAAATATCAAAACCCAAGGCGGAAATGACACCATTAATATAAATGGTGGAAGACACGAGAGACTTCACGTCGAAACTGGCGCAGACAACGACACTGTAAATTTAAACGGCGGAACTTACATAGGTACCAAACCTTATCAAAGTGGCTTCACGCTTGATAGCGGAAATGATGTGTTAAATTTAAATGGTACAAAAGATGATCATATAAAAATGACAGATATGTACCTAAGAACTGGCTCAGGCGAGAAAGATGAGATAAATATCAAATACGCTGATATCAACTCAACATATAAAAATTCAGCCAACCACATCGAAGCAGGCTCAAATAACAACACCGTAAATGTTGAAAACTCAACTTTAAAGGGCATCAACATAGGTACAGAGACCAACACAGGCACCGATGTAAATGGAAACCCACTAAATTTCGATCTAAATTTAAGATCATCTACCCTTGATGATGTAAATCTTAACACCAGCTACAAAACTCACGTAGTAGTCGATGGAAATACAAAGATAAATGGCAGCTACCCAGAAAATGCCACAAAGTGGAATTTCGCAGATACAGATGATACTTTAGAGCTAAGATCAGGCACATTAAACGATATGACGGTTAATCTTGGCAACGGCGAAGATAAAGTCGTCGTCTCAAAAGCTATGAAGCTTGATGGCTACACCATGATAAATGGTGGCACTAGCTACGAGACCGATACACTTGTGATCGATGGCAATGTTGATTTTAATAAATTTAAGAGCTTTGAAGAGCTACAAGTGACTGGCAACGAGAAGGTCAGCCTAAAGCTAGAAGATCTATATGATATGCTTGACATTAAAAATAGCGAAAGCAAACATATCTTGACAGTTACAGAGGCAGCTGGCGGAGTAGAGCTAGCAGGCTTTAAGCTTTCTGACTATGCAAGAGGTCTAAAAGAAGGCTTTACAAGATATGAGAGCGACTTTAATTTTCAGGAAAATGGCAGATCTTATACTATCAAAGGCTATATAGATGTAAAAGATGGTATCAATGTTGATCTTGGTGCTAAGCCAGAGCCTACGCCTGTTGAGCCAGTCGAGCCTGTAAATCCAGCTCCAGCCCCACAACCTGAGCCAAAACCAGAACCTAAACCAGAACCTAAACCAGAGCCAAAACCTGAACCACAGCCTGCGCCTAATCCAAATGGCAAAATAGTAAGCGATCTAAGAGTAGAGACCATAACTAAAGAAGTTTCTGAAAAACCAGGAAATGACTCATATCTAGAGTATGGTATAAGAGCCAATGTAGATAAAGCAAACGCCGATAAAATGTTAAAAGTTTTTTTTGGCTTTGGCGGAAAGGCAGATCATGGTAAAGACTATGATAATGTTGAGTACTCAATCGATGGTAAGAACTGGGAGCTGCTACCATTAAAAGATTATAGCGCCACTATAAATGTAAAAGCAGGTGATATAAATAACTTAAAAGTACGTGCAAGAGTGCTGGACGATGACAGATTAAATGAAGGCGTTTTCGATCCTACAAATAAAATTTATAAAAACGCAGAAGGCATTGAGGGTAATGGCGAATATAAAGAAAGCGTCACTTTAATTGTTGAAGTAGATGACACTATCACATCAGCAGATGAGTATATCGTGGATAACGACAGAGAAGTAACTATACCTATAGGCTATCATAGTACAAATCCTTTTGATATAGAATTTGCAGGTGATGGTAGAAATATACTAAAAATAAAATATGGTCATTCTATCCTTGGAAGCTTAGATCAAGAAGGAACTAACAAGATAAATTTTGGTGACGAAAAACTTAGCGGAAAAGACGAATTAAGTGCTGAATCTGTAAATTTAATAAAAACTGATATCAATACTTATGGTGGTGATGATGTTATTAATATACGTAGCTCTTATAATTTAAAAGAAGTAAATGTAGATATGGGTGCTGGCAATGATGTTTTAGGATTAAGCATTCTGGATAATTCTGTTGGCAAAATAGAAAATAGTAAATTTAAACTTGGTAGTGGTAGTAATACTGTAAATATCGGAGGTGCTGAACTAAAAGATGTGATCTTAGATATGTCATCAGATGACAAGGACGCGGTAAATACGATAAATTTTGATTTTGGTGATTATATGAACGTGATAGACAAACCTGTAAAATTTACTAGTACAACTCCAAAAGATGTTTATGATATCGATGTTTCATCTGCGCACAATACTTTAAATTTGGGTTGGGCATACCTTGATGGCGTAACTATAGGTTCAAATCGCTCTGAAAAGGGTACATTAGATATAAAAGGAGATATGGCTGACTTAAAGGGTGTAAATATCGAATCTGGAAACAACGAGACGCATATAGACATTGACTACGCACGTATAAATTATAGAGCGCCTGGTCAACCCGATCAAGAAGTTAAATCATCAGAGTGGAATTTAAGCCCTTATAATGATACTATCAAGATAGATGGCGGGTTTATAAATAAGCTAAAAGTAAATCTTGGAGCAGGCGATGATAATGTCTTTTTATCAATGAAAACAAACAACAGTAGTTTACAAATGGATGGTGGCGATGGCTATGATGTAGCTACAGTAGAAGCTAATATAGGAGGCTATAATAACAAATTTAAAGGTTTTGAAGAGCTAAGGATAACTGGCAATGAAGCTTATCGTATAGGTACGAGAAATGTATTTATAAATGATGTTTTGCAAGATGATAATAACCACACGATAGATGTCTATCTATCAAAGATCAGCCAGGCAAATGGTGGCGTAAAACTTTATGAAAAATATCATAAAGCTGATGGAGCAGAAGAGGGATATCAAAGGTATGAATTTAAAAATGAGAATTTTACCGATGATAACACAGGTGAAAAATATACTCAGACAATCCATGTAGATATAAAAAACGATATCCACGTCGATCTCTAAAATTTAGACCCTTTTTGGGTCTAAATTTCTTTCTATATAAATTTACAAATATCTTTTATAAATTCTATTATTCTTTTAAAATTTACTACGATCAAATAAAACATTTATAACTTAAAATATCATTAATCAATTCTTACTAGAAAATTAAAATTTATATAAGCGTCATAGAAATATCATCTATTAATTACAAAAAATTCTATAAATGTAACATATAATAAAATAATGTAACTATATTGTACCTAGGTACAATTTACAATTTCTCCTAATAGTTATAAAATAATGCCAAAATTAATTTAGCCCAAAAGGAATGAACATGGCAAAGAAATTAGGCACAATCAAGTCTATATCAGGTTCTGCTGAGGTTATCGCAGTAGATAAAAGTGGTAACCAAAGGGTACTAAAAGTTGGTGATAGCCTTTATGAAGGTGAGACGGTAAAAACAACTTCAGCTGATTCTAAGGTTGTGATAGCGACAAATAATGGAAAAGAGCTATCAATGATCGGCGAAGATACACTAAGTCTCGATCCAAAGGCAACTGCTGCTGATTCACAAGTAGCAGCACTTCAAAAAGCATTGTTAAATGGTGCAAATTTAGAAAATCTAGAAGAGACAGCAGCTGGCGGTACGAGCGGTGGCCGTGCTGGTGATGGCGTTAGTCTTGGTGAAACCAGATTTGAGCATGGTGGGCATTATTCAAATGTGAGCACTAGCACTAGTGCGATAAATTCATTGGGCGGTTTTGGTTTTGCTAGCCCAGAAACAGGCGTAAGAGGTGGCCTAGATAATGGCGGCACTGGTGGCGGCACAGGTTTTTACATCGACACTACAGCTCCAGTAGTAACTATAAATTCTATTAACCCAGTAGACACAAACGAAAAAGCAGATGGCAACCCAGACAAAGGAATTGTAACTGGTAAATCAGACGAGCCAAATGCTCCAGTAGTAGTAAAAGATAAAGATGGCAAAATAATTGGTACTGGCACAACTGATGACAAAGGAAATTTCGAAGTTCCAACTGATGCAATCAAACCAGGTGATAAAGTAACTGTAGAAGTAACTGATAAAGCTGGCAACACAGGTAAAGGTGATGGCACAGCTGGTAATACAGTTTACACAGATACAACTCCTCCAACAGTTGAAGACGTTAAAGTAACTCCAGTAGACACAAACGAAAAAGCAGATGGCAACCCAGACAAAGGAATTGTAACTGGTAAATCAGACGAGCCAAATGCTCCAGTAGTAGTAAAAGATAAAGATGGCAAAATAATTGGTACTGGCACAACTGATGACAAAGGAAATTTCGAAGTTCCAACTGATGCAATCAAACCAGGTGATAAAGTAACTGTAGAAGTAACTGATAAAGCTGGCAACACAGGTAAAGGTGATGGCACAGCTGGTAATACAGTTTACACAGATACAACTCCTCCATCTGAGCCAACAATCACATTTGTTGAAGATACTAATCCAAAAGATGGCAAGCTAAATAAAGCTGAAAACGGTAGCGATAGTGATAACGCTAATACAACAGCTAAAATTTCTATCCCAGCAGATGCAGTAGTAAATGATGTGATCAAATACACTGTAAATGGTGAAGAAAAATCACACCCTATAACTGAAGCTGATAAAGCAAAAGGACACATAGAAGTTAAAGTACCAGTAGTTGACGGACAAACTTCAACTATCACAGCTAAGATCGTTGATCAAGCAGGTAATGCTAGCAAAGAAGTATCTGGTAGCGTAGATGTGGATCTAACTATCGGCAATCCAAAAGTTAGATTTTTAGAAGATACAGATAATAACGGCGTTCTAAGCGTTGCTGAAGTGGCTGCTATAAAAGACGGCAAAGCTCACTGGGTAATAGATATCCCAACAGACGGTAGCATAAAAGCTGGTGATGTGATCCAGTCAATCGACAGCAAAGGTAATTGGGTTAAATTTGTTACTATCACTGATGAGATGATCAAAGATGGTAGATTTGAAGCTACATTTAATGTCGATATAGAAAAACTAAGAAATGGCAAATATGAGACTCCAGAGTATAGATTTGCTGATGATGCCGGCAACATTAGTGACTCATCAAAAGCTACACTTACACTTGATTCAGAACTAACTCGCCAACCAAGCAACCCATCTATCAAATTCCCAGAAGATAAAGACGGTGACCACAAAATCTCTGATAAAGAGAACAAAGAAGGTGATAATGATGCTGGTAAAACAACAGCTGAAGTCATCATTCCAAAAGATGGCAGCGTAAAACCAGGTGATAAGCTAATAGTTACTGATGACAAAGGTAAGGAGACTGTAAGACCAATCGAGCAAAGCGATATCGATAAGGGTAAAATAGATGTTCCAGTTGATCTAAACCCAGGTAAAGACAATACTATAATAGCTGAGATAGTTAACCCTAACAATCCTGACAAACCAGGCAAAGGTAAAGGTGTAATAGGTGAGAATAGTGAAGCTACTAAAGCTCCAGAAGCTCCAGTTATCACTGATGTTATCGATGATGTCAAGGGTGGTAAATTTAACGAAGACGTTAAAGGTGGCTTAACAAACGATAACACTCCAACTATCAAAGGTACAGCAAAAGCTGGATCAACAGTTATAATCTACGACAATGGTGTTGAGATCGGTAGGATAGAGAATGCAAATGCTAACTGGGAATTTACAACACCAGTTCTTAAAGAGCAAGGTAAACATAAATTTACAGCTATAGCTAAGAACGAATTTGGTGAGAGTGGTTCAAGTAATGAGGCAACAATTGAGCTTGATACAATAGCTCCAGTTATCAAAGAGGTTACAATAACTCCGATCGATACTGCTGCTAAAGCCGATGATACAGCAGAAGCAACTCTTATAGTAGGTGTTACAGATACTCCTCATGCTACCGTCATAGCTAAAGATAAAGATGGAAATTTCTTGGGTAGAGCCGACGCTAATGATAAAGGTGGCTTTGTTATAGACGCCAAACCTGTTAATCCTGGCGATAAAGTGGTCTTTGAAGTGACAGATAAAGCTGGCAATACTAGTGAAAGCGAATTTAAAGCTGGTGATTTAGCTCATCCAAATGATCATACAGCTCCAAAAGTAGATATCGAGACTGTAACTCCAGTAGATGAGACCAAACCATCAGATGGTACTCCAGATAAAGGTATCGTAAAAGGTAAATCAGACGAGCCAAATGCTCCAGTAGTTGTTACTGATGAAAATGGTAAAACAATAGGCACTGGCACAACTGATGATAAAGGAAATTTCGAAGTTACAACTGATCCAATCAAACCAGGTGATAAAGTAACCGTAGAAGTAACTGATAAAGCTGGTAACAAAGGTAAAGATACTGAAACTGCTGGCGATACGGATATCATTCATAAAGATCTTCCAGAAGTTCCAGTAATCAATGAAGTAATCGATAATGTTAAGGGCTATGGAGAAGATACTAAAGTGGGCAATATTCTTGATGTTGAAGGTCATTTAACAAATGATAAAACTCCAACCATCAAAGGAACAGCAAAAGCTGGATCAACAGTTGTAATCTATGATAATGGTGTTGAGATCGGCAAAATAGAAAATGCAGATGCTAACTGGGAATTTACAACTTCAGAACTTACTAAACAAGGCGAGCATAAATTTACAGCAATTGCTGAGAATAAATTTGGTAAGAGCACACCAAGCAATGAAGCTACAATCGATCTAGATTCAATCGCTCCAAAACTTGATAACGTTAAAATCACTCCTATTGATACTAATAGCAGAGCTGATGATACAGCAGAAATAACTATGGGAACAGGTCATACAGATACTCCAAATGCTGAGATATTATTTAGAGATGGAGACAACAACATTATAGGAAAAGGTCACGCTAACAGTTCAGGTGACTTCGCAATTCAACTAGATAAAGCTGTTCAGCCAGGTACTCCAGTATTTGTTCAAGCAATAGATAAAGCTGGTAACGCAGGTACAGATATGGCTGTAGCTGGCAATATAGAGCATCCAAATGATCATACTCCTCCATCTGAGCCAACAATCACATTTGTTGAAGATACTAATCCAAAAGATGGCAAGCTAAATAAAGCTGAAAACGGTAGCGATAGTGATAACGCTAATACAACAGCTAAAATTTCTATCCCAGCAGATGCAGTAGTAAATGATGTGATCAAATACACTGTAAATGGTGAAGAAAAATCACACCCTATAACTGAAGCTGATAAAGCAAAAGGACACATAGAAGTTAAAGTACCAGTAGTTGACGGACAAACTTCAACTATCACAGCTAAGATCGTTGATCAAGCAGGTAATGCTAGCAAAGAAGTATCTGGTAGCGTAGATGTGGATCTAACTATCGGCAATCCAAAAGTTAGATTTTTAGAAGATACAGATAATAACGGCGTTCTAAGCGTTGCTGAAGTGGCTGCTATAAAAGACGGCAAAGCTCACTGGGTAATAGATATCCCAACAGACGGTAGCATAAAAGCTGGTGATGTGATCCAGTCAATCGACAGCAAAGGTAATTGGGTTAAATTTGTTACTATCACTGATGAGATGATCAAAGATGGTAGATTTGAAGCTACATTTAATGTCGATATAGAAAAACTAAGAAATGGCAAATATGAGACTCCAGAGTATAGATTTGCTGATGATGCCGGCAACATTAGTGACTCATCAAAAGCTACACTTACACTTGATGGCGAATTCTCAAGAACACCAGGCTCACCACTAGATATTAACTTCAAAGAAGATACTAATAAAGATGGCAAAATATCTAACAAGGAGAACCAAGACGGTGATAAAGAAGTTGGTAAAACAACAGCTGAAGTCATCATTCCAAAAGATGGCAGCGTAAAACCAGGCGACAAACTTATCGTTAAAGACAACAGCGGCAAGCCAAAAGAGCACGTGATCACAGACGAAGATATTGCAAAAGGTAAGGTTGAAGTTACAGTTGATATTAAAACAGGAGATAAGACAACTATAACAGCCGAGATTGTCAATCCAAACAATCCAAGCAAGCCAAGCGAAGAAATTTCAAAAGATATCACTGAGGCTTCTTCTACTGTCCAAGTAACAATCGACGAAATTTATGATGACGTAGCTGGTGGTGTAGTAAATGGTGATGTTAAAAATGGTCTAACAAACGATAACCTACCAACATTCAAAGGTAGTGCAGCTCCTGGTGCAACAGTAGAAATTTATGAGAGCTTCTTAACAACTACAGAAAAAACTCTAGTTGGTAAAATAGTAGCTGACGCTAATGGCAAATGGAGCTTTACTCCAACTGAAGCTATGGGTGATGGCCTACACTACTTCGAAGCACATGCTACAGATAGTGCAGGTAATAAATCAATCACACCTAAGGTTGAACTAGATGTAGATGCAACAGCTCCAAGTGTTGAAAACCTAAAAGTAAGCCCACTAGATATTAGCAACCCAGCTGACAACACTCCAGAAAAAGGTAGAGTAGAGGGTAGCTCTGATACACAAGATGCTAAGGTTATTGTTAAAGATGAAGCTGGTAATGTAATTGGTGAAGGTAAAGTAGGTGGAGATGGCAAATTTGCTATAGATACTACTAAAGCACTAAACCCAGGCGATAAAGTAAAAGTAGAGATCACTGATGAAGCTGGCAACACAGGTAAAGGTAGTGCAGTAACAGGTAATGATATCATCCATACTCATGCTACAACTCAAGTAACAATCGACGAAATTTATGATGACGTAGCTGGTGGTGTAGTAAATGGTGATGTTAAAAATGGTCTAACAAACGATAACCTACCAACATTCAAAGGTAGTGCAGCTCCTGGTGCAACAGTAGAAATTTATGAGAGCTTCTTAACAACTACAGAAAAAACTCTAGTTGGTAAAATAGTAGCTGACGCTAATGGCAAATGGAGCTTTACTCCAACTGAAGCTATGGGTGATGGCCTACACTACTTCGAAGCACATGCTACAGATAGTGCAGGTAATAAATCAATCACACCTAAGGTTGAACTAGATGTAGATGCAACAGCTCCAAGTGTTGAAAACCTAAAAGTAAGCCCACTAGATATTAGCAACCCAGCTGACAACACTCCAGAAAAAGGTAGAGTAGAGGGTAGCTCTGATACACAAGATGCTAAGGTTATTGTTAAAGATGAAGCTGGTAATGTAATTGGTGAAGGTAAAGTAGGTGGAGATGGCAAATTTGCTATAGATACTACTAAAGCACTAAACCCAGGCGATAAAGTAAAAGTAGAGATCACTGATGAAGCTGGCAACACAGGTAAAGGTAGTGCAGTAACAGGTAATGATATCATCCATACTCATGCTACAACTCAAGTAACAATCGACGAAATTTATGATGACGTAGCTGGTGGTGTAGTAAATGGTGATGTTAAAAATGGTCTAACAAACGATAACCTACCAACATTCAAAGGTAGTGCAGCTCCTGGTGCAACAGTAGAAATTTATGAGAGCTTCTTAACAACTACAGAAAAAACTCTAGTTGGTAAAATAGTAGCTGACGCTAATGGCAAATGGAGCTTTACTCCAACTGAAGCTATGGGTGATGGCCTACACTACTTCGAAGCACATGCTACAGATAGTGCAGGTAATAAATCAATCACACCTAAGGTTGAACTAGATGTAGATGCAACAGCTCCAAGTGTTGAAAACCTAAAAGTAAGCCCACTAGATATTAGCAACCCAGCTGACAACACTCCAGAAAAAGGTAGAGTAGAGGGTAGCTCTGATACACAAGATGCTAAGGTTATTGTTAAAGATGAAGCTGGTAATGTAATTGGTGAAGGTAAAGTAGGTGGAGATGGCAAATTTGCTATAGATACTACTAAAGCACTAAACCCAGGCGATAAAGTAAAAGTAGAGATCACTGATGAAGCTGGCAACACAGGTAAAGGTAGTGCAGTAACAGGTAATGATATCATCCATACTCATGCTACAACTCAAGTAACAATCGACGAAATTTATGATGACGTAGCTGGTGGTGTAGTAAATGGTGATGTTAAAAATGGTCTAACAAACGATAACCTACCAACATTCAAAGGTAGTGCAGCTCCTGGTGCAACAGTAGAAATTTATGAGAGCTTCTTAACAACTACAGAAAAAACTCTAGTTGGTAAAATAGTAGCTGACGCTAATGGCAAATGGAGCTTTACTCCAACTGAAGCTATGGGTGATGGCCTACACTACTTCGAAGCACATGCTACAGATAGTGCAGGTAATAAATCAATCACACCTAAGGTTGAACTAGATGTAGATGCAACAGCTCCAAGTGTTGAAAACCTAAAAGTAAGCCCACTAGATATTAGCAACCCAGCTGACAACACTCCAGAAAAAGGTAGAGTAGAGGGTAGCTCTGATACACAAGATGCTAAGGTTATTGTTAAAGATGAAGCTGGTAATGTAATTGGTGAAGGTAAAGTAGGTGGAGATGGCAAATTTGCTATAGATACTACTAAAGCACTAAACCCAGGCGATAAAGTAAAAGTAGAGATCACTGATGAAGCTGGCAACACAGGTAAAGGTAGTGCAGTAACAGGTAATGATATCATCCATACTCATGCTACAACTCAAGTAACAATCGACGAAATTTATGATGACGTAGCTGGTGGTGTAGTAAATGGTGATGTTAAAAATGGTCTAACAAACGATAACCTACCAACATTCAAAGGTAGTGCAGCTCCTGGTGCAACAGTAGAAATTTATGAGAGCTTCTTAACAACTACAGAAAAAACTCTAGTTGGTAAAATAGTAGCTGACGCTAATGGCAAATGGAGCTTTACTCCAACTGAAGCTATGGGTGATGGCCTACACTACTTCGAAGCACATGCTACAGATAGTGCAGGTAATAAATCAATCACACCTAAGGTTGAACTAGATGTAGATGCAACAGCTAATGCTCCAGTAATAAATGCTGTAAATGACGATGTAGATAGCCACACTGGCAACGTTTTAGACGCTAAAACAAAAGTTGCTCTAACAAACGACAGCACACCAACTCTTGAGGGATATGCTGAGCCTAACTCGGTAGTAACTATATATGAAATTAGTGAACTAAGTGGCGATAAGAGAGCTATAGGAACTACTACAGCTGATAAGCATGGTGGTTGGAAATTTGAACTACCTCAACTAGAAGATGGCGAGTATCAATACACTACAAGAATACAAGATAAGGCTGGAAATATCTCAGACTTCTCAGAAACAGTGGTAGTTAATGTTGACCTAGTAGCTCCGTCTGAGCCAACAATCATATTTATTGAAGATATCAATAAAAAAGATGGCAAGCTAAATAAAGCAGAGAACGGCAAAGATGGTGACAATGCTAGCACAACAGCTCAAATTTCTGTTCCAGGCGATGCTGAAGAAAATGATGTGATCCACTACACTGTAAATGGTGAGGAAAAAACACATACTATAACTTACAATGACAGAGTAGCTGGCTACATAGAAGTTAAAGTTCCAGTAGTTGATGGTAAGACTTCAACAGTAACAGCTAAGATAGTTGATCAAGCAGGTAATTCTAGTGAAATAGTAAAAGAGAGCATAAGCTCAGACTTTACAGCTCCTAATGTCCAGATCACAGGTATTATTGACAACGTACCAGGCGGTACATACAAAGACAACGTTGCAGGCACTTCGACAAATGATAACAAGCCAACTATCAAAGGTACAACTGATGCAAATCAAGAAGTGGTTATCTATGATACTGATAAAGAGATAGGTAGAGTTAAAGCTGATAAAGATGGTAACTGGGAATTTAAGCCAATCGACTATAAAGAGCCACTAGCAGATCTTGTTGGCCGTGTTCACATCATAAAAGCTGTGGTTACAGATGCGGCTGGCAACTCTAGTGAAGCAACTTCTGCACTAGAAGTTGATACAACTGTTGGTACACCAAAAGTTAAATTTAAAGAAGATTTAAATAGCAATGAGGTCCTAAGCGTAGAAGAGGCAAAAGCCTTAACAGATGGCAAACTTCACTGGATTGTTGAGATCCCAACTGACGGCGTTATCGTAAAAGCTGGTGATATACTACAAGTATACGGACAAGATGGTAAGTGGAAAAATGCTACATTTATAACCAAAGAGGATATCGCTAAAGGTTCTGTTGAGAGAGACGGCTTTGTTATGGATCTACCAAAAGGCAATGGAGCACAAAGTCCAGCTTATAGGATAGTAGATATAGTTGGCAATGAAAGCGAGGGTAATTTTGCAAACTTGGTATATGACAAAGAACTAACTCGCCAACCAAGCAACCCATCTATCAAATTCCCAGAAGATAAAGACGGTGACCACAAAATCTCTGATAAAGAGAACAAAGAAGGTGATAATGATGCTGGTAAAACAACAGCTGAAGTCATCATTCCAAAAGATGGCAGCGTAAAACCAGGTGATAAGCTAATAGTTACTGATGACAAAGGTAAGGAGACTGTAAGACCAATCGAGCAAAGCGATATCGATAAGGGTAAAATAGATGTTCCAGTTGATCTAAACCCAGGTAAAGACAATACTATAATAGCTGAGATAGTTAACCCTAACAATCCTGACAAACCAGGCAAAGGTAAAGGTGTAATAGGTGAGAATAGTGAAGCTACTAAAGCTCCAGAAGCTCCAGTTATCACTGATGTTATCGATGATGTCAAGGGTGGTAAATTTAACGAAGACGTTAAAGGTGGCTTAACAAACGATAACACTCCAACTATCAAAGGTACAGCAAAAGCTGGATCAACAGTTATAATCTACGACAATGGTGTTGAGATCGGTAGGATAGAGAATGCAAATGCTAACTGGGAATTTACAACACCAGTTCTTAAAGAGCAAGGTAAACATAAATTTACAGCTATAGCTAAGAACGAATTTGGTGAGAGTGGTTCAAGTAATGAGGCAACAATTGAGCTTGATACAATAGCTCCAAGTGTAGAGAATGTTAAAGCAACTCCAATAGATATGAGCAACCCAGCTGATAGTACACCAGAAAAAGGTAGAGTAGAGGGTAGCTCTGATACACCAGGTGCTATAGTTGTTATCAAAGATCAAGCTGGCAAAGAAATAATAGGTAGCGGTAAAGTAGGTAACGATGGTAAATTTAGTATAGAAACTACTAGGCCAATCAATACAGGCGATAAAGTTACAGTAGAGATCACTGATAAAGCTGGCAACACTGGTAAAGGTGAAGCTGAAGCCGGCAGTGTAAAACACGAAGGTGATAGTGCAGCTCCTTGCGATCCAACAATCACATTTGTTGAAGATATCAATCCAGAAGATGGAAAACTAAACAAAGTTGAAAACAGCAAAGATGGTGATAATGCTAGCACAAAAGCTAGAATTTCATTCTTGCCAGATGTAGTTGAAGGCGATGTGATCAAATACACTATTAACAATGGCAAAGAGCAAAACCACACTGTAACTGCAGATGACGTAAAAGCTGGCTACATAGAAGTTAAAGTACCAGTAGTTGACGGACAAACTTCAACTATCACAGCTAAGATCGTTGATCAAGCAAATAATGAAAGTGAAGCAGTAACTAACAGTATAGATGTGGATCTAACAGCGTCAGATGCTCCAGTTATTACTCAAGTAACTGATAATCAGTATGGCGGAATCCAAGATGGCAAAAACGTTCTTGGCATTGACGATGGCTTAACAAACGACAGTACGCCTACATTTAAAGGTACAGCTGAGCCTGGTGCAACAATCGTTCTTAAAAATGGTAACGATATTATTAGTAAAGACATAATTATAAAAGCTGACGCTAATGGCAACTGGGAATTTACACCAAAAACTGCACTTGCTGATGGTGAGTATAATGTAACAGCTATAGCAACAGATAAAGCTGGCAATGTTAGCGATCCATCAAATGTTGCAACGATTAACATTGACACCAACTGCCCTAAACCTGTTATTACTGAGATTGTAGATAATACGGCCGGTGGTGTAGTAAATGGTGATGTTAAAAATGGCCTAACAAATGATAGCACTCCAACACTAAAAGGTACAGCTGAGCCTGGTTCAACTGTTAAAGTTTGGATAGATGGTTTAACTAAAGCTTCTCTTGTTAATGGTGAAGTTATTTATGATTGGACTACAACTACCAAAGGAGATGGTACTTGGGAATTTGTACTTCCAAAACTAGAAGATGGTCGTCATTTATTTGTTGTTAAAGCAACCGATAAAGCAGGCACAAATAGCCCAGATTCTGATACTGTTGGTGTAACTGTTGATACTACTGCAGGAGCTCCAAAAGTAATGATCACAGCTGATAAAGATGATAACAGCATCTTGACAGCCACTGAAGCTTCTGCTCTAACTGATGGCAAATTAAAATGGGTTATCAAGCTACCAGAGGATGCAAAAGAAGGCGATAGAATCGAAGTGACTAATAGCCATAGAGAGTGGGTGACTATATTAACCCTAAGCGCTGCTGACATAGCTAAAGGTGAAGTTGCAAGAGATGATTTTAGTGCGAATTTTGTAAAAAGCAAACCTGGCTTCGAAACTCCATCTTATAGGATAGTAGATCAAGCTGGTAATGTCAGTGCAGAACATTGGGATACAGTTAAATTTGACAAGACCACTCCTAAAGCACCAGTTATCAAAGAAGTTATAGATGACCATAAAGGCTATGATGATGATACTAGAGTAGGTGACGTGCTTAAAGTGGAAGGTGGTCTAACAAATGACAATACCCCAACTATCAAAGGTACAGCTGAGGCTGGCATAAAAGTTGATATTTACGATAACGGCAAGTGGATCGGAGATGCCAAAGCTGACGCTAATGGCAACTGGAACTTTACACCAAGCACAAGTGCAGCACTACCAGATGGCAAACATAGCATTACTGCAGTAGCTGAAAATGCCCTAGGAGTAAAAAGTGCACCTAGCAATGCAGCTAATATAGATGTCGATACTGTAACGCCGAAACCAACTATAGATAAGATCACTGATAACGTAGAAGGTGGTGTATATCATGGTGATGTTAAAGGTGGCTTAACAAATGACAATAGACCAGTATTTGAAGGTAGTGCTGAAAAAGGTGCATTTATTGAGCTTTTCGATAATGACAAAGTAATAGGCACAACCAAAGCTGGTGAAGATGGCAAATGGACAATACAGCCAAAAGAGCCAATGGCTGATGGCAAGCATAATATGGTCGTACAAGCAACTGACCTAGCTGGAAACAGAAGTAGATCCGACCAAACATCTTCAGATGTAGACACAACCCCTGGCGTTGTCAAGATCACAGCAGTTTGTGACGATGTGGCTGGCTATAACGGTAAAGTAGGAAATATCCTTGGTGTAAATAATGGCCTAACAGACGATAGTACACCAACTATCAAAGGTACAGCAAAACCTGGTGTAACTATAACAATTAAAGATGGTGACAAGGTTGTTGATGGAGATATCAAATATAATGGTGATGGTTCTTGGGAATTTACACCAAAAACTCCACTTGCTGAGGGTAAACATGAGCTAACCGCAATAGCTACAAGCAAGACCGGTGTAGTAAGCAACCCTTCAAATGTGGCAGCTATAGATGTTGATACTAAGATAGCAGATGCGAAAGTTGAATTCATCGAAGATACAAATAACGATGGTAAATTTAGCTGGAAAGAAAATATAGAAAATACTCACACAGGACGTCTATCATGGAAGGCTCTTATACCAGATGATGGTAGCATAAAAGCTGGTGATATATTCCACTATAAATGGGATGAAACAGGCTGGCATGAGCGCGCTATAAGTCAAGCTGAAATTGATAGAGGCTACATTGGTGAGATGAAAAATAACCAAATTGACAAAGATCAGCCGGATGCTGGTAAGCCTATGCCTTATGGTAAAAATGCAAACGGAAGCGTTTATGTTGCTGAAGCATACTTTAGCGATGCAGCTGGCAATCAAGGCAAAGTAGGTAGTGATAAAGTAGTATTTGACTTTAGTGATTCTGAAAGCGGTGCTAAAACTGTTAATGTTAAGATTACTTCAATAGATGATAATGTGCCTGGTTGGAATGGCAAAACTGGAAATATTATCACAAATGAAGCTGCGCATATTGCAGGCTTGACAAATGATAACACTCCAACCATAAGTGGAACAACAGAGGCTGGTGCTATTGTAAAAGTGTCTATAGTTAATAGTAAAACACATAAAGTTTGGGAGAGCGATGTTAAAGCTAATGAAAACGGCGAGTGGAGCATTACAACTGGAAATATCGCAGATGGTAAGTACTCTGTTGTAGCAGTGGCTACTGATAAGTCAGGTGTTGCATCAAGCCCATATACTGTTTCAGGTCTTGAGATAGATACAACAGTAGCAAAACCAAATATTTGGGTGGCTGAAGATAGAAATCATGACGGATTTTACGATAATGCTGAATATTATAATCCTGCAAATGGAAAAGGTGATATAACATTTGTTGTTGAAGTTCCAAAAGATGGTTCTGTAAAAGTTGGTGATACATTCCATTATACGCTCAATACCGACTATAAAGGATGGAGTAGTATAAATGGACATGGAGAAAATATAACAATAAGTCAAGCCGATATAGACAATGGAAGCTTTAGTCGTGTAGTCACTCTTTGCAAGGATAATCAACACTTTGATTTGCGTCATGATGGAGCTACTGTATCAATGAAAGGTCAGTTCAAAGATCTAGCTGGTAATGCACTTGCTGATGAAACATCAGTAAAATTTGACTTAACTAAAGTCCACAGCGGTAAAGTAAGAAGCACTAGAAGCTTGCCAGATGATATCTTAGACAATGATAGTGTTGATCTAAGCAATGCTGCTCGTATAAATGAGCCAAAAGCTGAGCTAAATGTTCTAAATAACAATAAAATAGGTGTTAGCGCAAACGATCTTTTAGAAACACCAAAAGATCATATCATGAATGAAGGTAAGTCAGAGGCTAAACCTTCTTATGCTACTGCAAGCTCACATGCTGGCGAAGAAAATATAGCTACAACTCATCCTATCCAAATCGAAGAGAAAGTAGAAAGCCACTTCTAATTTCTTATAAGCAGGGCGGACAAAGTCTGCCTTGCTTTGAATTTGTTTGCGGTGAAGGGAGTTTGTATGCAAAGCGAGAAGACAAAAAATTTACTCGATGAAGTAAATGAAACAATAGATTTTATATTTAGAACCTGTAACAGAAATGGCGGCACGAAGAAGGCTTTAGAAGATAAAAAGCTAAGTAGAGAAATTTTAAAAGATAAATTTAAATCGATCTTTTTAAAATTTGGCCAGATAGATGAGGCTAGTTTTAAGAGTGCGATCCTCGCAAATGAGGAAGCAAAAGAGCTAAACGAGATAGCGATGGCTCTTGAGATAGACAAAGATGTAAGCTTGCTAGAGCTAGAGCGAGCGATAAATTTTGACCTAACTAGCGTCAAAGAAGAAATTTATAAATTTCAAAATAATAACTAATACACTCGGTGTGAGAGGGGGTCTCACACCAAAATTTAATAACTAAACACTTCAGGATCGATAACCATCGCTCTATAAGCGACATCATCTCTTGAAGCAGAATCCACATCCATCTCAAATTTTATATCATTTGTCTTTGGGTCGATCTCGACTAAGACCATCTTGATAGTCTTGTCAGGGCGAAGTAAATTTACGTTTGAGCTTGAGATAAAGTAGGTGCTTTTATCCTTTTGCCACTCGACATTGCTGGTGACTGCGCTGTAAAAGTCAAATCCACGCTCCTTACCAAACTGCCAAGTCTGCTCGACTGTGCCCTTTTTCTCATCTATCTTATACTCAACCGCGCGGGAGTATTTGTCCTCTTTAAAGGCTGGCTGCTCCATGCCTCTAGCATCGCCATTATCAAAGACGCTTAGGTGTTTTATGTCGCCCTTGTTTTCGTATCTTGGCGTTAGCCATGCGGTGTGCTGGGTCCATGACCAGTCAAATTCGCCTTCGCATTTTGAGTTTTCACATTTTATCTTATTGCCCTTGCTATCAACTGGAGTTAGCACTTTTGCTTTAAAGTCCTCGCTCCAACCCTCGGGCGAGGCTAGTATCCATTTTACTTTCTTGTCGCGTCCTATCTTTACGATGCCTTGGTGGCGAAGCGAAAGGATGATGCTATCATCGCTCTCATCATACGAGATAGAATTTACATGCGCCCAGTTTCTACCTGTGCCAGTGGAGGTGACATCGCCAAATGGCTGATCGTCGCTTATCTTGATCTCTTTTGCGTCCATGTCGATATTTAGGCACACAGCCCTAGCATCAAGCGCTTTTATGAGGTTGCTGCGATAAACGTTATTACCAAAAATTTCATTTAGATCCCACTCTTCGACCACCTTGCCAGTGTTATCGACCTCAATGATGTGGTCTCTTATGGTGTGAGAAATTTTGCCGTTTTTGTGGTGGTAGTTGTATTTTGCTACTCTAAGAAGTGCGTGATCATCTTTTAGTGGCATCACCTCGTGGCTTAGATCGATGTAGCCTCTAGGTAGTGGGCGGTTGTAAATTTCTTTTCCCATGAGGTCATATCTAAGATATCTTTGTGCCATGCCAAAGCTGATATCGCCGTTTTTTAGCTGATGAAAGCCCATCATCATGCCCCCATCCATCACTCTTCTCTCGCTGCGGTCATAAAATTTCTGATAGTCAAGGTACCATCTGACCTCGCCCTTGGTATCTACGATGTAGTTTTCGGTAAAGTCGTTCCAGCTAGCAGCTCCACCATTTTTCCAATCAAGCGGTTTATAGACGCTTGTTATTGTGTTGTTTATGAGATAGAGCCTGTTTTTAAAGGCAGGATCGACCTTTTTGACGCGAGTTTTTTGCATGTGTGAGAACCTATAATCACGGCTATATGTGACGATAGGTTGGGCGTAAATTTTATATGTTTCTACCTTTTTAGCTCCGTTAAATGTGTAGCTAAGCACGACCTCGTTTAGATAGTCAGGATAAAGTCCCCAAACAGGCACGCCATCATGCGTGAGCAAGGCATGCTCTGAGACGTTGTAGTCGATATCGATGCCGCCATCTGGCTTGCCCTTTACTTTGACGTGGACATCTTTGATGTCCTTGCCAGCTCTATCGATGATAGCAGTTAGTGGCGATACGTCGTAGGGGTTTATAAAGACTGAGCCAAGCTCTCCTTGAACCTTTACTTGATGAGCCAAGACTCCAGCGTTTAGTGGAACACTAAAGCCAAAACCACTCACCAAAACAGCCGCAAGGGCAACTGAACCTAAGAAATTCTTGCTCATTTTCGCTCCTTTGTGAAATTTAATGATATCTTACTACCCAAATTTCACACAAAACTAACGCTTATATGAAAATAGGCTTAAGTAAATTTATAAAGAAGTCGTTTTAAGAGGTAAAAATAAAAAGAAGAATTTAGGAGCAAATGCCCCTAAATTTTAGTTATTTGAGTCAAATTTCTTAAGAGAAAAGAGAACAAATTTGTAGCTAATAAATAGCGTTACTGGCCAAAGTATCAAAAAAATTCCTGCTTCTAACATCTTTTATCCTTAGTATGCGTGATGATCATTTTTGATCTCATCTTGCGTGATCTTCTTGCTATCTATCGCTCTCCAGACGATGAAGATATAGGCAAGCACTACTGGCACTAGCAAGCTAACATAGGCCATAACGCCAAGTGTGTAGTGGCTAGAACTTGCATTTTTGATAGTTAGCGAGCTAGAGAGGTCGCTAAATGACGGATAAAATGCAGTGCCATTTAGTCCTGTTATCAAAAATAGCGCGGTCACAGCAAGCGTTACGCCAACGCCATAAGCAAAAATTCCACGTATGCTTTTTGTAAATGCCCCTTGGAAAATTCCAACAAGCACCAAAAGAACGCCAACAAGTAGTAGCACGCCAGCGACAGGCATCTCGATCAAATTTATAGCGTATTTGTAAGCAACAAGGCTAACTACGCCATTTGCGTCGTATGCAAAGCCATCTTTTGTAAGTATCCACGCAAGAAATCCTAAGAAAAATGGCAAGAATAGCACGGTATTGATAATTAGCTGTTTTCTAGCGTTTTGTATAAATTCGCCATCAGCGATGTTGTTCATAAGATATAAGCAGCCGCCTATGCGAGATAGGAAAAACATCGCTATGCCAAGCAAGTACAAGTAAGGATTTGCCAAAGCTTCAAGGCCACGAAATGGAGTTTTCCACTCGACAAAGTTGTGCTCATTTAGCACAAAGTCACTACCGCTAAAGAATGTACTAACCGCCATACCAATAAGGATAACACCAAGCGAGCCATTTATGAAAAGGAAAATTTCATAAGTCCTAGCGCCTAAGAAGTTATCAGGCTTTTTGCGGTACTCGTAGCTTACAGCTTGGATGATAAAGCAAAATAAAATAGCCAGCCAAACCCAGTAAGCGCCACCAAAACTAGTAGCGTAAAATAGCGGGAACGCCGCAAAGCACGCGCCACCAAACATAACAAGCGTCGTAAATGTAAGCTCCCACTTTCTACCGATAGAATTTATGAGCATATCTTTTTTAAGCTCGTCCTTGCCAAGGCTAAAGATGAGTGTTTGACCGCCTTGAACAAACATCATAAATACCAAAAGTCCGCCAAGAAGGCTAACTATAAACCACCAATAAATTTGTAAATTTTCTAAGCTTAAACTATGCATGGTCGTTAAATCCTATCTTTATTTGCTTAAGCATGATTTTGATCTCGGCAATCAGCAAGACCGTAAATAAAACAGCAAATAATATAAATGAAATTTTGACATTTGAGTCAGATAAATTTGTAGCTCCGACGCCAACGGTCATGAGATCTTGTATCGCCCATGGCTGACGGCCGACCTCTGCTACTATCCAGCCAGCCTCAGCTGCGATGTAGCCAAGCGGTATGGTAAAGAGGCAGATCCACAAAAATGCTCTTATGTTTTCAAATTTATATTTTCTTGAGAGATTTAGATAGAGCGTAATAGCAAAAAGAGCTATAAAGTAAGTGCCAAGCGCGACCATGATGTGGAAGCTATAAAATGTAAGTGCAACTGGTGGCACAGCATCTTTTGCGTCTTTAAGATAGCCATATCCTAAGAAATTTAGATTGCTCTCTAAATTTGAAAGCGAGCTTTTCATCAAGCTCTCGTCATTTGCTTTTTTAGCCTCTTTGTAGTTTTTAAGAGCTTCGATAGCTACTTTGCCCTTTGCCATCTTCTCTTCTACGCTTATTAGATTGTGCTCACTGTTGCCATAAAGTAGGTCGTTGATGCCTGGTGTAAATGAGTCAAGCTCTCTGTTTGCCATGATGCCAAGTGCGTAAGGTACTTTTATCTCAAACAAAAAGGCATCGCTCTCATCGCCAAGCTTTTTAGCTGGGTTTAAAATACCAGCTGCAACTAGGCCAGCGTTTTTCTCGCCCTTGTAAAGTCCCTCCATCGCTGCAAGTTTCATAGGCTGCTTTTGAGCTGCAAGATATGCGCTCTCATCGCCGCTAAGTAGCAAAAATGCCGAAGTGATAAGGCCAAATGCGCTAGCAACGACGATGCTTTTTTTAGCAAGCAAGATGTGGCGTTTTTTTATTAAAAACCAAGCAGAAATTCCTATCACAAAGATAGCTGAGATGGTGTAACCGCTAGTTACTGTGTGTAAAAATTTGCTAATGCCAAGAGGATTTAGCGCGACTTCGAAGAAATTTTCCATCTCCATTCTAGCCGTATCTGGGTTAAATTTCATACCTATTGGATACTGCATCCAGCCATTTGCGATCAAGATCCAAAGTGCGCTTAAATTTGAACCGATCGCAACAAGCCATGTTGAAAGTAGGTGAAATTTCTTACTAACCTTTTCCCAACCAAAAAACATAATGGCAAAAAATGTACTTTCCATGAAAAATGCTAGTAAGCCCTCGATCGCAAGTGGAGCACCGAAGATATCGCCGACAAACCAGCTATAATTCGCCCAGTTTGTACCAAATTCAAATTCCATGATGATGCCAGTAGCTACACCAATAGCGAAATTTATACCAAAGAGCTTTAGCCAAAATTTCGTTATCTCAAGCCATGCCTTATCGCCAGTTTTGACATATATCGTCTCCATAATGGCGATGATAAAACTTAGCCCCAAAGTGAGTGGGACAAACAAAAAGTGGTAAATGGCTGTCAGCGCAAACTGAGCCCTAGACCAATCAACAAAATCCATCTCAGACATTTTATTCCTTTATTAAATTACGAATTACAAATTCGCTTTTTTCTTCTTCGGTTTGAAATTTGGTATTAAGGGTCTCGTCAAAGATGAAGACCTTTAATATCCCAAACATAATGATAAGCTTTATCGCTATGAGAAGCCATAGTTTCTTGCCTATTTTCATATTTTTAAAGCCGTCTATATATAAAGAGGCGATGTTTTTTAAGCAGTTTTTAATCATGATGTCGAAGTCTATAACAAAAAAACTTAAAGAATAATTTTTAAAAATTGCAAGATTAATGCCTTACTAAATATTTAAGGGGTATAATCGGCAGATTAAAAAATAACTAAAGTTAAGGAAATTTTGATGGCAAAAGAGACGAAGTACATTTTTATCACAGGTGGCGTTTTAAGCTCACTTGGAAAAGGCATCGCAGCTGCGTCTATCGCGACATTACTTAAAAATTCTGGCTTAAAAGTGAGCGTTTTAAAAGCTGACCCATATATCAACGTAGATCCAGGCACGATGAGCCCACTAGAACACGGCGAAGTCTTCGTCACAGACGATGGCGCTGAAACAGACCTAGATCTTGGTCACTACGAGAGATTTTTAGATGAGAGCCTAAGTCAGGACAATAATTTCACAACAGGCAGAGTTTATAGCTCGGTTATCGAAAAAGAGCGACGTGGTGACTATCTTGGTAAGACTATACAAGTGATCCCTCACATCGTTGGCGAGATCGTTGATCGTATCAAAAAAGCGGGCGAGGGCAAAGATGTGCTCATCGTTGAGATAGGCGGAACCGTTGGCGACATCGAGGGACTACCATTTTTAGAGGCGATAAGAGCGCTAAGAGTAGAAGTTGGCAAAAAAAGAGCGCTAAATATCCACCTAACACTCGTGCCATTTATCAAAGTAGCTGGCGAGCTAAAAACAAAGCCAACCCAGCACAGCGTAGGCGAGCTAAGACGCATAGGCATAAGCCCAGATATCATCATCTGTAGATCTGAAATGCCACTAAACCGCGAGCTAAAAGATAAGATCGCAGCAAGCTGTGGTGTGGAGAAAAACTGCGTCATAGAGAGCTTAGACAGCGCAAGTATCTATCAAATTCCACTTTCATTTTTAAAGCAAGATATCTTAACGCCGATCGCTGAAAATTTAGGCTTTGGCGAGCTAAAACCAGACATGGCAAACTGGGATAGTCTAGTAAAAAGGATCATCGCCCCAACAAATGAAACTACGATAGCTTTTGTGGGTAAATATATCGATCTAAAAGAGAGCTACAAGAGCTTAACTGAGGGCATTATCCATGCTGGAGCAAATTTGGACGCTAGGGTAAATTTACGCTGGATAGATAGCGAAAAGATAGAAGAGAGCAATGTAAATGAGCTTTTAAAAGATGTGGATGGCATCTTGGTAGCTGGCGGTTTTGGCGAAAGAGGCGTTTTAGGCAAGATGCAGGCTATAAAATTTGCTCGTGAAAATAAGATCCCATATCTTGGAATTTGCCTTGGTATGCAGCTAGCGATGATCGAGTTTGCAAGGGATGTTTTGGGCTTAGAAGATGCAAATTCTATGGAGTTTAACAAAGAGTGCAAAAATCCTATCATCTATCTAATAGATAGCTTCATCGATGCCCACGGCAAAAAGCAGATAAGAACGCACACAAGCCCACTTGGCGGCACTATGAGGCTAGGTGCTTATAACTGCGACATCAAGCCAAAGACGCTTTTGGCTGAAATTTATGGCAACGCAAAGAACGTAAAAGAGCGTCACCGCCACCGCTACGAGGCAAATCCAAAATACAAAGAGACCTTTGAAAAGGCTGGTCTCATAGTAAGTGGTGAAAGCGACGGACTAGTAGAGGCGATCGAGCTAAAAGGTCATCCGTGGTTTGTAGGCGTGCAGTGTCACCCTGAATTTACTAGCCGCTTAACTAGACCAAACCCTGTGATACTAGGCTTTATCAAAGCAAGTTTGGCTAATCACATAAAATGATAAATTTGGCAAGTTTTCTTGCCAAATTTTCTCTTTAAATTTCTCTCAAATTTATATTAAAAATAAAAGTAAACGTATTATTGATAAATTTTAAATAATTTAAGTATTTTTTAATCTTGCTAAACATACAATGCTTACGCAATCATTTATAAAGGAGAAAAAATGAAAAATTGCGTTTTAAAAAGTGTTTTAGCACTTTCACTTGCTGGCTCATTTGCTTTAGCACAAGGCGGATTTGTCGGAGTTGAGGGCGGCTATGATTTTAGCTCAAAGCTAAAAGCTAAAGATGGCATTAGTGCAAAGGATAGCAGGCCGAATATCGGTATCAAAGGCGGTTATGACTTTGATGTAGCTAGAGTTTATGGTGGATACTTCTATCATACAGAGGCTAAAGATAACAAAAGCGGAGCTCTTGCTAATATCAGTGGTAACCTTGATACAAAGTGGACAACTCATAAATTTGTAATAGGCGGTGACTATACTCCAACTATAGCTAATAACTTTAAACTAATCGCTGGTCTTTACACTGGCGTTTCAGTGATCAACCTAAAGTCACATGTTAAAAATAACAAGGCTTGGGCTACATACGATCTTACACAGTCAGGCTTTTTGTTTGGTACAAGACTTGGTGCTGAGTATAGCTTTGATGGCCACAATGCTATTGAATTTGGTGTAAAAGCTGATAGATCTTGGTATGACGCAGACTATGCAAAAGATCTAAAAGCAACAGACATTGGCGCTTACCTAGGCTACACATATAAATTTTAATTTTTGGGGTCTTATGGCCCCTTATTTTTACTTAAAATTTCTCTCATTTTTTACTTCAAATTTACAATGGCTAATTTATAAAGAGTATCAATTTAACAAAAGTTTTTTGCCCTAAAAATCTTACTTTCAATGAAAATTATAAGAAATTAAATTTCAAAAAGATATAATCAAAGCATTCAAAATAAAGACGAAAGATTACGATGAAAAAAAAGCATTTTTGTTGCCAAATTTTTGGCAGTTTGGGCGTAAATTTAAGTGAGCAAATAGTATTAGTAAAAGTTGGCATGGCGCCAAAAAGTCCTTGCCAAAGCTATGTTAACTAAAGAGGATATTAGGAATTTACTAGCACGTAGATTTTGTAACGACATACACAAAAAACTTAGTGAAATTCCAACGCCAAGCGCCCTAAAAGATATCTACAAGGGCGCTAATCGCATCAAAGAAGCGATCGAGAGAAACGAACACATCGCTATTGTTGGCGATTATGACGTTGATGGCGTGGTTTCAAGTGTGATTTTAGCTGAGTTTTTTGATGATCTTGGCGTAAAAAACTACCTAGTAAAGATCCCAAACCGCTTTAAGGACGGATACGGCTTAAACCCTGAGATCATCGACGAGCTTGCAAGTGATGTGAGTCTAATAATCACCGTCGATAACGGCATCTCGGCTAATGAAGCAGCTAGCATCTGCAAAGAAAAAGGCATCGATCTCATCATCACAGATCACCACATGCCACCAGCCGTTTTACCAGAAGCCTACGCCATAATCAATCCAAAACAAGAGGACTGCAACTTTCCAAATATCGAAATTTGCGGTGCTGAAGTGGCTTGGTATTTGGTTGGCGCGCTAAAGGATGTTTGCAAGCTAAACTACGATATGAGCAAGTTTCTAGAGCTTTTAGCCATCGCGATAATCGCTGATATGATGGAGCTAAGAGATATGAACAGGATGCTTGTTCGCATGGGTATTTGCAAGCTAAATGCCTCGAAGCGTTCGGCATTTTGCGTCATAAAAGAGTTTTACGGCAAGGATAAATTTGAGTGTGATGATATCAGCTTTCTTATAGCGCCTCTTATAAATTCGGCCGGACGCATGGATGATGCGATGAATTCATTTAACTTCTTGCGTGCAAAGAGCATCGAAGAGGCTTACAACTACCTTGATACGATTATCGAGTTTAACAACTCCAGAAAAGAGGAGGAGCGCCAACTCTTTGAGTGCTCACTAAAGGACGTAAAAGAGGACGATGAGGTCATCATCACTTGGGGAGAGCAGTGGCATGAGGGCGTGATAGGCATCGTGGCCAGCCGCCTGGCAAAGCACTTTGCAAAGCCAGCTATCGTCTTTAGCATCGATAAAGGCCGCGCAAAGGGCAGTGCTAGAAGCATTGGCAAGCTTGATATCTTATCACTTATCGCAAGCCACGAAGATCTGCTAACAAGCTACGGCGGTCACAAAGGTGCAGCAGGGCTAACTCTTGCACCTGAAAATTTGGAGAAATTTAAAGAAGCGATAAATAAAAGCTGCTCATGCCTAAATATGCAAGAGTGCAAAAGCTCAGATGAGCTACTTGGCGACATAATGCCAAGCGAGATAGACTTTGAACTACTTGAAATTTTGGAATTTTATGAGCCGTACGGACAGAAAAACCCACGCCCAGTCTTTAAGATAGAAAACGCTGTCGTGAAAAACGAGAGGCTCATAGGCAGGGACCAAAACCACTTAAAACTTATCTTGCAAAAAGACAACAAGACGCTTGAGGCACTATTTTTTAACTTCACAAGGCACGTTAGAGTAGGCGAAATGATAGATATCATCTTTTGCGTATCTAAAAATTCGTTTCGCGGACTTGTGACACCACAGCTTCTCATAAGAGAAATTTTGTAAATTTGATATGAAAATGGCTTTAGATTTTGCTCTTTTATTAAAGTAAAAAGATGGACAAACTAAGAAGAAAAAGAACAAGTAAAGTTAAAAATAAAAAAGAGGCAGATCCTTCTAATGCCAAACTAAGCACTACTCATAAATTTATAATATCTATTGCGCTTGGCATCTTCTTGGCCCTTTGCGAGATAGCTTATAAAGAGGCTAAAAAACATGAATGCGAGGATCGCTGGGATAGATCATTAGGACCAGAAGCACTTGGCGGCGGCGGTATAGTGCGTGGCCTTTTAAAGGCTGGATGTGGTGCTGAAAGCAGCTACGAGCATCACTATACACATCATAGAAGAGGATGGTAAATTTAATACTTCGACTAGCTCTTTATCCTCTTGCATTACACTTGCAAATGCTTCTTAGGATACCAAATTTTTAGATATTTTTTGAAAGTTATAAATTTTTATCTATTAAATTTAATGGATTATTTGATAAAAATACAGAAAAGCTAGAAATTTAAGCTCTTTTAGAAATAGTTTATCTCTAAAAATCATTTAGCTGACCTCTTATATCGCAGCTTCTTATACGAGAAATTTTATAGCATTTTACCTAGTCGTTTGAAATTTAACGACTAGGTGTTACTTTTTAATAATTAAAAATTTTATAAATTTATATTTATAAATCCCTAAAATACGTACTATATAAACAAAATAAATTTATCAATGCTTATTTAATATTATAAATTAATAATATTTTAAATAAAAATTCGTAAAATTACATTTACATTATATTTTTAAAGGATTGAAAATGAAAAGTTCATTTTTGAAAGCTAGCATGATTGCATGTGCGGTTTGCTCATTTGCTATGGCAGAGGGGGCATTTATTGGTTACGAGGGCGGATACTCTTTTGCGTCAAATGTAAAGTTATCTGAGGCTAACGATGGAGCAAGACTTAGGAAAGGTCAATTTAACAGTGGCATAAAAGCTGGTTATGATTTTGACAGTTTCAGAGCTTATGGTGCTTATTTTTATAATTTTCAGACTAAAAAAGAGTTAGAGGATGATGGTGAAAAATATACAATTAAGTGGAATAAACACAGTTTTCTAGCAAGTGCTGACTATACTCCAAGTATTACTAGCGATATTAAGCTTGTAGCAGGTGCTTATACTGGCGTTTCAAGAATAAAATTTAAGGTAGATAATTCAGATAGTGCACAACACTCAACTGGTTTTGTGTTGGGCACAAAATTCGGTGCTGAGTACTTACTTGATCAAAACAATATTTTAGAGGCTGGCGTTAAGGCTGACTATACTTTTTATAGAAAAATTGAAGAAGTTAAAGTTAGAGAGAGCAACATCGGTCTTTACGTAGGCTACACTTATAAATTTTAATATTAAACATTCCCTCCTTAAGAAATTTGCGTCCTAGTTTGGGCGCAAATTTATCTCCTTAGCGTTTTTACCACTCAATTTAATATACTTTCCAAAAAGGATACAAAATGAAGAAAATAATATTGTCTCTATCTATGCTCTTGACCTCTACGTTTGCGGTTGATTGTGATAATGCATTTATTAAAGCTGTTGTAAGTATGATCGATGAGCCAGCTCCCACAAGAGTCGATGAAAATAGCGTAATAATGGGTGCTACATGTGAAAACAAGACCCTAAAAACCACGTTTGTTATAAATGATAGCGAGGATATTAAATTTAGTAAATTTACTAAAGATCAGATAGATGAGTTTAAAAAGATGCAAACCAAAATGTTAAAAGAGGACTTTTGTAGTAGTAAAAATCCTCTTATCGATAAAGCCTCGTGGATATATAACTACGAGAACGGCAAAAATTTTGCTGTGATAAATTTGACAAAAGAGGGTTGCAAGTAAATTTCTGGGGTTGCCCCCAGAAATTTAAGCTTTTTTATCTTCAAGCTCTTTTAGATGAGCTTTTACAAACTCACCAAATTCGTCTTGAG
Organism: Campylobacter concisus; assembly: GCF_050447505.1. Classification (GTDB taxonomy): domain Bacteria; phylum Campylobacterota; class Campylobacteria; order Campylobacterales; family Campylobacteraceae; genus Campylobacter_A; species Campylobacter_A concisus_BP. The sequence goes on along the minus strand of NZ_JALMFZ010000001.1, from coordinate 15,550 downwards.
TTAGCACTCTTTTAGCAAGTTTTTCCTTGCATTTTTTGCCAAGCTCGCCTAGCGTTGCTCTATTTTTTTGGCTTTGTGATTTGCCAAATTTTGAAAGGATCGCATTTAGCTCATGCTCTTCACCGAAATTTACTAGCTCTTTATCTAGTGCCATTTTCTCTCCTTTGATGAAAATTTCTTCTAATTTTAAAATTTAATAGTAAATATAAATAAATTTAAATTTTAAAGGTCAAAAATAGCGAAAAATAGGGCTTTGTTAAATTTAAATTTCATATAGATTAAACGCGTAATAGTAAAATCACGAAAATTTTTAAAGGAGAAGTATGAAAAATTTACTTGTAAAATCAAGCTTGGTTTTAGCTTTAGTTAGTTCAGCTGCACTTGCGCAAGGTGCATTTGTCGGTGGCGAGGGCGATTATTCGTTCAATTCAAAGATCAAAACTAAAAATATCGCAAAAAGCGAAAAAAATAACTTCAACAAAGGTCACTACGGACTTGGCTTTTATGGCGGTTATGATTTTGACAGCTATAGAGCGTATGGTGGCTACTACTACGACTTTAAAGCTAGAAAAAATGCTGGCGAAGCAGACGCAAAATGGAGCAAACATAAGCTTTTAGCAGGCGCAGACTACACACCAAACATCACAGAAAACTTTAAAGCTGTGCTTGGCGGTTACGCTGGTCTTGGTTATCTAAGTGTTAGACAAAGCTTTGAAAACGAAACTAGCAAGAAAAATTTCAAAGGTTTGTTGATTGGTGCAAAAGCAGGTGGTATCTACTCATTTGACGCTCACAACGCGCTTGAGTTTGGACTAAAAGCTGATAAGACATTTTATAAGAAAAATAGCGGCGCTCAGCTAAGAGATACAAGTGTTGGAATTTACACAGGCTACACTTATAAATTCTAAATTTATGGCAAGGCTTAGGCTTTGCCCCCCCCAAAAAACTCACATTTATTCTTTAGATTTATAACTCAAGTAACCTTTAAGCGGCACGAGATAGAATGGCTCTTATCTAAAAAGGAGAAAAATGAAAACAAAATCGCTTCTTGTCATTGTGCTCTGTGCTGTTTTTAGTAGCTTTGCCTTTTGTGAGCCAAAAAGCGAGCCAACGCTAACAAAAAGTAGAAATTTAGTTGGTCAGACGGTGCCAGGCGCTATTTTGGGCGTTAAGGTGCCAAAGGAGTATCAAGCGAAATTTGATAGCGCAAAACCTAGGATGCAGGAATTTTTAGCAAATATGGCATGCTATAAGGCTAATAAAAATGATAAATTTATGGAAGGTGGCACAATGGCACCTGCGCTAAGAAGAGATGATAGCCATTCAAAAAGGGCTAGTGGCACTTGTAGCGATAACGTCGATATCTTGAGTATAGAAAATGTGAAATTTATCGCCAAAAACGCATTTAGTTTTAGCGTTACATTTATCACGGCGGATGGCGAAGAAACTACAAAATTTGATGATATTGTATTTACGCAGCACCCTAGCGGCGAGTGGCTGGTTAGGTGGTAGTTGTAGAGGTAAAGCCTCTACTCTCTGCCCTCAAGAAGTGGCACAAAAAGGCACTCGTCTAAAAACTCTTTTTCTAAATTCCCACTCTCGTCTTTTCTAAATTTAGCGATAAACTGCTTGCCATCTCTTTTCATCGGAGCGACCAAGATGCCGCCATTTTTTAGTTGAGCGAATAAATTTGGCGAGATCTCATCAGCAGCAGCCGAGAGTAAAATCCTATCAAACGGCGCGTAGCTTCGCCAGCCGTTGTTGCCATCATCATATCTTACGTGTACGTTTTTGATCTTTAGCGCCTCGAAGCGTTTTTTTGCCTCCATGGCTAGCTTTTCTATGCGCTCAACGCTAAAAATTCTATGTGCGAGCTTGCTTAATATCGCTGCTTGATAGCCGCTGCCACAGCCTATTTCTAGGATGTTATCCACGTTTTCGCACTCTAGCGCCATCGTCATCTTTGCCACCGTTAGCGGCGAGCTGATCCATTGATTACCCAGTATCGGCTGCGCGTCAAGCTTGTAAGCATGTGCAGGGATAGGCACGAAAATTTCGCGCTCGGTTGTTGATATCGCGTCAAACAAAAGCGGACTTAGCGTGATCTCATCGGCTATGTCGCTAGCTAAATTTTGGCATTTTATCGCTTCTAATTGGGTCAAAATTTCTATCCTAAACAAATTTTAAATCGTTATTATACGATTTAAAGCTTATCTTAAAATTTATAAAAGCCCTAAATTTTTCTTTATCTGCGCTATCAAATTTGCGTCAAAAACCGCGCTTTGCTCTAGCGTGCCATCTGGCAAAAAGACCCCAGCGAGCTCAAGATCAAGCGAGCTTGAGATCATGACGTAGCAGTTGTTTGCGATCGCAAGCGCCTTGCAAAGGCTAAGGTAGGCTTCTTCTCTAGCCTTGCCCCACATGGCTGGCACCATGATGATGTCGCACCCTTTTAGCTTTGCCCAAAGCCTGCTATCACGCAGCTCAAAGCATATCAGTACGCCAAGCCTTAGCCCTCTAAATGTAAATGCATTTATATCGCTCACCTCGCCAGCGGCAAAGATCTCATGCTCTAAATTTGGCCTAAAAAGCTCAGCCTTAAACTGCGAATGAAAGACGTTGTTTGAGTTAAGAAGTAAAAATTCGTTATAAATTTTTGGTTGGTGCGGATTTAGATTTGAAATTTGAGCGAGCCCTGCGCTTTTGTTTAGGCTGCTAAGGTGCGTAAAACCAAGAAATTTATCTGGGCTAAGCGCCTCTTGCAAGCGCTCAAGCAGCATCGCATCAAAGCTGCCTATCATGCCACCAAGCATCGCTTTGTTTGCCCCAGCAAAAAAGCCATCAAAGTCGTAGCCACTGATGCAAAGCTCGCTTGCAAGTAGGAGAGAGTTTTCAGGTGCAGCCTCAACTAAATTTGCAAGCTCTTCTAGCCGATCTGTTGCATTTTTTGCCTTTAAAGTTAGGCTTATTAGGTTTAAATTTTCGCTCATTTATTTTCCAAATACAAATATAGTTTGCTTTGGCGCATGGCAATTTTCTGGAATTCTAAAATCCATATCCGTCCCACCAATTTCAGGTGTTGGCTTTAGCAAAACAGTTATAGCTGTGATCTTATCATCACGCCCTGAAAGCGGGTCGTTAAAGACCCAAACTTCATAAGAAAACGAGGTTTTATCGTCAAAATATACCATCCTAGTCTCTTTTAGGTCGCTATATTTGAAGTTACACACTTTATTTATCTCTTTAAAAACATCAACAACAAGTGCAGAGCCAATAGGCGCTAGACTTGGCCAAACATCGCCAGCTGGCATGCTTTGGTAGGTGACGGCATCTTTAGTTTCGTTAGTTTTTGAAAGTATGTAAGGGTTAAAACTATTTAGCAAATCCTTATTTGCTATGCTAATGGCTCTTTCATTACTACTGCTTGCACACCCCACAAAAAGCACGCAGGCAAGGGCTAAGATGCCATTTTTAAAAGTCATCAAAGCTGATACTTCCCTTGCTGTAGTTTGTAACTTTTGCTTCAAAGAAATTTGACTTTTGGTCGTTAAATTTAGCAAAGTCATCTACCCATTTGATCGGGTGAGCGACGTTGTATTTGCGTTTTAGACCGATTGCAACTAGGCGCTGGTCGATGAGATAGTGGATGTACTGCTCGATGATATCATCTGTAAAGCCCATTATTTGATTTTGGGTGATGTATTTGCCCCATTTTATCTCTAAATTTCCAGCTTTTTCAAACATATCATAAATTTTTGCCTCAGTCTCAGGCGTGAAAAGGTCAGGTCTCTCTTTGCGGACTGAATTTATCATGTTTTGAAACAAAAGCAGGTGCGTGATCTCGTCGCGTTGGATGAAGCGTATCATCTGCGCTGAGCCTAGCATCTTGCCAGCGCGAGCTAGAGCGTAGATCGCTGTAAAGCCGCTGTAAAAGTAGATACCCTCTAAAATTTGGTTCGCAACCATCGCTAGAAGTAGCTTCTCATCAGTCACTTCGCCTGCAAGCTCCTCATAAACGCTTGAGATGTAGTCGTTTTTCTCGCGCAAGACGTCGTCATGCTTCTCCATCTCGTAGATGAGGTCGGTGTTGTCGCAGATCGCTTCGACCATGACAGCGTAAGACTTGCTGTGGTTCGCCTCTTCGTAGGCTTGGCGGCTTAGCACGGCGTTGATCTCTGGTGCGGTGATGTAAGGGTTGATGTTGTCAGCTAGGTTGTTTGTCTGAAAGCTATCCATCGAGATGAGCTGGCTCCAGACGAGGTCGTACATGCGTTTTTCAGCCTCTGTGAGGTTGTAGGCGTAGTCGCGCACGTCGTCGGTGGTATCGACCTCTTTTGGAAACCATGTGTTTGCCTCCATGAGGTCCCAAAGCTTTAACGCCCACTCGTATTTTGCCTTGGTGAAATTTAAAATGCCGTGTGGGTTGCCGTTAAAGACTCTTCTGTCGGTCAAATTTTCATTTGAACTTGGGTTGTAGATGCGTTTTCTGTTCATAAATTTCTCTCTTGTTTATGGTAAAAATTTCTTAAAATCTTACCCAAAGCAAGGTAAAAATTTACTTTTATTTAGAGTGCTTTGCTCCTTTTTATGGTCATCAAAAAGCCAGTTATTATAAGTAAAACTGCGATCACGCAAGAGATGGCAAATACGATCTGACCGACCTCGCCAAAGATCTCTCCAGTGTGCAGGCTAAGCACTTTTCGGCCCGCTTTTTTAGCTTCTGGGATGCTATCACTCTTGCTAACAAGCTTATTTTCTTTGACCTTGCCAGCGCTTGCGTCAAGCTTTAGCTTGCCTACCTGACTCTCGGCAGTTTCGTAGTTTATAGTGTAGGTGCTTTGGTTGTTTTCAGGCACGTTTATCGTGAGTGATTTTAGCTCTAGCGTGACATTGTCTTTAAAAATTTGCTCCGCAGCCTCGATCTCTTTAAATTTTTCATCGCTTATTGGGGTCAAATTTCTTTGAGGCATAGCCCTTTGTGCTTGGCTTGGCTTTAGCTCGAAAAATATGCTATTTACGCCGCTTCTGACCCAGCCATAAGACCAGTAAAGGCCAGTTAGCGACATCACGACAAGCAGGATCGCCACGTATGTGCCAAGGCTCGTGTGGAGGTTGTAAAAGCAGGCGTAGTCCTTTGTGTTTGTTTTGATCTTTAGCGAATTTAGTAAATTTCGCTTGATCGCTGGTGCGTAGAGGATGAGGCCGCTGATCGCAAGTAGAGCCATGATAATGGAGCTAATGGCGACTATTTGCTTGCCGATGTTGGCTGGGACTTTGCTATCAAGCAGGGCAAGGCCTAAATTTCTATGTAGGCTTAGTATTATCATGCGAGTTTTCTCGCCCAAGTCTTCGCTGATCACCTCGCCGCTACGTGGATCGATGAAGAAATTTAAGAGCTTTTTATCTTTAGTGACGCTGATGCTGTAAGCTTTGTTTTCGCCGCCGATTTGCACGTTTTCAAGCGTGTCAAATTTGATCTCACTTTTTGCTTTGGCGAGGATCTCGCTTAAGCTTAAATTTGGCTTTTCGCTGGGCGCTAAATTTATATATTTTTCATTTATCGCAGATTTTATCTCCTCTCTATAAGAGGCAAATGGTGCTGCAAGTGTCATGATAAGTAGCGGTATAGTCGCGATCAGACCGATTATTAGGTGGATGTTGAAAATGATTTTATTACGCTTGAAAAGCATATATCTCCTTTTGGATTTTAATAACGAATATTAATTTATTTTTTGTTAAGTAGAGATAAAATCTAGAAGATTATTTTTTAGTTATCTAGATGTGATTTTGGATTTTGCGGCTGGCAAAAGTAGCTCAAATGTAGAAATAGCTGCATTTAGATCTTTTTTGTCTAAAAATTTAAACGGCCTTAGCAGGTAGTAAAGTGGCTTAAATTTCACTATTAATCGCAAAGAGTGCTCGTAAATTTCGCTGCCATTAGCCTTAATGTACTCATCAATCGCCTCTTTTACAAGCTCGTTTGAAATTTTTTGTCGGTAGAGCTCGTGGATAAAAACTAGCAGATCACGGCACTTTCTAAGCTCTAGATCATCGCTAAAAAATTTTGACTCAAAATCAATAAAATTTATCTCGTCATTTTTTATGGCGATATCCCTAAGTGCTGGGCGTCCGTGTGCAAAATTTAGCGCGTGAAGTCCAGCTAATGCGCGGGCTGCTTTTAGTAAAATTTCATGCTTAAAATTTTCATCGGTGCTATATTTAAACAGCCTAGCAACTGGCTCGCCAACATCTTCTATAACGAAAAAATCATCACTTTTTAGCACGAGTTTTGGCGCAGGAGCATTTGCTTCGTTTAAAATTTCAAGTTTTTTTATCTCGGCAGCAAATGACTTATAAGGGTTTGGTTTAAAAATTTTAGTTAAAAAGCCACCTTCAATGCTCTTTTCAATGCGTTTTAACCAAAATTTTTGCCCATCAAATTCAAAGCTAAATACACGCTCATCATGGTGATTTTTTAAAATTTCATTTACATATTGTTTTAAATTTTGCATTTTGTAAATGTAGCGAAAGAATTCTGAATTTTTACATATATTTGACGTAAAATTTCATGAAAATGTGAAAATATTTGTTAGTAAAAAAAGAGAGTGAAACATGGTGGAGTTAAGCGGGATCGAACCGCCGACCTCTTGAATGCCATTCAAGCGCTCTCCCAGCTGAGCTATAACCCCAAAAGGATTTTGTATTCTATCTTTTTATGGCTTACATTTTTTTGAAAGTCGTTTTTATAAAATAAATTTTTAAGCAACTTTTGGGTAACATTGCAACCTTTAACGCGGGAATAGCTCAGGGGTAGAGCACAACCTTGCCAAGGTTGGGGTCGCGAGTTCGAATCTCGTTTCCCGCTCCATTAAATTTTGCCCGAGTGGCGGAATGGTAGACGCAAGGGACTTAAAATCCCTCGGTAGTTTTTACCGTACCGGTTCAAGTCCGGTCTCGGGCACCACCAAAACGGCGACATGGCCAAGTGGTAAGGCATGAGCCTGCAAAGCTTTGATCCCCGGTTCGAATCCGGGTGTCGCCTCCAACTTCAAAAATAACCACATAAAGGGATAACGATGAAAAAATTGCTTTTAATAGTATGTATGGCATTTTTTGCGGTAGGTTGTTCAAACACTTGGCACGGCGTAAAAGAAGATAGCCACAACGCCAAAGAATGGACTAAAGAAAAGATCAATGACGGCGCTAGTTACGTCAAAGAAAAAACAGAATAATTCAAAGTGGTTATAGCAAATTTTAAGCAAAGTTGGCTATAATCACAAATCTTTAATTCGGGAGATGGCTGAGCGGTCGAAAGCGGCGGTCTTGAAAACCGTTGAGGTGTGAAAGCCTCCTGGGGTTCGAATCCCTATCTCCCGGCCACAACCACTCTTAAAATATATCTTCAGATATCTGTATTTCAGCATTTTTAAGCAGTCTATATCACTATATTTTCGTCTCAAATTTCGGACGATTTTATTTTGTTACACTGAATTTGGATTTCTGTTACATCGTTTGCTTATTAGATTAGGAGTTTGCAATGACTTCTAAATTAATAACTCGAATCAAAAATAGACCAAGCTACTACTATTTCGATAAGGCCTTGAAAAATGATAAAATTATCACCGTCAAATATTGTCTATTTACGGACAATGAGTTTGAGGCCAAAGCCATCGCTTTAAAAATAAAAAACGAAGCCGATAATAGACGTAATTCTGTTCAAACCAAAAAATTTATTGATTTACCGTTAAGATACAAGATACGCAACATTCAAAAAAATATTAAAAACAAATCGCATCGACTATCGACGACCGAATATAAAGAAATATTTGAAAAAGTTATATCGGGTATTTATGGGATTACCAAAGCCGACAACGATATGTTTGTCAATAGAAAAGAATGTCAAGAAAACGATAGGCCAAATAAAACACGAAAATCGATAAAATTTACGGATATAGCATCCAGATACGCTCAAAACGAAAGTAAGAAGTCAAATAGTAAAAATACCGGATACTATCAAAGGGTAGCCAAAGCACTTGACATTTATTTTAAGCACAAGCAGATAACCCAAATTTCTTACCAGGACTGCGAGGATTTTCAATTACATCTCTTAAATAATAAAAGGCTTAACAAAAAGACCATCAATAACTACACGTGCTACGCAAGTAGAATGTTTGACTATGCTATCAAAATAGGCCTTATATCTCAAAACCCGTTTAAGCTTTTAAGCTCGTTTAAAATTTCCAAAGATCAAAAATCGCCGAAGGATAATTTTAGCATGGACGAACTGGTTAAGATTTTTAAGACCGATAAAAAGGAGCTTAAAGATTATATGGCGTTTGCCTTGCACACTGGACTTAGGCTTAGCGAAATTTGGAGCTTAGATGAAAGTAGCGTAAGCGAGCGAGACGGTATTAAATTTATCAAAGTTCAAACTGCCAAGCAAAAAGGCGGAGATGTTAAATTTAGAGAGCTGCCGATACATAAAAATATATATCGTCTAAGCGATATGAAGTGGTTAACGAAAATAAAAAAAGGCAAAAGCGATTGTAATTATCTTGGAAAAAGGCTTAACAAACATATTCATGCCGTTTTACCGGACTCCAACGTAAGCTTTCATAGGCTAAGGGCAAATTTTGCGTCCGCTATTAAAAATTACTCCTTAGAAAATGGTTTTACGGATGTTACCTCGGTACTACTCGGGCACGCTACCGATCTAGCAACAGACGTATACGCCAAGGATATCTCGCTAAAAGCAAAGCTAAAAGCTATGAATGGTCTAAATATATTTTCCAATCTCTAGCGATGAAATTCTATTGAATATCTTTGGCTAGTTATGTATAATTTGGCAAAAAGAGGTGAAATATGAATAAAGAGATTTTAAATTTACTTGACGAAGAAAACGTAGACTTCGGTAGGCTTTTTGAGTTTTACTCTGGCATAAAAAAGGATTTTATAAACAAAACAGACAATATCAAGATGGGCTTTATCGGAAACACCCTAGATAAGGAGCAGCTTGAGAGAGATATGGACCATTGCGTAAAGAATTATGCCAGAAATAAAAAAGACAAATATAAATGGCGAAAAAGAGCGGATATTTTAAAAAAATTAAACGACTCAACGCCTACCAAATATTACATGCAAGTCATTTTCAAAGATACTGCAATGATAATTCAAAAAAGCATCATAAATTCGGTTAACGAACTTGATATGCAAAATGAGCCAAAAACAGGCGTAATAGATCTTGAAACTTACAATATACCAGAAGAAGTAATAAAGTACGGCATTTTCACGGATGAAAAAGTAAAAGGCGGCAGATTTATCAATAAACAATTTGTACCCGACAATATTGCAGGGTACTTAGAGAGTGAAACGCTTAAAAAATTACCGAAAAAGCAAAAAGAGCTTTTACCGAAAAATCAAGAACTAAAAATAAATATAAATTTGCTGGATATGCGTGATAAATTTATAAAAAGAGAAGGCAAGAAGCAAAAGTATGAGGAGGAAACCAAAAAAAGATATATAAACGATATAAATCAATTCATCAAATATATGGAAGATAACAACATATATGAGATCGAAAAACTAGATGTAGAGGAGTTTCAAGAATACATAAGTGCAAAAAAGGGTAAACAAGGCAACCCAATAAGTGAAAAAACCGTAAATAATATAATAGGTAGAGTAAGAACATTTTTTGATTATGTGGTATCAAAAAGGTATATGAGCTTTAATCCGTTTGAAAAACTTAGTAACTACGGGGTAAATAAAAACGTAACGGATAAAAGAAATTTTACCCTTGAAGAGCTCAAAAAGATATTTAGCGGCAAATATGATAATGCGCGCAAAGAAATTTTAGACTGTTTAAGATTTCTACTAACAACTGGCATAAGAACGGAGGAATTTTATAACTTAAATAAAGATAGTTTTTATACGGATTGCAATCATCCGTTTTTGAAGGTAAAAACCGCGAAGCAAGGTGCCGATAAGATATTTTATAGAAACATACCATTGCATAAATTATTAAAAGATCTCTACAAATACGACTGGATTGCAAAAATTAAAAAAATATATTCAAATAAAGGAACTTTGTCAAAAGCTCTCAATGCCGAAATAGATAAGGTAATAAAAGATAATACGGTAAGCGTCCATAGACTTAGGGGAAATTTTGCTAACGCGATCGATGAGTGGCTGGTTCTTGCTGGCTTTAAGGACTATGTAGGTACGGATAAGAAATTGCTCGGGCATTCGGAAAATTTAAAAAAAGATGATATCGAAGATCAAGTAAAATATAAAATAACCAAAACTATACTGGGTTATGCACCAGATATGACACAGGGTACATATGCGAAGTCCGAATACATGGACGCGAAAATTTTAGCGATACAAGGACTTGACGCCTTTGAATATATTTTTGAATATTTGAATATCCCAAAAAATCAAATCGGACACGTAAAGCCTAGAAAATCTAGAAAAACAAAAAATAAACCCATCGCCATGACTGCAAAATGAAATAAGACACCGTAATCTGCCGAATTTTGATAAAACTTAGTATGTAGACATGGGTATAAAATCGGTTTTTCGGTTTGACTGGTAGTCGCAAGCCCAAATTTAAAGCTATACTCAAATAGCCCCGCTATTATGACAAAGAGTTCGCTTCCGGCTACCACTAGCTCGGCTCCGTATTTTATATCTCTTAGCACGGGTTTTATGGAGGCTAGTTTTATTTTTGAGCTTGCGGTTTTTTGTCTTTGCTCGGCCCTTCGGCAGCTTTTGCTATGCTTGCGTATTTTTTTATCGTTTCTATTACGTTTTTGATCTCGGCAGGCAAATTTTCGTCAAACTTTTCAGAAGTCAGAATGTATAAATTTTCCTTGCTTCTAGTTAATAAAACATAAATTTTTCTATAAAATAGCTTGCGGTCGTTTTTTAGCGTCGTTTGCAGAAACAGCAAAAAGTTGTGTATAACGATATTTTGGCACTATTTTATAGATACGCTTGTCCAACAAGAAGTAGAGCCAAATATCATAGCTCAAATAGTAGGACATGAGAAGCAGTATAAAATTTTACTCGGAACATATGCTACAAATATAAATGCCAGTGTTTTAAAAGCAAAAGTTGAAATGGTGTGCTATTAGATATTAGATGTATGGTTTATAATGGATACATGCTTTTTTCTATAAACCATAATCTATTACTTGATATTAAAGTGTTAATCCTTTATATTATGCTCTTTTGCATAGCTTAATATCTTAGCTCTAAGATCTTCAGGGAAGCTATCTCTATACATCACTGGTGTTAGAGGGTTTAGCTTTTTATCTAATTTACCAGCCTCATATAGTCTTGTTAGCTCTTCTGGTGTGTTGTAGTATGGTGCATTTGGATATCCCTCTGGTGGGGTTAGGGACATTATTTTAGCTTCTAAAATATTAATATCTCTGTTTAAAATCACTTGCCTATATTCTTGATCATCTGGTTCAGCTACATCAAAAGGAAGCATTTCATCTTTTAGGACGTCTTTCATTTTTGTCATAAATTCTTCCCTTGTAGTCTCATTTGCATCTAGGTCTCTAGGGTCTAATAATTTACCTTCGTCTTCAACGAGTTTTCTAAAATACCGCATAACCCTACCATCAGTATCAAGTGCAAGTCCTCTATTAAAATCCATCACGAAGTAGCTTCCTACTATCTCATCTAGATAAGGCATCATTCCATATTCATCTAATGGGGGATTTTTAGCTAGTTTTCTAAATTCTTCTGCCATTTGTAAATTTTTATTTAGACCTACTAAATAGGTAGAGTATTCAAATAAATCAGCTAATGCTTCTAGGGCTCCATCTTGACCAAGCTGGGCTGATAGAAACATTGATTGATATGCTCTTGCTTTAAATCCTGCGTAACCTAATCCAACACCTCCTACAAATCCTCCCATATCTCCTAATACTCCTGCACATATATTCCACTCTGCTGCAAATAGTTCTGATTTTAATGTACCTTTGTGAGAATTTACTTCATCATAAATTTCAGCATACTCTGGCTTTGTTAGTTTGCCATTGCTATCTACTCTACCTATGGCATCATCTGGGATATCTATCATAGTGCATTTTAGATTGCTTCTTTTTACTAGATAGATATATCTATCTCTCTTATCTTTTAAACTTTCATAGTAGGCTTTTTCTGATTTAGTCCAAGGTGATGGTTTAGTTGAGCTTGGTTTATAACTAATATCTAGCCATGGTTTAAATGATAGATAATCTGTTTGACCTAGAGAATTTGGTTTAGGGTTATAGTATAGTGGTTTATAGTTTTTATATAAAGATGAGTCTAGGATGGAGCGGGCTTCAAGTAAATATTTAGACTGAATTTCTAAGTATTCCTTATTTGTCCTAGGTTTTTTATAATTGTCATTGTTTGGTATCATTAAATTTGTCTTTTTATCAAATGGTATTTCCATTCCATTTGGAGCTATAACCGTATATGTATTAGTGTTATCCATTAAATTTCCTTTATCTTGTAATTTTCCTTTGCTTATTACCACTACTGCTGTGGCTACTAAAAGAGCTATGATGATAAATATGATCTTTTTCATATCTTATCCTATATATAGACCATCTTCCATTACTATGGTAGTGGCTAAACGACCTACTAGGCGAGGTGGGATAGATGATGTGGTTTGAGTACTCTTGTCTTTTCTATCTGACGATCCGAACTCCTTACACCCCACATATATACCCTTTATGTTATTGTTGCCAATAGTATCAAGAGCTTCTACTAGATCTCTTGAGAGGTTACGGTGAGTATTGTCATAGTTGGTGTTAAAAATTCCTAGTCTAAGCATATATATAATATTTGCAGCCTCTTGATAGGCATCTATCGGATATTTTGGTTTGCCTGCTGCTTTATTTGGCAATGCACCATCCTTGTAATTATTGTATATCTCTTTCTCCTCTTTCACATCCAAATTTAACTCCCTTATCTCCACATCAGATTCAGTGTATCTACTTCTAGCATATTTAAAGTAGTTTGCATCTATCTCATTACCAGCTCCTCTTAGCTCATCCAAGCATAGATAAGCACTAAGGTTATTTAGTGCTAGTTTAGAAGCTAGGTTAAAAGATAGTTTGTTTTTCTTGTGGTCTATGTCGTAGTATATAAATGAGTTATAGTCTAGTCCTCCACTACTTATATTAGCTCCTAGAAATAGTCTATTTAAATTTAGGCTTATATAGTTTTGATAGATCATTACTGGATAGTAGCAATAGGTATTTGTACTATCTTTATTGTAGGCTTCATATAGTGACATAGGTTTATATGAGATATTATTTAGTGCATATGCTTCATTAAATTTATATGTATATCTTGTATGCATTATCTCTTTGTAGTTTTCTTCTAGTTTTTCGTATGATGTTTTCCAAAGTTCTAATGCACCACTAATCATAGAAGCACCTATGCTCTTACCCAATGATCCTGCATAATCTTTTATTAGTCTCTTTATCTCTTGAAAATCTGTATAGCTAAACCTATGAGTATATCTCATAAAGGTATATGTTGTGATCTCTGTATAAGTTATGCTTAGTTTATAATACTCCATCGCCATATGAAGCCTAAAAGCATTTGAAGCTTGAATGATTAGATTAAGCTTTGAATGTTGTAAAACTACGCTTGTAGTTTTTAGACTCGTTATTAGCAAGATATATCTATCTATCTCTTTAGTCTTTCTTGCACCAAGTAGGTTTTTTACTAAATTTAATACCCCAAGCTCATCAAGAAATGTTTCTCTTAGTGCCTTTGCGTCTTTATTAAATATATAAGAACCAAGTGATTCATATATCTTAGATATGCCATCTTCTCCAACAAATTTTGCTAGTGGAAATACCTCTTCTATAGTAGTTTTTACTAATAACGAGGTTACCTCTTTATTTATATCTCTATCATTGCTATATGCTATATCTTTTAAATTTATAGCCTCTTTTAGAGTGTTTTTATTCTTAGCGGCTATAGCCTCTTTTATAGTAGTTTCATCTTTTTTATAGTTCTCATCTATCTTGTCAGCTTGCTCTATAAGAAGTTTCATTAGATCTTTTTGCAAAGGGTCTTTGATATCTGCATTCTTACCAACTTCATTTTCTGCTAAAAGCTCTTCAACACTAACTACATCTTTGTTATTTACTCCATCCATATATTTAGAAATTTCTTCTATACATAGATACTCGCCACTTTTTAAGCCACTATTTTTTACTGAGTCTTTATAGAAAAATAGCTTTACATCTCTATCAAAAATTCTTATTATAGAGTTTGAGTGTAGGGCTTTTATCTCATCATCTTCTATTACTATATATTCATCACCATCTTGAATGCTTTTCTTTATCATTTTTTTTGAATAGCTTTTAGTTATTATAAAGTAAGCTACGCCAAGAGATAGTGTCTCTATGAAAGAGTAGCGCTTTGGAAGGGTTTGTATTATACGTTGCATTTGTGGGTAGTACTCATCTGCGGTTGATGAGCCATTTTTTATATCATCTATAAGTTGGCTTGAGATATTGCTATTGTTATATGCTTCAGCCTCTCTTCTGTTTAAGGTGTTTTCATTTACCTTATCAAACACTGCTTTAAAAGAGAGAGTTACCTTTTTCATATACTCTTCTTCACTTTTTTTGATCTTCTCCATATCATTTGGTTGCTTAGCATAAGCATTTACGTGAGAGAAATTTGTCTTAAATAACTCTTCGTATTTGGTGTAATTATCAAGATAGTTAGTGTCATCTTGATAGGCGATCTCTTTAAATTCTTCCCTCTTTTGCTCTATGTTGTCTATATATTTTTTATCTATCCTTGCAAATGGAGATAAATTTAAAACAAGAGTTGATCTATTGTTTTCCTTATTGATATTTATACTGTACTGACTGTAATCCTTAATAGGACTTAGGGTCTTTATATCGGTGAATTTTTGTTTTACAAAGTTGGATTTGTTGGGTCTATTTAGCTCGTCTTCTATCACTTGATCTAGGCATTTACTTATTACTTCTTCTCTAAGACCTGCACTTGATCTAAAAGGCGAGTTTGAGAGGACTACATAGTTTTTATTTAAATTTGAAAAATCTTTGCTGTTCATCTCATCGTTTGCAGATGAGCCATTTTTATCGGACTTGTTTGCTATTAGATTGGCTAGTTTTATAGAGTTGAAATTTGAAGCACAGATAAAATTTAAATTTGCATTTAGTCCTTTTATTTGATCCTTTAGTCTTTTAAAGAGCGTATCATCACTAGAGCCAAAGCCTAAGTTTTTATTTACTATATCATAAGAGCAAACATCCTTAGTGTGATCAAATACCGACAGATCATCTAAATGACCAAACACACTATATCCCTCATCTGCGTTGCAATTAACCTCATTTAGGTTATTGTCGTCTCTAAAGTAGATATAGTCTAAATTTAGGTGAGTAAAGTCTATAAAAAAGCCAGAGTTAGAAGATTTATCTTGTTTAAATACTAATACATTGCAACTTGAGTTTATATTTAGGGTATTTATAATAGAAGCAAATCTAGATGTGAAAAA